>NEVA01000003.1 GCA_002304445.1 Opitutia bacterium Tous-C4FEB | reverse complement strand
ATTGAGTGCCGACGAGCACTGCGATGCAGTTGCCGCTCTCTCCGCCAGAGCCGGTCCTCACCAACTTATCCTACCCTCAATTGCATGAGTCCGGCTAAGAATGATTGCAAAAGTGAGCGCAGTAGTTCGAGTCTCTTCGCCCGCTCCATTTTAACGGAAGCCTTTTTTAAATAAAGAGTTAGCCGATTTTTTTAGTTTCAAGTAGGACGCAAAGTCCTAATAAGGAAAAGGGTCAAAGTCCTAAAAGAGTGCCAATAATCGCCACAGGTTGCCGACGACGTGAATCGGGGTGCCTTACCTTGATTCTTTGCCGGATGTCTCATTACTTTCTAAAGTCTCGAGACGGGTCGAGGAGCAGGGCGAAGGCGTGATCTGGCGGTCGCTGAAAGGAAACTGGATTTTCAGGGGGGATCGGATTCGGGAGGGGTTTGCACGTTATCGACCACCGTGAGCGCCAGATTCTCGATCGAGAATCCCAGCAAGCGGCCATCCGTCCCCCCGGCCGGTCGCAGGCGTCCGTCGAAGCGCCAGGTCAGCTGATGCCAGCCGGCATGTAAGGGCAATTCCAGCCCCGGCTCGAAGCGAAGGCGCGCTTCCTCCGGCATGCTCCACACTTCGCGTCCCGCGAGTTCTAGCGTCAGATTTCCCCTGCTGCGGGTTGCCGCGAGAAACGAGAGCCGCACCGTGCCCGCCCGCCGCATCCAAATGCCGACCGTACCCGACTTCTGCGCCCACCGCCACGAGCGGTTGGGCTCTCGCTCGATGTCGTCCCAGTCCTTGACCACCCGGATGGCCGGGATGGTGCGCTTCGCCGTCGGATCCCAACGGGGATAAAATTCAGGATGGCTGGGATTGAAAGGGTGCGGGCTGGACGCGGGACGCAGCAGAAAGATAAAGATATGAGGAACGAACTTCTGCGATAGCTCCTGGAGTCCGAGAGTCCGCAGGCTGGCGATCAAGCTATCGCCGTTGTCCGCAAATCCACGCCGATTGATCCAGATGGCGTGGAAGCCCGCTTCCTCGAGCACGTCTTTCATTCGCTCCGGCGGGAGCTGGCCGACGGTGCGAATCGCTCGCGAAGTCGGCGTGTGGCGAAGATTGCCGTAGGAAATATGCACCCTGTCGGACGCGAGATAAGGCAGCAAATGTTCGTAGTCGCCCATATTGACCACCTTGCCGGCCTCCGGGAAGCGCGTAGTGGGCAGTTGAAAAATCCGAGGCCCCGTGCCTATCCTCGCCTCCAGTGCGGCGGTCAGGGCGCGATGGTTTTCGATCAGACTAGAATCGTAAGGCATTACCGCGCCGATGCGCTGCATGGGCAGGCTGTCGATCACGCCCAGCACCGCGATGGAGGTCGCCATCACCACAACCCAAGGGCGGCCGACATGCTGGCTGCGCCGTTGCAGCCATCGGCCCGCAAAGAAGAACGACCAAAGGAGAATAAAGATACTGAAGCGACCGCTGGCGCGAAATATGTCCAGTCCCGCCAAAGCGAGGAGAGAATTGACGCCCCCCGCCGAGGAAAACAGCAGCGTCCAGCCCACGCCAAGAATGCCATCTGGCAGCGGGCGCCGCCGGCGGTCTTTGGCTAACACCCAGCGGAATCCAAACCAAAAGAGTCCGGCCAAACCACAAATACCGACCACGCCTAAATAAGGGGCGAAAAATTCCGCCCGAAACGCCGACCGCGCCCGGTAGAGCCGGCCCAAGTCCGCCAAGAGGGGCACCGCATGCGAAGCCGAAGGCATGACCAGATCCGTTAGCTTCATCGCGTAAATCTCGGTTCCCGCATAATTCCGGCTCAACGTCAGTCGGCCGGCGCCGGTCGCGTCTGCCATGAAGTACGACGCGTTGTGGAGGGCGAACGATCCCACGAGCATGCCCAGAAAAAGAATGCCGGCGCGCAGCCGGGCGGAATCTCTGATCCGCAACCACTGCAGCAGCGTCGCAAAACCGGCGAGCTGCCCCGCGAAGAAGCCCAGATAGGGGTTCGCACCGCCCAGCCACGCGCCCAGTCCGAGGGCCAGCCAATTCCATCCGCGCGATCGCACCGCGGGCGCATCGCGACCGACCCATCCGCAAAGCAGAAGCAGCGGCGGCAACGCGAACGTTTGCGAGAACGAGACGGTGACGCCCCAGCGGAAATTGTAGCTGCAAAACGAAAAGAGCAGCGCGAAAGCGAACGCCCACGCCACGCGCCAGCGCAGAAAACGCGCACAGACATAGAAGCCCAGAGCGTTGATCACATGCAACGCCGCCACCGCCAGATTGATCGCGACAAACTCGTTCGGCGCGCGGGCCAGTAATCCAATAATAGTGAATACAAGCCGGTCGGATACGGGGTAGCGGGTCCAGTCCGCGCTGAATGGCGCGCCAAGCCGCGATACGTCCGCGTAGCCTCGGAGAGGCTGCCATGGATCCTCCGACGCCGCCTGCGCGCGCGCGTAAATCTCGAGCGCGTCTCCCTCTAGGGAAAAAGGCCGGTTCCAGGCCGCGGTATTCAATCGCCCCATGGAGGCGCACCATATCACGAAGGTGACAAGCGATAATATAACTACCGGCCAGATGCGGCGGATTGGCATGAAGCAGAAGGGAACGGCTGCGTCGCGAATTCCGCTCGATTCATACCTCGTGAAAAATATGCGCAAGCCCAATACCGGCCAAATCGCTGACGAAAATGTCAGTCTCCGGCGCTTGCGCCAGCCCGGCAGTCCAATCACGTCAAGCGCCGGCTTCCTCCATTTTTTCCCAGCGATTCGCGACCGGATCGAAGGCCCGACTCGGGTCGGCGCTGCTAACCGCTTGCTGCCCGAATGTCGCTACAAAGATGTCGATGGGAGCAGCGAACGACTCACCCCTGAGGTGAAGCCGGTTCACCGGCTTTATCCGGGTTAATTCGGGTGCGGCCGTGGTTGGTAAATTCGGGGGCTTGGGCTGCGGCGGATTCAAGGTTGAAATCTCCTTTACTCGCCAAGGCCCGGCCGCGTTTTATCCGTTTTCCATCCCGTGAATCTCCGCCGTTGTATTCTTGCCCTCTACCTCGTGTTGATCGGTGGAATCGGCTTGGCTGCCGGCGTTTTTTTCATCGACGCACGCGAGGAATACGCCCGGCTAAAGTCGGTCCAAGCGGAGAATCGTCGACTGGTGGCGGATGCCGAGTTGCGGCTCAAGTATCAGGAAAAAGTGCTGGAACGCCTCAGTTCCGATCCCAGCTACGTGGACAAGGTGATCCGGCGAAAGCTTGGCTACGCGCGCCCGGAGGAGTTTGTCTTTCGTTTCTCGGAGAACTGAAACTGCCTTGATCGCAACTCCCTCTGTATGGCGCCCCAGCACCCTCTCGTCGCTACGTTCCAACAAGCCGGCCAAGGCCAAGTATTTGCCTTCTTCGACCGGCTGAGCCCGGTCGAACAAGCCCGGTTGTTGAGCGAAGCCGCTGAAATCGATCTGGGCGAAGTGGATCGTTTGAATCGCACCTTGGTCGTGCCGACCGGAGCCGCCGCGGGAGTTGATCTGACGGGACTGGCCCCGGCGCCCTATCAACCGGTGATCGCCCACGGCGGCGATGCCGCCGCGTGGCAACGGGCCAAAGTTGCCGGTGAAACCGCGCTGCGGGCCGGACGGGTCGCGGCGTTTACCGTCGCCGGAGGGCAGGGCACTCGCCTCGGCTACGACGGGCCGAAAGGCACGTTTCCGGTGACGCCCGTGATGGGCAAAACGCTCTTTCAAGTCTTCGCGGAAAAATTGCGTGCCGCGGGGAAGCGCTACGGGCGACCGCTGCATTGGTTCATTATGACCAGCCATCAGAATCACGCGGCGACCGAGGCGTTTTTCAAGGCTCATGCTTGTTTTGGTCTGGACCCGGCCAGGGTGCATTTTTTCCGCCAAGGGCGGATGCCGGCGGTGAATTTTGAGGGGAAAATCCTGCTCGATACCATTGGCTCGATCGCGCTCTCGCCCGACGGGCACGGGGGCTCGTTGCGGGCGCTCGAGCGGAGTGGCGCGCTCGATCTCATGCAGCGCGAAGGCATCGACACGTTGAGCTATTTTCAGGTCGATAATCCGCTCGTGCGGGCGATTGATCCGACGTTCATCGGGTGGCACCTGCTGCACGGATCGGAAATGTCCAGCAAGATGGTGCCGAAGGCTTATGCGGAAGAAAAACTTGGGCATTTTTGCGTGCAGCATGGAAAGTTGGTGGTGGTCGAATACTCGGATTTGCCGATGGCGATGCAGCGGGAAACGGAGGCTGACGGACAACTGCGCTACCGCGCGGGCAGTATCGCGATTCATCTGCTGGAGCGGGAATTCATCCGGCGCATGGCGCGCTCGGGCGACGCCGGTTTGGCGCTGCCGTTTCACCGCGCCGACAAGAAAATCCCGACCATCGACGCCGGCGGTTCGGTGGTGAAACCGGCCAAGGCAAACGGCGTGAAGTTTGAGCTTTTTGTGTTCGACGCCCAACCGTTCGCCAAGAATCCGCTGGTGATTGAAACGAGTCGGGCGGACGATTTTTCGCCGGTGAAAAACGCGGAAGGGGTCGATTCCCCGCAATCTTGCCGCGACGACCAACGTCGGCAATTTGCCCGCTGGCTCAATGCTAACGGCGCGATGTTGTCGACCGATGCCTCGGGCTTGCCGGCCGTCAATCTCGAGATCGCTCCGTCGTTTGGTTACGACGAGGATTCATTTGCCGAGGCCTGGGCCGGGCTCCCGACAAAACCTCTCCTCGTCGACGGCCTCGTGCTCGCCTGATTCGGCCCCTTATCTTTCCAAAACCATGTCCACTCTCGCCCAAGTCCAAGCTGCCGCCAAGGCCGGACAAATCATGCCCAGCACCGCGGAGAATATCGCGGCGTTTCTTGCCGCCGGTTTGCCGGTTTGGGCCGTCGAGAGCATCGACGAGCTGATCACAAAATCGGCGTGGGGTGAGCTCAATGACCGGTTCTACCGCTACTTGGAGTTTGGCACCGGCGGGATGCGGGGCCGGACGATCGGCGTCGTCACCGCTGCGGCCGAAACCGGCCGACGCGATGCGGCCGGTTCCCCGGAACACGCGGCGATCGGGAGCAACTTGTTGAACGATTTCACGCTCTCGAGGGCCGTGATCGGTCTCTTTCGCTATACGCAAAAGCATCTGGGCCGGCAGAGCGTGAGCGCGAAACCCCGCCTCGTGATCGCGTACGACGTGCGCCATTTCTCGCGTCACTTTTGCGAGCTTGCGGCGTCGACGTGGACCAAGCTCGGCGGCGAGGCGTTTATTTTCGACGGACCGCGCCCGACCCCGCAACTGAGCTACAGCGTACGTTGGCTCAAGGCCCATGCCGGCGTAGTCATCACCGCCAGCCACAATCCGCCCCACGACAACGGGTTTAAGGCTTACTTTGACGATGGGGCCCAAGTGGTGCCGCCGCACGACACGGGAATCGTCGCCGAGGTCAATGCTGTGCCGCTCGCCGAGCTCGGTGCGTTTTTGGCGATCGATCTCGCCGGCGTCACAACGCTCGGGCGCGACGCGGACGATGCTTACCTCCAAGTCGCGGCGCAGGCGGCGATCGACCACGACGTCCTCAAGCAGACCAAGCTCAAAATCGCTTTCACCAACATTCACGCCACCGGTTCGGTGCATTCGATCCCGCTGTTGATTCATGCCGGCTGCGACGTGCATCCCGTGAAAGAGCAATTGGTGTTCGATGCCAGTTTTCCCACGGTCAAGTCGCCCAACCCGGAGAACGCGGCGGCCTTGGCGCTGGCCGTGGCGTTGGCGGAGCGCGAGGCCTGCGATGTCGTGCTCGCGACCGATCCGGACGCTGACCGGATGGGCGTGGCCGTGCGTAACCGCGCAGGAAAAATGGAGCTGCTGACCGGCAACCAGATCGGAGCGCTGCTCGCCGATTACCGGCTCACTAAATACAAAGAACTCGGCTGGATACCCGCCGCAGGCTCGGACCGCGCCTGTCTCGTAAAAACCTTTGTCACCAGCCAACTCCAAGACGCGATTGGGCGCGCGCATAGAGTGAAAGTCGTAAACACGCTCACGGGCTTCAAGTGGATCGCGGCCAAGATGCGCGGCTACGAGAACCAACTGTTGGCGGCGATGCCGGCGGGTTTTGACTACGAAGGATTGGCGCTCCGGGAGCGGGCCCGACTGCTCATGCAGCACAGCACGTTCTACGCGTTCGGCACCGAGGAGAGTTACGGTTATCTGCCCAACGATTTCGTCCGCGACAAAGACGGCAACGCGGCCTGCCTGATGTTCGCCGAGCTCTGTGCGTGGGTGAAAAGCCGCGGACTGACTGTGCCGGAGTATCTCGATGAGATTTTTCTGCGCTGCGGCTTCTACCTCGAGGGCGTGATCAACCTCTATTACGAGGGCGCGAGTGGTAACGCGAAGATCAAGCGCATCCTCGATACCTACCGCGCGAGCCCGCCGAAGCGGTTTGGCGACGTGGCGGTGGCGAAGTTTCAAGACTTCGGCCGTGAGGATATCCATGACGTCGACGGCGAAATGATTCCAAAACAGGATCTCTACCTGGTCACGCTCGCCAATGGCTACAGCTTCGCCGCCCGCGGCAGCGGCACGGAGCCGAAGATGAAGTTCTATCTCTTCGCCCACGAAAAGGTGGCGAGCCTAGCCGAGTTGCCAGCGATCAAAGCGAAGGTGCGGGCCACGCTCGACAGGCTCATCAACCTGATCGAAGCCGACGCCAAACTGCGGGCGGAAGGTTAGTCGCCGGGTAAACAAAAGCGCCGAGTCCCGCGTGGGGAATCGGCGCTTGAAGCCCTTGCCCGAAGCAAAGTTCGGCGGTCAAAGGCGCTTAGAGCAGCAACAACGACGGACTCTCGAGGTGGGCTTTGATGGCGTTGAGGAATTTCGCACCGAGCAAGCCGTCCACTACGCGATGGTCGCAGGAGAGGGTAAGATTCATCCGTTGGCCGATCACGATCTCGTCGCCGACGACGACGGGCTTCTTGACCGTCGCGCCGATGGCCAAAATCGCGGCGTTCGGCGGATTGATGATCGCGCAGAAGCGGTCGATACCGGCCATGCCGAGATTGGAAACGCAGAACGTGCCGCCCGTGAACTCGGCCGGTTGCAGTTTCTTGTCCTTGGCGCGACCGCCGAGGGCTTTGGCTTCCGTGCTGATTTGGAAGAGGCTCTTGGCATCGGTATCGCGGATGACCGGGGTGATCAGGCCGTCCTCGATCGCGACCGCGAACGAGACGTGGATCGCGCCGTGGGATTGGATCCCGGCACCCGTCCAAGACGTGTTCACCGCCGGGATGGCGCGGAGCGCGGTGGCGGCGGCTTTGAGGACGAAATCGTTGACGGAAAGTTTGACGCCGTCCTTGGCGAGACCGGCGTTGAGCTGTTCGCGGAGGGTGAGGAGCGGGCCGGCGTCGATTTCGAGATCGAGATAGAAGTGCGGGATCGTCGTCTTGGCTTCGAGCAGGCGTCGGGCGATGGTCGCTCGCATGTTTGATGCGGGGGCGAAGGCCTCGGCTTGGACCGGGGACTTGTCGAGGACGGAGCGGTAACCCCAGGCCGGAACGGCATCGGCGCGGGCCGGTTTTGCGGCGGCGGGTGGCGGGTTTTTCTCGGCCGCGAGAATGTCGGCGCGGACAATGCGGCCACCGGGACCGGAACCTTTGACGCGCGTGATATCGATGCGCTTTTCTTCGGCGAGCTTGCGGGCAAGGGGCGAAATGCGGATCCGGCCGGCGGGAGCGGCGCTCACGGTTGGCGCGGGAGCGGCGGCCTTCGGTGCGGCGACGGCGGCGATCACGACCGGAGCGGGCGCGGGCGGGGGAGTCGGAGTGGCGGCGGGCGCAGGGGCGGCCGGTGCCGCCGGGGCAGCGGCGGGCGCAGGCATTTCGTAGGTCTCACCGGGCTTGCCGATGGCGCAGAGCGGCGCGCCGATCGGGAGCGACGAACCGGGGGCGCTGAAAATTTTTAGAATCGTGCCGTTGAAGTAGCTCTCCAGCTCCATCGTAGCTTTGTCGGTTTCAACTTCGGCAAGCATGTCGCCGGTTTTTACGACATCGCCCTCTTTCTTGAACCATTTGGTCAGCGTGCCCACCGTCATGGTGTCGCTGAGTTTGGGCATTAAGGTGATATTGGCCATTGCTCGGAAAAGTTGAGAGTTGGGAGCTGAGAGTTGAGAGCCGGAAAAGCGGCTTAGTCTTAGTCGAGGAGGGCGAGAGCGGCTTTCAGGATGCGCTGCGGGTTGGGCAGCTGCTCGACTTCGACGGGCGGGCTGTAAATCGCGGGCGCGTCGATGGTGCAAAGACGGCTGATCGGGGCATCGAGTTCGTCGAACGCCTCGGCCTGGATCATATAGGTGAGTTGGGCGCCAACGCCGCAGAACGGCTTCTGTTCCTCGACGATGAGGACGCGGTGGGTCTTGCGCACGGAGGCGAGCACGGTGTCGATATCGAGCGGCCGAATGGTGCGGAGATCGATGATTTCAGCGGAGATGTCGTGTTCTTTCGAGAGCAACTCGGCGACGGCGAGCGATTGGATCACGGGCCGCCCGTAGGTGACGATCGTGAGGTCTTTGCCTTCGCGCTTCACGTCGGCTTTGCCGAGCGGGATGAGGTATTCCTCGTCGGGCACTTCGCCTTTTTCGCCGTAAAGCATGGTGTTCTCCAAGAAGAAGACCGGGTCGTTGTCGCGGATGGCGGATTTGAGCAGGCCTTTGGCGTCGTAGGCGGTGGAGGGGACGACGACCTTCACGCCGGGGTGTGCGGCGAGAACGTTCTCGGGCGTGTGGGAGTGGGTGGCACCGACGTTGGTGCCGCCGTTGGCGGGACCGCGGATGACGATCGGGCAGTTGATCTGGCCGCCGGACATGTAGCGGACGTTGGCGGCGTTGTTGAGAATCTGGTCAAAGGCGACGGAGTAGAAGGACCAGAACATCAGTTCCATCACCGGGCGAACGCCCAGCATCGAGGCGCCGATGCCCATGCCGATAAACCCGGCTTCGCTGATGGGCGTGTCGGCGACGCGCAACGGGCCAAATTTTTCGAGCAGGCCTTGGGTGACTTTGTAGGCGCCTTGGAATTGGCCGACCTCTTCGCCCATGACGACCACGTTGGGATCGCGGGTGAGTTCTTCGGCAAGGGCGTGGCGGACGGCTTCGCGGTAGGTGATCTGTGGCATCGGAGACGGAAAAGTTGGGAGCTGGGAGTTGGGAGACGGCGTGGGCGGCTCAGTTGAAGAACAAGCGGCCTTGGGAGGTGCGCTGGTCGGGATTGTCGGACTCCCAGTAAACGTCTTTTTGGATGTCCTCGGCGGTGGGGTATGGGCTGGCGTCCGCGAATTCGGCGGCGGCCTCGGCCTCGGCGACGGCGGCTTCATCGATCTTCTCGGCTGAGGCTTCGGTCAGGACGCCTTCGGCCAAAAGAATAGCTTGGAAAACCTGAATCGGATCCTTGGTGCGGCGGTATTCCTCGATCTCGGCCTTGGTGCGGTAAGTGTTATCCGGGTCGGCGACGGAATGGCCGCGGTAACGGTAGGTATCGATTTCGACGACGGCGGGTTTGCACTCCTCGCGGGCGATGGTGAGGTACTTGTCCATCGTAGCCCGGACTTCGTAAACGTCGTGGCCGTCGCAGACGGCCCAGGCGATTCCGTAACCCTCGGCGCGTTTGGCGAGTTCGCCGGCGGAGGAGCGTGCTTGGCTCGTGCCCATGGAGTAGCCGTTGTTCTCGATAACGAAAACGCACGGCAGATTCCAAAGTGCGGCGAGATTGTAAGCCTCATGGACGGCACCTTGGTTGACGGCGCCGTCGCCCATGAACGCCATGGCTGAGCCTTTATGGCCTTTGTATTTCACGCCGTAGGCCAGACCGACTCCAAGGGGGATTTGACCGCCGACGATGCCGTGGCCGCCCCAGTAGTTACGCTCGGGTGAGAAAAAGTGCATTGAGCCGCCCTTGCCCTTGGAGCAACCGGTGATCTTGCCGTAAAGCTCGGCCATGAGGGCTTTGGTATCCATACCGACGGCGATGGCGTGGCCGTGGTCGCGGTAGGCGGTGATGACGTGGTCGTGTTTGCCCATCAACGAGCAGCAACCGACCGCGATCGCTTCCTGGCCATTATAAAGGTGGAGAAAACCGCCGATGTTGGCCCCGCCTGCGGCGTTCTTGCCGGTGTAGGCGCGATGGCTGCGTTCCTCGAAGCGGCGAATCCGCACCATTTGGCGGTAGAGCTCGATCTTCTGCTCGGCGGTGAGCGAGGCGTTGACGGGAGCCTGACCGTAGGAGACGGGGGCGGCAGGTTTCTTGTCGATGGTGGCGCTCGGTTTCTTGCTCACGGGTGTGTTGTTTTCAGTGTTAAAGTTCAAAGTGTTCGGCGGAAGTTTTGGAAATCAAGCGTTGTTTCGCTTCGAGGTTCATTCCCGCGTCAAACGGCCGCCGGGGTGATCTGCTCGATCTCGATGCGGACCGGTTGCCCGGGCGCGCAGTCGGCCTTGAGCGCGACGAAGCGGTCGCGGTATTGGTCAAAAATAGGCCAGAGGGCCCGGCGGTCGGTTTCCGGAATGGGTAAGGTGCTGTCGATCGTGGCGCGACTGAAAAACCCAAACTTACCTTCCTCCATGTCGGCCGGGAGCCCGGGGATGGGGCGGCGGCAACGAAACAGGAACATCAGCCAGTGCGACTGCGCCTCGTAGGCTTTTTCGGCGATCATGGCGAACAGATGCAGGTCGCCCGCCGTGATGGTGAAGCCCGTCTCCTCCTGCGTTTCGCGCACGGCGCACTCGAACGGGGATTCACCGGTGGCGGTGTCCAATTTGCCGCCGATGGGGCTCCAAATTCCCAGATTGGGCGGTTTCGCCCGCAGGAGGAGCAGGTGTTCGCCGGCGGCGTTTTCCAGAAATACAAGAACGGCGATTTTGTAGGGAAGGGCGGGGACGGACGACATGGTGAGCGGTTACACCCGGGACGAAAAAATAGTGCCGCAGGTGGAAAAAATGAGCGTGACGCGGTCCGGAGGT
Source organism: Opitutia bacterium Tous-C4FEB (assembly GCA_002304445.1). GTDB lineage: Bacteria > Verrucomicrobiota > Verrucomicrobiia > Opitutales > Opitutaceae > Tous-C4FEB. The sequence continues at coordinate 231,053 of NEVA01000003.1, read as the reverse complement.
CGCACAACTTTTTTCAAAAGTGCGCGCCCCACGCTTATTTCTTCTGGCCGTTTTCATGCTCGGTCTGCCGTTCGTCTTGATCGGGGCCGGCCGTGAGGTGGTCGAGGTCTCGGTCGCGCGATTCGGCTCGGCCCGCGCCCCCGGCGGTGCGACCGAACCGTGGTTCGAGGCCGAACTGGTTTTGGCGGTGAATGTACCGCCCGACAGCGGCAGCCGAGCGATCAGCCGGGTGGGCGTGGCGCTGACGTTGGGCTGGGAATTGCCGGCGACAGCGGGCGGTGCCCGGCGCATAGACTACTATCGGGCCGAGGCTGAGTGCGTGGCTTTGGAGACCGGTCGGGCCAATGTGCGGTTCTACCTGCCGCCGGAGTTGGTGAAGCGCGATCAACTCAGGGGAACGCCGAAACTCTGGGCGGTAGATCTGACCGTAGCCGGGCGAGCGATCCCTTCGGCCAAGGCGAATCAGGCCGCAGCGTTGGCCGATGGCTCGGCCCGCCGGGCTTTTCTCAGCACGGCTGCGGCCGCCGCGGCCTCGAATGCGGGCTTGTTGCTGCCCCAGTATCTGACGCCGTTTGCGGGCGAGTATCCGCGGGCCACGCCCAGTTTCGTGCGGCGGGAAACGCTTGGTCACACCCCGGTTCGGGCGGGGCCGTGAGTTTCCGCTTGCCGCGCGCGTCCATCTGAAATCGCCTCCTCTTTCGTCTATGCGTTCCCCTCGCGTTCTCGCCCTCGATTTGGGCGCAAGTCATGTCACCGCCGGCAGCTTTGGCGTGAGTGCGACCGGTCGCATCGTGCTCCAGCGTTTTGTTTTCGAGGGTCAGGATGCAGATCCGGCGCATGAGGCGCGATGGAACGATCACGCGGCGAAGGCACTTGGGGCCGTCGCCGTCCGGGAGAAGCTTGCCGGGCCTTGCGTCGTCACGGTGCCCGGTCATCTCGCGTTAACGAAGTTTATCAAGACGCCGGCGCTTGATCCCGCGAAACGCACCCAGAGTCTCGCGTTCGAGGCCTCACAACATATTCCCTATCCGCTCAGCGACGTGATTTGGGACCATGTCGTGATCGCCGACGACGGGTTCGACCTTGAGGTCATGTTTGCTGCGGCCAAAGTGGACGCTCTTGAAAGCCTGTGTGCGGCGGCGGATGGCGCCGGATTCGCGCCGGAGCGGGCCACGCCCAGCAGCTTGGCCCTTCGCGCGGCGTTCCGTTACAGTTATCCGGAGGCGCCCGGCAGCGCGCTCGTGATAAGTATCGGCGCGCGCTCGACTAACCTGCTCTTTCTCGACGGCGAGCGTTTCTACATCCGCACGTTTCCGCTGGCGGGCAATCAGGTCACGGCGGCGATCTCGGAAGAACTGCGCATCGATTTTTCCGCGGCCGAAGCGCTCAAGGTCGCCGTGCTTTCGGATCGCTCCGAGTTGCCCGAAAACTCGCCGGCCCGCGCCGCGGTGCAGCGCGCGGCGGCGGGGTTTGCCGGGCGCCTGCATCTTGAGGTCGCGCGCTCGATCGTGAATCACCGGCGGCAGATGGGCGCACCCCAACCGGCGAAGGTTTACGTCACCGGTGGCGGCTCACTGATCGCTGATTTGCTGTCCACCTTGTCCGAGCGCCTGAAGCTGCCGGTCGAACGCTACGAGCCGTTGCGGGGGGTCGAGGTGTCCGCCGATGCGCGGGCGGCAGGGGCGGAAAGCCTTTCTTATCTCATGGCCGATCTGGTTGGCCTCGCGGTGAGCTTGGTGCAGCCGGTCGCGACGGTGACGTTGTTGCCGGCGGCGATCACCGACGCGCTGGCTTTCCGCAAACGTCAGCCGCTCTACCTTGCGGCGGCGGTGCTAGCGGCCGCGGCGTTGTTGCCTCCGGTCTTTTATTTTCAAAACCGCGTCGCCCGGGCTCACGACCAAGTCGCCCAGGTCGAGGGCCAGCTCCGCCCGCTCCGCTCGGTCGAGGCGCGCAATGTGGATCACCTCGCCCAGATCGAAGAGGCGAAGAAACAGATCGCCGCGCTTGAAGGCCTGGTCGCGACCAAGGGCAATTGGCTGGAGTTTCTCGCCGATGTGCAGACCCGCCTCGCCAGTGTGGGCGACGTCTGGTTGGAGCGCATTCAGCTCCTGCCGCCGCCTTCGGCAGAGGGGATGGAGGCGGCCCCAGTCGTTGAGGGGGCCGCGCCGGTGACTCCTCCGGTGCCGCCGCTGAAGCTCACCCTCAGCGGAAGGCTGCTTGATGTGACCAATCCCGTTTCCAACGTGAGTCCGGAGTCGTTTGCGCGCGTGAAGAGTCTCATCAGCGGATTTACGGGATCTCCGTTTGTCACGGCCGTGGAGAACGAGCGCTTCGATAGCACGCAGCCCGGTCTTTTGCGTTTCGACTTCACGCTCGTGGTCAACCCCAAGCGCCCGCTCTGATCCCGGCCCATCCGATGACTGGAAAAAAACTCTCATTCTTTAACCTCGCCCTCGGGCTGATCGCCGTGGCGGTGCTGGGCGGGGTCTGGTTCATTTGGGATCGCGCCCAAGCGGCCAAAACGGCCGAGCGTAAATTGCTCGAGGTCCGCGCTGAACTCCAAGCGGTGGCTGACACCGCGCCGGCGCCTTCGCGGGAAGTTGCGTCCGAAATCGAGGCCGACCTCGTCCGGGCCCGTGCGGTATTAGCCACGATGCAGAGTGAGTTGCGCGGGCACGGACCGGCCGGCGCCGCGCTCGCCGCCGTCAAAGTCCCGGCCGCCCGCACCGACGCGTATTTCGATCTGGCGACCTTTGTCGAACGCAGCCGCACGCAGGCCCGGAAACTGGGCATCGTGATCGCTCCGGGCGCCGTGCATTTCGGCTTCGCCCTTTACTCGAACGAAGGTCCGGAGTCCGCGCTCATCGAGCCGGTCTTCCGCCAAAGGCTGGTGACCCAGTATCTGGTCGATGCGTTGTTTGCCGCCCGCCCGCGCGCGATCTTGGCGATCAAGCGGGAGCGGCCTCTCACGGCCACCGAGCGCAAAGCCCGGGCTGAGGCGCTGGCGGCCGCTGCCGCCACCGTCGCCGCGGATCCTACCGCGCCGTTGCCCGAGATCGTGCCGGAGAATAACGCTTCGATCTCGCCCGATTACTTTGATCTGGATCCGCGTCTGGTCGCACCGAACCCCGAGCTCGTGACGGTGAGCGCCTTTCGTTTGGTGTTCACCGGGCCGACGGTCGCGCTGCGCAGCGTGCTCAACCAACTCGCGACTTTCGAGCTGCCGGTGATCGTGCGCACGGTGGAAGTGGAACCGGCGACCGGCGAAGACCTTTCCCTCGCTGGCGAAGAATCCTCGCCCGCGCCGGCAGCTCCGGCGGCTGCCTCGATCGTGCTGTCGGCGGCTTCTTCGTCGAAGAATGCCGTGGCCGTAAAACCCGCGGCCATTCCCCCAATCGTGGCGAAATCGATTTCCAAGTTTACCGTGACGGTTGAGTTCGTTGAGCTTGTCCCAGCTTCCGCCGCGCCCGCCTCCGCCCCATGAGCACACCCAACCCGGCCAAATCTCTCTTGTTTGCCGCGCTGGGACTCGCCGTGGTCTCGGCGGCGGTGTTTGGGTTCCTAATTTGGCAGGATCGCGCGACGGCGCCGATTGGCCGTCCGGCGTTGTCCGCGCCGCCCTACGCTCCGGCGGCGATCGCAGACGCGGTCGTCAAGTCGGCCGTGTGGTCGCCGCCCGCACCCCTCGCGCGGGGCCGGGATTGGCTCTACGATGTGTTTACCCCGCCCGAGATTTTCTACAACCCGCGCACCCGCCAGTTCTCGGTTTCGGCGGCGTCGGTCGGCGGCGGCGACCAGCCGGATGAACCTTTCGGCTTGGAACTCATCAGCGTGCGGCCTGAGCCGTTTCGGCTGCAGCTCATCGGCTATGTCGGCGGGGAAGGGGACGCGCGCGGGATTTTTGAGAACCGCGTCAGCGGCGAGATTTTCTTGGCCTCCGCCGGCCACCGCGTGGGCGATCTGGGACTTTCGGTCCGGCGTTTCTCCGTGCGCAGCGAGGAAATCTCCATCCCTGAAAGCATGGGCTTCAAGCAACGCGTGGGCACGGCCGTTGTCACCGATGCCCGCGCCGGCCGCGACGTGATTTTGACCCAACGCGAACGCCGCATGACGGGCAACGTGTTTGCTTTTGTCGCGGTCGAGGGCGAATCCGCCCCGCGCGAGGTGCGGCCCGGCGACAGTTTTAAAGTCGGTGCGGCGTCTTATCGCATCGAACAGATCAACGCCGAGCTCGCCACAATCGACGTCGTCAAAACTTCGCCCGATCTGGATGAACCGTGGCGCCGCACGTTACCGGTTCGTTTCGATTCTTCCGATCTCACCCCTTCTGCTCCCTGAGTCACTTTCTTCTACTGCCATGAAATCCAAGCTCCCCGTCCGCTCGCTCCTCTCCTTGCTGCTCGCCGTCACGGTCGTTTCCATCGCGGTGCCGGCCGGGCGGGTTTTTGCGCAAAGCTCGGCTGAAGACCGCAAGATTCGGCTCATGGCCGATGTCCTCCGTTTGCGGGACGCGGGAGATTATGCCGGCGCGCTGATCAGCCTCGACCAGCTCTCCGCCGTCGCTCCGAACGATGCTTCGGTCGCCCGCCTGCGCTCCGAGATCACCTCAGCCGCGCGCGCCCGCGAAGCCGCCGCCCAACGCGCCGCCGCCGCGCCCGTTGCTTCCGCCTCAAACGTCCCGGCTATGATCGAGGTCAAGATTCCCGACGCTGCACCGCGGTCGGCCTCGCCCGCCGTTGAGTCTGCCGCCGCGGCCAGCGCCGCCGCCGAGGCGGAAGCCGATGCCTTGGTCGCCGCCGAGTCCGCCCGGATCAGTGCCGCGCTCGCCGGTGCTGCGACCCAGCGTGCGACCGCCCGGGCTTTGGGCGCCGACGGTCAATTCGCCGCCGCCATCGCCACGCTCGACACCGCTCTGGCGTCGTTGCCGATGAACTCGCTCACGCAAAAAACCGTCGCCGAGATCAAGCGCGACCAGGCCTCTCTCTATTTCGACCAAGCCCAGTCGCTGCTCACCCGGGGCGACACCGCCGGTGCCCGCGCGGCCCTCGCCGCCGCTTCGGCCCTTGAACCCGGCAGCTCCCGGAGCGCCGGCCTGACGCGTCAACTTTCCCGCGCCGAGACCCAGTCGGCCAACGCCGCGAGCTTCACGGCCGCGCCCGGGGTCGATGCCGAGTTCCTCGCCGACCGCGCTGCGACCGAGCAGTTGATCGCCAAAGGCCGCGCGCAATACGTCGCCGGCGACATCGACGGCGCGCAGAGCACGTTCCGTACGGTCGAGGCGCAGGCCCCCGACAATACCGTGGCCAAAGGTTTTCTGCTCCGTATCGCCCAAGAAAAAGCCGAGACCGGCGCGCTCAACCGTGAGAAAACGCGCACCCAATTGCTCGAGGAAGTCGCCAAGGGCTGGCAACGCCCCGGTATCTATCAGGAGCGCGCGCGCGATGATGCCGCCACGGCCGCGACCGCCCCGCTGGTGAAGAAGCTCAACGAGATCGTGCTGCCCAACGTCAGCTTTACGCGCGCCGAGATCGGCCAAGTAGTCGCCGCCCTGAGCGCAGCCTCCGAGGAATTTGACCAAACCGGCGTCAGTCCGAAAGGCGCGAATATCGTGCTGATCGATCCCTCCAACAAAAACCCCGTCGTCACGCTCACCTTGCGCAACGCCACGCTGAAGCGGGTGCTCGATTTCGTGACCGAATCCGCCGGTTACCAATACGAGGTGCAGGCCGATGCCGTCGTCGTCCGCCCCGGCGGCGAGACGAGTAATTTGGAGACCGCCTTCTTCCCGATCACCCGCGCCACCGTGCTGCGGATGACCGGCATCGGCGGCGGCAAAGCTGATGCGACCTCTTCCTCCGGCCCGGCCAACGAGGGCGGAGTTTCCGGCGGTGAAGCCGGTTCGATGAAGGGATTTCTCCAACAAGCCGGCGTAAGCTTCACCGTCGAGGGCAGCAGCCTCGCCTACGACGGTTCCGCGATCATCGTCACCCAGACGGCGCGCAACGTGGAACGCATCCGCAACATCCTCGCCCGCTACAACGACGTCCGTCAGGTCGAGATCGAGTCGAAGTTCATGGAAGTCCAGGAAGGCGCTCTCGAAGAACTCGGCGTCAAATGGAACCTCTCCCGCCGCGGTGTCGCCCAAGTCAATCCCGTCACCGGTGCGCCCATCCTCGATGCCAACGGCCGACAAGTTTTCGTGCCGCGCGAGACCTACGCCACGGACAACGTCAACCGCTCGCTCGCCGGAGCCTTCCCCAGCACCTCCAACGGCAATTCGCTCACGATCAGTTCCACGGCCGTGAGCGGCGGACCCAATCTCACCGTGCCCATCGCCCCGGCTACCATTCCCGGCGGCGTCTCACTCGGGTCCACCGCTGCTGCGCTCGCCAACATCACCGGCTTTGTCGGTGAGTTCGACGTCACCGCCGCCATCCGCGCGCTCTCGCAGAAACAAGGCAGCGATCTTCTCAGCTCGCCCAAAGTCACCGTGCTCTCCGGCAACCCCGCCAACATCGTGGTCGCCCAGGAATTCCGTTACCCGCAAAGCTACGGTGAAATTCAGAGCCAGGTCGGCTCGTCCTCCGGTGCTGCCACCGGCGGCGCAGGCGTGACGATCACCGCCGGCACGCCGCAGGAGTTCACCTCGCGCAACGTCGGCGTCGAAATGAAAGTCACGCCCACCGTCGAGGAAGACGGCTACTCGATCAGCCTCGATCTCAACCCGAAGGTCACCGAGTTCGAAGGCTTCGTCGAATACGGCGGCCCTAGTATCGCCATCTCCTCCGGTACAACGGTCACGGTGCCGCCCGGTTTCTATCAGCCGATCTTCTCCGTCCGCGAGATCACGACCAAGGTCACGATCTGGGACGGCGCGACGCTCGTGATGGGCGGCCTCACCCGTGAGGAAGTTAAGAAAGTGAACGACAAGGTCCCGTTCTTCGGCGACATCCCGCTCGTCGGCCGGCTCTTCCGGTCCAAGGGCGAGAGCTCGCAGAAGCGCAATCTCCTCATCTTCGTCACGGCCAACCTGCTCAGTCCCGGCGGTTCGCCGCAGAAGCAGAACCTGAAGAGCACGCCGGCCAATTCGCTCTTCCAGAATCCGACGATCGTCACGCCCGCCAGCGCCGAAGGCCGCACGCGCGACGGCAACAAATAATCTCAACCCGGAGCCCCGCCCATGAACACTCACTGCTCCGAGGCGGATCGCGTTGTCCCCAACGTGATTTCCGCCCCGCCCGCCTTCTCTCTCCGCCGCGCGTTCGCGGCCGCGTGCGCGCTACTCGTCGCCACCGTCGCCCAAGCCACACCGACGATAACGATTAACCCGCCGCTAACCGGCAGCTCGATCAACGCCGCCGCCACGCCTTCGGTCACCATCACCGCCACGCCGACCATCGGCAGTAGCCCTAGCGGCACGCAGGTTTCGAAGGTAGAGTTTTTTGTGAACAGTGTTTCCATCGGCACGGTAGGCGGCGGAGCCTTCAACATCCCGTATTCCACGACGTGGACTCCCTCCTCGACCGGTAGTTACACGCTGACCGCGGTCGTCACCGACACCTCGACGGTCACCACCGGCACATCTCCTAACCTCAATACTGCGACCTCCCCGCTGGTACTGGTTACGGTTACCAGCACCGAGACGACGGTCTCGCTGACCAATCCGGCCAACGCCTCCTCCCTTGGGCTCGGCGCCGCCGTCAATCTCACCGCCAACGCCACCGCGCCCGCCGGCGCCACCGTGAGCCGGGTCGATTTTCTTTCGGGCGCCACCGTGCTCGGATCGTCGTTCACTGCTCCGTATTCGTTTAGCTGGACGCCGGCTGCGGCCGGTTCCGCCAGCCTCACCGCCCGGGTGACCGATTCAAATAGCTTCACGGCGACTTCGACTGCTGTCGTCGTCACAATCACCGTGCCCTCGGTGAGCCTCACCAGTCCTTCGACGGGTGCTGGGGTGGCATTAGGGGCGGTCGTTCCTATCACCGCGGCGGCCACGGCAGTTAGCCCGGCCACGATCGCCAAAGTTGATTTCCTCGTCGGCACTGCGCTTGTCGGTACCGCTACGGCTGCGCCTTACACGATTAATTGGACCCCTACCGCTACCGGGGCCGCCGTGCTCACGGCCCGCGTCACTGACTCCAACGGTGCCGCCATCACTTCCTCCCCCGTCAATGTCACTGTTGCCGCGGGCGTGCCTACAGTCTCCCTGACCGCGCCCACCAACGGCTCGTCGCTCACGCTGGGCACTGCCGCGACGTTGAGTGCCACCGCGGTGGCGAGCAGCGGCACGACCGTAGCCCGCGTCGATTTTCTCTCGGGCACCACGGTAGTCGGCACGGCATTAGCCCCCACGGCCGGTTCCAGTTACAGTGTCGCTTGGACGCCGACGGCCGCCGGTATCTCGTCGCTCACCGCCCGAGTGACCGACTCCAACGGGACCGCCGTCACCTCGTCGATTGTGAACGTAAACGTGGCCGCTGCCGCAGCGCCCACTATTTCACTCACCGCGCCGTTGACGGGTGCGGTCGTTACCGCCGGTAGCAATGTCACCCTCACGGCGACCGCCGCGCCCGGCGCGGGCGCGACTGTTGCGCAAGTCCAGTTCCTTGTCGGCACCACGATTGTGGGCACGGTGACCACCGCGCCTTACTCAACCACCTGGATTCCTTCTGCGGCGGGAAATTTCGCGCTCACGGCCCGGGTCACTGATTCCAGCGGTGCCGCCATCACTTCCTCCACCGTCAACGTCACCGTTGCTGCCGCGGGCGTGCCCACGGTCTCCCTGACTGCGCCCACCAACGGCGCCTCGCTCACGCTGGGCACCGCCGCGACGTTGAGCGCCACCGCTGCGGCGAGCAGCGGCACCAGCGTCACCCGCGTCGATTTTCTCTCCGGCTCCACCGTCGTCGGCACCGCCCTTTCGCCCACGTCCGGCTCCAATTACAGCGTCGCGTGGACGCCGACGGCCGCCGGTATCTCGTCCCTCACCGCGCGAGTGACCGACTCCAACGGTACTGCCGTCACCTCGTCGATTGTTAACGTAAACGTGGTCGCTGCCGCAGCTCCCACTATCTCACTCACCGCGCCCTCGACGGGTGCAGTCGTTACCGCCGGTAGCAATGTCACCCTCACGGCGACCGCCGCTCCGGGAACTGGCGCGACTGTTGCGCAAGTCCAGTTTCTCGTTGGCACCACGATTGTGGGCACGGTGACCACCGCGCCTTACTCAACCACGTGGATCCCCTCGGCGGCGGGTAATTTCGCGCTCACGGCCCGAGTCACTGACTCCAATGGTGCGGCCATCACTTCCTCCGCCGTCAACGTCACCGTTGCGGCCGCGGGCGTGCCCACGGTCTCCCTAACTGCGCCCACCAACGGCGCGTCGCTCACGCTGGGCACCGCCGCGACATTGAGCGCCACCGCTGCGGCGAGCAGTGGCACCACCGTCACCCGCGTCGATTTTCTCTCTGGCTCCACCGTCGTAGGCACGGCCTTAGCCCCCACGACCGGTTCCACTTACAGCTTCGCTTGGACGCCGACGGCCGCCGGAATTTCGTCGCTCACCGCGCGAGTGACGGACTCCAACGGGACCGCCGTCACCTCGTCGACCGTTAACGTAAACGTGGTCGCTGCCGCAGCGCCCACGATTTCACTCACCGCGCCTACAATGGGTGCGGTCGTTACTGCCGGTGGCAATGTCACCCTCACAGCGACCGCCGCGCCTGGCGCGGGCGCCACCGTGGCGCAAGTCCAGTTCCTCGTCGGCACCACCGTGATTAGCACCGTCTCGACGGCGCCCTACACGGCAACGTGGACTCCGCCTGCGGCCGGTAATTTTTCTCTTACGGCCCGCGTCACCGACTCAACGGGTGCGGTGGTAACCTCCAGCGCGGTCAGCGTCACGGCAGCCGCAGCCGCTGTGACCACGGTCGCCATTAGCTCGCCGGTTAACAACGCCACCGCCACCGTGGGAACTTCAGTCACCGTCACGGCTTCAGCCAGCGCTAGCACCGGAGCGACCATCAGCTCAGTCGCGTTTTTTGCCAACGGTGTGGCCATTGGCGCGCCGGTCACGACCGCGCCGTATTCGATCGCGTGGACGCCGACCGTCGCGGGCACCATTCAGTTGACGGCCCGCGCCATCGATTCACTCACCGTCGCGGCGACGTCGTCGATCGTGAACGTGGTCGTTTCGGACACCACGGCTCCCGCATTGACGGTGGCTCTTTCGCCCGGTGTCGCGCCCGGTACCACCTTGCCGGCCGGAGCGACGCGCTTCGTGCTCGCGACCACCCAAGCCGCAGCGGGCCGTGCCATTGTCGGCGTCGAGTTCTACATCGATGGCATCAAAGTCGGGGAGATGACCACCGCACCCTACGTCTACAAATACGTGGCGCCCGCGGCCACCGGCCTTTACTCGCTGACCGTCCGATCGATCGATAATGCCGGTTTTTTCCGCGATGTTTCACAAACCCTTACCGTGGTTTCAGCGGTCGGTCGGCCGCCGACCTCCACCCTGATCACGCCGACCAATGGTTCGGTCGCCATTCCTGGTACGGCCATCAGCCTCGCAGCAACCGCGCTGGGCGTCGGTGGCAGTGTCTCCAGCGTTCAATTTTTCGCCAACGGGGCGCCGGTGGGTAGTCCGGTCGTGGCCTCTCCCTATGTCGGCTCATTTGTTCCAACCCTTCCTGGTAGCTACGTCATCGAAGCGATCGCCACCGACGATCGAGGTAACACCACGCTCTCGAACGCGGCGACCGTAACGGCCGCATTTACGAGCCCATCCGTTGCAATCACGTCGCCGCTCGGCACCCAAGTCGCACCGACCCGGGCAACCCCTGGCGTGCCGCTCACCCTTACGGCCACCGCTACCGGCGGAAGCGCCGCGACGGTCCTGCTCGTGGAATTTCTTGTTTCTGGGAATGTCGTCGGTACCCGCACGACTCCGACCGTAGCCAACGGCAGCACCTACTCATTGCTTTGGACGCCGACCACCGCGCAGTTGGGTGTCGCACCGATCACCGCCCGCGTGACCGATACCAATTCTCTGACCTCAACCTCGCTCCCGACCTACGTCAGCGTGGTCGCTCTCACGACCCCGCCGCCCGTCATCACCGGCGTGGGCGTGAATCCGATCCCCGGTCTCGGCCTGCAAACGCTCTCCACCGCGAACATCGTGGCGACGGTCGCCCCCGGTAACACCTCGCTGAACATTGCCTCCGTGGAGTTTTTCCTCACCGACGGCATCAACGCCACCCGGCTCGGCGCCGGCGCGCGCGTGGTCCCGACCGCGAATCTCTACCGGCTCGTTTACAACTTCGGCACCTTCGATTTCTCCGCGATCACGCCCAACGGCGCCGGCGCCTACCCGGTGCAGCTCTTCGTCATCGCCCGCGATAACAGCGGCGTCCAGACGCAATCTGGCCTCGTCAACCTCACCGTGAACCCCTCGTCGAGCGCGCCGCCGACGATCCAAGTCCAAGCTCTCGGCGGCACGACGATCGCGCAGGGTAACACCTTCCAGCTCCTTGCGCTCCCGACCGACACGGATGGTAACGTCGCCTCTATCCAACTCTACTCCAACGGTGTGCCATCGGGCGCCGCGCAGCTCAATCCGATCAACGGTGGGGTTGCCTCGTTCAATTTCACGCCGACCGCGGCCGGCACGTTCCGACTCTTTGCCTCGGTTACCGATGACACCGGCAACACCAGCGTTTCGAACTTGGTCACGCTGAACGTGACCGCCACCGCTGCGCCGGTGGTGACCCTCAATCTCCCGACCGACAATTCGACCGTGACCACCGTTGGCGCTCCGACTTATCTCGCCGCCACCGTCACGGTGGCCAACCAGACGCTCACCCCCACAGTCCAATTCACGGTCACAGGCTCGGGCGGGCGCAACGTTCCGTCGATCACCGCCACGCGGGTCGGCACCACCACGACCTATCGCGGTATCTTCACCAACGCCGTGGCTGACACCTATAGGATCGGCCTGACGGCCTCCCTCGCCGGTGGGACGATTACGACGATCAGCCCGACGACCCGCACGGTCCGACTCAACAACGCTTCGGGCAATTTGCCGGTGATCACGTTCACCAACTTTCCCGGCACGACCACCACTGCCTCGACGGTTTCGCTGACAGCCACCGCGACCGACGGCGACGGCTTCATCGAGTCGGTCGAGTTCTTCCTTAATCGCAACAGCCTCGGCTTCGGCGTCCGCGAACAACTCGCGAATCTCTGGCGGATTCCCACGAGCTTTGCCGGTCTGACCGCCGGGAGTTATGAAGTGCAAGCCGTCGCCCGCGACAACGCCGGCAACGCGGTCGCGACGGGCATCAGCAATCTCAACCTCACGACGGCCGCCAGTGCCGCGCCCACGCTCAGCATTGCGGCCACGCCTGCGTCCGTGGCCTTTGGTCGCACCGTCACCCTCACCGCAACCCCGCAGGATTCCGACGGAACAATCAACAGCGTCACCTATTTTTCGAATGGCGTCGCAATTCCCGGCGGCGCGCTCACCAACGCCGGCCCCACTTGGTCGTTTACTTATACGCCCACGCCGACCGGAACCTACAACGTCTACGCGCTCGCGACGGATAACACGGGCAACACCGCGCTTTCCCCGGTTCTGAACGTCACGGTCCGCCCCAACAATCCGTTGCTCGACGACACAGCCTTCATCTTGCAGACGGCGACCGATATCACGGCCGCAGCGCCGAACGCGGTGCAACTCGCGGCGTTCGAAGCCCAGCTCGCCTCCGGCGCCCTCACGCGGGCCCAGTTCGCCGCCAATCTCGCCACGGGTAACGGTGCGTTCAACAACGCCAATTTTAACAACGTCGCCAACGCACTCGCCGCCTATTTGCTGCTCATGGGCGAGTGGCCGACGTCCGCAAATTACACCAATATCTTCAACAATCGCGCCAGCCTGCCGAACGTTGTCGGAGCGATTATCGGTTCGCCCGAGTATCTCGTTAAATATGGCGCTACGCCCACCGTCGCGCTGCTCAATAATCCCAACGGCGTGCTGCCGGCTCGGACGTTCCTTGCCCGCTTGCACACTGGCGCCGGTCTCGCCGGCCCTAGCGACCTCGATGTGTTGCGTTTCATGAGCAATGACACGGCGAACGTGTCGCTCGGCATCGGCCGCGGCTACCAACCGGCCGGGCTCAACACCGCCATCGCCGAGTTCATCTCGATCCGCAACGCCGGCAACGCCGCCCTCATCGCCGCCGGCCGCACGGCCGCGTTGTATTACCAACTCAATCGGCCGACGGTCGTTACTCCGCAGGAAGCGGCGGCCACGACCAACACGGTTTCGACCGCCGCCCAAGTTGCCACGCGCATCGTCGCGCTCATGGCGCTGCCCGATCTCACGGCGGTCGCCGACGCGGCGCTGAAGGATCCGCTTTACTCCTTCCGCTACGTAACGATCACACGGCAACCTCAACCGCTCACGATCGCTCCGCGCTCCGGTGCGATCTTCTCCGTCGTGGCCATCGGTGCTCCGCCCATTCGATACCAGTGGCTGCAGAACGGCGCACCGATCTCGGGTGCAAACTCCGCGACCCTGCTTCTGTCCAACGTGAATACGCCGCAGGCCGGCAATTATTCCGTCGTGGTCACGACCAGCGCCGGCTCGGTCACGAGCAATCCGGCTTTGCTCACGCTCTCCACCGCGCCCACGCGCCTCGGCAGTATTTCCTCACGTGGCCTCGCCGGCAACGGCGCCAACGTTCTTACGGCCGGTTTTGCGGTCACCGGCACAGGCACGAAACAGATGCTCATCCGGGTAATCGGACCTACCCTCGCCGGGCAGGGGATCACCGGGTTCTTGGCGGATCCGAATCTCACGCTGCTCAACTCGGCCGGTGCCGTGGTGCAGACGAACGAGGACTGGGGCACGCAGGTCGGTGGCGCGGCCGCCGTCACGGCGATCCGGCAAGCGACCACGCGCGTGCGCACCTTCGCCCTGCCCAACGACTCCCGCGACGCCGTCGTTCTCGCGACCCTCAATCCCGGCAGCTACACCGTTCAGGCGCGCGGAGCCGGTAACACCACCGGCGTCGCCATCGTGGAGGTTTACGACGCCAGCATCGCGCTCACCGGACCCAAGGCGATCGGCGTCTCGACCCGCACCAACGTGGGTTCAGGCGAAAACGTGCTCATCGCGGGCTTCGCCGTCACCGGCACCGTGACCCGTCGCGTGCTCATCCGCGGCGTCGGCCCGACCCTCCGCATCTTCCCCGGCATCGCGGCCAATTCCGTGCTGAATGACCCGCAGCTCACGCTGTTCGATGCGACGCCGCAGCGCCGGATTCTTGCCACCAACGACAACTGGGCGTCCGGCGAGGATGCCGCGTTCATCGCGGCCGCCACGGCCGGTGCCGGCGTCTTCCCGTTGGCCAACGGCAGTCTGGACTCCGCCATTATCATCATGCTGCCGCCCGGCTCCTACACGGCCCAACTGAGGGGCGTCGGCACGACCAACAATACCGGCATCGGCCTGATTGAGGTTTACGACGTCGATCCGTGAACCGGCGTGGTTGGAGCGGCCTGCCCGGGGCTGGAACACGGGCAGGACGCCCACGCCACGTTTCACTCTGCCGCTCGCAACCTGTCCTGTTGACGTCCTGCGTGCCCCGCTTTTTCGGTCTGTATTCTCCGCCCGGCCGTCTTTGCTCCGTCACTCCCACTTTCGCATGAATCCGTTTACTATTCGCCCGGCTGGCGTCGTCGTCTTGTTCGCCGTTATCGGTCTTTTGAGCGCCACGTTCGCCGTGTCTCCGCCCGCGATGCTGTCGCGTCCGGGCCTGTCTGTTCCCTCTGCCGCGCCCGAGGGCGCGGACCGCTATCTTCCCACCGTCATTGATTCCGCCTCGGTTGCGCCCACGCCTGCGCCCGAGGGCATGGCTTGGATTCCGGGCGGCGAGTTCTCGATGGGTTCAAGCGATCCACGTCGCGAACTCTGCGGTGGCAACGAGCCGATGGAGGACGCGCGGCCCATTCACCGCGTATCGGTCGGCGGATTTTGGATGGACCGCACCGAGGTCACCAACGCCGAGTTTGCCCGGTTCGTCGCGGCCACGGGCTACGTGACGTTTGCCGAAAAGGTCCCGCGTCCCGAAGATTATCCCGGCGCGCCGCCGGAGATGTTGGTCGCCGGTTCGATTGTGTTCGTCCAGCCCCGCGAACCCGTGCCGCTCGGCAACGCCCTGCGGTGGTGGCGCTACGTCCCCGGTGCCAACTGGCGTCACCCGACCGGCCCGGCGAGCAATCTGACTGGCCGCGACCGTGAGCCTGTCGTTCATATCGCCTACGCTGACGCCGAGGCCTACGCCGCTTGGGCCGGAAAGCGTTTGCCAACGGAAGCCGAGTGGGAGTTTGCCGCGCGGGGCGGGCTGACGGGCCAACGCTACACATGGGGCGCCGATCTCACGGTCGAGGGCAAGTGGCTGGCCAACATCTGGCAGGGGGCGTTCCCGCATCAGAACGACGCGGGCGACGGTTTTACCGGCATCGCGCCCGTGGCTTCATTCCCGGCCAATGCCTACGGCCTTTTCGACATGTCGGGAAACGTGTGGGAGTGGTGCAGCGATTGGTATCGGCCCGATGCGTATGCGCTCGCGGTGAAGGCGGCGGGCGGCGGCGTCGTCCGCGATCCGCGGGGAGTGGCCCAAAGCGAGAGCTATGATCCCGCCGAGCCCGGAATGGCAAAACGCGTGCAGCGGAGCGGCTCGTTCCTTTGCACCGACCAATATTGCACCCGTTACATGGTGGGCACGCGGGGCAAAGGCGCGCCCGATACGGGCAGTAATCACGCAGGTTTTCGCTGCGTGCAGGACGTCGCCAAACGTTGAGTTTTGCGGTTCCGCCCAACCGTGCGGTCATCGCGTGGTGCGCGGAGCGCGCGGTGGCGACCTCGCTGGAATGCTTCATCTCCCTCCGTGGCGGGAGACTCGCCGTGACCGTCTGCTCTTTCTCGGATGTCCGGATTACGGGACGCTCTTGGATCGGCCGCTGGCCCAGAGCAGGCCTTGGGCGACGGTGCGGATGAAGATCGGATCGGCCCACGTGGCGTTGCCGTGACCAAAGGTTGTGCCAAAAACCCGGGTGCCGTGGTAGTCGTTGGTCCAGATGGCGGCGTGGTCCTTGCCGTCTTTTTCACTTTTTGAAACCGCGAGAGCCTGCGCCTTGGGCCAGAGCTTCTCGATGATGTAGAGTTCGTCCATGGGCGTGGTCCAGACGGCGGGGAAGCCGCGGAGCGCAGGGTGAGTTTGGCCGGCCGCGGTGGGGATGACGGCGTAGTTCGCCTGATGGTCGTGCTTGCGGCTGGTGACGCCCAAGAACTCGCGCCACGAATCCTCGGCGAGGGCGCGGTAGGTGTGCATCGCGCAATGGATCACGACGGCGGGAGTGCCGGCGCGATGACCGGCGAGAATTTTTGCAATGTAGGCCGGATCGTTGGTGTCGGCGAAGCACTCGTTGTGCACGACGACATCGTAGGCTTTGGCCCAGTTGGGATCATCGTAGAGTTTGATCTGGGCGCGGGTAGTCTTGCCGCCTTGGTTGACGACGGTCCACGTGACGTTGCCCACCTGCTTGACGCCCTCGGTGAGGGCTTTGGCCTGAAAATCATAATCGTGGCAGCAGCCACCGGTGATGAGGAGGGCGCGGATGGGTGCGGTGGTTTTTGCGGAGTCGGCGGCGCGGGTGAGCGGGGCGCCGAAGGCGAGGAACGCGAGGAGGAGCGGGAGGCAGGGGGATTTCATGGGGAAATGGATTGGGACTGCGGTAGTCGGGAAGGCGAGAACTCGCAAAGCGAGGGCCCGGTTAGTCTCTTACCGGCTAAACGGGCGGCACGCGGTCAGAAGAACGAATCACAACGGGGACGATGCCCAAGGCTTGGCTGGCGGCGATCTGGTGTTTGTCGTGGGTGAAAATCTCGGGAAGATTGTGCTGCACGGCGGTTACCAAGTGAAGGCAATCGGCGGTGCGCAAAAAGACCGTTTCCGGGAGGCTCGCAAAAATCCGCGCGGCGGCGGCGGCGATGGTGCCGTCGAGCGGCAGCCAAGTCCAAAACCCTCCGATATCGTCGGCGGTAAACTGGCGGACGGCGGCGGAAAAATCAGCGCGGGTCCACTTTTCCTCGCGCAGTCGACGGTGAAAGACCGCCATCAATTCGGCCCGCACCAGTTCGGAGACGTAAACGATGTCCTCGGATTCAAGCCGCCGGCGGACGGCAACGGATTCAGTCTCGGGGACGTAGAGCTTCGCGACCGTGGAGGTGTCGCAGAAAATCATCGGTCGCCCCGCACGGTATCGAGATCGGTTTGGAGATCGCGGCCGGGCTTACGGGCCATCATCGCGGCAAATTCGGGCAAGAGCGTGCGCGTTCGACGGCGGGGCGTCAGCAGGGCCGGGTTTGCCAAGACGGCGACGGGTTGGCCGCGATCCGTGACGACCATGGGAGTTCGGGACTCTCCTGCGCGCCGGACGTGTTCGCCAGTCGTGGCGTGCAGTTCCTTGATGGTGATCGAACCCATGCCGGCACGCTGAAATACATAGGCCCGCTGTCAAGTGTAACGGTGTAACTTCACCGGGTCCGTCGTAGGTCTGAGGTTTTGCTGGACCGACAAATCTCGGGGGCTTCGGGTCGGGTTCGGGGCGCGGGACGCGACGAGGGTGTCGCGTCTCCAGAAAGTAGAATCCGAACCGTCTTGGGGCTTTGACGAAACGACGACGGTGCGGGTCAGCGAGTGAGGCGGTAAATGAGGAGGGCGATGCGCTGGATGATTTCGGGCGCGGTGGCCAGGTCGGCCCATTCGCCGGGGGCGTGGGCGCCGCCGCCGCGGAGGCCGAGGCCGTCGAGCGCGGGCAGCGGAGGCGAGACAAACGCGATGTCGCCGGCGCCGCGGGAACGTGGGTCGTAGGCGGTGATGGCGCCGAAGCCCAGGTCGCGGCTGGCTTGGTCGAGTTGGGCGAGCACGGCGCGGTTGGCGGGGGAATCGGGCATGGCGGGATAGCCCTCGCTAAAGGTGATGGTGGCGGAGGTGCGCGGGAGATTTTTGGCGACGATGGCGCGCATGAGAGCCTGGGCTTGGGCGAGCTGGGCGGCGCTGGTGGAGCGGAGGTCGCCGCGGATGCGGGTGCTCTGCGCAGTGATGTTGGTCTTGCCCTCGGTCTTTCCGCCGGTGCGGTCGAGCGTGGTTTCGGTGCCGCCAACGATGAGGGCGGGGTTGAGCGTGAGGCCGTCGAGGGGGCGAAGTTCCGCATAGAAGCCGGAGAGAATGCGGGCGGCCTCGTAAACGGAGCCCGCGCCCATCGCGGCGGAAAATATGCCGGAAGAATGGCCGGTGGCGCCTTGGACTTCGACTTCCCACGACGCGCTCCCGCGGCGGGCGACGGTACCTGTTTTCCCGATGGCGCCCTCAAAGGCGAGGGCCACATCGCTGCGCTGGGCGGCGGCGAAGAGTTCGGCGCGGGCGGTTTCCACGGGGCGGCCAACGGCTTCCTCGTCGCCGGTCATGACGACGATGATGCGGGTGTCGGCGAGCAGGCCGGCGGTGTGGAGGGCGCGGAGGGCGTAGACGATGACGAGGTTGCCGCCTTTGATGTCGCTCGCGCCGGAGCCGAAGGCCTTGTCGCCGTCGCGGCGGAAGTTGCCGCCGGGCAGGACGGTGTCGAGGTGGCCGATGAGGAGCACCCGTTGGCCCCGGCTGCCTGCGTGCTCGGCGATCAGGTGCCCGGCGCGGCCGGTGGCAGCGGGGAGCGCGGCGAAACGATAGGTGAGGCCGAGGGCGGAGAGTTGCGCGCCGTAGAGGTCGGAGAGTTTGCGAACTCCGGCGAGATTCTCGGTGGTGCTGTCGAGTTGCACGTGTTGCTCCAGATCGCGGGCAAAGGTGCCGACCTGCGCGTTGACGGCGGCCACGATCTTTTGCTCGTCGGGCGTGAGGGCGGCGTGAGCCGCGGGGGCGGCAGACAGGAAAAATGAGGGGACAGTGAGCGCTAGGAAAAGGGGTAATCGAATTTGCATGAAAGGAGAGAGCCGACGGTGGGCCGAGTGGGGCAAGGAGGAGGGATTTGGCGGGCGGAGCGCAAGGTCGCGGGCGAGCTCTCCTTGTCGAGGGAACGGAAGGGCAGGTCGGAGACCTCGCCCTACTTTTTAAATACGTTCGAGCTTGATGGGGTAAGTCTGGTTGGAGGCGAACTGGGCGACGTAGAGGCTGTCGTCGTCGACGAGCAGATCGTGAGGGTGGATGAACACGGGCTCTTGCGTCTTCATCGGCTGGAGTTCGCCGGCGTCGGAATAAACGGGCGCGGTGCCGGCGATGTTCGAGACGACGAGGAGGTTGGCATCGAGCACGGAAAGGAAGCCGCGGCTAGAGCGGTCCTTGGGCCAGTTGTCGGCCAGGTGCGCGACGAAATAGTGGTCGCCGTGGCGGCGGATTTGGCGGGGGTTACCGCCGGGCAGCGGGGTGCGTCCGAGGTGGCGGCCGTCGAGCGCGAGGCGGAGGAGATACTGCTGGTCGCTCATCGCGATCAGGAGCGTGGGATCAGAATTTTTCGGCGAGTCGATCATGCCGCCGTGTGGACCCCAGTGGGCAATGCCGCCCTTGGCGCCGCCAAAGACGCGGATGAGTTTACCGTCGGCGCCGTAGTGCAGGATGTGATCGCGGCCGTAACCATCGAGCACGTAGAACTCGCCGTTGGACAGGTGGAGGGTCCACGACGGGCGATATTGATCGGCTTTTTCGTAGTGGCCGGAGTGCTCCGGCCAACGCCATTCGTCGAGCACGGTGCCATCGAGCGTGGTTTTGACGACGAGATTTCGTGAGAGATCCGTGATGAAGAGGACGTCGCGATTGCCCTCGGTCACCAGCGAAAGGCCGTGCGCGCCGGGGTAGGCGGTGCCCCATTTATGGACGAGGCGGCCGGCGCGGTCGTAGACGATGACGTTGTTGGCGACGTGATCGGTGAGGAGAATGATGTGGCCGGCGCGGTCGCGGGCGAGGCCGTGGCAATTCTTCACGGGCGTATCGGCGCCGAGGACGCCCCAGCCGGGGACTACGCGGTAGCGAAAATCACCTTGGCCGAGCACGGCCGGAGCGGAAACCGCACGGGCGCGGGCGGGCAAGAACGTGCAGGCGGCGGCGGTGCCGGTGGTTTTCAGGAAGTGACGGCGGGTGAACATGGCGTGGGTGTGGGTGGGCGCGGGGCCGGAGGGCGGGCGTCGGGAAGGTCAGGAAATTGGGATGCGCTTCGCGCTGGGGGAGTCGGCTGGATTGCTTCGTCGCTGCGTTTCTCGCAATGACCGATAAGGTCTAGGCGAGGAGTTTTTCGATCAGGTGGCCGTGGACGTCGGTGAGGCGGAAGTCCCGGCCTTGAAAACGGAAGGTCAGTTTTTTGTGATCGATCCCAAGGAGATGAAGGATTGTCGCGTGGATGTCGTGGACGTGGGCGCGGTCGGTGACGGCGTTGAAACCGAGTTCGTCGGTCTCGCCGATGATCGTGCCGGGCTTCGTGCCGCCGCCGGCGAACCACATGGTGAACGCGTCGATGTGGTGGTTGCGGCCGGTGGTGTCGCGGTTCTCGCCCATGGGTGTGCGGCCGAACTCGCCGCCCCAGACGACGAGCGTTTCTTTGAGGAGGCCGCGTTGTTTGAGGTCGGTGACGAGGGCGGCTTGGCCTTGGTCAACTTCGCGGCAGCGGGCTTCGAAGTCGGATTGGAGGTTCTCGCCGGGGCCGCCGTGGCTGTCCCAATTGGTGTGATAAAGCTGGATGAACCGGGAACCGCGCTCGACGAGACGTCGGGCGAGCAGACAGTTGCGGGCGAAGGACGGTTTGTCTTTTTCGACGCCGTAGAGCTTGAGCGTGGCCTCGGTCTCGCTGCTCAGATCGACGAGTTCGGGGGCGCTGGACTGCATCCGGCTGGCCATCTCGTAGGCGGCGATGCGCGTGTGAATCTCGGCGTCGCCGGTGGCGACGGCCTGCTGGAGATTGAGATCGCGGATCGCGTCGATGGCCTGGCGTTGGCGGACGGCGGTGATGCCTTTGGGACTGGTGAGATTAAGGATCGGGTCGCCGTTGCCCCGGAAAGGAACCCCCTGGTAGGTCGTGGGCAGAAAGCCGGTACCCCAATTGACGGCGCCGCCACGGGGACCGCGCGGGCCGGACTGCAGGACGACGAAGCCCGGGAGATTGTGCGACTCACTGCCGAGGCCGTAGGTGATCCACGAGCCCATGCTCGGGCGACCGAATTGCCCCGAGCCGGTGTTCATGAAAAGTTTGGCCGGGGCGTGATTGAAGAGATCGGCGGCGCAGGATTTGAGCAGGGTGATGTCGTCGACGACGCCCGCGGTGTAGGGGAAAAGATCGGAGACCCACGCGCCGCTGCGGCCGTGTTGCGCGAAGGTGCGGCGGCTGCCGAGGAGTTTCGTGCCGTGCGAGGTGTCCATGAACGCGAAGCGCTTGCCGGCAATCAGCGATTCGGGAACGGGCTGGCCGTTAAGAGCGGCGAGGCGGGGTTTGTAATCGAACAGGTCGAGTTGGCTCGGACCGCCGGCCATGAACAGATAGATGACGTTTTTGGCGCGCGCGGGGAAATGAGTGGGCCGGGGCGCCATGGGATCGGCGATCGGGGCGGGGCCGCCGGGTGCGGCGGGTGCAGGCGACGGCGCCGCACCGTGGGCGCGGCGCTCGTTGAGCATCGAGGCCATGGCGATGCCGCCCAAGCCGAGCGCGCACCGGCTGAAAAAGTGGCGACGGGATGCGGGGTCGAATGATGGAGCGGATTCAGGAGGCATGGAAAAGAGGTGGGGATTTTTGAGAATTGGGGGCGCTTCGCGCGGTGAGAACGGCTGGATTGCTTCGTCGCTGCGCTCCTCGCAATAACAGAGGGGAATCAGCTTCGGGTGATGGTTTCGTCGAGGTTGAGCAAAACGCGGGCGAGGGTGGTCCACGCTTCGAACGGGGTGGCGGCCGGATCGGTGGCGGTGGCGCGGGAGGGGTCTTGGAGTTCGCGCAGGAGGGCGAGGAGGCGGG
Organism: Opitutia bacterium Tous-C4FEB; assembly: GCA_002304445.1. GTDB lineage: Bacteria > Verrucomicrobiota > Verrucomicrobiia > Opitutales > Opitutaceae > Tous-C4FEB. The sequence goes on along the minus strand of NEVA01000003.1, from coordinate 209,003 downwards.
AGCGCTCGGCGGCGGTGGGTGAACGTGAAACGCAGAGACGAAAGGCATACTCGAGGCGCGCAGGGTCGGTGGCGCCGCCCTCGCGTTGGACCCGGGCGGCGAGGGCCTCGGCGAATTCGAAAAACTGGAGGTCGTTGAGCAGCGTGAGGGCTTGGAGCGGCGTGTTGGAACGGAGCCGGCGGGTGCAGGCGCTGAAGGCGTCGGGGGCATCGAAGACAGCGACGGCGGGGTGCGGGGTGGCGCGCCAATGGTGGGTATAGAGCGCACGGCGGAAACGGGCGGGACCGGTGCTGGCGATCCAGGCGCGCTTCGATTGGCCGAGATTCATCACGCCGTCGGGCTGGGGTGGGAAAACGGGCGGGCCGCCCAGCGCGGAGTGGTAAAGGCCGCTGGCGGAAAGGGCGACGTCGCGCACGAGTTCGGCGTCGAGGCGGAGACGGGTTTGACGGGCGAGCAGTTTGTTGAGCGGGTCCGCGAGTTCGAGGTCCGGGCGGGCGAGAGAAGATTGGCGGTAGGTGGCAGAGGTTACGATGAGCCGGTGGATCGCTTTCATGCTCCAGTTTTGCGCGACGAATTCGGCGGCGAGCCAGTCGAGCAACTCGGGATGGCTCGGCAGTGAGCCTTGGGAGCCGAAGTCATTTTCGGTCTCAACGAGACCGAGACCAAAATACTGCTGCCAGATGCGGTTTACCATCACGCGGGCGGTGAGCGGGTGCGCGGGATCGAAAAGCCAGCGGGCGAGGTCGAGGCGGTTGGGCGAAGGGTTGGTGGTGGCGAGCGGCGGCAGAATCTCGAGCGTGCCAGGGGTGACCGACTCGCCGGGGCGGGTGAAGTCGCCCTTGATGAAGAGGACGCTGGCCCGGGGTTGCGGAAGCTCGGACATGACGAGCGTCGTGATCGCCTTGGATTCGCTGCGTTCGAGCGAGGCGAGTTTTTCGTGGCGGACGGAGAACTCGTTATCGTCGCGGCGGAACGTCCCATAGAGGGCGCGGCGCTGGGCGAGGGTTTGTTTATCCCACGGCAATTTGACGGCCACGCGCGCGACGGGGCCGAATTGCCCTTTTTCCTCGGCCGAGAGTTTGGCCTGCCATGCGGCGATGTCTGGGCCGCGGGCGTTGAGGTAGTGCTCGAGGTCGGTGCGCGCCTCCTCGATGGCGGCGGCAAAGTTCTCGATGGCGTGGGATTCGCCGGGGAAGGCGAGGGTGCCTCCGGGCGTGCTCTTGCCGTGGCCGTCATCGACGGTGTTGTTGAAAAACGCGTACAGGCGGAAGTAGTCGCGCTGGGAAATCGGGTCGAACTTATGATCGTGGCATTGGGCGCAGGAGACGGTGAGTCCGAGGAAGGCGCTACCGAAGGTCGCGACGCGGTCCATCACGGCCTCGACGCGAAACTGCTCGGGGTCGATGCCGCCCTCTTGGTTGATCTGGGTGTTGCGATTGAAGCCGGTGGCCACCTTTTGTTCGACGGTCGGATTCGGCCGAAGGTCGCCGGCGAGTTGGTCGATGACGAACTGGTCGTAGGGTTGATCGCGGTTGAGCGCGGCGATGACCCAATCGCGGTATTTCCAGATCTGGCGCGGCGCGTCGATGGAGTAGCCGTTGGAATCGGAGTAGCGGGCAACATCAAGCCATGGACGAGCCCAACGTTCGCCGTGGTGAGGCGAGGCGAGCAGTCGCTCGACGAGGGCGGCGTAGGCGGCAGCCGGATTCCGGGTGGAATCGGCGAGGAAGGTGGCGACCTCGGCGGGGGTAGGCGGCAGGCCGGTCAGATCGAGGCTGAGCCGGCGGATGAGGGTGATGGGATCGGCGGCGGGCGAGGGTGAGATTTTCTCCTTTTGCAGGCGGGCGAGGATGAAAGCGTCGATGGGGTTTGACGGCAGCCTAGGGCGATCCACGGAGGGTTGAGTGCCGGCGAGGGGCGGGACCGCGGGGCGCTTGGGGGCAACATAGGCCCAGTGCTCGTCCCACTTGGCACCTTCAAGAATCCAGCGGCGGAGCAGGTCTTTTTGCGCGGCGGTGAGGGTCTTGTTGGTGTCGGGTGTCGGCATGATCTCCTCGGGATCATGGCTGAAAATGCGGGCGATGAGTTCGCTTTCGTCGGGCTTGCCGGGGACGACAGAGGCGAGGTCGGAACGGCCGCCGGCGAGGGCGTTGGCGTGGAGATCGAGGCGAAGCCCGGACTTGCGGGAAGAGGCGTCGGGGCCGTGGCAGTGATAACAGTTGTCCGACAGGATGGGGCGGATGTCCCGGTTAAAGTCGACGGGTTCGGCGGAGGCGGACGGGGCGGGCACGGTGGCCAGCGTGAAGGCGGTCAGCGCGGAGAAGGTGGGCCAAAGACGGGGAACCGACATGGTAGCAATTGAGCGGGCTGGGCAGAGTCTGGCAATTACCGGGAGACGAATGGGACGAAAATTATTTGGGCAGATGGCTCTCGCCTGAAAGATCAGGGGGCGGCCGGACGATGCTTAACGTGAGACGCGAGGTGAATTGTCCACGGGGCGAGGTTGCGGCGTTTCAAGGTGGTGCCACTTGCGGGAGTGGCCGGATGCGTCACGTTTCGGCGATGAATCGGGACGAGGTGCTGCATGTAGTTTGGTTCAAACGCGACCTGCGGGTGGTGGACCATGGGGCGTTGGCGCAGGCGGGAGAAGCGGCGCGGGGTGGCGGCGGGCGGATTTTGGGCGTGTATTTTGTGGAACCGACGGTGACGGCCGCGGAAGATTTTGCGGGCCGACATTGGGCGGTGGCGCGGGAGGCTCTGAAGGATTTGCGGGCGGATTTGGGGCGGCGTGGGGTGACGTTGGCTGTGCGGACGGGCGAGGCGACGGAGCTGCTGGAGCGGCTGAGGGCGCGGTGCGGCCGGATGCACCTCTGGTCGCACGAGGAAACCGGCAACGATGCGACGTATGCGCGGGATCGGGCGGTGGGGCGGTGGGCGAGGGAGCGCGGGGTGCCTTGGACGGAGGTCTGGCAAAACGGCGTGGTGCGGCGGCTACGCTCGCGGGACGGGTGGGCGGCGAACTGGGAGGAACGAGTGCGGGGACCATTGGCCGTGGTCGCGGCTGCGCTGCCCGGCGAGACGACGGTGACGGCGAGGGCAATCCCCACGGAGCGGGAGTTGGGCTTGGCGTCGGATGAATGCCCGGGGCGGCAAGCCGGGACCCGGGTCGAAGCGGAGCGGATGCTCGCGACCTTCTTGGCTTACCGCGGAAAAAACTACAGTCGCGAGATGTCCAGCCCGATCACGGCGGTGGAGGCCTGTTCACGCCTGAGTGTCGCTTTGGCCTACGGGGTGATCTCGTCGAGGGAAGTCGCGCACGCGGCGTGGGCGCGGGCGGAAGAACTGGCCGAGGCGAAGCAAGTGGGGAGGGGCGAAGATTTTCGCATCGGCTCGGTGCGGGCTTTTTTGGCGCGGCTGCACTGGCGTTGCCACTTCACGCAGAAACTGGAGGACGAGCCGCGGATCGAGCGCGAGGCGTTCTTGCCGGAGCTTGATGAGCTGCGGGCGGGCCCTTGGACCGACGAGCGTGCGGCCCGGCTGGAGGCGTGGTGCACGGGACGGACCGGCTATCCCTTCGTGGATGCCTGCATGAGGGCGCTGCGGGCGACGGGTTGGATTAATTTTCGGATGAGGGCGATGTTGGTCTCGTTTGCGAGCTATGATCTGTGGTTACCGTGGCGGCCGAGCGGGCTGCAACTCGCGCGGTTGTTTACGGACTATGAACCGGGGATTCATTGGCCGCAGGTGCAGATGCAGAGCGGCACGACCGGCATCAACACGCTCCGCATGTATGCCCCCGTGAAACAATCGTTGGATCAGGATCCGCGCGGAGTGTTTATCCGACGCTGGGTGCCGGAGCTGGCGGAAGTGGACGAAGCCTTCATCCACGAACCGTGGCGGATGCCGACGGCCGCGCAGGCGGCGGCAGGGTGCAAGGTGGGCCGAGATTACCCGAAACCGGTGGTAGATCATGCGGAGGCGGTGCGGCTGGCGCGGGGAAAGTTCATGGAGCTGAAGCGACGGGCCGAGCACCGGGCAGGGGCGCGGAAAGTTTTCCTGCGGCATGGAAGCCGGAAGCGGCCCGGGACGCAGATCGAAGACCCGCGATGGTTCGAAACTGGAACGGCGAGAACGGAAGGCGGCGCCGGGATCGCGCCGGCGAGCGAACAGCTGGAGCTGGGGATGTAGGGGGATGATGTCCCCGGACTCCCGGTGTTTCGACGAGTGGGGGTGCCCGCCGCCCGCGACTGCGCCCCTAAAGCCCGCCGGGGTGCTACCGCGCTACGGCCGCAAATCGCGGACGCCGTTCTTCAGGGCCATGAGCTGGCGCACTTCGGCGTCGGTGAGCGCACGGTCAAAGACGGCGAGGTCGTCGAGGTGGCCCACGTAGGCGGCCCCGAGCACGAGCTGCGCCGCGTCGGTCTTCCAACCGAGTGTGAGGTCCCAGTTTTCAATCACGCCTTGAAGTTGGCCGTTGAGCCATAAGCGACCGGAGGGCTTGGCGGATTTATCGTTGATGTTTTCGAGGGTGAAGACGACGTGCGTCCAAGCTTCGCGTGAAAATGGAGCGCCGGAGATTTGCACCATCGGTCGTCGGGCGGCCGGAATGTCTTCCCAGCCGACGTTGGTGGGATTCCAAATCGAAGAAAGCGGGCGGATGGCGAAGCGGAAAAACCGGGGCGTCTCGTCCTTGGACCACTCAAGAAAGATGAAACCCTGTTTGCCGTCGTCGCCGACGATCTGCACCGGGTCGCAGTAGCCGGGCGCGAGATCTCGGTCGGGATCAAGCCGCAGCCAGACGGAGACGGTGGCGGACCAACCTGAGGCGTTGTAGCCGAGCACCCCGCCGTCTTTGAAGAGCGGGCGCGTGTTGCCCTTCGTCGGAAAATGCAGCGCGCCGCCGAAACGGCCCTTGCCGGGGGCGAGCGCGACCTCGTCGTTGAGGGCGGCGGGCACGAGTCCGGTCTTGGTGCGCACGTAGCTGGTCTTTTCCCCGCGCGAGAAATCCGCATCGAGGCCGGTGTCGAACGAAGCGTGCAACGTGAGCGCGCGAGCGAGACTGTCGGCGGGTTGTGCGGCGCCGAGGGCGAATGGGGAAGCAAACAGGAAGGTGAAGAGCAGAAACTTCATGGCAGCGACGGGGGACTCAAAATTTGGATGATTTAAAATTGGGGCGAGGAAAGGCCGGAGGTCAATCGGGCGACGGGGGAACGGGTGGGGTAACAGGAGCGGCGAGCAATTGGGCTGCCGCGACGGCCGGATTTACATTTGGGAAAGGAGAGAGTGGGGCGCGGAGTGCTGGATCGCCGGGGCGCGGGGTGCCGCACGATAACGGAGGGCGCGGTGGGCGCGTTGCGCGGGGAGGAGAGCGATGGATTGCCGCGTCGTTACACTCCTCGCAATGACGGACCATTTAAGGCGTGCTGCGGAGATAGGTGATCACGTCGAAGAAATCAGACTCGCTCAACAAGGTGTCGTAGGCGGCGGGCATGGGGGAGACGGGGGAGGCGGCGGTCGATTGGATGTCAGCGGTGGGGATGGAGATTTCCTCGTTGGTCGCGGGGTCGCGGAGCAGGGTGGCGGGGCCTTCGGGGCGGAGGTTCACGCCGGATTTGGTCTCGCCGTTTTTCAGCGTGACGGTCGTGAGGCGGAAGTTGGGGTCGATGTTGCGGCTGGGGTCGAGGATGTCCTCGATGACGCGCTGGATGGTGCGCGAACCGATACCGTCGAGCGAGGGGCCGAGGTTGCCGCCGGCGTCTTTGACGCGGTGGCAGGCGGCGCAGTTTTGGGCGAAGAGCGTCGCCCCGCGGGCGGCGTCGGGTTTGGCGGCCGCGAAGGCGGCGGTGCGGGCGAAGATAAGAGCGTCGAGGCGGGCGTCTTCGGAGGGGAGATTTTTAACGAGGGCGGCGGCGCGAGTGCGGAGGGCATCGGGGCGTTTGGCGAGAGCATCGGCGATGTAGCGGTGGCGGAGGAGGGCGGCGGGGGCGCGACCCGCGGTGACGGTGTCGATGAGGGCGGCGGCGCCTTCATCGGTGCGGGTGAGCGCCATGGCTAGACCGAGGGCGAAGTCGTTTTGCGCGGTGGGGAGCGCGGCGACGAGGGCGGCGCGGCCGGGGGCGCCGGCGGCGGGGAGCGCGAGTTGATCGGCGGCGGCGCGGCGGAGGCCGACGGGATCGGTGGGCCGACCCAGGACGGTGATGAGCGCGGGCACGGACTCAGCATCGACGGTGAGGGCGCGCAACGCGGCGGTGCGGAGGGCACCCGCGGTCTTGGCGTCGATTAGGAGGGTGAGAAGCGAACGATTTTTCTCCGGGAATGAGAGATCGCGCACGGCATCGGCGGCGCGGCGGGCGAGGGCCGGATCGGTGAGGCCGAGGGTGCTGACGAGGGTCCGGTGCATCCATAGAGCGACGGCGGGCGGGAGGGTGCGGTCGGCGAGGCGGGACACGGAGGCGAGCCCCTCGGCGAAGGCGAGTTGCTGGGCGGCGGGTGCGGTGGCGAGCGAGTGCATCACGGGCTCGATAGCGACGAGGCGATCGGCGGGGAGCTGGCGCACGGCGTGGCGGGCGAATTCGCCGGCGCGGGGCGAGGCGAATTGGGTGCGCTCCAAGTAGGCGAGGAGGAACTCGGCGACGGCCGGTGTGGGCACGGCCACGGCGACATCGGCGAGGCGCTCGGCGGCGGTGGGCTCGGCGGCGAGGCGCGCGAGCTCGTCGAGGGGCGCGAGGGCGACGCGGGCCTTAAGCGCAAGGCGGAGGGCGTAGATCAGTTGGGGATCCGAGTCGGTGGTGCGGGCTTGGAGCGCCAAGATGATGGGCGTGGTCCAAGGCTGCGGGTCGCGGGCGATGAGCTGGGCCATCAGGCGCCAAGCGAGGGTGGAAGTGGAGAACTCCGGTGCGAGGGTAGCGAGTTGGGAGTTGAGAGTGAGGGGCGGAAGTTGAGAGCTGGGAGTTGAGATTTGGGAGATCGAGCCGTCGGGCGCGGGGGCCGAGTCGGAGCGGAGGGTGAGGACGCGGAGGGCGGCGAGGGCGACGTCGCTGGCGGGGCGCGTGAGGGCACGGCGTAGAAGGGCGTCGTCGGTGCGGCCTAGGCGCTCGAGGGCAAGGAGGAGGGGGAGCGCGGCGGTTTCGTCAGCCGTGGGATCGGTGCCGGCGACGAGGCGCGTGGCGGCGGCGAGGAGCGCGGGTGCGCTCGAAGCCGCATCGGGGCGAGCGAAGAGCTCGGCGACGGCGAGGGAGCGAACGACGTTGTTGGAATCGGAGAGGGAGGCGACGAGATTGGCGGTGGAGAGCGCGGCGAGATTGGGCAGGGTCGGCGGGGTGACGGTGCCATCGAGGCTGCGCCAGACGATGCGCCAGACGCGGCCGTGGGAGCGGTCGCGGGACGGGTGGGTGAGCGGGACCTCGTAGTGGCCGATGATAGGGTTGTAAAAATCGGCGATCCAAAGGGCGCCGTCGGGGCCGAGTTTTACTTGGACGGGGCGGAAAGAGGGATCGTCACTCGTGAGAAAGTCGGGTTGGCGGGCGGCGAAGGGCGAGGAGCCGCGCCAGTCTAGGCGGTCGCGGTTGATGCGGCGGGTGACGGGATTGCCGTTGAAGAGATTGTTTTGGAATTCGGGCGGGAAGGTTTTGGCGGAGTAGTGGGCGATGCCGGCGATGGCGGAGGAGCCGTGGTCGTCGGTGGTAATGGCGGGGGCGAAGCCGAGGCCATCGTGTTCTTTGCTGATGCCTTCGTAGTAGCCGCCGGGGATGAGGAGGTAGACGGGCTTCGAGTGGGAATCGGCGGTGTAGAGTTCGCCGCGGGTATCGAAGGCGAGACCGTAGGGGTTGGTCTGGCCGTGGGTGACGAGCTCGAAGCGGGAGCCGTCGGGGCGGAAGCGGTAGGTATTGCCGCTGGCGAGTTTCACGGTGCGGCCGGCGCGGTCGGTGACCTCGGAGGGATTGGCGAAGCCGTGCGTGCCGTAGACCCAGCCGTCGAGCCAGAGCCAGTAGCTGGAGGACATGCCGTGGGTGTCGCGGAAGCCGAAGCCATCATAGAGTTTCTCGCGGAGATCGGCGCGGCCGTCGCCATCGGTGTCGGTGAGGCGCCAGATTGCGGGGATGGAATAGACGAGGAGCGTGTCGCCTTTCGCGCCGGGAGCTCGGGGGAGCGGGAGGAGGCCGATGGGGATGTTCAGGCCGTCGGCGAAGGTTGTGACCTTGCGGGCGCGGCCGGTAATGGGATCGAAATCGGAGAGGATGCGGACGGTATCGGTACCGTGCTCGACGGGCTCGGGCGGGGCGGAGGCGGCGCGGAAGGCGATGCCGTTTTCGGTCCAGTGTTTGTCGAAGGTGGGGATCGGTTGCCCGAGCGCGTCGCGGCGGGCGGGCCAAGGATAAAGCGAGGAGCCGGTGACCCAGACGCGGCCAAAGGAATCGAAGGCGAGGTTGAAGGGTTTTTGGATTTCGGATTCGTCGGCGACGAGTTGGATTTCGAAACCGGGCGGGAGTTTGAAAAGGGCTTTCGACTGGGCGGACGGCAGCAGCGGGGCGGTCAGGGCGTCGCCGCGGGGATCGGCGGCGCGGGTGGGCGGCGCGGAGGCGGCGATGAGGAGGAGGGCGAAACGGAGTGGGAAAGAAAAGGAGCGGCGGCGAAACGGAAGGAAGGAGAATCGGTGCATGGGGGCGCGGGGTGAAATAAAGGGGGATTTTTGGAGCCAAACCGCGGTGGGTGTCGGCCCAAAAATTTTGGATTATTCTTCAACAACGGCGTAACGCTGGCGGAGCCGAAGTGAATCGCGGGTGGCTGCGGAGGAGCCCGAATGCCGGAAGGCGAACGCGAAGGAGGCCCCGGAGAATTGCAGCGTGAAATTCCTGGGGCCTCCACTGACGTTGAGCTTATGCTGAGTTAAAAACTCAGACGGGCGCCGACGGTGAAGCTGCGGCCGGGGAGGGGCGCGATGGCTTTGAGGAACGATGTCGCGAGGCGGGCGTCGGCGTCGGTGAGATTGTCGCCGCGGGCGAACACCTCGAGACCGGGGTGACCGGGGCCGCGATCGGCGAACCGGTAGAGCGCATGGATGCCGACGAGGGTGTAGGCATCGGTCTCGGTTTCCTCGGGGGTGAACCGGGTTTGCTTGAACGAGTGCCGGACCTCGGTGCCGAGTGACCAGCGGCCGTGCTCGTAGCCTAAGCCGAGGCCTAGACGCGCGGGCGGGATGCGGGGGAGCGCTTGGTCGTCGGTGGTTTGTTCGGCGCGCACGAGATCGCCGAGGAGGGAGAGGTGGAGCCGTTGGCCCGGGGCGTCGATGAGGTGAAATTGGACCTCGGCTTCAGCGCCGTAAAACAAGGCGTCGCGGGCGACGAATTGATAGACGGGGAGATACTCGTCGCCGGCGGGCACGGGGTAATTGCGGAGATCGCCGGTGGCGTCGTCAAAGTAGCGGCGTTCGTCGCGTTGTTCGAAGATGAAGTTGTCGATCTGGTGCACGAAGACGCCGGCGGAACCGGTGACGAACCCCGCGCGCTTGCGCAAGGTGAGGTCGAGGCCGAGCGAGTTTTCGTGGTCGAGGCCGGTGGTGCCGATCTCGTAGGAGCCGGTACCGCCGTGGGGACCGTTGGAAAACAACTCGACGGCGGCGGGAAGGCGTTGCGAGTAGGCGAGCGAGAGGCCGAGCGAGTAATCTTTGGCGGGATAGTAAACGGCGCCGGCGGAAACACTGAGGCCGTGATCGGTGTTCTTTTGGCCGGTGCGGGCGGCGTAGCCGGGATAGGCGGGGAGATCTTCATCGACCTCGCCGAGGCGGATCGACTGGAATTCGTAGCGCCCGCCGAATTGAAAATTGAGGGCAGGGTTCACCTTGAAAGATTCGACGGCGAACAGGGCGTGGCTCTGGGTAACGCTTGGTGGGGTGACGACCTCGGCGCCGACGGCGGAAAAGTCGCTGCGGGCGATCTGATAGCCGACGGTGCCGGTGAGGTTGCCGGATTCCTGTTGGATAAGTTCTAGGCGGCCCTCGTAGGCTTGGTTTTTGAACGTGGTGTTGATGTCGCCGGAATCGAGGTCGACCTCGGAGTGGGTGTAGTCGGCGACGCCTACGCGGAGTTTGGCGGATTTGAAAAACGCGAAGGGCCGGGTGAGTTCGCCCCGGAGATCGAGGCGGCGTTGTTCGAGGTCGATGGCGATCGGCTCGCCGACGGGGACGCCGTAGAGCGTGTCGTAGGCGCTGACGGCCGCCCCGAAGGTGCCGGCGGCGCCGAAGGCCGTGGCGCCGAGGGAAGCGCTGCTCGTGGAGCGGGCGCTGTTGGGCAAGGTACCGCGGTCGGACGGGTGCTCGGGGTCGGCGTAGTCGGGGATGGCGACGTCGTCGGTGGTCGTGCGGGCGCCGTTCACCTGCACGGCGAAACGGTTTGAGCCGGCTCCGGTGGCGAAGACCCCGGTGCGCTCGTTGGCGGCGGATTCGTAGCGGAATTCCGCGAGGCCGCCGAAGGGTGCGTTGGGCGCGGCGGAAGGAATGCGGTTGTCGATGATGTTGACGACGCCACCGACGGCAGAGCTGCCGTAGAGAAGGGTCGCAGGGCCGCGGAGGACCTCGATGCGCTCGATGAGCAGAGGCTCAACGCTGACGTTGTGATCGGGACTGACGTTGGACGCATCGAGGGAACCGACGCCGTTTTCCAACATGCGCACGCGTTCGCCGCCGAGACCGCGGATGATGGGCCGGCTGGCGCTGGGGCCGAATGCCGTGCCGCTCAGGCCCGGCGTGGCGGCGAGGGTCGCGCCGAGCGTGGCGGCGGCGCGGCGACGGAGCTCATCACCGGCGAGAATGGAAGTGCCTTGGGCGAGCTCGAAGGCGGTCTTGCGATCCAGACCGGCGGTGACGACGAAGGAATCGAGGTTGAGGATTTTTTCGGCCGAGGAATCACCCGGCGCCGCGGCCGCGGGAATTGAGGTCTGCGCGCGGGCGAGCGCCGCGAACGAGAGAATGAGGAGCGAGAATGAGCGGAAAGAGATCATGGTATGGGGAAGAGAAAAAAGAGGGACGGACAATGGAGCAGAGGGGCCGGCGCGATCAGGCGCGGCGACGCGGACGTAACGACCCAAACGAGCGCGCAGGCTCGAAGCGGTGATACCGACGGAACGGACAGCTCAGCCCAGCGGGGGACCACGTCCCGGCAGATGCAGATAGCGGGGCGAACTAAAAACGAGTTCAGCCGGGCGGGAAAAATTCGGAGCGGCAAAAGCGATGGGGGGCGCCGCGAGCGAGACCGGCGCGGAGCCCGCAGTGATACCTTGGCCAAAGAGGGTGACAACGCAGCCGTCGTCGGAATCGGGATTCCCGGCGGGGGCTTCGTGCGGATGGCCGTGATCGTGGCCGCAGGCGTGCAGGTCGGCGTGGAGTTGGGGACTGACCGAGAGGACCGTCAGCAGCAACACCAGCGCGGCCACCGTTGCCGCGAGCAGGCGGTGCGGGAGGCTTGGCGAACGGGAGTTGAAGAGCAGTGCGGGCACGAAAGTTGAGGGAAGGTCCGGATTATGACAGAGTCGTCAAGCCGGAGGAGGGATCACTTTTTCTTCTCGGGCGGAATGACGAGCAGGCGCAGATCGGAGATCGTCCAACTCTCGCCGGGCGGCTCGACGCGGGCGAGGAAGTCGCGGCCGGGCTGCACGCGGGCGATCAATTCGGGTGCGGCACGATAAGCGTGGGTGCCGCCGAGGCGGAGTCCGGGAATATCGGGATGCGTGGCGACGACCTCGCCACGCGTCGCATCGACGGAGACGATCACGCCGCGAATCGGATGGCCCAGCACCCGGTCGGTCGAAGGTGCGCAACCGCACTCGGCGGCAGCGGCGAGCAGGGCGCCCTCGGGAATGGTGATAAGGAAGGACCGCAGACCGCCGCCGGTGCCGCTGGTGGCGTACGTGGCGACTGCGATGACATCGCTGTTGCCTCCGGCGAAATCGCGAACGATCGCGAGGCGGGGTTGGCCGCGGAGTCGGCCGACTGATTCGGCGATCACGAGCACCGGAGGATCGAGCGAGTAATCGGGCGTGGCGCGGCGCAACCAGAGACCGGCGGGCGGGCCTTTTTCGAGGCTGGATTCGCCCTCGACCCAGAGGGTGACAAGGGCGCCGTCGTGCAACATCGCGACGGCGGGCCCGCCGAGGGGATTACCAAAGTCGACGTTCAGCGGCGTCAGGAAACGCGAGCCGGCGTCGGGCGACGAGGAGATGCGCAGGCGCGGGCGATCTTCGGCGGCGGTGAACCAGGCGGCGGCCACGCGACCGCCGGAAACGGCGAGCTGGGGACCGGAGGCGGGGCATTGGGGCGAGCTCCACTCGTCGCGGTTGAGCGGGTAATCGTTCTCCCAGCGACCGAGCCGGTAGCGGACGACGTTGATGTCGCGGATGAAGCCTTCGCCGAGGGTGCGGTAGGTAAGCAGAGCGCTGCCATCGGGGAACGACACGAGCGCGGGGGAAGATTTCTCGCTGACCCGGTCATCGATCAAGACATCGCGGACGGGATCTTCGCCGAGGATGCGGGCGTAGAGCCGGACATCTTGGTCGCCCGCGATGCGGCCGCGGCGGTCGAGCCAAGCGGCGAGCACCCGGCCGTCAGGGAGGGTGGTGAGCGCGGGGAGCGAGTTGGCTTTGCTCTCGGTGGTCAGGGGCGTGGGTGCAGTCCACGTGAGACCGGCGTCGGCGGAGGAACTCAGGAAGATCGATTCGGTTTTTGGAAATGACGCGGAGCCCTCGGCCCATGCGACGGTCACGCGACCGCCACGGCCGACTGCGAGAGCGGGCGGCGCGGTGTCGACGCCGAGGATCTGGGGACCGGTGGCGACGCGTTGCGCGGCCGACCAGCGCAGCGTGGTGGGGTTGAGCGACGCGCTGCGGACGGTTGCGCCACCGGGGGCGGATTCAATCCAAACCAGCCAGACGGAGCCATCGGGCGCGCGGGCCAAGGTGGGAGCGGTGGCGCTGGCCTCCGCGGGGGCGTCGAGAGGCTCGATCTTAATCGAGGGCGGAGCGGATTTTTCGGCGGCGAAAAGGCCGGTGATCAGCGCAAAGCCGGAAAGAAGCAAAAAAAGCGGACGCGGCATAGCGCAGAATTTGGGAGGCAAAAGCCGCGCCGGCAAGCTGGGCAGCGTGGGGAGGATTACGCGGGCCGGCGGCGCTGGAGCAGCGTAACGATGAGCAAGAGCGCAAACGAGATCACGAGCAGCATGGCGGCGAACGCGTGGGCCGAGGCGTAGTCGAGTTTTTGGACCTCGTCGTAAAGGGCGATGCTGGCGACCTTGGTGACGCCCGGGATGGCCCCGCCGATCATGAGTACGACGCCGAATTCGCCCAGCGTGTGGGCGAAGCCGAGGGTGAGGCCGGCGGCGATGCCGCGCCAAGCGAGCGGGGCGTGCAGACGAATGAAAACGCGGAGAGGACGGGCGCCGAGGGCGGTGCCCGCATCGAGGAGCTCGCGGGGGACGCCGCGGAGTGCGGCTTGAAACGGCTGCACGGCGAACGGCAGCGAATAGAAGACGGAGGCGATGACCAGACCGGTGAAACTGAAGACCAACGGTTCGCTGGTGAGATCGCGCCACCAACTGCCGGGCGGGTGCTGGGGCGAAAGGCCGACGAGGATGTAGAAACCGATGACGGTGGGCGGGAGAACGATCGGCAGCGTGACGAGCGTTTCCAGAAACGGTGCGACGCGCGCGCGGGTCGTGTTGAGCCAGTGCGCGAGGGGCAGGCCGATGATGCCGAGGATGAGGGTCGTGATGGCGGCGAGGCGCAGGGTGAGGCCGAGCGATTGCCAAAGGGCCGAAGACAAACCGAGGAAAGTGAAGGTCGAATCGCCCATCAAGGGGATCGTGGCAGACTGAAACCGTAGCGGTCAAAGATTGTCCGGGCGGCCGGGGTGGAGAGAAACGCGAGGTAACGCCGGGCGGCCGGATTGGAAACTCCGCGGCGGGTCAACACGGCGCCTTGTTCGAGTGGGGTGTGGGCGGAGGACGGAATTTCCGTCCAGCGGCCCGAGTGGTTGAGCACGGGGGCGATCACCAGCGAAAGAGCCACGATGCCGACATCGGCGTTACCCGTCTGCACGAACTGGGCGGTCTGCGCGATGTTTTCCCCGAGCACGAGTTTGGGGCGCACCTCAGTCCACGCCCCGGATCTCTCCAGCGCTTCTTTTGCGGCGCGGCCGTAAGGTGCGTGGTCAGGGTTGGCGATGGCGAACCGCTTCACGCCGGGGTTGCGCACGACGGACGCGAGGTCGTCGATGGCGAGATCGGTGCGCCCCGTCCAAAGCACGATCCGGCCGATTCCGTAACGGGTGAGGCTCTTCTCCTCCGCCGCTCCGGCGGCGATGAGTTCACGCGGGTAGATCAGATCGGCGGAAAGAAAGACATCGAACGGAGCGCCATTCTTGATCTGGGCGAAAAAGTTCCCGGACGAGCCGGTGGAAACTCTCAGGCTCACGGAAGGTTCCGACTTGGCGAACTCGCGGTTCAGCGCCTCGAGGCAGAAAACCAAATCGCTGGCGGCGGCGATGGACAGGGTCTCGGAGGCGCGGCCCGCGGGCGCGAAGACGAAGGCGAGAATGGCGAGTAGGCGGATCATGCGAGAGGCAAGGTGGCGGGGCGGATCGGGGCTGGCCATGCGAAAGCGGGCGGGTTTGCGTGCAGGGATGATGACACGCGAGGCGTTACCGCCAGTGACGGTGTTGAGCGGCTTCCTCGGGGCGGGGAAGACGACGTTGCTGCGGCATCTGCTCGGTCAGGCGGAGGGGCGGAAGTGGGCGGCGATCGTCAACGATGTGGCGGCGATCAACGTCGATGCGCAGGTGGTGGCGGGCGCGGGGGCGGCGCGGGTCGTCGAGCTGGGCAACGGGTGTGTGTGTTGCTCGGTGCGGGATTCGTTGGCGGAGACAATCGCGGAACTCGCGGCGCAGCGGACGTATGACCATATCTTGGTCGAGACGACGGGCGTGGCGGAGCCGCGGGGGATTGCGGACTTGTTCACGAGGAAGAATGCGTTTTGGCGGAGCCTCGGCGATTTTGCGCAATTGAGCGCGTTGGTGACGGTGGTCGATGCGCGGAGTTTTCTGGATGCACAGCGACGCAGTCGAGGCTTGAGCGCGGAGGGGGCGGACGAGGGGAGAAAGAGGGAGGAGCAAGAGGAGCGAGAAAAATTGATCGAGGGGAGGAAGCCGGTGTTTGAGTTGATGGTGGAGCAGGCGGAGTGCGCGGATGTGCTCGTGCTCAACAAGTGCGATTTGGCGAACGAGGCTGAGTTGGCGGAGGTGGAACGGATTCTCCGGGTATTGAATGCGCGGGCGGAGCTGCTGCGTGCGGAGCAGGGGCAGGTGGCGAGCGAGTGGTTGCTCGGGCGGGTGCGGTTTGACGGTGCGGCGACGGTGGGGGCGGCGCGGTGGCTGAGAGTGATGCGGGGTGAAGGCCGGGGCGGGGGCGGAGCGACGGGTGAACTGGCGGTCAAGGCGCGCCCGGAGGTCGTGCCCCACCTCGGAGCGCGGCACGAGACGGAGTATGGAATCACGAGTTTCGTGTGGGAGGCGCGGCGGGCGCTGGACGGACGAAAATTTGCGGCGTGGTTGGAGGGCGGATTGCCGGCGGGGCTGTTGCGGGCGAAAGGATTTTTTTGGGTGGCGGATCGATCGGCGGACATCGGATTTTTGTCGGTCGCGGGCGGACGGGCGCGGCGTGAATGGGTGGGGACGTGGGCGGCGGCGTTGCGCGAAAGCGGGGTGATCACGGAGGCGCAGATCACGGCCGAAGCGCGCGCGAAGTGGGCGGAGCCGCACGGGGACCGGCGACAGGAGTTGGTATTTATCGGAACGGAGCTGGACGAAACCAAGCTGCGCATGAAACTTGAGGCGTGTTTGCTCTGATTTTTCTTCGAAATTACCTGAAACATCTTTATAGCGCGAGCGTCGGAAGCGTGGTGGCGTTTTTCAGATCACCTAAATTTCGCAGACTCATGCTCGGAGGTGGAGTGTGGCTTTTTGCCTGCGGACTCGTGGGCAGTGCGGTTTTGAGGGCGGCGGATCCGGTCGAAAACCGGGAGGTTCTGGTCTACGCCGACGGCGATCGCGTGAGGGGAAAACTGGTCGAGCGGTCGGATGGTGTTTTGATTTTTCAGTCGGAAAAATTCGGTTTGCTGCGAGTGCCCGTGTCGGAAGCAACGGTTGAGAAGGGTGACCGGTCGGCGGTGGTAAAAGCTCTCGGGAGCGCGGCGGCAGCCAAACCGGCGGTGGCGGCAGCAGAGAAAGCAGGGGAGGATGGGGCGAAACCGGAGAACGGCGAAAAGGAACCCACGGGTGGCTGGGCGCAGTTTTCGCCGTATGCGTTGACCCAGGCGGTGCGGGAGTTTTTCGGGCCGTGGCACGGGCGGATTGCTTTCTCGACCGAGATCGCGAACGACGTGACCGACCGGACCAACACGACGGCGGAAGTGCGGCTCAAGCGGAAGTGGAGCAATGATGAGGTGGAGGGAATCGCCCGCTATGATTTCGCGCAGTCGGCCGAGGTGACGACGAAGGATGTGGCGCGGTTGAGCGGTTTGTGGCGGCGAGATTTTCCGCGGAAATTTTTTGGCGTTTATCGGCCGACGTTGGAGTGGAACCGGGCGTCGAAGCGGCCGAACGGGGCCTCTTCCGATTATTTATTGGTCCAGCAAGAAATCGGTGCGGGTCTGAACGTGTTGGCCTCGAGGGAGCGAAAGCTGCGCGTGGGCGTGTCGGAGAATTTCTTCGACGTGTGGGTGACGGCGCCGGCGAGCGACCGGACCTCGGAGACCTCGGGGTCGACGTTTGCCGAAGTGGAGTGGAGCTTGCCCTGGCGCATCCAGCTGACCGAGCGTGGGGTGTGGTATCCGCCGTTTAAGAACAAATTGAACGGCTGGGAGAACCGGATCGAGCTGAACAAGAAACTCACGGAGACGCTGAGCGTTGCGTTGCGGCACGAGACTCGGCAAAACAATCCAGACGAGCGCGTGCGGGACTATTCGATGTTACGGATGTTGGTGGGGCTGGATTTCTGAGCTCGGGGTAGAAGACATAGAAGCGGAGCGGTGGCGTCGCGCCGGGAGGGAGGTTCGGAGACCCCTGCTTTTTGGCGCGCGGCATTTCAGGTTCGCCAGCGACGCGGCGAAAAAGAAGCTCAGTGGATAACTTCTTATATGATATCTCGCATTCTTTTAAGCGGACTTTTGGTGTCGGTCGTCTTGGGGTTCGGGCTACAGGCGCAACAGGCGACGACGCCGACTATGCTCGGCACACCGCCGCCGACTTTGGTGGCGCCAGGCGGCCAGGTGACGGTGGACCTGCGCACGTTTCTCGGGGTGCCGGGCGTGACGGGGCAGGTCGTGCAGTTCGATACGGTGCGGGGCACATTTAACGCTGAGCTGCTGGCGAACGATGCTCCCCGGACCGTCGCAAACTTTCTGAATTACGTGAACCGCGGGGCGTACACGAACAGCATCTTCCACCGCTCGGTGCGGAACTTTGTGATCCAAGGCGGTGGTTTCGCTGTGTCGGGTTCGACGGTGAACACGATTCCGACCGATGCGCCGATTGCGCTCGAAAACAAGGTCTCGAATCTGCGCGGAACCATGGCGATGGCGCGCACGAATGACTTGAACTCGGCGACGAGCCAGTGGTTCGTCAACACGGGCAATAATTCCGGCCAACTCGACACGACGAATGGCGGTTACACTGTATTCGCGCGGGTGCTCGGCAACGGGATGACGGTAGCCGACTCGATCGCAGCGCTGCCGATTTTCGATGCCTCGGCGATTTTGAATAGTGCGTTCAATGAACTGCCGCTGCTCGGTCTGCCTGCGAATCCGGCCAACCTCGTGGTGGTGCGCAGCGTGCGGCCGGTGCCGATCTATCCGGCGACGAACGGCGAGGCGGCGGTCGTGACGTTTAGCGCGACGAATCAGAACAGCATCGTGGCGGCGGGCTCGGTATCGGGCAGCGCGTTGACCATCACCGGCGGGGTGGCGGGCACGGCGACGGTGCGGGCGCGGGCCACGGACTCGAATGGCAGCGCGGCCGAGGTTGTCTTTAATGTGACCGTGGCCGTAGCGGCTCCGGTGATCACGGCGCAGCCGCTTAATCTGATCGCGGCAACCGGTCGGATGATGGTGCTCAACGTGGCGGCGAGCGGCCCAAATCTGACCTACCAATGGAAACGGATCCCGGCGGTGCCGATTCCGGGCGCAACGGGACCCCAGCTGATCGTGAACCCAGTCACGGCCAGCGACGCGGGTACTTACTATTGCACGGTTTCAAACTCGGCGGGCGAAGTGGACAGCGCCGGGGCCATTGTGGCGGTGCGGGCGAACGGAACAAACCGGTTGTCGAGTCTCTCGGTGCGGGCGAATTTGGATGCGACGCAGGTGTTGACGGTGGGTTTTTCGACGACGGCGGCGAAGAACCTGCTCGTGCGCGCGGTCGGGCCGAAGTTGGTCGATTTCGGGGTGGCCAATTTTAATCCTGATCCTCGGTTGGAGATTTTTGACGGCGCGCAACGGCCGACGGCAAACAACGACAACTGGGCGCCGACCCTCGGGCCGGTGTTTCAGAGTTATGGCGCTTTCGGGTTTGATGCGAACAGCCGGGATGCGGCACTGGTGACACGCTCCGACGGCGCGGCGACGGCGGAAATCAAGTCGTCGGGCAATGGGATCGTGCTGGTTGAAGTTTACGAGGAAGTTGCGGCGACTCCGGCGACGTTGAACGGCGTCGCGACGTTGCATCGCGTCGGTACGGGCGGTGGAATTTTAATCGCGGGCTTTGCGGTGACGGGTGATGTGGCGAAGACGCTGCTGATCCGTGGAGTGGGGCCGAAGCTGGCAACTTTTGGCGTCGGCGATCGGCTGACAGACCCGAAGATTGAAGTGCGGACCGTCGGTGACCTCATGCTCGCGGCAAACGACGACTGGAGCCCGAGCGTGGCCGCCGCGACGCCGGGGCTTGGGTTTGCCTTTGACCTGGGGAGCAAGGACGCGGCGCTCTTGGTGACGTTGCCGCCGGGCGCTTACACGGCCCAGTTGAGCGGGGCAGACGGCGGGACGGGCAACGGGCTGATCGAGATCTACGAAGTGCCGTAAAGGCGGGGAGATTATGCTCCCGGTTCAGCCGCCGAGTTTGAAGCTGGCGCTGACTTGGAAGACGGCGCTGACGATCGCGAAGGCGATGAAGCCGACGAATGTGAACACGCCGCCGAGCACGACACCCGCAACCACTTTGGTGAAAAAATTGAGCTGGCCGGTGATGATTTTTTGGTAGGCGGCGGCGATGCTCTTCAGGCTTGGGACGACGTTACCGGTATTTTCACCGATCGCCAAGCGGTCGAGCACGAGGTCGGGGAAACAGCCGGTCCGGGTGAGTGCGACGGAAAGCGCCTCGCCTTCGAGCACGCGAGCGGTGGCGGTGTTGAAGGCGGCGCGGTGGACCTGATTGGCAATCTGCTTCTCGGTCATGCGGAGCGCCTCGGCGGCGGTGATGCCGTTTTCCAAAAGCACGGAAAGTGTTTGGCTGAAGGAGTGGACCGTCTGCGCCACGAGAAACGGGCCGACGAGCGGGAGTTTGAGCAACCACGCGTCGGTCTGGGTGCGGCCGGCGTGAGTTTGGCGCCAGCCGATGAAGGAGATCAAGGCAAGCACGACCGCGACGACGGCCATGATGCCCCAAATGCTGAGGGCGAACTGCGAGGCGCCGATCAGAAGCTTGGTGGAAGCGGGCATCTTGCCACCGAGCGAGCTCAGGAGCGTTTGGAGGCGCGGCAGGAGAAACGTGAGGAAAAAAAGGATGACGCCGCCCGAGACGAAAACCATGAACACCGGGTAGGCGAGCGCCGACATGAGCTGGGCGCGCAGCTCTCGTTGCTCGACGAGGTGGGCGATGAGACGGGATAGCGTGTCGTTGAGGGAGCCGGTGGCTTCGCCGGCTTGGATGAGATTGACCGTGCCGGTATCGAAGACCTCGGGATACCCGCCGAGAGCGCGGGAAAGCGGCGCGCCTTCGCTGATGCGTTCCCAGACGCCGGCGCAGAGCGTGCGGAGGCGGGGTTCCTTGATGCGGGTGGAGAGAAGGCGCACGGCTTCGCCGGCGGAGAGGCCGCTGCCGGTGAGATCGTGGAGTGCCTCGAGGAAAGGAAGACGCTCGGCGCGGCGGGGCGCTTGGGCGTTGAGGCGAGTCGAGGCGCGCGTCGGGCGAGACACTTGGGCGGGAGCCGCCGCGGACGAGGAGGACGGCGGCGATTTGCCGGCGCTCTTGCGCGGGGCGGGCCCCGCCTGAAGCTCGGTGACCTGGGCGACTTGAAGACCGCGGGCGGAGAGGAGGCGCAGGGCGTCCTTGCGGCTCGGGGCGTCGAGTTCGGCGGAGACGGATTTGCCGGCGCGGTCGCGGGCGCTGTAGGCAAAGCGAGCCATATTACTTTTCGACGACGGTCACGACGCGGAGGACTTCCTCGAGGGTGGTGTGGCCGGCTTTGACTTTTTCCCAGCCGCTTTGGCCGAGGGTTCTCATGCCTTGTTTGCGGGCGGCTTGGGTGAGGGTGCGGGTGCTCTCGCGTTTCAAGATGAGCTCGTGGAGCTCGTCGTTGAGGCGGAAAATCTCGAATAGACCGATGCGGCCGCGGTAGCCGGTGCCGCGGCAGCGGTCGCAGCCGACGGGGTGCTTGAGCGCGGTGACGAGTTCGGCCTCGGCGGCGTCGCATTCGAGGATGGCGAGCGTCTCGAGGAGCTTGACCTTGCTGATGGGCTGGGAGGCGCAGCAGTTCGGGCAGAGGCGGCGGACGAGGCGCTGGGCAATGACGAGCTCGATGGCGGAGGCGACGAGGAAGGGCTCGATGCCCATATCCACGAGGCGCGTGATGGCGCCGGGTGCGTCGTTGGTGTGGAGCGTGGAGAAAACCAAGTGGCCGGTCAGTGAGGCGCGGATCGCGATCTCGGCGGTGTCTTTGTCGCGAATTTCGCCGACCATGATGACGTCGGGGTCTTGGCGAAGAATAGACCGAAGAGCGCTGGCGAAGGTGAGGCCGATCTCGGAGCGGATCTGCATCTGGTTCACGCCGGGGACTTCGTATTCGATGGGGTCTTCGACGGTGATGATCCGAAGATCGGTGGAATTGATTTTCCGGAGAAACGCGTTGAGCGAGGTGCTCTTGCCGGAGCCCGTGGGGCCGGTGACGAGGATGATGCCGTGCGGGTAGTCGAGGACGCTGATGATCTGCGCCTGCTCGTCGGGGCTCATACCGAGGCGGTCCATCGTGTAGGCTTCCTTCTTCTGATTCAGGAGACGGAGGGAGACGGACTCGGCGTAGATGGTCGGCGCGGTGGCGACGCGGATATCGAGGACGGTGGCGTTGGACTTGAAGTTGATGCGGCCGTCCTGCGGGAGCCGTTTTTCAGAGATGTTGAGACGCGCCATGATCTTGAGGCGCGAGATGATGGCGTCCTGGAAGCGGAGGAGATTCTCCGGGACAGGGACGGGGACGAGCAGGCCGTCGACGCGGTAGCGGATGCGGAGCTGTTCCTCCTGCGGCTCGAAGTGAATGTCGGTCGCCTGGTCTTCGACGGCTTGTTTGATGACGTCGGTGACGAAGCGGACGACCGCGGCGTCTTCGTCGACGACCTCCTCGGCCTGTTGAACGGCCTCGGGGGCGACGTAAGATTCATCGCCGTCGTCGAGTGCGCCGGAGCCGACGCCGAAGTTTTCGATGATGAGCTGGTGAATGCGCTCGGGGACGGCGAGGTGCCAGACGAGCGGGCGCGGGGTGAACGTGCGCAGCCAGTCGGACATCACGGCTTCGGGCAACCAGGCGGTGGCGAGGTGGAGAGGTTGAGAGTTGAGCGTTGAAAGTTGAGAGTCCTGATTTTCGGGCGCGGGGCCTAACTTGATCGGGATGATCTGGTAGTCGTGGACCAGGCGGGCGGGGAGGAGGCCGCGAGCGTCGGGGTCGGTCTCGAGGTTGCTGGCGATGTCGAGGCCGGCGGCGGCGGCGAGGGCGGTGAGCGCCTCGGGCTCCGGGAGCGCGAGAGCGGCGGCGAGGGCGGCGAGGCGTTGGCCGCGGGTGGCTTCGCGGACGGACTGAAGTTGTTCTTCGGTGAGCCGCGCGACGAGGGATGCGGGCAACGAATCAAGGGCGAGCGCGGTCATGGGGGGGCGGCGCAGACTTACTTGAGCTTGTTCATCAGGGGTTCCTTGGCCGGCTTCGAAGGATCGACGAGGAATTGGTTAATCTGATCTTTGTTCGAGAGCTGGTTGATGGTCTTGGAGGTCTCGGCGTTGCCCTCGCCGGATTTAATTACGCGGGGTCGGACGAAGAGCAGCAGCTCGGTGCGCTCCTGTTTGTTTTCACGCGGACCGAAAAGGTGGCTGAGCACAGGGATCTCCGCGAGGAAACCGATCTTGCCGCGGGAGCGACCGATACGGGTGCGCTGGAGACCGCCGAGGACGATCATCTGGCCGTCGATCACGTTGATGAACGACGTGGCTTGGCGGCGGCCGATGACGGGCTGGCGGTTGCCGTCGATCGTCACCTCGTCGAGGATGTCGTCCACCTTCTGGTCGATCTTGAGCTGGATACTGCCGTCGTCGCCGATGAGCGGGGTGACCTTCAGGTCGATGGCAATGTCTTTGTAGGTGACGGTGGAACTAGTGGTGAGCCCCGACGAACCGGTATTGGGGACAGAGGTGCTGCCGGTGATCAAGGGCTGGGATTGGCCGACGATGACCTGAGCCTCTTTATTGTGGGTGGTGACGATGGTGGGCGCGGAGAGAATGTTGACGTTGCTGCGGGAGCCGGCGTCGGTGAGAGCGGCCTTGAAAGCCAGCGGGTCGACGATCCCGTCGCTGACGGTCCAGCCGGCGACGGCGCCCGCGAAATTGGTGACGGAGCGGACCCCGGTGGTGGCGTTGGTGCCAACGGTGAGATTGAGAGCGGAGAGACCGGTTTTGTCGGAGTCCGAGAGGGTGACCTCGGCGATGATCACCTCGATGCGTACCTGAGCGAGGACGATGTCGATCTTGCCGACGAGGTCTTTGATGAGCCGGATATCGTCGCCGGTACCGGAGACGATGACGGCGTTGGAGCGTTCGTCGTAGGTGACGGTGACGAGAGTGCTGAACTCGTTAGATCCGGCAAGGGAGGTGAGCTCGGGGCCGGCGTTGTTCATGACGGCGGGTTGCGGGCCGGCGGCGGGTTGGGGTGCAGCAGGCTGGCCGGGGAGGGTGATCTGGCCGGGGCGGATAGATTGGGCGGAGGTTTTTTGGGCGGCGTTGGTCTGGCCGGTCACGAGCTGCGTTAGCAGAGTGGAGACATCTTTGGCGGCGGCGTGTTTGAGGTAGATGACCTCGTTGCGGGTGTTGGGGTCGGCTTTGACGTCGAGCTTGGCGATGAGCTCGTCGAAGAACGGATACTGGCGAGGGTCGGCGATGAGGATGATCTGGTTGGTGCGGTCGTCGGCGTTGTAGGTCGTGCTGGTGCCGAGCTGGTTTTGAAGCGTGCCCTGCAAGATGGTGCGGAGCTTGTTGACGAGGTCGGAGGCCTTGGCGGATTTCAGCGGGTAGAATTTTGGGTTGAGGCCGGTGGTCGCGGGGCGATCGAGGGTTTTGATGAGGCTCTCGATGCGCTGGAGATTACTCACGGAATCAGTGATGAGCGCGGCGTTGGTTTTTTCCAAGATGACGACACCGCCGCCGACGCCGGGGGTAAGCAGGCCTTGGAGCTGGGGCATGAACTCGTTGACGCGGAGAAAATCGAGTTGGAAGACTTTCGTGGCGATCTTGCCCGATGCGGGTTGGTCAGATGCCGAGCCCAAGATCATTTCAGGGGCCTCGGTCTTGGCTTGGGCTAAGGCGACGACTTTCAAGAAACGGTCGCCGAGCGGGGCGACGCCGATTTGGTTCAGGGCTAGGAGCGTTTCGATGGCGAGGATCAGCTCTGAGCGCGGGATCGGGCGGTCGATGATGAGCGTGTATTCGGCGGTCGGCAGCGCGGCGGGGCGGAGGATGCTTCGGCCCGTGTGGAGCTCGAGTGCGGACAGCACGCCGTCGATGGGAAGTCCGCTGATTTTGAACGACGGGATCATTTCGTCGCCCGGTGGTTTAAGATCGACGGGGGCTTTTGCACCGGGAGAGACGGCAGGTCCGGGACCGGGCGTCTGCGCGGGAAGGATGAGAGCCAGGGCAAAAAAGCAGGCGGTGAAGCGCAGGCGGACGGAACGCGAGGTCATGCAGTAAAGGGAGGAAAGAGGAGTTGAGCGCCGGATGCGCGAGGAAAGAAAATGAAGCAGGATGCAGCGGGGGTTGTAAACGGTGATGTGCTTATGACGGCACGGGGCGCTAAAAGTTGCCGTAAGGTGCCGAAAGGATTTGCCGCTTGCGGGAGGCCAGAGCGGGGCCAACGTTTCTGCGCTGAAATGGGCAATATTTTCGGAAAACTTTTCACTATCACCACTTGGGGCGAAAGCCATGGACTTGGCGTCGGCGTGACGATCGACGGGTGCCCGCCGGGTCTGGCGATTTCGGCCGAAGAGATTCAGGCTGAACTCGATCGGCGTCGGCCGGGTCAGAGCGACATCGTGACCCCGCGGAAAGAGGAAGACAAAGTGGAGATCTGGTCCGGGATCTTCGAGGGCAAGACGGCGGGGACTCCCATCACTTTGCTGGTGCGCAACGGAGACCAACGGCCGGGGGCGTATGACGAGATGCGGGACAAGTTTCGGCCCTCGCACGCGGATTTCACCTATCAGCAGAAATTTGGCCTGCGCGACCACCGTGGCGGTGGGCGGAGCTCGGCGCGGGAGACCGTCGGTCGGGTGGCGGCCGGGGCGATCGCGAAAAGGATTTTGATGGCGGGGACGGGATCGGGCGGCGTGGAGATTCGGGCGTTTTTGACGCAGGTGCACAACATCGCGGTGCCGGCGGCGGCGCTGGCGGGGTTTCCGACGCTGGCTGAAGTGGAAGCGACCGCAGTGCGGTGTCCGCATTTGCCAACGGCGGCGGCGATGATCGAGCGGATCAAAGCGGTGCGCAGCGAAGGAGATTCGGTGGGCGGTGTGATCGAGTGCCGCGTGCGCGGGGTGCCGGCGGGATTGGGGGCGCCGGTGTTCGATCGGCTTGAGGCGGACTTGGCGAAGGCGATGCTCTCGCTGCCGGCGACGAAGGGATTTGAGATCGGGAGCGGGTTTGCCGGAGCGACGTTGCGCGGGAGCGAGCACAACGATGCGTTTGAAAATCGCGACGGTGCGGTGCGGACGGCGACCAACCGCAGCGGCGGCGTGCAAGGTGGGATCAGCAACGGCGAGGAAATTGTCTTCCGCGTGGCCTTCAAACCGACGGCGACGATTTTGCAGTTGCAGGCGACCGTGGACAAAGCGGGCGCGGCGACGGAGTTGATGGGGCGCGGGCGCCATGACCCCTGCGTGGTGCCAAGGGCAGTGCCGATCGTCGAAGCCATGACGGCGCTGGTGCTGTTGGACCACTGGCTGCGGCAGAGCGCGCAGTGCGGGACTTTTAAGTTTTGAGCGGCCGCGCGAGCACCGAAAAGAAGCGCTGGCACTTGGGCGGCGGGGCGTTTGAGTAACCGGGAAATGAACAGCACGGAAAAACCATTGGTCTATGTAATTCTCGGCGCGGCCGGCTCGGGCCGACGCGAGGTGCTGCTCGATTTGATCGCGGGCGGATTCGGCGACGACGACCGGCCCGTGGTGCTGTTGGCCGCCGAAGAGCCGGCGGCGGAGATTGACGCGAAGTTGCCCGGAGTCGCGCGCTGGGTGTGGACGCAGGCGGGCTCAATCGAGGCGGACCTGCCTGAGGGCGCGACCCACATTTTTTTTGTGACCGACGGACGACGGAGTCCGGTGGACCAAATGGAAGCGTTTAAGGCTTGGGTGGAAATGCAGCCCGTTGAGCTGGGGCGGGTGTTGACGGTCATCAACTGCCAACTGGCGGCGAAGCACCCGCCGTTGCGGGCGTGGTATGAGGCGTGCGTGCATTTTTCGGATGTGGCGCTGCTCAACCGAAGGGAGGGCGTGGAAAACAAGTGGCTGAGCGACTTCAGGGGGTTTTTCGACGACCAGTTCGTGCCGTGCCTTTTTGAGTTTGTAAAAGGGGGCCGGGTGAAGAATCCGGCGCTCATTCTTGATCCACAGGCGCGGCGGATGACCCATGTTTTCGACGACGAATTGGAGTGGCTGGTCGTCGATGAAGAAGGTTCCGAAGACGACGGCAGCGACGCCGAGATCGGCGTGGACGAAGAAGTGCAAGTTGCCCGCGAGGAGGAGCCGTATTTTGTGCGGGACGCGGCCGGGCGTCGGGCGAAGCGGATCGTGGAGATCGCCGAGTTTTTGCCGAAGATCGAGCCGGCGGCGGGGACCTGAGATAAAAAAGCTCCGACCGCGTGGTCGGAGCCGAAGAGACCGGTGGTCGCGGTCGTGCTTACTTCGCGGCGGCGACGGCAGCGACGAAGGCTTTGGCCTTGGCGGTGATGGCGGCCCAGTTTTTTTCCTTCATCGCTTTGGCATCGACGAGTGAACTGCCGGCGGCGACGGCGAATGCTCCGGCTTTGAGGAATTCTCCGACGTTGGATTCGTTCACCCCGCCGGTCGGAAGCATCTCGACGTGCGGGAGCGGGGCTTTGACGGATTTGATGTAACCGGGGCCGAAAAACTCGGCGGGGAAAATTTTGGCGGCGTCGGCGCCGGCCTCCCAAGCGTTGATGATCTCGGTGGGGGTGAAGGCGCCGGAGAAAATCGGCACACTGTAGCGTTTGCAAAGCGTGATGACATCGGGGCGCAGGGCGGGGGTGACGATGAATTGGGCGCCGGAGAGGATGCCGGCGCGAGCGGTTTCGGCGTCGAGAACGGTGCCGAGGCCGAAGAGAAAGTCGGGGAGCTCGGCGGAGGCTTTTTCCAACATGCGGATGGCGCCGGGGGTGGTCATGGTGAGCTCGATGCTGGTGAGGCCGCCCTCGGCGAGGGCCTTGGCGCAATCGAGGAGACCGTCGGGGTTGTCGGCGCGGATGAGGGCGACGACGCGTTCGGTGCGGATTTTTTGGAGAATGGCTTCTTTTTTCATGGGAAAGGGCAGGTTGAAGCGCGGCGGCGGGAGAGGGAAATCAATTTTCTTGCCCAGCGGTGAGGGGGAGTGTGTGTTTCCCGTTCCGCTCGTGCCCGGGTGGTGGAATTGGTAGACACGCAGGTCTCAGAAGCCTGTGCCTCACGGTGTAGCGGTTCGAGTCCGCTCCCGGGCACCATTTTTGACGGAAGCAAGGCGTCGCCGGAAAATCCTCAAGGTGCCGGGCGAAACTGGCGACGGTAAGATTGGCCGCGCTCAAGGTGCGCGATCACGGCCGGGTAGTCGCGGTTGGAGAGAGCCGAGCGAAAGGAGTGCAATTCGTCTTCGTAGGCGCGCAGGGCGCGGAGGACTTCGTCGCGGTTTTGTTCCAAGATGGTGCGCCAGAGTTGCGGATCACTGCCGGCAATGCGCGTGGTGTCGCGGAGGCCGCCGCCGGCGTAGTTGCGCCACGACGAATCACGGGAGGCCAAGAAAGCGCAGAGAGTTGAAGCGAGGACTTGGGGAAGGTGGCTGATGTGGGCCACGATCTCATCGTGCCGGTCGGGGTCGACGGTCACGGCTTCACCGCCGAGATCTTGCCAGAAACGAACGACCCGCTCGGTCGCGGCGGGCGAGGTGGTGGGCAGCGGGGTGACGAAACACGTGCGCCGCTCAAACAGCTCGGCGGTGCCGTGCTCCCAGCCGGTTTTCTCGGATCCGGCCATGGGGTGTGAACCGACAAATTGCCCGCGCTCGCCCAGCGCGATGGCGCCGAGACGGGAGATCTCGGCTTTGACGCTGCCGACGTCGGTCACAACGGCATCGGGCGCGAGGTGGGGTGCAACCTGATTGGCGAGGGCAACGATCTGATCCACGGGGGCGGCGATGACGACCAAGGTGGCGGCGGCGACGGCGGCCGCGGGCGAATCGGCGACAGCGTCGCACCACGGTTGCCCGGTGAGGGCGAGCCGGGTTTCAGGCCGCCGCGACCATAGGACGATGCGCGCGGCAACGCCACGGGCGCGGGCGGCGCGGGCGACCGAGGCGCCGAGCAGGCCGGGGGCGAGAATGGTGAGCTGAGGGAGCATCTGGACGGAGCGACGCAAAAACAGCGTGCGGTGTCGAGCGGGGAGACGTTGAGTTCTTTGAACGGTGGTTGGGTCGTCGAGGGCTGGATCGATTACACCCAGATTCCGGAGCACCAAGTGACGACGACAGGCGACGATGCGCGAATGCGGCGGGCTTTTTTGCTCTGACGGGCAATTGGGCCGGGTGGCTTGATTCGCCGGAGTCGAGGCCTGCGACTGCGCCGGGTGCGGGCGGCAGCTCTTTGGACCGGCATTGGATGATGATGACGGCACCGACCGCACCGCTCAATCAAGGCGAACGCTGCAGGCAATTCGGCTTTGGTTTCGACGTGGAAACGCGGCGAAATCTTTTTGGCTTAACCTCCCGCCGCGGGGCTTAGGCACCGAGTTTTACAATGAGAGCATACTCGGCGGGGGCGAGCGGGAGCACGGAGAGGCGGCTTTGGCGGATGAGGGCGATATCGGCGAGGGCTGCTTCGGCCTTGATCTGCGCCAAAGTCACCGGGTGAGGCAGGGCACGGCCACACTTGAGTTCGACGGCCACCCAGCCCGGCTCTGCGGCAGTCGTATCGGGGAAGCTCGGCTTGGTCACCTCGGCCAATCCCGCGACCGCTTTGGGGCCGACGCTTTCGTAGAAGAGGACGCGGTCTCCGGGGCGCATCGCGTTGAGATGGAGGCGGGCTTGGTAGTTGCGAACGCCGGTCCAAGCCGTGCGTTTATCGCGCTCGAAGTCGGCCCATGAGTAGGCTTCGGGTTCGGATTTAACGAGCCAGTGTTGCGGTTGCATTTTTGGGATGGGAGGCGTTTGGTTTTGGGATGGAGAAGGAAGCCAGCGACGCTGAAAAGGCAAAAGCCCGGAGTGTGCAGCGCCTGCTATATTGGATAATGGCCGGGTTCATTCTTGTGCCTTTGGTTGCGGCTTATCTGCTGCGTTGACCTCCCGGAACGTTCGCTGCGCATAGAAGGCTATTTTTCAGGCGGACAGGGGTGTATTTATTGCCCTTCGCGCGGCCGCCGACTGGCTCCGTTGCAAAACGATTGGGATGGTTTCAGGGTGCAGTCGCGCTCCATTCGCCTGAGCAGCAGGATTTCGCTCGGGCAGATGGATCTGATATTGAAGAGGCTTTAGTTCCGCTATTTGTCGGCGCTTACTTTCGACCTCGGAACGGGTTTGCTGGCCACTGCAACCGCGGGACAGATCCGCACGGGGTCGCAGAGGCACAAAAACTATTGAGTTTTTAGATAGGGTGGCCGGAAGCGCGAAATAAGGTGTTTGCTTGACCCCGGGGGTTGCGGATAGCTTTGCCGAACTTGTTGGGGCAATAGCTCAGTTGATAGAGCGCGTCGTTCGCAACGACGAGGTCGTCGGTTTGATCCCGATTTGCTCCACCACTTTCCAGCCGGGAGTTTTCAAAAGAGGAATGTCACGGACGCGAAAAATTCAGCCAATTTTCCCGTTGGCTTCGCACTTGCTCTTGTCGGGGAGGACCCCGGGGGATAAGCTTCCGTCTTCTCAAATTCTTTTTTCGCCATGAAAAACAACACCAAATCCGTCAAGTCGCCCGCCCCAGCGAAAAAGATCACCGTCAAGAAAATCGTGCGGGCCGCCAAGGTCGCCGTTGCACCCAAACCTGCTGGAAGGGTCGCCCCCAAGGGCTCAAAGCCACCGGTTAAAAAGGCTCCGGCAAAGCGGGCGCCCGCGCCGAAGGTTGAGCCGGTGGCTCCGACGGCAGTGCTCACCACCATCACCGCCAAGATCGATATCGGATTCGGCAATGCGCTTTACCTGCGGGGTGAGGGTGCAGGATTAAGTTGGGACCGCGGAACCAAGATGAACTGTGTAAATGACGATACTTGGAAGCTCGAATTGGGTGAGTCGGTTCGTCCGGTAATTTACAAGTTCTTGGTCAACGATCTTACTTGGAGCGCCGGCGAGGATTATATCGTGCCGGCCGGCGCGAGCGTGACCGTTGTTCCTGCCTTCTGATTTTTCCGGCTCACTTCGCGTCAGGATTAATGATGCGAAGTTGGGCGGCGACGGCAGCGGTCGCTGCGTCGCGTTGGGTTAATTCGGCAGCCGGCACGAGCGTGCAGCGCATACGGATTTTGGAAAAAGGTTTGGGTAAACAAAACCGGTCCCACGAGCCGAGTCGCCAAGTGGATTCGAACTCGGCGCCAATCAACAGCAGAGGAGTCCGGGTGCGACGGGCGACGATCAAGGCACCGGGCTTGAAGTCATAGCAAGGCCCGCGGGGACCGTCAGGCGTGATGCCGATGTCGCGGCCTGAGCGCAGGACTTCGACCAAAGCCGAAGCCGCTTCGCGGCCGAGCCGGCTGCTGGAGCCGCGCACGGTACCCATGCCGGCGAGGGAGAAGAACGCGCTGAGCCAAGCGCCGTCTTTGCTCGCACTCACGAGGGCGTAGGCCGGCCGGCCCTGACGGTAACGACGCACGATTTCGGCGGAGAGAAACAGGCGGTTGTGCCAAAGCACGATGGCAACGGGTTCGTCGTGCTTGGTGAACGCGCGCAAATCCTCGGGGGTCGTTTCGAACCGGAGCGAGCGCCCCCAGAGCTTCATGAGCAATGAGAGCGGCCACAGCACGGCGCGACGCCACCCGTCGATGCCGTGGATCGACTCGGGGGGCGCGGATTGGGGCGGGCCGGCAGAGTTTGAGGGCGATGAGTGCAGCAGAGCGGTTGTCGCGCAAAGCCTGGGCGTCGCCAAGCGAAAGTTCTTTTTCGGTGAAAGGGAGCGGCGTTGACCCCGTGCGTGATCCGCGAAACGGTCCGCGCCTGATGAGTCCCGAATTTCCGCCTTGTCCGTATTTGCCGACGCCCCGTGCCGGGCTCGATTGGCGGTCGCTGCACGCCTACCGCGACCAGGAGCGGGGGGCGGATTTCTATTTTGGCTGCTTGGAATACGGCCACGCGCTTTGGCAACGTGGTTTGGCTGCAAGGGCGCTCCTCTGTCTGGACCGGGCTTTCGGAGCGGAACTTTCCGGCGAGGAGCCCATTCTTCGCTCGTGGGAGATGCCGTATGCGGCGACGGCGTGGATGATCGCCCGGACGCCGAGCGGGGTGTTTATCGGAAATCCACGGGTCCACTTTCAGCACTACGCCGACCGCATGAACGAGCCGCGGCGCGAGCAACGCCGTTGGCGTGCGTGGGCGTGTTGGGCGCTCACGCGGGCGGTGGCGCCGGGGTTGCCGGGCGATCCGCGGCATGTGGTGACGCAGCCGAGTGCGATGCAGATTGAATCGGCTTTGGAGGCCAACGGTCTGCCGGGAGAAGTCGCGGTTTGGCGGGCGGCTCTGGATTTGGCCGCCAAAATGAAGGCCTAGTTCAAGCCGTCGCGCGGCGGTTGGCGGCGGCCATGAGATGGTTTTGGACGGAGAAAGACGGCTGACCGGCGCGGCGCTTGACCGGTTGGTAGGTGCCATCGGCGCGGAGCGCGTGGGCGTTGGCGTTGTCGCGCAGTTCGGGGGCGAAGAAGTCGCGCATCATCCAGCGACGGAGGGCGGGATCCTCGATCGGGAAGACGACTTCGATCCGGCGGAAGAAATTACGCGGCATCCAATCGGCGCTCCCGGCAAGGATGAGGGGCTCGCCGCCGGCGTTTTCGAAATACATGGCGCGCGCGTGTTCAAGGAAACGGCCGACGATGCTGCGGACGCGGATGTTTTCGCTGAGGCCCTTGATCCCGGGCACGAGGCAGCAGACGCCGCGCACGATAAGGTCGATCTTAACGCCGGCCTGCGACGCGGCGTAAAGGGACTCGATGGTCGCACGGTCGACGAGCGCGTTCATCTTGACGATGATGCGGGCCGGCTTGCCGGCGGCGGCGTTGCGCTTCTCCCGCGCGATGAGTTCCCCGATGCGGCGGTGGAGATTGTAGGGGGCGACGAGCAGGTGGCGGAAAGCGGGGGTGCGGCCGAAACCGGTAAGGGAGTTGAAGAGGTGGGCAACGTCGCCGGTGATCCCGGTGCGCGAGGTGAAGTAGCTGAGGTCGGTGTAGAAACGGGCGGTGCGCGGGTTGTAGTTGCCCGTGCCGAGGTGGGCGTAGTGTCTCATGCGCCGGCCCTCGCGGCGGACTACCAGGCAGAGCTTGCAGTGAGTCTTGTGGCCCACGAGGCCATAGACGACGTGCACGCCGGCTTCCTCGAGCTGCTTGGCCCATTGGATGTTGTTGGCTTCGTCGAAGCGGGCCTTGAGTTCGACGAGCGCGGTAACTTGCTTGCCGTTGTGCGAGGCCTCGATGAGCGCACGCACGAGCGGCGAGTCGCCACTGGTGCGGTAGAACGTCTGCTTGATGGCGAAGACTTGGGGGTCGCGGGCGGCCTGCTCGACAAAATCGACGACGGGCTGGAATGAATCGTAGGGGTGATGCAGGAGCACATCCTGAACACGTAACGTATCGAAAATGCGCGCGGGCTCGGCGAGCGGCGTCGTGTTGACCGGGGTGAACGCAGCGAACTTCAGGTCGGGGCGTTCAACGTCGGCGAGGGCTTGAAGGCGGAGGAGATTGACCGGGCCGTTGATGCGGTAGACGTAGTTTTTCGAGACGGAGAGATTCTCGCAGAGCAGCTCGAAAAGATCGGGGTGCACGCCGTCTTCGATTTCAAGGCGCACGGC
Organism: Opitutia bacterium Tous-C4FEB; assembly: GCA_002304445.1. Taxonomy (GTDB): domain Bacteria; phylum Verrucomicrobiota; class Verrucomicrobiia; order Opitutales; family Opitutaceae; genus Tous-C4FEB. Next base: position 176,214 of record NEVA01000003.1, on the reverse strand, counting down.
GGCCCCGCGGCGGAGATTGCGGAGCTCGTCTTCGATTTTCTTCAGCAGATTCTCGGATTCCTCTTCGTCGATGTAGAGATCGCTGTTGCGGGTGACGCGGAAAGCATGGGCGGCGTTGAGCCGGTAGCCGGGGAAGAGTTGGCCGGCGCAAATTTTGATGATCTCGCTGAGGAAAATGGTATGGCTCGGGCCGCCGGTCTTGGCCGGGGGAATCTCCACGAGGCGGGGCAAGATGCGAGGCACGGGCAAAATCGCGACGTGCCGCTCGACTTCGGGCGTCGTGGGATTGTCGAGCGAAACGATGATGTTGAGCGTCTTGTTGCCGAGCTGGGGAAAAGGATGTGATTGGTCGAGCGCGAGAGGCGTCAGCACCGGATAAACCTGATTGCGGAAATAAGATTGGACCCATTTGAGCTCGGCGGGATTCAGGTCTTTGGCGGTGCGGAACTCGATGCCTTCGTCGGCCAAAGCGGGTAGGAGCAGTTCGTGCCAGCAGCGGTATTGCTCGGCGACCAAAGCGGTGACCCGCTCGTGAATACCATCAAGCTGGGCTTCGGGGGCGAGGCCGTCGGCGCCGGCTTCGGTTACGCCGGAGTCCATCTGTTGCATCAGTCCGGCGACACGGATTTCAAAAAACTCGTCGAGGTTGGAACTGACGATTGAGAGAAAACGCACGCGTTCCAGCAGCGGGTGGCGTTCGCTGCGGACCTGCTCGAGCACGCGATGATTGAAGGCCAGCCAGCTGAGCTCGCGGTTTAAGAAAATCGCATCCGGGCGCTTCCCGCGGACGTCGGGTCGGGGAGAGCGGGTGCGGGTGATTTGGGCCATGGCGGAAGTGGGGGAGGCCGCACCCTAGGGTCGAGGCCGGCTGAAACGAGCCTTTTTGCGCCGACTAGGGCAAATGTAACCCCTTGCAAGGGGGCGCGGTGGAAAAACATGGGCGGAATTCCCGCCGCGGTATCGGCATCGCGCCCGCTCAGTTCACTTTCGGAACGAAAGTCGGCAGGTCGCGTTAGCTTTTGTTGGGGAACGGGGGGGGAGGCGGCAGGGTTTGGCCCTTGGTTTTTAGTTCCTCGAGGATGACCTCGATGCCTTTGTCGAGTTGCTGGTCCTCGCCGCGGAATTCGCGGGCGGGGTCGTTGTCGACCATGATGTCGGGCTCGACGCCGTGGCCTTCGATTATCCACGCTTTTCCATCTTTGGAGTAAGGCGCGAATTCGGGTTTGTTGAGGATGCCGCCGTCGGTGAACGGCAGGGATCCGGAGATACCGACGACGCCGCCCCACGAGCGTTTTCCGACAAGTTTGCCGAGGCCGGCTTCGCGGAAACGGTAGGGGAAGAGGTCGCCGTCGGAGGCGGAGTATTCGTTGATCAGGGTGACCTTGGGTCCGAGGAGCATCTGGGCCGGATTGGCGGCCGGGGTGCCGCCGCGTCGGAGATTGATCAGGGTGAGCTCGCGTTGGAGGCGTTCGATGATCATGGGCGAAACGTTTCCGCCGCCATTGCCGCGCACGTCGATGACGAGGGCCTGCTTGTTGAGCTGCGGGTAGAAGCGGCGCACAAACTCGTTGAGGCCTTCGGGGCCCATGTCGGGGATGTGGAGGTAGCCGACCTTGCCACCGGTCTTTTTGGCGACGTAAGCGATGTTATCGGCGACGAATTTCTCGTAATAGAGGGGGGCTTCCGTGGGGATGGGAACGACGGTGACATCGCGGGCGCCGGCGTCGGTGGGCGCGGAATTCACGCGGAGGACGACGGGTTTGCCGACGGTGCCGACGAGGGCGGAGTAGATATTGGCAAGGTCGCGGACGGGCTGGCCGTTAACGGCGAGAATGAAATCACCGGCGCTGACGTTGACGCCGAGTTCGGTGAGCGGAGAGCGCGTCTTGGTCTGCCAGTTTTCGCCGGGCAAAATTTTGTCGATGCGATAGGCGCGGGTGGCGGAGTCGCGGGAGAGCTCCGCGCCAAGGAGGCCGGTCTTGATGCGCGGGGCTTCGACGCGATCCCCGCCGCCCACGTAGGCGTGGCCGATGCGAAGCTCGGAAATCATCTCGCCGATGAGGTAGGTGAGATCGTTGCGCGTCGCGACGGAGGGGAGGAGCGCGGCGTATTTGGCGCGTTGCGCGGGCCAATCGACGCCGTGCATATCCGGGGCGTAAAAGAAATCGCGCATTTGGCGCCAGCTTTCGTCGAAGATCTGTTTCCACTCGGCGGGACGGTCCAGCTGCATTTCGAGAGAGGAGACGTCGACTTTGGCGTCGGGCTTGAGTTCGACTCTGGTGCTGGGCAGATCGATGAGCGAGTAATCGCGGCCCGAGCGGACGAGCACTTTCTTGGTGTTGGTGGTGATTTGGAATCCATCGAAGTTCCCGAGTTCGGTTTCTTTTTTGGCTTTGAGATCGTAGAGCGCGACGGTGGAGCGGGACGAGGCGCCGCCGCCGAAACCCTCGCCGCCGCCGCCGCCGCCTTGCGGGCCTCCGGGGGAGCGGCGGTAATAAATTCGGTCGCCGATCATGGAAATCGAACCGTAGTTGGACGGAGGGATGGGTAGGCCGATGACCCGCCCTGAAAGTCCGTCGGCATCGATCTTTACCGAGATTTTCGTTTTCGGATTTTCGGTTTTCGATTTTTCGGAGGCGGCGGGTTTGGCGGCGTCTGATTTTTCGGCGGGATCGTCGGCGGGCTTCTTTTCCTCGTCCTTGGCGATGGCGACTTCGTCGCTTTTAGGGGCGAAAGGCGAGGGGGTGTCTTTGGCGAGGGCGACGAGGAAGACGCGCTCCATATCGAGATAAGCGTGGTTCCACTCGGTGTCGGAGTAGATGGGGCGGTAGTCGCGGGCGGAGGCGAAGAGGAGCCACTTGCCGTTGTCGCTGAAGTTTGGCGCGGTCGAGGCGTAGGAGCCATCGGTGACGGCGATGGTTTCTTTGGCAGCGAGGCCGAAGAGCATGGTCTTCGGGAGGGTGCCGCGCTCCTGCTTCACGTAGGTGACCCATTGGGAATCGGGCGCCCAGCCATAGGTCGTGATCGGGGCGTCGGGATTCTCGGCGACGGTGACGATGGCCTTCGATTCGACGTCGATGTAGCGGAGGCGTTGCTTGCGGTCGCCCCAGAGGAGTTTTTTGGAATCGGGCGACCAGCTAGGCGGGAACGGGTAGGTGTCGTTGTTGGAAGTCAGCTGGGTCGCGGCGGCTTTACCGTCTTGGGGTCGCACGTAGAGTTCAAACTCGCCGGTGGCGTCTGAGAGGTAGGCGATCAACTTGCCGTCGGGGGACCAGGTGGCGTTGCGCTCGTGCACGCCTTGGGTCTGGGTGAGGTTGCGGGTCGGGCCGTCTTTGGCGGGGACGGTGAAGACATCGCCGCGGGCGACGACGGTCACACGTTGGCCGTCGGGCGCGGGGGACACGGTGCCGACGAAGCGGGCGACGTTGGTGAGGCCGGGGCGGGCGGAGGCGAAATCCTCGCGGACGGTGATCGGGACAACGGCGGATTTTTCCGTGGCGAGGTCGAATTTCCAAATCTGACCGGCTTGCTCGAAGACGATGGTTTTGCCGCCGAGGGAAGGAAACTTGATATCGTAATCAGTGAAGGACGTGAGCTGCTTGATCTGTTTCGTGGCGAGGTCGTAGCTGAAGAGATTGGCGCGATCGGTGCGCTCGGAGACGAAGTAGATTTTGCCGTTGGACGCCCACATGGGGAAGAGGTCCTGGGCGGGATTGTCGGTGATGTTTTCCAAGGCACCGGTCTTCAGATCGAAGATCCAGATGTCGTCGGCCATGCCGCCGCGATATTGTTTCCAAGTGCGAAATTCGCGGAAAATCCGGTTGTAGGCGATCTTGGTGTCGTCGGGCGAATAAGAGACAAAACCGCCGCGGGGCACGGGGAGTTGGGTTGGAACATCGCCGTCGAGGCCGACCGTGAGGAGCTGGCCGATGAAGGGATTGAAAGAGGGCCCGCGGGACCGAAAGACAATCTCGGGGGTGGTGTTGCGCCAGCCGAAGACGATGTTGTTGGGACCCATGCGGTCGGCGAGGTCGTCGCGGTCGAGGGTCGGGGAGATGGTGAGGCGTTTGGGGGCGCCACCGGCGGATGGCATGACATAGACCTCGGTGTTGCCGTCGTATTGGGCGGTGAAGGCGAGTTGCGCACCATCGGCGGAGAAGCGAGGGAAGATCGCGTAGCCGGGGCCATCGGTGAGGCGGCGGGCCGTGCCGCCACCGGCGGAAACGGTGTAAAGTTGGCCGGCGTAGGAGAAGACAATGGCTTCACCGTTGATGGCGGGGAATCGCAGGAGGCGGGTGGGCGATGAATCGGCGGAAGCCTGTGCGCCGAGGCCAAGGATGGAGAGGAAGGCAGCGGCAAGAAGCCGGAGTGGGGTTCGCATTTCCCGACTTAACGAGCCCGGGTGCCGTCGGGCCAAGCGTAATTTGAGCGGCCAAAAGGGACCAAAATCTGACTGCCGTGCGATTCTAGCTGAGCCGGTCGATTACGCGCAGGCCGGGGATGGCGGAAAAGTGGGCGTCGAGCGTGAGCACAGTGGCGCCGGCTTGGAGGGCGTGGGCGGCGATCAGGATGTCTTGCGCGGGGAGAACCCGGCCTTGGCGGTCGAGGGACCAAGCGAGTTGGGCGGCGCGGGCCCAGATCTGCTGCGTCGTGGGCAGGAAGATCATCACGTCGAAGCGCTCGCGGTAGCGCGCGAGCAAGTTTGGGTCGCGTTGGCCGCGGCAGACCTCGAGGACGATCATGCCGCAGGTCGCGAACTCCCAATCGCGGTCTTCGATCCCCACCGCGAATTCGCGGAAGGGATCGCGACCGGCGCGGACGGCCCCGATGTAGATGTTACTATCGGGCAGGATCAGGTCGGCCATAGGGTGCCCTTTCCTCGGCTACCATCATCGCGGGCTGGGGCTCATCCGGGTAGGAGGCCGGGTCGAAGGAGGCCTTCAACTCCTCCGGCGTGAGACCGAGGCCGGCGGAGAACAACTCCTTCATCTTGTGGCGACGCGCCATCTCGTTGAGAGCGATCTCCACCGCCTCGGTCTTGGTCTTGGCCCCGGTGATCTTCATCACCCGATCCAAGACATCCTCGTCGATGTGCATGGTCATTTTCATAATGACCCAGACGGTATGGCTGGTGAGCCATACGTCAATGGAGAAGTATGGCTGTCGAGCCAGCAATCAGCTCATCAATGATTTGAGCTGATTGTTGAACTTGGCGATCAAACGCTCTCGAGAAGCTTGTAGAGACGGGCGACCATGGGTGTCGCGTCGTCGAGGAGGCCGGCGCTGATGAGGGAGTTGTCGAGGATCTGCTCGGCGACGAGTTTGGCCTTGTCGGGCGAGGTGGCGTGCGTCTCGAAGAGGCGCTTTATCACGACCGAGCGCGGGTTGATCTCGAGGGTGACCTTCACGGGCTCGTCGGCGCCGTCCTTCTTCATGGCCTTCATCATGCGGCGCATTTGGGGGGACATAAATTTGTCGGCGTTGACGGCGAGGGCCGGGGAATCGACGAGGCGGTCGGAGGCTTTCACCTCTTCGACGCGGGCGCCGAGGGTTTCCTTGAGCCAGGCGGTGAGTTTCTTGGTGTCGTCTTCACTGAGGGCGCCCTCGGGCTTGGGGAGGTCGGAGAGTTTGACGTCGGCATCGTCGGCGGCGGTGAGCTTCTTGCCGTCGAATTCGCGGACGTTGCTCATGACATATTCGTCAACTGCCTCGTAGCAGAAGACGACCTCGAGGTTGCGGGCTTTGAAGCCTTCGAGGTAGGGGCCGGATTCGAGGGCGGCGCGGTTGGGGCCGACGAGATAGTAGATCTCTTTTTGCTCGGCGCCCATGCGGGTGACGTAGTCGGCGAGAGAGGTGGTCTTGCCCTTGTCGGTGAGGGAGGACTCGAAGCGGAGGAGCTTGGTGAGTTGCTCCTTGTGGGTGTAGTCCATGGCGGCGCCTTCCTTGAGGAAGATACCGAACTCGGTGTAGAACTCGTTGAAGGCATCGGGGCGGGCCTCGGCCTCCTCGGAGAGGAATTTCAGAAAGCGCTTCGTGACGACCTTGTTGAGCTTCTCGATGAGGGAGCGGTCCTGCATCGTCTCGCGGGAGATGTTGAGCGGGAGGTCTTCGCTATCGATGACGCCCTTCATGAAGCGGAGCCACTCGGGGAGCAGGTCCTTGGGTTTGGCGTCGATGAGGACCTTGCGGCAGTAGAGGGAAACGGAGGCCTCGAGGCGGGACATACCGAATTTCTCGGAGTTGTCCTTGGGGACGAAGAGGAGGGCGTTGATGGCGAGCGGGGCGTCGGCGCTGAAGTGCAGGCGGAGGCGGGGCTCGTCGTGGGCGTGGGCCTGGAATTTGTAGAACTCGGTGTATTCCTCGTCCTTGATCTCGTTCTTCGAGCGGAGCCAGAGGGCTTGGACGGTGTTGATATGTTTGTCGTTAAGCTTGATCGGGAACGACACGAAGGCGCTGTAGCGCTCGAGGATTTCCTTGATCTTCCAGTCGGCGGAGTAGTCGCCGCAGTCGTCCTTGAGCTCGATGACGATCTTGGAGCCACGGCGGAGATCGGCGACCTCCTCGACCTCGTAACTGCCGGAACCGTCGCTGGACCAGACGTGGCCGGGTTCGGTGGCGCGCCAGGATTTCGAGTAAACTTTGACTGACTTCGCAACCATGAACGCGGAGTAAAAGCCGACGCCGAATTGGCCGATGAGGTTGGAGTTCTTGGCGCCGTTTTCGCCGAGGGCTTTGAGGAACTGCTTGGAGCCGGAGTGGGCGATGGTGCCGAGGTTTTTGACAAGCTCGTCGCGCGTCATACCGATGCCGTAGTCCTGAATCGTGAGGGTCTTGGCCTTGTCGTCGGTGGTGAGACTGATCTCGAGCTCGGCCTTGTCGTCGAAGATTTCTTTTTCCGTGATCAGGGTGTGGCGGAGCTTCTCAAGGGCGTCGGAAGCATTGGAAACCAGCTCGCGGACGAAGATTTCCTTCTCGGTGTAGAGCGAGTGGATGACGATATCGAGCAGTTGCTTGATCTCGGCTTGGAACTCGAATTTCTGCGGTGCGTTGGTGGACATGGTGGGATTTTGAGAGATGAGGACTGAGTCTGTGGAAAAGGACCGACCGGCGGAAACGCCGATAGAGCCCGCTATCTTAGCAGACTCTGGAAAAAATCAAGCGGCGCGAACGGCGCCGGATTCTTCCTCAACCGAGCGCGGCGATGACCTCGCGGGCGCAAACGACGCCGAAAACGAGCAGGCAGAGGACCAGCGCGGCATTGCCGAGGCGGCCGTTGGCGAGGTTGCCGACCCATGCGCGTCGGTTGTTCAGGTAAAGCAGGGTAGCAGCGAGAAAAGGCATGAAGAACGCCCCCGCGATCGAAAACGTGAGCACGATGGCGACGGGCTGGCGGTGCCAGAGAAAGAAGAGGGGCGGACCGGCTAGGAAAACGAGGGCTCCGAGGTAGAGCGGGCGGTTGGGGGTTGCGGGCGGTGAACCGCGCCAGGCCGCGTAGAGATCTTCATAAATGTGGGGCACGCCCTGCCAGACACCAAGCATGGCGGTGAAAACCGTGGCCCAGAAGCCGATCAAAAAGAGGCCGCGGGGGATTGGGCCGGCGACGTCGCCGAGGCGCGCGGCGATTTCCAAGGCGATGCGGGCGCCGGAGGCGGCTTGCGCGTGCACGCCGGCGGCGATGAGACACAGCGCGATGCCGAAGATGCCCGTGAACACGTAGGCGAACCGGACGTCGCCGCGGACGACGGAGAGTTTTTCGGCTCCGCTCCAGCCTTCGGCGCGGAGCCAGTAGCTGTAGCAGATCACCGTCACGCTGCCGCCGATGCCGCCGAGGAGCGCGAGGACGGCGGCGCCTCCGCCGGTGGCAGGAAGAAGGGGGACGAACAGTCCCTTTAACACGTCGGCGGTCGGCGGGGCGGCGAGGAACGCGCAGACCACGACGCTCACCGCCATGACGGCGACGAGGAGCTTGATGAGTTTTTGGAAGCTCGAGTAACGGTTGAGCGCGACGAGCAACGCGGCGAACGCGGCGTGAATCGCGCCCCATACCGGGACTGAGAGACCCGGAAAAAAGCTGGCGCCCGCGATCCCGCAAGCACTGCTGAGGGATGCGCCGACGAGAAAGGTCCAGAAGAGAAGATAGGCGGCGAACAAGATCGAAACCCAGCGCGGGAACCTAGTGACCCAGGCGCGGGTGACCGTTTCACCGGTGGCGAGTTGCCAGCGGGCGAGGCCCTCGGTCAGGACAAACTTTAGCGCGGCGGTGACCGCGATGGCCCAAAGCAACGTGGGGCCGAATTTGATGCCGGTGACGGAGGCGACTACGACGTCGCCGGCGCCGATACCGGCTGCGGCAAGAATGAGACCGGGACCAAGGGTGCGCAGACGTTGGAGCAGGGGCATGGCGCCAAGCAGCAAAGGGCGGGACCGTTACCGTTGGAGAACCTTCAGCGGCGTGAGAGTCACGGGGCCGAGCAGGCCGCTGGGGGTGAGCGGCCAACCGGAAGCGTCGAAGGGCTTGTAGTTGATGTTAACGACGTTCGCGTCGCGCATGATTTTCCACGGAAGTTTGCGCTGATCCATGTCGCGGATGCGGTTGGCGGCGAGGTTGGTGACGTCGAGTTCGAGGACATTGCGACCGGGCTTGAGGAGGGCGGCGGCGAGGCGGACGCGGAAAGGAAGACTCCACGCGGTGGTGACGGGCTGGCCGTTGAGGATGACGCGCGCGCTCTCTCGGACGTCACCGAGGTCGAGCAGCCAGTCGTCGGCTGGGGTGGCGGGAGCGTCAAATGCGAGGCGGTAGCGGGCGGTGCCGCCGAAGCGTTTGGCTTCGTCGCCGCCGAGGTCGGTCCAGGATTTGAGGGCGGTGGCTTCGAGGGCGGGCGGGAGCTCGGGGCCGCCTTTGACGAACGAGATTTTCCATGAACCCGCGAGGGCGATGGGCTCGGCGGCGGGTTGGCGGTAGGGCCAGGCAGGGCTGGAGAGTTTTGCCGCGGCGGTGCGGAGGAGGAGTGATTCGCCGGGGGCCAGTTGCAGGTAAACGCCGCCGGCGCCGGTGGCGGCGACGCCGTGGCTGCCGTCGAGTGGATTGAGGATTCGGACCGTGGCGGCCGGGCGTCCGAGTTTTACCCAGCCGGCGAAGGGAAGCGCGGTGAGATTGGTGACAAAATAATCGTGGGCTCCGGGGGCGGCGGCACGGCGGACGAAACTCAGACCAGCATCGGCGAGGGCCTCGCGGCGGGCGTGGGGCGCGACGGCGGTGAGGATATCGGAGCTGACCGTCGCCCGCGGAGCGAGCGAGGCGAGGGCGGTTTTGAAGTCGGCGCGGCGCTCGGGAAGGCGGCCGTAGCCGGGGACGTCTTCGGGGAGTTTTTCAAAGATGATCTTGGCTCCGTCGGAGGCGAGGGCGGCGAGTTTTTGCAGCGTGGCGACGGGCATGCGGCGGGTGGCGGGCACGACGATCACTTGATAGCGGGTCTTGCCGCCGGTGATGAGGGCGCCGGATTCGGTGCGGGTTTGGTCAAGCTGCGCATCGGAGATGTAATCGAAGGTGTAGCCCCGGTCCATGAGTTGGCGGGCGAGCTTTCCGACGGGTTGTTCGGTGAGCCATTTTGCGTGGTGGACGGTGAACATCTTTACGTTGCCGGACTCGTCGTCGAGGAGGTCGGCGAAGGGCCAGTAGAGGAGAATGTCGTTGTCGGGCGAGCCGCGTTGGAGGACGGATTGCACGCGGGCGATGTAGCGGTTGAGCGCGCCGAAGTCGTCCCACCAGGTGTTCTGTGGATTGAACTGGGTGGAGGCGTAAAAGAGCCAGCCGGGCCAAGGAGCGTCTTGAGGCGAGAAGACCGCGCCGTGGTAGAAAATGTGGTTGATGCCGTCGGCAAGAATGCGGTCGAGCTCGGGCTTCACGAAGGCGAGCGACTCCTTCCAATGATCTCGGAGCCATGTCGCGCTTTCGGAGGAAGCGAGCGTGTGGCCGGCGACGTGGGCGGCGGAGGACGCGAGGCGGACGACGAGCGACTCGGGCAGGTCTTGGTTGTTGTTTGCAATGTCGGCGACGTCGCGGCGGAGGCCGGGAATGGGGAACGGGGTGGAGCCGAAGATCTCGGTTTCCGCGATGTCGGCGTTGGCGTAGAGATCGAGGAGATTGCCGGGGGCGCCGTGGGACTGGTTGCGGACGAGGTAGCCGCGATCGTGCGACCACTTCACCCAGGCGCGGAGGTAGTCGAGATGGAGCTGGGCGAGGGTCTCGCGGTAGTCGCTCTTGATGCGGCCCAGGGTGTCGCGATCGACGGTGGTGACGCTGGCGGGTGACCGGGCGAGGAGGGCGGCGGCGTAGGGTTGGATATCGTAGCCGTGCAGCGCGTGGAATTTTTCGGGGAGCCGCGCGGTCCAGTTGGCGCCGTAGTATTCGAAGGAGTCGTGGAACTGTCCGCGGATGAGGCCGCGGGGGAGTTTGGCGGCGGTGAAAGCCTCGTCGAATTTGGCGAGGTAGCGACCAAGGGCCTGGGGCGAATACGGATCGAGGACGAAGCCCTCGCCGCCGGGGGCGGGGCGCTTGACGAGTTGTTTGGTGGGCTCGGGCACGGGCTGGCCGGCGGCGTTCAGAACGACTTTTTGCGCGGCGTCGGCGGGGGAGACCCACGGGCCGCCGAAGGGCCAGCCGGTGCCGGTGGCCATATCGACACCGAGGCCGAGGCGTTGGGCTTCTCGGCCAGTATGCTCGAGCAGCTCGACCCATTTGGGCGTGAGGAAATCGACGTAGCGGTCCTTGTAGCCTTTCGCGCCGTAGATGGGCGTGATCTCAACGCCACCGAGGCCGGCGGCGGCGAATTGTTCGAGCTGGCGGGTGAGGCTGGCCTTATCGACGCCGCTGCCGGGCCACCACCAGCGGGTCCACGGTTTGTTTTCGCGGGTGATCTCGGGCCAGGCGAGGGGATCGGGCGGAGAAGTCGGAGATTGAGAGAAAGAGGGAAGGGAGAGAAGGAGCGACGCGGCGATCAGAGCTAGGGTGGGGCGCATTTACGTGGGAAAGTTGAAGTGCCAGTGGTCGGCTTCAACGGCTGGGAGTGACGGACAGTCTGACGATTTGGTCGGTAGCTTTTTGAGCGCCCGGGACGCTGGGCGCGATACGTGCGGCTACTCCGCTGAAGGCAGTGCGGGCAGCTCTAGTTCCTTCAAGAATGCGTTGTGCTTCCTCGTCGCCGTTCGGATTGCGCGCTCGATCTCGACTAGCTCGGCTTGGGTGGCGGCGAGGTCGATTTCTTCCTCGGCGGTCGCGGTGCTGATGTAGCGGGAGATGTTCAGGTTGAACTCGTTTTTCTCGATCTCGGCCATCTCCACCCGGCGGGAGTAGCGGGGCTCTTGCTTCCGGAATTTGTAGGTCTCGATGATCTTGGCGATGTGCTCCGGCGTGAGTTGGTTCTGGCGTTTGCCCTTCACGAAGTGCTCGGCGGCGTTGATGAAGAGCACGTCGTCCGGCTGCTTGCACTTCTTGAGCACGAGGATGCAGACCGGGATGCCCGTGGAATAAAAGAGGTTCGCGGGCAGGCCGATGACGGTGTCGATGTGGCCGTCTTTAAGCAGCTTCGTGCGGATACGTTCCTCGGCGCCGCCACGGAAGAGCGCGCCGTGGGGCAGGATGATGGCCATCACGCCTTCGTCTTTCAGGTAGTGGAAGCCGTGGAGGAGAAAGGCGAAGTCGGCGGCGGACTTGGGGGCGAGGCCGTGGTTCTTGAAACGCACGTCGTCGCCCAGGGCGTCGGTGGGTTCCCAGCGGTAGCTGAAGGGCGGATTGGCGACGATGGCGTCGAAGCTGGGTTTCTTGGCCGGGTTCAGCTCGCGCAGGATGTCCCACTCGTTGGTGAGGGTGTCGCCGTGGTAGATTTCGAACTCCGTATCCTTCACCCCGTGCAGCAGCATGTTCATGCGGGCGAGGTTGTAGGTGGTGATGTTTTTCTCCTGCCCGTAGATTTTGCCGATGCCTTGCGGGCCCATGCGCTTGCGGACGTTGAGCAGCAGGGAGCCGGAGCCGCAGGCGAAATCGAGCACGCTTTCGAGGCGCTTCTTGGGGCCTTGGTCGGGCGATTGGCTGTCCAGCGTGACGATGGTGGAGAGGATGTCGGAAATCTGCTGCGGGGTGTAGAACTCGCCCGCTTTCTTGCCGGACCCGGCGGCGAACTGGCCGATCAGGTATTCGTAGGCGTCGCCCAGCGCGTCGATGTCGGTGGAGAACTCGTTCAGGCCCTCGGCGATCTTCTGGATGATGGTGCAGAGCTTGGCGTTCCGGTCGGCATAGACCTTGCCGAGCTTGGGCGAGGCGAGATCGATCTCGGAAAAGAGGCCGTCAAAGGTGCTCTCAAAGGACTCGTCCTGGATGTATTTGAAGCCGGCTTGGAGCGTGTTGAGCAGGTCGGCGTTCTGGGTGCGGGCCAGGCCGGCGATGCTGTTCCAGAGATGTGCGGGCTGGATGACGTAGTGCACCTTGCGGCGCATCTGCTTCTCGAAGGCCGGGATGTCGTCCGGGTTGTTGGCATACCAGAGGGCCAGCGGCACGCGGCGGTCGTCGGCCGGCAGCGCGGGATAATCTTTGCCGAGTTCCTTCTTGGCCGCCGTCTCGTAGTTGTCCGAGAGGTAGCGCAGGAAGAGGAAGGACAGCATGTAGTCGCGGAAGTCGTCCGCATCCATCGCCCCGCGCAGTTGGTCGGCGATGCTCCAGAGGGTGGAGCCCAGCTTCTTTTGGTTGGTGTCGGTCATGGGCGCAGGTGGAGAAAATCGAGGTCGGGGAAGGTGGTGAAATCGGAGTCGAAAGAGACGATGCGGGCTCCGGCAGATGCGGCGAGGGCGGCGATCCAGGCGTCGGTCCAGCGGTGGGCGGGGAAATCCGGGACGCGGCTCCAGAGTTCGAAGCGCTTTTCGGCGGCGAGGGAATCTTCGACGAAGCAGACCTCGGGCAATACGGCGAAGGCTCGGTAGGCATCCCAGGCCTCGGCGGGGGTGAAGGGCGCTCCGTGCATCACGCGCGAGTTGGTGAGCAGGCGGAGCAGGCCCAGCATGGTCACGCGGCAAAAGGCGATTTCGGCGGCGGCCTCGTTTTCCCAGTAGCGGCGGGCGCGGGCGTGGTGCGCGTGGTCTGGGTCGATGAGGGCGAGCCAGAGGTTTAGGTCGGGGACGTCAATTGCCGCCATGGGCGTCCTCGGCGACGAGCAGAGCGTCGATTTCGCGGTTGGAAAGGGCGGGGTGGGCGACGCCGGTGGCCTTGCGGATCACAGGCAGGGGACTGCGCGGGCGGGCTTCGGCCTGGGCGGCGGCGGTCTGCGCGAGGCCGGTCTGGAGGATTTCGGCGACGAAGTCCTTGAGCAGCACACCGCGCAGGGCAGACCGGGCCTTGAGTTCGCGAAAGAGTGGATCGGGCAGATCGAGGGTGGTTCTCATAAAAACACTTTTATGCGAAAATGCGTGCCGGGTCAAGGGCGGTAGCATGTCTTGGGGTAACGCCCCAGGCCTGCGAAAAGCACATGTAGCAGAAGTTGAAAGCCCGACCTAGGAGTCCTGTCGCCGTTTGAACTACCGAGGATTTCTCGGTGGTTCGCATCCGCCTTGGCTCGGTTTGAACCGTCAAGGATTCCTTGACGGTTGCCTTGGCTACGAGGGGTGAAAAGGCCCTGCGCTAAGAACCTCGCAGTTGCCGAGGAATCCTCGGTAACTCGGCTTCGCCTCCGGTTTGAGTGGTCAAGGAATCCTTGACTACTGGAGCGCTGATAAAATCCCGCCTCCGGATCTCGCTGTGTGATCCCGGTCCCAACCATTTTCCTGACGTCAGGAAAATGGTCGGCCGGGGCTGCGCGGCGGCGGAAACGTGCGGGCGTCGCGCTCATACCGACGCCGCCTCCGGGGAGGGGAAAAGCTGCTGCATCAGGCCTTGCTTGTGGGTCTTGAGGGCTTCGAGCGTTTGGGTTTGCGCGGCGATGAGGTCGTCGAGGCTGCTCAGGCAGTCGGCGATGCGTTGTTGTTCGGCGAGCTCTTTTGGGATTACCAGCGGCATCTCCGTGAGCGTGGACAAAACGATGTAGGGCGTGTTGCCGTCTTTTTTCTCAAACTGAATCCGCGAGGGCAAATGTCGGTCTAGCAGACACCGCAGGAACACTACGTTGGCCTCAAACTTCTGTAATACATAGGTTCGCTGGTAGGCGTTAAACTTTCCGATGTAGTGATGTATATATCCCAAGTGGGCACCGTTTCCGGCCACAAGTAGCGCTTCACCTTCGAATGCGTAGTTGTCGATTTGGTAGTGATTCTTTGCGCAGGTGTAGAACCTGTATTGGCCATTTTCTACCATCGCGTTGGCATCAAGCTTGCCCGTCTTAAAGCTTTTCACCACATCGCCGAGCACCTTCATCTCCCACTCGCCGGCGTTTTGGAATTCGGGGAAGCGGAGGCGGGGTTGGGTTTCGCCTTCGCGGGGGAAAAGCTGCTGCATCAGCCCTTTTTTATGGGTCTTGAGCGCGTCCAGTTTCCGCGCTTGCGCGGCGATCAGCTCGTCCACCGAACTCAGGCACTCGGCGATTTTTTGTTGTTCGGGTTTGGACGGGTAGAGCGTGGGATACTCCTTCATCGAGCCAATGTCGCCCCGTGGCATCTTCACACCCTTTGCCCCGGTCATCACGTAGTCGATGAAGGCGTCATTTTTCAGGAGGCAGGAGAAATATTGCGGGAGCAATCGCTGCTTCGCTCGGATGACAATAACATCATTCGATGCGCCTCCTTCTTTGTCTGCGACCCAAACCTTCTTTAAATATGGGCGGATGTTGGAGACCAAGGTGTCATTTGGTCTATACCGCGTCACTGAACCCGTTGTAGGCAGTTTCGATGCTCTGGCGACTCCGCCGAAGTCTGGCAGGATATTTTCGGTGCTGATGTAATTTTCTAACGCAACACGATCGAGAGGAGTTTTCTCGTTCACGAAATCCGCCACTTCTGCGAGACAGTCTACATCCCACCCGTCCGCCTCCAGAAACTCCGGAAACCGCAGCTTCGGCACCAGCGCGGGCCTTGCCTCTTCCTTCGTGGCGGGGGTTTTCGGTTTATTGCTCATGGGCGCGGGGAATGGGTCGCCCCTTCAGGGCTTGCGGAGGTGGGGACGGACGTAACCCCAGGGCGTTGCCGTGGGCTGGTATGGGGCCGCCCCGTTGGGGCTGGGGAATGTGCGGGCGGACGTTTGTCGCAGGGCGTTGCCCTGGGCTGGTATAGGACGCCCCGTTGGGGCTGGGGGGACGCGGGGTTTCATTTTAGCACGCTCCTGCCTTTTGCCGTGAGGCGGTAGCGCTGGAGGCGGCTGTTGGGCTTGTCGGGGAGAGTGCGCTCGATAAGCCCGGCTAGCAAAAGCCTTTCGATTGCTGTCTTGAAGTTGCCCGTTGGCTGACGGTAGCCAAGGACTGCCAGCATGGCGCTTCGTCCGATTGGGCTGCCTCCAAGTGACACTAAGATTTTCCGCTCAGTTTCAGTCATGGCGACTGGGGCCTCGACTGGGGCCTCGACTGGGGCCTCGACTGGGGCCTCGACCTCCGGGGTGACTTCACCTGCGACTTCGCCTGTGTCTTCACCTGCAACTTCACCTGTGACCGTGGCCTCGACTTGCGGGGTGACTTGCGGGGTGACTGGGGCATCGACGTCATCCTCGGCATGGACGGGCTCGATGGCGGGGAAGGTGGAACGGAGGAAATTCTCGGTGAAGCGGAAGCAACTCGCCGGGAAAAACTGGGTGATGCGGGGGATGCCGGAGCCGAGGTGCTCGACCAGTTCCAGATCTTTAAAGATGCGCATCAGCTCTTTGTTCCGGGGTATGGAGTAGCCCTCGAAAAACTCGGCTGGGGTGAGGCCTTCAGGCAGGGTGCCGGCGGAGGTGATCTCGATGCGGTCGGAGAAGATCTCGAACTTGGGCGGGACTTCGCGGGTGTAGTCGTTGTGCACGATGGCGTTGATGACGGCCTCGCGCAGGGCGATGGGGCTCCAGAGGCGGACATCGGTGCGGCCTTTGGCGGTGATGGTGGAGGAGGTTCTGTTTTCCAGGTCGAGCTTATCGAGCACGCTCTTGGTGGCTTTGATGAGGGAGCAGTAGCCGTATTCGTTGCTCTCGATGAGATGGACGCGGTCTTTGCCCCGGTATTTGGCCACCTTGATGGAGAGGCCGTTTTCGTCAGCGAGGAGATAGGCGGCGTAGTTGAGGGCACCGTCTTCGGTGGTGAGTTCCAGGTTAGTGCGAAACTGGCGGTTGAGGGGCTTGCGCTTTTCTTCGTAGTAGATGCGGAGTTGCTCGAAGCTGAGTTCCTGACGGTGGGATTTGATTTTGCCGATGGAGTTGCGCGTGCGGGAGGCGAAGAGCCGCTCGATCAGGGCGGTGGGCATGGGCTCGGCGGCGGTGCCGATGCGGAGGAAGCAGCCGCGCTCCGTCATGCCGTATTTCTTTTTGAAGTAGGGCTTCTCGCTGCCGCCGGCGACGATGATTTTAATGCAGGTCGCGCCGCCCTGCTCTTCATCCACGACATCAAACAAACCCATCGCAGAAGGGGTGATGTTGTTTTTGATGCGGTCTTTGATTTTGAGCATGTCACCGTCCAAGTCCGCCACGCCGACAGGTTGGCCGGTCTTATCAATGCCGATGAAAATGAGCCCGCCCTCGGGGGTGTTGAGAAAGGCGATGACTTCTTTCTCCAGGTCGAGCTCGGGCGTGAGTTCACGCTTGTGCTCGATACGGTGGGTTTCGGGCTTACTGCGCATGGGCGTGGGGTATGGGGCGCCCCTTCAGGGCTTGCTGATGTGGGGGCGGGCGGTGAACCCAGGGCGTTGCCCTGGGCTGGATTGGGACGCCCCGTTGGGGCTGGGGAGCAATTCCAAACCTCTCGATTTCGAGAGGTTTGGAGGCGATACATCCTACCATTTTGTTGATGCCAACAAAATGGTCGGAGGGGCGCGAGGTGGCGAGGGCGGGCGTGATTTTAATCCCGTCGAATTCGACGGAATTAGGATCGTTAAAATGACCATTTTCGTGGCGTCGGGAAAATGGTTCAGCGGCGATTTCGATCATTTTGTTGGCCTCAACAAAATGATCGGAATCCGCGCTGGACGGAATCGTGGCTCTCATGATTCGTAGGCGCTGAGGCCGGAGATGTCGCGGCCACCGGCACGTTTGGTGAGGAGGGGGAGCAAATCGGCCATGAGGGCGAGTTCGGCCTGGGTGCGGGCTTTCCAGCCGAGATCGAGCGGGGCGAGGAGATCGCTGAGGTGCTCGCCGTCGAAGATCATGCGGGCGAGGATGCCGTCCACGAAGGTTTGCAGTGCGGTGGGGGCGAGGTGGTGTTTTTGCGCGAGGGCGGTGAGTTCTGCGGCGTCTTTCTCAGCCTTGAAACGGGTGTAGCCGTCGCGAATGGCGGTCTCGCTCAGGCCTTTGACCTCTTTGAGCGAGTCGATGTAAGCGACGATATCATCGCTTTGGTCCATGAGGTTGGAATGACCGCGTATCAGGGCGACGAGTTCGTCGCGGGTCATCTTAACTTTGCCAGTCGGCTGACCGGCAAACTTGGCGATGAGGCCCATGATGTAGTCGTAGTCGATGACGGCGGAGGCGAAGAGCACGAACTCGAAGTCGATCTGAGCCACGGGATCGTCGGCATCGTCTTTGCCCGTGCTTTTGCCCTGCTGCTCTTTGAGTTTCTTGGCGGTTTCCAGATACTGGCCTTTAAAACCGCGCAGGCTGTCGTCCGGCAGCACCTGCTCGATGGCGGCTTTGTTTTCCTCGGTGAGGTCGGTGTATTGATCGAGCTGGGTTTTGAGCCGCTGGACTTCCTTAAAACGCTCGATGAAGACCGTCTTGGCGGCATCGCCCTTGAGGTTGGCGACGGAGGAGGGCGCGCAGTCGAGGCCCTGGGACTGCATGAAGGCGTCGAGCTTCTGCACGGCGGCGGCGAGTTTTTCGATGACCACGGGGGCCTTGTCCACGAGCCAGATTTCGCGGGCTTGCTGGCCGGTCTTTTCGCCGGAGAAGAGGGCGATGGCGGCATCGACGGCGTCCTGCTGCTGGCGGAAGTCGAGGATGTTGCCGTAGGGCTTGGTGGCGTTGAGCACGCGGTTGGTGCGGGAGAAGGCCTGGATCAAGCCGTGGTGCTTGAGGTTCTTGTCCACGTAGAGCGTGTTCAGGTATTTGGAATCAAAGCCGGTGAGCAGCATGTCCACGACGATGGTGATGTCGATTTTCTGCGCGGCGGGGTAGTCGGAGTTGGGCCACTGCTGGTCTTTGATGCGCTTCTGGACGTCCTGATAGTAGAGATCGAACTCGGAGATGCGGTGATTGGTGCCGTAGCGGGTGTTGTAGTCGGTGAGGATGGCCTTGAGGGCGTCCTTTTTCTGGTCGGGCTCGACCTCGTTGTCGGCCTGCTCCTGCGGCAAGTCTTCCTGGATCTGCTTCACATCGGGGTCGCCCTCGGCGGGCGGGGAGAAGACGCAGGCGATGGCGAGCGGTTTGTAGTCGGGATCGGCCTGCTGTTTCTCGGCCTGCAGGGTGGCAAACAACGCATGGTATTCGATGGCGTCGTTGATGGAGGAGGTGGCGAGGACGGCGTTGAAGCGGCGTCCGCCGGTGGCGGTGTCGTGTTTTTGGAGAATGGCCTCGATGACGGCGCGCTTGGCGAGGGCCTCGCCGGGCTTCGGGAGGGCGTTGCCGGCGGGTTTGAAGTAATCGACGTGGAAGCGGAGGACGTTCCCATCCTCGATGGCGTGGGTGATGGTGTAGGCGTGAAGACGTTTTTGGAAGAGGTCTTCCGTGGTCTTCATCGAGGCCTGGGTGTCCTCGATCTTCTGCTGGGCGGCGTTTTCGTCGAAGATGGGGGTGCCGGTGAAGCCGAAGAGCTGGGCGCGGGGGAAGAATTCTTTGATGGCCCGGTGGTTCTCGCCGAACTGGGAGCGGTGGCACTCGTCGAAGATGAAGGCGATGCGCTGGTCGCGTAGCGGGGCGAGCATCTCCTTGTAGGTGGGCTGGTCGTTCTTTTTGCGCTGCTGGTTGCGCTTGCTGGACTCGTCGAGCGCGAGCCCGAGCTTCTGGATGGTGGTGACGATGACCTTGTCGGCGTAGTCCTCGGAGAGCAGGCGACCCACGAGGGCGGCGGTGTTGGTGTTTTCTTCGACGCAGCCCTCTTGGAAGCGGTTGAACTCCTCGCGCGTCTGGCGGTCGAGGTCCTTGCGATCCACGACGAAGAGGCACTTGGCGAGGTCGGGGTTGTCCTTGAGGAGGGTGGCGGCCTTGAAGGAGGTGAGGGTCTTGCCGCTGCCGGTGGTGTGCCAGATGAAGCCGTTGCCGCTGTCTTGCTGGATGCAGGTGACGAGGTGTTTCACCGCATAGACCTGATACGGGCGCATCATGAGCAGCTTTTGCTCGCTCTGGATGAGCACCATGTAGCGGCTGATGGTGTGGCCGAGGGTGCATTTCACCAGGAAGGTGGCGGCGAAGTCGTCGAGGTGGGTGATCTTCTTGTTGGCCTCGTCGGCGAACTGGTAGATGGGCAGGAAACGCTCGTCCTGATTAAAGGAGAAGTGGCGGGCGTTGTTGTTGGCGAAGTAGTAGGTGCTGTGCCGATTGCTGACGATGAAGAGCTGGAGGAAGCAGAGGAGGGTCTTGGTGTAGCCGTTGCCGGGGTCGTTTTTGTAATCGACGATCTGCTCCATGGCGCGGCGCGGGTGGATGCCGAGCGTCTTCAGCTCGATCTGCACGCAGGGCACACCATTGATGAGGAGAAGGATGTCGTAACGGTGGTGGCTGTAGTCCGTGTTGATACGGAGCTGGCTGACGACCTCGTAGATGTTTTTGCACCAATCCTTGAGGTTGACCAAGGTGTAGTTCAGCGGCGTGCCATCGTCGCGGGTGAAGGCGTTGATCTGGCGGAGGGTCTTGGCGGCGGTGAAGACATCGGGCGTGACGATCTCTTCTAGAAGGCGGGCAAACTCGGCGTCGGTGAGGCGGACGCGGTTGAGCGCCTCGAACTTTTCGCGGAAATTTTTCTCCAGCGCGGCGCGGTCGTGGATGTCGGGTCGGTCGGTGTATTTGAGCTCGCGGAGCTTCGCAATAAACAGGTCCTCGATACCGGCCTCGTTGAGCGTGGGCGGCTCGCGATCGGGTGGCTGCTTGTAAGTGAAGTCGGGGGGATGCATGGGGCCTGCAAATTTTTCTCTCCTAGGGAATCAGCGGATACGGAACGCGACGAGGGCGTCGCGACCCCAGCGGAGCAAAGACCAAAACGAGAGACCTTGTCGTCGTGGCGCGTGATGGCCGAAGGAGCTTGAGCCGGGCGACATACATTTAGCCTTTTTTGCGATCGGCAATCCGCGAGCGCAACGACTGTTTACAACGAATTTTGGCCACTCGCCCGACACCGATAAAATTGATCCACGACGGCGTGGAGCGGAGGCACCGGGCTGCCTGGCGGCCGGCGCGGTTTACCCGCCCAGGTAGGTGGCTTTGAGCTGGGGGTCGGCGCGGAGTTTTTTGCTCTCGCCGGACATCACTATGGAACCGGTTTCCAACACGTAGGCTTGTTGGCTGATCTCCAGGGCGAGGTTGGCGTTCTGCTCGACGAGGAGAATCGTGATCCCGTGGTTTTGGTTAATCTCCACTATCTTTTCGAAGATGGTGCTGATCAGCCGGGGCGCGATGCCGAGCGAGGGCTCATCGAGCATGAGAAATTTCGGGTTGCCCATCAGCGCGCGGCCGATGGCGAGCATCTGTTGTTCGCCGCCGGAGAGCGTGCCGGCGGTCTGCTTCAGGCGCTCCTTCATGCGCGGAAAAATGCTGAAGACGTAGTCGCGATTCTTGGCGATGAGGGCCTTGTCCGATAGCAAGTAGGAACCCATCGAAAGGTTTTCGTCGACTGTGAGATTGGAAAACACCATGCGGCCCTCGGGCACATGGCAAAGGCCGCGGGCGACGATCTGGTGGGGCGGGAGGGCCGTAATGTCCGCCCCGAGAAAGTTCACGGTGCCGGATTTCGCGCGGAGGAGGCCGGAGATGGTGCGCAGCGTGGTGGTTTTGCCGGCGCCGTTGCCGCCGATCAACGTGACGATCGCACCCTCGGTAATGGTGAAGGAGATGCCGCGGAGCGCGGCGATGGCGCCGTAGGAAACTTGGAGGTCGGAAACTTGGAGCATGGGAACCGCGAATGTTCGTCAATTTTCGCCAATGGATCGGTGCAGATTTGCGCCGATTGGCGAAGATTGGCGGTTAAAAAATCAGTGATGGGAGAGCGCGGTTTGGTGGTCTTCGCCGAGATAGGCTTCGATGACCTTTTTGTCGCGTTGGATTTCGGCCGGGGTGCCCTCGGCGATCTTTACGCCGTAATCGAGGACGGCGATGCGTTGGCAGACGCCCATGACGACTTTCATCGAGTGCTCCACGAGGAGGATCGAGAGGTTGAATTGTTTCTGCACCTGCTGGATGAGGCGGACGAGTTCCACTTTCTCCGTGGGATTCATGCCGGCGGCGGGTTCGTCGAGGAGCAGGAGTTTCGGTTTGGTCGCGAGGCAGCGGACGATTTCAAGCCGGCGCTGTTCGCCGTAAGGCAGGCTCTTGGCGGGCGCGTCGCGGAAACGGCGGAGGTTGAAGATATCGAGGAGCTCCTCGGCGCGGTGGGTGATCGCGGCTTCGTCGGCGCGGAAAGCGGCGCCGCGGATCATGGTCTGAAATGGGCCGGTGGCGCGGTGGCGGTTGCAGGCGACGCGGACGTTGTCGAAGACGCTGAGACTGCCGAAGAGCCGGATATTTTGGAACGTGCGGGCGATGCCGAGGCCGACGATGTCGTTGACGCGGAGGTCGGCGACGGGCGTGCCGGCGAAGGTGATCGCGCCGTCGGTGGGCTGATAGACGCCGGTGATGAGGTTGAAGACGGTGGTCTTGCCCGCGCCGTTGGGGCCGATGAGACCGCAGAGTTCGCCGTCGTTGACGGTGAAGTCGACGGCGTTGACGGCGGTGAGGCCGCCGAAGCGGATGGTGGTCTTGTCGAGTTGGAGGAGCGGGGCGGGCATGGCGATCAGCGCATTTGGGCGAACCGGGTGTTCAGGGTGCGGAGAATCCCGACGGGCTCTCGACGGGAATGGACGAGGGCGAGGACCGAGGTGCGACGTGAATCGACGTGAAAAAGGAGCCGGTAGGGAAAGCGCGAAATCCCGGCCCGGCGAAAGATCGAGCGCCACGGCGGGCAACTCCGCGGTCGAGACGCGACCCGCCCAAGAGCCAGATCGAAGAGTCGGGAAAAGCTGACGGCTGCCCAAGGACTGCGGTCGGCATACCAAGTGCGGGCCTCGTTCAGCTCGGAAACGACGAGGTGATGAACGCGAAAAATCGGCATCAGCGCAGGCCGCTCTGACGACGAAACTGGTCAAGGGTTAGCCAGGCGCCGGGCGCCCGGTCGCCGAGCCGGCGGCGAAGTTCGTCTTCGAGTCCGGGGTCGGCGGCGGACCGAAGTCCGGGTGGCTTGGCGTGAAGCTCGGTGTCGGCGAGCAGGCGGTCGGCGAGGGCGATCTTCTCGCGGCGCGAGAGCCGGGAAATCTGGGATTCAAGCGCGGCGGTCATAGGGAAAAAATGGACGGACGGGACGGAGGTTCAAGTCTTGGCTTTGCCGAGCTTGAAGTTGAAGAGGCCTTGGGGGCGGGCGAGCATGAGGATGATCAGCATAAGCGAATAGATGATCATGCGGTATTCGGCAACGGGGCGGAGAATCTCGGGGAGCAGAGTGAGCAAAATCGCCGCGAGGATCACGCCGAGGGTGTTGCCCATGCCGCCGAGGATGACCATGACGACGATTTCGATGCTCTTGGTGAAATCGAAACCGGTGGGGGTGATCGTCATCTTGAAATGGCCGTAGAGGCCGCCGGCGGTGCCGGCAAAAAACGCGCCGATGACGAAGGCGACGATCTTGTAGCGCGTGGTGTTGAGGCCGACGGCTTCGGAGGCGATCTCGTCGTCGTGGGTTGCGAGGAAGCCACGACCATAGGTGGAATTTACGAGGCTCGTGACGACGAAGACGGCGAGGGCGACGAAGGCGAGGACCCAGAAAATCGTGGTGTAGGCGGGAATGCCGTTGAGGCCGAGGGCGCCACCGAGGGGCTCAAAGTTTTGGAAGATGACGCGGATGATTTCGCCGAAGCCGAGGGTGACGAGGGCGAGGTAGTCGCCTTTGAGGCGCAGCGACGGGATGCCGACGGCGAGGCCGGCGAGGGCGGCGCCGCAGCCTCCGGCGATCAGCGCGGCGAGGAAGATGGCTCCTTGGTAAAACGCGGTGCCGCCATCTTCGCCGAGGAGGCGCGGGCCGAGGAAAACCGTGACGGCGGCGGTGAGGTAGGCGCCGACCGACATGAAGCCGGCGTGACCCAGGGAGAACTGGCCGGTGTAGCCGTTTACGAGGTTGAGCGAGACGGCGAGGATGACGTTGATGCCTACGCCGATCAGCACATCGAGGTAGTAGGGATCGATGCGGTCGGAGATGCGCGAAAGACCGAAGGCGATCGCGAGCGTGACGAGCAGGTAGAGGTGGGGACGGGGCATCTCGAGAAGTTGAGCGCGGAGCGTTGAGAGCGGAGAGTTCGGACTCGGAAAGGTGGACAGCTGGAGGCTCAGACTTTTTCGGCGGTGAATTTTCCGAGGAGGCCGGCGGGCTTGAAGAGGAGAATCACGATGAGAATCGCGAAGGCGATGGCGTCTTTATAGGTGGAGAACTGGCTGCCGCCGATGAAGGTCTCGACGGTGCCGAGGATGAGGCCGCCGAGGGCGGCGCCGGGGATGTTACCGATGCCGCCGAGGATGGCGGCGACGAAGGCCTTGAGGCCGGGCATCACGCCCATGAGCGGATCGATCGACGGGTAATTGAGCGCGTAAAGGATGCCGCCGGCGGCGGCGAGAGCCGAGCCGAGACCAAAGGTGAAGGAGATGACGACGTTGTTGTTAACCCCGACGAGTTGGGCGGCCTTGGGATTGAGCGAGACGGCGCGCATGGCCGTGCCGATCTTGGTTTTGAACACGATGAGTTGCAGGCCGATCATGAGAGCGACGGCGACGCCGATGACGAACAACTGGTTGCTCGAAATGGTGAGCGTGCCGAGGTGGAAGTTGGCCGACGGGAAGATCGGCGGAAAGGTGCGGGGGGCGGCGCCAAAAACGATCTGCCCGGTGTATTGGAGGAGCAGGGAAACGCCGATGGCAGTGATGAGGACGTTGATCGTGGGGCCGCCGCGAAGCGGGCGGTAGACGATCCGCTCGACCAAAATACCGAGGATGGCGCAACCGATCATCGCGCCGGCGAGGACAAGCAGGCCGCCCCAAAGCGTGCCTTCGGGGACCAGTTTACCCAGGTAGTAGCCGATGAAGGCCCCGACCATAAACACCTCGGAATGGGCGAAATTGATGAAGCGCAGGACTCCGTAAACCATCGTGTAGCCGAGCGCGATAAGCGCATAGATGGCACCGAGGGAGAGACCGTTGAGAAGTTGTTGGAGGAATTCGGACACGTTAAAACTGAGGAGCGAAGAGCTGAGGGCCTAGAGAAAGAAAGCAATCAGTCCCCGAGCGAATCATGAAGAACGACAGTCATGCGACTGATTTTATCGACGGCGGGCTGCCCGACGGTGGGCCCGATTGCTGGTCGGATGCCGGGTACGATTTGCCCGACCAGCGGTCGGACCTACAGACGGAGACGACATCGGGTTCATGGTCGGACGGTCTCGAGGAAACGGAAGCGACCTTCGCGGAAGGCGACGATGTAGGCGGGCTTCGCAGGGTTGCGTTGGGCGTCCACGGTGATGGAGCCGCTTGCGCCGGGCAGGTCCCGAATAGTAGCGAGGGCCGCGCGGATTTTTTCGGGCTCGGTCGAGCCGGCCCGGGTTATCGCGTCGCGCAACATCCCGACCGCGTCATAGGCGAGGGGCGAAATCGAGTCCGGGTCCTCGTTATACCGTGAGCGGTAGCGGGTGATGAACGCTTGCGCCTCGGCGGAGTCGTTTTCGACGGAAAAGTTGTCGCAGTAGTAAGTGTCGGCAAGGGCGGAGCCGCCGAGTTCGACGAGTTGCGGAGCGGCCCAACCGTCGCCGCCGAGGATCGGGGCCTTGAAACCGAGCTCGCGCGCTTGGGCGACGATGAGGCCGACTTCGGTGTAGTATCCGGGGACGAAAAGGGCCGCGGGAGCGGCGCTCCGGATGGTGGTGAGCTGGGCTTTGAAATCGCGTTCGCCGGCGCTGTATTTCTGCTCCAGCACGATGGTGCCCCCGTCGGCGACGATCTTTTCGCGGAAGTATTTTGCGAGGCCGACGGAGTAGGCGTTGGTCACATCGGTGAGCAGTGCGACGCGTTTGGCGCCGAGTTTTTCTTTGGCGAATTTTGCCATCACCGTGCCTTGGAAAGGATCGATGTAATTGACGCGGAAAATGTAAGAGCCGACCTCGGTGACCCGGGGATTGCTGCCGCTGGAAATCATCGGGATGCGGGCGGCTTGGCAGACCGGAGCCGCTTCGAGAGAGCGGCCGGAGGAGACTTCGCCGAGCAGGGCGACGACGGCGTCGCGGGAGATGAGCTTGCGGGCGACGGTGGCGGACTCGCCGGCTTTGGACTGGTTGTCCTCAAAGATGAGTTGAACGGGGCGACCAAGAATGCCGCCGGCCGCGTTGATTTCGTGGACGGCGAGGCGTGAGCCCTTTTCGTAGGACTGGCCCCAGGCGGCTTCTTTACCGGTGAGTGAGGCGTAGGCACCGATTTTGATGGGCTCGGGGGTGGCCGCGGCGACGGAGAAGGAGAGAAGCAGTGAGGGAGCGAGGACAACAAGGCGGTGCGCGAAACGCGCCGCGAGAGAAAGGATGGATTGCCGCGTCGCCGCGCTCCTCGCCATGACGAGGAAGGCGCGGGGAAGCTGCGCCCCTGCGAAGAAGGGCCTGCTCAAGGGGCGACGGTCTTGAGGAACTCGAGCTTGCCACCCTTGATGGCGATGATGGCGGCGGGTTTGGAGGCGTCGCGGTTGGCGTCGATGTTGGTCACGCCGGTGACCCCGGCGAAGTTCTTGGTGGCGGCGAGGGCGTCGCGGAGTTTGGGGCCGTCGGTGGTGCCGGCGCGCTTGATGGCGTCGACGAGGACGAAAGCGGCGTCGTAGCCGAGGGCGGCGAAGGCGTCGGGGTTTTCGTTGGCGCCCCAGCGGGCTTTGAATTTTTTAACGAAGGCTTGGACAACGGGTTCCTGGTTTTCGGGCGAGAAGTGGGTGGAATAGTAGCAACCGTTCAGGGCGTCGCCGCCGATCTCGAGGAGTTGGTCGGCGACCCAGCCATCGCCGCCGAAGAGCGGAACGGTGAGGCCGAGGTCACGGGCCTGACGGGCGATGAGGGCGGCTTCGGTGTAGTAACTTGGGACGAAAATGGCGTCGACGTTGGCGGCCTTTACGGCGGTGAGCTGGGCGCGGAAGTCTTTGTCACCCTCGGAGAAATTTTTCTCGGAAACGACGAGGCCGCCGTTGGCAACGAAGGTTTCCTTAAAGAATTTGGCCAGACCGACGCTGTAGGCGTTGGAGACGCTGGAGAGAATGGCGACGCGCTTGGCCTTGAGATCGTTTTGGGCGAATTTGGCCATGACGGTGCCCTGGAACGGATCGATGAAGCAGACGCGGAAGATATAATTGCCGGTCTGGGTGACCTTCGGGTTGGTGGCGGCCGGCGCGATCATGGGAATCTTGGCGGCTTGGGCGATCGGGGCGGCTTCGAGGGAGCGCCCGGAGGCGACCTCACCGATGAGGGCCACGACCTTGTTGCGGGAGATGAGTTTTTTGGCGGCGGTGGCCGACTCGCCGGGTTTGGTCTGGTTGTCCTCGGTGAACAGTTCGAGTTTGCGGCCAAGGGCGCCGCCGGCGGCGTTGATTTCCTCGATGGCGAGCGTGAGGCCCTTGTGGGATTGCTGGCCGAAGCTGGCCTCTTTGCCGGTGAGGGAGGCGTATTCGCCGATCTTGATCGTTTCCTGGGCGGTGAGCGCGGCGGTGGCGGCGGCGAGAGCGAGGAGGAAGCGGGCGGGAAGTTTCATAAGTTTGGAAATGGAGGCAAGGAGGGAGGAAAAGGTGGGATCAGGGCGACATGCTTTGGACGAACTCAAACTTGCCGTTCTTCACCTGAATGATGACGGCGTTTTTCGAGGCGTTGCGCTCGGAGTCGATGGTGATTTTTCCGGTGACCGCCATGAAATCGCGGGTGGTGGCGATGGCCTCTCGCAGAGCGCCGGTCTCGGTGGTGCCGGCGCGGCGGATGGCATCGACGAGCACGAGGACGGAGTCGTAGCCGAGCGAGGCGTTGGAGTCGGGGGTCGAGCCGAAGCGCTTCTTGTAGGCGGCGACGAAGTTTTGCACGCGGGGTGACGGATCGTCGGGAGAGTAATGCGAGCACAGGTAAGCCCCTTCCATGGCTTTGCCGCCGAGTTGAATGAGAGCTTCGGCCTCCCAACTGTCGGCGCCGAAGATGGGGAGCGTGAGCCCTAGATCGCGGGCTTGGCGGACGATGAGGGCGCCCTCGTTGTAGTAGCCGGGATTGAAGACGGCATCGACGCCGGCGGCCTTGATGGCGGTGAGCTGGGCTTTGAAGTCCTTGTCGCCTTCGCTGTATTTCTGCTCGAGGACGATGGTGCCGCCGTTGGCGACGAAGGCTTCGCGGAAAAATTTGGCGAGGCCGATGGAGTAGGCGGAGCTGTTGCTGACGAGGAGGGCGACGCGTTTGGCCTGCAGGCGCTCGCGGGCGAAGCGGGCCATGACGGGGCCTTGAAACGGATCGATGAAGCAGGTGCGGAAAATATAAGCGCCGGTCTCGGTCACCTTGGGATTGGTCGAGGCGGGCGAAATCATGGGGACCTTGGCGGCCTGCGCGATGGGGGCGGCTTCAAGGGAGCGGCTGGATGCGACCTCGCCGAGGAGGGCAATGACCTTGTCCCGGGAGATGAGTTTTTTGACAACGGTGGCGGTTTCGCCGGGCTTGGACTGGGTGTCCTCGGTGACGAGGAGGAGCGGGCGGCCGAGCACGCCGCCGGCGGCGTTGAGATCGTCGATCGCCATCATGGTGCCTTTGTTGGAGGATTGGCCGAGACTGGCCTCCTTGCCGGTGAGGGAGGCGAATTGGCCGATCTTGATGGGCTCTTGGGGGAAGAGACTCGGAGCGAAGGTGAGGCCCGCAAGGGCGGCGACGAGGGCGACAGGGAAGCGCGACTGGAAGGACATGGATGGAAGGCGGGCGGAGGGTCGGAGAGGGAGCGATCGGACGGTCGAGGCAAAGTGACGGGAAGGAGGTTTTCAACCAAACTGTGCCGGTCGAGTGGAATTGTGGGGCGGAGGGTGAATTGGGCCGGGGTCGGATGGGAAATAAATTTGCGCTGAGAGCGAGGTCGGACTTGCTCGCGGGGGTGAACACGTTTGACCGGCATCTTTTGCGCGAGTGGTTGCAGATTCTCGGGCTGGTGCTGGTCGCGACCTGCGGACTGCTTTTGGTGCAGGTGATGTATGATGACTTTCGGGCCCTGCGAGAGGGCGGGGCGAGGGGGCTGGAGCAATGGCGGTATTTCTTGGTGACGATGCCGAGTTTTTTGACGGTGGTGTTGCCGCTGGCGCTGTTGGTCTCGCTCATCTTTACGCTTGGGAAACTGCACCGCGCCAACGAACTCACGGCCATGCGCGTGGCGGGCGTGGGTTTTGGGCGCATGATGGCGCCGGTTTGGGTGGTGGGGATTTTGGCCTGTGGGTTGTCGTGGTGGCTCAATGCGACGGTGGTGCCGTGGTCGGTTGAAGAGTCGCGGGCGCTGAAGGATGGGTTGGAGTTTCGGCGGCAGGCGAAGACGATGCCTCCGGACCGGATCGGGGCGGTGAACAGCGTGGGCTTCGACAACCCGAGCGCGCGGCGGATGTGGTTTTTCAACCGCTACTCGAAGGGCACGCAGCGCGGGTATGGCGTTTCCGTGTCGGAGCTGGACGCGAAACGACGGGAGACCACGCGCTTGGTGGCCGGGCAGGCCTGGTATGACGAAACCCGGGCTGGCTGGATGTTTAAGGACGGCCGCGAACTGACCTTTTCAATCGAGACCGGCGAACTGACCGCCTCGGTGCCGTTTGAGGAAAAGTTCAAGGCCAGTTACCGGGAAGATCCGCAATTGATGCTGCTGATCGACCGCCGGCCGACCGATCTGTCTTTTCACGAGTTGGGGCGGTTGAGGGATTATTTTGAGCCTACCGCTAATCCAAAAGGGGTGCCTTATGCGGTGCGCTATTTTCAACTGATCGCCACGACGCTCGGACCGTTGATCGTGATAGCGATCGCGATTCCGTTTTCGGTCACCGGTGTGCGGGTGAATCCGGCGGTGGGAGTGTCGAAATCGATCGGACTATTTTTGCTGTATTACGTGATGGCGAATCTGGCCTCTTCGTTGGCGACGAAGGAGGTCGTCGCGCCGGATGTGGCGGCATGGTTGCCCAACATCGGAATGACGGCGTTGGCGACGTGGCTTTTTGCGCGGTTGCGGTGAGGTCGCTTCGTGCGCTGGAGAAGAAAAAACGCCGGTCTGGGGGAACTCAGTGGCCGGAGAGCATATCGCCGAGGCGTTTCCAAACAGCATTCTCGGGCCAGAGCATGATGACCCAGACAACGACGCAGTTGATGTAGCTCAAGAAGACGGCGGCGCTGGCCATGTCTTTGATCCGCTTGGCCAGAGGGTGAATCTCCGGACGGACGTAATCGATGATCCACTCGATCGCGGAATTCAGGAGCTCAACGATCAGAATCAAGATGAGCGACGAGATCATCAGCGCTGTGGAGACGGCGTTGATCGGGAGAAAAATCGCGAGGGGAACAAGCAACAGGGCGAAGATGAGATCCTCCCGGAAGGAAGGTTCGTGCTTCATCGCGGCGAAAAAGCCGTCGATGGAGTAGCGCACCGACGAAAAAAAGTTCGTGAAGCTGCGGCGTTTCAGCGGCGGTTCTTTGGGTGCGGGCGGCGTGGACACGTGGGGAAGTTGAAGGAGAGTTTCAGGTGTGAGAAGGCGGATTACCGGTTGGGTTGTAAATCGGCATCGCGCGGCCGGACACGAGGTCAGCCCCTACCACTTTGACGTGCCGACGATTGATTTGGGCTAGCTTGGCGGCGCTGGGCGGGTTCACCGAATGGGTAAACCAAATGTTCCGCGAAATATTTGGCGCGAACGCGCGTAACCGTTAAACATTCGGCGCGGCAGGGCGTCTGAGGTGACGACATGAAAACCCAAGCCTTACTCTTCTCTCTCGCAGTCGCGGTTGCCGGCACCGGTGCGGCACACGCTCAAGATTCGCGGCCGAATGCGGTCGCCGGCGGGGCGATCCTCGGTGGGATCGCCGGTGCGTTTATTGGCGGCCACAACAACGACCGCTGGGCTCAGGGCGCCATAATCGGCGCGGCCGCCGGCGCACTCATCGGGGCGGCGGTAGAGCCGCCTCGCCGAACAGTGGTACGCTCAGCGCCCCTCGCCGATGTGGCGCCGGCACCGATTGTTTACGTTGAGGCGCCGCATTGCCCGCCTCCCGCCCAACGAGTGGTATATGTGGGAGCGCCGCCGCCACGGCACGTTTATGTGCAAGCGGCTCCACGCGCGGTATACGTCGCGGCGCAACCGCGGCGCTGTGACGACACCGTCGTCGTGGTCGCGCCTCCGTCGCGGCGTCACTCCGGGCGGCAGGTGGTTTACGTCGAGCCGAGCCACCGGCGCTGGTGAGCGACGGTTCTGACCTTCGGATTCAAACCCGCTTCGGCTTGGCCGGGGCGGGTTTCTTCTTTTTTTGCGCGCGCGGAGCAGTCGCGGTTTTTGGAACCTGATCGGGCGGAGCGGCGGGTGTCGGGCTGGGAACGTAGGCGTCGAGATCAACGAAATCGTTGATAATGCCCTCGTGCGGCCGGTCTTGTTTGTAGATCTGCAAGATTCGACCGTGCTCGTAATCGGTGGTCGGAAAAATCTGAGCGGGTTCACCGGGCAGGAAAATACCAGTGTAGGCGCGGTGGCGGTCGGTGAGGCGACGGATCACGATCATGGGGGAAACAAATGGGATTCGGCGATTTGGCGAGCGGGCCGAGACGAAACTGGTTCGAAGTGTATGCGAACGGGGACGGCCTCGCTCCCGTGCGGTCAACTCCAGTTGAAATTGAAGCTGATGCTGATGCGCTCGGCGTCCACGCGGTTGCTGGTGACCTCGTGGCGCAGCCAGCTTTCGAAGAGGATGATATTTCCGGCGACAGCGGGGTAGGTGAGGTGGATGCGGTTGGCGGGGCGATGATCGGGAAGCCGGGGCGGAGCCGCCATGAAGCGGTCGAGGCGCGGATCTTCGAATTTCAGGCCCGGGCAACCGGCGGGAGTGGCGACGTAATAGGTGCCGCTGATGAACGAAAGCGGGTGCAGGTGCATGGAGTGCGCCGCCGTGGGTGGCATGATATTGACCCAGCAATCGGTCATCCGGACCGAGCGGCCACACAGGTCGAAGTCGAGGGTTTTGGCGAAAGCGCGGGCGTGACGGAGAAACTTTTTTTCGAGCGTGGCGAAGGTGCTGGAGAAGCGGTGCAGCTCGTTCATCGAGGCGTAACTGGTGTAGCCGCCGGGGTAATTTTTGGCGGACCACTTGCGGCCGGCGTCGTCGTAGTCGCGGAGTTGGCGGCACTCTTCGGCGAGGTCGGCGTTGAATTTGGCGAGACCAGAAGGCTGGAGCGGCTCGCAGTAGATGTGGGTGGGAAAGTGAACGCGGGTGGGCATGGGACGAAGGAAGTTGAGGGCTGAGAATTGAGGGTGTGGAAATCGGAACGAAGTTAAACGCTACTTGCCGAGGAATTTTAGGCCGGCGATCCCGGCAACGATGAGGCCGATGCAGATTAGGCGCGGGGTGGAGGCGCTTTCGCCAAAAAAGGCGATGCCGGCGAGAGCGGTGCCGACCGCTCCGATCCCGGTCCAGACGGCATAAGCGGTGCCGATCGGGAGCGTGCGTGCGGCCAGCGCGAGGAGAAACATGCTCACGGCCATCGTGGAAATCACGCCGATGGATGGCCAAAGCTTGGTGAAGCCCGCGGTTGATTTCAGGCCCGTGGCCCAGACGATTTCGAGGGCGGCGGCGGTGAGGAGGTAGAGCCAGGGCATGGGTGGGGAGAGGGCTGGTTTACCGCACGCCGCCCATGAGTTTCTTCATCCATGGTACAAGGGCGAGCAGGGCGAGGGTGCAGGCGCCGACGATCAGCGCTTGGTGGAGGAAGAAATCGGCGAGTTGTGCGGGGTTGTCGCTTTTGAATTCTCCGGCGAGGGCGCCCGCGAGTTTGCTGCCGAGGGCGGCGGCGAGGAACCAGATACCCATGACGAGGCCGACGAGGCGGTGGGGCGCGAGCTTCGTCATCGTCGAGAGTCCGACGGGGCTGAGGAGCATCTCGCCGACGGTTTGGAGAAAAAAGAGACCGACGAGCCACATCGGCCCGATGCTGCCCTGGGCGGTGAGTTTGGCGGCCGGCACCATGAGCGCGAACGAGAGCG
The DNA here is from genome assembly GCA_002304445.1 of Opitutia bacterium Tous-C4FEB. Classification (GTDB taxonomy): domain Bacteria; phylum Verrucomicrobiota; class Verrucomicrobiia; order Opitutales; family Opitutaceae; genus Tous-C4FEB. Next base: position 143,656 of record NEVA01000003.1, on the reverse strand, counting down.
CGACGAAGAACAGCCCGAGGACGAATTTCATCGGGCTCGACGGCTGGCGATCGCGGAGATGGACCCAGAGAAAGGCGAAGATGGGCGCGAGCAGAACCACCCAAATGGAGTTCACCGATTGCCAATAGGAGGATGGAAAAGACCAACCGAAGATTTCGTTGCGGGTGAGACGGTCGGAAAAGAGCGCGATGGTGGAACCGCTTTGCTCAAACAGGGCCCAGAAGATCTCGGCGGCGAAAAAGAACACCAAGATGGCGGCCATGCGTTTGCTGTCGCGATCGGGGCGGAGAGCGAAGAAGAGGATCGCGGCGACCTGGACGGCGAAGAGCGCGTAGATGATGACCGGGTAGGTGTCGCTGGCCTTCATTGCGATGATGAGCGCGAGGGAGCCGAGGGCGACGAGCCCGAGCTTGCCCCACGGGCGGGAGCCATCGGCCTCGGGCGCGGGGACGGCGCCGACGTGGGCGAGACGTTCGCGCTGAAGCGAATAAACGACGAGCCCGAGCACCATGCCGACGCCGGCGGCGGCGAAGCCCCAGTGCCAACTGTAGATCGGGTTGAAGCCCCAGGAGACGAGCACGCCTTTCCAGTGGTCGCTTTGCGCGAGATAGCCGGTGACGAGCGGAGCGGCGAAGGCACCGAGGTTGATGCCCAGGTAGAAAATGGAGAAGCCGGCGTCGCGGCGTTCGTCATCGGGTCGGTAGAGACTGCCGACCATCGTGGAGATGTTGGGCTTGAGCAGGCCGGTGCCGAGCGCAACGAAAACGAGGCCGGCGTAGAAGGTGGCGGTGGAGTTGAGCGCCATCGTGAAATGGCCGGTGGCGATGATGATTCCTCCAACGAAGACGGCGCGCCTGGCGCCGATGAAGTTATCGGCGATGAAGCCGCCGAGAATCGAGAGCAGGTAAACGCTCATCGTGTAGGTGCCGTAGACGGCGGTGGCCTGCTTGGTGTCGTAGCCGAGTCCGCCCTCGGCGGCGGTTTTGACCATAAACAGCACGAGCAGCGCCCTCATGCCGTAATAAGAAAACCGCTCCCAGAGTTCGGTGAAAAAGAGCGTCGTGAGGCCGCGGGGGTGACCGCCCAGTCCGCCGGTGTCGGAGAGAGCGAGCGGAGTCGCCGGTTCGGTTTCGATAGAAAGCGGGCGGATGGGGGCAGAACTCATAGAAGCAGCGGAGCGTGTTGCCCCGATGGACGGCGGCAAAGGGAAAGTGGGCGCCGGGCCGAGCGCGGGCTTGGAGGGCGAGTCAAAGACCTCGCCCTACTTTTTGGGGTGGCGCATCGACCATTTGGCGTAGTCGGCGAGCGCGCTTTTCGGCGAGGTGACGAACCACGCGTAGCCGGCGCGGCGTTCTCTGGATATGCCGCTCACTTGATCGTGAATCGAACGATCGCGATCGCCGAAGATGGCGCGGTCGCTGCCAATCTCGGTGTAGCGCGACCAAAGTGCGGGTGCGCCGGGCGTGGGGATAAGTTGGTGGCCGGAGCCGTTGGGCGCCGGGGCGTAGACGACATCCTTGAGCGCCGTGCGCTCGAACCAGGCAGCGGCGGCGTGGACGGCGGCGGTGATGGCGGGCGAGGGATTGGGAAGCGTCATCAGGTGGCGGACAATGCCCGCACTCTCGCCGGCGGATTGTGACGGCATTTCGTAGGCGCGCGCCGAGACGGGGACGAGGGTGAGTGGGTCGTGTTGTTGGCCCCAGACGGTGCGGCGGCCGTCGGCGGTAACGATCTGAGTGGCGAGGATGCAGGCGAGTCCGCGCTCGACGGCGGCGGCGGCCCGGGCGCGGGCCGTTGGAGCGACGAAGGCGAAGTCGCCCGTGCCGGCGGCACAGGCGCGGAGGAAGGTGAGGACGTTGACCGTGGCGCCGTCGTTGAACGTGATCGCATCGTGATAGCCGCCTTCGAGCGGATAGACTTGAGGCCAGCCGCCGGAGGGGAATTGGGCGACGAGGAGGTAGTCGAGGCCGCGGTTGAAAGCGGCGCGGTGCACGGGATTCGGCGAGGCGGCGTTTATGACCGCCGCGAGGAAGTAGAGCGGGAACACGGTCGCAGCGTTGTCGATTGTCCCGACGTAGCCGGCTTCGGAGCCGGAGCGTTCGCCGGGGCGTCGCGGGGCTTTGCCGAAGTCGGTGTTTTTGTTCCAGCCGCCGGCGGGGGTTTGAAAGGAGACGAGATGGTCAGCGAGACGGCGAGCCTCGACGGAGGCGAAGGAATCGCTGGGGGGCTTGGTCGGGATGACGCGGCCGGAGGCTTTCGCGGGCACGAGCGGCGCGGTCAGACCGAGGGCGGTGAGCTCGTCGGCGTAGAATTTTTTGTCGGCTGCGAGCGCGGCGGCGGAACGGGCGAGGTAGTCCTGCCAAGCGGCTTGATCGGCGGGAGGGAGGGCGGCGATGCGTTCGGCGGAGAGCGGGGGGCAGGGGGGATTGGTGCCGATCACGGCCGCGAAGAGTGCGGGCGCGGCGGATGCAAGCAGGACGTAGATCAAACCAAGTGAAGAGAGTTTCATGCCGATGGCTGGGATAGGACGATGGCCGAGGTGGCGATGTTGCGCGGATTTGGACAGGGTTCGAGTCGATATCCGCGCAGTGAACCTAGGCCTGAAAACAGAGCGCCGAAGGATTTTGGATTTGGTGGTCGATTTGTTGTGCGCGACCGGGGCGGGAGATCGGTAAGTTTCTCTTTTTTAAGGAATGATGCATCCGCCGACGAGAGTGGTGCGTTGCAAGGGTGCGACCGTAGGACTTTGTCCACCCGGCCGCTTGTTACATCAACCCGATTAGTTCTAGTCTCCATGAAGCTCCGCTCCTTGTTCGCCACCCTCGCACTCTGCACCGGCTTGGTCTCTGCCGTTTCGGCCAAGACCGTCGTCGAAATCGCCATCGGTTCGCCCGATCACACCACGCTCGTCGCCGCCGTGAAGGCTGCCGGGCTCGTCGAAACCCTGAGCGGCGCCGGTCCGTTCACCGTTTTCGCGCCCACCAATGCGGCTTTCGCCAAGTTGCCGGCCGGCACGGTGGACTCGCTGCTAAAGCCCGAGAACAAAGCCAAACTCGTTGCAATCCTCACCTATCACGTCGTCCCGGCCAAAGTCATGGCGGCCGATGTGAAGACCGGTGAGGCGCCTTCGGTGAATGGCAAAAAGCTCGCGCTTAAGGCCGACAAGACGGGCGTCACGGTCAACGGAGCCAAGGTCGTCGCGGCGGATCTCGTCGGCAGCAACGGTGTGGTCCATGTCGTCGACACCGTGATTCTGCCGTAATCGATTGTCCGAATCGGAAAAGGGTTGGGCGCTCGCTGACCTCGGTCGGTGGGCGTCTTTTTTTTGGCGGAGCGGCGGGCGGACGCGAAGGTGAGGTTTGTCGCAAACAGGTTTGGCCAAGGCGTGGCGTGGGCGTGGAGGGCGGGTCTGAGACGCCGCCCTACTTTGAAGGCCGGAAAAGCGGGGTGAGGATCAGGCGGATTACCTCTTCGGACGATTTGGTTTTGAGCGACGCCTGATAATAGCTGCCGGTGGCGAGGGGTTTGTTGGAGCGCGCCTCTCGCAGGTCGATTCTGATTTCGATCATGTAATCTTTGAAATCCCACTGCCAGCGGTCCTCGTAGCTCACGATGGCATCTACACCCTCAGGAAGCATCGTGGGAACGCCGAAGGAGGCGTCGACGCCGAGGGTGCGGAGTTCGGTGGCGATCTTTTCGTCGATCCGGTGATTGTCGGAGAGGCGGCTCTCGACGTAGATGCGTTTAAAACGGGCGAGATCGCTGGCCTTGCGGGTGGAGAGGGCGGTGGAACAACCGGTGAAAACGAGCAATGCGCAGCCGAAGTGGAGTAGTGAAAGTAGAGCGCGGTGAAGGATCATGCTGGGGGTAGTGAAATGAAAAGGGCCGCTCTGGCGAGCGGCCCGGGGGAGTTTCAGAAGGGCGGACTGGGTTTGGCGATTCTACCCACGGTTTCGGAAGGGCGGGTCGGAGACGCCGCCCAACTTTCGGATTAGCCGTGGAGGTAGGTATTGAGCAGGTTCTCCAGGTATTCCTGTTTGCCGGAGCGCGGGGTGGGTTCGCCGAGCTTGGTGAGGACGAGTTTTTCGAGGGACTTGAAGTTGGCTTTGCCGCTCTCGATGTCTTTGCCGAAGCCGGTATCGAACGACGCGTAGCGGTCGGCGACGAACGAATCGAACTTGCCGTCGGCGATGATCCGGCGGGCGAGTTTGAAGGCGAGGGCGTACGCGTCCATGCCACCGATGTGGGCGTGGAAGAGATCCTCGGGGTCAATCGACGGACGGCGGAGCTTGGCGTCGAAATTGAAGCCGCCCGTGCCGAGGCCGCCGGCTTTGAGGATGCTCGTCATGGCGAGGGTGAGCTCTTTGACGTTGGTGTTGAACTGGTCGGTGTCCCAGCCGAGGAGTTCGTCGCCGGCGTTGGCGTCGATGGAGCCGAGCATGTTTTGCGATGCGGCGACCTCGATCTCGTGTTGGAACGTGTGGCCGGCGAGGGTGGCGTGGTTGGTCTCGATGTTGAACTTGAAATACTTTTCGAGGCCGTAGGTGCGGAGGAAGGCGATGCCGCTGGCGACGTCGAAATCGTATTGGTGCTTGGTGGGCTCCTTCGGCTTGGGCTCGATGAGGAACTGGCCCTTGAAGCCGATGCTCTTCGCGTAATCGACGGCCATGTGCAGGAACGCGGCGAGGTGGTCCTGTTCGCGTTTCAGGTTGGTGTTGAGCAAAGTTTCATAGCCTTCGCGGCCGCCCCAGAAGACGTAGTTTTCGCCGCCAAGTTCTTTTGTGGCGTCGATGGCACTCTTCACTTGCGCGGCGGCGTAAGCGAAGACGTGGGCGTCGGGGTTGGTCGAGGCGCCGCACATGTAGCGCGGGTTCGAGAACAGATTGGCGGTGCCCCAGAGGAGTTTAACGCCGGTGGCCTTTTGGAGGGACTTCGCGTGGGCGACGATGGCGGCGAGATTTTTGTTGGACTGGGCGAGCGTGGCGCCCTCGGGGGCGATGTCGCGGTCGTGGAAACAATAGAACGGCGCGCGGATTTTTTGGAAAAACTCGAAGGCGGCGTCCATGCGGACCTTGGCGACGGAGACGGCGTCTTTGCCCTTTTCCCACGGACGGACGATGGTGCCTGGGCCGAAAGGATCGGAACCGGTCCCGCGGAAAGCGTGCCAGTAGGCGACGGAGAAGCGCATGTGCTGCTCCATGTTTTTGCCATCAACGAGCTCGGCGGGGTTGTAGTGGCGGAAAGCGAGGGCGTTGGCGGAGCCGGGGCCTTCGTAGGCGATCGGCTTGATCTTGGGGAAGTGGGCGGTGGGTTTTTTCATGAGAGATAGGAGAGGAAGGAGAGAAACGTGGAAGAACGGTGCCATGGCGGCGAGGCGGGAGGTGAGTAAGAATCCATATATAAATTTTGATTTTTAACGGCCGAGCGGACTGGCTCGGCGGATGAGGATGACTGAGAAAAAAGATTTGGCTGCGGATTACACGGATGGGCGCGGATAAGAAAAGCGGGGACGGGGTGAGGAAAGTCGCGCTGTTGATTGAGACGTCCAACCGGTATGGGCGGGATTTGTTGTATGGAGTGCGCGACTGGATGCGTGAGGGAGAGCGGTGGGCGATCCGGTTTACGGAGCAGGGGCGGCGGGCGCCGTTGCCGACGTGGCTGAAAGATTGGCGGGGCGATGGCATCATTGCGCGGGTGGATTCACCGCAGATCGCGGCGGCGTTGCGGCGGACGAGGTTGCCGGTGGTGGATGTGAGTGCGGAGCGGTTCAGCTCGGAGTTTTCGAGGGTGAGTATCGACAACGACGCGGTGGCGCGCTTGGCGGCGGAGCATTTGGCGACGAAGGGTTTTTTGGATTTCGCGTATTGTGGAGACCGGCGGTTTCTTTGGTCGCGGCAGCGTGGGGCCGAGTTCAAGCGGTGTCTGTCGGCCGCGGGGCGACGATGCGCGGATTCGTTTCCGGATAAGCCGGCGGGGGGCCGGCCGGGCTCGGATGCGGAGATCCGCGCGATTGCCCGTTGGCTGAAAGGTCTGCCGAAACCGGTGGCAGTGTTTGCGTGTTATGACGGCCGGGCGTTGCAGGTGCTGGAGGCCTGTCAACTGCTCGGGTTGCAAGTGCCCGAGGAGGTGGCGGTGCTGGGGGTCGATAACGACGAGTTGGTGTGCGAGCTGGCGAACCCGCCGCTCAGCAGCGTGCAACCAAATGCGCGGCGCTCGGGCTACGAGGCGGCGGCGTTGCTGGCGCGGATGATGGGCGGGGAAAAGAAAGCGGTGGCGCCGCCGCACCAGGTGCAGCCGGTGCGGGTGGTAGAGCGGCAGTCGACGGATGTAGTGGCGGTCGAGGATGCGAAGGTGGCGACGGCGTTGAAATTTATTCGGCAGCACGCGTGCGAAGGGGTGGACGTGGGAGATGTGCTGAGGGCGGTGCCGATGGCGCGGACGCGCTTGGAGCAGAAGTTCAAGGCGTTGCTCGGGCACTCGCCGCACCGGCAGATCGTGCAGCAGCGAATCGCGCGCGCGAAACACCTGTTGGCGGAGAGCAAAGTCGCGATCAGCGAGGTGGCGGAGCAGGCGGGGTTCGACAATGCGAGTTACCTGAGCGTGGCGTTTCGCCGGGAGACGGGGCTGAGCCCGTTTGCGTATCGGGCGAAGCACGGGGCGGGGAAGGCGTAGATGGCCGGGGCCAGAGTCGACGGACACACACTATTCCTTACTTTTAATCTATGGTAAGGACCTACATCACCAGCAAGGAACAGACGACAGTGCCGATAGAGTTTCGCCGGGCTTGGAAGAGCGACGAAATCCTTTGGGAGCGGTGTGACGATGGATCGGTGAGAGTGCGGCCGGCGCCCAAAGTGATGGCCTTATTCGGCGCTACCGCGGGATCCGCAGGAAAAGACGCGGGCGCGTGAGTTGATCGGCCGGGGTGACCGGGGCACATGAAGCGCCTCCATCTCGACGCCAACGTGGTGCTGCGGTTTTTGCGTGACGACGATGTGAAGCAGTCGCCGGCGGCGCGCCGGCTGGTCGGAGAAGCGAGCGAGGGCGAAATCGTGCTGGCGCTTTCGGCGGTGACGGTGGGCGAAATTTTCTACGCCTTGAGGGCGGCCTATAAGCTACCGCGGACGGAGATCGTGTCGCTGTTGGACGCAGTGGTCCACTGCGGGGGTTTTGGCGTCGAACATGAGCGGCGTTTGCTCGACGCGTTGAGTCGGGTCCGCACGGCGAATGTGGATTTCGTCGATGCGTGGTTGGCAGCTTCAGCCAAGGAAGCGGGCGAGACGCTGGCCTCGTTCGACCAAGATTTCTCCAAGTTTGCCGACGTGGACTGGTGTTTGCCGAAGTAGAAATCGACGATTGGTCGAATCTTAGGTTGGGCGGCCAGAGTGGCGGACGGCGAGGGTGAGGTCGTTCCAGTCGCGGGGGTTGACTTCAAAGGCGGCGCCGAAGCCGGCGACGACTCGGCCGGTTTGGGGCAGGAGACGAAAAAATTGGAAGTCGGGGAGCGGCGCCATGACGTCGATGGTGGCGCCGAATTTATGGCGAAAAGCGGAGACTTGCTCGGCGTGGGTGGTTGAGTCGCGCGCGACCGGCTCGGCGGTGCAGGCGAAGGTGAGGCGGCGGCGGGTGAGGGGGTTGCCGGGCGTGGTTTTCGGCTCGATGAGGAGGACGCTCGCGCGCGGGTTGGCGCGGAGGTGCCGGGTATGGGCGGCGAGCCCGCTGACGTAGATGACAAAGGCGCCGTCGGCATCGAGGACGGTTGCCGCGACGGAGGCTTCGGGTGCGCCGTCGGGCGCGGCGGTGCCGAGAATGATGGTCGAGAGCTGCTCGCGGAGCGTGGCGATGAGCTCGCGGGCGCAAGCGAGGGCGTCGGACATGGAGTCGGCAGGATTCGGCGACGGGAAGTCGTCGCTCCGTTAAGTCAAAATGTCGTTCACGACTTTGCCGAAGACGTCGGTGAGGCGGTAGCGACGACCTTGGAAACGGTAGGTGAGGCGTTCGTGATCGACGCCGAACAAGTGCAGGATGGTGGCGTGCAGGTCGTGGACGTGCACGGGGTTTTTCGCGACGTTGTAGCCGTAGTCGTCGGTCTCGCCGTAGGTGATGCCGGGCTTCACGCCGCCGCCGGCCATCCACAACGAGAAGCAACGCGGGTGATGGTCGCGGCCAAAGTTGTTCGCCGCCATGATGCCCTGCGAGTAATTGGTGCGGCCGAATTCGCCGCCCCAGACGACGAGGGTCTCGTCGAGCATCCCGCGTTGTTTCAGATCGGCGATGAGGGCGGCGGCGGGTTGATCCGTCTGGAGGCATTCTTTTTTGATGCCGCTGGGGAGGCCGCCGTGGTGGTCCCAGTCCTGATGGTAAAGCTGGATGAATTTCACGCCCCGCTCGGCGAGACGGCGGGCGAGCAGGCAGTTGGCGGCGAAGGAGCCGGGGGTGCGGGCATCGGGGCCATAAGAATCGACGACGGCGGCGGGTTCGCCGGAGAGATCGGTCACCTCGGGAACGCTGGTCTGAAGGTTGAACGCCATCTCGTAATTCGAGATGCGCGTCGAGATCTCGGCGTCGGGGGTGCCGGCGAATTGGTGCTCGTGCAGTTCGCGGAGGCGGTCGAGGGCGAGGCGGCGGTTCTCAGGCGAGACGCCGGCGGGATTGTTGAGGTAAAGGACAGGATCGGCGCCGGAGCGGAAGCGGACGCCCTGATGCTTGGCGGGGATGAAGCCGGCGCCCCAAAGGTGCGACATGAGCGGTTGGCCTTTTTTGTCTTTTGTGATGAGGACGACGAAGGAGGGCAGGTTGGCGTTGGCGCTGCCGAGGCCGTAGTCGAGCCATGAGCCGAAGCTGGGGCGGCCGGGAATCTGCGAGCCGGTCTGCATGAACGTAACGCCGGGACCATGGTTGATGGCCTCGGTGTGCATCGAGCGGATGACGCAGAGGTCGTCGGCGATTTTGGCGGTGTGCGGGAGGAGGTCGCTGATCCAGGCGCCGCTCTGGCCGTAGCGGGAGAACTTGAAAGGCGAGCCGGCAATGGGAATGGAGCTTTGGTTGCCCGACATACCGGTGAGACGTTGACTGCCGCGCACGCTGTCGGGGAGCTGTTCGCCGTGGCGAGCGTTGAGGAGCGGCTTGTAATCGTAGAGATCGAGTTGGGAGGGGCCGCCGGATTGGAAGAGGTAGATGATGCATTTGGCTTTCGCGGCGAAGTGCGGGAGGCCGGGGAGGGCGGCGGGGCCAGGGGGCGTGAGAGGGAGCGAGGGTGAAGGTGAGACGGGGGCGGCGGTGGCGTCGCGGGCGAGGAGATCGGCGAGCGCGATGCCGCCGACGCCGAGAGCGAGGCGGTTGAGGCATTCACGTCGGCTCATGGTGAGCCAAGGGGCGTGGCCGGTGCAGAGCGGGGCGGGCGCAGATGGGGTGGGCATGGCGGGCATCAGCGTTTCACGGCGAAGGCGTCGTGGTTCATGAGGGTGTTGATGACGGTGGCGGTGGCCGCGAGTTCGGGTGCGGTGAGGGAAGAGTCGGTCGGAGTATCGCCGATCGCGAGGAATGCGGTGACGGCTTCGGGGTGCGCGCGGTAATGGCCGATTTGTTCGTTGAAGAGGCGGAGGAGAATTTTTTGTTCGGCGTCCTCGGGCGGGCGGGACGTGAGGGTGCGGAAGGCGGCGGTGACGAGGGCGGCGGGATCGCCGGTGTGTTCGCGTTGGAGGCGCTCGGCGAGGGCGCGGGAGGCTTCGACGAATTGCGGGCCGTTGAGCAGGACGAGGGCTTGCAGGGGTGTGTTGGTGGTATCGCGACGCGTGACGCAGACGACGCGCTTGGGGACGTCGAACGCTTCGAGCACCGGAGCGGGGCCGGTGCGACGCCAAAAGGTGTAGAGGCTGCGGCGATAGAGGGCTTCGCCTTTGCCGGCGGGGGCGGGCTTGAAGGACTCGGGGATATCGTAGGTGTAGACGGGTGGGCCGCCGATTTTTTCCACCAGCAGGCCGCTGGTAGCGAGGGCTTGGTCGCGAATCATCTCGGCGGGGAGGCGGTGGCGGGGACCGCGGGCGAGCCAGGTATTTTCCGGATCGTCGGCCATCTGTTCCGGGGTGGAGAAACTGCGTTGTTGGTAGGTCTCGGAAAGGACGATGGTTTTGAGGAGAGCCTTCACATCCCAGTCCGAGCGGACAAATTCTCCGGCGAGCCAGTCGAGGAGTTCGGGGAATTGGGGGCGATCGCCTTGGGTACCGAAGTCGTCGGAGGTCTTGACGAGGCCTTGACCGAAGAGGGATTGCCAAAAGCGATTCACCGTCACGCGGGCGAGCAGCGGGTGGTCGGGGGCGGTCAGCCAACGGGCGAGACCGAGGCGGTTGCGGGGTTGGTCAGCGGGGAAAGCGGGAAGCGCGGACGGGGTGTCGGCGGAGACGGCGGCGCCGCGATGGTCATACTCGCCGCGCTTGAGGATGTAGGCGGTCTTGGGAGTTGGGAGCTCGCGCATAACCATGATCTCTTTGGCGGCGTCGGCGAGGGTGGTCAGGGCGGCGCGGGCGGCGGTGAGCGTCGCGACGGCGGTGCGGTAAGGTGCGTCTTGGGCGGAGAGGTAGGTGTCGAAATCGGGGAGCGGATGCTGAGGGTTGAGCGTTGCGAGTTGGGAGTTTGTAACAACAAGCAGGGCAACTTCGGCGGCGGTGAGTTCGCGCGCGAAGACACGGAAGTCGTCGATGAGACCGCCTTTGAAGCCGCGATCGCGGAAACGTTCGCCGAGGGCGATGGTATCGCCGCCACCGCCGGTGATGTCCTTGGTGAGGTGGTCGCGGATGATTTCGGTGCGGGCGGGTTGGCCGTTGATGAAGAGGCGGAGGCCGGCCGCGCGGCTGGAACCGTCGTTGGTCACGGTGACGTTGACCCAAGCACCGACGGGAATCGGGTCGAGGGTGCGGATGGAAATCGCGTCGCCGGGCCAGAAGTGGATGAGAGACCATTTGGCGCGGCCCTCCTCGATGAGGAGTTCGTAGCCGCGGCTGCCGGCATCGGTCCAGGCGCGCGAGCGATGGAAGATGACCGCGCGCTCCTTGATGTCCGGAGTTTGGAGCCAGAGGGAAATCGTGAAAGGATCGTGACGGTGGAAGTTGCCGATTTTGGTTTTTACGGCGTGGTCGCCGGTGAGACGAAGGGCTTGGCCGGCACCGGGGCGGCCGGGGACGGATTCGTTTTCGGTGGGCGTAGTGGCGGTATCGGCGGGAGTGAGCGTGTTGGCGAAGTGGGCGAGGCCGGCCGGTTTTCCATCGGAGGGAACGGCCGCGACGGGCTCGGCTGGAGCGGTAGCGGAGGCGGGTTTGGGCGGGAGCGGAGAAGTGTCGCGGGCTTCGAAGTCGAAGCGGGCGACTTCGTCGGGGACCGTGGGCGCGGACGCCGGAAGAGCCGCGAGCCAAGCCGCGAAGGCGTCGCGGCGAGTTTCGCGAAGGGCCGTGAGAGCGGACGTGGCGGATTCGACCGCAGAGGCGGCGCGGGCGAATTTTTCGCGCTGGGCTGAATCCGTGAGACGGAGAGCGGGGGTGGGGACCGACTGGGTGAAGTAAGAATAGAGACCGGCCTCGTCGATGTTTTGGAAGAAAGCGGCGAGGGCGTAGAAATCTTTTTGGGGGATTGGATCGAATTTATGGTCGTGGCACCTGGCGCATTCGAGGGTGAGGCCGAGGAAGGCGGTGCCGAAAGTGGTGACGCGGTCGTTGACGTGGTTGATGCGGTATTCCTCCTCGATGGATCCGCCCTCGGCCTCCTGCGGGTGAAGACGGTTGAACGCGGTGGCGAGGATTTGCTCGTCGGTGGGATTGGGCAGCAGATCGCCCGCGAGTTGGTAGGTGACGAATTTGTCCCACGGGAGATTTTCGTTGAACGCTTTGATGACCCAATCGCGCCACGGCCACATGTCGCGTTCGCGGTCGACTTGGAAACCGTAGCTGTCGGCGTAGCGCGCGAGGTCGAGCCAATCGGCGGTCATGCGCTCGCCGTAGCGGGGCGAGGCGAGCAGGCGGTCGATCAGATTTTCGATTTTGGATTCCCTATTCTCAACAAAAGCTGAGGTGAAGGCCTCGATTTCGGCGACCGTTGGCGGCAGGCCGGTAAGGTCAAAAGTGAGGCGGCGGATCAGGGTGGTGGGATCGGCGGCGGGTTGAAGGCCGAGTTGCCGGCGGGCGAGTCCGGCGGTGACGAAGCGATCGATGGGATTTTTTGGGAGATGAGTGGCTGGGGTTGAAATGGGAGAGACCGGAGTCGCGGGCGGAGCGACGGGTTTGAGCGGTTCGAAGGACCAGTGGTTTTGATAGGGTGCGCCTTCGTCGATCCAGCGTTTGAGAATGGCTACTTCGGTGGGGGTGAGTCGGCCGATCTTCGCGTCGGGCGGCGGCATGATCTCCTCGGGATCATCACTGGTGATGCGGAAAACGAGTTCACTCTCCGCGCTCCGACCGGGGATGATTGATGCGGTGGCGTTTTCGACGTGGAGGGCGCCCGCGCGGGTATCGAGGCGAAGTTTGGCTTTGCGCGAACCCTCGTCGGGGCCGTGGCAGTTGTAGCACTTGTCGGAGAGGATAGGGCGCACCTCGCGGCCAAAATCGATGGGAGCGTCGGCGCCGGCAAGGCGGGCGTGGGCAAGAAGCGAGGCGAGCAGGAAAATGGAAAAGCGGAGGCGGGGCATGGATGCGAGGAGGATGCGCACGTGAATATCAAATTGTAACTCGGAACGACGCGGCCATCAATGTCCTCGATGGGCGAAGATGTGTCTAAAATTGACCTAGGGGGATGGCGGGAGCCGTTTACGGCGAGCGGCGTACGGCCGGAAGGCGAGGGCGTGCCCGCGTTTTTCCAAGTCCACGAAGTGGGGTTCAAAGTGGTGGGGCGCGAGTGGGATTTCCGCCACGTATGCAGTCCGTTCTGGCGGGCGTATTTCAATACGAAAGCGGGGGCGGCGGTGAGGCACGCGGGGCGGCGGGTGGAACTGCGTCCGGATCGGGCGGTGCTGGTACCGGCGGAAACGGTTTTTGACTGCTTGCCGGGCGGCGAAGTCGGTCACATTTGGGTGCATTTTTCTCTGCCGATTACCTCGCCTAAAGTCACGGCGCCCGTGGTGGTGACGTTGCCTCCGCACGGGAAGCTGCTCGCGCGCGAAGTGCAGGCGCGGGCGCGGTCGAAGCGAGGTGACGCACAACTCAACCACACGGTGCTGGCGTGGTTGCATGCGCTGTGGGGTTGCGCGGAGTTGGGCGGGCAAGCGCCGGCCTCGCCGCGGCTGGAGCGGGCGCTGGCGATGATCGGCGGACGACTGGCGTCGCCGCCGGCGGTGGGTGAACTCGCGCAGGCGTGCGGGATGAGCGCGGGGGCGTTTATCCGCTGGTTCAAGGCGGAGACGGGCACGACGCCGAGCGAGGTGATGACGCAGCGGCGCGTGACCGAAGCGAGCCGGCTGCTGCGCTACACGGATTTATCGGTCGAGCAGGTCGCCGCGAAGCTGGGCTACGCCAACCGGTATCATTTCTCGCGCGTATTTGCGCGGGTGGCAGGTTGCGGGCCGGCGACGTTTAGGCGCGGGGCGGGCGCGTAGCGCGGTTTACTTCTGCCCGCGCATTTCGGCGCGGCGCATGGGCATGGCGTCGACGATGGCGAAGAGTTCTTCGGGCGAAAGCGGGGTGGCGCGACGGAGTTTTTCACCGCCGTCTTTGCCGATGAGCACGACGGAAAAGGACTTGGTGCCGAATTGGATTTGGACGACGAAGTCGCGCTCGTTGAGCCCGGCAAGCGCGGGGAGCAGGAGCGCGGCTTGGGTGCGGTAGGCGTCGTCGTTGAGCGATGGCGCGGCAATGAGGAGGATGCGCTGGTCTGGGGCGGCGGGCAACGGGGGCACGATGGACAAAACGAGGAAAAGGAGGAGCAGGAAGGGGCGCATCGGGGAAGTTGGCGATGTTCAGGTAGGCTGCAAGCGACCCTTGGTGGATGTTGCGACTTGGTGCCTTACCCGCTCCGGGTGAACGGCGCGCGTACCGCAGTGCCTGATGCAACGAAGATGGCGACGGCGAGAATCGAGAGCGAGCTAGGCGTGAAAGCGGAGTTCATCGAAGACCCGGGGCGGAGGAATCCGCGGGGTTGGCGAAGTTTTTCAAAACCGGACGCAGCCGGCGTTTTGGGCTACGGCGTCACCGAGGACGATCGCCAACGGCGCCAACGGTGCCAGACGAGGGCGAAGCCGGTGTAGACAAGGACGCAGCCTCCGAGGGAGGCAATCGCAGCGAGCAATTGACCGGGCCAACCGACGGCCTCGCCCGTGTGGAGGTAGCGCGTCCACGAGCGGAGTTGTTGGGCGGCGTTGAGCTCGGCGTAGCCGGCGCGTTTTAGGATTTCGCCGGTGAAGGGATTGAGGGAAAGCGTCGTGGTCGCGGTGCGCGGCCATGAATCCGCGGTGCGGACGGCGATGGTGGCGGGCTGCGTGGTGCCGGCGCGGTAGGTGAGGGTCTCCCAAGTCGGAAACTGTTTCTGGGCGACAGCGATCAAATCTTCAGAGGAAAGAAGTTTGGCGTCTGGGGTGGGCGGAACGAGTTTGGCGGCGGGCGTGGCGCTGGCGGTGGTGGGTGGAGGCGGTGGCGTGCCGGTGATTGTGAAGAGCATCTGCCCGGCCCACTTGTATGAGATCGGCAGCGCGGTGAGCGTGAGCACGATCAAAATGGGCGCGGTCCAGAGACCGATGACGTTGTGCCAATTCCAGTCGCGGGCTTTGGCGTCGGCGGGCCGGCGGATGAACCAGATCGAGCGGCGGAGCCCTTTGGTGCGCCATTTCCGCGGCCACCAAAGATAAAGTCCGGAGACCGCGAGAACGAAGAAAGCAAAGTTGCAGGCGCCGGTGATGGCTTTGCCGATGGGGCGCTGGTCGCCGCCGAGGGCGAGGACGCGGTGCCAATCTTCGATCAGTTTCAAGGTGTCGCGGGCACCGGTGGAGGCAGGTTGGCGGATTTCGCCGGTGTAGGGATCGGTGTAAAAGGTCGTGGTGCGACCGGCGGTAAAAGCGACGGCCGCGAGCGGGTGGTTTTGAAGGACAATGCCATCGGGGCGGGCGTTGGGGTGAGCGGTGCGGACGCGATTCAAGAGATCGGCGAGGGGAAGTCGGGCGGCGTCGGTCGCAGGCGACGCAATGCGGCGGGCGTCGCGCTCGGCGTAGGCAATGATCTCTTTCTCAAAGGCGAGGGCGGTGCCGGTGAGGCACAGGATCGCAATCACGGTGCCGGCGATGAGTCCGGCGGCGAGGTGGAGCCAAAAAATGGATTTGCGAAAAGTCATGGAAGGCGTCGAAAGCGAAAACGTCAGACGTGGCGCGGGCGAGCGAGCAGTTAAAATTCAAGGGCGGCACCGAGGTAGACGTTGCGGCGGGGGGCGGGGTCGATGCCGTCGTTGCGGATGCGGCTGTAGTAGTCCTCGTCGAGGAGGTTGTTTACCCCGCCGATAAGGCGGACGGGCGAACCCGGAATGCGCCACTCGGCGGTGAGGTCGGTGACGGCGTGAGCGGGGATCGCGCGGGTCGGGGTGTTGTTGTCGTCGGCAAAACTGGCGGCGGTGAGGGTGGTGGTGAGCGCGATTTTGAGCGCGGCTCCCCGGGTATAAACAATGCCGGTGCGGAGGACGTGGTCGGGGGCGTATTGGGGAGTGCGGTCGCGATTGGCACCGGCGCGGAATCGGGCGTCGAGCAGGAGTCCGTTAACATAGAGGCTGAGCCCGGGGGCTTCGGTAGGAAGAGCAGCGCGGCGACCGGAAGCGGTCGGACCGGGGCTGCGGGCGAGCACGTCGTAGGAGACGCCGAACTCGGCCCCACGGTGGACGGAGCGTCCGACGTTGATCAGAGTCGAGAGCCCGCCGGGTAAGGCAAGGTTGCCGATTTGGTTTTTGAAATCGAGGTGGAAGAGGCTCGCGTCGATGACGAGACCGAGGGCGGGTTGACCGCGCCAGCCGATTTCCGATTGGAGAGCGCGGCTGGCGGCGAGGTCGTTGTTGACGAGCGTGGTGGCTCCGTTGGGGACGGCTTGGGTGAAGATGAGCGGCCGGTAACTTTCGGACACGTTGAGGTAGAGCTGGGAACTCGAGCGCGCGAAATCGTAGGCGGCGGCGAGGCCGAGAAGCGGCTCGGCGGCACGGGCTCGGCGGTTTTGAAGCGGGGTGGCGGCGCGGGTGAGGTTGATGAGCTCGCGGACGTTTTGATCGCTGAACTCGACGCGTAGGCCGGGAGTCAGGCTGAGGGCGTCGAAGCGGAAGAGGTTTTCGGCAAAAATCGGCGTATAAAGGATGTCGCGCTGGGACTTGGTGCGGATCTCGCCTTGGTCGGCGGCAGGAGTGGCGCCGCGGGAGTCGGTGCGCGGGGAGTTGCTGTCGTAGAATTGGCCGCCGGCGGTAAAGACGTGGCGCTCGTCGCGGCCCCAATCGAGGCGGACGCGGGCTTCGGCGCCAAGTTGGTGAAATTGCTGGCGTTCGATGGTGTTGGTCTGAGCGGCTGCGCCGGTGGGGATGGTGCCGAAGCCGCCGCCGCCCTGCCGCTGGCTGAGGCGTGTGTAGTCGATTGCCCAAAACCGACCCACAAACGTGCCGCGCGAGAAGTCGCGTTCCCAAACGAGCGAGGCGGCCCGTCGGTCGAGGGTGAAGCGGTCGTAAAGGCGTGAAGGAGCGCGACGGTCAGCGAGGTAATTCACCGAGCCGGGCCCGGTCGCAAACGTAAGGCCGCCGGGTTCGCCGTGGATCTCGGTGTAAGATTCAACGGTGAGCAGAAGACGCGAGCGGGTGGCGGCGCCGAAGACGAGGCGGCCGGTGAAGGCGTCAAGGTGGTAGTCGCTGTTGGCGGAACGGATACCGTCGGATTCGCGATGATTGTAGTAGCCGTAGTAACCGAGCGGACCGGTGGTGCCGTCGAGATAACTGAAGGTGGAGTAGTAGGCGTCGTCGCCGAACGTGTGAAGCGTGCCGCCGCCCAGAGCCGCATCGGTGCGGGGACGATGGGTGACATAATTCAGCGCGCCGCCGGGCTGCGGGCCGTACATGAGGCCGGCGCCGCCACGGATGAATTCAACGCGGTCAACCGTGTCCAAAGGCGGCGCATAGTAGGCCTCGGGATAGCCAAATTGGTCGGCGTGAATTGGAATGCCGTCCTTGAGGACTTGGCTGAATTGGGTGCGGTGTGGGTCAAGACCGCGATAACCGATGCTGAGGAGCGGCGAGGTTTCCTCGCTGAGAATGAGGCCGGGGGCGTGGGCGAGCGCTTGACGGTAGTTGTTACCGTTGATGCGAGGGAGAGCATCGAGGTCGAGCATGGTGGTCTTTTTGCCGACATTGATTTTTGTGCCTTGGAGATCGGGCAGGAACGGACCTTGGACGGTGTGATCCTGTTCTGCTTCCGCTTCGACGCGTAGAACAGCGAGTTGGATGGGCGCGGGGTTTGAGGGGAGAGGAGAAGTGCTTTGAGCCGAATTCGGGTAAGTGGATCCGACTGTGCCGAAGATGAGCGCGAGAAGGAACACCGGGCGGCGTGCGATACTCGTCGGGTTACGGTTTGTGAAGATGCGGCGGAGGTGGAAAAAAGGACCCAAATCGAGCGACATTCAGTTTTAGAAATTGAGACTTAGTATCATGTCAAATGGTTTATTGAGACAGCCTCTCAATATCGATGTTACTGGACGTTTGACCTCAGATGAGAGGGTTCAACTAATCATCCTAAATGGTTGAGAAGTTCACAGTGAATCTTGGCGAAAGGAGTTACCCGATCTGGTTTGGGGCGAACTTGGAGTCGGAGGTGAAGGTCCAATTGGCCAAGTGGGCTGGTGCCGGGCGAAAGATCGTGATCGTGTCCGACCGCAACGTGGCTGCCCGTCAGTCTGGGGCGCTGAGGACCATGTTTGGTGGGGCGCCGACGCTGGAGCTGGAACCGGGCGAAGGAACCAAGTCGTTGAGCGAGTTGGGGCGGGTGCTGGATTTTCTGGCGGCCAACAAGATCGACCGTCGCGCGGTGTTGGTCGCAGTCGGCGGCGGGGTGATCGGCGACCTCGCTGGATTTGCGGCGGCGGTGTATCTGCGCGGGATCGATTTCGTGCAGGTGCCGACGACCTTGTTATCGATGGTGGATAGTTCGGTGGGCGGAAAAACCGGGCTCAATCTGGCGGCGGGAAAAAATTTGGTCGGGGCGTTTCACCAACCCAAGGTGGTGTTTGTCGCGACGGAGATGTTGGCGACGTTGCCGGTGCGGGAGTTCGCGGCGGGAATGGCGGAAGTGATCAAGACTGGGCTGTTGGGCGACGCGGAGTTGTTTGCCCGGCTTGAGCGCTCGCCCTTGACGGTGGATTCGCCGGACTTGGCGGGGGTCGTGCGGCGCTGCTGCGAATTGAAGGCACGGATCGTGGAAGCCGATGAGCGTGAATTGGCGCAAGAAGGCGGTCGGGCGCTGTTGAACTTGGGCCACACCTTCGGTCATGCCATCGAACAAGTGACGGGTTATGGCGGCTATTTGCACGGCGAGGCCGTGGCGGTCGGCCTCTGTGCGGCGGCGCGACTTTCGGCAAAACTCGGAATGATCGGCGCGGGTGACGCAGCTCGCGTTGAAACGGTGGTTGCGGCGCATGGTCTGCCAACGCGGCTGAGCGAACCGCTGCCGCTGGCCGACTTGGTCGACGCGATGGCGCGGGACAAGAAAGTGCGGGCAGGTGGCCTCCGTTTTGTGGTGTTGAAACGGCTAGGAGAGGCGGCGACGCAGAGTGGAATAGACCCGGCGTTGGTGGCGCAAAGCTTTCGCGAGGTGGGAGCGGCCGGGTGAAAGCTCGCGGCTCAGGGGAATTCGTGAAACAACGGCCGTAGTCAAAAACGCCCCCATGTCCGCCATCGATGAAGGAATCGTCCGCGAGTATTTCGAGCAGAACGGATTTTTTGTGCGACAGGCGCGCAAGTATTCGGTGACCGCGCGAAAGAAAACTGGGGAAGAGGAAATTGATCTCCTGGTCTCGAATCCGGCATGGCTGCGGGGCGGACGAGAGCCGGATTTTTTTCTTTTTGCGAGCGAACTGCCCTTCATCCAACGGGCGGTGGTTTCGGTAAAGCCATGGCATACGAACGTCTTCACGCCCAATATCCTGAAGAGCTCTCCGGAAATTTTTGGGTTTCTAGAGCAGAATGTGCTCAAGCAATTGCCGCGCTTTTTCGAGGCAGATGCGCCAGGAAATGAGGCGGGCGCACGCGTGACCAAAATTCTGGTGCTGCCCGCTCTGCCCACCGCGGAGCCGTTTCGCTCGCAGAGTGTCGCTCTGCTGAAGGAGCGCGGGGTAGATGCGATCATCTCGTTCCGGGCGATGCTGACCGACTTGATCGACAAAATCGAAAGCAACCAGAACTACAGCAAAAGCGACACGCTCCAAGTTATGCGCATTTTGAAGAACTACGACCTGATCAAGGATACGCAGTTAGAATTGCCGGTCGGACGAGAGCCGACGGCCCGCAAACTACGCGCGGAGATTTTGAAATGACCTCCACGATTCACCCGACCGCGATCGTCGAGGAGGGCGCGCAGATTGGAGCGGGTTGTACGATCATGGCCTACGCGATCGTGACGCGGCACAGCGTGCTGGGTGACGGTGTGGTGATTCACCCTTTCGCCGTCGTGGGTGGGGATCCGCAGTATCTGAAATTCGACGCGACGCTGTCCACGGGCGTGCGGATCGGGCCCGGCACGGTGATTCGAGAACATGTGACGATCAACCGCTCGATCCATGCAGGTGCGGCGACGACAGTGGGCGCAGGCTGCTTTCTTATGGCGAACGCCCACGTGGCTCATGATTGCGCGGTGGCGGATCACGTCGTGCTCGCGAACAACGCGATGTTGGCCGGACACGTCGAGATCGGCGCGCACACGTTTGTAGGCGGCGGGGCGGGTTTGCATCAATATTGTCGGATCGGTGAAGGCGTGATGGTGGCGGGCAACGCGGCGGTCACGCGCGACGTGCCGCATTTTACTTTGGTCGCCGAGCGGGACGAGGTCATCGGGTTCAACGTAGTCGGACTGAAGCGCCGTGGATTCAGTCGTGCGGCGATTGCGGAGCTCAAAGGGGCTTTCCAAGAAGTTTATTTCACTGCGGGTAACATTCGCGAAGTGGCGGCGGGCTTGGCGGTAAGCGGGCGATTTGGGAGTGCGGAGGCGCAAAAATTTCTGGCCTTCTTCAGCGGTGGAAAGCGGAGCTTTGCCCGGGCGCGACGCGCGGCGACCGACGATACCGAAGCCTGACCAAAGGGCGGC
This sequence comes from Opitutia bacterium Tous-C4FEB, assembly GCA_002304445.1. Lineage (GTDB taxonomy): Bacteria > Verrucomicrobiota > Verrucomicrobiia > Opitutales > Opitutaceae > Tous-C4FEB. The sequence continues at coordinate 123,381 of NEVA01000003.1, read as the reverse complement.
GCTTGATAAATGGGCGCAGAACGCAATGGTTGGGGCTGTGTCCTCTCCTGTATCACCCGAAATCATTGTGCCGGTGGCGTTGCCGGAAGGCGTGCGCGAAGGGAATGAGAACTTGGTGAAGCTCACCCCGGCGGCAGGCGGCAAGGTGGCGGCGTTGATTGCGCGTGAAGCCCAAGGAGCGTTCCTGCGGATCGCGATCACGGGCGGCGGTTGCAACGGTCTGAGCTATAAAATGAAATTTGTGCCGGCGCCGAAGCGGGGGGACATTTTGGTCAGGACGGCCGACACGCAGGTCGTGGTCGATCCCAAGACCGCGCTCTATTTGAAGGGCACGCACTTGGACTACTCGGCGGCAATGGTCGCGGGAGGGTTTAAATTTTCTAACCCGAATGCCAAGGCGAGTTGCTCGTGCGGCGAAAGTTTCAGCGTATGAGCCGAGTCGCCGGCTGGTTTCCAAATTGGTGTTGCCCCCGGCGAGACGAGCAGAGACATACAAGGGACCTTATCCTTCTTACCAAAACTAATTGATGGCTACTTCGTTCCCTTCTGCCGGCGCCGGTGGCAACCGCTCCGGATCTTATCAGCGTCGCAATGTCGACCCGTTCGCGGCTATTCGCCGTAATCATCGCATCAAAGTCCCGGCAGTCCGCTGCATCTCACCCGAGGGACGTCAGCTAGGCATCCTCGACACCCAGAAGGCCATTTCCCTTGCGCTCGAAGTGGGCCTTGATCTGGTCGAGGTCGCGCCCAACGCCACGCCGCCGGTGTGCCGCATCATGGACTTCGGCAAATATGTTTACGAAGAGCAGAAGAAGACTTCCCACGTCAAATCGACGGCGAGCAAGATCAAGGAGATTGAATTCAGCGCACGTATCGCAGACGGAGATTTTTTCACCAAAGTGCGTCACGCCGAGGAGTTTTTGGGTCATGGCAACAAGGTGAAGTTGCGGCTCAAGTTCCGTGGTCGCGAAATGGCGCACACCGAGATCGGTTTCGCCGTGATGACCCGGAGTGTCGCCGAGCTGGTCGGCATGGGCGTGCCGGATGCGCCGCCGAAGTTGATCGGTCGAAACATTCACGTCATGCTGACGCCGCTCGCGCCGAACAAGCGTAAGCCGAAGTATAAGCCCTCGGCGGATTCGCCGGCCGTCGACGACGGTCCGGACCAGTCGGGTGACGACGACGATGATGATTCTTCGGACTCGGTGGCGGGAAAACCGGCGAGCGGGTCTTGACGGATTGGGAAATGAAATTCCGGCACGTCCGGCAAGTTGCCCTTGTGGTCGGCTTGCTTTTGGGCGGGCACTACTTGGCGGCCCAAGAACCCAGAGGGCGTTCCGCGCCGACCCGTCCAGGCAGTTCGCCCCGCGTCGAGGTGCCGCCGCCGACATCGCCGGCCAATAAATCGGTTGCAGCTCCGGCGGTGCCAGCCCCGGCCGGGCGCAAGCAAGCAACGACCACCCGATTTCCCGATCCGGAATGGGTCAATATCACGACGGCGGCGCGTCGGCTGGGATTGAAGTTGGATTGGAAGGTCCGTGGCCGTGAAGCAATCTTGACGGACAAAGCAACGAGGTTGGAGGTCGCGGCTGACCGGATCGAAGTCGATCTTAACGGCCAGCGGGTTTTTTTGGGCCAAGCGCTGCTGCCCCGCGGCGGTGAACTATTTGTCACGAAGATTGATCTCGAGCGATGTTTGGTGCCGTTGGTGCGGCCGGCGTTGATCGGAAGAGTGAAGCGGCGACCGCAGGTGATCGTGATCGATCCCGGGCACGGTGGTCCGGACAAGGGGATGATCAACGAGCGGCTCAATCTTTTCGAAAAGACCTTTACGCTCGATACCTCGCAGCGGTTGAAAAAAATTCTCGAGGCCCGCGGTTGGAAAGTTGTCCTGACACGGGATGACGATCGGCAGTTAAAACCGAGCAAGGCGGACGATCTGCGTCGGAGGGCGGAAATAGCGGATGAGGTCGAAGCCGATGTTTTTGTCAGCGTCCACTTCAACGCCGTGGAGGAGCAAGTGGAGAAGGTGCGCGGGCTGGAGGTGTTCCGTTTTACGCCGCAGTATCAGCCGCCGATCTCGCGTGCGATGCGCCGCCTCGACGACGCCCAACTGAGTCCGGGCAATGGGAATGACGCCTGGAATTCACTGCTGGCGCATTCGATCCAGAACGCGATGCTCACGCGGTTGAAGCTGGAGGATCGCGGTTTCAAACATGAGCGATTCGCCGTGCTTCGTCTGGTTTCGTGTCCGGCCGTTTTGATCGAGGGCGGCTTTATGTCGAACATGTCCGAGGCGAAGCAGATCGCGACGCCGGCGTATCGTCAGCGGCTGGCCGAGGCGATTGCCGATGGGCTCTCGGACTACCGCTCCACGCTCGAAAAGCTGCGCGTCACGGGCAAAGCGGCGACTCCTTAACGGTCCTGGAGCTCAGTCGAAGCTCTGGCGGGAGTTGTGCTTGAGGTAGGCGGAGATGGTGGCGGTGATGACCTCGCCAAATTCGGCGCGCTTCTTTTCGCCGATGCCGGGGATGCCTTCGAGGTCAGAGAGAGACTGGGGATATTCGCGCGCGAGGGCCCGGAGGGTGTTGTCGCCAAAAATAATGTAGGCGGGAACCTTGCGTTCGTCGGCCAAGAGCTTGCGCAAGGTGCGGAGTTTCTCGAAGAGGATTTCGTCGCAGTCGATGTCGCCCTCGCGGCGTGGGGCGACGCGGCGGGATTTTGGCGCGTCGGCGGCTGGCTTGGTCAGGGTGATGGGAGTGCGGGCGCGGAGGACGGCCATGCCCTCGGCGGTGAGCTCGAGGGTGGCGTATTCGCCGGTGCCGAGCCCCACATAGCCGAGACGCATGAGCTCGCGGCCGATACTGGCCCACTGGGGGCGAGAAAGCTCGCCGCCGATGCCGTAGGTCGAGAGTTGATCGTGACCCCAGCGGGTAATCTTGTCCGTTTTCGCGCCGGTGAGAACCTCGATGACGTGGTTCAGGCCCGCGCCGAAGCGACTCGCTTGCTGGATGCGAAAGACGCACGAGAGAAATTTCTGTGCGACGATGGTGCCGTCGAAGCTCTCGCGCGGTTCGGCGCAGTTGTCGCAGGCGCCGCAGTTGTTGAGCGGAAACGTTTCGCCGAAATACTGGAGAAGCTCGGCGCGGCGGCAGCCGGAACTTTCGGCGTAATGGACGATTTGTCGGAGTTGGGCGCGAGCAATCGAGCGCTCCTGCTCGTTGGTGATTTCGTCGAGGAAGTGGGTCTGCTTCGCGATATCGCCCGGACTAAAGAGCAGGAGGCAATCGCCGGGGAGACCATCGCGACCGGCGCGGCCGGTTTCTTGGTAGTAGCCTTCGATGTTTTTCGGGAGATCGTGATGAATGACCCAGCGGACGTTGGGTTTGTTGATACCCATGCCGAAGGCGATGGTGGCGCAGATGATGCGGGTATCGTCGCGCAGGAACATCTCCTGATTGCGTGCGCGCTCGGCGGCGTCGAGACCGGCGTGATAAGGGCGGGCGAGGAAGCCGCGGCCGGCCAAGCTCTCGGCGACACGCTCGGCGGTGGCGCGACTGGCGCAGTAAATGATGCCGCTCTCGTGTTCGCGTTTGCGGACGAAGGTGATGATTTGCTTGGCCGGTTCGTCTTTGGGCACAACCCGGTAGGTGAGATTGGGCCGGTTAAAGCTGGCGACGAAGGTTTGCGGGTCGCGGAGTTTGAGGTGGGTGACGATGTCTTCGCGCACGCGGCCGGTGGCGGTGGCGGTGAGGGCCATCATCGGCACGTCGGGCAAGGCGGTACGGAGTTTGGCGAGTTGGCGATACTCGGGGCGGAAGTCGTGGCCCCATTCGGAGACGCAGTGGGCCTCGTCGATGGCGATACAGGAGACGTTCCAAGTCTTCAGATTTTCAATCCAACCGGCGAGCATCAGCCGCTCGGGGGCGACGTAGAGCAGCTTGTAGTCGCCGCGATGCAGCCCGCGAAGACGGGAGCGGGATTCCTCGGCGCCGAGTGTGGAGTTGAGAAACGTCGCGGCAACGCCGCTGGCTTGAAGCGCATCGACCTGGTCCTTCATAAGGGCGATGAGCGGGGAAACAACGACCGTGAGGCCGTCGCGGGCGAGCGCGGGGAGTTGGAAACAGAGCGACTTGCCGCCGCCCGTGGGCAGGAGGGCAAAGACATCTTCGCCGACCAGATTAGCTTCGATGATTTCGCGCTGGAGCGGGCGGAAGGTGGCGTAGCCGAACGTGGACTTGAGGAGCTGCGGAAGAGTGAGCACGCAGATAGGAAATCAAGCGGCCGTCGGGGAACCGAGGCGGTATAGAGCGGCGGCGTTGTCGTGGAAGATGCGTTGCTTGGTTTCGCGGGGCAGAGGCGGAAAGGCCATGAGGGGATGGTCGAAATCCCAGTGCGGGTAGTCGCTGGAGAAGAGGAAGTTTTTCGGAGCGTTGATCATCTCGAGAACTTGGAGGAACTGCTCGGGGCGGTCGGTTTCTTCGGTGGGCTGGGTCGTGAGAAAGATTTGTTCGCGGACGTAGTAGCTCGCGAGGCGCTTGAGCTTCGGAGTTTCGTCGCTCAGCTTATCATAAAATGCAGCATCCAAAGGCGCAATTTTTTTGTGCGGGTGCAGGTGCGCCGGGGTGCGCCGGGCGATTACTTGGCTAGCGGCGGTGAAGGCGGAGGCTGCAGCGGTGGGCTGCCGGGTTTTGGGGCTGTGGGGGTAAGGCTGCGCAGAAAACTCGCGGGTCCCATCGCAAAACGCCACTCGGGCTTCTCGAGCTGCCCCGTAAGTTTTACTTCGAAAGCATTTGAGAAAGGAGTCAGCATGGCGCCGACGAATGACTTTAGTAAGGCTTCGCTCTCCTGAAACGGGTATATCTTGGCGTTGAAATCGAGGGTGCGTCGATCGAGCGCGTAGGTGCCGGTTCCCGTGATGGCAGAATTTGCGCCCGTCACCCCGATCTCGGAGAAATACAACGCAGGGCCGTTGAGTTTGAAATTGGCCCGGGCGGCGGTGAAGCGGAGCGAGGTAAAACTGAAGAGCTCCGAAAGCAGTCCGAGTAACTTTACCTCCCCGAGTGAGGCGCCGGTGAGCGTCGCACTCCCGTCGCCACGGTAGCTGTAGGGATCGTCGTAGGCGCCCTCGGCCGAAGCGGCGACCGCGAGCGTGATGGCCGATTTATCGTTGAGAAAGCGGTTCGGGGCGGGAGGCGGAGCGCCTTGTTTGGCGGCGAAGAAATTCTCCATGACGGCGATCGCCCGGCCGAGGCTGGCGTCTTTGAGCGCGTAGTCGAAACCGACGCGCCGTTCGCTGCCGGTGCCCCAGACCTTGGCTCTGCCGTTGGCGGTTCCGCCCGCAAACGACAGATCGAGGCGGTCGAGGGTGAGCACATCGTCGCGCAACGTGCCGGCGAAGGTGAGGCGGTCGACCGGGAAACCCTTGAAGCGAAACTCGGTGGCCGTCTCCCCGGCGAGATCGATGGATTGATGCGCGCCGCTTGGCGAGGTCGCGCTGTCGAGCCGGCCGCTCAGGCGGAGATTGGGCGGGGTGGTAAACATGAACGGTGACGTGATGTCGGTGGCGGCCGCGCCGAAGATTTTTTCCGCCAGCACGAGATCGATTGCCGTCGTGGTGAAGTTGAAATCGAAGCTTTGCCACTCTTGGTTGGTGGGATTGAGCCGCCGGGCAAAGGTGCCCCTGAGCGTGCCCGGTCCTTGCAAGCCGTAGAGCTCAAGCGCCTCGAGGTAGTGGGGTCGGATGAAGAGTCGGGCCCGGGCGTAATCGAACTTCGCCGTGCGAATGTCGGCTGAGGGCGTCTGGGCGGAGACAATGACGCGGGACTCGCCGCCGGTGTTGCGACCCCAACGTCCGGCAACCTCGACACTCGCCGGAGGAGGGGCGTCGGGGAAAAGGAACGTCTTGAAAAAATCGGGCCACCACGCCGTGAACCAGCCAGAGATGTCGATGGGACGGAGCCGACCTTCGAGCAGGAAGCGGTAATGGTGGGTGGCTGGAAGATGCTCATAAGAACCGCGGGCATAGTTTTCGCCGATACGGGCGAAGGCCTCCGGGGCGAACCAACGGTCGGGTGTGAGTTCGAGGGCGACACGGCCGTCGGTGAGCGGAACGCGATAGGCGTTGATGATCGGGACGGTGAGGCGGGTCTTGAGGTTTTCCCATTTCCAGTCCGGACCGATCACCAGGTGGGCCGCGGTGATGGTGACGGGTTTGGGAAAATCAATCCATCGGCGAACGTTTTGGCCGATCCGGGCGCTGAGCAAATCTAGGTGGCTGTCGCCGAAGAGAGCGTCGAAGTCGGCGACGGCCGATTTTGCCTTGAGATCGATTTCCGCGCGCGCGGCAAACGGGAGGCCGGCGACGCAGGTGTTGATCCCGGCGAAGAGGCGAGGCAGCGGTTGAGGCGTGAGGCGCAGCACGGGAGAGGGAAGTGCGATGCCGGAAACGGCGACGTGATCGGCGAGCAGTTCGACGGAGCGTGGGGTGAACTTTGTCGGGTTCACTTCGATGGTGGCGCGCAGATCGGCGCGGAGATTCCGGGCAACCAAAGCGATCGAGGGAACGGTGAGGGATTCAGCCGTCACCCGCAGGAGCGGGGTGAGTGGCCGGTCAACGCGGAGTGGCAGCCGGGTGGTGAGCCGGATGGGCCCGAGCTGGAGGGCGGGCGCGGTTGCAACGGCTCCGCGGGTGTCGAACACGAAGTCGCCGACGGGCACGCCGGCGTCTCCGGTGGAGATCGTGACGGTGAGAGTCGGCTGTTCAAAGCGGGAAAGCTGCGGAGTAAACGCGAGCAGGCCGCGGGCGATTGCAGTGTAGTTTTTGTTGAAGAAATCCGGAATCGGGAGCGGCTTGACGGCGGGATCTCTGGGTTGAGGGACGGGCAAGGTGCCGCTGGCGGACACGCGCAGGTTGGCGAGTTCGAAGTTCAGCTGGGAAAGCGTGATGAATTCATTCGAAGGTATGATCGTGGCGTCGAGATTGCGGATGAGTTCCTCGGCGCGGCCGGAAGGTGATAGGATCGCAGGAGCGAGCAGGCGCACACCGGTGACACGCACTTCGAGTTCATCGAAACGGCGCAGAAAAATCAGGGACCACGGATCGCAACGCACGTAGACCGACCGGGCGAAAGCAACCGGTTCGGGAAACGAGTTCAGGGTGCCGGCGACGTTCTCCAGCAGGATTCGGCCTGAGGGATCAAATGTGGCGCGGCCAAAGGTGGTCTTGACGCCGGATAGGGCCAGCCGTTCCTCGAGGGCGCGCAAAACGGGCGCCGGCACTTTCATTTCGTTGCTGGTGGCGATGTGAATTTGAATTGCGAGCGCCAGCGCGAGAACCAACCAAAGCGTCCAGCAAGCGAGCGTGACCACGCACGACGCGCAATAGCGGGTCGCTTGTAGGCATGGCTTGATGAAACGCATTTTAAAAAAGTGCGGGCAGCGCGGGAGCGCGGGCCGGGCCGGGATTTAGTTCTTGGGCAGGGCCGGACCGGGGTCGGTGCGGAAAGTCAGGGGCCAAAGGGCGTCGACCATCGCCTGTTCGAGTTCGAAGACGACGTTGAACTCCGTGGAGCCGGCGACCTGCAGGGTGCCGCCGAAGCGTTCGCTGAGAAAGAGCGTGGTGATCGGCGCCGGGGCGCTGGCATTGGCCCCGGGTAGCGCGAGGGACGCATCGAGGCGATAGCGCCACGGGCGTTCCTCTCCGAGGAGCGGAACGCGGTCGGTGAAGCCATCTTGGGGAAAAGCTTTGGCGCGCAAAGCTCGGAGGCCGGCGATGGCGACAAGGATGTTCTTGGCCTCGGGGGTATCGGGCGGCGGGTTGCCGGCCTCGTCGAGAGTGAGATCGAGCAGACTCTTTTGCGTCGTGAGGTCGGTCAGCTTGAGGGCGGTGATCCGGGCGCCTGCGGGAAGCTCCCGGATGAGGCGTTCGCGCCAAGCGTTGGGGTTTACGGTGGAGCCGAGGCGCAGCAGGTCGGGGCTCACCGCATAGACAAAGGCGGAGCCGGTCACATTCGCGTAAGCGTAGAGATCGGGTGGATTGGCCACGCCGAGTTTTAAAGTGAGTTGGGAGCCGGAGGCCGAAAGCGGCGTGTTTGGCGTCGGGGCGGTCAACTTGGTCAAGGCGAGGGTGATCTCGCGCTCCGGACGGGCGAAGCCCCAGCGCTCGAGATCGGCAGCGGTGGGCGCGTCGCTGGCGAAGACTTGGGTGGAAAGCAGGTGGAGTTGCTCGAGCAGGCGTTGAACCAGCGGACCCTCGGCAGGGATGGTTTGGGGGGCGGTGGCGCCGGGCTCGCGGCGGATGATTTGCCAGGTGGCGGCTTCGGCGGAGTTGGCCGGGGCTTCGAGCCGTTGCAAGGTGAGGGTGGGGTCGCCCGGGGTGTTGGGAGCCCGTAGGGTGATGGCGGTGACGGCGCGGGGGTCGAAATCGAGCACGCGTTTCTCGCGCAGGGCTTCTTGGGCGCGGTCGAGCGTTTCCTTGAGTGATTTCTCGCCGGTGGGAATCGCGACGGTGAACACGGCGGGGCGACCTTCGATTTGGGCGTAAAAATCCTGCGTCGTCGGGGCGGCGATGAGCGGCGGTGCCGTCGGGGGAAGGGCCGGAGCGATTGGGCGGGGGTCGGACGGCGGAGCGGGGACAGGTGCGCCAAGCAGCAACGTCTCACGCCGATTGTTGCCCTCGATGGTGATGCGGAAGACGGGCGCGGCTGACGGCAACGCGGCCGGCAGGCCGTCGGTCACGAACGCTTTGGCGCGGAGGGCCCCGAGGGCGGAGAGCGTGCGTTCGGTCTCGTCGGTGCTGGCGCGGGCGACGATGGGGGTGTCGAAGGTCCAGCGCTGGGCGCCGTCGCGGCGGAGGGCGACTCGCGTGGTGCTCTGGATGCGCAGGGAACGCGCTTCGAAGACAGGGATCGTGAGCAGGGTGTCAGCCCTGATCTGGTCAATGGGGAGCGCGAGAGAATCGAGCAGGGTGCGGGAGACGACGTGGATGCGTTTCTCGTCGGGTGAAAGCAGGTAGAGACGGTTGCCGATCTTGGTGGTGTCGCCGAGGCGCACCGTCGTCTTGAGTTCGGGGACGTTGCCTTCGGGTGAGGCGCCGTTGCTGAATTCGAGCGTCAGCTTGGGCCGGTCGAGCCCGTAGTCGGCAAGGGATTGACCATTGGCCTTCAGATCGGCGACGGCGAAACTGCTTTCGTGATCCAGAAACTGAAGGTCGGAGACGATCCGTGCCACCACCGTGGGGTTGGCCGGCCAGGTGAGGGGTTCCGTGATCTGCCAAGTGTCGGCCGTGCGTTTGAGCGCGTAAACGATGCCGGTGGAATTACTGAGGGTGAGGGTTCTGATGTCGGCCGTCTCCGAGCCCAGAACCCTGCGGCGGGCTTCGAGGGAGGCGCGCTCGGTGCGCCAGTCGCGCTCGAACTTAAAGATGAAGAAGAACAGCGCGACATTCAGGAACAGCAGGACGAGCGTGACTTTGGTGCGCATTATAAGGTTTAGGTCGGAAGTTGAAGTTTGAGAACGATACGGCCCGGTATGACGGCGTCGGTCAGCGACGCCCTACGCGGTGAAGGAGTTCAATGGCGACGCGTCCAGTAGACGACGAGGCCGAGGAAGGCGGCGATACCCGGCAGGCCGAAGAGGAGGGCGTAGCGGAGTTGGGCGAGGTCATTGGCGCTGAGCGAGAGTTGGAAGCGCTCGATGGGTCGGGCCGGGATGTTGGGTTGGGTGTCGCCGACGTCGGTCCAGTTCACCGCGTTGAGGAAGGCGGCGAGGTTGCCGGCGTTGGCGATGCGGGAGTTGGCGATGACATCGCCGCTGCCGAAGACGACGAGACGGCCGCCGCGGACGCTGAAATCGAGGCCGGCCCGCACGGCAACGCGCTCAGCGGCGGTGACCACCCCGAGGCGGTCCTTGGGCTCCATGCCGGGGAGCGGGCGGATATCGACGCCGGGATCGTAGCGGACAGGCACCCGATCGCGGTAGCTGCGTTCGCCCCAGGCGGTGGGCGAGGTGGCGGCGAGGGTGAGGGTTGTGAGGGTGCCGCCGAGAGCGCGGCCGGGGTCGGGGCGCACGGTGCGGGTGGCGCCGAGCCGCAGGGTGAGGCCGAAATCGAGGAGCGTTTTCGTGATCGGGTGCGGTTGAAAGGCTCCGATGATAAGGTCGCCGTCCTCGGTCATGTTCCCGTTGCCGACATCAACGACGACGTCGTCGTCGACCAAAATGCCCCAGTCGAGGAGCACCTCGTCGAGGCCGAGGGCGGAGGCACTGAGGCCGGGGGCGAGAAAGAGAATGAGCCGGCCGGCATTGGTCGAAAGGTATTGGCGGAGGAGTTCCTGCTCTTTCGGTTCGAAGCGGCCTTGAGGCGCGACTGCCACGAGCAACGAGGCTTTTTCCGGAATGGCGCGTGCGACCGTGAGGTCGATTGATTCGACATCAAAATTTCTCAGACGAAGCTGATCGCGCACAAGCGAGAGCCCGCGATTGGGGTCGGCGTCCTCGGGGCGGAGTTCCCCGTGACCGCCGAGAAAGTAGATTTTTTTCCGCTCGGGGCTGGAAACATCGAGCAGCGCGGCGGTGAGGACCTGTTCGCCGAGGAAGGCGTTGCGCTCGGGTTTGCCGTCTTTGCCGCGGGTGGTGCGGTAAAGTTCGTCGATGGTCAGGACGCTGCGCCGATCGCCGGCGAGCAGGAGAATCAGGTCGGGCTGATCGAGGCCGAGCGGTTCGGCTTCGCGGCGGTTTTGGTAAACATCAATGTAATCGACCTTGATGGCGCCGTCCCGGTTGGACTCGGTGGCGAGACGATATTCCTGAAGCAGACCGCGAACTTCGGGGTTGGTGGCTTCGGCATTGAGGGTGACGACAATCCGTACGGGCCGGGGGAGATCTTTGATGTAGGAGAGCGTCTCCGGGGAGAGTGAGAAGCTCCGGTAGCGGGTGAGATCGAGCCGGACCGGATGGTTGTCGGCGAGATAGTTCAGGCCGCCCACGAGGGTGAGCACGAGCCCCGCCTGGAGAATCAAGTTGAGCGTGCGGAGCCAGCGGGTGGCGCGGAAACTGTTGAGGAAAGAGGGCAAGGCCGGAGGGTTCGGAACAGAGGTTTGGGCGACGTGGAGGTTGGGCTCAGCTGTGGATCAGTTTCGCTTCGACCGAGAAGATGCTAAAGATGAGCGCGAGCGCCGTGCCGCTGAAGTAAAAGAGCAGGTGCCGGGTATCGATCACGCCCCGCGTGAAATCGTCGTAATGGGAGAATACTTGGGCGTAGTCGACGGCGGCTTTGGCGGGAGCGAGGACATCGCGGCTGAGAAATGCGGCTTCGCCCAACCAGCGGCCGCCGATGATGAGTGCGGCGAGCATCACAAACGCGAGAATGCCGGCAACGGCCTGGTTGCGGGACAGCGAGCTGGCGAAGACCCCGATCGCCACAAAGAGCAGTCCCGATACGGCGATAAAGACGTAGCCGCCGATCAAGGGGCCGGAGTCCAGCAGCCGGGGATCATTGGAGAAACTTTTTAGGATATAGAAAAATCCGGCGGTGGCGCCCCAGAGGGTCACATACAAAATGTAGGCGGCGCTATATTTGCCGAGCACGACCTCGGTGGTTGTGACGGGAGTCGTGAGCAAGGTCTCGATGGTGCCGAGGCGGCGCTCCTCGGCGAGGCAGCGCATCGTGAGAAGCGGCACCATAAAAAAGACCGGCAGAAAAAACGTGGAGAAAAAGACGATAGCGGGAGATGCCTCCTGCGGTGCCTTGGTGTAACTCTCCAAAATGCCCGTGAAGATAAAGCCCATGAAAAACAGGAAGGCGGTCGCGGCGATGTAGGTGCTCGGGCTTACCAGTAACATCCGCAGTTCGTGGCTGAGGAGCGTGAGAAAGTGTTTCATGGGATCGGGCCGGAGGGTGGCGGCTTGGGAAGATTGGGTTGGGTGGCGTCCCACGTGCGCCGGGTGGCGGCGAGGAAGACGTCTTCGAGCGTCGGGTGGGCGCGACTAAGGGCGCGAACGCGATAGTTTTGGGCGATCAAAGCTTGAAGGAGAGGCTCGCCAAACTCGTCGTCTCGCTCGGTGGCCAAAGCAAGTTGGACAAAGCCAGTGGCATCCGGTTCGCCGGCGGTCGTGATTTTGAACGACGGTTCGACGGCCTGCAGCAGGGCGGGTAGCCCGGCGATGTTGCCGGCCACGGTGAGGCCGTAGGCGGTGCGGCCGAGAACTTCCCGACGCAGGGCGGCCGGCGTGCCTTGGGCCACGACGCGGCCGCGGTTGATGATGAGGACCCGGTCGCAGGTCATTTCGATTTCGGGCAGGATATGCGAAGAGATGATGACGGTCATGCGCCCGCGCAGGCCGGCGATGAGATCCCGGACGATCAGAATCTGATGCGGATCCAGGCCAATCGTGGGCTCGTCCATGATAATCACGGGTGGCTCCGCGAGGATGGCCTCGGCAATGCCGACGCGTTGGCGGTAGCCTTTGGAAAGCTGACCGATGATTTTGTGGCGGACGCGTTTGAGGTCGCAGAGTTCGAGCACCTCGTCGATGCGCGGGCCGAGCTTGCGGCGGGGGATTTCTTTCAGTCGGCCGCGAAAATAAAGGTACTCGCTCACCCGCATATCCTCGGGGAGCGGATTGTTTTCCGGCATGTAGCCGATCAGGCGTTTGACCGCATCCGGCTCGGTGGCGACGGAGTGACCGCAGATCCGGACCGTACCGGAGTTTGCCGGCAGGTAGCCGGTGAGGATGCGCATGGTGGTGGACTTGCCGGCGCCATTCGGGCCGAGGAAGCCGATGATCTCTCCGCGGGCCACGGTGAAGCTGAGGTCGGCGACCGCCGTCATGCCCGCGTAGGATTTCACGAGGTGATCGACTTCGATGGCAGGTGGGAGCGGGTCGGGCATGGCGGAAGTGGGCGCCTAGGCGGCGGGGTTTTTCTCCAGCGTGACCTCGCCGGCGGGGAAGCGGTGGGTCCGGCCGCGGCCGGTTTTGAGAAGGAGCGCCCCTTCGTCGTCGACGCCTAGGACGGTGCCGGGGTGGCGACGGGTGCCTTCGAGGAGTGTGACGGTGCGACCGCGAAGAACATCATACCGGTGCCAAAGAGTTGCGAAGTTTTCGGCGTAGTCACCGTCGACGAAACGCTGGTAAGCGAGAAGAACGCGGCCGATCACGGCGGTGGTGAGGCGGTTGAAATCGAGCGAGGCGCCGGTGAGTTCGGCGAGGGAAACCGCGCGCTGGCCGAGGTCGGCGGGCCAAGCGGAGGCCGGGCTGTTGAGGTTGAGGCCGAGCCCGAAGACGAGGTCGCGGATCTGATCGGCGTCAACGCGGGCCTCGGTGAGGATACCGCCGGCTTTACGCCCCTCGAAAATGAGATCGTTGGGCCACTTGAGACCGGGCTTGAGGGCGGTGGCGTTGGCGATGAGTTCGCAGAGATTGAGCCCCATCCAAAGGGTGAAGGGCGTCATGCGCGCGGGCGCGAGTTGGGGGCGAAAGGCGAAGGAGATGTAGAGATTGCCGTTGGCCGGGGCGTGCCATGGGCGGCCAAGGCGGCCGCGGGCTTTGGTCTGGCGCCGGGCGATGATGGCGAAAGGCGCGACGCGGCCGGCGGCGAGTTGGCGGGCGGCTTCGTCGTTGGTGCTGTCGGTTTCATCGAGAACGGTGAGGGAGAAGCCTCGGGGTCGAATCTTGAGCTGGGCCTCGATCAAGCCGGCATGGGCGTCGGGCGGTGGGGAAACCAACCGGTAGCCGCTGGAACGACGGGTCTCGATGCCGAAACCGGCAGCGCGGAGTTTTTCGATGTATTGCCAAACGGCGACTCGAGTGACGCCTAGCTTCTTCGCCAGATCGCCACCTGAAACCCAACCGGTCTGACGCGCGAGCAGGGCGCGGATGACGGTGGGTTCCGGTGATGACATGGGTTCGAAAAGGGGAAGGGAGTTGAGCGCCGGGCGTTGAGCGATGAGAGCTGAAAGGAGGAAGGTTGAAAAGCAGGAGGCCGGGGCGCAAGGTGGCTCCCATGACTTTTGCGAAATTTAGTGAGGCGGTCGCGGGCGCCGGGAACGTGCCGCCGACGGGTGTGAGCGGCGCGAGGGCTGCGCTATGGCACGATGCCCGCGGCGATTGGGACGCGGCGCATGACGCGGCGCAAGCGGACAAGAGCAAGGCCGGGGCGTGGGTTCACGCCTATCTCCATCGGAAGGAAGGCGACGAGGGCAACGCGGGCTATTGGTATTCGCTCGCGGGGCGCAGGATGCCGTCCAGAGGGGTGACTCTGGCTGCAGAGTGGGAAGAGATCGCGCGGGCGCTGAGTGACCGAGCTTAGGCGTCTGACGCGGACGCGAGGCGCGGGCGCAACGTGGAGGGCGGGTCGGAGACTGCGCTACGGGTTACTTTCTTTTTTGCCAGCCGTAGTCGCCGGCGCGCATCGTGGTGTTTTGGATGTCGCGTTTGATGTAGGCGCCCTGGGCTTTGTCGCGGGCGCTGATCATGTCGGCGGCGTCATTGAGCTCGGTGATGTTCTTCAGGCGTTCGTCTTCTGCATACATCGCGAGGGCACGCGCCTCTTGGGTCTGGCCGAAAATGGGGATCGTGAAGCGATTGAGTGCACGGCTGGCCTCGGTGCTGTAGCGGCGCATGGCGATGTTGGCCAAGCCTTGCTGGGTGTTGATATCGCGCTCGCGGAAAACGGGCGGCTTGGCGTCGCGCACAACGTAGTCGGGCAGGCGGATGATGGTGTTCTTGGGTTTGTCGATCTCGCGCAGGTCGGGCTGCTGCTCGACGGGCGTGGGCGGCGGGGCGGGCTTGGGCGGATTATATTTCGGCATCGCGGCGGCGAGGGACGCGGCAACGTCACTGGAGATGGCGCGTTCGCGTTTGCGCGGGGTGGGAGCGGGCTCGCTCGGGGCGCCGGGCGCGGCCGCCGGCGGAGTTTGCGCCGGCGCGGTGGCCGGCAGGAGCGCGAAGACGGCGAGCACGAAGGAGCTGCGAACGAGACGTTTCATGGCGGTAAAAAATAAGAACGGTGATACGAACGGGGGTTCCGACAGGGGTTAAATATATACGCAGGCGAGTCGGTTGAAATGGGGCCGGGCGACGGCGGTAGTTTAATTGCCGTGGCGCGAGCAGGCGGGCTCGGCGCGGCCGGGTCAGTTGAGCAAAAACTTCCGTTCGCGCAGCCAGTAGAGGCACTGATCGGCCCACGGCGGCGCGGGTTTACCCGGGCGTCCTAGGCCGAGACCGTGCGCGCCTTTTTCGTAAATGTGCAGCGAGTAGGGAACCCCGGCGCGACGAAGGGCGGAGGCAAAGAGGTGGGCGTTTTCAACCGGCACGGCTTTGTCTTCGACGGTGTGCCAGATGAATGAAGGCGTGGTCTGCGCCGTGACTTGCAACTCGGCGGACAGGAAATCGACGAGAGCGGGTTCGGGTTTTTCCCCGAGCAAATTTTTTCTGGAACCGGCGTGCGCGAACTCACCGAAGGAGATGACCGGGTAACAGAGGATCGCGACATCGGCGCGGGAGCTTTCGCGGTCCACGGGGTCGGCGGCGGTCGGTGCGCCGGCGTCTGATTTCGTTGCGAGGGTGGCGGCGAGGTGGCCGCCGGCCGAGGAGCCGATGACGCCGATGCGGGCAGGATCGCGGCCATCACGTTTCGCAAACGTGCGGACGAGGCGCAGGGCGCGGGCGGCGTCGTTGAGCATGGTCGGGTGGCGGTAGCCGTTGGAGCCGAGTCGGTATTTCAAGACGTAAGCGGTGATGCCGTTGGCGGCGAACCACTCGGCGTAGCCGGTGCCCTCGTGTTCGGCCAGGCTGCCATAGCCGCCGCCCGGAAGGATGAGCATGGTGGCGCCGGTGTCTTTGGCGGCGTCGGCGGGAAACGGCGTGAGGGTGGGTATGTCTTGTGGGCGTTGGCCAAGGGCTCCGGGCGCGTCGCCGCTCCAGAGACGGATCGGGCCGAGGATGAGTGGGTAGGGAACGGGGGCGGCGGCTTTGGGCATGGAATCGGTTTGGGCGGTGGCGGACAAGACCCCGGCCACGGTGAGGGCGAAGCAGGCAGTGAGCAGGCGAATTTTGGTCATGGGAGGTAAGCGTTTAAAAGAGGGGTGGGTGGGGCAGAGAGGCAAGGTGCAGGATTGCCGGTAGGGTGATTCGAGGGCGGGAGCGGAGGGATTGAAACCATAAAAAACTGAGGCTCCTAAAACCTAACCGGGTTATTCACCTGCGGACTTGCCACGCGCTCCCCACGGGAAACGCTGCTCTGTTTTTCTCGCTGCCATGCGTCCGTCTGTCCTCCCCATCTACGAACTCGAATCCGCCGTCGTCGGCGCGTTACGCACGGGCGGGCGGTTGATCGTGCAGGCGCCGACGGGATCGGGTAAATCGACGCAGATTCCGCAGATGCTGCTGAACCATGGGTTTCTCGACGGCGGGGAGGCCGTCGTGCTGCAACCCCGCCGGCTCGCGGCCCGCATGCTCGCGAAGCGCGTCGCGGAGGAAGTCGGCACGGCGTTGGGCGACCTCGTCGGTTATCAGATCCGGCTGGAATCGAAGGTGTCGGCAAAGACCAAGGTGCGTTTCGTGACCGAAGGCATTTTGCTCCGGCAGATGTCGTTCGATGCGAAGCTGCGCGGGATCAACGCGCTCGTGTTCGACGAGTTTCACGAGCGGCATCTTTACGGCGACATCTCCCTGGCCCGGGCGATCCAGATCCAGCAGACGACGCGGCCCGATCTGAAGATCATCGTGATGTCGGCGACGCTCGATGCGGGGTTGCTCCGGGAGTATCTCGCACCGTGCGATGTGCTCGTGTCGCAGGGGCGGAGTTTTCCGGTCGCGATCGAGTATCTGCAACGCTCAACGAACTTCGATCAGGAGCCGGTGTGGGACGTGGCGGCGCGCGAGTGCGAGCGAGTGGCGGGGCTCACGGGGGGCGATATGCTCGTGTTCATGCCGGGAGCGTATGAGATCAACCGCACGTTGCAGGCGATTCAGGGCGGACGCGGGCTAAGGGAGTTTGTAAGCTTTCCGCTTCACGGGGAATTGCCGCCGGAGCAGCAGGACCGCGCGGTGGCGCGTACACAGGCGCGCAAGATCATCGTCTCGACCAATGTCGCGGAAACCTCGCTCACCATCGACGGCGTGACGGCGGTGATCGATTGCGGGCTCGCGCGGCAGGCGCGCTTCGATGCGAACCGCGGCATCAACACGCTGCTCATCGAGAAAATCTCCGCGGCGAGCGCCGACCAGCGCGCGGGCCGCGCCGGTCGCACGGCGCCGGGCGTGTGCGTGCGGCTGTGGACCGAGCGCGAGCACGGCACGCGGGCGTTGCAAGAATTGCCCGAAGTAAAACGGCTCGATCTCTCCGAGGTCGTGCTGACGCTTAAATCCAGCGGCATCGACGATGTGTTTGGTTTTCCGTGGTTGGAAAAACCCGATGCGAAGGCGCTGGAGCGCGCGGAGTTGCTGCTCGCGGATTTGGGCGCGCTCGCGGGCAAGACGCGGTCGATCACCGAACTTGGACGGAAGATGCTGCGGTTCCCGGTGCATCCGCGTTACGCGCGCATGTTGCTCGCGGCGCAGGAGCGGGGTTGCGTGCGACCGGTGGCGCTCATGGCGGCGCTCACGCAGGGCCGAAATTTCCTGCTGCGCGGCTCGACGAAGGATGTGGAGCAGGCGCGCGAGGACGTGCTCGGCGAGGAGCACGAGAGCGATTTCTTTTTGCTCATGCGCGCGTGGAGCTACGCCGAGAAGGCCGGCTACAGCGTCGAGGCGTGTCGACGGCTCGGCATTCACGCGCAGGGCGCGCGGGCCGTGGGGCCTTTGTTCGAGCAGTTTTTGGAGATCGCGCGCAAGGAAGGCCTCGACGTTGGCGAGACGCGCATGGACGACGTCGCGGTGCGCAAGTGTGTGCTCGCGGGCTTTTCGGACCAGCTCGGCAAGCGGCTCGACGCCGGCACGCTGCGGGTTGAACTCGTGCATGGCCGCCGCGGCGTGCTGGCGCGAGAGAGCGGCATCCAGCAGGCGCGGCTGCTCGTCGCGGCGGAGATCAGCGAGATCGGCCGCGGTGACGGCGAGGTGAACACACTGCTCACGCTCGCGACCGCGATCGAGGAACCGTGGCTGAAGGAGCTGTTTGCCGACGATTACTACGAGGCGCGCGGCGTGCTCTACGACGAGCAGGCGAAACGCGTGGTCGCGCGGAAGGAGAAACGTTTCCGCGATCTCGTGCTCGAGGCCAAGGGCAACAGCGACGACGTGCCGATGAACGAGGCCGCCGCATTGCTTACCAAGGAAGTGCTCGCCGGCCGGATCATGATCGAGGCTTGGGACGAGAGCGTGGAGCAGTGGATCGTGCGCGTGAACCGGCTTGCGGAGTGGTTTCCTGAGCTGGAGGTCAATGTGCTCACCGACGCTGATCGCGGCACGCTGATCGAACAAATCTGCTTTGGCGAAACGAGTGCGCGCGCCGTGAAAGAAAAAGCCGTGATGCCCGTGCTGCGCGACTGGCTGACAGCGGAGCAACTGGCGGTGATCGACGATTATCTGCCGGAAAAAATCACGATGGGGAACGGTCGAAAAGCCAAGCTTACCTACCACAAAGAGGGCCCGCCCATCATGAGCGCGCGCATCCAGGAACTCTTTGGCGTCGAAGGGAAGTTTGCGATCGGCCACGGCCGCGTGCCCGTGAAGTTTGAAGTGCTGGCGCCCAATCACCGCGCGATTCAGGTGACCGATGATCTCACAAGTTTCTGGCGCGAAATGTATCCAAAAGTGAAGGCCGAACTCTGGCGGCGCTATCCGCGGCATGAGTGGCGGTGAGCCGGGACTTTATCTCGATAAAAATCAGATAGGCAGGGACTGTCGCAAAGTGATTGAAGAGCTCAGGCCCATACATGAAGGCTCTCCCGCCTCGTGTTCAGATTGATGAGCAGGACGGCTTCGTGAAGCCCTGCTTGATCCGAAAGCATTCGCCCTATCGCGCACAGAACTTTGGCGAAACGCTGCTGAAGACGTCGTGGTTACTCGGCCCGGACCTCAGGCGGTCTACTCGCTCCTTGAGGCCTGACTTGATCGATACTCCCCAGCGCTCGAAACTTAATGTATTCCTAGACCAATACAGCGTCCAACGGATCTTTCTCGGGTTTGGGACCAATCGTACGCCGCTTTTTCCGCCGGTTGTTAGGCTAAACATACTCGGCTCAGTTCGGCTTTCGCGGACACTGTATATCGCGGTTTTCTCGGTGAGGGTGACTCCAGTGCCAGCGTTGGCTCCACCGATTTCTACTTGGTCATGGTTGGGGCCCCTCACTGGACCAACTCGTATCCTTCAAACTTGGGCAACCGCACCGTCACTCTCGGCATCGTTTTGCTGAGAGTCTGAAATCGATTCACCGGCACGCCAAAAAACAAAAAAGGCAGGCAGTGAAACACTGCCTGCCAAAAAAAGGAGCCCAGTTACTCAGGCTTCTGGCTTGGTCTTACGCAGACCCGACACGCGATCGCCGGCCTTCCATTGGCCGCGTTTCTTTAAGATCTCGACCCGCTCGAAGCGCTTGAGGACGTTGCGTTTGACGACGAGGCCGGAGGTGCCTTGGAGACTTTTGTGCTGTGACATGGTGCTTAGAGTGGAGGTTAGAGACGAGTTAAAGGGTGGGGACACCAACGTTCGTTCGCGCCCATGACAAGTATTTTTCTGAAACTGAAGTCGCGGTGACGACGACCCATTGAGGAATTGAGTAGGGATGCAGCGCGTGCACCCGGTCAGAAACCGCATCAAGATGTGTGGGTAGACATTTGAAGGTCAGACGATACTCCTCTGCCTGCTCCGGCTTGCCCTGCCATCGGTAATACGACCGGATCGGCCCTTCAATTTGAATACAGACGGTCTCGTTCAACAGGGTTGAATCTGTCGCGATTCGTTCTGCGTCGTCCGAGGTTCCCACTGTTGTCCAAGCGATCATGAGCATCGTCGCGGAAAAAAGACGATTGCGGTGCGATTCGCAACGTCGTTACCGCCCACGCAGTGCTTTCCTCGGGCCGCGGATCAGCGTGAACTTTGCCCTTTACAGGCGCGAGGGCGTGCTCTGTTTTCTTCACTTCTCCCCATGCAAAAGACCAAAAAGTCCGTGGCCAAGCGCTTCAAGCTCACCTCAACCGGTAAGCTCGTTCGCCGCACGCCTGGTTTCCGACATCTGTTGGCCGCGAAGAGCACGAAGCAAAAGCGCCGTGCGTCCCGCGACAAACTGGTGGCCGAAGGCCATGCTAAGCCGCTCAAACGCTGTCTCCCGTTCGGCCTCTAAGCCGATCTTCAGCAGCATAATAAAAACTTCGCTCGGCGGGTGAAATCTTAAGCCGACCCGCCAGCGACTAACCAAAAGGAAAACACAACATGGCTCGTGCAACAAACTCCCCCGCTTCCCGTAAGCGGCATAAGAAAGTCCTGAAATACGCCCGTGGCTATTTCGGCAACAAATCCAAGCTCTTCCGCTATGCGAAAGAAGCCGTTCAACACGCGTGGCAATACGCGTATATCGACCGTAAGAAGAAGAAGGCCGACCGCCGTGGCCTCTGGATCGTGCGTCTCAACGCCGCCTGCCGCGCTGCCGGGATGACCTACAGCCGCTTCATCGAGGGTCTCCACGCCGCGAACATCACCCTCGACCGCAAGGTCCTCAGTGACCTCGCGATCCGCGACGAGATCGCTTTTAACGGCCTGGTGCAGCAAGCTCAGGACGCGTTGAAGGCCAAGGCCGCCGCAGCGAAGAAGGCCTAACCAAATCCAACGCGAGCCGGCCAGGCTCGCTCTCTGGAGCCAATTTCAGAGGACGGGCTTCTCCGGAAGCGCGTCCTCTTTTTTTGTGTCTTCGAACCCCGTCGCTTTCTCGCCCGACTCACCCGTAGCTCTCGCCGTGGAAAAAATCCTCGGCTGATCCTTTTATCTTTCTCCCATGCAAGACCAACTCTCCGCTCTTCTCGCCAAGGCCATCGCCGAGCTTCCGGCGGTCGCAGCCCGACCCGACTTTGAGGCCGCCAAAGCCCGCTATGTGGGACCCAACGGCGAACTGACCGCGTTGATGAAGCAAATGGGGGCCGTGCCCAAGGAAGCGCGGCCCGCCATGGGCAAGTTGATCAACGAAACAAAAGCCCAGCTGCAGACCCACCTTGATGCCGCTCTCGCTCGTTTGGAAGCGGGCGAGCTTGCCGCGCAGCTGGGCCCGGCGGTGGACGCGACCCTGCCTGCCCCTGATGCCGGCCCCGGCACGTATCATCCGCTGACGCTCGTGCGTGAAGAGATGTGCCGCATCCTCCGCAAAGTTGGCTTCACCGTCGCGGACGGTCCCGAGGTGGAGACTGAGTACTACTGCTTCGATGCGCTCAACACGCCCGCGGACCACCCGGCCCGCGATGCGCAGGATACCTTCTATCTGCCCGAGTCGGCGCGCTTCGCCAACGTCACCAAGAAGACCCCCGGCGAGAAATATCTTCTCCGCACCCATACCTCTTCGGTGCAGATCCGCACGATGCTCAAGGGCGAGCCGCCGGTCAGGATTGTTTCTCCGGGTCGCGTTTACCGGCGCGATACGACCGACGCGACCCACTCGGCCAATTTCCATCAGCTGGAATGTCTTTACGTTGATAAGAACGTCACGGTCCGAGATCTGAAGGCTCTCCTTGATTACATTTTCGAATCCCTCCTTGGGAAAGACACCAAGACTCGGTTCCGCCCGCACTATTTCGGTTACACCGAGCCCAGTTTCGAAGTCGATCTCAGTGCAAAACACCTGCCAAAGGTGAAAAAAGAATGGATCGAAATCGGCGGCTGCGGCATGGTTGATCCCACCGTTTTCGCAGGGGTTGGTTACGACCCGGAGGTGTGGACCGGCTATGCGTTCGGCATGGGGCTCGAACGCCTCGCGATGCTTCTCTACGGCATCGATGACATTCGTTATTTCTACCAAAATGACCTCCGCTTTCTGAAGCAGTTCGCCTGATTTCCCTCCGATGAAAATTTCCCGCAATTGGCTCCAATCCTACGTCGATCTCGGCGGTATTTCCGAAGACGAAATCTGTCGCGCGATCACGTTTCTCGGTTTCGAGGTTGAGAACGTCATCCGGACGGGCGCGCCGCAGCTCACAAATGTCCTCGTCGGTGAAGTTTTGACGCGCAACAAGCACCCCAACGCCGACAAGCTCTCGGTCTGCACGGTCTCTCTCGGAGATGCTCTTGGCGTGAAGACGATCGTGTGTGGTGCCCAGAACTACGTCGTCGGTGACCGCGTCCCCGTCGCTTTGCCCGGGGCTGTGCTTCCCGGGGATTTCGTCATCAAACAATCGAAAATCCGCGGTGAATCCTCCGACGGAATGATGTGTTCCGCCAAGGAACTTGGCATCTCTGAGGACGCCGCGGGCCTGCTTATCCTTGCGGACCGTCCGCTGCTTGGCGCGCCGATCAACTCGGTTCTCCCGCCCGGTGACACGGTTTTCGATATCGAGATCACGCCCAACCGGCCCGATTGCCTTTCGCACCTCGGCATCGCCCGGGAACTCTCCGCTTGGTTCAAAAAGGACCTGGTTTATCCACAGGAGAATTTTCGGGGAGTACTTGCTGATAACGCGGCCACGCGTGCCGATCTGCTGGCCTCGGTCCGCGTCGATGTGCCCGAAGACTGTCCCCTCTACTTGGCCCACGTCATTTCGGGCGTGAAGATCGGCCCGAGCCCCGCGTGGCTGCAGCAACGCCTCTCCGCCGTCGGGCTGCGTCCGATTAACAATGTCGTCGATGTCGGCAACTACGTGATGCTCGAGTCGGGTCAGCCCTTGCATGCGTTCGATGCGCGCAAACTCGCCGGTGCGCAGATCATCGTCCGCCGCGCGGCCGATGGTGAAACACTCACGACGTTGGATGGGAAAGAACGCGCGCTAAACAGCACGATGCTGGTGATCGCCGACGGTTCGAAACCCGTGGTCATCGCCGGAATCATGGGCGGTGAGAATTCAGGCGTCGCGCCCGACACCGTCGATCTCGTGCTCGAAACGGCGATTTTCAAACGCCAATCGATCCGTGCGACCTCGAAACGCCTCGGGCTCACTTCCGATTCCGCTTACCGTTACGAGCGCGGAGTCGATCCGCACTCGGCCCAAGAAGCCGCTTGGCGCGCGATTGATCTCATCATTGAAACCGCCGGCGGCCAAGTCGTCGGCCCGGTCGTCAAAGCGGGCAGCGACATTCCTTGGCAGCGTGAGATCGTGGTGACGCATGACTACATCACCGAGAAGCTGGGTTTCGATATTCCAGCTTCCGAGATGCGCGCCGCTTTTGAGGCGCTTGAGTTCACGATCACCCGCGAAGAGGAGACGGTGCAGCCTGCCCGGGGGCCGGCCTGGACCATTACGATCCCGAGTTGGCGCGACGATCTTGATCGTCCGATCGACTTGGTCGAAGAGGTGTTGCGGCTTTTCGGTACGGAAAAAATTCCGGCTGCCGTCGTCTCATCGCCCGGGTTGGTGGGTGACGACGATCCCGTGGTTCTCTTCAACCGTCGTGCCACCGATTACTTGGTCGGCCACGACTTTCACGAGTGCGTCAACTACACGCTCCGGCCCGGTGCCGAGCTCAAGACCTGGGTTTCCGAGACGGCAGCAGCCGAGCTGGCGCTCGCCAATCCTTTCGTCGAAGACCAGTCGCACCTCCGCTCTACGCTCATCACGGGCCTGCTCGCCTCGCTGAAATTGAATCAAGCCCGGGGCGTGGCGGTCTCGCGTCTCGCCGAAACCGGTCGCGTCTTTGTCGAGCGCAACGGGCAGAATCTCGAGTGCGCCGCCGTCGGGTTCATCATCGCCGAAGATTCCGCGCGTCACTGGCAGCCGCGTGCCGGCACCGATTTCTACCATGCAAAACACCATGTCGTCGCGCTGGCCGCGATGGCCGGTGTGGATCTTGCCCGGCAACCGCTCGCGCCGATCACCGGACCTTATTTTGGCTGGCAGGAAGGCCAATCCGCCGCCGCAGGCGAGATGCAGCACGGCTGGACGGCCCGGTTTGGGCTGCTGAGCCTCGCGATGGTAAAAGCGTTTGGGGTCGAGGGCAAAGTCTACGCGGGAATCTTCGCCATTCTCCCGGAGAAATTGGCTGCCGCCACCGCTGCACGCAGACGCTACGCCGATTTCAGTCTGCAACCTGCTGCGCTGCGCGACCTCGCGCTCGTCGTGCCCACCGCCGCCTCGGCCGGCGAAGTCCAAAAAGCCCTCGCCAAGTCGGCGCGGGCTGCGGTCGGCAATGCCTTCGTCCTTGAGGGCGTGACCGTTTTTGACGTTTACCAAGGCAAGGGGTTGCCCGAAGGCACCAAGAGCCTTGCGTTCTCTCTCGTGTTTCGGGCGCCCGACCGGACTCTGACCGACGACGAGGTAAACGCGGTCTTCACGAAGATTCAGGACGACGTGGTCGCCACCTCGGGCTATCTCATCCGAAAATAGCCATGGCCGCTCCCTCTGATCTCAATATCGACCGGGTTGCCGAGCTTTCCCGGCTTGCGCTGACGGCCGAGGAAAAAGTGCGGTTTTCCGCCCAACTCGGCAGCGTCCTCGGTCATATTGAGCAACTCTCAAAGATCGACGTCACCGGCATCGAGCCCACGGCGCACGCTTTCCCGCTGCACAACATCTGGGCCGCCGATGTCGCACGGCCCGGCCTCGCGGTCGCCGACGCACTTCGCAACGCGCCCGCACAACGCGAAAACATGATCGTGGTCCCCAAGGTGATGGAGTAACAACCATGTCTGTTCCGCTGCACTTTCAGTCCATCGCCGAACTTTCCGCGCACCTAGCGGCCCGCCGGATTTCCTCGGTCGAACTCACCCAGGCCGTGATCGCCCGCACAAAGGCGGTCGAGGCCCGAGTTCATGCCTTCAACTCGTTCGACGAGCCGGACGCTCTCGCGCAGGCGGCTGCCTCGGACTCGCGCCGTGCGGGTGGGCAATCCTGCGGGGCGCTCGACGGGATTCCGATCGGCCTAAAGGACGTGATTGCGGTCAGCGGTCAGCCGCTCACCGCATCCAGCAAAATGCTCGCGAATTTTGTTTCGCCCTACAACGCCACGGTGACCGAGAGCCTCCAGAGCGCGGGCGCTGTTCTCCATGGGCGCTTGAACTGCGATGAGTTCGCCATGGGTTCCTCCACGGAAAATTCTGCTTTCGGTCCCGCGCACAATCCTTGGGATCTCACGCGCACGCCCGGTGGCTCCTCGGGCGGCAGCGCCGCGGCGCTGGCTTCGGGCTCTGCGATTGCGACGCTCGGTTCGGATACGGGCGGGTCCATTCGGCAGCCGGCCGCGCTCTGTAGCCTTGTCGGGCTTAAGCCCACGTATGGCCTGATCTCGCGCTTTGGTCTGATTGCCTATGCCTCGTCGCTCGACCAGATCGGCCCCTTTGCCCGCACGGTGGAAGACGCGGCGATCGTGCTTGGCGCGATCGCCGGACACGACCCGCGCGACTCGACCTCGTTCAAGACCGAGATTCCCGACTACCGGGCCGAACTAAAGCTCCGCCGCGGGCCGTGGAAACTCGGTATCCCAAAAGAGTATTTCGGGGCGGGGCTCGATCCCGAGGTCGGAGCCGCCGTGGAAAAAGCCATCGCCTACTACAGAGCCTTAGGCTGCGAGATCCGCGAAGTTTCGCTGCCGCACACCCGCTACTGCCTCGACGCCTACTACGTGATCGCCACGGCCGAGGCGTCGTCGAACCTGGCGCGTTACGACGGCATCCGCTACGGGCACCGATCAAAAGACGCGAAGGATGTGCTCGACGTTTATCAGAAATCCCGCGCCGAAGGCTTCGGCGACGAGGTGAAGCGCCGGATCATCCTTGGTACCTATGTGCTCAGTTCCGGCTACTACGATGCCTACTACCTGCGCGCGCAGAAAGTGCGCACCTTGATCCGGCAGGACTTTCTCAATGCCTACCGGGAAGTCGACGCGCTCATTACGCCGACGTCGCCCATTCCGGCCTTTAAGCTGGGTGAAAAATCCGCCGATCCGCTCGCCATGTATCTCTGTGATATTTACACCATCGGAGTGAATCTTGCGGGCCTGCCGGCTCTCAGCCTGCCATGTGGATTCACCGCGGGCGGGTTGCCCATCGGGCTTCAACTCATCGGTCAGCCCTTCCGCGAGGCCGACCTTCTCGCGACCGCCCACGCCTACGAGCAGGCCCACGACTGGCACACGAAGTTTCCCTCCCTCTGATGAACTACGAAGCTGTCATCGGCCTTGAGGTCCACGTGCAGATCAAGACCCACTCAAAGGTTTTTACCCGCGTCGTCGCGGGTTATGGGCACGAGCCGAACACCCTTACCGATCCTGTCGTGCTGGCATTGCCCGGCACCTTGCCGGTGATGAACAAGGCGGCACTCGATGCGATCATCAAGGCGGGCCTCCTGCTCGGCTGCGAGATCGCGCCGGTCTGCAAGTGGGACCGTAAACAATACTTCTATCCGGATTCGCCTAAAAATTATCAGATCTCCCAATACGACCAACCGATCTGCATCGGCGGTTCGGTCGAGATCGAATTGCCCGGCGCTGCCCGCAATATCATGGGCGAGCATAGAAAAATTCCGCTCACCCGGATTCACCTCGAGGAAGACGTGGGCAAACTCAACCACCACGTCGCGGATTCGCTCGTGGACTACAACCGCGCCGGCACGCCGCTGATGGAGATCGTTTCGGAGCCCGCGATGCATACGGCAGAAGAGGCCTACGCCTATCTCACGTCGATCCGCCACACGATGATTTACGGCGGAATTTCCGACTGTGACATGGAAAAGGGTCAGCTCCGGTGTGACGCCAATATTTCCATCCGACCGGTCGGCGAGACCAAGCTCGGGACCAAGGTCGAGTTAAAGAATCTCAATTCGATTTCCTACGTCCGCGACGGCATCGCCCACGAGATCAAACGCCAGTTGGCGGTCGTCGCAGCGGGCGGGAAACTCATCCAAGAGACCCGCGACTACGACGGACAGACCGGCACGTCGCAATCGCTGCGCTCAAAAGAAATGGCGCACGATTACCGTTATTTCCCGGATCCGGATCTCATGCCCGTCCAAGTGGACGCTGCGTGGAAGGAAAAACTTCGCGCCGAATGTCCCGAGCTGCCGTTCGACAAACAGCGCCGGTTTCTCCGCGATTACCAGGTGCCGTACACGATCACGTCGGTGCTGATCCCTGAGCGCGAGTTGAGCGACTTTTTCGAGGCGTCGGCCAAGCTCGCCGGTCCGGGGCGTGCGCAGGCGGTCGGCAACTGGATCGCCAATGATCTCCTCCGTGAACTGAGTGCGGCCAAACTTCCGCTCGCGGCCGCGAAGATCACGCCGGCCAGTCTCGCGGAACTGGTCGGCCTCATCGAGGCCGGCACTTTGCTCAATGCCGCAGCCAAAGAGGTCTTTGCCGCGATGTTCGTGACGGGCGAGGCGCCGGCTGCCGTGGTGGCGCGGCTCGGCTTGGCGGCGGCGCCGAGCGATGCGGGAGAACTGGAGGCTTGGTGCCGCGACTCCATCGCGGCAAATCCGAAAGCGTTGGCCGAGTTCAAAGCGGGCAAAGACAGTGCGATCAACGCCTTCAAAGGCCCGGTTATGAAAGCGGGCAAGGGTAAGGCCAACCCCAAGCTCGTGGACGAGACCCTGCGCCGGCTCTTGGCCGGCGCTTGAGCAATTTCGGAAACCCCGAATCCCCGCTCAGACCGTGCAGAGCTTAACCGCCGCACGCAATGAGGTGAGGGGATCGCGCTTCGGGATAAACTCCTGCGCGACGAAGCCCTTGAAACCGGTCGCGGCGATGGCGCGCATGATCGGCGGATAGTAAAGCTCTTGCTGATCGCCGGGCTCGAACTCGGCCCGGCCGGGATTTCCCGCCGTGTGGTAGTGACCGATGTATTTATGGTTCTCCTGAATCGTGCGGATCACGTCGCCCTCCATGATTTGCATGTGGTAGATATCGTAGAGGAGCTTGAAGCGTTCGGAGCCGACGCGCTTCACCAGTTCCACGCCCCACGGGGTGCGGTCGCACATGTAGTCCTTGTGGTTCACCTTGGAGTTCAGGAGTTCCATGATGACGTTAACGCCACGTTTTTCAGCGACGCCCATGATCTGCTTGAGGCCGATGGCGCAATTCTCGATGCCCTGTTCGTCGCTGACCGTGAATCCGGCCTTGTCGGTGCGGTTGCCGGAAAAAACGATCACGCTGGGCAGGCCGGCATCGGCGACCGCATTGATGCGCTCGGTCATGGACGCCACGTACTTGGCGTGATTCTCGATCCGGTTGAAGCCGACGGGAATGGTCGTCGTGCCGGTGGCGAGTGCGCAGGTGAGTCCGAGTTTTTGGACGGTCGGCCAATCCTTGGGGTCGAGAAGTTCGACCGATTCGATGCCAAATTCCTTCACGGCCTTGGCGAATTCCTCGAGCGGGATTTTGCCAAAGCACCATTTGCAGACCGAGTGACGAATGGGATTGGGCGAAGCGGGCATGGTTGGGGCCGCAGGGGTTTGCGCGACGGCGGAGGAAGTTGGGCGGGCGAGGGCAGCGAGCGCGGCGGCGCCGGCGAATGAGCGGAGAGCGTTTCGGCGCGAAATCGAAGGGGACATAGGCGCAAGCACAGTATGGGGCGGACGACCTTGGCAAGTGCGCAACACACGGCGCATCGGCGGGCCGGGGAAGAGCGTTGCCTTCGCAAGAGGTGAACTTTTTCTGGCATTCGTTTCCCCCGTGAAGAAGAGCTTGTTCGCACCTGTTGGTGGCTTTGTCCTCGCCGCGCTGGCGATCACGGCACTGCTGTATCTTGCCGCGCTTGCGCTACGACCGGATGTCGCGACTCCGCCGGCCCCGCCCCCGGCCGAAGAGCTCGCCGTGGTCGAGGCCGCCCGCCGTCGGGCCGAGATTCTGGATCCGGCCAAGACGCTCGTGCTGACTCAAACCGTAGACTACTCCGAGGGCGCACAAGCGGCTTGGTGGCCAAAAGGTGAGGCCCCCGTATTGGCTGAACTGGTGCGGGAGGGGAAATTGCCGCCGGTCGCGTTGCGGGTGGGATCGGAGCCGGTTGTCATCCGCGGAGTCGAGGGCACCGGGAACTATGGCGGCACTTGGTATCGCCTCGCCAACTCGATCCAAGATTTCACGACGATTACTTGGCGGCTGTCCTATGCAAATTTGGTTCGCTGGTCGCCGGAGGGTTACCCGCTCGTGCCGCACATTGCCAAGGGGTGGGAGGTATCCGACGACCAGAAGGTTTTTATCTTCACCTTGCGTCGCGGTATGCGCTGGTCGGACGGGCATCCGCTTACGAGCGAGGACCTGCGTTATTGGTATGAGGATGAGGTCGTCTTCTTCCAGGCTCAGCCACGTTTCTTTCGGGCCGGGCCGAGCTTGGGCCGGATTGAAGTCATCGACGAACTGCGGGTGCGAATTACTTTTGAGGAGCCCAATCCCCTGTTTCCCGAGCGACTCGCTTCAATCGGGATGAACTACGAGGACTACACCGACTACATCGTGCCGGCGCACTACTTGCGGCGGTACCACCCGAAGTGGGGTGACCAGGAACTCATTCAGCGCACCATGGCGGCGTTCAAGCTCTCAAGCCCGGTCGCGCTCTACAAGCGGCTCAAGATGTGGACCAATCCCGAGCATCCGCGGCTTTGGCCTTGGGTTTACCGGACGTTTGCGCCCACGACCCCGCAGACGTTTGTGCGCAATCCCTACTACGGCGCGGTCGATCCGCAGGGCAATCAACTGCCTTACCTCGACCGACTGGTGATGGATATAAAGACGAACAATCTGATCGCGGTCTCTTCTTCCAATGGTGAGCCGTCGATGCAGGACCGTCAGATCCGATACGAGGATCACACCCTGCTGCTGGGCGGGGCGGCGCGCAACGGCTACGAAGTCTATCACTGGAAGCACGCGACGCAGTCGTTGTTCACAGTCTTTCCTAATCTCAACCGGCGCGTCGATCCCGAGCGGCCCGAGACCCGATTGAAGAATGACTTGCTCAACCAGCGCGCCTTTCGCCAAGCGCTTTCGTTGGCGATCAACCGGCGCGACATTATCGACGCCGAATTTAATGGTCAGACCAGACCGGCCCAAATCGATCCGGGGCCCGATTCGCCCTATCACAATCCGCGGCTTTTTGGCGCATTTACAGTTTATGATCCTGCTGAGGCCAACCGCTTGCTCGATGGCTTGGGGCTGACGCGCCGGGACAGTGAGGGTTATCGGACGTTTGCCGATGGCACGCGGATGACGTTTGCGCTGAATCTCACCGATTACACGATTTTGGGTCCGGCCCAATTCATTGTGGATGACTGGGCGGCGGTCGGGGTGCGCCTGACCATCCGGTCCCGGGCGAGGAAGTTGTTCGACCAGGAGAAACTCGCATTTGAGCACGATTTCACGGTTTGGGCCGGCGAGAGTGAGTTTTTTCCGCTGGTTGAGCCCCGTAATTTTGTGCCGACTTACGGCGAGTCATTTTTTGCGCCGCGTTTTGGAATTTGGTATCAGAGCGGAGGCTTGAATGGAGCTCCTGCGGTGCTCGAACGCCCGGCCGCGATGGCGCCTCCGCCGGATCATCCCTTGCTCAGGTCGATGCGAATTTTGGAAGAGGCTTCGGCGTTGCCGACCGAGGCGGAGCGAAGGGCACGGTTCAATGAAGCTTTGGAGATCGCGGCGGATAATATCTGGACGATCAGCATCTCGACCCCGCCGCCGCAATTGGTGGTGGTGAAGAATGGCTTTCGAAATGTCCCGAGACTCGCGCTGTTTGGCGCCGGTATGCAGTCGCCGGGCAATGCCGGGATTGAGACCTACTTTTGGGCTCGTCCGGCCGACGGACCCGCTGTGACCGCTCAAATCAAGCGGGAGTTGGAGGCGGTCACACCGTCGCCCAGCGCTCTCGCCCAGAGCGAGGCGGAGGCCGAAGGCGGCACAGGCGCGGGCGAAGGCCTTGCGTTGACTTTACGGACACTGTTTCTGCTCGCGCTGGGATTGGCGCTGATCCTGGTGGCGGTGCGGCACCCGTTTATCGGTCGGAGGCTTCTGCTCATGTTCCCCACGATGGTTGTGGTCTCGATGATCGTATTCGTTTTGGTGCAACTCCCGCCTGGAGATTACGTGGCGACGCGGATCGCCCAACTCGAGCTGCAGGGCACGCCCAGCAACGAGCAGCTGGCGTCTGATTTGCGGAATAATTTCGGTCTCGAACAGCCCCTGGTGCAGCGCTACGCGCGTTGGATCGGACTCACGTGGTTTACGTCGTTTGAGGCGGCTGACGCCGGGCTACTGCAAGGCAATCTTGGCTTGTCGATGGAGCATGAGAAGCCGGTCAACGAGGTCATCGGTGACCGGATTCTGCTCACGTTGATTGTCTCGTTTGCGACGTTGATCATGACGTGGCTGGTGGCTTTGCCTTTGGGTATCTACTCGGCGGTCCGGCAATACTCGATGGGTGATTATACGCTCACCTTGCTTGGATTCTTGGGGATGTCCGTGCCCGCGTTCCTGCTTTCGTTGGTGCTCATGTTCGCCGCCAAACATTGGTTGGGGCTGAATATCACTGGGCTTTTCTCGACGGAGTTTGCATCGATGCCCGGTTGGAGTTGGGCAAAGGTCACGGATCTTTTAAAGCATCTGTGGTTGCCGGTGGTGGTTTTGGGCTTTGGGGGTGTGGCCGGGATGACCCGCGTGATGCGGGCAAATCTCTTGGACGAATTGCAAAAACCTTATGTGACGACGGCCCGGGCCAAGGGGGTGAGGCCGGTGAGACTGTTGCTGAAATATCCGGTCCGGATGGCGCTCAACCCTTTTGTTTCAGGGTTGGGGGCGATGTTTCCCCAGTTGGTCTCCGGCGGTGCGATCGTGGCACTTGTGCTTAGTCTCCCAATGGTCGGTCCGACGATGTTGGACGCTTTGCTGGTTGAAGACGTTTACCTCGCGGGATCGATGCTGGTTGTGCTCAGCCTGATGGGCGTCGTTGGCACACTGGTCAGCGACCTGCTTCTGCTCTGGCTCGACCCCCGTATTCGCCTGGAGGCTTCGCGCTGAGGCGCGCCGCAGGAGCGGGTCAACGAACTGCAGATTCAGGCAACACGGCGTTGGTCTGACGTGGATGAGCCGGGGCCGTTCCAAAAAATTCGGCAACATGGCCGACATCGGTGTAGCCCCTTGCAAGCAACAGGGTCTCGATGGCCAACAGCGCGGCGTGCAACTCGCGGGTCGTCTCTATGTCGAGCTCTTCGACCGTCTTGGTGGTTTTGCTCACCACGTGGTAGCGGGGACGATCATCGACGTTGAGCGAGAACAGAGCGGTTCCGTTGTGAAGGTAGGAACGACGCACGATCCCAATCTCTTCAAAAACCGCCATGCAGCGATAAACCGTCACCAAGTCGCAACCCCGGCGACCAAGATCCTCGTGGATTACCTCAATGCTCGCGGGCTGCCCCAGCTTTACCATGGCGGCCAGAATTGTCAGGCGCGGCCGCGTGATCCGTAGGCCTGCAGCTTTGAGGCGGGCGGTGACGATAACCACCGGCTCGTCTCCGTGACCGGAAATCGGTGCGTTGGTCTGGGTGGAAGCGATCATGAAGCTCCCTGAAAACGCGTAACAACAGGAGTTTGTGGCGAGTGCGTTTTGTAACGCATAAAGCAATTTTACTGAGCGCAAATGAGGTAGTCGAGAAGGCGTCCTTTTGCTTGAATTTTGACCCAAGGATTGCACCCGAGCCGGGCGTGTGTCTCATTAGGGATCTTACATGCAAGACTTGGAGTTCGCCGAAATTGTTGCCCTAATCTGCAAAGAAGACCCGCGCTTTGATAAAAAAGCCTACGATTTTGTGCGCCAAGGGCTCGACCACACCGTCAAGGAACTTCGCAAAAAGGAAGCATCCAAGACCGAGCGATCGCGGCATGTTTCCGGCCCCGAATTGCTGCATGGTATTCGTGGGTTTGCACTGGACCAATACGGCCCGCTGGCGAAGACCGTGCTCAATGCGTGGGGCTTGAAGCGCTGCCGTGACTTCGGCGACATCGTTTTCAACCTCATCGAGTATGATGTGTTCGCAAAAACGGAAAAGGATCGGCCAGAAGATTTTTCTGACATTTATTCTTTTGAGGACGCATTTGTGAAACCTTTCCAGCCGGCGAAGCGGCGGACACCCGCTTCCGGGTGAGACCGGCGGGCTTCCGCTAGAGCGGCGCCGGCGGGTTAGAGCCCGATGCGCGCATTTTTTTCGTTCCCAAATCCATCCATCCTTTATGGTTTCTGTCTCATCGTCGTCTGATCTGAAATTGCTCGCTCCGTTTTGGAATGAACCAGTCGAGCGCACGGTGCTGCCTAACGGGCTGACTCTGATCATCAAGCCGGACCGATCGGCGGCGCTGGCCTCGGTGCAAGTTTGGGTAAAAACCGGCAGCCAGCATGAAGGTGCGCACCTTGGTGCCGGTCTCTCCCATTAC
The DNA here is from genome assembly GCA_002304445.1 of Opitutia bacterium Tous-C4FEB. Lineage (GTDB taxonomy): Bacteria > Verrucomicrobiota > Verrucomicrobiia > Opitutales > Opitutaceae > Tous-C4FEB. The sequence continues at coordinate 89,912 of NEVA01000003.1, read as the reverse complement.
CTCGAACACATGTTGTTCAAAGGCACGTCCCGCCGCGCGGGTCGGGAGATCTCGGCAACCGTGCAGGCGCATGGCGGGTACATCAACGCCTACACAACGTTCGACCGCACGGTCTACTATATCGATTTGCCCAGCGAGCACACCGGCATGGCGGTCGACCTTTTGGCCGACGCCGTGCTAAACTCCACGTTGCCGGCCGACGAGACGGCGAAAGAGAAAGACGTGATTCTGCGGGAAATCGCGATGACGAAGGATGAACCCGAGAACCGGCTTTGGGATGCGCTGTTTGGGACAGCGTTTCGTGAGCATCCCTACCGCCAGCCGATCATCGGGCATCGCGATGTGTTTTCTGCGGTCACCCGCGAGGATCTCATGGGTTATTACCGTGAGCGCTACGTGCCCAACAATCTCGTGGTGGTGATCGTGGGCGACGTGGATCTGGCTGCGACCCGGGTTTTGGTGGAGCAACACTTCGGCGCGGCCCCCCGCGTGCGGTTGGCCCCGGTGCTGGTGCCGGCCGAGCCGGTGCAATTGGCCCCGCGTGAACTGCATCGCTTTGAAAAAGTCGAACTCTCCCGCGGCGCGCTCGCCTGGCCGATTCCAGGCCTGACCCACGCCGATGCGCCGATGCTGGATCTGCTCGCCACCGTGCTGGGCGGCGGCGACAGCTCCGTGCTCTGGCAGGAGGTTCGGGAGAAGGCGGGCGTGGTGCACAGCATCGATTCTTCGAGTTGGAACCCGGGCAGCAGCGGGCTCTTTTGCATCGGCTTCTCGGCGGACGCCGCGAAGCGGGTCGCCGCGGTTGCCGCGATCATGCGCACGCTTGAGCGTTGCGCGACCAAGGGGTTCACCGCGGCCCAACTGAAAAAGGCGATGCGACAAGTCGTCGTCGGCGAGATCAACACGCGCAAAACGATGAGTGGCCAAGCGTCGCGCCTCGGGGCGGCGGAGGTCGTCGTGGGCGATCTCGACTACAGTCGCGCTTACTTTGAGCGCCTTAGAGCGGTCACGCCGGCCGATTTGAAGCGGGTGCTGCGGGCTTACCTGCGGCCCGAGCGGTTGAATTCTATTTCACTCAATCCCCTCGAAACGACGGCGACTGCCGCCGCCGCCGTCGCCAGCCAATCATCGCGTCCGGATTTTTCTGAAATTACTTTGCCCAATGGGGCGCGTTTGCTGCTGCAGCCGGATCGTCGTCTGCCGAATTTGCACCTGCGCCTTGCCGTGACGGGCGGCCCGCTGTTCGAGGAATCGGGACAACGCGGCTCGTCGTCATTGCTGGCCACGATGCTCACCAAGGATGCGGGCAAACGCAGCGCGGCCCAAGTCGCGCAGTTCATCGAAGAAGTGGGCGGGTCGTTCCATCCGCTCTCGGGCAACAACAGCCTCGGACTGGCGGCGGAGGTTTTGCCGCCGGATTTTGATCGGGCGCTGGCGGTGATCTCCGACGCGGTGCTCGCCCCCGCGTTCAAGCCGGGCACGTTCAAGCTCGAACAGGACGCGCAACTCGCCGGTCTGGCCGATGACGCGGACGACGTGGTGACACTCGCGCGGAAACTCACCCGTCGGAAATTTTTCGGTGCACACCCGCTGGCGTTCGATGCGAGCGGCGATGAGGCGGGAGTAAAGGCGCTCACGCCTGCGGCGCTGCGGGCACTGTACCGGCGCCTGTTTGTCGGGTCCAACGTGGTCCTCGCGGTCGCGGGCGATTTTGATCCAAAAAAGCTGATGCCTAAGTTGAAGGCATTTTTGAGCAAAATTCCCAAGGGCCGGGTGCCCACGGCGCAACCCGGAGAGCGGCCGATGGCGTTGCCCGCCGAAGCGGGCGATTTCGTGGAGAAACAACCGCGCGAGCAGGCGGTGGTGTTGCAGGCGTTTCCAGGCACGCGGGTTCATGCGCCGGACTACCATGTCGGCGAGGTCGCGGACGAGTTGTTCAGCGGCATGGCTTCGCGGTTGTTCGAGCGGGTGCGGGAGGAAAAAGGCCTCGCGTATTTTGTTCGCTCCGGCCGGGTGCTGGGGCTCGATACGGGAATGTTTTATTTCTTCGCCGGCACGCAGCCGGGGAAGGAAGGCGAAGTCTTGGCCGAGATCGACGCGGAGATCGCGCGCGTGCAAGCGGGCGGCGTTGAGGAGGTGGAGCTGCGCCGGTGTCAGGCGCGGCTAAAAGCGGGTCAACGGGCCTCGATGCAGACCAACGCGTCGCGGGCGCTCCAAGCCAGCTTGAACGCCCTGCAAGGTCAGCCGATCAACGCCTGGAAGGACTACGACGCCAAGATCGACGCCGTAACGGTGGCCGATCTTGCGACGTTTGCCGGGAAATATTTTCAGAAAAAACTCCGCACTCAGGTCGTGGTGCGGCCGTAGCGGGCGCGATCCCGCACACTCTGGCCTCACGGCGCCTCGTAGACTTCGATCAGGAGCGTGCCGGTGGGGGCGGGGGGATTGGCCATGTTGGCGGGGACGGCGGCGGCGGTCGTCTGGATGTTGTAGCCGCCGGGAGTGAAGGCGTGGACGAGGACGGCGTCGGCGCTGCCGGTTTTGAGCGGGAAGGCCCCGACCATCGGGAACGCAGCGGCAAGCGTCGTTTGGCTGCCGCCGGTGCTCCAATTGTTGTTGGCGGCGACGCTTTGAGGGGTAGCGGTCGCGGTCAGGATGTTGATGCTGGGATCGGGTAACGAACCGGGCAGAAAGTCGGCGAGGCCGGGGCCGACGCCGCGCACGATCAACGTGCGGGGATTGCCACTCACGCTGATGCCGGCCGTGACGATGTCGCCGGGGTTGGCGAGATTGGCGAGCGTGGCGAGGTTGGCGAGTCGGGTGCCGTTTTTGGAGATATCGTAGGCCTCGGCGAGGATTTCGCCGGTCGTGCCGTTGATGCCCTTGAACGTTGCGGTGTAGTTGCCGGGGTTGAGCTCGATGAGGACGGCGGCGTCGGCGCTGTCGGCGGCGATCGGGAAAGCGCCGTTGGCGGCGGCGGCGGCGGCGATCACGGGGCCGTTGCTCGGGGCTTGGTCCCAACCCTCGTTCACGGCAAGCAAGGTCTTCGCGTCGCCGGCGGGTCGGATCTCGAGGCGCGGTGCGGCGATGGTGCCGGGGACTCCAAAGGCAGCGAGACCGGGGCCGATGCCGCGCACGAGCAAGGTGGCTTTTTGCGAGCCGATCAGGCTGAAACCAAACGTGAGGGTGTCGCCGGCGGCGGCGAGCTTGATGCGGGTCGAAAGACTCATCATGCGACCGGCAGGTGCCGCGGGGGTCTCCGCTCCACGGGCGCCGATGAACGAGACCACGCGGGCATTGGCGTCGCTGGTGAACGCTTGCTCGGCATAGGCGGTCTCAAGCTGGGCGGCGATGTCGGCGCGGCGGGCTTGGAAAGCGAAGGGAATCGCGGCGGCCAGCGCGGTCTCGGTGGGGATGGCCTTCACGTAATTGTTGGCGTCGATGAGGCCGGCGGCCTTCACGGCGTTCCAGACGGTGGTCGCATCGGTGTTGGTGAAAGCGGGGTTGGTCACACCGAGAGCGCGGAAACGTCCGGGGTGGACCGGGGACGCGACGTTGTTGAACACGCTGGAGGCGATGCCGCGACCGGCGAGGAGTTGGCTGTTGGTGCGGGCGGTGGTCGCCCCGTTGACCCCGAGGGTGCTGTCGTTGTCGGCGAGGACAAAGAGCGCGGGCACGCGCCCGACGACGGACGAAGTTTCGTTGCCGGCGTTGCAATACATCACGGTGCCGCGCACGGGGCGGGCCGGGGTGGCGGCGATGAGCAGATCGGCGAAACGCGCGGCGGCTCCGGCACCGGCGGCGAAGCCGATCATAAAGACGGGACGTGAGGCTGGCAGCAGGCCGTCGGCGGCAAACTTGTTGAGGGCGGCGACGTGGTTGAGCGCGTCGGGATTGTTGGCGAGGACGGTTTGGGCATTCCAATTACCTGCGGTGCGGTTGACGCTGCTGAGAGCGGCGACGCCGTAGCCGGCGGCGACGAGATCGCGCATGAGCAGGGCCGACTCGGGCGAGTTGAACCAAGTGGCGGCGGAGTCGCCGGTGGCATGAAGGAAGAACACCACACCGGCCGCGGCGGGCGGAATGTAGTAGGTGAGATTGGCGGTCACCGTGGTGGGAGCGGTTGCGCCTTGGGGGGTGAATTGCTGGGGATTGAACGAGGTGACGGTGAGCGGGACCCAAGCCGGCGCCGCCTTGTAGGTCGCGGTGAGCGTCACAGGCGTCGAGGGCAGGGTGATTTGAATCCGGGAGTTGAGCGGGGCGATCGGGCCGGTGCCGAGCACGGAGGTGTCGCCGGTCCAGCGGTCAAACACTTGGCCGGCGGCGGGCACGGCGGCGAAGACGTCAACCCGAGAGCCGCCCGGGTAAGTGCCACCCCCGAAGCCACCGTTGACGGTGAGGGTGACGGCGGGCCCGGAGCCTTGAACGACGATGAACGAGCGTAATGTGACGGTGATGCGAGCGGCGGTTAAGGTAACGGCGCAGGTGAGCTCTTTGATACCGGGATCGCCCGGGATGAAGGTGATTTGGTTGGTGGTGGCGCCGGCAGTGATGCGGGCGCCCGATCCGGTGACGGTCCAGCGGATGGTGCGATCGGCGTTCTGGGCGGCGGGGACCGAAGCCGTGCCCGTAGCGGTGGTGGCGGCGGCGAGGGTCGGGGTGGTTGTGATCACGCCGGCGGTGGCCGGGTCGACGACAGTGACATCGGCGGTGGCGGTAAACGGTTGGGCACCGGCCACGGTGACGACGCAGGTCAGGCGGACGGTGCCGGCTTGGTCGGCGGTGTAGTCGATGTTGGCTCGAGTGAGATCGGACGAGACCAAGCGGCCACCTGTGATCGTCCAAAGGTAAGTCGCGGTATTGTTGATGAGTCCACCGCCGCCGCCGGCGTTGGGGACCACAACGGCGGCCGAAGCTTCGTCGCCGATGACGATGGCGGTGCCGGCGATGATGCGAGGGTCCGTGTTTGGGTTGATGATGCCACCACCGCCACCACCGCCGCCGCCTGCTCCGGGAATGGTGGGCAGGTTGATGACTTGGCCGCCGGGAAGGGTGATCGTCCCGTTTGGATTCACGGCGATCGTCTGGCCGCCAGGGAGGGTGATGGTGCCATCGGGGTTGATGACGACACGGCCGATGCCCGGGATATTGACGGCGTTGCCGCCGGCTTGGGCGTGTGCGGTCCCGAGGAGAAGGGGGAAGATGCAGCAGAGAACCAAGGCGAAGCGATGAAAGTGAGTCATGGGAGCTGTGGGGATGCTAAAGTGAGGTCGGAAAATGACGGATTCTCAGGGAGCAGGTTACACCGGCGGTAAAGAACGCGAAGGTGATCAAAGATGTTTCTGCGGGGTCAGACAAGTTTGGTCGAGCCAGGCGGTTAGTTCGGAATCGGTGGCGATGTTTTGGCCGAACTGGTAGTCGCGGGCGAGGAGTTGGGCGTAGCTGAGTTCGGCGAAGCGGCGGCAGTGGAGGAGGACGCGGGCGCGTTGGCCGGGGGCGCGCACGAGGCGGCCGAGGGCTTGGTTCACCTTGGCCATGCCGGGAATTTGGTAAACACGGCGGAAGGCGGCCTCACGCCCGAGGTCGCGCAGTTCGGCGATACGCGCGCGTTGGACGGCGTTCACTTCGGGAAGAGCGGGGCCGACGACCATGGCGTGGGTGACGCGGCCGCCGAGCAGGTCGATGCTCTCGGCAAAACTGGAGCCAAGGACGAGAAAGAGCGCGTCGGTGAGGACGAGGGATTCCTCGACCCACGCGGTCTGGGCGGCGAGGTCGGTCAGCCGAGGTTGGAGGGCGACGCGGACGCCGGGCTGGTCGCGGTCGATCTCGCGGGCGATGATCTCGGCGTAGGCGTAGGACGGAAAAAAAACCGCGATGGCGGCGGAGGCAGAGTCGGGCGTGGGGGGTTGAGCGTTGAAGGAGCGAACGGCTGCGGCGTGAAGGGCGGCAATGGTGGCGGCGGTGGTTGCGTGGTGTTGGGCGCGCTCGCGGAAAGACGTATCCACGCGGAGGTCGTAGGCGAGATCGTAGGCGTCGGCCCGCCATGGGGTGTGGGCGACCACGGTCGCAAGACCGTGGAGTTGAAAGTTCGAGGTTGAAGATTGAAGGCCGGAAGCAGGGAAACCGACGGCGGTGGCGAACTCGGCGGTGGGGGAAAGGGTGGCGCTCGCCAGCACGATGCCGCCGAACGTACGGAGGGTTTGGCCGAGGGTGTCGGCGGCGTCGAGGCAGGTGAACGAAAGCTCGGCGGGCCGGGGCGACCAGAGGAGTTTCTTGAGCAACGGGTCGGCGAGCCACTCGACGAGTTGGGGCGTGGACCAAAGCAGGGAGGCGAAGTGCGGGCCGAGCGCGGCGGAATCGATCGGCTCGGTGGCGAGAGCGGCCGCGATGGAGGCGAGGGCGTCGGCGACGTCGGCTTCGAGCGCGGGGTCGAGCGAGTCGGCGCCGGGCAGAGCGGAGAGCAAAAGCGCCCAGCTTTCCCATGCGCGGAGCAGGGGCTTGGGCGCGTGCAGGTGATCCAGTTCGGCGAGGAGCGCGCGGGCATCGGCGGCGTTGACGTGGTGCGAATGGGCGTCGGCGACGCGGGTCGGCAGATTGTGCGCCTCGTCGATGAGGAGGAGCGTGCGGGCGGGATCGAAGCCCGGTTGGTTGAAGAAAAGGGTGCGGTTCGACGGAGCGAAGACGTAGTTGTAGTCGCCGATCCAGACGTCGTTGAAGGCGAGCGCCGCGCGGGTGATTTCGTAAGGGCAGATCCGGGCGGACTGGCCGGCGGCGCGGAGGGTGGGGAGGTCGCGGGCTTGATTTTCGAGGAGATAAAAACGGGAAAGTCCGGACGACGCCCAGCGGGCTTCGAGGTCGGCCAAGTAGGCGCACGTGTCGCGGTGGCAGTGAAAGGTGTGGTTGATGCAGTGTTCGGATTTGTTGCGAACGTGCCAGGCCGCCACGGACGTGGTCGCAGTTGAAAGCTGGGGGTTGAACGGTGAAGAGGCGGACACGTCGGTCGTCATCGCGGCGAGGGTGCGGACGACTTGAAGTTGTCCGGTCGCTTTGCTGGTGAGATAGAGAGCGCGGTCAAAGTGGCCGGAGCGAAGTTGACCGAGGGCGAATTCGAGGAGGACGCCGGTTTTGCCGAAGCCGGTGGGGGCTTCGAAGAGCAGGGCGGGTTGGCGTTCGAAGGCGGCGGTCAGTTCGATGGCCGTGGTCTCTTGACCAGGGCGCGGGGTGGCAAAGGCCGGTCGGTAGGCGAGGTGACGGAGGCGTTCACGGGCGCGGAGCCGGAGGTCGAGAAACTCGGTGACTCGCTCGAGTTTGACGCGAAAGAGATGTTCGTCGGCGGAAGTGAGGGCGAGGGTTTGGGCAAGGCCGCTGGCGGTTTCGACGAAGATGAGTTGGGAGCTGAGCGTCGAAACGGCGGGCCCGAGGGCGCCGAGACGCGCGAGGGCGACGTAGGTGGCGAGTTGAGTGAAGTAGCCGGGGTAATCGCGACGCAGTTCGGATTCGTCGGCGGGGAGCGGGCGCGTGACGGTCTTGATCTCGCGGAGCACAATGGCCGAGGGCGATGGCGGCACCGGCCGCAGCGCAGCGTCACCTGCTGGGAGAGATTTTTCGGGGAGCGGTTTGGGCGCGAGCCGGAGGAGTTGGTCGATGCGGCCGTTGAAGGTGAGGGTCCAGCCGCGGTGGAAAACGCGCCCCTCGATCGAGACTTCAAATTCGGCAGCGGAGCCGTGCTCGGTGGTGGCTTGGGCGCGGAGCTGTTGGTGCCAGTAAGTGCCGAGTTGCGCGCGCCAGATGCCTTGGGGACCGCCGGAGCTTTCGCGGGGGCCCAGAGTGAAATCGGAAAACTCGCCGACGCTCAGGCGGGCGGTGCGGGCGTCGAGGGAGAAATCCATGGGCCTCTCACGCAACACGCGGTTGGCGCGGAAGGAAAATGGAAAGTGCGGCGCGGGCGAACGCGGCGAAATCAACGGCGGGCCACCCGGGTGAGCGCGCGCCGGGCGAGCACCCCGATGGCTAGGCTGGCGACGACGAAGGCCAACAAACCACCGATGGAGACCCAGAGCGGAGTTTCGGTGAGGTTTTCGGCGTGCAGTTTCTCGATCCCGGCGGCGGCAAAAGCGGCGGCGGCCGTGCGCGGAATCAGACCGATCACGGTGCCGACGGTGCAGCCGCCGAGCGGGGTGCGAGCGGAGGCGAGGATGAAGTTGACGACGGCAAACGAGGGCAGCGGCGACACACGCAGCAGTGCGGTCACGAGAATAATCCGCCGCCAATCACCCAGCAGGGCCCGGTGCACCGCCAGCGCGGCGGGGTTCTCCGCGATGAGGGCGACGACGCGGTCGCGCACGATCCACCGCCCCATCGCATACGCGACGAGCGAGGCGGCGGTGAAGGCCGCCATGGACAACACGAATCCGAGACCGAAACCAAACGTCCAACCGGCGAACATGGCGGCGGCGAAGCTGGGAAGAAACGAAAGGCCGACGAGGGCGATGGCGGCGAAGAAATAGATGACGACGCCGAGGGCGAAATTTTCGCGGAGCCACGGGGCGAACGTGGTGAGCGTGGCAAGGAGCAGAAAGCTGCCGAGCGGCGGCAAAATGGAGAGCACCGCCACGGCCGGGCCGGCGGCGCCGAGGCGGCGGAAGATTCCGGGCGGATTTGGAAGAGGCGCGGAGGGCAAGACAGGAGAAGTGCCAGGTCGCAGGCGCAGCGTTGGCTAACCCGGCGACGGGTGGCGATCGGCCGTTTTAGTCGAAGAGAATCTCCGTGTCGTTGCGGAGATAAGTTTCGAGCTGGCGGGTGAGGCGGGCGGTGAATTCGGGTGCGGCGGTTTGGGCGGCGAGGGGACGGTTGAGGAGTTCGACCGCGAGCGCTTGTTCGGCGGACGCGAGAGAAGGAAACCACTGCTGCTTTACGGGGTAGCCCTCGTCGCGTGCGAAACAATAGAGGCTCTTGAAGAAGACGATATCGGCGCGGGGAGAGTGCGCGAAAGCGGCGAGAGCGGTGCGTAGGAGGCCGGCGACGGCGGTGCGGCTGTCCTCGTGGACGGGATTGCGCGCGATGAGGGCGGTGAACGACGACGCGAGCATGAGGGTGGAATAACTGCGGCCGATGCCGGTGGGGCGGGCGAGGAGCCGGACCTCTTTCATGAACCAGGTGGAACCTTGGTTGGACGTCTCAAGCGAGAGAGCAACCTCGTCGAACAAATCGAGCGCGAGGTGGTTGGCGGCGTTCTTCTTGGGGAGCCGTTGCAGGGCAAGAAGCGTGCCGTGTTCGGCGGAGAAGAGACTGAACGTCTGAAACGAATCGGCGGGCGGGCGCTTGAGGAGGACGAAGGCCTCGGTCTGGAGCTGGCGGCCGGGCATCGGGAAATTCTCGGTTTCTGAGACCCGAAACCCGATTGGGACAATCGGAATCAGGGCGCGTGGGCGCGGGAGTTACTTGGCGAGATCGGCGGCTTTGACGGCCGGCCAAGGGGGGACGACGGCTCCGCCGGAAATGATCATCTTCATGCCCTCGCCGACGCTCATTTCGAGAGGAGTGATGTCGCGGGTGGGAAAAAGCATCAGGAAGCCGCTGGTGGGATTTGGGGTCGTGGGGACGAATACGGTCCAGACCTCCTCGGCGGTTTTGGCCTGAGCTTCCCCTTGGGTTTTGTTGGTCAGAAAGCCGATGGCCCAAATGCCGGGCCGGGGGAATTCGACGAGCACGACTTGGTTAAAGAGGTTTTTATTCTGCGTGCCGAACGTGTCGACGATCTGTTTGACCGTATTGTACACCGCGCTGACGCCGGGGATGCTGAGCATGAAGCGCTCGCCAATGCTGACGAAAAATTTTCCGAAGACATAGCGCGAGACATAGCCGAGGGCGGTCACGATGAGCACGACGCTGATGGTACTGACGACATCCCAGAGAAACGGCAGGTCGCGCAACGTGGCGGGCAGGCGGTCAAAAAAGAGCGGACGCACCGTGCCGCCGACGAGCGCGATGATTTGGGCAAAGGCCCAGACGGTGACGATCAGCGGGGCGAGCAGGAGGGCGCCGGAAATGAAGGCGTTGCGAAAGGTGACCAAGCGGGACTCGGTGTTGGGTAGAGATGACGTCACGGACATGCTGGTAGAATTAGCGGTTCGGGAGCGGGCGATGCACGGAAAAACGCGGTGGAAAAAGGAAACGGATTTCAGCGCAGCGTGAAAATTGTCTGCGGGCCGAGCAGGCGGAGGGCGCGGGCTTCGGCGCGGCGCATAAGGCGTTTTTTGGCGGGTTGCAGATCGTCGTAACCGGCGAGGTGAAGCCAGCCGTGGACAACGTAAAGGAGAAGTTCGGCGGCGAAGGCGGCTTTGGCCCGCGGAGCGGTTTGGCGAAGCGCGGCATCAACCGAAATGCAGATCTCGCCCGCGGTGCCGTGGGCGGGGTCGCCTTCGAAGGTGATGACGTCGGTGACGGTCGGATCGTCAAGAAATGTGCCGTGGAGCTCGGCGAGCGCGGGATCGGTGAGGAAGACGAGAGAAAGTTCGCCGGGCGGGCAGGATGGAAATTTTGATGTCGGCGGTGCGCTCCTTGATTTCGGGAATTCCGTGTCGAGGGTGCGGATGGCGCGGATGAGGGCGGCGCGGTCGAGGCGCAAGCGGGGGTAGCGGTTGGCGATGGTGATCTCGCGGGCGGTGGCGTGGGGCATGGTTTGAGCCGCGACTACGCGTGAAAGGGTGCCAGTCAAAGGAGGCGGAGAGGGCGGCCTCAAGCTCCGGCCGAGGCTGGCTTGGCGGACTCGGGAGCGGGGTAAGCGACGCGGCCGTGGAGCATGTTGAGTAAAGTAAACTGAAAGCTGTTCTTGATGCGGGCGAGGTCCTCGAAGGTGAGCGGCGCTTCGTCGAGTTGCTTCTCCGCCATGCGATCGAGAAAAATTTTATCAATCAGGGCGGCCAGTTGCGCGGCGTCGGCGGAGCGGAGGGAGCGAGAAGCGGCTTCGACCCCGTCGGCGAGGGCGATGACGGCGCTCTCCTTAAACTGAGGGCGCGGGCCATCGTAGCGGAAGGGCGCGTCGTCGGGGATTTTCGAGGCCGAACTATTGGCGCCGGTTGGGGCGGCGGAGGCGGACGCCGGCGAAGTGGAGGAACCCGGGGCAATCGAAAGTGAGACGGCTTGCTGGTAAAAATAGCGGACGAGGTTGGTGCCGTGGTGTTGGGCGATGACGTCGAGCACGGCGCGGGGGAGGTGGTGGCGGGCGGCGAGTTCGACGCCGTCGGAGACATGGCGTTTGATTATCCGGGCGGATTCAAGCGGATCGAGGTCGTCGTGGGGGTTTTGGCGATCGCGTTGGTTTTCCGTGAAGAAATTCGGGTGTTCGGTTTTACCGATGTCGTGGAAGAGCGCGCAGACGCGGGCGAGGAGCGGGTTGGCGCCGATGGCGTTGGAAGCGTTTTCGGCGAGTTGCGCGACGACGAGTGAGTGGTGATAGGTGCCCGGTGCTTCGAGCTGCATGCGGCGCAAGAGAGGGTGATTGTAGTCAGTGAGCTCAAGAAGCGTGATGTCCGTGGTGCGTTTGAAAAGAGACTCGAGGACCGGGAGCAGGCCAACGACGGCGACGCCGGTGAAGAGCCCGGTGAGAACGCCGGCCGACATCTGGCGGGCGAGGGTATCGAGCGGGGTCTGGTCGGCAAAGGCGATGAGGGCGGCGAAGACCGCGACCGTAAGACCGCCGGCGGCGGCGGAGCGCACGACGCGGCCGCGGCGCCGGGCGTCGCGGGCGAAGTAGATCGCGACCAGGGAGGCGAGAAAAGTGAGGACGAGCAGATCGAGCCGGTTGCCGTAGATTACGCCGGTGAAAATCGAAATGAGCAGCGCCATAAAGATGGCGGAGCCTGCGTCGATGAGAATGGCGACGATGAGCGGAGCGAAGGCGGTGGGCGCGACGTAAGGCAGCGTCGAGGCCCACGAGCCATCGTTCACGAAGAAATCGGCCCCACCGAGGGCGTAGACGAGACGGACGAGACCGAGGTTGAGAATGACGACGAGGGCGAGGAGCCCGAGGCGGACGTTGCTCCTGAGCGTCTCTGCGTCCTCGAGCCGGATGTAAATGATGGAGGCAAGGACCATCGCGAGCACGAGGAGCACGCGGCCGAAGAGGGCGAGGCCCTCGTTGAGTTCGGCGTCGCCGTGCTCCAGCAGGTGGCGGCGGTGAGCGGAGAGCAGTTCGTGTTGTTCCGGGGTCACGCGGTCGCCCGGCTCGATGAGGGTTTGGCCGCGGGTCACATTGACCGAGATGGGCACGAGGGCGCGGGCCGCGGCGGTCTCGCGTTGCTGGGTGGCGGCGCGGTCGAAGGTGACGTTGGTGGTGATGCCGTTGCGAAAAAACCGGAAAAGGGCCTGCGCGGAGGGACGGGGCACGCCCTCGGTGGCGAGACTGACGCGGAGGATGGTAAACGCGTCTTCGCTCGAATGCACGGGACGCGGGGCGGTTGAGCCGTTGGGCGTGGAAACTTGGAAAACGGTGATGCCGCCGCTGCCGGGGTTGCCGAGGGCGGCGTCGTGAATGCCCTCGGTGTGAAGCTCGCGGAGCACACTGATCCCGGTTTCAAAAAGGCCGGCCCTCGCCGTGGCGTCGCCGGCGGCGAGAAGGGCGGCGAGGTCTTCGGGGCTGGTGCGATAAGCACCGATCGCGTTGAAGGCGGCGGCGATTTCGGCGAGTTCGTTGCGATAAGAGCTTAGGCTCGGGCTGCCTTTAGGGTGGGCCGTTTCGTAGAGGGCGAGACGGGCGAGAAGGTCGCGGGCGGCAGCCTCGAAGCGCTCGAAGGCGTCAAACTCAAGGCGGTAAACCGGCGGGACCCGGTCAAGAAATTGCTCCCGGGCGGCCGCGGTGCGTTCTTGGCTGACGTAAGTGAACGAAGCGGCGGCGTTGATGCGGGCCGTGGCCGTCTGGCCGGGGAGCAACGGCTGGCGAAGCGACGTCATGCCGGTCGAGCTGATGAGCACGATGGCGGTAAAAGTAACGAGGAAGATGAGCGTGGAGACGAGGCGACTGCGCTCGAGGAATTCTCGCGCCGGGGAGCGCGCGGCCGACGTGGCGGGGCGTCGCGCCCCGAGGCCGCCGAGGAGGAGTTTCCACTGGTTTTTTACGGACATGAGGCGAGAGGGTGGCGGGAAAAAGGCGGGGCCTAGCGTTTCTCTGACGGGCCGTTATCGGTACCGATGGGATTGCGGTAGGCTTCGTAGGCTTCGATGATTTTCAGGACCAAGGGATGCCGGACGACGTCGCTGCCGCTGAACGTGTGGAATTCGATGCCGGGAATGTTTTGCAAAATGCGCCGGACTTCGAGCAGGCCGCTTTGTTTGGATCGGGGCAGATCGATTTGGGTGATGTCACCGGTGACGACCATTCGCGATTCTTCGCCCAGGCGCGTGAGAAACATCATCATCTGCTCGGGCGTGGTGTTCTGCGCCTCATCAAGCACGACAAAGGCGTTGGAGAGCGTGCGACCGCGCATATAGGCCAGCGGGGCAATTTCGATCACACCCTTCTCGGTGAGGCGGGTGACGTCGGCGGGGTCGAGCATGTCGCCGAGCGCGTCGTAGAGCGGTCGGAGGTAGGGCAGGATCTTTTCCTCGAGATCACCCGGGAGAAAGCCGAGGGCTTCGCCGGCCTCGACGGCGGGGCGGGTGAGAATGATGCGCTGAACCTCGTTCTTCAGCAGTGCGGAAACCGCGGCAGCCATGGCGAGGTAAGTCTTGCCCGTGCCAGCGGGACCGACGCCGAAGACCACCGGGTTCTTGAGGATCGATTGGAGGTAGAGTTTTTGGCCGAGGGTTTTTGGGACGATCGTCTTGCGGTTGGTGGCAATCACGAGCGGCGCGGCGTAAAGAGCTTTGAGGTCGGCGCCCTCGCCGCGGACAAAGGTCTCCAGAATGCGGAGGAAGTCCGGCGTGCGGATGGCGAGACCTTGGCTGCGGGCGGCGTGGAGGAAGTTAAAGAAATCCGCGGCGAGCGCGATGGCTTCGGCGGGTGGGCGTTGCGGGCCGGTGGCGGCAGACGCGGAGGGTTCGATTTTCAGCCAGTCTTCGCGCGTGATGAGTCGAACGTGGAGCGCGACCTCGGCGGCCGTGAGATTTTGGTCGGAGCCGGCGTAGAGCGCGCTCAAGTGGCGGGCGCTGGGAAAATGGAGGGTTTTGGTGTGCAAACGCGGAGGGATGGGAAATGGGACGGGCGGATTTCTGGTCGGACGGCAGGGGCGGAGGACGAAAACGAAAGATTAAGCGGAAAGAGGAAGATTACAGCAAGGTGGGGACAACCGCGGCGAGGCGGTCCCACATCGCTTCGAGGGCTTGGGGCAAGATGCGGGTTTGGCCCAGAACCGGCATGAAGTTATTGTCGCCCGACCAGCGGGGCACGAGGTGACCGTGGAGATGGGCGATGCTGCCGCCGGCGGCGGAACCGAGGTTGAAACCGACGTTGATGCCGTCGGGTTTTAGGACGGCGTGGAGAAGCTTTTGGCCGAAAACGATCTCTTCCATAAGATCGGCGCGTTCGGGCGACGTGAGATCGAGCAGGTCGTTTACTTCCCGAAAAGGCACGGCAAGGAGATGCCCGGGGTTGTAGGGGAAGCGATTGAGGATCAGATAGGAAAAAGGTGACCGGTGGACAATCAGAGCGGTGCGGTCATCGCCGAGGGCGGGGAGTTCGGTGAAGGGTCGCTTCAGGGCTGCCGGGTAGCGCGGCGCTTCGATGTATTCCATGCGCCAATAAGGGTGAAGCTGCTGCGGGTTCAAAGGACGGGTAAGAAAGGATGCGACGGGATGGTTGTCAAAGCGCGGGCAGGGAGATTTCAGAGTTGATATGACGACCGTCATGGCAATGGTTCTGGTGCTATGCGCTATCCTCCGACGCACAAACTCGACACCCGGCGCCGAATCGTGGCGGCGGCGAGCGCGGCGTTTCGGGAACGCGGAGTGGAAAACACCGGCGTGGACGAAGTGATGCGTCGGGCGGGGCTGACTCACGGGGGATTTTATGCGCATTTTGAGGACAAAGCGGCGCTTGTGGCCGAGGCGTGCACCGACGCGTTTGACGCGGCGGTGGGCAATTTGGAGCGGATCGCGGGGCTGCCGACCGCCGGGCAACGGGCGCGGTTGCTCATCGACAGTTATCTTTCGGCCCGACACCGGGACAATCGGGGGTCCGGTTGTCTGGTCGTCGCGGTGGGCGCGGATATGGCGAGGCTCGACGGTGCGGGCAGGGCGGGATACGCGCGGGGATTTGCGCGGCATCTGGATCGACTGTGCGCGGCCCTGCGGCTGGCGCGGGATGAGGAGAAAAACCGGGACCGCGTGACCCATCTGATGAGTTCGCTGGTGGGGGCGTTGCTGTTCGCGCGGGCGGCGGATACGCCGGAGCGGAGTGATGCGTTGTTGAGCTCGGCGCGGCGGATGTTGCGCGAGGAGTTTTGCTAAGGGACCGGAGCTATTTCCAATTTATGAACACAACACAGAGTAATCGGCGGCGGGTCGTTATCACGGGGTTGGGGGCGGTGACGCCCGTCGGAAATTCGGTGGCGGAGACTTGGGCGTCGCTGACGGCCGGGCGTAGCGGCATCGGGAAGCTGACGCGGTTCGACGCGACGGGTTGCACCGCGCAGATCGCGGGCGAGGTCAAAAACTACGACCCGACCAAACCGATTGCGACGCCGGTGCATCCCCGCGGTGCGGCGGGAGAGCCGGTGTTGGCTCCCCTCACGCCCAAAGAAGTGAAGAAGCTCGGGCGCTTCACCCAGCTCGGGCTCGGGGCGGGGCTTGAGGCGTATGTGGATTCGGGGCTCGATGCGGTCCGGGCGACGCTTCGGCCCGAGCGGTTGGCGATCAACATGGGCGTGGGTTTGGGCGGGCTGCCTGAGATTGAGGCGATGCATGAGACGTGGAAGACGGGTGGGTTTCGGAAGATTTCGCCGTTCTTCATCATCCAAGTTGCGCCAAACATTCTCTCGGGACAGTTGGCGATTTTACTCGATGCGCGGGGACCCAACATGAGCAACACGGCGGCGTGCGCGACGAGCGGGCATTCGCTCGGCGAATCGTTGCGGGTTATCCAGCGCGGTGAGGCCGATGTGATGATCGCGGGCGGTTCCGAGGCGGCGATCAGTCCGCTTTCAGTGGGCGCGTTTGCGCAGATGCGGGCGCTCTCGACCCGGAACGACGCGCCGGAAAAGGCGTCGCGGCCCTACGACACCGATCGCGACGGGTTCGTGATCGGCGAAGGTGCCGTGGCGATGGTGCTCGAAGAATATGAGCATGCAAAAGCGCGGGGAGCGCGGATCTACGCCGAGCTGAGCGGTTATGCGGCGTCGGGCGATGCGTATCATCTTTCGTCGCTGGCGCCCGAGGCCGAGGGATCGCGGCGGGCGATGGAACTGGCGCTGGCTGATGCGGGCGTGAAGCCCGTGTCGGTCGGCTATGTGTCGGCGCACGCGACCTCGACCCCGGGCGGTGACGGGGAGGAAGCGACGGCGATCGCGGCCGTGTTTGCCGACGCGAAGGCGACGCTGCATGTGAGCGGCGTGAAATCCATGACCGGGCACCTGCTCGGCGGTGCGGGTGCGCTCGGCGCGCTCGCCGCGGTGCTGGCCGTGCATCACGGCGTGGTTCCGCCCACGATTAATTTGGACAACATCGACCCCGCGTGTGCGGCGCTTGGGCTGAATTTCACGCCCAACGTGGCAGTGACGAAGCGCGTCGACTACGCCCTCGCGAACAGCTTCGGGTTCGGCGGGACAAATGCTTCGCTCGTCGTCGGTCGAGTTTAACGCGGACGGTTGGCTTCCGTCGATTGATGCATGAGCGGCTGAAGTTTGTCGTCGAGCGGGCCGGGCTGGTGTGGCCGGAGGTGGCAACGGCGGATGAGTTGGCGGAGCTGGCGGTGGATGTCTTTTTGCGCCCGCCGCCGCCGTCGAGGATGCCGCCACGTGAGGCCGGGTATATGGAGACGGCCCGGCGCGGGATGTTGACGACGCGGGCGGGCGCGTTGGCGGCCTGGACGTGGGGAAGTGAGACTGCACCCGTGGTGGGGCTGGTGCACGGCTGGGCGGGCCGGGGGTCGCAACTGGGCGCGTTTGCGGCGCCTCTGGTGACGGCGGGCTTTCAAGTGGTGGCCTTCGACGGACCCGCGCACGGGGAGTCGCCGGGAGTCGAGGCATCGGTGCCGCGTTTGGCCGAGTGCATCGTGGAAATCGCGGTGCAGCGGGGTGGGGTGCACGCGCTTATCGGCCACTCGATGGGGGCGGCGAGTGCGGCGATGGCGACGATGATCGGACTCACGACCAAAGGATTGGTGATGATTGCACCCCCGCTGAGCCACCGTCGGCGCATGGAGAGGGTGGCTGCGGGGCTTGAGCTGACGCCTGAAGTGCGGACGTTGTTTTATGGGGCGGCGGAGCGACGCGTCGGTTGGAAAGATGAGGATGTGGATATGCGCGTGGTGGCGCGCCGGGCGCCATGCCCCGCCTTGGTTTTTCATGATCCACAAGACGACTACACCGAGTATTCAGGTTCGGAGGAGTTCGTGGCGCAGTGGAGTGGGGCGCGTTTGGTGCCGTGTCCGGGACGCGGGCATTTGCGGATCCTGACGACGACGGAAGTGGTGGCGGAAACGGTTAGGTTCGTGGCGGCTTTATAGGATGGGCCAGCAGCGCGGTGGCGGAGGGCGCGGGATTAATGGCGTTTGTGGCGGGTGCCGCCGGTGGGAGTCTCTGGGCCACGAGCTGGCGAACTTGGTTTTATGGCGCGGGGCTCTGGGTGAAGCTGGCGCTGGGCGCAGTTATTTCTGTTGGGCTCGTTTTACCGGCGATGATGGGCGCGGTGTTGCCGCGGTTGTGGCTGATTGCGCCGGAATCGCCGATATTCCGCTTTCGCTCGCGCGGGATTTCCGGAAGAGGCGGTCGAAAGCGAGCTGGCAATTCTCGAGTTTACCCAAGTAGAAACCGGCGCGGCCTTGCTAGGGCTTTGGGATTTTCCCGCATCGATCCCGGAACCGGAGCGATGGCAATACGTCGCGTGGGCTTCGGTGAGTGCGGCAAAGATGGACCGCTTGCTCGCGGCTGCGAACTGGCTGCGTTCGGCGGTCTGCATGCCCATCGGGGAAAAGTCACCGCCAGCCCCGGACGCGGCTCATCTTCAATTGCTCGGAATCGGGGTCGTGACGTTGTAAATCATGGTGCCTGGAGTGGCGTCTCGAATGTTGGCCGTTAACTCGTCGTTGGAATAAAAGAAGTGGGGATTCGATTCCTGCTGATACTCGTTCCCGTCGCTCTGCTGGTCCGCGAAAAAACGGTTGAGTTATTTCGACGCAGCTCGCCTCAAGATTTCCATTTACTGGGACTTTGACCGGTCCGACGGCGGAACCAGCGGGCAAAATAGTTGGGGTCCTCAAAGCCCGACTGGACCGCAGCCTCTGCAATGGAGTGGCTGGAGCATAGGGATTTTTGGGCGGCCTCGAGCCGGAGGCGGTCACGAAGATCACGTAAGCTGAGCCCGGATTCGTGCTTCAATTTACGACTGAGGTGATCGGGGTGGTAGCCGAAATCGCGGGCGACCTTGCCGAGCGCGACGGATGCGCGGATCGGCTCGGTTAGCTGTTCGAGGAGCGAAGGAGGTGGAGTTGTTTTGTTGGCTGCCGGTTCCAGTAAGCGAGCGACGACGGCGAGAATTGTGGAATAGTCCGAAAGCGTGAGCCGGCCTTTTCGTGGAATAAGGGAGAGTAAGGTGTGGAGTTCGTTGAGTGCGGCGGGCAGCAGCGTGCGGTGCGCCGATCTTATCCGGCGTGCATCTTCCAACTCGTAATCGAGAACGAGGCACAGGGGACGGCTTGGGCCGGAAACGGAAAATCCGTGGGGAGTTCCCGCGGGGATGATAAACAAGTCTCCGGCGCGGGCCGGTCGACGACGTCCGATGGTGGACTGGATGCCCTCGCCGGAAAGATAGAGGATGAGTTGGGCGTAGGCGTGGCGGTGGGGAGCAACCTCGGCGTCGCGGTGGCGGTTGAGTTGAAGTTTGCGCAGGACGAAACCCAAGGCGTGGATTTCAATCTTCTGAATCAGCAAAGGGCTCCAAGCATGCATGAAAGTCGTTTTGGTGCTATAATCCGTCGCTTTTGTGCTAACGCAAGCGGCGGAATCGGCGTAGGGTATTGTACGTTATTTCACGCTCCAGTCTTGAATCCTCAATTATTATGATCACACACAAGGTCGGCATTATCATGAACGGCGTCACCGGACGCATGGGCACCAATCAACACTTGTTGCGCTCAATCAAGGCCATCATCGAGCAGGGCGGCATCAAGCTCGCTGATGGCGAGGTCATCATGCCCGACCCAATCTTGATTGGTCGCAGCGAGTCTAAGTTGGCCGCTTTGGCAGCGCGCGCGGGCGTGAAGCGCTATAGCACGAATCTGGACGCCGCGCTCGCCGACGCCGGCAACCAAGTCTATTTCGACGCAACGCTGACCGGGCAGCGTCCCATCGGCGTGCGCAAGGCCATCGCGGCGAAGAAACACATTTACTGCGAGAAACCCTCGGCGACGACTTCGGCGGAGGCGCTCGCGCTCTACAAAGAAGTCACGGCGGCCGGACTCAAAAACGGTGTGGTGCAGGACAAGCTCTGGCTTCCGGGATTGCTGAAGCTAAAATATCTGATCGATACCGGATTTTTCGGGAAGATTCTCTCGGTGCGCGGCGAATTCGGCTATTGGGTTTTCACCGGCGAGAATGAGAAATTGCAGCGCCCGTCCTGGAATTACCGCAAAGAAGACGACGGCGGTATCATCGTCGATATGCTGTGCCATTGGCAGTATGTGATTCAGAATCTGTTCGGCGACGTGAAATCGGTCTCGTGCCTCGGCGCCACGCACATCCCCCAGCGTTGGGACGAAGCGGGCAAGCCCTACAAGTGCACCGCTGACGATTCTGCATATGCGACGTTTGAGCTGAAAAACGGTGTGATCTGTCACTTCAACTCCTCGTGGGTCGTCCGCGTGCGCCGCGATGATTTGCTCACATTGCAGGTCGATGGCACTCACGGCAGCGCCGTCGCGGGCCTTCGTAACTGCGTGATCCAGCACGGCTCGATGACGCCGCGTTGCGTCTGGAGTCCCGATACCGACAGCCCGATCAAATACACGGACGGCTGGGTCACCCAGCCGACGAACGACGTGTTTGATAACGCATTCAAAGTGCAGTGGGAGCTCTTCCTGAAGCACGTGGTGAAGGGTGATCCCTTCCCGTGGAACCTGCTGGAAGGCGCCCGAGGCGTGCAACTCGCCGAGCTCGGCCTCCAGTCTTGGGCTGAGCGGCGGTGGCTGGATGTGCCGGACTTGGCGTAATCCGGCGCCACTCGCGGTGGAATGCCGCGATTTCATTTCCAAACGCGTGAATTGCACTGGCATTTCACGCGTTTTCGCTAGGGTTCTCCGATGACTTTCCCCGGAACCTCCGGGGTGAGCATCCCTCCAAATCACTATGACAACCTCCTTAACTTTCGCCCTCATTGGCAACCAGACGTCTTTTTTGCCGTCGTGGGTATTCATGGTCCTTCTCGGCTTGGTGATGATTTTTTCGCTCTACGCCCAGATGCGCGTGTCGAGCGTTTACAATAAAAACGCTCAGATTCCTTCGCGTGGTCGGATCACCGGACGTGAGGCCGCCGAAGCGGTTATGGCTCGCGCCGGAATCACCGACGTCGAGATTGCCTCGACCGACGGTCACCTCACCGATCACTACGATCCGATCAACAAGCGGCTCGTGCTCTCAGAGGAAAATTACCGTGGTACCAGTCTCGCCGCCCTCGGGGTCGCCGCGCACGAGGCAGGCCATGCTATCCAACACAAGATCGGCTACTCGATGCTCAAGCTGCGAATGGCGCTGGTGCCGGCTACCAATATTGTGACGCGGGCTTTGCCGATCGTGATGATCGCCGGCTTCTTCCTCGCGAGCGGCCTCACTGGCATGATGTTGGACATCGCAATTCTGTGCTATGCGGTACTGGCATTTTTCCAGTTCGTTACTCTGCCCGTGGAGTTTGATGCCAGCCGCCGCGCCCGGGTCGAGTTGGTCGGCCTCGGGATCATTGATCGGGACGAAATGCCTGGAGTGACCGCGACGCTCAATGCGGCCGCGCTCACTTACGTGGCAGCATTCGTCAGCTCCCTGATGTATCTGCTCTACTTGCTCAATTCTCGTCGCGAGTAATCTACGGGGGATTTTTGCCCATTAAAGAGCCGGCCTGAAAAAGGCCGGCTTTTTTGTGCGTATACGCTTCGACGGAGTCCGTCACGATTGTTGGATTTAGAAGCCGGGGAAGCCGCCGCGGCCCTTCATGGACTCCATTTGGCGCATCATCTTTTTAGCACCGCCACCTTTCATCATCTTCATCATTTTCTGCATCTGCTGAAACTGCTTCAGCACTTGGTTTACCTCGACGATTCTTACACCTGCTCCGTTGGCAATCCGCTGACGCCGACCGCCATTGAGAATATCGGGCTTTCGGCGCTCCTTCAAAGTCATTGAAAGAATAATGGCCTCGGTCTTGCCCATCTGGCGTTCGGAATCGTCGGGTAGCTGAACCCCGCTCATACCGGGCATCATCCCGACGATACTCTGCATGGAGCCCATTTTCTTGATCTGCTGCATCTGGGCTAGAAAATCTTCGAGGTTGAAATCGGCTTTGCGCATTTTTTCGGCCATGCGCTCGGCTTCTTTTTGATCGATGTTTTCCTGCGCCCGCTCGACGAGGGAAACGACGTCGCCCATGCCTAGGATACGGGACGCGAGTCGGTCGGGATAAAACGTGTCGAAATCGCCGGTTTTTTCGCCGGTACCGACAAATTTGATCGGAACGCCCGTGATGCTCTTGATCGAAAGCGCCGCGCCGCCGCGGGCATCGCCGTCAAGCTTGGTCAGAATGAGCCCGGTTAGCTGGAGGGCGTCGTGAAAGGCCTTGGCTACATTGACGGCTTCTTGGCCGAGCGCGCCATCGGCGACCAAGAAGACCTCGTCGGGTTGAATGCGGGCGCGGAGTTTTTTGACCTCTTCGATCAGGTCGGCGTCGATCTGAAGTCGGCCGGCGGTGTCGAAGATCATGCAATCCGTGCCGGCTGCATCGGCGGCGGCAAGTGCCGCGGCGCCGATAGCTGTGACGTCCCGGGAACTGCGGTCGGCGTAGAAGCCGAGCTCTTCCTGCTTGGCGAGAATCTCAAGCTGGTCGATGGCGGCGGGGCGGTAGACGTCGCAGGCGACGACGAAAGGCTTGTAGCCGCGCTTTTTTAGCAACTTGCCGAGTTTCGCGGTTGAGGTGGTCTTGCCGGAGCCGTGAAGACCAACCATCAGAACCTTGAGCGGGCGGGCGGGAGAGAGCGTGGTCTGCCCTTCGCCGAGCAACTGCACGAGTTCGTCGTTGATGATTTTGACCACTTGCTGGCCGGGCGTGACCGACTTCAGCACCTCTTGGCCGACGCAGGCGGTTTGGACCCGCTCGACGAAGTCGCGTGCGACCTTGAAGTGGACGTCGGCGGCCAGCAGGGCGGTGCGCACTTCTTTGAGCGCGTCCGCCATGTTTTCTTCCGTGAGTTTGCCGACCCCGCGAAGATTGCGGAGCGCGCTGCCGAGTTTTTCCGTGAGAGATTCGAACATGGAGACTGTAGATTGGGTGAAGTTTGGGACGCGATGCAACTCCGCTTCGAGTAACGGTGGCAGGGTGGAGGCGGGCCAATTTTCGTCCTCGTCAAAACGGGTGGGGTGCCGGATAAACGCCGTCCCTATGAACCCTGTTCTTAAGCTGTTACTCGAAGGCGGCAATCTCACGACGGCGCAAATCGCGCAGGTCGCGAACTTGTCCGTGAGCGAAGTCGAACAGCACTTGGAGCAGTTGAAGAAGGATAAAGTCCTTCTCGGCTGGCGTCCGGTGCTCGATCTTTCCAACGAGGCTGCAGCGGCCGCCACCGTGCGGGCGGTGATCGAGGTAAAGATCACGCCGGAGCGCGGCGGTGGTTTTAACCGGCTCGCCGAACGCCTCGCGCGCTTCGACGAGGTGGAGTCTTGTTACCTTATGTCGGGCGGTTACGATCTGCTCGTTTTTGTAAAGGGCGCGTCGCTCCAAAAGGTCGCGGGGTTCGTGTCGGAGAAGCTCTCCACGATTGAGGGCGTCATCTCGACCTCGACCCATTTTATGCTCCGCTGTTACAAAGATCAGGGTTTCCTGCTCGATACCGGCGAGGCGTCCACCACGCGGCTCACGATCACCCCCTAACCGGAGGATTTTTCCATGAGCACAGACTCCAAACGCTGGGTCGCCGGCCATGTGGCCGCGCTGCCCAAGAGCGGTATCCGCGATTTCTTTGAACTGGTCGCCAAAATGAAGGGGCAAGACGTGATCTCGCTCGGGGTGGGTGAACCCGATTTTGTGACGCCCTGGAACATCCGCGAAGCGGCGATTTTTGCGCTCGAGCGCGGCAAGACTTATTACACGTCCAACCTCGGACTGATTGAGTTGCGCCGGGCGATTTCGACGTACGTGACCGAGCATTTCGGCGTCGATTACCGGCCGGATGACCAAGTCATTGTCACGGTGGGCGTGAGTGAGGCGTTGGATCTGGCATTGCGGGCCTTCTGCAATCCCGGGGACAAGGTGATGTTTCATCAGCCGTGCTACGTTTCCTATCATCCTAGTATCGCGCTGGTGCACGGCCAGGCTGTCGGCGTGCCGACCTATGCACGGGATAATTTCGCGCTGACCGCTGAGGCCCTCCGGTCGGCGTGGCAACCGGGTTGCAAGATTCTAATGCTGAATCTACCCTGCAATCCGACGGGTGGCACCTGCGACCGGGTACAACTGGAAGCGATCGCAGTGTTTTGCCGGGAAAAAGATCTGCTCGTGCTCAGCGACGAGATCTATTCGGAGCTCACCTTCGAGGGGACTCATACCAGTATCGCGAGCCTGCCCGGAATGGCGGAGCGGACGATTTTTCTGCACGGCTTTTCAAAGGCGTTTGCGATGACCGGCTGGCGGCTCGGCTATGCCTGCGGTCCGGCGGTGCTCATCGATGCGATGATGAAGGTGCACCAATACACGATGCTTTGCGCGTCGATCATCGCCCAAGAGGCGGCTCTGGAAGCGCTCACCCGTGGATGGGACCATGTCCTGAAAATGCGGGAGCAGTATCATCGCCGCCGCGATCTTGTGGTTCGCCGGTTTAACGAAATCGGTCTCAAGTGTCATTCGCCGCGCGGCAGTTTCTATGCGTTCCCGAGCGTCGCTGGCACCGGTCGCAACGAGAAGGAATTTTCCGCCGGCCTGTTGACCGAGCAGAAAGTGGCGGTCGTCCCTGGCAGCGCTTTCGGCGATAACGGCATCGGGCACGTGCGCGCGTGCTTTGCCACAAGCTACGAACAGCTCATTGTCGCCTGCGACCGCATCGAGCGGTTTGTGCAGCAGCCCAAAGCATAATCCGCCTCGGCGGCCGGCGGGGCAGGGTGGGGAATAAAATTCTTCCTTTGCTCCCGCCGCCCTTCCGTCGTGCACTCCCTCTATGTCCCGCACCGTTGCTATCGTCGGCCGACCCAATGTCGGCAAAAGTCGTCTCTTTAACCGCTTGGCGCGGAAACGCATTTCCATTGTCCATGACCAGCCGGGCGTAACACGCGATGTGATCTCGACCGAGATCAGCGAGGGCGCGTTTACTTTGCTCGATACGGGCGGGTTGGGGCTGGTGGGCGGTGAATCGACGGTCGATTTAATCAAGGCCTCGGAGAAGCAGGTGGATTTCGCCATCGCCTCTGCCGACCTGATTTTGTTTGTCATCGATGGACTCGAAGGTGTGACCGGCCTCGACGACCGCATTGCGAAGATGCTGCGTAAATCGAAAAAGAATGTGCTGCTCGTCGTGAACAAAGCCGATTTTAATGACGAGAAGGTTCAGCTCGATGGCGCCTATGCGCTTGGTCTCGGTGAGCCGTCGCGGGTGTCGGCCGAGCATGGAACTGGTGAAAATGATCTGCGGGCGATCATCCTCGAACGCTTGGGCGCGCCGCCCGAACTCGATCCGAGTCACGTTAAAACCTCGGCCGACCCGCTCTGCTTTTGCTTTATTGGCCGTCCGAATGTGGGTAAAAGTTCGTTGAGCAATAATCTGCTGCAAAGCGACCGCCTTGTGGTCAGCCCGATTCCCGGCACCACGCGCGATTCGGTGGAGCTTCCGTTTAAATTTAAGGGCCGCGATGGCGAGATGTATCCGTTCAAACTCATCGATACGGCGGGAATTAAGGCGGCGACGAAGCTGGCCTCGCCAGTCGAGTATTTTTCCCGGCTGCGTTCGCTCGATGCGATCCAGCGTGCCGATGTAGTTTTCCTCGTGCTCGACGCGCTCGAGGGCGTGACTCAGCAGGATAAGGCGATCGCCGGAGAGGCGATCAAAGAGAAAAAGCCGATCGTGATTGTCGTCAATAAGTGGGACCTCGTGCAGGAGATGTTTACCGGCGGAAATCTGAAAGTCTCGGGGTATAAAAATGCCCGCGAGTATCGGGAAAAGTATGAGAAGGCGCTGTTTGATCGGCTCTTTTTCACGCCGGGTTCGCCTCTGATATTTGTCTCGGCCATGAGCGGCTATGAGGTGGACCGCATGTTGAATGCGGCGGTTAAGCTCAATCGCACGCTCGATAAGAAATTACCCACCGCGAAGCTCAACCAGCACCTTGCGTATCTCGCCGAGCGCACTCCGCCGCCCTCCGTGGGAGGAAAACGTTTTCGGGTCTACTACGCGACGCAGACGGGCACGCGCCCGTTTCGCATCAAGCTGTTTTGTAACCGCGAGGAAAAACTCACGGAGCAATACCGGCGTTATCTTGAGGCCGGATTGGTCGAGCAATTCGATCTCGCGGGATGTCCGATCTATTTCGATCTCGTCGGCAAAGAAAAACGGGAGCCGGCGCCCTTCAGCAACAGCTCCTTCCCGACAACCAAGGCGCAGCATAAGCGCGGTCCGGTCGAGAAGCGCGCCGGACGGGTCGAGCTCGAAACGCTCGAGGACTAGGCCGCGTCTTTCGCCGACTGGGTCTCACTTTAGCGATGAGTTCACCCGCACCGCTCCGAATCGTTTTCTTCGGCTCAGATGCGATCGCGTTGCGCTTGCTCGACTGGTTTGATTCGGAGGCGGGACGCTTGCAGGCTGAGATTGTGGCGGTATTCACCCAGCCGGACCGCCCGGTCGGGCGTGGTCAAAAGATCACCGCCAATGCGATCAAGACGTGGGCCTTGGCGCACACCTTGCCGGTGTTTCAGCCTGAGAAACTCGACGACTCGTCTCGGGTCGAGCTCGCCGCGCTCAAGCCGGATCTGTCGCTCGTGATGGCATATGGGCACATACTTAGGGAGGCGTTCATCGCGACGCCACGTCTGGGAACGCTGAACCTGCACACCTCGTTGCTGCCGAGGTATCGCGGGGCGTCGCCGATTCAGACTGCGATTGCAAACGGTGACGTTGAGACCGGCGTCACGCTGATGCGGATTGCGCGGGAACTTGACGCCGGGCCGCTCGCCGATGCCGAGTTGGTCAAGATTGGGGCGCTTGAAACGGCGGGAGACGTCGAGGGAAAATTAGCGGCGGCTTGCGTGCCGTTGGTCGCGCGGGCCCTTCCGCGGCTGGCCAACGGTGAATTGGTCTTTGTTGAGCAGGACCACTCGGCGGCAACCTTTTGCCGGCGCCTCGAAAAGGCCGATGGAGCCCTCGACTTCGCATTGCCCGCGGCGGTGCTCGCGGCAAGAATCAACGGCCTTTTCCCATGGCCGACCTGTGCGATTTTGGTAAACGGCGAGCTGGTAAAGATTGGCTTGGCCGATGTTGCGGGCGAGGTGGTCGGGGGCCAAGGCGAGGCAGGAGGGATTCCGGGTTCGGTCATGGGATCCGATTCGGCCGGCCTCTTGCTGGCGACGGGCCGGGGTGTTCTTCGGCTGCGCCGACTGCAGCGTGCTGGTGGCCGGATGTTGGATGCGGGCGAATTTTTGCGAGGCTACCCGATTTCTGCGGGTGTACAGATCGAATCGAGACCCCTTGCGCCGCTCGTTGCACCAGCCCCTTTTCGGCGTTGATCCGTTCTCTTCGCACAACCCGCTTGTTTTCCGGCCGGGGCTTTTTCATCCTGCGGTTCATGTTCAAACGTTGCCGGTGTTTTGTGGTCTTGGTGGCGCTCGGTCTTGGGTCGCAGAGTTTCGCCCAAGTGGAGTTGGCGAATCTGCGCGAGGACGTGCGTGGCCTTTCCCAGCGGCTCGGTGAATTGGCGCTGAAGGTCGAGCAATTGGAACGGGAGAACCGCGAGCTGAAGTCGAGTCAGGGCGCGGTGAGCAAAAGCTACGCAACCGTGAGCGACTTGAATGACGCCGTCGCTGATCTGAATCGCGTCATCCGATCATCCGTCGCGGCCTCGAGGAGCGAGACGTTGGCGCAGGTAGCGGTCCAGATGGAGAAACTCGGCAAACAGACAAATGCGGCGCTGGATTCGTTGGCAAAAAGCCAGGCGACCCGGCCGGCGGTGACGACCAATTTCTCTGATGATTTCCCGAAAGAAGGCGTGAGCTACACCGTGCAGAAAGGCGACACGTTGGCCGTGATCGCCAAGAAAACCGGCGCCAAGCAGCAGGATATTATCAACGCGAACAAGTTGGCCGATCCTTCGAAAATCAACCTTGGCCAGACGCTCTTCATTCCTGTATCTGGAAGTAAATAATATGGCAGCCGCTCCAAAATCACGTCTTGGCCGAGGTCTCGGCGGACTCATTTCCGCCGCCAAGCCGGCTACTCCCGCCCCTGCTGCCGTGACTGCTCCGGCGGTCGGTTCGGCGCCCGCTGGCATCGCCGGTGTGCCCGGGTATCTTGAGGTTTTGGTTCATCTTATCATTCCGAGCCCCTACCAAGCCCGCCGCGAGATTCCAGCTGAACAGTTGAGAGAATTGGCCGAGAGCATCCGTTCAGAGGGATTACTTCAGCCGATTGTGGTGCGGCGGCAGGGTGAAAAGTTTGAACTGATTGCGGGTGAGCGTCGCTGGCGGGCCTTTCAACAGCTCAAAATTAAGACGATCCCTGCCCGCCTCGTGGAGGCGAGCAACGCTTCGGCGGCTGCGCTCGGTCTGATCGAAAATTTGCAGCGCGAAGGTTTAAACGCAATCGAGGAGGCCCACGGCTATGCCAGCTTGATTCGTGATTTTGATCTGACGCAAGAGACTGCGGCCGAGCGTGTCGGTAAGGGCCGTGCATCGGTGGCGAATTCGTTGCGCCTCTTGGCTCTAGACGCTGATATCCAAGGCTTCATTGCCAAGGGCCTCATTAGTGTCGGTCATGCCAAGGTGCTCCTCGGCATCGAGGATGTTGCGCATCGGACAGTCCTCGCCCGCCGGGTGATTGAGGAAGGGTTGAGCGTTCGCACCACGGAAAAACTCGTCCAGTCATTCAAGGCGGGTGGGGGATCAAAGTCGGCCCCGGCAAAAATGCGCAAACTAGCCACCCAAGATGCGGCGGCTGTCACTGGAATCGAAAAGAAGCTGACGTCGTTTTTGGGGGCGCGAGTGGCGGTTCTGCACACACCGAAAAAAGGCCGTATTGTCATTGAATATCGCGGTAACGACGACTTGCAGCGTTTGCTGGAGAAGCTCGGCGTTGAGTCTTAACGCGCGTTGGTCAGAGGGTTGAAACTCTCGTAATTCCAAGGGCAGGCTGTCTGCTTTACGGTCGAATCCGGCGGTTGACAAACGACCTCCCGGCCGAATTCATTCCACCTTTTCCATGAGCATTGTCCTCGGTATTCTTACCTTCTTCCTTATCATTGTCTCGATCTTCCTTGTGCTGATTGTTTTGGCCCAAAAGGCCAAATCTGATGGCGGTGTCGGCGCGGCATTGGGTGGTGGCATGACTGAAGCGGCCTTTGGCGCGGACACGGGCAACATGCTTTCGAAAGCGACGATTTATGCATCCGTGATGTTTTTCGTGCTCACCTTGTCCCTCTACCTTGGCCGGATCTATGAGCAGAAACATGCGTTGGCGGCGGCAACCAATGCTCTCCCCACCATCAGTGTTCCTGCGTCGCCAGTTCCTCCTGCAGCAGCGGTGCCACCGGCGGCCACGACCGCTCCCGAGGCCCCAAAAAATCCCTGATCGATGGGAGTTTTCGGAAATTGCACGCCCGCCTTTTATTGGCGGGCTTTTTTTATGGGTGCGGCATGGTTTGCGGCGTGCGTAACACAGGTGTCCGCTCAACCCGGTTCTCCTCGTCCACCCGATCTCGCTCAGATTGGTAAGCCCGATGCTGCCGCTGCGCGGATTTTGCTCGAGAAATTTAGGAGCTCCGGTCCGTCGGGTGATTATTTTTTGGAGTTTGAGCTCCGCTTTTTTCCGCGCCGCGGCGAGGGGGCCGTCTTCAAGGGCCAACTTTGGAGTTCGCGTAACGATCAGGGGGCTGTGAGCCGGGTGCAGCTTAAAGATGCTGCCGGTCGAACGTTCCGCTGGCTGCTGCAAAACGGATCGCCCGCCGCCGTGTGGCGATTGGCCGATGGCCAGGCCTTACCGTTACCAGCAGGGGAATTACTCACGCCATTGATACCGGGGATAAATCTAAGTGCGTTCGATCTTCTTATGCCGTATCTTTACTGGCCGAGTTTTGAGCTGACGCGGATTGATCGCGTGCGCGGTCGGCCGGCGCATACATTTGTTTTTAGCCCGCCCGCAACGTTTGCCCGGGCGCA
Organism: Opitutia bacterium Tous-C4FEB; assembly: GCA_002304445.1. Lineage (GTDB taxonomy): Bacteria > Verrucomicrobiota > Verrucomicrobiia > Opitutales > Opitutaceae > Tous-C4FEB. Next base: position 60,155 of record NEVA01000003.1, on the reverse strand, counting down.
CCCCGAAGTGGCCCTCGTCCGCGCCTATCTCGACACGCAGTTCAATGTTCTGATGCAAGCTGAACGGTTGGACGCCGGTGGACGAATTCTAACGTCATTTTCGCTCGGAGAACTCAAGAAGGTCGGCGAGCAGTGGATGCTTAAGTCGATCGATCTGAGAAACGAAAGCACGCGCGACAAAACTCGGTTTTTGGTGACTGCAGCCGGTTTGAGTTTGGAATTCTCAGCTGGGCTGTTCGAACCGGCGCGTTTGAGCGACGATGTAGCGCCGCCGCCGGCCAACCGACTGGTGCGGTTTACGCAATGAGTCGAGTGCATCCAACGCGCGCGGTAGTCTTCGATCTTGATGGCACGTTGCTGAACAGCCTGCCGCTGGTTTTGAGGGCGTTCACTCATGCGGTGGCCCCGTTCGGCGGGCGGCCAACGATGGCAATGTTTGCGACTTTGGGCGGTCCGCCCGAAAGAATATTTGGCGATATGGTTGCGGATCCGAATCAGGTGCCTGCCGCGCTGCGCCGACTTCACGAGTATAATTTGGAGAACCAACATCAAATTGAGCCCTTTGCGGGGGCGGTGGAGCTGTTGGATGTTCTGGCAAAGCGGGGCATTCAAATGGGCGTTTGGACCGGCCGGGACCGACTTAGCACGGAGTTTCTCCTGGATTTGCATGGTTTGAGCACCCGCTTCGATTCGATCGTTTGCGGTGACGACCTGGATTCGCACAAACCGGATTCGGCCGGACTGGTGGAGTTATTGAGGCAACTCGACGTGCCGGCCGCGCATGCTCTCTACGTCGGTGATGCCGACGTTGATGTCTTGGGCGGCGTCGGCGCGAACGTGGACACAATTTTGATCAGTCAGGCTCGGGAGGCTCAGCCGGCTGTGGCCTCGGGGGCGTGGCGAGCGGTAGCTTCGCCGGGTGAAGCCTATGAATGGGTGATGCGTTGCACGGCAAAGGTGGTTTGAGATTGCGGCAGTGGTACTGAATGATTTTTTTTGGTCGGCTTTCGTCATTCCCTCACCCCATGGCTACGCGTTCCCGTCCTGCTCCAGCTCCGCTTACCTTCGATTTGCCGGAGGCACTTTTCACCAAAATCGATTCGATTCGGACCAAGCGAAGTCTGAAATCCGTGAGCGAGGTGGTGCGTCTCGCTCTCGCGCATTTTGATTTCTCCAGTTTCCAACCTGAGACCAAGGCGGGCCGGCAGATATCTGTGCGCGTGAGCAGTGAGGACCGCGCCCGACTCAGACGGGTGGCCCGACAGAAGCGGACCAGCCTGGGTGAGGTTCTCCGACATGCAATTGAGGCTCTTGATCGTAAGTCCGGCCGTAGCCCTGGCCAAAAGTCGGCGGCTTGATCGCTTGTGGGGGTGGTCGGCAGCTGCGGCGCGGACCTGTGCGAAGCTTGCAATTGCGCGGTTGGTTTCCCTTTAGTTCCGGGCTTACGCCAATGCACCCGACTCCATTGCCACTGTCCACTTGGTCCCAAAACGTGTCGCCTTCGCCGACCCTCGCCATTGATGCAAAAACGAAAGCGCTTCAAGCTGCGGGCGAGGATGTGTGTAATTTTGCCGCGGGTGAACCCGATTTCGATACCCCGGAACATATCAAAGAGGCGGCGATCGTCGCCTTGCGCGCAGGAAAAACAAAGTATGCGCCAACGCCTGGGATTCCGGAACTGCGGAAGGCCATCGTTGACCGTTATGCGGCCGAGTATGGTTTCTCTGCGGCGCCGGAGCAGGTGATTGTTTCGCCCGGCGGAAAGTTCAACTGCTACCTAGGGGTATTGGCGGTGTGTTCGCCGGGCGATGAAGTCATTGTGCCTGCGCCTTATTGGGTAAGCTATCCGGAGATGGTGAAGCTAGCGGGTGCGACGCCGAAGTTCGTGCTGGCCGATGATCGGACTGGATTCCGCCTCACGCCGGCGATGCTCGAGGCTGCAATTACTCCGAAGACCAAGCTCGTGATCCTCAATTCGCCGTCGAATCCCACGGGTGCGGTTTATTCACGGGGCGAGCTCGAGGCGCTTGTTGCGGTCGCGGTGAAGCACAATCTCTACATCCTTTCCGATGAGATGTATGAGCACTTGGTCTATGATAATGCTCGCCCAACCTGCGTGGCGACGCTCAGCGAGGCGGCGCGGGCCCGCACAATTCTTGTCGCCGGTTTTTCAAAAACTTACGCGATGACCGGCTGGCGCATCGGAACGACCGTGGCGCCGCTTCCGATCGCAAAGGCGATCTCTGAATTGCAGAGCCAAATGTCGTCCAACGTGACGACCTTCGCCCAGTATGGCGCTCTCGCTGCACTGCGAGAGAAGGAAAAAACAGCGGCGGCGCTCAAGGTGATGATGACCGCCTTCGACCGGCGCCGTAAACTCTTGCACGCCGAGTTAAACCGAATCGCGGGTATCAGCTGTCTTCTCGCAGAGGGAGCCTTTTATCTCTTCCCGAATATTTCGAGCTTCGGTCTCAAGGACGCCGATTTTTGCGCACGGCTGCTCGAAGTGGAGAAAGTGGGGGTCATCCCTGGCAGCGCGTTTGGCGCCGAAGGTTATCTGCGTCTCAGTTATGCAACGAGTGATGAAGTGATTCAAAAAGGAGTGACGCGCATTGCACGTTTCTGCGCATCCTTGAAACAGTAAAGCCGCGGGGTAGATCGTGGCTGTTTGCGGCAACATGTTTGCGCTGTCGGCAGAGCGGCATTGTTTCGAAACAAATCTGCAACGACATGGAAAAATTTGCGTGCCATCTGAAAAAAATTTGTCGAGTTTATGAGCATGGCCAAAAAATCCACAAAGTCCCCAGCGTCGAAAAAGCCGGTTAAAGCCGTCGCCAAGAAGAAGACCGCCGCCAAGAAGAAGTAACGGCGTAGGTTCTTCGCCGCAGGAAATTTTTGTAGATCCGGTCCCTGAGGCCGATTTTCGAACCAAAGTTTCAGCTGCGTGACTAAAGCGGGACGATTTTCGTCCCGCTTTTTTATTTTCGCTTCGCGTGTGTTTGGTCGGTCGTAGAATCTTTCAAATGATATGAAGTCCATTGCGCGCTTGATCAGTTTGTCGCTCTGCTTGGTGGTGGCGTTGACTGCGGCTGAGGTGCCCGTATCGGTCGGCACCGTGAGCGGGCGCAACGGAGTTGTTGTTGCGGGTCATCCGCAGGCGGCGGCGGCCGGTCTGGAGGTGTTGCGCGCGGGTGGAAACGCGATCGACGCGGCGGTTGCTACCTCCCTCGCTCTCGGCGTGGCCGAGCCTTATGGATCCGGACTCGGGGGGAAGTTGATACTGCTTTTTTTCGAGGCCAAGTCGGGACGGATCCACGTGGTGGAAGGATTGGACGCCGCCGGGACCGGGTTTACCGTGGAGCAATTTAGGACGCGCCCGGAGGAGGATCGGCGTTACGGTTATGGCTCCGTGTGCGTGCCCGGTTTGCCGGCGGGGCTTTGGCTAGCCCATCAGCGCTGGGGCTCGATGCGCTGGTCGGAGACGGTTTTACCCGCGGTGCGGCTCGCCCGGGGTGGGTTTGAAATTCTTCCCAAGTCTCAGGACTCGTTTTTCGAGCAAATCGCAAAGTTGCGTCGAGGTGACAGCGAGTTGGCGCGCCTTTACTTGCCCGGGGGAGATTTGCCCGCTATCGGCACGCGGCTGAAGAACGAGGATTTGGCGAGAACGATGGAGCTGATGGCCCTCCACGGTCGTGATGGATTTTACCGCGGCCCGGTCGCTGATGCGATTTTGGCCGCCTCCGAAGCTGGTGGCGGCATCCTGCAGCGAACGGATTTGGAAAACTATGAGGCGCGTATCACCGAGCCTCTAAGCCTGGATTTCCGCGGTTATCAGCTTTGGGCCGCTCCGCCGCCCGCTACCGGACCGGCGATTTTTTTTACGATCATCAAGGTGCTGGAGGAGACGGAATTTTCGGGTGATCGGCTTCGAACGCCCGCCAATCTTGATCTTGTGGGTCGCGTGTGGCGAGTTGTCGCACCGTCAATTTCTCGAACAATCGCCGATGTTGAAAGTGCTCGTTTTGAATTCGAGCGGCTGGTGGCGACGGATTCGATCAAGCAGCTTCGACATCAGATTTTTTCGTCAGCGCCGAAGTCGGCGGCGAGCGGCTGGCCGAGTCCGGAGCTACGGAGCGCGTGGGCCGAAGAACCAGCGGCCTACGAAGACAGCGCGGCTGCGACGACGCACTTTGTGGTCGCGGACAGCCAAGGAAACATCGTTTGTGCAACGCAGTCCCAGAGTTTGCACTTTGGCGCCGGGGTCGTTCCTCCGGGCACAGGCGTTGTCATGAATAACTCGATGAGCAATTTTGCCTACAATGACCGGCGGAGTCCGAATTTCGTCGCGCCGGGCAAACGACCGCGAAGCACTATTTCACCGACGATTGTGGCGAAAGCGGCCAAGCCTGTGCTCGCGCTGGGTTTACCAGGCGCAGCTCGAATCCCAACTGCGATGCTTCAAGTGTTGTTGGACCGTCTGGCATTCAATCGTCCCTTGGCCGAGGCGATCGGAGACTCTCGCTTTCACTTCAGCCCGGCAACCAAGGAGGGCGAGCCGGATCTGTTTTCAGCGGAGAAATCGTTGCCGACGGAGACCGGAGCGGGCCTAACGGGCTTGGGATGGCGTTATGAAACGCCGGAAGTCGCTGGCCACGGCCAATATTTTGGCGGAATCAATGCGATTGAGTTCAATGCAGACGGAACTCTAATTGGTTTCGCGGATCCTCGGCGCACGAACTCAGCTCTTGGCTACTGAGATTGGTCCTAGAAATTCCACCTTGACGCTGATCTAGTCGAACTGCCTTCTACCGGATTCGATCCTGACTTAACCCTTCGCCATGAGAGACGATTACATCAAACAAGCCGCTGCAAAGATTACCGATCCGAACGTGTTGATCAATTTGGTTTCCCTTCGCGTCAAACAGCTTAAGCGCGGCAACCGCCCGTTGGTGGAGTCCCTCGAAAAGCTTTCGCCCGAGGATACAGCGCTCCGCGAAATCATTGAGGAAAAAATCAGCTACGAAACCATCGGAACCTGATTTTAGGTCGACGCGCATACCTTTGAAAGGCGGCCCGCAGTTGCCGGTGCCGCCTTTTTTGTGCAGGTTTGTGTCGAACGGTATGTCTGCAAAAAAGAAAGATTCTACTCGGTTTACCGAGATTCGGAACGCCAAGGCGCTCCGGGATTATTTCGTGGACGAGCGCTTCGAGGCGGGCGTGCAGCTTCGCGGAACCGAGGTTAAGTCGATTCGAGCCGGGCGGGCGCAGATTTCCGACGCGTTTGGGCGGATGACAAACGGAGAGCTATGGATGCACAACGCGCACATCGAACTCTATGCGTTTGGAAACCTGCACAACCACGAGGCTAAACGGACGAGGAAGCTTTTGCTGCACAGGCATCAACTCCGGAAGATTTCTCAGGCGCTTGATGCGGGAGGTCGTGCGCTGGTGCCGCTCCGGATGTATTTTAAGGAAGCATTGGTCAAAGTAGAGGTGGGTCTTTGCACGGGTAAGCAGAATCACGACAAGCGCGAAACGCTTAAGCAAAAGGTGGAAGAGCGTGAGTTGAGCCAAGTGCTTAAGATCCGACGTTGATGTCTTCGCCTGCGGAAACTTTCACGGTCCGAGTCCCGGGAAGCACCTCAAATTGCGGGGCGGGGTTCGATACGCTCGGTTTGGCGCTGCAAATTTACAATCGGGTTTCGATTTCACCCGCCGACGGGGTGGATCCCATGCCGGCCTCGCCCGATGACCGCCGCGCGCAAGCGATGGTGAGTGAAACCGCGGCCGCATTTTTCCGGACGACGGGTCGAGCTTCCGAAGGTTTTTCTTATCACATCAGCGGCGAAGTTCCGCCGGCACGTGGCCTGGGCTCAAGCGTGACGGTGATCGCCGGAGTGCTGGGGGGGCTCAATGCGCTACATCGCACCGGGCTTAATCGCGACGATTTGGTGCGGGTAGCCACGGAGATCGAAGGCCATCCGGATAACGCCAGCGCAGGTATCTTGGGTGGATTCTGCGTGGCACGGTGCGATCCGACGACTGGTAACTATCTTGATGCGGTACGATTTTCGATTCCTTCGCACTTGGTCTTCGTTGTTGTCTCTCCACAGATCGAACTGCTGACCAAGGAATCACGTGGCGCTCTCCCCGGATTTTTGCCGTATACTGACGCGGTGCGGAGCATCAACAGTGCGGCCTATTTCGTCGCCGCCATTTCTTCGGGTGACTATGGCCGATTGAGTGCGGCCGCAGGGGATTTTATGCACGAACCGTATCGTCTGCCGAAGATTCCTGGAGCCCGCGCGGCGATCGCGGCGGGAAAAGCGGCGGGAGCTTTCACAGGTTGGCTCAGTGGAAGCGGATCCAGCGTATTGTGTATGACAACGGTCGATGACTCGGCCCGAGTGGGAGCAGCTATGTCTGAAGCATTTATGGCTGCCGGTGTCGCTAGCGACGTGCGTAGGCTGGCCGCGGATAACGAAGGTTTACGTCTTGAGTGAAGTGCCGCTCCGAAGCTTGGGGGGATTGCCATCGGGCCACACGCCAAGAATCTCAACCGCCAATTGGCGCCATCCGAACGGTTTTGAGAGGTAACCTTTGATCCTAAAGGCAGCAGTTGAAGCGCAAGGCGGAGTTTACGAGCGGTATTCAAAGCGGGGGCATCGTAACCGTGAAAGGCAACCCGTGTGACGCTTGCATCGCGCTTTTTTGGCCGTGAGATTCGATGCATGATCCATGTGGTGCTTTTTCAACCGGAGATACCTCAAAATACCGGAAATATCGGTCGGATGTGTGCTCTCACTTGTTCAAGGCTGCACCTGATCCACCCGCTTGGATTTGTGATCAATGACCGGAATTTGCGGCGGGCGGGGATGGATTACTGGAAATCGCTGGATGTTCACGAGCACCAAGACTGGAAGGCTTTCCGCAACAGTCCGGTGGCACCAAGACGGCTTTGGCTGTTCACGACCAAGACGACGCGGAGTTTTTGGAACGTAAATTTTGCGAGTGATGATGGTTTGGTTTTCGGCAGCGAGAGTGCTGGAGCTCCGGCATGGTTGCACGAAGAGTTGGGCGAAGACTTTCGCACCACGATTCCCCACGCCAATGGTGCGCTTCGTTCGCTTAATCTCAGCACGGCTGCAGGCATTGGAACCTACGAGGCGTTGCGACAAGTGGGTTTGCCGATCGCGTCCGCGGTGCCGACTCAGTAACTGCGCGCAACGCTGGCTCCGGCTTTATCGCGGAAGAGCAAAAGCTGAGTTTCTGCATCGAGGCCGACGAACGTGATTCCCAGGCGCACGTGAGCGGGACCTCATGCGCGGGTAGGCCGCTCATTGAGTATTAACCGGCCCGGAGTGCCCGGGAAGCTGCCACTGATTTTAACGTTTGTGACCCATGTCGTGAACGTTTCGCTGGCTTCGATGGTGTCGGTGGTCACGGGAATGGTAATCACAATGGCTCCCCCGAGTTGGATGCGTTTGGGTTGACTGTAGCGACCATGGGCGTTGCTGGGCCTACGGGCACGGAATTTTGGGACAGGTTTGCCGAGTTGGTGCCTTCGGCCTACTGCACGGCTGCGGGGGCGAGGCTGTAGTGGGTCAAATACCGGGCCAGCCTTTCTTTTTCATCAGCGCTAACCGCTGTGTTCACCGGTGGAGGTGACGCGGTCGGTTTAGTCGGATCGGCGGCGGCGGCGGTTCTGCCTCCGACTTTACTTGCAGACGCGCTGGTCCCTTGCGGATTGGCGATCACTCCGTCGAGGACACCCGTTCGGGAGTTTTTTTTATCCACCACGTCCTTGGTCTTGCCCATGACTTTGGCGGGCATCACCAAAACCTCGTTCACGGTTTTGAACGGGTTGAGGCCAGCTTTGCGATTCAGTTTGGCCGCCAACGTCGGATTCGAGGTGCTGCGGTAGTAAACCAACATTAACGTCACGATGGTCAGACCGACAAAAAGCTTTAGGAGGAGTTTTCAGACAGATGATCCGAATAAGAGGGGAGAGCGCGGTGTTAAACGGCTCGGGTCCACCGAGGACGATACCGGAAAGAGGAGTGTTTTTTCTTGGAGCGGGCGCGGCGAACGACGGTGTGGGCGCGTCCGATACCTGATTCATTCCAATCGGGATCGGGGAAATGGTCGCTTTCGGTTCGATCAGGGCCTGCGACGACACCTGGACGGCGGTGGTCGCGGATGAAGACGTTGGAGCACCAGACTCGTCCGGCTGTTTTTTAGGCGCGATCAGCGGCGCGGGGTTTGCCAACTCAAGGGGCTCATTTGGCTTGGCCCTCATGGGTTTACTTCGTCTCCCAAGGAGGACCGAAGTAAACCCAAAATAAATGATGCGAGCGGGTAGCTAACTTATCTCGGAGAGGCGGACACAGGCGACCTCGCGATCTGGTGAATCGGCGACGAGTGGGGGAACTGCATTTCTGCACTCGGCCCGGGCGTAAGCGCAGCGGGGATGAAAAGCACAACCGGAGGGCGGATTGATCGGAGAGGGGGGATCGCCGGCGAGAACGATCCGTTGGCGGTTGCGCTCGATGTCTGGGTTGGGCGTCGGAATCGCGCTGACGAGGGCACGGGTGTAGGGGTGGCGCGGACGGTCAATCACATCGGCGGCCAATCCGAGTTCTACGATCTTGCCCAAATACATGACGGCTATCCGGTCCGAGATGTGTTTCACGACGGATAGATCGTGAGCGATAAAGATCAGGGTGAGGTTCATCTGCTTCGTCAGCTGGGCGAGAAGATTCAGGATTTGTGCCTGAATGGAGACGTCGAGGGCAGATACGGGTTCGTCGGCGACGATCACCTTGGGCTCGAGGGCGAGGGCGCGGGCGATAGCGATGCGTTGGCGTTGTCCGCCGGAAAACTCATGCGGATACTTTTGCATGAAGCGCGGGGCAAGGCCGACGACGCGCATGAGTTCCGCGACTCGCGCCGGTACCTCTGCGGGTGGGCAGACGCCGTGGACGAATAACGGTTCGGCGAGGGTCGCGAAGACCGTCATGCGCGGGTTGAGCGATGCATAAGGGTCTTGAAAAACCATCTGCAAGTCTCGGCGGGCGGCGAGCAATTCACGCGCGGACGAATCAGCGAGGTTACGACCGTTCAGAACGACAGTTCCGCCGGTAGTCGGGACAAGTTGCAGGATCGTCCGGGCGAGGGTGGATTTGCCGCAGCCAGATTCACCGACAAGGCCAAGCACCTCGCCCCGACGAACCGTGAGGTTGACTCCGTCCACGGCCTTCACGGTTCCGATGTGCCGCTTGAGCAGGAATCCCTGCGTAATCGGAAAGTGGGTCTTGACGTCGGTGAGCTGGAGAATCGTGTCGGACATATTTCTCGATCGGAAATTCAAATAATCGGTCGGGTAAGAGAAAATCAGATCTCGCCGGCTTGCACGCGGAGGCAGGCATGAGAATGGGTGGGTGAGAGGGCGGTCAGCTCGGGGACGCCGCCAGTGCAACGAGCGCTGGCGAATTCGCAACGCGGCGCAAAAGCGCAGCCGGGAATCGTCTTCGAGACATCGGGAGGGAGGCCCGGGATAGTGTAAAGTTCTACGCCCTTGGACTGAAGCGCGGGGATCGAGCGTTGCAGGGCGCGCGTGTAGGGATGGCGCGGCGCGTGAAAGAGAGTGCGAGTATCGGCGGTTTCGACGATGCGACCGGCATACATAACCTGGACGCGGTCGCAGAGACCGGAGACGACCCCGAGATCATGCGTGATGAACACAACCGCCATGCCCAGTTCCCGCTGCATTTTTTTGATTAGCTCGAGAATTTGCGCCTGCACCGTGACATCGAGGGCGGTGGTCGGTTCGTCGGCGATGAGAACCTCGGGTTTGGTGATGAGCGCCATGGCGATCATTACGCGCTGTCTCATGCCGCCGGAGAATTCGTGCGGGTAATAATGAATACGCTTGGCCGCATCGTTGATGCCGACGGCATCAAGCATCGCAAGGGCGCGGCTGAGGGCATCGCGACGGGAAATCTTTTCGTGAATGAGAAGCGGCTCGATGAGTTGTTCGCTGATCCGCAAGTACGGATTGAGCGATGTCATAGGATCTTGGAAAATCATGGCGACGCGCTTACCTCGGATCGCTCGGGCTTCCGCCGGCGAGCAGTGGAGGAGGTCTACGCCGTCAAACATCGCCGTACCGCTTACAATGCGACCCGGGGGCTGCGGAATGAGGCCCATGATGGAGTAACAAGTAACGGACTTACCGGAGCCGGATTCGCCGACGATACCGAGCGTCTCGCCTCGTTCGATGCTGAAGCTGACGCCATCGACGGCGCGGTAGATGCCGTTGCGGGTGTGGAAGTGAGTGCGAAGATCGTGGACGGAGAGGAGGGGCACGCGTTTGAGGAGTGGTTGGAGTTGGGAGCCGAGTCAAACCGCTCCGAAGTGAGTTGCTGAGGTCATTTCCCGGACCGCGACGATGACGGTGGTCGGGTCAAGATTGAGGAGTGAACCTCCGCCGGTAGGCGGGCAACCCGGCGGTTGTAAAACACGGGTCGGAGCTGAAAAAATTGGGCCGGTGCGAAGGGGGTTGGTCGGTCCGAAGAGGGCGATGAGCGGCACGCCTAGAGCGTTGGCGAGATGCATGCCACCCGTGTCATTGGCGACAAGCAGGCGGCTTTGGCGAAGGTGAGCGGCGTACGTGACAAGATCCGTCCGGCCGGCAAGATCTTCAACTCGGCCTGGCGGAAATCCTCGGGCGATTTCGGCGGTGATGGCCGCGTCGCGCGGGGTGCCGAACAGCACGAACTTTTGCTCGGGCAAACCGGCGATCAGGGCACGCCAATGAAGAACCGGCCAGCGTTTTTCGGGGTTGTTTTCCGATCCCGGAATCAACCCGATCGTAGTTCCCGGATGTTCTCGCCGAGCAAGAACGGGAGACCGGTCGGGTTGAGCTTCGAGGCCGAAATGGCGGAACATGTTTTCCCAAAGAGCGGTTTGGTGATGACCGGCCTCATCAAAGTCTGCGGAAGGCCGATAGGCGTGAGACAAAAGGGGGCGGCGACAACCGCGGCGCACGAGTCCAAAGCGTTGCGGACTGCACGTCAGCCATGCTTCCAAGTCGCCGCGAAACGAATTGGTGAGGAGCAAGACGACGTCAGGGTATCGACTGCGGAGACGCCAGAAATGCAGGAAATAGCCAAAACCGCGTTTGGGTAGGCCTTCGAGATGATCGGCGATCGCCCACTCGCGAATCAATGGAAGGAGCGCGGGCGCGGCGATGAATGTGAGTTCGGCGTCGGGCCGCGAAACGCGTAACGCGCGGAGCAGCGGCAAGGCCATGACCACGTCGCCAAGCCAATTGGGCAGGCGCACGAAAATGCGGGTCCGGCGGGGGAGGTCGCTCAAGTTACGCGCCGCAAGGTCGGCCTGGAGCAGGTCGCGTTTGGCGGCGAGGCGGAACCGCTGCGACGGCATGTCCTGATTGCGCCATCGATCGTGGGACCAAAGCCAAGACGCGCACACATCAGAATCGCCCGTCAGTAAATTCTCCAGCCAACGGTTGAGCGCGAGAGTGACCCCGGTGCTGCTGTTGTCGTGGGCGATGGAGGCACAGCCAATCTCGACACGCCAGAATCCGAGCCGACGTGGATAGATTCCAAAAACGCGGGCGGAGAATTTTTCGGCCATGAGCCCGGGCAGTTCCGTGGTGGAACAAACGCGACCGAAGAGGGTGGTCAGGGCGCCTTGCAGGCCGGCATTCTGATCGAAGAGAACTCCCACGAAGCCCTGACGGCGAAGAATCTTCAAAGCCTCGGCAAAGCCGGTCTTGCGGGAGAGCAGTTTCATCCCAAAGCGCTCGCGCGAACCTACGACGAATGCGTTGGCCGTCGGGTTGTCGAGCGGCCGAAAGATAATGCCAAACTCGGGGAACGGTCCTGGAATCAAAAGGGGTTTGGCCGTCTGGGCCTCCCAGTAGGCAATATGGGGGGAGCAGATGAGCGTGGCGGCCGGTTCCAGGCGGTGTTGAGCGTAGGCTTCGAGCAGAGAGGGAGAGACGGAGACGATCGTCCGCAGCCGTGATTCGCTCAAAAAAGGGGTCGCGAGCGAAAGCAGTCCGGTTTCAACCAGACGACGAAAGCTCTCGCGCGCGGTCGCGCGATGCCACGTTTCGGAGCGTTCGGGGAACGCGTGGTGGAGATTCGACAACGCGAGCCGACGTCGCCGGGGGAGGCCAAAGAAAACGGCATCGCCGAGAACCGCGGAAAAGGAGTGTAAGACCGATTCGGGGCAGTGTGCAGCGAGCCAACCGAGAGTCTTGAGCAGAAGAGTGAGCACGCGTGCGGGATTTGGCTTTGAATTTGGCCGGGAAACGCCATCAAACGTAACCCTCGCGCGGTTAAAAGCAGATTCTCTTTGCCCTATCCGCCCCACGCATGACCGAACTTCTCATCATCAAGCCTTCGTCGTTGGGCGATATTGTCCACGGTCTGCAGGTCGCGACGACGCTAAAGGCGCATCGGTCCGACCTGAGAATTTCTTGGATCGTGCGCGAGATGTTCGCCCCGCTCGTCAAGGTATGCGAAGCGGTAGACGAGGTGTTCGTGTTCGAGCGCGCGGGAGGAGCCAAGGCGTTTCTCAAGCTGATGGCCGAGGTGCGGAAGACAAAGTTCGATTACGTTTTCGATTTTCAGGGTTTGCTGCGCACGGGCTTGATGACGTCGCGGGCGCTGGCCAAAAAAAAGGTGGGCCGCACGGATGCGCGGGAAATGGCCGGAATCTTTTACGACGAAAAGGTGCCACTACCGCCGGACGGTCGCCGCAGCCATGCGATCGACATTCTTCTGCAATTTTGTCCGGTCCTCGGGGTGAAACCGGAGCTGAGCGGGGTTCTTAAATTCCGCGAGGCGGAGAGCTTGAACTTGAAGTTCACCGATGGTCGGGGCGGCGCAAAGCCGGTTCTGATGTTTCCCGACAGTCGCCGCGTTGAGAAGCGTTGGGGCGGATTCAAGCAACTCACCGAGTTGCTGCTGAAGGAAGATCGCTCGCGCAAAGTGGTCTGGGCCGGTAGCAATTACCTGCCGGATCGAAATTCGTTTTCGGCCGCACAGTTTTTGAATCTCACGGGGAACACGAGTTTGGTTTCATTGCCCGCGCTCATTCGGCGGGCGGAGTGGGTGATCACGAACGACAGCGGCCCGATGCATTTGGCCGCGGCCCAGGGAGTGCGTACGATGGGTATTTTTGGGCCGACCGATCCGCGTTTGTTTGGCCCGTATCCGTTAAATGGTCCGACCAATTTTGTGGTTCAGGCGCCGGTGGGTGATTTGAAATTACTGCCGGCCAAGGATGTATATAGCCGGCTGGAACGCGCCCGCTCACGGTTTTCCAAATAGCACGTCGCCCGGACTTTTTTCATTTTCTCCATGCTCGACCCAAAGTTGATTCGCGAAACTCCTGAACTTGTTCGTGCCGCGCTCGCCAAGAAACACCTGTCGGTGGATCTCGATGCAGTGCTGGCGGTCGACGCTGCGTGGCGGACGCTGCTGCAGGAAGTCGAGTTGCTGCGTTCGACCCAAAAAGCGGCGAATACGGCCATGGCGGCGTTGCCCAAAGGCTCGCCGGAGTTTATCGCCAAGGTGCAGGAAATGAAGGCGGTCTCTAGCCAAGTGAAGGAGAAGGAGGTTCAGTTAAAGGACGCCGAGGAAAAGGTCCGGGTGGCGATGTTGTCTTTGCCGAATCTGCCACATGTGAGCGTGCCCGAAGGTCGGACGCCTGAAGAAAATGTGACCTTTGCGACCCACGGTGATGTCTCGTCCGTTTCCGCGCACGCGGTGCCGCACTGGGAGATCGCGGGGTTTGAACGGCTCTTTGATTTTGCGCGCGGCGCGAAGGTGACGGGGGCGGGATTTCCGTTTTATGTCGGAGCTGGGGCGCGGATCGTGCGGGCACTGCTTCATTTTTTTTTAGATGAGGATGTGAAAGCCGGCTACACCGAAGTTTCCCCTCCGATTTTCGTGAACGCGGCCAGCGCGACGGCGACGGGACAACTGCCCGATAAGGAGGGGCAAATGTATGAGACTTCCGACCCGCTTTATGCGGTGCCGACGGCAGAGGTTCCGTTGACGAATTTTTTCCGGGACGAGATCGTGGAAGAAAGCATGCTGCCGATCTATCGCTGCGCCTGTACGCCCTGTTTTAGACGCGAGGCGGGCAGTTACGGTAAGGATGTGCGCGGGTTGAATCGTCTGCACCAGTTCGACAAAGTGGAATTGCTGAAATGGGTGCATCCGGCAACGAGCTATGACGAGTTGGACAAGTTGCGCGGCGATGCGGAGCGATTGTTGCAGAAACTGGAGTTGCCCTATCGGGTGCTGTTGATGTGCGGGGGTGATGTGGGCTTTGCTCAGGCCAAAAAATACGATCTTGAAGTCTGGGCGGCGGGTCAGAAGCGCTGGCTCGAGGTGTCGAGTTGCTCGAATTTTGAGGCGTTTCAGGCGCGACGGGCGCAGATTCGCTTTAGGGCGAAGGACACCGGAAAGCCCGAGCTTGTCCATACGATCAATGGTTCCGGTCTGGCTGTGCCCCGTGTTTTGGCGGCGTTGCTTGAGAACAATCTGCAGCAAGATGGGCGGGTCAGAATTCCGGCTCCTTTAGTTCCTTATTTTGGCAAGGAGTACCTGAGCTTTACGTGATTCGTACCGACCGGCGGATTGGGCCGAGGGGAATTCACTGAAAAATGAAGCGTCACCCGATCGACTGGCCGGCAGTCGCGACGAGGCTTGGGCAGTTGATCCCGCGGGAGCGCCTGCATCCGGAGGTTTTGATTTGGGCAAATGGCCGGCCAGCCCGCGAGCGATGGGCCGTTGCGCTCTCAGGGGGCGCGGACTCCACGGCGCTGTTGTTGCTGCTTTGGGCGCACTGGCCGGAAAAGCGTCAACGGCTGCTTGTGCTGCACTTCGATCACCGATTGCGGGGAAAGGCTTCGCGGGATGACGCACTCTTTTGTCAGAGCGTTTGCTTGGGGCTTGGCGTAATTTTTGCGGGGGGGCATTGGTCACGTCCTCCGAAAGCTCCAAGCGAAGCGGTGGCTCGAACCGAGCGATTTGAATTCTTCCAACGGGAGCTTGGACGGAGGCGCATCTCGGCTCTCTGGCTAGGGCAACAGCAGGATGATATCGCCGAAACACTCTTGATGAGATTGGCCCGGGGGAGTGGGACGGCGGGGTTGGCGGCGCCCAGACCGATTCATTTCCTCCCGAAAAACCGAATTCACCTCCGGCCGATGTTGAGTTTGAAAAAAGAAGCGATCCAAACCGGTTTAGTTTCTGCCGGAGCAAACTGGAGAGAGGACGCGACCAACCAAGAAGGGACTTTTTTTAGGAACCGGGTGCGGAACGACGTCCTGTCGGTTTGGCGGGAGGCTTCAAAACGGGATGCAGTGGCTGGCGCAGCATTGTCGAGAGAGCTCTTGGCCGAGGACGACGACGCGTTGAGGCACTGGCTTGATCGATTATTTCCCGACGGGATCAAGCCATCGTTGGATTTGAAGAGATTTGCTGGAGTGCCGCGGGCGATCGTGAGGCGGGCTTTGCATCGTTGGCTGGCGGCGCAACCAAGACCGGTTGAGATTTCCAAGCAGGGCTTTGAACGGCTCTTGACGGCGACCGAGCTGGGGCGTGACACGCGTCAGAGTTTAGGCCGACTGCTGTTCGCGCGCATTCGGAAAGGAGTGTTGGAGGCTCAAAAAGCGCGGTAAGGTGTCAGTGGGATTGGACCTTCCTTTTCCTCGGGCAGCCAATTGACTTATTGCGCGGGAACATCACTCTCGAAAATCCAGTCCACATTGAAATGTCTGACGTTGAAAATAACAAAAAGCCCCGTCGTCCCATTAAGAACCTGCCGCCTGAACGTTTTCAGCCGAAGGTCCTTTTCATCTGGTTGGCGATATTCGCAGCTGTCGTGGCTTTGCTGGTTTGGTCGCCTGGCATTACCACAAGTCCGGCCAAGTTAACGATTCAAGAGGTCATCGACAGAGCGGAGGCGGGAGAGGTAGCCAAAGGCACAATCAGCCCTGATTCTTCAGGTGGACGTGATTGGGTTTCGATAAAGGGCGAGCTGGTTGAGAGTCAAAAGTTGAAGGGCGAGCGCGGCGTGGAGACGAATCAGTTCGTTGCAGCGGGTCGATTAACCGATGCTAACATGGAGCGGTTGCAGAAATCCAAGAAGTTTGCGGAGCAACAATCGCAAACACTGTTGTCCGCAATTTTGGTTCAAGTGATTCCCTTTTTGTTGATCATCGGACTGCTTTATTTTTTATTTGTTCGTCAGCTAAAACAGGCCGGACGCGGGGCCATGAGCTTTGGCAAGAGCAGGGCGAAACTGCTGACGCGTGATCGGGACAAGGTAACGTTTGCCGACGTCGCCGGTTGCGATGAAGCCAAAGAGGAGGTCAGCGAGGTCGTCGACTTCCTGAAAGATCCGAAGAAATTTACAAAAATGGGCGGAAAGATTCCTCGCGGGATCTTGTTGGTCGGTTCTCCGGGCACGGGGAAGACCCTTCTCGCGAAAGCGGTCGCCGGTGAGGCGGATGTGCCTTTTTTCAGTATTTCTGGTTCCGATTTTGTTGAAATGTTCGTCGGTGTGGGCGCGAGCCGCGTGCGGGATATGTTTGAACAGGGTCGCAAAAGCGCGCCTTGCTTAATCTTCATCGATGAAATCGACGCGGTGGGGCGGCAGCGCGGAGCCGGTGTTGGTGGAGGCAACGACGAACGTGAGCAGACGCTAAATTCTCTTTTGGTTGAGATGGACGGTTTCGACACCACCGAGGGTGTGATCATTATCGCCGCAACAAATCGTCCCGATGTGTTGGACAGTGCGTTGCTTCGTCCAGGCCGGTTTGATCGCCAAGTTCATGTCGATCTGCCCGACGTCGTGGGTCGGGAGCAAATTCTGCGCGTTCACGCGAAGAAGATTAACCTGGTGGATGCGATCGATCTGGCGGTTATCGCTCGCGGGACCCCGGGACTCTCCGGGGCTGAGTTGGCGAACTTACTCAACGAAGCCGCGCTGCTTGCCGCGAGGCGGGACAAGAAAAAAGTGGAAATGATCGATATCGACGATGCGCGCGAGAAGGTGCAGTTCGGTCGTGAGCACCGGCGATTGATGGATGACGATGAGAAGAAACTGACCGCTTACCACGAAGCTGGCCATGCCTTGGTGCAAGGCGTCTTGGATGATGGCACCATGCCGGTTCACAAAGTAACGATCATCCCGCGAGGGCGAAGCTTGGGTAGTACGATGTTCATCCCCAAAAAGGACCTGCTGACGCATGCGATGAAACGGATGTTGAATCAAATCGCGATGGGGTTGGGGGGGCGAATCGCGGAAGAGTTGGTGCTCGGCGACATCTCGAGCGGGGCTGCCGGCGACATCAAGCAGGTTACCAAGATCGCCCGTCACATGGTCTGCGATTGGGGAATGAGTCCGCTCGGTCCAATTTCGTTCGGGGATAATCAGGATACGGTTTTCCTTGGTCGGGAGATTACGCGTTCCGAGAACGTTTCCGAGGAAACGGCTCGGAAAATTGACGTCGAAATTCATCGAATCATCACGGAGCAATATGCTCGAGCGACCCAATTGATCACCAAGCATAGGTCGGCACTCGACAAAATCGCTGAAGCGTTGCTGGAGCACGAGACGATTGAGGGTAAACACGTGCTGGAAATTATCCAACACGGCGAACTTCGCTCGGCCGTAATTGTCGCGCCGCCCTCAAAGTATTCGGAGAAAGCGATCGAGAAAAAGTCGGTTGAGAAACCTGCGACGAGCGAATCGATTGAACCTGGCAGCCCGGCGGCAGCACCGAATCCCGCTTAGTTTGCAGTTTAGGGTCAGTATCGATCTAGAACTTTCGTTACGTTCCGCGGGGCGGGTTTAAATCGAGAGACTTAGCGCTTGGTTTCTGTTCGTCTTGCCAGCATTTTTCGGACCTCAATTTATGAAAATTTGCTGTATCGGCGCGGGTTATGTCGGCGGTCCAACGATGGCGATGATTGCTTTTAAGGCACCCGGCATTCAAGTAACAGTAGTCGACATGAATGCGGCCAGGATCGCGGCTTGGAACTCCGATACTTTGCCAATTTATGAGCCTGGCCTCGATGACGTGGTGAGGCAACGTCGGGGAAAAAACCTGTTCTTTTCGACGGATGTGGTCGGCACGATCAAGGCGGCCGATGTGATCTTCGTCGCCGTCAATACCCCGACTAAGAGTTACGGGGTGGGCGCGGGGCGGGCCGCCGATTTGCGGTACATAGAATCGGTTGCGCGCACGATTGCCGAAGTTTCTGATGGCACCAAAATCATAGTTGAAAAATCAACTATCCCCGTGAAAACCGCCGAAACCATCAAGGATATCTTGGCTGCAAATTCGCGCGGAGCGAAGTTTCAGGTTCTTTCGAATCCCGAATTCTTGGCCGAAGGTACCGCGATCGCCGATTTGCTCAACCCGGATCGCGTGCTGATTGGCGGCGAGCGAACACCGGAGGGCGAGTTGGCGGTAAAGACTTTAGTCAGCGTATATGCTCACTGGGTTCCGATCGATCGAATCATCACCACCAATCTGTGGTCGTCTGAGTTGTCAAAGCTGGTGGCAAATGCGTTCTTGGCTCAACGGATATCTTCGATTAACTCGATTTCCGCGTTGTGTGAGGCCACCGGAGCGGACGTGGATGAAGTTGCGAATGCAATTGGAAGGGACTCACGCATCGGGTCCAAATTTCTAAAGGCGTCGGTCGGATTTGGCGGCTCTTGCTTTCAAAAGGATATTTTGAATTTGGCGTACCTATGCGAAAAATTCGGGCTACCCGAGGTCTCTGCATATTGGGAAAGCGTAGTGAAGATGAATGACTGGCAAAAGCATCGTTTCGCCGCCCGAATTGTGAGTTCTCTCTACAACAGTGTTGCCGGGAAACGGATCGCAGTGCTCGGGTTTGCGTTCAAGAAAGATACCAATGACACCCGAGAGTCAGCGTCGATTGCGGTCTGCCAAGATTTGCTCGATGAACAAGCTAACGTCGTAGTTTATGATCCGAAAGTGTCGGCTGTTGAAGTGAATCGCGATCTATTCGGCGCGAACACACCCAACCCGAGGCTTTCGGTCGCAAACGACCCCTATGCAGCCGTGCTCGGAGCGCACGCTTTGGCGGTGCTAACTGAATGGGACGAGTTCAAGCGGTTAGATTTCGCCAAGATCTACGATGCAATGGCAAAGCCAGCCTTCATTTTTGATGGGCGAAATATTCTAGAATTAGACAAGTTGAGAGCGCTCGGTTTTAGGACCAGCGGAATCGGTAAGTGATGCTGTGCCACGGTAAAACCAGTCTCGGGCGAGGAACGGGTGGTTTTTTCGGTCTTTATTCCCGCTGAGCGTGGATGCCGTGACTGGCATCCTATCCTGCCCGCTCGGACCAATTCGACCTTGCTTCACCTGAGCTGCGACCTAATTTTCTGACCCTATCTCTATGATTTCTTGGATTCAAAGCACCTTCCAGCGGCACCTCAAATTGGTTTTTGGCGTGTTGCTGGCTGTCATTATTGTTTCTTTCGTCTTCACAATTGGAGCTTCGCCAGGAGTTGGTCCGGCCGACCAGCAGACCATAAAACGGGAGTTTTTTGGCTATAACTTGAATTCACCGGAGGATCAGCAGCGAGTAATGGGCGACGCCGGATTGAGTGCCAGTTTGCAAGTGGGCTACGGCCTTGAGGCCGAACAGATCCAAAATTACGCATTTCAGCGCGTCGCTTCTCTTGAAGTGGCGAAAAAAATTGGCCTGCCCGCAACAACCACCAGCGAAATTGCGGATCAGATCAAGACGCTCCGCGCCTTCACGGACGATGACGGCAAATTCGATCCGAAGCGTTACGCGACTTTCAGGGATAACCTCAAGACTAACCCACGTCTAACCGAGGCTGATATTGCCCGGGTAATTGGAGACGATGTTAAGGCTGAAAAGATTCAAAAATTGCTCGGCGGTCCGGGATATGTGCTTTCGGCGGACGTGAAGTCTCAATTAGCCCGCGCTGACACTTCGTGGAGTCTGATCATAGCGAATGTCGATTATGCGTCGTTTAATCCTGCGATTCCGCAAACCGACGCCGATTTGACCAAGTATTTCGAAGAGAACGCGTTTCGCTATGAAGTTCCCCCGAAGATTTCCGCTAGCTACGTGGAGTTCCCGGCGACCGATTACTTGGCTTCGGTTTCATTTTCGGATTCTGAGGTTCAAGCCTATTATGAATCAAATCCAAGTCGCTTTCCAAAACCGGCTTCCGATCCGAAAGCTCTGGCCCCGATCAAGACGGATCCTGTGTCGGACTTTGCAGCGGTCCGCCCCCAAGTCGAGCTGGCTCTCCGTTTCGAGCGGGCTAAGCGCTTGGCTGCCAAGGCGGCGAGCGACTTTGTGTTTGGGTTGTATGAGTCCAAGGTTACGGCGGATTCGCCGGCGTTGGCCACGTTTATCGCGGCGCATAAACACCCGCAGAAGATCTTGGCGCCGTTTACGCGGGAGTCCGGACCGGCTGAGTTCGGTGGAGATGCTGCGGCCGCGGCCCAAGAAGCATTTAAGCTCAGTAAAGACAGGGTATATTCGGAAGCTTTCGCGACGAACGCGGGTGCGGCAGTTCTCTTTTGGAAAGACACCATCCCGGCTCGGAAACCGGCCTTTTCGGAATTGAAGGCGAAGGTCGCCTCGGACTTTTCTGAAAACGAGAAGCGCAAGCGCTTTGTTGAACTAGGCCGCACATTGCGTGGTTTGATCGAAAATCGTTTAAAAGCAGGCGATACTTTCGAAAAGGCTGCGGCTGCCGCCGTGGAGGGCAGTTCGGCTAAGATCGAGTTGAAGTCTCTGCCCTCGTTCTCACTTCGAAACCGAACTCAAGATGTTGATTTTTCGATATTGAATGCGACCGAGCGTCTCGAGAAAGGGCAGGTTTCAGATCTCCTTATCGCTGCGGATAAAGGCACATTTGTGTATGTGGCTGCCAAACAAGTTCCGGACTTTTCTGCCACCAACCCGTTGTTCACTGAAACTCAAAATCAGATCGCAACCTACACCGCGCGACTGGGTTCGAGCGCCTATCTTGCCGAGATGGTAGAGGCGGAACTTAAGCGCTCTGAACCCCCCGCGAAGTAAGGTTCGGTGTGCTTTTGTCTGCGCGTAGGTGAGAAAGCATTCCGTGGACTTTGGGGCAGCACATTTGACTGGAGACGAGGAAAACATTCTCACCGCGTGAGAGGGACGCGAACTCTTGTATTCAGAAGCGGAGAAATTTGGCCCATCCATTGCCTCTAAGTGGAAAGCCGTGTCGGAAAGCCTCGTTCAATTCTTCTACGGTCAAAGATTCTTTGTTTAGTGCGATTATACACTTGGTTCGCAAGTGGGCCGACGCTGCATTGATTCCTTGAAACTTTAGGCAGCAAGGTCCGTCTCGCAGGATAGCCGATTGTTTGTCGTAAGGTCTTTCTATCGGATCTCAGTGAGGACCTTAAAAACCAGTAACTTTCGTGCTGCACAGGTGTTTCCCTTTTGATCGTCTCTTCAACCTAATCTCTATGCCAAGAATCCTAGTCCGAAAAATCGTCACGATTCTATCTCTCTGCAGTGCCTCGTTAAGTTTCGGCCAAGGCACCACGGCGACGCCGGTTACGGCGCCGATCCCGCTGACGCTCGAGGAGTGCATTCAGCGAGCGATGCGAAAGAATTTTGACTTACAGATTCAAGGGTTCTCTTCAGAAATTGCCAAGGAGGCGTTAAACGTTGCGAGCGCGGATTTTGATCCAACTTTTACTGCCACCACGCGCCGAAATTTAAATCAGTCTGCCGCTACCACCAGTCGATTGGACGGAACGGCCGCCAGCGGTCCGAGGAGTGACAATACGGTATTTTCCGTTGGGGCCAGTCAACGGGTCGTAACCGGAGGCACAGTCAGCGTGGCAGGAAATACGACGCGAGCTGCCACCAACTCACTCAATTCCACGTTAAACCCCGCGTTTGGTAGCAGCGCGAGCGTTAGCCTGAGCCAACCTCTTTTGAGAGGAGCGGGTTCGAGCGTGGCTCGAGCCAATATTGATCGCAGCAAACTAGGGGTCGGCATTGCCCTGTTGAACTACAAGATCCGTGTCCTGACCGTTATTCGCGACACTGAAAATGCGTACTACAATTTGGCCTACGCTCGCGAGAACTTGATGGTCAAGCGGCGGAGTTTGGAGCTCGCTGTTAAGCTCTTCGAGGAAAACAAGGTTCGCAAATCGACCGGTGTAGCGACGGATCTTGATGTGCTGACTGCTGAGGTTGGCGTCGCCAACTCTCGCCGGGCAGTCGTTCAGGCGGAACAAGCCGTCAGCGATAGGGAAGATTCACTCTCAACCCTTACCGGGGAGTTTGGATTTAACAGTCGCCCCGGAGAGGTTAAGTTCGGCGACTACACCGAAGGTGCTCCTTCCTTTGATTTGGTCTACAAGTCGGCGCGCGATCGATCGCCTGATTTTTTGGTTACGCAGGCTCAGATCAAGCAGATAGAAATCGATGCCCGCACGGCCAAACAGGCCGCGCTGCCAGGACTAAATCTGGACACCGGAGTTGGCTATACTGCGACAGAACGATCTTACGGCGACGCAATCGGCAGTCTGCCCGATGGAAACGGGTATAACTGGAATGTTGGGCTTTCAGTCTCAGTTCCTTGGGGTTTACATGCAGATAAAGCGCGCTTGAGGACTGCAAAAATTAGCCTGCTCCAGCAGCAAACCCGTTTGCAGCAGTTAGATCAGACTCTGCTGGTGAACGTGCGCAGTTCAGTTCGGGCTGTAGAAACGAATATCGTTGCGGTTGAGATAGCGGGGAAAGCCACGGAACTCAGCCAGAAGCAATATGAACTCCAGAAAGCGCGGTTTGATGCCGGTCTCTCGACCAGCCGTCTCGTGCTGCAAGCTCAGGATGATCTCGAAGCCGCTCGTGTGAATGAGCTCCAATCCAAAGTGAGCCTCAGGGTGGCTTTGGCGGAGCTTAACCGCATCGATGGCAGTTCACTTGAGCGTTACCGGATTGCGTTGCCGGAGTAAGCCTAACGTGCTGTTTTCAGCTCGAATTCAAGGTAGGACTGCAGGTGGAGGATGGGCTTTCTGTGAGGTTCAGTTCCCAACTTTATGCCGATGTTCCGCCCCGTAATTTTGGTCCGCTTGGTTTTGTGGTCATGGTTTTTGGGTTCAGTTTACGTTGGGCACACTTTTGCGTTGCAGCGGCTGTCGCCCTCGGTCTTGCCGATCGTGGTGCTTGGCTGCACTTTGTGTGCGCTCTACCCCTATTTTCGCTTTAGTTCCGTTCGAACGTGGGTAGACGGACTCGATTTGCGCGTCCTGCTTCAGATTCACATGGTTCGTTTTTTTGGAGTGTTTTTGTTGGTGTCATGGCGGCAGGGTGAATTGCCGTATGCCTTTGCGGTACCAGTTGGATTGGGCGACATTCTTATGGCTCTCGGCGCTCTGTTTTTGATCATCTCGCCTCTCAATAAAGTGCGTTGGCGCCAGCTCCTAACAATTTGGAATGTCGCCGGTTCTTTGGGTCTGATCCTGAGCGTGTATATTGCGACGACAGCGGGCGCCGTTGATCCTTTTCAACTGCGGGCTCTCACGCGTTTGCCTCTCAGCCTTTCGCTCACTTTCTTCATTCCCCTGTTGTTTGCGACGCACGTCATTATTTTCGCGCGCTTACTCAAAAAGTAGGGGCGCCGCGATGTGTAATCCGCAGGGCTTGGCGGCCAAAAACAGTTTTGATCCGATGCCTGAGGCTACGGGTGCTTGAGCTTCTCGAGCGAAGGTTTGGAATCTTTGAACGGGTGTTCGAGGAACAGCTCCTCAAGAGATTTCTTGAAGAATGATTGGTGCCCTAGTTGCTCCAAAGCGTCGTTATAGTGATGCAAAATTGGATCCATCTGTTCGAGAGCCTGACCTATCGGATCATCGCCAAAGTTGTCGTCGAGATTCTTGAATTCATTGAGACTTATTCGATTTAATGGCCGCGCCGGTTGGTAGAGATACTCCGTGGCCGACGTACCGGAAACAGGGCGCAACGTTGTGATCAGTTCCATTAGGACGAGGCGGTTTAGGCATTCGTTCAAAATCTGAGTCGGAACCTTGAGCATATCACCCAGTTGGGCGGCCGAAGTGGCAGGCAAGCAGTTTTGAAATCTCCGACCGATAGTTAGAAGCACGACCAAGGAAAGGCGTTCACGCATTGATTCGGACAGACTGCCCCATGCGGCCTGGCTGTTGCGAAAATGGACATTCTGGACGGCATAGCTGATCACGCCGCCGATGAGCACGTAGAGCCAAAAAATATACAGCCCTAGCATGAATACCGGAAAGATGGCCAAGGAGCCGTAGAGGCTGCGTTCAAGAACCACGCGCCGCACGTAGAGCAGGGCGACGACATTGTTCAGCAAAAGCAGGGCGGCGACCACGACCGCCCCGACAAAGGCTGCACGCCAGAAAACGTGAGTGTTTGGAATCACCCGGTAAACAAGGGTCAAAATTCCGACTAGAAGCGTGAGTGAAAAAACGGGCAGCATCCACCGCAGTAACGCCTGTAAATCACTTCCACCAGGAAGCTGTTGGAAAACGTTTACGACCGCACTTGCCCCGAGCAGGGCTAGGCTGGAAAAAAACAAGACCGCCCCGAGAGTCAGCGTGGTCCAATAAAAGACGATCCGCATCAAGAGTGAGCGGCCCAAACGGACGCCCCAAATGTCATTGAAGGCATCCTCGATCGACTTGAAGAGCAGAAGAACGATCAGAATGATTGAAAATGCCCCTGCGGTTGTTCCGGCTACACCCGCGCCCGAGCGAGCCGCGGCAATGATGTCGCTGATCACTTTCACGACTTCAGGGCTGGCCGTGGCCGAAGTCGGATTGCCGGCGGCGTCCAAGGAATTGAGTTGGCGCAATTGGGGTGCGACTTGCTCCATGAGCACGCCGAGCCGGTTTGCGATAAGGCTTGGATCGCTGTCTTTGCCGAGAACAAATCCGCCGATCAGCACGGCGCTCGCTACCAGCGGGCCTAATCCAAGAAGAGAGCCGAAACTCAGGGCTGCCGCCCGCGCAGGAATCTTGGTTTCATTGAAAACGGTCCAGGTAATGGATGTCACCCTGAGTGCGGCGTAGAGCCAGCCGCGCGGTGAATTGTCCTTCAGGTGGCTCGAGGACCAGATTTCTTTCCGGTAGAGTTTCGACAGTCGGAGTCTTATCTCGATTAATCGCTTCATGGAGAGCGACTGCCGTCCGCCACGTCAGTTGGAACTGAGCTGGAAGGCCAAATAGCCAAGCGCGGTGATACCAACTCCCGCTGAGATAATCACCGGCAACAGGCTGATGAAAATGGTGCAGAGATATAAGCTAACGGAGCCGGCGATGGCAGCCAACATCGGTGTGTGCAGACCTTGAATGAAGAAGATCAAGCCAAAGAATCCCAGACCGAGTGCGGCGCGGAAACGAACCACCGGATACAAATTCACGATTCCGAGGCCGATAAAGACGGCAAAAACCAAATCAATCACGCCGATCAAAGCTAATGGGTTGGTCGCGATCTTGATCGGATCGAGCGACATTAGGACATCGACTGCCGGTAGCATCCCGCCAGCGGAACTCAATACGGACATGACCACAATTGCCCACATCCCGATTGCCGTTGGCCGGCTGGTAGTAATTTCACCGCTTCTTTTGTGCTTGGTATCGTCGCGCAGACCTTCGGCGGCTGCGAGCATATCGTCGACCGTGCTCGGAGCGAGGTTGTCCGCCTTCGGTTTATTGTTCGAACCGAGCGTCTCCCCGGCCTTGATCGTAAGTTTTTTCTTTTCCGGGAAAATCCCTGTTTTCACGGCCGGATTGTCGCCGATGACGGCCCATCGCTCGGTGGTGGCGTCGTAATAAAGGGTTTCGACCGTGACGCTGCCGGTCTCGGCGAGGGAAACCATCTCCTCAAGATTGTAGGGGCCTCGCGCATCGGTCTCGGACGCATGGCGGATGTAAAATTCCTGCGTGTCCATTGGCCGTTGAGGTTGGAGTCGGACATAGGCGCGGCAAGGCTGATTTCGAGCACAGTCTGCTGCGGGACGAGAATCGGTTACTCGGAATTTGTTAACCTACATGCGGACGAGCGTGCGAAGGCCCAAAAGATGCAGCCCCGTCTCAAGCAACAGGAGCGTTCGGCTGCACAACAGCAGCCGTCGGGCGCGGATCGATGGGTCATCGACGACGACTTTTTCCGCCGCGTAGAAGCTGCTAAACTCACCTGCGAGTTCGTAAAGATAGGTGCAAAGAAAGTGGGGTCTCAGTTGATCGGTCGTGAGCTTCAGCGTGACAGGGAATGCGATCAGTTTGCGAGCGAGTGCGAGCTCCGCGGGGCTTTCGGGCGGAGTCGCCGCGATCACGGCGGCCGCATCGTTTGGCTCCAGTCCGGCTTTGCGGAAGATCGAGCGCACCCGGGAAACCGCGTAAAGGAGGTAGGGTGCGGTGTTGCCTTCAAAAGAGAGGATTTTATCCCAAGAAAAAATGTAATCGCTGCTGCGATTCTGCGCGAGATCGGCATAGCGGATAGCCCCAAGCCCCACCGCCGTGGCGATATTGCGACGTTCGGTCTCCGGCAGTTCCGGGGCTTTGGCCGTTACGAGGACAAATGCGCGATCCACGGCTTCGGCCAAAAGAGCCTTTAGCTTTATGGGATCGCCGGACCGGGTCTTTATGGCTTTCCCGTCTTCGCCAAGGATTGAGCCAAAAGAAACATGCGTGAAGCGGGGGAGAGCACGGCCCGTCCTCATGAACCATTTTTCAGTGGTCAACCAAAGCTGTTCAAAATGGTCGGCTTGGCGTGCGTCGGTGAGGATGGCGATTGCGTCGGCGTGAAAGTGCTCCGTCCGGTAGAGCATGGTGGCCAAATCGGTGGAGGCGTAATTCGCCGCGCCATCGGACTTGCGGACGATAAACGGCTGGGTCTTGAAGCGCGGGTGTTCGGGATGGAAAACGACCAGGGCGCCTTGTGACTCCGATGCGAGGCCCGTAGATTCGAGCTCGGCGTAGACGGCAGGCAATTTGTCGTTGTAGAAACTCTCGCCCAGCTGGTGGTCAAAGTGGATGTCGAGCAGTCGGTAGATTTCGGTGAACGCCCCGGAACTCAGGGCGATGATTTTTTTCCAAAGCGCCAAGTTTTCGGCATCGCCGGATTGAAGCAGAACCAATTCGGCGCGGACGGCATCGAGGACAGAAGAGTCGGACTTGGTCGCAGCGTCCGTGAGTTTATAGAGCCGTTCGAGTTCCTCAAGCGGGTCGTTGGCCAGCGCGGCTTGGTCGAGATGGTGTTTGTAGCCCCAGATGAGTTTACCAAATTGGGTGCCCCAATCGCCGATGTGATTGTCCCGGATCACCTCGGCGCCACAAAAGGCGAGCAAGCGGCAAATTGCTTCGCCGATCACCATGCCCCGGACGTGACCGACATGAAGCTGCTTCGCGGTGTTCGGGGAACTGAAATCGACCACATATTTCTGACCGTGGTGCAGCGAGGTGGCGCCTGATTTGAGACGCTCGGTCGTATCTTGCGCCGTGATCCATTGGAGCAACGACTCGGGCTTGAGCAGGAAGTTGATGAACCCCGGGCCGGCAATCGAAACGGAGCAACGTTCGCCCACTCCGGGAGGGAGCGCGGCAATGATTTGCTCGGCCAAGGCGCGAGGGTTGAGTTTGCGGGCCTTCGCGTAGGCGAGGACACCATTGGCTTGAAAGTCACCGTGGCGCGGATCGGCCGCCCGCACCTCGGGACTAAAGCTCTCGGGCTCCAAGCCGGCGGCGACGGCGGCGGTTCTCAAGGCTTGGTCCAGTGACGAGGCGATATCGAACGAAACATGCATCCCCACACTTCACGATAGCGCACACGAGCCGCGCAAGCGCCGATTGGACGCTACCGGTTTCCAGGCTAACAGCAGCGGACAAGCGGTCTAACTCGACTTAAGCGACGAGAGGTCGATCACGAAGCGGTATTTCACATCGCTCTTCAACAGGCGGTCGTAGGCTTCGTTGATTTGATCCATGCGGATCAACTCGATGTCGCAGGTGATCCCGTGTTGCCCGCAGAAATCGAGCATCTCTTGCGTCTCCGCGATGCCGCCGATGAGCGAGCCGGAGAGGCTCTTCCGTCCCATGACCAAGGCAAACGGGGCGATTAGCAGCGGCTTTTCGGGTAGTCCCACCAAGGTAAGATTGCCGTCGACCGCGAGCAGGCCGAGGTAGGCGTTGACGTCGTGCTCCGCGGAAACGCAGTCGAGAATGAAGTCAAAGGTCCCCGCGTGCTTCGCCATCTCGGCGGCGTGGGTGGAGACGATGACTTCGTGGGCGCCGAGGCGGAGCGCGTCGGCTTTTTTGCTTTCGGAGGTCGTGAGGACGACGACGTGGGCGCCAAACGCCCGGGCGAATTTGACGCCCATGTGGCCGAGACCGCCGAGCCCGACGATTCCGACTTTCTTCCCGGGTCCGACTTTCCAGTGCCGCAGCGGTGAATAAGTGGTGATGCCGGCGCAAAGCAGCGGCGCGACGGCGGCGAGGTTCAGGTTTTGCGGAATCCGCAGAACAAAATGTTCGTCCACGACGATGGCCTCGGAGTAGCCGCCGAGGGTCGGCGCGCCGAGGTGCTTGTCGGTGCCGCCGTAGGTGCCGACCATCGTCGGCGAGAATTGCTCGAAGCCTTTTTTGCACTGAGGGCAGGAGAGATCGGCATCCACCAGGCAGCCGACGCCGGCGAGGTCGCCGGGCTTGAATTTGGTGACCGCGGCACCGACTTTGGTCACGCGGCCGACGATCTCGTGGCCGGGCACGGCGGGATACTGGGTGAAGTGCCATTCGTTGCGGGCGAAGTGGAGGTCGGAATGGCAGACGCCGCAGAAGAGAATTTCGATCTGCACGTCGCGGTCGGTCGGCTCGCGACGCTGGATCGTGGTCTGGGCTAAGGGTGATTTGGCGTCGGTGGCCGAGTAAGCTTTGACGGAGTAGGCGCGTGGTTTGGACATAGTGGGCGGACGGTGCTTGGACTTCGGGATTTAGCCAGACTAGGCGAGATATTCCAAGTCGGTCACGGGCGCCATCCAGTCGACGGCCTTCCCGTCGAGGTGCTCCTGAATCGCGAGATGGGTCATGGCCGAGGTGGGGCTGGCGCCGTGCCAGTGTTTTTCGCCGGGCGGAAACCAGACCACATCGCCGGGGTGGATTTCCTCGATCGGGCCGCCCCAGCGTTGGGCGCGGCCACTGCCGGCGGTCACGATCAGAGTCTGGCCGAGCGGGTGGGTGTGCCACGCGGTGCGGGCGCCGGCCTCGAAGGTGACGCGGTTGCCGGCCGCTCGGGCGGGCGCGGTGGCGGGAAAGAGCGGATCGATCCGGACGACCCCT
The DNA here is from genome assembly GCA_002304445.1 of Opitutia bacterium Tous-C4FEB. Taxonomy (GTDB): domain Bacteria; phylum Verrucomicrobiota; class Verrucomicrobiia; order Opitutales; family Opitutaceae; genus Tous-C4FEB. Next base: position 30,706 of record NEVA01000003.1, on the reverse strand, counting down.
GTGAACCAATTTGCGGAGCCGGGTTGGGAAGGCTGGGTGCCACTGCGTTTGATTTCCATGGTGGGGGTTGCGTTGAGAATCGATGCGTGCGGGCTGGTGGGTGCGCCGGGCCGTCAGCGCAGCGTGACGGTGTTAGCGCTTCCGGCGGCGGGCGGGCGCGACCAACGGGCTCGGGCGGTGGGGTGAGTTTCGAGCAAAATGGCGTGGATGCGTTCTTTCTCCTCGGTCCGGAGGTAGGCGTAGCGGTCGGCGGGATCGCGGGAGAGCAGCGCGGTGCCGAGGCGGTCGAGGATGCGGTGTCGCAGGAGATCGGGAAGAGCGTGAAAAGATTCGGAGTAGATGAGGTAGCTGCAGCGCTGGGCGAAGAGGCGGTCGGTGAGTTGCAGGTCGCGGAGTGAAGCGCCGGACTGACTACGCGGCGCGGCGGCGGTGAACGCTGCCTGGTAGGCCGGGTCGCCGGTGACGCCAGGTGGGAGCGGTGCGGCGGCGCGGAAGAGCAGGCGGTCGACGACATCCTGCACCGCGCCGTTCAGCACGCTTTTGACGATGTCGTAGGCGGGCTCGTCGGTCTGCGGCTCGTGGAAGGTTTTTTGGAGGCTGTGCTGGTAGTCGATCATGCGGCGGACGGCAAAGCCCGCGCGGGTGAAGCTGTTTTGGACCGACATCTGGTGCTCGGCGACGAGCAACGCGACGATGTCGCTGGTGGGTTGAAGATAGGCGGAAGGATCGAAGAAGGCGGAGAGTTCCTCAGGGCGGGCGGGGGCGGGAGCGAAGACGAGGGCATCGCCGCGTTCGCTGGAGAAGACGTTGCCGCGGTGGGGAGCGGCGCCCCGGTAGCCGGTGACATACCAGCCGCCCCAGCGTTCGGCGAAGAGGGTCTCGTCATCGACGATTTGCGTGCCGTGGCGCAGGAGCGGGTCGCCGGCGGCGTCGACGAAGAGCGAGCGGACGAAGAGCCCGGGAATTTCGCGCACGAAGGCCCCGCCGTGGCAGCGCAGGCAGTCTTGATCGCGGGCGCAGCGGAGCGGGTGCCGGGCAACGCGAGCGAGTAGAAGACGGGTCCGAGTTGCGGATCGATCGCGATGATCTCGACGAGGCTGCCGGGCACCCAGCCGACATAGACGGAGTCGGAGAAATAAAGTGCGCGGGGATGATCGGGCCGGATGCGCGTGCGTTGAAAACTCGTGCGGGAGAAGGCAAGGGTCTGGCTGGCGGGCGAGACCCCGAGTTCGCCGAGAATCGTGCGGAGTTGATTGAGTTCGGAGCCGGCAAGTTTGAGGTCGCCGATGGCGAGGCGGGCCTGGAGACGCGTGACGGCGTTGTCGGGCGTCGCTGTGGAGTAGCGGATAGGAGCGCGCTCGTAGTCGGGCTCGCTCTGGGCGCCGGCGGGCGCGGGCAGAAGTGCGGCGACGGCGAGGAGGAGGGGAAGGCGAAGCGAGTTCACGGGCGGGCGCGGAAGAGTGGCCTATGGAATCCGCGGAATACACAGAAAAAGGGGACGGAGGGATCGCAGAAGAATCGAAGTTGCCCGCGAATCACGCGGATGGGCGCGAAAGGGGAAGGGGGAAATTCGGAGACCGCGTGAACCGCGCAGGAACGGAGAGGCAGAAGGGGAAATTTTCGGCCGCAACCTAGGCTAATCGCCTTCGTAGGTGAGGCTGGGCGGCGGGTCGCTGCCGGAGCGGGGTGGGATCACCCCGCCTACTGGCAATAGTCACCCCGCGCACAGGGACGGGGCGCGTGCCGCCCGGGGCGTCAGACTGCGGCTTATTCGTCGGGGAGGGGCTTGTCTTTGGTCTCGGGGAGCAGCGGGAGGACCAAAATGCCGAGGAGCAGCACAAAGCTGACGGCGATGCCGGCAGTGCGGAAGCCCTCGAGGTTGCCGCCGAGGCTCTTGGTGATCTGGCCGATCGTGAACGGCGCGGTCGCAGCGACGAGGCGGCCGAAGTTGTAACAGAAGCTGGTGCCGGTGGCGCGGAGGCTGGTCGGGAAAAGTTCGGGCAAGTAAATCGCGTAGACGGCGAAGACACCGAGTTGGCCGAAGCCCATGAGCGGGATCATCCAGAAAATGTCACTGAATTCGCGCAGGCCCTTGAAGACGAGGATGGTCGAGGCGAAGGAGAGAAAGAGGGCGAGGGCGAAGGCGAACTTGCGGCCCTTGATTTGCGCGAGCTTGGCCATCGCGGTCATGCCGAAGAACGCACCAACGTTCTGCAAAAGCAGCGCGACGGAAGTCCAGAAGGCTTTCTCGCTGGCGAGTTTTTCGGGGGAGATGCCGGAATTCTTGAGATGTTCGACGACGACGGAAGAGACGATCGTTGGGTGGAAATTACCGATGCCCCAGAGGCCGATGATGCCCGCGCTGCAAAGGGCGAGACCGGCCCAGGCGTGTTTGCGCCAGCGCGGGTGCGAGAGGAGGGCGCCGTAGGAACCGAATTTGATGCCGGAAATTTTTCCGGACGCTTTGGCGTCGACCCATTTTTGGGGCTCTTTGAGTTTCGCCAAAATGAAGACGCAGAGAAAGGCCGGGGTGGAGCCGACCAGAAACATGGCCTGCCAAGTGGTGAGTCCGCCGGGGAGCAGGTGATGGGCGGCGAGGGCGGCGATGCCCATGCCGATCAGGGCGGCGCTGATGTTGCCGATGCTAGAGAGGGACTGGAGCAGACCGAGGGCGGGCGCGCGGGCTTTGTCGGGGACGGTGTCGGCGACGAGTGCGACCGCGAGACCGAAGACGCCGCCGACGCCCATGCCGGTGAGGAAGCGGTAAACGCAGAAATCAAAGAAGCCGGTGGAGAGCGCGCTCAGGCCGGTGAACACCGAGTAGAGCAGCACGGAGACGGTTAGAATCTTGGCCCGGCCGTAAATGTCGCCCATCGCGCCGAAGAGCAGGCCGCCGACGGCCCAGCCGACGAGGAACACCGAAGTCGTGTAGGAGCCGTATTCGGCCGCTTTGGATTTATCGGGCAGGAGTTGCTCCATTGCGGCGCCGCGGCCGAGGTTGAAGAACTGCTGGTCCATGCAGTCGAAGAGCCACGCAAGCGAGGCGACGGAGAAGACGAACCAGTGTTGGCTCGTCATCAATTTATACCAAGGCTGGTCGGGGCTCGCGGCGGAGGGTGCAGTGGAGGACATGAAAGTGATTACAGCGCGACGGGTTGGCCGGACTGGGCGGAGCGGTAAAGGGCGAGGATGAGGGCGACAGCCTTCCGGGCCTCGGGTCCGTCGACGGCAAGGGATGCGCCGTGGCGCAGGGCGGCGACCAAATTCTCAATTTGGCGGAAATGACCTTCGTGGCTCATCGCTCCGGGTGCGCTGGCGCCGGCGCGCATGGAGTCGTCCGGTTTGGCGGCGAGGATGGCGGCGTCTTCGGGTTGGGGGGTGCGGAAATCCCAGCGGAGAATTCGGTCGTCTTCGAGAACGATGGAGCCGTTTTCCCCGCAGAGTTCGATGCGGCGGGCCCAGCCGGGATAGGCGGCGGTGGTGGCCTCGATCGTGCCGAGCGCCCCGCAGGGAAAACGCAGCGAGGCGACGGCGGTGTCTTCGACCTCGATGCCGAGGTGGACGCGGCGGGTGTTGCGGGAAAAAACGTCGGCCGGCAGGCCGGCGAACCACTGCAGCAAATCGACCGCGTGGATGCCCTGATTCATCAGCGCGCCGCCGCCGTCGAGGGCAAACGTGCCGTGCCAACTGTCGGCGTAATAGCTAGGGGTCCGTTGCCACTTCACAAAGGCGCTGGCGAGGCTCAGGCGCCCGAGGCGACCGGCGGCGACGGCGGCTTTCACCGTGCGGGCGCCTGAGCCGAAGCGTGATTGAAAAATAGGCATCAGTGTCACGCCGGCTGCCGTCGCGGCGGCGAGTAGCTCGTCGATTCGGGGTAAAGTGATCTCGATCGGTTTCTCGATGACGAGGTGTTTGCCAGCGCGGGCGGCGGCGAGGGCGGGCTCCAAATGCGCGCCGCTGGGCGTGGTGATGCAGACGACGTCGAGGCCGGGGTGCGCGAGGAACGCCGAGAAATCGGTCGTGGCGAAATCGGCCCCATGCGTGGCGGCGAAGGCTTGAGTTTTCTCCGGTGAGCGACCGCAGACGGCAACGAGTCGGGCGCCGGCGGCGGCAGCGATGGCTCGGGCGTGAAAGTCGGCGATCAAACCGAGTCCCAAAATACCGAAGCCGAGAGGTGCGGAAGAGGCCATGTTTTCAACGATTGGGAATGACAGGCGAGAGCGACAGTTTTTTTTGAGGATATTTTCGGCGGTGGTGCGCAGATCAGGGTGTGATCATCCTGGTCGGTCGTTTTCGAACCTATGGGCGGGACGCCCTCGCCGCTTTGGCCTCGGGCTTAGTCGTCGGTGAAACTCTACCGGACAGGGGGTGGAATTGTCCCTTGCCGACTCTGGGCTCAATCCTTGTGTCTGAAGTGATGCCTCCGGCTGAGCCCCCCGCCTCCCTGGTCGAGAACGCGACCGGCACCCAGTCCCAATGGGAGCTGATCCGCCGGAGGTTCTCGCGGCATAAGTTGGCGGTGGCTTCGCTATACCTTTTAGCAGTGCTCTACGGGTTGGCGCTCGGGGCCGAATTCTTCGCGCCCTATCCGCGGCAGTGGCGGGATTTGTCGCACTCTTATTGCCCGCCGCAGTTGCCCCGGTTGTCGCTTGAGCACGGGCTTCATGTGCCCGTGATGGACCGGGTCGTCGATCCGCTTACCTTTCGAAAGTCATACAGCGAGGATCCGACCCAGGTCGTGCGGTTGGGTTTTTTTGTGCGGGGTGAGGCGTATGAGTTTTGGGGGCTGTTCCGGTGGGATCGTCACTTTTTTGGGGTGAAAGATCCGACGCGGCGATCGATCGACGGAAAGCTCCCGACGTTCTTCTTCCTCGGCGCCGACAAATACGGGCAGGATGTATTCAGTCGGTTGCTTTATGGATCACGCATCAGTCTCTCGGTCGGGCTGGTGGCGATCGCGGTGACGTTTTTGCTCGGGGTGACAATCGGTGGAATTTCGGGCTACGTGGGTGGCGGAGTAGATAACTTCATCCAGCGCGTCATCGAGGTGACCAACGCCTTCCCGCAGATTCCGCTGTGGTTGGCCTTTGGTGCGATTTTGCCGGCCGACTGGTCGCCGCTTTCGACCTATTTTGCGATCACGCTGGTGCTGAGCCTGCTCGGTTGGACGGGTTTGGCCCGGGTTGTGCGGGGGAAAATTTTGGCCCTGCGGGAGGAGGACTATGCCATGGCGGCGAGATTGCTCGGCGCTTCGCACACGCGGGTGCTCTTCCGGCACCTGCTGCCGGGGTTTACGAGTCATATCATCGTGGTGCTGACGATGAGCGTGCCGGCGATGATTTTGGGCGAGACCTCCCTGTCCTTTTTGCAGCTTGGGCTGCGACCGCCGATCGTCAGCTGGGGTGTGATGCTGCAGGACTGCCTGAGTATCCAGACCGTGGGGAGTTATCCCTGGCTGTTGATGCCGGTGGTGCTGATTGTGCTGACCGTCCTGAGCTTTAATTTTCTCGGCGACGGCCTGCGGGATGCGGCTGATCCGTATTCGTCGAAATGAGCGAAAGCACCGAGAAGCCGTTGTTGGAAGTGCGGGACCTCGCGGTGTCGTTTTTCACGCCCGACGGTGTGGTCTCGGCGGTCCAGGGAGTCTCGTTCGCGATCGGGCGCGGGCGAACATTGGCGCTGGTAGGGGAGAGCGGCTCTGGGAAAACGGTGACCGCATATTCGATTCTGCGACTGATTCAACCACCTGGCCGGATCACGGGCGGTCGAATCCTGCTGAGATCGGCGCGGGCCGGGGACATCGAACTGGCGGACCTCGGCGAGGAGGATGAATTGCTGTATCGGGTGCGCGGCGGGCTCGTGAGCATGATTTTCCAAGAACCGATGACGGCTTTGTCGCCGGTGCACACGGTGGGCAGTCAAATTGCCGAAGCGATTTTGCTGCATCAAAAACGGACGGTCAAAGAAGCGCGGGAGTTGACGATTGAAATGCTTGGGAAGGTCGGACTGCCGCTGCCGTCCGTTTATTATCACCAGTATCCGCATGAACTCTCGGGCGGGATGCGGCAACGGGTCGTCATCGCGATGGCGTTGGTGTGCAAACCGGAGCTGTTGATCGCGGACGAGCCGACGACGGCGCTCGATGTGACGATTCAGGCACAGATTCTCGGACTTATCAAAACCCTGCAACGCGAGTTGGGCTGCGCCGTGCTTTTGATCGCGCACGACTTCGGCGTGGTGGCGCAGATGGCGGACGACGTGGCGGTGATGCATCGCGGCATCGTCGTCGAAAGCGGAGACGTGCGCTCGGTGTTGAAAGCGCCGCAACACGCCTACACGCGGTCTTTGTTGGACGCCTTGCCGAGCCGGAGGAGACCGGCATGACGGGCGGGACGGAGGGGACGGACGGCCGGCCGCTGCTGAGCGTACGCGGCCTGACCAAGCATTTTCCGGTGATGAGCCGCGGATTTCGCCGGTCGGTGCTGGCGACGGTGAAGGCGGTGGACGCGGTGAGTTTCGATCTGGCGGCGGGCGAAACCCTGGGCCTCGTGGGGGAGAGCGGCTCCGGCAAGACGACGACGGCCCGGTGTATCTTGCGGGCGATTGATCCGACCGCGGGATCCGTGATGTTCCATCTGCCCGACGGGCGTACGGTCGATCTGGTGAAGTTGACCGCGGGGGAATTGAAACCGATCCGGCAGCACGCGCAGATGGTGTTTCAAGATCCGGTGTCGTCACTGAATCCGCGAATGACAGTCGGGGACATTGTCGGGGAGCCGCTGGTGATCCACCGGCTGGCGCGGGGCGAGGAATTGGCGGGACGGGTGGCCGAGGTGCTGGCCCGGGTGGGTTTGCAGCCCGAGCATAGCCGGCGGTATCCCCATGCGTTTTCCGGCGGGCAACGCCAGCGGATCGGGATCGCGCGGGCGTTGATCATGAAACCCTCGTTGATCGTGTGCGATGAGGCGACTTCCGCGTTGGATGTGTCGGTGCAGGCGCAGGTGCTCGACCTGTTGAAGGAACTGCAACGGGAGTTCCGGCTCACCTATTTGTTCGTCGCGCATAATTTGGACGTGGTGCGGAATTTCTGCGACCGCGTGGCGGTGATGCGGAAGGGACGCATCGTCGAGTTGGCCCCGACGGCGCAGATTTTTTCGGACCCGCAACATGCTTACACGAAGATATTGCTCTCGGCGGTACCGTCGCCGGACCCGGACGTGCGGATGAATTTTAATGTCGGGGACGAACTGGCAAAGCTCGACGCGGCCGATCAAAGCTGAACACTTTTTCCCACCATGCTCGTCCACACCGTCTACTTCTGGCTGAAACCTGAACTTACTCCGGCGCAACGCGCGGAGTTCCGCGCCGGCGTAGAGACGCTGGGCGCGATTCCCTCGGTCTCGCAGTTTTTCTGCGGCGTGCCGGCGGGCGTGCCGGACCGGCCGATCATCGACAAGAGTTTCTCGGTTGCGATCACGGTGATCTGCAAAGACCTCGCCGCGCACGACGCTTACCAAGTCGATCCGATCCATTTGGCGTTTATTGCGTCGTGCAAACAATTCTGGGCGCGGGTGCAGATCTACGACGCCGAATAAGCGGGTTCCGGTTATGAACCCAACGGTCATTACCCGCCGGGCGGCGCTCGGGCAGTTGGGCGCGTTGTTGGCGGCGGGACTTTGGCCGGGAACCTTGCGGGCGCAAAGCAAGCCGACGGGCGCGGGCGCGGTGCGGTTTGCGGTGCTCAACGATTTTCACCACGACAGCATCGCCTGTGACGCGTGGTTCGAAAAACTTTTCCAATCGGTCGGCGCGCATGGGCGGTTGGCTTTTGTCGCGGGGCTCGGCGATCTCGCGAACGCGGGCAAGCCCGAGAGTCTCGCGGCGATTAAGCGGCTTGCGGCGGCGTTGCTGGGGCCATTTTACACCGTGCCGGGCAATCACGACAACGACGTGGAGGAGACGACGCGGATTTATGCGGAAGTGTTTCCCGGGCGGCTCAACTACAGTTGGACCGAGGCGGGCTGGCAGTTTGTCGCGCTCGACACCACGGATGGAAAAAAGTGGGGCGACACGCGGATCGGCGACGCGACGTTCGCGTGGCTGAAGTCGGAATTGCCGAAACTGGATCCGAAGAAACCGACGGTGGTGCTCACTCATTTTCCGCTCGGCGCGGGGGTGAAATACCGGCCGCTCAACGCGGAGGCCGTGCTGGAATGTTTTCTGGATTTCAATCTGCGCGGGGCATTCTCTGGGCACTATCACGCGCAAACCGCGGTCGCGTATCGGGGAATCGAGGTGGTGACGAACGCCTGTTGTGCGCGGGTGCGGGAGAACCACGACGGAACCAAGGCGAAGGGGTATTTCGTGGCAAACGGCACGCCGGAGGGGACCCTCACGCGGGAGTTCGTGCCATTTGCGGGGTGAGGCGTGGGGGCGGTGGGCGCTGCCCGGAGGGCGAGTCGGTGACTTCGGGCTACTTTTGGTTCACGAGATAGGCCTTGAAGAGACCGGCTTGCGCGGGGGCGAAGCGCCCTTGAATGAAGACGCCCTCCTCGCGGGTCTCCTCGAACTGGACATGTCCGGTGGCGTGGAGCTTCGCGATCACATCGTAACGGGTGTGTGGCACGAGCAACTCCACGGCGTCGAGCGCATCGGCGATTTGTTCGAGGCAAGCGGCGACGAGTTGATCGAGATGCTTGCCGCTGCGGGCGGAAATGAAAAGAGCGTCGGGGGCGATGAGGTGGGCGCGGTTGAGTGCGGCTTCATCCGCGGCGTCGATTTTGTTGAAGACGGTGAGGATGGGTTTATCGACGGCTCCGAGTTCCTTGAGCACGGCGAGAGTGGTCTCGTGGTGCTGGGCCGCGTTGGGGTTCGCGACGTCGATGACATGAATCAAAAAATCGGCCAAAATGACCTCTTCGAGCGTGGCTTTGAATGCCTCGACGAGACCGTGCGGCAGGCGGCGGATGAAGCCGACGGTGTCCGTGACCAGCAGCTTTTGGTTGCCGCGCAGCTGAAGCTGGCGCGTGGTGGGATCGAGCGTGGCGAACAGCTTGTTTTCGGCGAGAACGGAGGCGCCGGTGAGCGCGTTGAGCAGGGAAGATTTGCCGGCGTTGGTGTAGCCGACGATCGCCGCGGTGGGGACGGGCACGCGTTGACGACGCTGGCGCTGCGTGGAGCGCTGTTTACGGACATCGACCAGCTCGCGTTTGAGGGCGACGATGCGGTCGTTGACGAGGCGGCGATCCTGCTCGAGCTGGGTTTCGCCTTCGCCGCCCATGCCGCCAGAGCCGCGTTGACGGGAGAGATGGCTCCATGCGCGGGTGAGGCGGGGGAGCGAATACTCCATGCGGGCGAGTGCGACTTGAAGCACCGCCTCGCGGGTTTGAGCGCGGTCGGCAAAGACTTGGAGGATGACCTCCTGCCGGTCGATCACGGCGAGCTCGGACAGTTTCTCCCAGTTGCGCTGCTGCGCGGGGGTCAGGGCTTCGTCGAAGACGATGACGTGGCAGCCCTCGGCTTTGGCGAGATCGATCAGTTCTTTGGTTTTGCCGCTGCCCAAGAGCGTCGCGGGCGTGGCGACGCGGAGCTGGACCAGTTCGGTCCGAACGACAGTGAGCTTGAGATTCTCGACGAGTTCGGTGAGCTCCTCCAGCAGCTCGGCGCCTTCACCTGCGGCCATCGATTTGGTCTGAACGCCCACCAGAAAGGCGCGTTCGATTTTTTCCGGGCGTTTGTCTTCGAGAAAATTAGCCATCAGTGTTACCTGTTGTTAAAGCGGGTTGCGATCGCCGAGCCTAGACCCAAATTCGCCCTAACCCCGATTGCATGAACCCACGGCTGCACATAAATCGCTTGTATGCCCGGTCGCCGGCAAACAGGGTCCTCCGTCAAGAGTTTAACTTAATTCCATCTAGGTATTTACGTGACTCAACCAACCCCTATGGGTTGGGTGCGGTGATGGAATTGAACGTGGCCGGCAACACCTGCACGGACTGTTGCACGAGGCGATAGAAGAGCTTGCCTCGTGAGGTCGAGTTGCGGCGATTGAATCGGAAGGTGAACTCGTCCAAGTAGTCTTGAAGGTAGTCATGGGCAATAGCGCCTTGATGGGTTCCGAGCAGCCAGCGTTTGAACAGCGAGATTACCAAATGGGCACGCGGCAGGAGATGGTCGGCATCCTTCGGCTGGCGACTTTGCACCTGCGGTTCGTGGACGTAGCCCTGCAACTCGCGATAGGCGTGCAATCCGTCGGTCTGCACGGTGCTGCCTGGCGCGATGACCTCCGTGATAAAGCCATGCAGGGTTTTCCGGCTGGTATCCGCAATGTGGCGCAACCGGATGCGCCCAATGCGCTGGCCGGCCGCTTCCACCGCGACGGCGATGAGCGCCTTTTCGTAAGTCTGCCGCCCCCGCACATTCTCTTCCGCGCCACCCCAGTAAGCTTCGTCCACCTCGACGAGGCCCCGCAACCGCTCTCGACCGGGCCGAACCATGGCCCGCCTCAGTTTGTGCAGCATCGTCCAAGCCGTCTTGTAACTGCCCAACCCCAATTGTCGCTGGAGGCCCAATGCGCTCACGCCGTTTTTCTGACTGGTGAGTTGCCACATCGCTCGAAACCACGTCGTCAGCGGCAGCTTGCTGTCCTGAAAGATCGTCCCAGCCATCACCGACACCTGCGCCCGACAATCCACGCAGAGCCACCGGCCATTGGCCATCGACCAGCCTTCTTTTGTCTGACAATGCGGACACACGAATCCCTCCGCCCAACGCAACGCGAACAGATAGCTCCGGCAGGCCGCCTCGTCGCCAAAACGTCTCTCCAGTTCCAGAATGGTTTTCGGATAGTCTTCCGCCACGGCAGATGTCCCTACGGGCTGTGGTTGGTTGAGTCACGTAAATACCTAGATAATTCCATGAGTTCATGTTCCATTCTTCTGGTTGATGACGAAGAGGAGCTGCGTGATTTGCTTCGGCATGTTTTGGAACGGGCAGGTCACTTGGTGACGTGCGCCAAGAACGGAATTGATGCGAGTTTGGCCATCACCGGCGGGAGTTTCGATGTGGTCGTGACCGATATGCTGATGCCGGAGCGCGACGGCTTCGAATTGATCGCTGAAATCAAAGAAAATTATCCGACGGTGAAGATCGTGGCAATTTCGGGTGGCGGGCTGATCGGCCGGGACGAGCATTTGCCGATGGCCAGGGGGGTTGGTGCGGATGTGCTGTTGCGAAAGCCCTTCGCTTATCACGCCTTGTTGTCGGCGGTGGACCGCGCAAGGGCGGGGCGGAACTGACGCGCGTCTCGCCTCAAACTTTTGATCGAAGGAGTTGGTCCTCGTTCAGGCGAACAGGATGCAGACCGGCTGAGAGACGGTGATTTTCCCTGGGAGCAGAGCGAGGCGACCGCTGGTGGAATCGACCCGGAAAGAGACGAGTGAATCCGAGCCCTGATGGGCGCAGACAAGCCACGCGCCGTCAGGCGTGAGTTCAAAATTACGCGGCTGCACGCCGCCGCAGTTCACCGTTTCGACCCAAGTGAGCAGGCCGGTGGACGGAGCGATCGCGTAGACGACGAGACTGTCGTGGCCTCGATTCGATCCGTAAAGGAAACGGCCGTTGGGATGGATGCGGATCTCGGCGGCGGTGCTTTCGGCCGCAAAGTCTGCAGGCAGGGTGGGCAAAGATTGAACGATTTGAAATGAGCCTTCGACCGCGTCGTGGGCGAGAACCGTGACGGTGTTGGCGAGTTCACCGATGACGTAGAGGAAGCGTCCGTCGGCTGAAAATTTTGCGTGGCGGGGGCCGGTGCCGGGAGGCAGGTGCAGAAAAGGAGCGGCAGCCGGGGTGATTGTGGCCGTGGCGGCGTTGAGGTCGTAGCAATAGACGCGGTCCAGACCCAGATCGGTGACGCAGGCGAGGCGATTGTCGGGAGAAATCGTGACGGAGTGTGGGTGGGGTTTGTCCTGCCGATTCGTTTGCGGGCCGAGTGGGCCTTGATGCGTGACGAAGCTCCGGCGCGGCCTGAGCCGGCCGTCGGGTTCGAGGGGGAACGTGCTGACTTGGCCGCCACTGTAACTCACGGCGACGAGAACTTTGCCGGTATGATCCACCGCCGTGTGGCACAACGTGGCGTCGGTGGGCTCGACGTTTAGCGGCGCATGGTTGCCGCCAAGCGGAGCGGCGGCGAATGCGGCAACCGCGCCCACGGGTTTTCCGTCGGCCGATTTCAGCTCCTGATTGGCGTAAAAGAATTGTCGGCCCGGATGGAGCGTTAGCCACGTGGGATTTGCCAGAGCCGCAAGGTGTGAGGCGGGAGAGAGCGCACCCGACGACGAATCAATCCGGGCGCCATAAATCCCGAGGCTGGTCGTGCGGGTGTAGGTGCCGATGTAGAAGCTGAAGTGCGGTGGGATTTCCGGACGCATAATTGATTGGAGCGGAGCCGAGCGATTTGCCGAAGCGCGCCCGTAATTCAAAGTGACGAACCGGGTAGCGCCGGCTCGCCGGCGGCGTTTCGTCGGATATTTTCCACGGTGACACGGGCGATCTCGGTGAGAGCCTCCTGCGTGAGAAACGCCTGGTGCGAGGTGATCAACACGTTGGGAAAAGTGAGCAGGCGGGACAGTTCGTCGTCGGCGAGCACCGTGCCGGAAAGGTCTTCGAAAAACACCCCCGCTTCCTCCTCGTAGACATCGAGACCAACGCCGCCGACATGGCCGGTTTTGAGCGCCGCGATGAGAGCGGTCGTGTCGATGAGACGGCCACGGCTGGTATTGAGCAAAACAACGCCGGGCTTCATGCGCGAGAGGGCGGCAGAGTCGACGAGATGGTGGGTCTCGGGCGTGAGGGGCAGGTGAAGGGTAACGATGTCGCTGGCCGGGAGCAAATGATCGAGCGTGACGTAGGTGACGCCGTGGGCTGCCGCCCAATCGGCCGATTGGACCGGATCGAAGGCGAGAACCTTCATCCCGAAGCCACGAAGAATCTGGGCGACCAAACGACCGATTTGCCCGGTGCCGATGATGCCGGCGGTTTTACCGTGCAGATCGAAACCGACGAGACCGGCTAGGGAAAAGTTAAGTTCGCGCACGCGGTTGTGGGCGCGGGGGATTTTTCGGACGAGCGCGAGCAGCAGGGCAACGGTATGCTCGGCCACGGCGTAAGGCGAGTAGGCGGGGACTCGTGTAACGCTCAGGCCGAGTGCCCGAGCCTTGGGTAGATCGACGTGGTTAAACCCCGCGCACCGCAGGGCAAGGTGACGAATACCTAGGCGATGGAGTTTCTCCAGTACCGGGGCATCGGCGCGATCATTGACAAAGATACAGACGGAATCGGCCCCTTGGGCGATGGCCGCCGAATCGGCATCCAACCGAAATTCATGGAAGCGACACGTCAGCCCGGCGACTTTTGCCGCGGCGGAAAGGTAGTCGCGGTCGTAGGGCTTGGTGTCGAAGACGGCGACGGTCGGCATGGGGCAGGTCACGGGGACTAAGAGGCGGCAAGAGCCGTCTTATGATGGCGGCGACACATGGCGACGTAGCGTTCGTTGCCGCCGATCTCAATTTGGGCGCCCTCGCGGACGGCGCGGCCATCGGCGGCGAGGCGCAGGTTCATCGTGGCTTTCCGGCCGCAGTGGCAGATCGTCTTGAGCTCGACGAGGTCGTCGGCGAGGGCGAGCAGCGCGCCGCTGCCGGGAAAAAGCTGACCCTGGAAATCAGTGCGCAGGCCGTAACAAAGGACCGGGATTTCGAGCACATCAGCGACATCGGAAAGTTGCTCGACTTGGGCGCGAGTGAGAAATTGGGCTTCGTCGATCAGCACGCAGGCGATCGGATCAATCGTGTGCTCATGGCGCACGCGGTTGAGCAGATTGTCGGTGGGCGTGAGCACTTCGGCCGGGGCCTCGAGGCCGATGCGGGAGCGCACCCGTCCGAGACCGGAACGGGTATCAATTGCTGGTACGAACACCAAGGTGCGCATGCCGCGTTCCTGATAGTTATAGCTCGATTGCAGCAGAACCGTCGATTTGCCGGCATTCATCGCCGAGTAGTAAAAGTAGAGCTTGGCCATAGTGGGGGCGGAGCGATGAAACGTTTAAGCCAATGTTGCGGATCGGTGAGTCAGCACAGGCAAAATGGGTAAAGCAAAAAACGAAAAGGCCCGATCAAACGCGAACGGGTTCTTGGCCCGTTCGATCCGGTAATCATCCAGGTCGCTGGTGAGGTAGCGCGCCGACAACTCGGCGATTACTTCCGGGATGAGTTTTTGGCGTATTTCTCCTTCTGCTTCCAAGACCGCGTCCATGGCTTTTTGGTAGGCCAGCCGGGATTTTTTTGAGGCGAAAAGCGCAAAGGAGGATTTGGTTTTTTTGACTTGTGCCTTTTCAATTTCAACGCGGGTCAACTCCTGCGTAGGCGACTGCCGGCACAGGTGCACATAAGCCTCGTCACGGAGGCAGACGATGGTCTCGGGGGAGAGTTGAACAGGTTGTGACACGAGAGAAGCAGCAGCGAACGTCCAACAGGGACCAAAGCGTGCAAAAGTCCCGATGCAAAAGATTTTTATTGGCCCGTTTGCATGCAGCGGGCCCCGGACTATCGGAGCTTGGTGCAAGGAGCGTAGCGGGAGCAGGTGACGAGGTGGTCGTGTACCATGCCGCTCTAGACGCCGACGAAGCGACTCCAGCGAACCGGTTCGAAGAGCGAAATCTTCCGGGGGAACACCGCTGACCAGCGTGTCGGCTTTCATCCGACTGGAAACGATTTCCGTTGGGAGCTAAAAAACGTCTCGGCGATCAACAGGCCGAAAACGAAGAGAGGAAGGATCAGAATGAATAACTGAACCGACCCGAGGCGTTGAACCAGGGAGGCAGCTGGGGTGGCGTGGCGTGGAGCGTCCGTGAGCTGAGCGCGGACGCGAAGTCGCTGATTTGGCAACGGCCGGTTGGGGGGAGCGTGGCGGGTGAATTTGGGTGGGCGCGGCAGGTGAGATAGGTGGCAGGCGCGAGACTGTTACAGCTCAGTAGCCGCGCTCACTGTTTACGGGGCCGTGGAGCATTTCGCCGCGTTCGTAGCGGGCGAGATTAGCGAGGAATACGTCGATTTTTCGGTCGATCTCGCAGGGGAAACGTCCGCCGGTGTGCTGGGTAAGGAGGACTTTCGGGTGCCGCCAAAGCGGGCTCGCAACGGGGAGGGGTTCGATGGCGGTCACATCCAACACGGCGCCGCCGAGGTGTCCGGAGTCGAGGTGTTCCACGAGTGCGTTCTCGTCCAGCGTGGAGCCGCGGCCCACGTTACAAACGACGGCGTCCGGCTTAAGGCGGGCGAGGCGAGCGTGGTTGAGGAAGCCAATCGTCGCGGAAGTATGGGGCAGCGTGTCGATGAGGAGATCGGTGGCGCCGAGGGCAAGGTCCAGATCGGCGGGCGTGGTCAGGGATCCGGCGCCGGCGGTGCGGGCGAAGAACTGAATCTCGGCGTCAAACGCGCGGAGCAGGCGGGCGATCCTTTGGGCAATGCCACCGGCACCAAGCAGGAGAACGCGCTGGCCATCGAGCGCGCGAATGCCGGGCTCGACCTCCGCCTTGATCCAAGCCGATTGCGGCTGGGCGAGGAGAAGTCGCGGGAGTTGTCGGTACAGACCGAGGATACCGGCGAGCGCGGCCTCGGCCACGGCGTGATCGAAGAATCCGGTGAGGTGCGTGAGTTGAGTTGGAGTGGCGCGTGGCGTATCATTGATCCCGAGGTAGGCGTCGACACCGGCGGACTCCAGTTGCACCCAGCGCAGGTTGGCCGAAGCGGCGAGCCAGGAGGCAGGGACGTTGCCGAACACAATGTGCGCGGCGGCGAGCGTAACGCGTTTTTCGGCCTCGGGGAGATCGGCCCAAAACGTGACGTTGTACGAGGAGAGTGCGGTGAGCAGACGCTGGCATTGGGCGGAGCTTAGCCCGGGGACGGCGATGCAGAGGTTCATGGTGAACCTCCAAGGAAACCCAAAGTGAGTTGGGCACAAGGCCGGAGCGGCCCACGGTGAAGGTAAGAAATTAAGGGCCGAGGGGGGTGTTGGGGCGGCCTAGGGGCTGGTTCTCGCGATGATTTTTTTGGGCGGATCATGCGGGATTCGAAACAAGGCGGGGCGTCGTCGCTCCAATTGGACGCGAGATGTTGCCGCATCTCGGGCTTGAGTGACGCCGGCGGCGCTGGCACTCCGTCCCGCATGTCTGCTTATCGTTCTCTCTTTGAAGTCGCGGCCGAAATCGCGCTGATCAACTCGACTGGATCCGTGCTCGGTTGGGATCAAGAAACCTATTTGCCGGAGAGGGCTCTCGATTTTCGCGCCCGGCAGCTTTCCTATCTGACGGGCAAAGCGCATGGGTTGTTGAGTTCCAAGCGGACGCTAAAACTTTTGGAGCAAGCGGAGGCGGAGGTGCCGGCGGATGCGACGCAGGCGGCGAATGTGCGCGAGTTGCGCCGGGCCCTTGATCGGGCGACGAAGCTGCCGCAAAAGCTGGTGCGGGAGGAAAGTGAAGTCTGCACCCATGCGAAAGCAGCGTGGGTTGAAGCGCGGAAGGCCTCCGACTTTGCCCGGTTTGCGCCACACTTGGAAAAGGTGCTGAGCATCGCCCGGAGGAAAGCAGAGTTGTTCGGCTACGAAGACGAGCCGTATGATGCATTGCTCGGTCTTTACGAGCGGGGCGCAAAGACGCGGGAGGTGGCGGCGCTGTTTGAGACGTTGAAGCTGCAGTTGGCGGAAATCGCCCGAGAAGCGGTGGCGAAGTCTTGCTGGGTGAAGGCCGAGGCACGGCGGGGTCGCTACCCGATCAAGCAGCAGCAGATTCTGAATCGTGAGATCGCGGAGAGCTTGGGGTTTGATTTTAAGGCGGGGCGCATCGACACGACGCCCCATCCTTTTTGCACGACATTGGGCCCCTGCGATGTGCGCTTAACGACCCGATACGATGAGACGAATTTTCTGTCCTCTCTGTTCGGGGTAATGCACGAGGCGGGTCACGGTCTCTATGAGCAAGGATTGCCGAAAGCCGATTTCGGATTGCCGAGCGGCAGCGCGGATTCGCTTGGGATTCATGAATCGCAAAGCCGGCTGTGGGAAAATCACGTGGGGCGAAGTCCGGGGTTTTGGCATACGTGGTTGCCCCGTGCCGCGGAGTTGTTTCCCCAACTCCGCCGGGTGAAGTTCGATGTTTTCATGCGGGAGGTGTTGCGGAGCGAGTTTAGCTTCATCCGCGTCGAGGCCGACGAGGCGACCTATGATCTGCACATTCTGCTGCGTTTCGGGATCGAGCGCCGCCTGATGAAAGGCGAACTGGCGGTGAACGACGTGCCGAAGGCTTGGAATGAAGCTTACCGCGATCTGTTTGGGATGACGCCGCCGGATGATCGTCGCGGATGTCTGCAGGACATCCACTGGAGCATGGGCGGGCTCGGCTACTTTGCCACCTACACCCTCGGGAACCTGAACGCGGCGCAGCTGTTTGCGGCCGCAAAACGGGAGAAGAAAATCACGGTGGCATTGGAGAAGCGTGACTACGCTCCGCTCTTGGCGTGGTTGCGAAAGGCGGTGCATTCCCATGGTGGCGCCCTGACGCCGCAGGAGATCATCACGCAGGCGACGGGTAAACCGACGGACGCGAAGTGGCACATCCGGCACCTGCGGGCGCGCTATTTAAGCTGAGGCTTCGCCGGGGCACGGCTAGGGGAGACGCCGGACATCTGGGTGTGCCGGATCGCGGTGTTGCTCGATCCGGCCGGAAGCTCATGGATGATTCTTCGATGCACCCCGGCAGAGGCAGGCAAATCGAGCGTGGGCCGATGGATGCTGCGTTGGACATCGAAGCTCCGAGCGAGCGCGTGATTCGTCAGTTGGCAGACATCGAGCGGTTGGCGGAGTGGGTGCTGGAATTTCGCGCGACGATGCAGGTGAGGCGAGCGGGCTGGCGGAGTCTCGGGAGGGGTTGCCCCGGTTCCGACGAGGAAGATTTCGAGTCCGGCTATGGCCCGGGATAAGCCTTCGAGGGAGCGCAGGCTGGCGTCGTGGACGACGGTTTCGGTGATGGAGCGACCGAGCACGCCGGAAGGTAATTTAGCCGATTTGGACGCAGCTTTAAATCGATCGACGCGATTTTTCTGAGGCGAGAGAGGCGTGAGACCGGCTACCGTGGGGTTCCGAACTCTCCGAGCGTAGCCGGTAGCCGCGAGCGTGCGCGAGTGGGCGGACCGCGACTCCCCCGCGCTCGCGGCTACGAATTTGAGCAACGTCCAAAATTCAAACGGCGCGGGCCCGAATCGGGGGCTCAAGGGGCTAAAAAACGAAAAGCCCCGGGTAGTCCGGGGCTTCGCGGTGCGACGCCCGGATGGTCGGGCGACGGGAGAAAATGCAGCGCCTTAAGATTTGGCGGGCGAGGTGAGTTTGAACTCCTTGAGCAAGGCTTCGATTTTACCGGAGATGTCGGCGGCTTTGTTGCCGGGATGAAGGCCGGCGTGCCGCACGGTGCCATCCGGAGCGATGATGGCTACGTATGGAATGCCGCGGATGGCGTAGTCGGGATTGAAGACCTCTTGCTGACTGAAAACGACGTCCCACGTCATATCCTTTTGTTTCATGAACTCGGGCATGAGGGCCATTTCCTTCGCCGGGTCACCCTTGGTGTCGATCTTGCCGCCGGGCATATTTGAAACCGCGCCTTGGATGCTGGTGACGCCGAGAAAGGTAACCGGTGAACCTTTGAAGTGGGCGACGTGTTCCCGGATCTCGGGGAAGGATGCGATGCACGGGCCGCACCAAGTGGCCCAAAAATCGAGCACCACGACTTGGCCCTTGAGCGCGGAAAGATTTTTGAGGCCGTCCTTTGAGGACCAAATGAAATCAAGCTCCGGGGCAGTTTTACCAACGAGGGCGGCAAGTTTGGCTTCGCGTTCGGCGGCCGCGGCTTTGGCCTTCGCTTTGGCTTCGGGGCTCATCTGCACGAGCATCCGATCGGCATTTGCGGCGGCTTTGGTCCCGGGGAAATCGGTCTTGAGCGCGGTGAGCAAGGCCTTGGCTTTCTCCTCGTCGTTCAAGACTTGGGCATAGAGCGAAGCGTGCATCATCGCGATCTGGGCGACATCATCGGACTTGTCGGCGGCGTATTTGGCCCGGAGCGCTTCAAATTGCGCGAGCTCCGGTGCGAGGGCTTCGGCGGTGCGGGAACCGCTGCTCATTTTGGCTCGAATCTGTTTCACGAGCGCGTCGAGGTCGGTGGCGGCCGGGCTTTTGGCCGGGGCGGGGGCGGCGTCTTGGGCAAACGCGGCGGAAAATGGCGCGGTGAGCCCGGCCAGCAGAGCGAGGAGGAGGCGGTGGATTTTCATGATGAGTGAGTGAGCGGAGCTCAGCCGAAACGACTCTCGGGTTACAGCCTTTTCTCCAATATGGGAGGGCTCTGTAAGGACCCTATCGCGGGTCAACCTGGGATCGGTCCGCTGGGGACGGCCTGACCAAGAATTAAACGGGCAAGTCGTCGCCCCGCCCGCCGGCTTGCTGATCGGTGCGAGCGGGACGCGCCGCGCACCGCGTTGAGTCAGCGCAGAACTGTTCCGCCTTCTCCGCGCGGGCGCGCTCTCGTGGTGCGCTCGGTGCGATGGGTGCCGTTCACGCGCACGATGCAGCATGATCTAGCGGGGATTACGGCGGCGATGCGAACGGTTGTGCTGTCGCCGGGTTGAGCGGCGGCCGACTTGCGCCGGGGCGCGCGGGCGCTTTGCTCGGCGGCATGATTGAACCTTCTGCCGAAGCCACGGCGCTGCACGAACGCCTGTTTACGATCGACACCCATTTCGACACGCCGACAGCGAGTCTGCCGAGGGCGGGTTGGGATTTCGGGGTGCGTCACAGTCACGCGGGCGATGGCTCACAGTGTGACCTGCCGCGCATGGGTGCGGGCGGTTTGGATGCAGCGGTATTTGCGGCTTATTTTATGCAAGCGGCCCGCACTGCTGAGGGGCACGCGGTGGCGAAGGCGGCGGTGCGCGGAATAGTGGAGCGGACCCGGGCGGCGATGGCCGCAAATGCGGGCACGTGCGGACTCGCGCTGGGGGCTGAAGACGCGCTGCGGCTAAAAACGGAGGGACGGCGTGCGATTTTTTTGAGTATAGAGAATGCTTATCCGCTCGGGCTCGAGGTTGGGGCGTTGCAAGAGTTCTTCGACCTCGGGGTGCGCATGATCGGTTTTACGCACATGTTGAATAACGACGTGGCGGATTCGTCGACCGATCCGCTCGGAGTGGAGTGGGGCGGGCTGAGCCCGTTGGGGCGAGAGATCGTCGCGGAGTGTAACCGTCTTGGAATCATAGTCGACGGCTCGCACGTTTCGGACGCGGCGTTGGCGCAAATGATCGAGCAGTCGCGGGCGCCGGTAATCTTGTCTCACACGGGCTGCCGGGCGGTGTGCGACCACCCGCGTAACATCGGCGATGACCTGCTGCGAGCACTCGCGGCGAAGGGCGGGGTGATTCAAATTAACGGCTTGGCCGTGGCGATGGCGGCGCAAGCCGATTTGGCGGCGAAGACGGCGGCGGTGGACCGCATTATGATGCGATTTCGCAACGAGGTTTTGTCCCCGGCCGTGCGGGCTGACGTGGGCCGGGCATGGACGGAGTTTGAGCAAAGTTTTCCACCGGCGACGGCAACGATGGACGATTACGTG
Source organism: Opitutia bacterium Tous-C4FEB (assembly GCA_002304445.1). GTDB lineage: Bacteria > Verrucomicrobiota > Verrucomicrobiia > Opitutales > Opitutaceae > Tous-C4FEB. The sequence goes on along the minus strand of NEVA01000003.1, from coordinate 10,008 downwards.
GCGCATGTGCTTCACGCGGTGGAAGTCGCGGGGGAAGACCATGTCGGCATAGGCTGCGATCTCGATGGCGGCGGTGGATTTACCGGCCTGCGGGAGGTGAGCGATTATCCGATGATCACGTGCGCGCTGCGAGCGCGCGGATTGAGCGAAGCCGCGCTCGGCAAAATCTGGGGCGGCAATACGCTGCGCCTCATGCGGGACGTCGCGCGGTTGAGGTCGGCCTAGACTTTGCCCCGCAACCATGCCCAGAGGTAACCGATGCGTTCACGCACGGCGGCTGTGCTGCGTTCGAGCGAGGCGACATCCCAGTCGACATCGCGCCAGTAAAATTCAGGGCTCGGCCGCGCGGTGTAGTCGGTTGGGCACGGCAGGACATCAACCCCGGCGCGCCGGAAGAGAGCGGCGGCCCGGGGGAGGTGCCAAGCGGTGGTCACGAGAGCGACCGGGGCTTGGCCGACCAAGGCCGCGACCTCACGGGCTTCGTCTTCGGTATCGCGGCCGGCTTCCGCATAAACGATGCGGCCCGGATCGATCCCGAGTTCGACCGCGACGCGGCCCAGAACCGCGGCGTGGGTCGGATAGCCGGGTCGTCCGCCGCCGCTGACCACCAGTTTCGCGCCGGGTAGGAGTCGCAGTAGGCGGACCCCCTCGGTGATGCGGGCGAGAGCGGCGGAAGAAAGCTGGTTGTTGGCAGAGAACCCCGGGGAGTCGGAGTGCCCGCTGCCCAGCACTACGACAAACCGGCACCGCGCCAACTCCGTCGTTAAGGGAGCGTTGGCCTTGAGCTCGGGGATTGGGGCGAACGTTAATTCAATGGGCTGGACGAGCCAGGTACTCACGACCTTGTTGGAAAACAAACCAAGCAGTACGGTGCCGGCGATGAGCAGCCAACGCCCCAATCGGGCTCGTCGGGAGAAGAGCAGGATCGCCAAGCCGACCGTCAGCAGCGTCAGGCAGAAAGGTAGCGGCATGAGCCAAAAGGAGACGAATTTTTTGAGCCAGAACATGGACCACTGAAAGCAAGGGACCGGCGGCCCGGCGAGCATGGAGCGCAGGCGGCCGAAAGCTGAAAATGGCCATCAAACGGGCCAGAATATCCATTCGGCGCGCGGTTGCACCGTGCTACGCTGCTGACGGGAAAATTTCGGATCGCACCGGGACGACGTTTTCCTCTCCCTCGAAGCCTCCCCGTACCCTATGAAGAAAATCCTGTCGATCTGCCTTGGAATGTTGAGTGCCGCCGCGGTCGCGACCGCCGCGGACACCTACCAAATTGCCGTGATCCCGAAAGGGACGACGCACGAATTCTGGAAGTCGATCCACGCCGGAGCTCATAAGGCCCGGATGGAACTTGCGACGCAGGGCATCATGGTGAACGTGATTTGGAAAGGCCCGCTCAAGGAGGATGACCGGGAGCAACAAGTTCAGGTCGTGGAGAATTTTATCGGCCGACGCGTGGATGGCATGGTGTTGGCGCCGTTGGATCGGCGGGCGTTGGTCGGACCGGTGGAGACTGCGGCGCGGGGTAAGATCCCGGTCGTGATCATCGACTCCGGCTTGGCGACGGATAAAATCGCGAGCTTCGTGTCGACCGACAACCGCGAGGGCGGGCGGATCGCCGGGCGCAATCTTGGGAAATTGCTCGGGGGAAAAGGGAATGTGGTTATGCTTCGTCTCCAAGTTGGCTCGGCCAGCACGGAAGAACGCGAAGAAGGGTTTCTTGAAGTCATGAAGAAAGACTTCCCCGGGATCCGCCTGCTCTCGACCGACCAACACGGCGGTGCGACCCGTGACACGGCAAAACGGGTCTCCGAGAATCTGCTCAGTCGTTTCGGTCGAGAGGTGAACGGTATTTTCACCTGCAATGAATCGACAACGGCCGGCATGTTGCTGGCGCTCCGCGACGCCGGGCTCGCCGGTAAGGTGAAGCTCGTCGGCTTTGATTCCGGCGAAACGCTCAATGCCGGTTTGAAGTCGGGCGATATCGCCGGCCTTGTGGTGCAGAATCCGCTCAACATGGGCTACCTCGGCGTGAAGACCGTGGTCGCGGTGATTCGCGGAGAGAAAGTGCCGGCCCAGATCGACACGGGAGTCGGGTTCGTCACGAAGGAAAACTTCAATGATCCGGCGATGGCCGATATCGTGAATCCTCCGTTGGCTAAGTATTTGAAGTGAGATGTCCGACGTCCGCCTCCGCCTCACGGCGATCCAGAAAAGCTTTGGCGCCACCCGGGCGTTGAAGAGCGTTTCGCTGGAGATCGCGCCGGGCGAAGTGCACGCGATCATCGGTGAGAACGGCGCGGGCAAGAGCACCCTGATGAAGATCCTCAGCGGTGCTTACGGGGCGGACGCGGGCACGATGAATCTCAGCGGGGTGCCTTACCTGCCGGAGAATCCCCATGACGCCCGGCTCAAGGGCGTGGCGATGATCTACCAAGAGTTGAATCTCGCGCTGCACCTGAGTGCGCAGGAAAATATTCTGCTCGGTGCCGAATCGGCCCGGGCGGGCTGGATCGACCGCAAGACTTCCCGGGAACGCGCGCAAGCGGCGCTCTCCCAACTCGGCCATGAGGGGCTCGATCTTGACCGGTTGGCCGGCGATTTTTCGATCGCCGAGCAGCAGATCATCGAGATTGCGCGGGCTCTGCTGATCTCGCCCCAAGTGCTGATCATGGACGAGCCAACGAGCAGTCTCACGCAGGCCGACACCGAGAAGCTCTTTGCGACGATTGCCCGGCTCCGGGCCCGGGGCGTGAGCATTATCTACATCAGCCATTTCCTGGAAGAGTGCCGTCTCATTGCGGACCGTTACACGGTGCTCAAAGACGGCGAAACGGTCGGTTCCGGCGAAATGGCCGGGGCCAGTCTCGACCACATCGTGACGTTGATGACGGGACGTGAAGTGAAAGACCTTTATCCGCGCACGGCGCACCCGATGGGGGCCGTGGTGCTTGAGGTGAAGGCGGTGGCGAGCAAGCCGCGGCTGAGGCAGGCGACCTTGCAACTGCGCGCCGGGGAAATTTTCGGTCTGGGCGGGCTGATCGGCGCCGGGCGTACGGATTTACTGCGCGCGATTTTCGGCCTCGATGATTTGGCGGCGGGTGAGGTCTGCATTCTCGGTGCGCCGACTCGAGCGGTGGGGCCAAAGAATCGCTGGGGGCAGGGCGTCGGCTTTTTGAGTGAGAACCGCAAAGAGGAGGGCCTGATGCTGAATCAGACCATCACCGACAATCTCACGCTCACGAAGCTGGGCGCATTTGGCCGGATGGGTTGGGTCAACGGTGCCCGGCAGGAAGCCGTGGCGCAGCGCTGGGTCGGTGAGTTGCGCGTAAAGTGCCGCGATGCCGGGCAGTTAATCGGAGAGCTTTCAGGTGGTAATCAGCAAAAAGTGGCTTTGGCCCGGCTGCTGGAGCACCCGGCGCGGATTTTCTTACTCGATGAACCGACGCGCGGCATCGACGTGGGCAGCAAAGCGCAAATCTACCAATTGGTGAGCGAGCTCGCGGCGGCGGGGAAAGCCGTGGTGGTGGTGAGTTCCTATCTGCCGGAGTTGCTGGGGATGTGCGACACGATCGGCGTGATGTGCCGCGGAGAGCTCACGGCGGTGCGGCCGCGGGCTGAGTGGAGCGAGACTGAGATCATGCGTGCGGCCACGGGGAGCGCCGGTTGAATTTCCGATGAAAGAAATCTCTAGAGTTATGCTGGCAAAAGGCGGCCCGTTTATCGGGCTGATCTTGGTGATCGTGCTTTTTTCAATTCCGGCGGAGACGCGGGAATTTTTTCTCACCTACAATAATTTCAAGATCATCTTCACGCAGACGGTCATTGTGGCGATCGGCGCGCTCGGGATGACGATGATCATTGTGAGTGGCGGGATTGACCTGTCTGTCGGTTCAAGCATCGCGCTTACGAGTGTGGCGGGCGCGCAGTTGATTCAGCGTGGGTGGGCGCCGATTCCGGTGTTGCTGGCGATGGTGGCGGTCGGGGCGTTGATCGGGCTCTTGAACGGCACGGCGATCGCTGGCCTGCGCATGACCCCGTTTATCATCACACTGGGGACGCTCGGCGTGGCGCGCGGCTCGGCGAAGTGGATGGCGGACAACCAGACGGTGAACTACGACAGCTCGCCCATCAATGGCTGGATGACGACGGCCGACCCCTTTGGCCACGCGTTGCCGGCGGGGGTGTGGGTGGCGCTGGGCTTGGCGGTGTTGACCGCGATTTTGTTGCGAAAAACGGTTTTTGGACGGCATGTTTTTGCTCTGGGATCGAACGAAGCGACCGCGAGGCTTTGCGGCATCGCGACGACGCGGCTGAAGGTGGCCATTTACACGTTGGCCGGAGCGTTTTTTGGACTCGCGGGTTTGTTTCAGCTTTCGCGGCTGAGGCAGGGCGATCCGACGGTGGCGGTGGGGCTGGAACTCGACATCATCGCGTCGGTGATCATCGGCGGGGCGAGCCTCAGCGGCGGCGTGGGGACGATCTTGGGCTCGATGATCGGGGCGTTGATCATGGCTGTGCTGCGCAACGGATCACAACAGATGGGCTGGCCCACCTATTTTCAGGAAATCATCATTGGATTGGTGATCATCGTGGCTGTCTTTTTGGACCGGTTACGGCAAGGTCGGCAGGCATGAGGGGTGAGGGGGCGCAAGGGTGGGCGCGGGGAGGAACTCGGCCTTGACAGTGAAAGGTCGGCTCGCGAATTTCTTCCTCTCTGCACGGCGGCCATAGCTCAGTTGGTTAGAGCACAAGATTGTGATTCTTGGGGTCGCGGGTTCGAATCCCGTTGGCCGCCCCAGAGTGATTCAAGAGTTCACTGAGTAGCGAGAGCGGGCCGGAGTGCTCGACGAAGAAGACGGAGACGCCGTGAACGAGGGGAACGATTCAAAACTTCGGCGGGCGATCGTGGAAACGGGAAGCTGAGAACGGCCCGGGGGACTTGCCGGCGGGTAATGCAACGTTTCTCATGGGTTTCCGATGCGGCGCCTGAGACTCGTAACCTTTAACATCGCCCACGGGCGCGGTCTGACTCCCATCCAAGGATTTACCTCGGCGCGGAAGCTGCGGCTCAATTTGAGGAAGATCTCGGCTCTTTTGGGGCGGTTGGCTCCGGACGTGGTCGCGTTACAAGAGGTGGACGAGTGTTCGCGGTGGTCGGGGAATTTCGATCACCTCGACTATTTGCGCGTGCACGGCGGTTTCATGCACTCGGTGTTTGGCATCAACAACCGGCGCAAGGGACTCTTCAATCTGAGTTACGGCAATGCGCTGCTCTCGAGGCACGAGATCACGCACGCGGAGACGGTGGTGTTTGGGCGCAGTTCGGTGGGGGAAAAAGGATTTCTGTTTACCGAATTGGACGTGAGCGGGCTGTGCGTGCCGGTGGTGAATTTGCACCTGCACTTCGGCTCACGGGCGCAACGGCTCAGGCAGATCGACCGTCTGCTCGCTTGGTTGCTGGATCAGCATCGGCTCCGGGCGAGGGGTTGGGCGGTGGGGCCGATCATCTGTGGCGATTTCAACACGCCCAGCACCGGGGACGACGCGACCGCATCGCTGTTAAGCCACCTGGCCGACTACGGGGACTACGTACTGCATCCGCTCAACGGGCCGACGTTTCCCTCTCCTTTGCCCCGGCGGGCGCTGGACTTCGTTTTTCTGCCAATGGGATGCCGATTGGTGAGTTGTGAAGTAGTGAGTGTCGTGCTCTCGGACCATCGGCCGGTTGTGGTTGAGTTCGAGATTAATTGATCGTGCAGGTGGAACTTGCGGACCGGCTGGAGTGGCCTTGAGTTTTGAGAGCCATCTTCGGCCCATTTGTTCGTTTCCATCGCCATGCCTGAAAGCACGCCGTTTTTCCAAGTTGCTTTGAATCTGCCTCACGCCGGCCGGGTCGCGAGGCGCATCTTGCTCTTGATTTCCGACCTCCCTCGGACGAAGCACGTCTCATTTGACGGGGTGGTTGCGGCGGCCACAAAGCTTGAGGGCATGCTGGTGCCCTATCTCGAACTGGAGGACAATCCGCCGGCGTTGATCGCGGCTCGGGTGCGCCAAGAAGCGGCCACGTTGGGCCGAAAGTTGGTTGACGAAATCGAAACTGCCGGGGTCGGGCATGACCGGCTGGGCCAGTGCGTCCGAAATCTCTTTGAGTGTCTGGAATTGGGCCGGGAAGGGGCCGCGATCTCGCTTCGGGCTGGCGAAGACCCCAAATCCTTTCAGCGTCCGTTCTGAGCGCATGGAACTCAAGACGTGCGCACTTTTGAGCTGGGGAGCGCCGGAAAAGGTCAGGCGCGGGCGGTGCGGGCCGCGGCTGAAATCGCAGTTGACATCAGAGGGTGCAGCGTGACTTTTCCACCCTTCATTTGCTGGCTTCCTAGCTCAATGGTAGAGCAGTTGACTCTTAATCAATTGGTTTGGGGTTCAAGTCCCCAGGGAGCCACCACTTTTGTTTTTTCCACTTCTTTTCGGCAAGTTTTCGGGGGATTCTGGCCGGCGTAGCTCAATGGTAGAGCACCTGTTTTGTAAACAGGCGGTTGCGGGTTCGAATCCCATCGCCGGCTCCATCCCGAGGGATGCGGCCGTCGGATTTTATCAGAGAATCACAATTTTACTGCCTGATGGTGTAATGGTAGCACAAGCGACTCTGACTCGCTTAGTCTAGGTTCGATCCCTAGTCGGGCAGCCAGTTTGCAGAAAAGAAAACCCCCCACTTCGACGTTGGTCGAAATGGGGGTTGGATTTGAAGAAACGGGATGGCGTCAGCTCCAGCGCAGATCGACGCGGGACAGGGGCATTTGGCGGATGCGTTTGCCCGTGGCGGCGAAGATTGCGTTGCAGATGGCCGGCGCAACGGGCGGTAAAGCCGGTTCACCGAGTCCAGTGGTCGGGTAGTTGGTCGAGAGGAAGTAGGTCTCTACTTTGGCCGGTGCCTCGGTGATGCGCATGAGCGGGTAATCGTTGAAATTGCCCTGCACCACGCGCCCGCGCTCGATATTGATCTCTTGGCTCTTCAATACGCAGAGACCGTCGAGCACGGAGCCCTCGACTTGATTTTCGGCACCGCTGAGGTTGACCACTTGAGCACCGATATCGGCGCCGGTGACGAAGCGATCCACTTTGAGTTCGCCGTCTTTGGTGACGGTCACTTCGGCGACTTGGGCGAAGTAGCCGCGGTGGCTGAAGTGGAACGCGAGTCCCGCTCCCGAACCTTTGGCGAACTTCTTTTTGCCCCAGCCCGCTTTCTCGGCTGCAAACTTCAGGACGTTGCGCATCCGGGCGACATTGTACGGTGCGGCGTTTTGCTTGCCCTTGGCGCCACCGGGCGGAGTGCCCGCAGGCATTTCATCTTTATCGCCGAGGATTTCGAGGCGGAGCTCAAGCGGATCGCGGCCGCCGGCGTGGGCGAGTTCGTCGATGAAGCTATGGAACACCCACGCGAAAACGCAGCCGCCGGGAGCACGCCACGGGCCCATCGGCCAACCGGTATCGAACATCGTTTGTTCGGCCTGATAGTTGGCGATCCAGCGTCCGGGGAATTCATCGGCGCTGAGGTTGCCGCCGCTGCCGGGGTTGCCACCTTCACCGAAGGTGAAGAAGTGGTTTTTCCACGCGACCACTTTGCCCTTTGCATCAACGCCGCCTTTGAGGAAGTGCAGGCCGCCCGGGCGATATTGGTCGTGTTGCAAGTCGTCTTCGCGTGACCACGTGAGTTTGACGGGCGCGTTGACCTTCTGGGCGATCGCCGCGGCCTCGATGAGGTAGTCTGCACCGATCCGGCGGCCAAAACCGCCGCCGGCACGCGTGATGTGCAGGATAATTTTATCGGGCGGAATGCCGAGCACCCGATTCACCATGCCGCTGCCGATAGTCGGGATCTGCGTGGGGGACCAGATTTCCATCACGCCGTCTTTCCAGTGGGCCGTGGTATTTTGCGGCTCGAGGTTGGCGTGCGAAATGAACGGATAGACGTAGTTGGCTTCCACGACTTTGGCCGCACCCGCAAGGGCTGCATCGGGATCGCCGTCTTTGCGGAGCACGCGTGCGCCGGGTTGGGCGGCTTTCTCCTTCGCCTGCGCCACGAAACCGTCCCAGCTCTCGGTGGCGACTTTGCCCTCGTCCCAAACGATCTTGAGCTGCTTGCGGGCGGTCATCGCGGCCCAAGTCGAATCGGCGATGATTGCGACGCCGGGGACGAGTTCCTTCACCTTGCCGTTACCGCCAAGGATAAAGGCATCCTTCACGCCCGGGAGGGTTTTGATCTGGTCGAGATTGGCGCTGACAACTTTGCCGCCAAACGCGGGGCACTTTTCGTAAACGGCATAGAGCATTCCGGGCAGCTTCATATCGATGCCGAAAAGCGGTTTCCCAGTGACGATCGCGGGCGTATCGATTTGGGCAACGCGGGTGCCCAGAAGTTTGAAGTCCTTCGGCTGCTTAAGCGTGACCGCGGATTTCGCCGGCACCGGCAGCGTGGACGCCTTGGCGGCGAGCTGGCCGTAGGTCAGCGATTTTCCGGAGGTGTGGATCACGGCCGCCTTCTCCGCGCGGCACTCGGCGGCGGGCACGCCCCAAGTCTGGGCGGCGGCCTCGACGAGCATCGTGCGCACCGTGGCGCCGACGAGGTGGAAGTTGTCGTAGTTGTTCGGCGTGGAATTGCTGCCGCCGGCGCTTTGGTTGCCGAATTTCTTTTCGTCGAAGTCGCCTTGCTCGATGGAGATTTCCTTCCATGGCACTTCGAGTTGCTCCGCGATGATCATCGGGAGCGAGGTCTTCACGCCTTGGCCCATCTCGGGCTGTTTGGAGACGATGGTCACTTTGCCGGCGGTCGTGATGCGGACGAATGCGTTGGGCGCGAAATCGGTTGTGGCTGAAGCGGCCGAGGAGGCAGCGACGGCGTCGTTGCCGGAACGGATGTAAAACGCGAGGGCGAAGCCACCGCCGGCGAGGCCGGTGAACTTCAGGAAGTCGCGGCGACCAACGGGGCGGGAGAGAAGGGGAGTGTTCATTGGGCACCTCCGGTGGCGGGAGTGAGGGTGGCGGCGAGTTTGATGCCGGCGCGAATACGCATGTAGGTGCCGCAGCGGCACAGATTGCCGGCCATGGCGCCGTCAATATCTTCGTCCGTCGGCTTGGGATTGTCTTTAAGCAGGGCGGCTGCGGTCATGATTTGGCCGGCCTGACAATAACCGCATTGGGCGACATCGAGCTCTGACCACGCCTGCTGCACCGGGTGCAGCTTGTTGGCGTCGGCGGCGAGGCCCTCGATCGTGGTGATCTTCATGCGACCGACCGTTGAGACGGGCATCATGCAGGACCGGGACGGAACGCCGTTGACGTGAATGGTGCAGGCGCCGCACTGGCCGATGCCGCAACCAAATTTCGTGCCGACGAGTTCGAGATGATCGCGCAACACCCAAAGTAGCGGGGTGTCGGCGGCCACGTCCACCGAGCGGGACTGGCCGTTAACTTGGAGTATGTATTTTGGCATGGGAGGCAGGGGGAGAAAGTCGACTCTGACGATGGCCAGAAAGACGGAACGACGGGTGGAACGTCACTAAAAAAGGAACGGTGACGAAATGTTCGCGGTGCGCAAGTGACGGACCTTTTTTGTGGAGGCCCGTCGGTTAACGCCCTGAACCTTTGCAGCCCCGTCGCTGCATTTGGGTGGCCGAGAAAACGTGGCGCCGACGATTGACTTTCGGCCGAAGCGATTGGTTTTTTCTTTGGCATGATCCTTCCCTAGTGCACAGCGAGGCGTGCTTGGTGGCCTCGGGGTGTTTTTCTAAGCGAATTCGGGATTAGGGTTTTTACGCGGATAACGGGCGATCGGTGCACTGCATGAAGCGATCAAAGCCAATGCTCTCGCGTTTCGTTTTCGGCCTTTTCCTGGGGGCATCTTTTCCTGCGCTGAGCCGGACTCATTCAGATAACGCAGTAGTCGCCAAAAGGCGCACCGTTTGGCGTCGTTGATGGTGTGAAACATAAAACGAGCAGGGCCGTCGACAC
>NEVA01000029.1 GCA_002304445.1 Opitutia bacterium Tous-C4FEB | reverse complement strand
TTGAGTGCCGACGAGCACTGCGATGCAGTTGCCGCTCTCTCCGCCAGAGCCGGTCCTCACCAACTTATCCTACCCTCAATTGCATGAGTCCGGCTGAGTTGCGGGCAAGCGCCCGACAACGCGATGGCGATGCTGGAGCTGGATTTTGAAAAGACGGTCCGTCCGCTGCTAAAAACTTATTGCCTCACCTGTAACTCGACCTCGAAGCAAAAGGGTGAATTGGACTTGGAGCGCTTTGTTTCGATGGGGGACATCAGGCGGCACCCGCTGATTTGGAAGAAGATAACGGAGCAGTTGGAGCACCGAGAGATGCCGCCGGCGGATGAGCCGCAGCCGAGCGTGGAAGAAATTGGCCGACTCTCGGGCTGGATTGATCGCACCTTGGGAGCTTTGGCAGCCAGCAATTCCGGGAGATCCGCGGCCGTGAGACAAATTTCGAAGAGTAACCCCAACGATTCAAACCGATGAAAACCCACCACCTGTCACGGCGAACCTTTTTGTGCGGCGTCGGCGTCACGATGGCGCTGCCTTGGATGGAGTCGTTCAATGTCTGGGGCGACGAGCCGCGAGGTCGGAGTCCGTCGAGCGAGGCGCCCGTGCGGCTGGCGGTGCTGTTTTCCGGCAACGGGTTTCACAGCAAGGAGTGGTGGGCGAAGGGCACGGGTGAGCAAATGGAGTTGGGCTAGGTGTTGGCTCCGCTAGCGGCCCACCGGAAGAAGATGCTCTTCGTGCGGGGCCTTTACAACGAGCAGGCGCTGAAGGGTAACATCCAAAGTTCACAGACTGGGAATCTGCTCTCGGGCGCGCCGTTGGCTGCCGGCGGCGAGATTCGTTCGGGCACGAGTATCGACCAACTGCTGGCGCAGCGCTACGGCGAGTCGACGAAGGTGCCGAGTCTCGTGCTCGGCTGCGAGAAATCCAATCCGTCGGTGCACAAGAATTATTCGATGCTCTACAGCTCGCACATATCGTGGAGCTCTCCGACCACTCCGACGCCGCTGGAAATTTATCCGGCTCTCGCCTTTGACCGCCTTTTTAAAGACGAAGTCCAACGGGGCGATCAAAGTGTGCTCGATGCGGTCCTGGACGATGCGGGCGGACTGCGCCGACGGCTCAGCCGTTCGGACCAACACAAACTCGACGAATACCTGCACTCGGTGCGCGACGTCGAGCGGCGCATCGATAACGCGGGCAAGAAGGGCGAGCTCCAAGGTTGGCGACCCACGCTCGAAAAGCCCGATATGCCGCGTCCGGCCGACGGGATACCGCAGGATATCGGCGAACACATGCGCCTGATGGCAGACCTTCTCGTGCTTGGTTTTCAAACCGACGCGACGCGAATCACATCGCTCAAGCTGAACAACGATCACTCGTCGCTGCGCTTTCCCAATCTCGGGGTGGATTACATGATCCACCACCTGTTGTCGCACTCTGACTCGGCCGACTGGCTGAAGGTTAACCAATTCTTTACCGAGCAGGTGGCCTACATCGCGCGGAAACTGGACGCGATCAACGAGGGCCCGCGCACCTTGCTCGACAACTCCATGCTGCTCTTCTGCTCGTCCATGCTGACCGGCAATCATGAGGCCGGGCAGTTGCCCGTGGTGCTGTTGGGCGGGGGTGGCGGTCGCATCAAAGGCGGACGGATCCTCGACTACACCGGCAAACCTGAGCGCCAAATGTGCCGCCTCTACCTTTCAATGATGGACAAGATGGATGTGCGGTTGCCTAAGTTCGGCGACGCGCCCACGGCGCTCGAGGAGGTCTGATCGCGATTCGGCCCCGCGGGGCCCATTAGGTTTTGCCGGAGCGGCGCAGGATTTCGGTCGCGATGGCATTGTCGTCGGTTTCATGCGTCCCCACGATGGATAGAAACTCCGCAGCGTTGATCGCGTGTTTCTTGAAAAAATCCCGGTCTCCGCCGCAGCAGAACATCATCGTCGCCGGGAGCTCGCCGCGCAGTTTGGCGCGGGCCTTCGGGATAAGTCGGGGCAGCCAATTCATCCCGAGCAAGGTGGCGGTCTTAGCCGGGAGGCTGGCGGGGTCCAAGACGACGGAGGACGGACGGCCTTTCTGCACGTTGAGAAAATAGTCACGACGCACGAGCTCGATCGCGTGGGCGGTGGCGAAGTCAGGCGCACCGTAGTTCGCAAGGTCTTCGACGTAGTCGAAAACGTGCTGAGCGGTGATGCCTTGGCTGGCCAAGAAGGCGACGTCAGCCGTGTTTAGCAGGTTGGCGGCGGTCGCACCGCCGCGGGCATAACGGGCGGAGGCTCGATCGTAAACAGCTCGGAAGGCGGTGGTAAATTCGACAGAAATCATAGTGCGGCGTGGGCAATCGGATGGTGGAAACGGGAGGAAGCAAGCGGCGCGCGGTTAAAATCCGGTGTCGCAAGTTCTCTTGGCGCGGTCGAAGAGCCCGCGGGGGAACAACCGGCTCGACCTCAATCGGCGGGGCTGAAGTCGATCAGGCGTTTAAAGCGGTCTACTTTGTCCACCACAACGTCGAGCCGGGCGTTGAGCGTGTAGCGCTTTTTTGAGCGCCGGCCGCTGAGCGTGTGGGTCGACTCGTCGAAGGAATAGAAATCCTCGCCGAGGGCATCGGCAGAGATGAAGCCGAAGGTCATGGACTCGAGCAGTTCGACGAAGAAGCCGTTGCGGCGGACATCGGTGATGACGGCGGCGAAGCGGGTGCGGGGCGTGCGGTCGAGTTCGCGCTCGAAGAATTCAAGGATCTTGATCTTCACGCTTTCGCGCTCGGCCTGTTGCGAGTTTTGTTCGGTGGCACTGATCTGTTCACCGAGGGCCTGCATCCCGGCGGCGCTGTGCATGGCATCGGGTCCTTGAGGCGCGTAGCCCTCGTGCTTCACCAGATAATGTTGTAGCACGCGGTGGACGATGAGGTCGGCGTAGCGGCGGATGGGCGAGGTGAAGTGGCTGTAGTCCTTTTTGTTGAGCCCGTAGTGCCCGTCGGCCGTGTGACGGTAAACGGCTTTTTGCAGGCTGCGCAGGAGTTGGGTCCGAAGGGTGTAGCCTTGGGGATGCTCGGCCAAAATCTTCAGGAGCTTGGTGACTTCTTTGCGGTGTGAAAGGTCGCCCACGATGATTTTGAACGAGCCGAGGAGTTCGCGGAATTCCCCGAGCCGTTCGGCGTCGGGATCGTCGTGAACGCGGTAGAGCGAGGGGAATTTCTGCAGGCGCGTCAGGCGGGCCACGGCCTCGTTGGCGGCGAGCATGAACTCTTCGATAAGTTGGTGACTCTCGTCGTGCTCAATTTTTTCGAGGCGGTCGGCGTAGCCGTCTTTGTCGACGAAGATTTTGGTCTCGGGCATGTCGAGATCGAGACTGCCGTGGGCCATGCGGTCGGTGCGGAGCTGGCTCGCGATCTTCCAAAGGGCACGAATCCAGGTCTGCAGGTCGGTGAGCTCGGCGTCGGTCAAATCACGCAAGGCGCGGCCGGTGGAACCGGTCTGGTGTTTGGCCGGCAACGGCAGCGCGCGGATTTTCTCGAGGTCGTCGGTAAAGAGGAAGGCGTAGGCCTGTTTGTAGGTGAGCCGTTTGCGGGAACGAATGACAGTGTTCGCGTAGGCGGTGGCGGTTATTTTGCCCGCCTTGGAAAACGTGAGGAAGACCGCTTTGCAGAGACGGTCCTGCGCCTCGACGAGGGAGCAAAGACCGTTGGAAAGCTTTTCGGGCAGCATCGGAATGACCGTGCCGACGAGGTAAGTGGAATTGCCGCGAGCCTGAGCTTCGCGGTCGAGCTCGGTCCCGGGGCGGACGTAGCTGGACACGTCGGCGATGTGGATGCCGATCTTGGTCTCGCCGGCGGGCGTGAGCTCGTAAGAGAGCGCGTCGTCGAAGTCTTTGGCGTCGTCGGGGTCGATGGTGAAAACCGGCAACTCGCGGTAGTCGAGGCGGCCGGCCGTGTCTTTGGCCGGGACGCGGTCGGGGAGGAGGGAGGCCTCACGCTCGACATCGGCGGGAAAACTGGTGGCGAGGTTGAATTTCTCGTAGATACCGAGGAGCTCCGCCCGCGGCTCGTGGGTCTTGCCGAGGCGGGCCGTGGCGACGCCGGTGAGCGGTTTGCGGCGGTCGGTCCAGTCATCGAGTCTGACCACGACCTTGTCGCCGGCGGTCACCTCGACTGACGAAGGCGTGAGCAGGACCTGCTGGATGAAACGAGGATCGTCGGGGGCGACGACGAATTTGCTGCCGGATCGGAAGACATTGCCGACGACCGACATTTTCTCGCGCGTGATGACGCGCGTGACGCGGCCGACCGTCTCGCCGGGGCGGCGGCCAGTAGCGCCGGGATAGGCGCGCACGGCAACTGTGTCGCCCGGGAGGCCCACGCCGGTGTCGTCGGGTGAAATCTGCATCGCCGGCGTGTCGGGGCCGCCGGGGGCGTTGGCGAGAACGACGAAGGCGGAGCCGCCGCCGCGAAACTGAATGCGGCCGTAAAGCTCGTGCGGATCAGGCACGGATTGGGCCGCAGGAGCGGAGGATCGTCCGGACTTGGCGGCTGGGGCGGCCTGAGGAGGGGAGTCGGCGCTGCGGCCGCGAAAATTCTTCAGGGGTGCTGACTTGGCGGCGTTCGGTTGAGGACGGAACTTGCCGGACTTTTGACCGGTGACAGGGGCGGGGGTAGCGACACCGCGGGGCATGGGTTGGAAAATTGGCCGGGCTTCAACCTTGGCCGACTCGATGTGGGCTTTGAAGCGGGCTTGAAGATCGGCCTTCGCATTTGTCTTGGCGGCGGACGCGAGCTCGACCTTGCCGCCATCGAGGATCCGCAGCTCGCGGGATTTGACGAGATCGCGGATTTCGCCGGCGAGGGCGGCGCTGTGCTTCTTGTTCAGGTTCAACAAGCGCCCGAGCATGAAATTGTTGGCGGGGCGGTAGTCTGGCTCGCGGAGTTTGGCAAAGAGGCGGTCGCGGAGGGTCATGTTAAGAGTGGGTGGCGCTAAGCGCGGTCCGAGCTTTCTAGTTGGCCTAAGAAACGGTGGTGTCCATGGTCGAGCGATGAAAATCGTCCACGCGGCCAGCGAGCTGTTCCCCTTCATCAAGACCGGAGGCTTGGCTGATGCGGTCGGTGCGCTCACGTGCGCGCTGGCGGATCGCGGTCATGAAGTGTCGGTCTTTTTGCCGGGTTACCGGGCGGCGCGGGAACATCCGGACGCCGCCAAGGCGGAACTCCGCCTGCGGATCAAGGTGGAGATGGGCGATCAGTTTCTGTCGGGCGACGTGCGGGCGTTTTCACCGCGAAAAAACCTCACGGTCTATCTGATTTGCCGGGAGGAGTTTTTCGACCGCCGGGCCCCTTATGGAAACGGCGAACGCGATTACGAGGACAACGCGGAGCGGTTCATCTTTTTCTCGAAAGCGGTGGTCGAGACCATGCGGTTGGCGGATTTGCAGGCCGACATCGTGCATGCGCACGACTGGCAGGCGGGGCTGATTCCACTGCTGGTCCGTGAGACGGAACGGCGGCACGGGGCGACCCTGGCGCTGAAGACGGTGTTTACGATTCACAACATCGCCTATCAAGGCCTCTTCCCGGCGGGTACTTTTGCGCGGACGAATCTGCCGGACGAACTCAACCAGATCGACGGGATCGAGTATTATTCGCAGATCAGCCTGCTGAAAGGCGGCATTCTTTTTGCCGACCGGGTCACCACGGTGAGTCCGCGCTATGCACAGGAGATACAGACGCCCGAGTTTGGCTGCGGGATGGACGGTGTGATCCAAACGCGGGTTGAGGACCTTTCCGGTCTGCTCAACGGCGTGGACGAAGCGGTGTGGAATCCGGCGACGGATGTTTTGTTGCCGGCGCGCTACTCGGCGGCGGATTTGAAGGGCAAGTCGGCGTGCCGGGTGGAGTTGCTGAAACGCGCGGGCTTCGAACCCAAATTCAAAGGCGCTATCTTTGGCATGGTGTGCCGGCTGACGGAGCAGAAAGGCGTCGATCTTCTGCTCGCGAACCAGGACTTTTTCCTCGAGCAGGATGTGAAGCTGATCGTGCTCGGATCGGGGGACAAACGGATGGAAGGCGAATTGCAGGCGCTCGCGGCCCAGGCGCCGAAGAAGATCTACCTGAGCGCACGACTCGACGAAGCGATGAGCCATCTGATCGAGGCGGGCAGCGATTTTTTTGTGATGCCCTCGCTGTTTGAACCCTGTGGTTTGAACCAGATGTATTCGCAGGTCTACGGCACGGTGCCGATTGTTAGTCGCGTGGGAGGATTGGCCGATACGGTGATCGATGCGGACGAATTCCCGGCGACGGGCACGGGGCTGATGTGTGCGCCGAGCGTGGCGGGACTGAGCGACGCGCTATGGCGGGCTCAGCAATTGTTTGGTGAAGCGGCGCGTTATGCAGCGGTGCAGCAACGTGGTATGAAGCGCGATTTTTCGTGGAAAGTCGCAACGGCAGGTTACGAGAAACTCTATTCGGACGCGCTTTGAGCTACCGGTGAGGTGGAAGGTGGAGGGCGACCGCAGATGAGGATTGTCGCCGATCGCGTTGCTTCGCTCGTGGCTCGGGATGCAACGCCGCCGGTAAGTTATTACGGCTACTTGCGCTTGGCCGAGCCGGATAAACTCCCTGCGGCGCTGCATTCCAAACAGGCGTTGGCGGCCATGCGTTTTGGCATGGCCGCGAGCGGTTTTTCGGGCCGTCAAATCTCAGCGTTCGCGCCTGAGATTTGAGGATAGGATAACGGTAGAGATCAGAACCGACCTTCGACGCCGGCGGTGATCGTGGTGCCGTTGACGAGGAAGGTTTCAAGCTGGTCGCGGATGCTACGGTAGTAGATCTGCGGCTCGTTGAAGAGATTCTGGACGCCGAAGTTGAGCGTGATACTGGGGCGAATCGTGTAACGGATATTGGCGTTCACGATCTCGCGGGACTGCAGGTATTGATTACGGGAAGGTTGGGCGAGATTGAAGGCATTGCGAATGCTCTCCGAGGTGTAGTTGTAGCTGACCGAGGCCCCGAGCTTCTTGTAGTCCCACGCAAGGGAGATGTTGGCGGTGCGCGGGATGAAGCCGTTGACGTCGCGGTCCTTGAGGTAAGCGCCGGGGATGCCGTAATCGCCGTGGGCGGTGATCTGGGTCAGGTTGGCGTTGAGGCGAAGACCTTTGAGCGGGCCGGGCAGGAAGCGGAATTGCTGGAGGTAACTGATCTCCCAGCCTTGGGTGTAAGCCGTGCCCGCGTTGGCGCTGGAGCGGAGGGAGTAGCCGACGAATTCGCCTTCAAAGCCGTTGTCCGTGCCGGGAGCAACCGAGCCGATTTCGAAGTTGGAGACGATGAGATCGTCGAGTTGCTTGTGGAACCAGCCGACCGTGAGGCTACCGGATGGATTCATGTAGTACTCGAGCGAGAAGTCCCAGTTCTTGGCTTTCGTGGGCTTTAAGTCAGGATTGCCGAAGGTGACAGTTTGATTGGTGTCGCTGAAGGACAGGGCGGCGACATTGTTGGCCAAGGTGGGTCGACCGAAGCCGGTCGTCCACGCAGCACGGGCTTTCAGGTTGGGGGTGAGGTCGCGCCAGAGGTGAATGCTCGGAAAATTCTGACCGTAGGAGCCTTCGTTTTTATAGGCGATACTGTCCCTTTCGGCGGTGCTGACGGGATCGGCGATCTGTTGGGCGGCGGGGGAGAGAATACGGGAGCGCCGTCGGCCCTCGCCCGTCGTGTCGGTGATCTCGCGTCGGACGCCAAAGAGAAAGCCATTGCGGCCAATTTTGCCTTGAGACATGATGTAGTAACCGGTGATGACTTCCTTCACCTTGTTCGTGTTTAAACGGCGGTTGTTCTCGTAGAAATACCGGTCTTCCTGCCAGAGCGCAGGATTAGTCGGCTGACCATTCTGGATGTATTCGGCCCCTTCCCACTGGGGGATTTTGCGTCCGGTTTTGAGCGCGTCGGTCAAGACAATAGACGGATCGGTGCGCAGGGCGGTGGTGCCGATGTAGCTCCACCGGCGGTTGCGGCGCTCGGTCTCGACGGAATTCTCGCGGACGGAGGCGCCGGTCTTCAGGAAGGCAGTGAAGGCGTTGATGGGGAGAAGATATTTCGCGTTGGCGCGGGCCTCTCGGATGAAATTGATGTCCAAGTTGCCGGACTGAGTGCTGAGGCCGTTGACGGCTGGGCGGTAGTTGTTGGGGTTGGTGAAATCGAGCCCGCCGTTTTGGATGAAGCGCGGGTAGAGGTTCGATTGGGTGCGATCAAGGACCCAGCCGACGCCGGTCTCACCGTTGGGACCAACGATGTTGTTGGTGGCCGAACCGGCGGCGCCGTTGGGGCCGATGAACGGGACGTTTCCGATGCGATTGATGAGGTTACCCTCGGAGCCGAGGTAGCGGTAGCGAGTGCGGCTAACCACCGCGGCCCAATCGGTTTCAAAGGGGCCGAAGCGATGTTCGCCGCCGAGGTCAATGTGGCGCAGGCGTTGGTCGCGGTTGATTAGGTTGGCGGTGACGTCGATGAGAGCGGCAGCGGTGGTGCCGGACGTCGCGTTGGCGGCGGTGGGAACGGCGCGAACCGTGGTGATGCGATCGGTCCAACCGGGGACGACGCCGGTGGTGGTGGCGTTGGGCACGGTGGTCTGGCTGCCGGCGAAGGCCCGGACCTGATACTGACGACGCATCGGCTCGGGCGCGTCGTTATAAATCAGGTTCAACTTGAACAGATTGTTCCGGTCGAGGCGGAAGTCCCACTTCGTGCTCAGGCTGCGCTGCATCCGGTTGTTGTAATTGTCCTGCGTGCGGTAATCCCAGACGAAGGCGGGTTGGGCGTTGGTCTGCTGGTAATCGCGATTGGTGCGGAAAAATCCGAAGGCATTTTCGCTGTAGAACGCGTTGACGGAGACGGCGAGGTTGGGGACCTCGCTGCCGAAAATAGCGAACTTCTCAATGTAGGAGCCGTTGAACAACGCGTGGGTGCGCCGGGCCTCGCGGAGCGGGACTTGCTCGCTAAACGACGGGGCCTGACGGGCGGTGAAGTTGTAGCTGATGCGGCGGCGCTCGCTCTGATTGAGCGGGGAGCGGGTCTTGAAATTCACGCCGCCGCCCAAGGAATCAACGCTGCGGTCGGGAGTCTGGCCCTTGGTGAGCTCGAGCGATTCGAACATGTTGCCGGTAAAGGCGGTCATGCGCGTGTTGCGATTCTGGGCGCTGAAGGACGACATGCCGCCACCGTCGATCGTGATGGAGGTCATGCCGGCGCCCATGCCGCGCACGCTGATGACTTCGACGACTTCGTCACCCGGGTTGCCGAAAGCGACGCCGGGCAGGCGGATCGCGAGTTCGGTGGCGTTCATGTTCGGCATGTCGCCGAGTTGATCCATCGACGCGACGTTCTTGAGGTTGTCGGCGTTGCGTTGCTGGGTCAGTGCGGACGAGAGGCCCTCTTTGACACTGGCGACTTTGAAGGCGTCGAGCATGAGCACCGAGCTGCTCAGGACGAAGTCGCGGACGGCCGGCTGGCCGGCGGTAACGACGACGGAGACGGTTTGGGAGTCGAGACCGATATAGGAGACCGTAACGTCGTGGGTGCCGGCGGGCACGTTCATGATGTAGCGGCCCGTGTTGTCGACGAAGGTGCTCAAGTTGAGCGCGGTGACCTCCACCTTGGCGCCGATGAGGCCGTTGCCAGTGGCTTTGTTGGTCACGTTACCGACCACGACCCCGGTCGAGGTGCTGGCGGCCGGTTCAGCGCCGGCGATTGGTCCCGGACGGACCAAAGCAAGGAAAGAAATGACAGTGAGGAACAGCGGTTTGAGAACGCTTCGAAGGGTTTCGACGAGGGTTGGCATGGGTTCGGGGGTTAGAAACGCTACAGTTGCTTGCGGGAGCTGAATCCAACTGCAGCGCCACTTGAAACTCTTGGAGAATATCACCCGGAATTCCAGTGCGAGCCAAATCTCCAAAATAAATCTTGCCCACGGCGACCGCTCTAAGGCGCGGGCCGCGACCCCGGAGTCTCGTGCTACGGACTGCGACTCAGGCCCCACGTGCCCTTGGCGTGTCCGTGGGTGACGGGCTTGATGGTCGCGAGCGCAGCCAGAGCGGTCTCGGGCGAACCGGAACCGTAGGCGGCTGCAAACGCGGCGACGCGTGCGGCAGAGGCGGCGAGAAGTTCAGTTTTTGCCTCAAGCGGGACAACGGCGTTTTCGAGTGAAGCGCGGCCCAGGAGCACGAGCTCGGGCCAAGAGAGGTTAAAGGCTTTGACGGCGGCCTAGTATTCGTTGGTGAGGTTGGTGTCCCGCGTGCCGCGATCGTCGGTGTTGAGGCAGGCGGGAATGCCCGTGCGGAGGAATTCGGGGAACGCGTGCGCCGCGAGGTCGGGCACTCAGTCGAGCAGGCGGTTTGAGACCAGGTTTACCTCGATCAGCGCGCGCCAGTTTTATTGATGGAGGAGCAAAGTCCCGGGGGTGAGGAGATTGACGCCGTGGCCGATCCGGGTCGCGCCGAGGATGAGGGTGTCGCGGATGTTGCGGTCGGGGCCGTTTATGTCGCCGGCGCGAATGGAGAGAGCGATGCCGGGAGTGCGGGCGCGGAGCGCGCGGTAGGCTCGGCGAGGTGGGCGCCGGCGGCGTGCCTGTGCAGATCGCCGCCCTTGGGCAAATAGTAAGGCGGGGTGTAAAGCTGCGCCGGGGTGGCTTGAGTTCTTAGAATCTCGAACCGCGCAGAGAAGTCGCCGGCGAAGATCGGGGTGATGGCGGCAATAGAAGCGTGAGCAGAAGAAACGATCTATCAGCTGGCGAACGGGAAAATCTTGAAAAACTGCAGGAAGAAAATGCCGGCGACGATGTAGCCGACGGTCGGGAAAGACTTGGGTTTGCCGAGACCGACGGCGAGCAGGGCGGCGGAGATGAGGCCGAGGCCGATGCCCTCCGCGATGCTGAACGTGAGCGGAATCGCGAAAATCGTGAGCACGGCGGGCGCGGCGATTTTGAAATCGTTGAGGTCGATCTCGACGGCGGACTGCATCATGAAGATGCCGACGATCACGAGGGCCGGAGCGGTAGCGGCGGCCGGCACGATGAGGAGCAGCGGCGTGAACAGGAGCGCGAGCAGGAAAAAGCCGGCGGTGGTGAGCGAGGTAAGACCGGTGCGACCGCCCGCGGCGACGCCGGAAGCGGACTCGATGTAGCTCACGACGGTGGAGGTCCCGAAGATGGCGCTGGCGATGGTCGCGAGGGAATCGGCGAGGAGTGCGCGGCCGGCTTTGGGCAACGTGCCGTCGGGGGAGAGGAGGCCGGCGCGTTTTGTGACGCCGATGAGTGTACCGATGTTGTCGAACATATCGACGAGCAGCAGTGTAAGGATGAGCGGCAGGGCGATGGTGAAGGCGCTCCAACTGGTGAGGAAATTGAACGTGAGCTTGAGGAAGATCGGGTCGGGCGAGTGGGGCAGCGCGATGATCGAGGACGGGAGCCGGGTAACTTGCGCGCCGCCTCCCGCGGGGACGAACAGGCCGGCAATCGTCACGATCGCGATGCCGATGACGATACCGCCGGGCACATTCCGGGCCACGAGAATGATGGTGAGAATAATGCCGCCGAGGCAGAGCGCGACGGGACCGGAGGCAAGGTTGCCGGCGGTGACGAAGGTGTTGGGGTTGGCGACGATGACGCCGCCGTTCTTCAGGCCGATGAACGCAATGAAGAGCCCGATGCCACACGTGACGGCGATTTTTAGGGCATGGGGAATCGATGCCATGATCTTTTCGCGGATGCCGGAGATGGAGAGCGCGAGGAAGATCACGCCGTTGACGAACACCATGCCGAGGGCCTCGGACCAAGGGATGCCCTTGCCGAGCACGATTGTGAAGGTGAAGAACGCGTTGATGCCCATGCCGGGAGCGAGCGCGATCGGGTAGTTGGTCAGAAACGCCATGATCACCGTGGCGAGCGCGGCGGTGAGCGCGGTTACGGTGACGAGCGCGCCCTTGTCCATGCCGGTGTTGGCCAGAATGTCGGGGTTGACGACCAGAATGTAGGCCATCGCGGCGAAGGTCGTTAGGCCGGCCTGGAATTCGCGGCCGACGGTGGTTTTATGGCGATCGAGTTGGAAGAAACGTTGCAGCATGGGCGGTGGTACGGGAGGGGTGGGAAAAAATAATTACGAATTGAGTCGGGTGGGCAATGAGCGAGTTTCGTGCCGTGCCGCGCGTGATCGACAGCCACGTTCATCTCTACCCGCCCGAGGTAAATCTCGATCCGGTTGGCTGGGGGGCGGCGCAGGGCGAGCCGCATTGGGCGACGCTCTGCACGCGGCGTCGAAAGAACGGTGCCCTGGTGCAGGGTTTTCCGAGTGTGGACGAGTTGTTGGCGGAAATGGATCGGGCGGGCGTGGAACGCGCGGTGTTGCTGGGTTGGTATTGGGAGCAGGCGGCGAACTGCTCGCGCCAAAATAGATTTTTTGCGGAGTGCGTGCGGGCTCATGGGGACCGGTTGAGCGCGTTTGCGACGGTGCAACCGGTGGCGGGCGGCGCGGCCGCGGTGGCGGAGATGCGACGGGCGCGGGAGGACGGATTGGTCGGACTGGGCGAGTTGTCGCCGCATGCTCAAGGCTACGCGGCGGACGGAGCGGAGTTCGCGGCGGTGTTGGCGGCGGCGGCGGGGTGGCGGTGGCCGGTGAACTTGCACGTGACCGACGCCCGCGGACCGGTTTATCCGGGCAGGACTGAGACGCCGCAGGAGGATTTCTGTGGGCTCGCACGGGCTTGGCCGTCGGTGCGGTTTGTACTCGCGCATTGGGGCGGCGGTCGCGCGCTAAGGGATGGAGCGGGGAAGGTTTTTGAAAACGTGAGCTACGATACGGCGGCGTCCCCGTTACTCTACGATGGAGGAATTTGGCCGCGCTTCATGGCGGAGACCGGGGTGGAGAAGGTGCTTTTTGGGTCGGATTATCCGTTGAACAATTACCCGCAGGCCGGACCGGACGCGGAAATGTGCCGGTTGCTGGATGAAGTGCGACGCGCCGGGCTGAGCGACGAAGAACGCGCCGCCCTGTTTTGGGAAAACGGGCGACGTCTCATCGGTTGCGAGATATGACAGGGGCCCGCGGAGTTGTGCTCGCCGTGGAGGCAGGTGGCGCGACACGTTAACGGAATGCGTTTTTGCGCGATCTTATTCTGTCTAGTGGTGGCGGCTCTAATTGGGCCGGGTTGCGCGCGGAAAGAGCCGGCGCCGGCCAAGGTCGGGCTGCGCAAAATTGCGCTGCAAACGGATTGGTTTCCGCAGGCTGAGCACGGGGGTTTTTATCAGGCGCTGGCCAAGGGATTCTATCGCGAAGCCGGGCTGGACGTGACGTTGTTGCCGGGCGGTCCGGGCGCGGGAATCAATTTGAAGGTCGCAAAAGGCGACGCCGATTTTGGCATGAACCGCAGCGATGATCTGATCTTGGCGGCTAGCCAAGGGCTGCCGCTGCTCGTGGTCGCGGCGGTGCTCCAGCATGATTCGCAAGTGCTGCTCGTGCACGACGCGAGTCCGGTGAAGAGCTTGGATGATCTCGCGGGCCGAACGGTGACGGCCTCGGTCGGAATGGCGTGGATTCCGTGGTTGAAGCAGAGCCGTGGCATCGACTTTGCGCTCCGGCCCCAGACTTACGGCCTGGCGGGTTTTATGGCCGACCCGGATGCGATCCAGCAGGGCCTCGTCACGAACGAGCCATATGTCGCCCGGCAAAAAGGGATCGCGGTGCGCTCGCTCATGATCGGGGCCTCGGGCTTCGACGCGTATCACGCGATTTTTTGCCGGCGGGAACTCGCGCGGGCCGAGCCCGATGTGGTGCGGGCGTTTGTCGGGGCCTCGGTGCAGGGTTGGCGGGACTATCTTGAAGGCGATCCGGAGCCCGCCCACGCGCTCATATTGCAGGCCAATACACAGATGACAGGCGGCTTGTTGGAATTCTCGCGGGGCGAACTGATTTCGCGCAACTTGGTGCACGGTGACGCGGCGCGCGGCGAGGTGATCGGGCAGATCGAGCTGCATCGCATCGCGCGGCAAATCGAGATATTGCGCGAGCTCAAGATCCTCGACCGTCCGTTGACGGCCGAGGCGGTGGCGACGAAGGAATTTCTGCCGGCAACGCGGCGTTAATTGGCTTGGCTTCGGGCGCGGGCCGCTACGGTTTACGGGCATGAACTACGAAGCCAAACTCACCGCGCTCGGCCTAACGCTCCCCAATCCGCCCGTCTCCGCCGGGGCCTATGTGCCCACGGTGCGCACGGGAAATCTGCTGTTTTGCGCGGGAACCATCGCGGCCTTCAACGGCCAGCAGACCCACGTCGGCCAAGTGGGCAAAGAACAGACGATTGAGACGGCAAAAAAATCGGCCGAAGTGTGCGCGCTCGGCACCCTCGCCAATATCAAGGCGGCGGTGGGTTCGCTGGATCAGATCGCCCGGATCGTGATGGTGAACGGCTTCGTGAACGCGGTGGATGGCTTTGCGGACAGCCCGGCGGTGATCAACGGCGCCAGCGAACTGTTTCTCGCGGTGTTTGGCGACGCGGGCAAACACGCTCGGGCGGCGGTCGCCGTCAATGGTCTGCCCCGCGGCTCGACGACGGAGATCCAAGTCGTCGTGGAACTGAAGTAGGCTCGGCGCCGGTCGCGGGAAAACCGGCCGCTCGTTTTTTGCTCTGGCGACCGACGGGGAATCGCATCCAGTGGAGGCCATGTTTCTTGTTGTCATGGTAACGGCGGGGCTGATGGTGCTCCGCTTGGCGGGTGAACTCTTCCTCTCGGCGTTGAACCGGGCGGAAGTCAGGCGTCATGCCGCCGCGCCCCCGCCGGCGGTGGCGGCGATCATGGACGCGGCGACATATAAAAAATCGGTCGCCTACACGCTGGAGAAATCGCGATTCGGGGCGGTCGTGGAGATTTTCGACACGTTGGTATTGGCGTTGGTGATTTTCGGCGGCGTGCTGCCGATTTTGTTTGTCCATGTGGCGGCTTGGGGCGGCCCGGGGGCAGTCTGGGATGACACCCTCTTCATTCTGATCGCGGGCATCTTGCTCTCGATCCCCGGCCTGCCATTTGAGTGGTGGGGACAGTTTCGCTTGGAGGCCAAGTTTGGTTTCAACAAGAGCACGCAGGGGCTTTGGATCGCGGACAAACTCAAGGGCCTCGCGCTCGCCTTGGTCATCGGCTATCCGTTGCTCTGGGCAATGCTCGGGCTCGTGGAGTGGGTGGGCAAGTCGTGGTGGATTTGGGGCTTCGCGCTGATCTTCGGATTCCAACTGCTGATGCTCGTGCTGTATCCGAAGTTGATTTTGCCGTTGTTCAACAAGCTCACGCCCCTGCCCGAAGGCGAACTGCGCACGCGGTTGTTGGCGTTGGGCGACCGGACCGGGTTTAAGGCGACCGCAATTCAGGTTATGGACGGCAGCAAACGCTCGGGGCACTCCAACGCGTTCTTCACCGGCTTCGGCCGTTTTCGGCGCATCGTGCTCTACGACACCTTGGTGGCCCAACTCACGGCGGAGGAGTTGGAGGCGGTGCTGGCCCATGAGATCGGACATTACCGGTGTGGGCACATTCCCAAGATGATCGCGCTGAGCGCGGGCATGATGCTCGCGACCTTTGCCGGGATCGCCTGGCTGGCGCGCAGCCCGTGGTTCAACCTCACCTTCGGATTTCCTCCCGGGGAATTGGCGCCCGCGTTTCTGCTCTTCGGATTGTTAAGCGGGTTGGTGACGTTTTGGTTTTCGCCGCTGGGCAATTTGCTCTCGCGGAAGCACGAATACGAAGCCGACGCGTTTGCGCGTAACGCCATGGGCGGGAAAGAGCCGATGATCGGGGCGCTGCGTAAACTCGCGCAAAAAAACCTGAGCAATCTCACGCCGCACCCGTGGTTCAGTGCGGTTTATTATTCCCATCCGACCCTGGTTGAGCGGGAGCGGGCGTTGAACGCCGCTTAGTCGGACCAACGAGGATGATCACCTGGCGAATTATCCTCTGGCTGGTGGTCACCGGGTGGACGGCGGTGCGAGGCGAGTCGCTGACCCTCGCGACTTACAATATCGAGAACTATGGGCCGGCGAACCGGATGACGGAAGTGGGTTACCGCAAAGATTACCCAAAGCCCGAGGCGGAGAAGCTGGCCTTGCGCACAGTGCTCCGAACGCTCAACGCGGACGTGCTCGTGCTGCAAGAGATGGGTGGCCAACTCTATCTCGATGAGTTGCGCCGCGATCTGGGCGCGGAAGGATTGGTTTATCCGCACGCGGTCCTGCTGGCCGGAGACGATGCGGACCGCCATGTGGCGTTGTTGTCAAAGCGGGCGCTGGTTTCCGTCACGCCGCACACCGATTTTGAGTTTCGTTATTTCGGGCAAAAAGAACGCGTGCGGCGCGGATTGTTGGAGGTGCGCGTTGCCGTCGCGGGGCGTGAGCTGACGGTATTTGGACTGCACTTAAAGAGCCGTTACACTGATCGGCCGGACGACCCTTTATCTGCCATCCGGCGTGCGGCGGAAGCGACGGCGCTTCGCGACCGCATCCTGCTCCGCTGTGCCGATCCGTCGACGACCGCGTTCATCGTGCTGGGTGATTTTAACGATGACAAAAACAGCAAGGCGCTCGGGTTTCTGCAGCAGCGGGGCAAGACGAAGATTGCCGATCTGCTGCCGGCGGTCGACAGCCGGGGCGAGGCTTGGACCCATGCTTTCAGGAAAAACGACACCTACACGCGGGTTGATCATGTCTTGGTCTCGGCGGCGGTGCTCCCGGCGGTGCGCGGCGGCGAGGCCTGCATTTACGACGGCCCGAGTTGGCGCGAGGCGAGCGATCACCGCCCCGTCAGCGTAGTGCTCGACTTTGGGCCAAAAAAATAGGGCGGAGTAGTCTTCCGCCCTGGAGCGCTGGGTGCGCCGTAGAGGCGGGTCAATGACCTCGCCCTGCGTCGTTCCGATTAACGGCCGGTGACCGTGACCGGCACGGTGACTTCACCCGAGCCAAAGCCCTTGAGGAAGAGACTGCCGCTGCCGGATTTTCCGCCCTCGACCGTGATCGTGACCGCGGTCTGCCCTTGGGGCACGATGATTTCCGGCATGATCACGCTCTCGGGAACATCCGTGGTGACATCGATCAGGAGGCCCCCGGGGGGAGCGGAGACGGGGACGCTGAATGTGAGGGGTTGACGCTCACCAGTGCGAAGGGTGAGCGCGGCGGGCGAGACCACTAGGTTGCTCGGGTCGATGCGAAACGTGCCGACGGGGGAGTTGCCGGCGGCGCTGCCGAGCATGACGCGGTAGTTGCGGTTGGCCTCGATCGACGGGACGAAGAAGCTCAGGGAGTTCGGTGATTCGAAGGTGGTGCGCGCCGGAAGATTATCGAAATAGATCGTGTCTTGAGGGGTGAAACCACGGCCCAAAACACTGATGCGGGCGCCGATCGGACCACGGTTGACCTCCAGTGAGAGGACGTAGCGACGGACGATTTTGGCGCGGACGATATCGGTGTAGGCCTCGGCCTCTGTGACGCCGTTTTGCGTCTCGATCTTGTAGGGGACGAGGTAGTAGTAGGCGACCTCGTCGCGTCCGTTGGGCAGTTGATATTCGAACTCGTAAACCCCTTCGCCAAAGGAGGATCGCGTCATCGAGAAGCTTTGGCCGTCGAGGATGATTTTCGGCGCAATACTGGAGGCGGCGACCGTGTTGGTCTTGGGGGTAACCCGCAGGGTGAACGTGTAGATCTGCGACGGATTTTCCGCGAGAGACGGGGCGGTCAAGTTGGTCAAAACGACCGTCTCACAGCCGGAGAAAAGTCCGATAGCCATGGTGGCGCCGAGCCAGAGGAGGATTTTTCTCGCGGGAGAAATTTGGTTGGTATGCATTGGGCGTTTGAACAAAAAATGTTTGGGATTAAAAACCGGCAAGTAATGAGCCCGCCTCTCTCAGAGCAAGCCAAAGGTGTGGGCGACGAACCCCTCGGTCTTTACGTCCACGTGCCGTTTTGTGCGTCCACCTGTGATTTTTGCGCATTTTATCAGACTCAGCCGACCGCCGAGACCGTGTCGGGGTTCCTTGATGGAGTCGAAGCCGAGGCGGCGTTGGTGGATTGGCCGCGGCCGGTGACGACAGTGTTTTGGGGCGGTGGCACGCCGGGCTTGCTCGCACCGCGTCAAATCGAGGTGTTGGGGGCCGGCTTGAGAAAGCGCTTCCGGCGTGAACCGCAGGAGTGGACCGTCGAGCTCGCGCCGGCTTCGGTAACAAGCGAGCGGTTGGCCGCATTCAAGGCGATCGGGGTCACGCGGGTATCGTTGGGCGTGCAGAGTTTTGCTCCCGAGTTGCTCGATGGGCTGGGTCGACAACATACGCGCGAGCAGATTTACCGGGCGCACGAGCGGGTGCGGGCGGCGGAGTTCAGGAGCGTGAATCTCGACCTGATGTTCGCCTTGCCGGGCCAGGATGAGGCCAGCTGGTTGGCCGACATCGACGCGGCGGTGGCGTTGGCTCCGGACCACTTGTCCACCTATTGCCTCACCTTCGAAGAAGACACTGCGCTCTGGGTAAAACTCTCGCAGGGCAAGGTGAAGCTCGATGTCGAACGCGAAGCCCGGCTCTACGAGGAAACGTGGGCGCGGTTGGCTGCGCTGGGTTTTGCGCAATACGAAGTCTCCAATTTTTCCAAACCGGGTCACGTCTGTCGCCACAATCTCAACACCTGGCACATGCAGGAGTGGATCGGCCTCGGCCCCTCGGCGGCGTCGCAACACGCGGGATGGCGCGGGGCCAATGTTTCGGATTTGGCGAAGTGGCGGGAGCAGGTTGCCCGCGGGGAGCGGCTCACGGAGGACCGCGTGGCGGTCACGCCCGCGTTGTTGGCCGAGGATGCCTTGGTCTTTGGCCTGCGCATGAACGCCGGGGTAGATCTCGCGGCGTGGCAGGTGCGTTGTCCCGAAGCGCCGTGGGGCGCCGTCGAAGCGCTGGCGGATCGGCTCGTGGCGGAAGGTTTCGCGGAACGCAGCGGTTCACAATTACGCCTGCTGAATCGCGGGCGGCTGCTGGCGGACACCATCGGAGCGGAGCTCATGGGCGCGTTTGAATCCGAGGGCGTGGCGCGATGAATCCGCCCAAGATCCTCGCAGTCCTGCTCGGTTTGACGGCGGTCGCCCACGCGCAACGCGCGCTGGTGTTTCAGTCGGATTTTGGGCGCAAGGACGGCGCGGTTTCCGCGATGCACGGAGTGGCCTTCGGGGTGAGCCCGCGGTTGGTGATCTTTGATCTGAGCCATGAGAACACGCCCTTTGACGTCTGGGAGGCGGCCTACCGTCTGAAACAGACCGCCGGTTATTGGCCGAAGGGAACGGTTTTTGTCTCCGTCGTTGATCCCGGAGTGGGTAAGAACCGGAAGTCGGTCGTTGTGCAGACAAAGAGCGGGCATTTTTTTGTCGGTCCGGATAATGGGACTTTCACGTTGATCGCCGAGGACCTCGGAGTCGCGGCCGTGCGCGAGATTGATCCGGCGAAGCACCGGCTGGCGGGGTCGGATAAATCCTACACGTTTCATGGCCGCGATGTATTCGCGTTTGTCGGGGCGCGACTGGCGGCCGATGCGGTGCCGTTCGTCGAGGTCGGGCCCGAGTTGCCGACGCGCGTCGTGGCGCTGGCTTACGAGCGTGCGCGCCTCGAGAGCGAAATGCTCGTGGGCACGATTCCGGCGCTCGACGCCCAATACGGCAACGTCTGGACGAACCTCGACGAAGCGCTGTTCGCGAAACTCGCGCCGAAGTTCGGTGACCGGTTTCAGGTCAGCATTTCACGCGCGGGCGAAGTGATCTACACCGGCGAGCTGCCTTACGTGGCGTCGTTTGGTGAGGTCGCGCTCGGCACGCCGCTGCTGTATTTGAACAGCCTCGTGAATGTCAGCTTTGCGCTGAACCGCGGGGACTTCGCCCAGACGAATAAGGTGGGTCGCGGTGCGGAGTGGGGCGTGCGGGTTAAAAAAATAAACTCCGGTGCGCCGGCCGTGGCCAAATGAAGGGGGGCGTCGGCAGCTTTGTGATCGCCGGGTTGCTCCTCGCCGTCGCCGGCTGGAGCGGGTGCGCCACGACTAAACCAGTCGACTACACGCCGACGCAGGCGCGGTTGTTTTTGGAGTCGGGTGACGCTTCGTCGCCCACCGTAACGTTGCCGCGCAGCGGGGCCGTGATCTCCGTGAACTCAAAGGCGGTCATCGCCGAAGGCGACATCCTCAACGCGGAAGTGGTCCAGGTGGAACTGGGGCGTTGCTTGCTCTTGCAAGTCACGCCGTCGGCGGCGCGTGACCTCTACCGGCTGACGGGCTCCAACCAAGGGCGCCGCTTGGTGCTCACGCTCAACGATGTGGCGCTGGGCGCGCGGCAGATTGACCGGCCCTTTGAAGACGGTGCGGTCATGATTTTCGTGGAGCTGAGCGACGGTGAACTGACCACGTTGGTGACCGACCTGAAACGCACGTCGGCGGACCTGCAAAAAGCGATGAAGCGCAACGGATGATCCCGCGACTCGCCAAGTTTGCCGCGGTGTTGGGTTGGACGGTCTCGACCCTGTGCGCCCAATCGCCGCGGGTGGAATTCACTTGGCCGACGCCGCATCCGGCGTGGAACGAAGGCCGTCCGGCGGCGAGTTTTCTGCAACACGCGGGCTCGGGTGATCCGGCCTCGGGGGGATTTGGCGGCGTGCGCAGTGGCGGCACGAAGTTTCACGAGGGCATCGATATCCCGCCGGTTGCCCGTGACCGCCGGGGTGAGGCGACGGACGATATTTTCGCCGCGATGGCGGGGGTCGTGCGGCACATCAACGCTTCGGCGGGCGATAGTGGCTACGGGCGTTACGTCGTGCTCGAGCACCCGGAGGAGACTCCGGGCGTTTACACCCTTTACGCGCATCTGGCGAAGATCGCGCCGGGCCTGCGAGTGGGCGAGCGGGTGCAGCGGGGTCGGGTGATCGCCACGATGGGGCGCAGCGCGGGCGGCTACGCGATCCCCAAGGAACGGGCTCACCTGCACTTTGAGATCGGGTTGATGCTGACGCGGGATTTTCAGTCTTGGTATAGCCGGCGGAAATTTGGCAGCCCGAACGAGCAAGGGCCTTGGAACGGGATGAATTTGATGGGCATCGACGTGCTTGATTTCCTCGGTGACTGGCGGGCCAAACGGGTCAATACGTTCCGCGACTACTTTGCGCAAATCGAGCCGGTGGTGACGCTGCGCATCGCGACGATGCGCACGCCTGATTTTGTGACTCGCTATCCGGCACTCCTGACCAAGGAACTGCCGCTGGGACCGGTGGCGGGTTGGGAAATAAAGTTCGCGTGGACGGGATTGCCGGTGGCGTGGACGCCGCTGACCTCGCTGGAGACACTGGGCCTGGCGAGGGATTTACCCCGGATCATTTCGGTCAACGCGGAAGTGGAAAAGCGCCAGCGCAGCAAATCGCTGGCAGTGGCCAAAGGCGGGGGCTGGGCGGTCGGCAAAGACTTGGAAACGGTGCTACAACTGCTGTTCGGGCAGTGAGCCGGTCGGGGGGGCGCTCGCCGATAACAGTAAGATACCAAAGCGGCCTCGAAGAGCCGGAGCTTTCGTCCGGCTGTGTAGGTCTGCCGGCAGAGAGTGTTTACGTACAGGAACAAGTCGGCCCGTTAACGGAGCGTTTCCGAGCGGGATGGCGGCGAGGTTCTGTTGGAGTTTGCCCGTGACATTCGCGGGGCGAGGCAGAGCCCGCGCCCAGCGGCGGCGAAACCGATTGGCCGGCCCGAGCTGGCGCTGTGTTCTTCGGTGGCGAACGAGCCCGGGTCTCCCGCTTCGCCGGCTAAAGCGCGCTGGGTAGAGCGAAGATTTTTGGCCAATCCTCCGACCGGAATTGGGCGGTTTTTTTGTTTTTGTTTCAAATGAAGCGTGAGCACATTCCGCCCATGCAACTTGCACCGTTGGGCGATTCCGCCGTCGTCGTATCGTGGCCGGATTTGGCCGCCGACGAGCGTCGAAACGTGCTCGCGAGTGTGACGGCGCGGTTCACCCAGGGCCGGTTTCCCGGCGTCACGGCCGTGGTGCCGGCGTATGTGAGTGTGACAATTTTCTATGATTTATTGGCTCTGCGGAGCGAAAATCTGAGCCCGTATGCGAGGTTAGGTGCGATGATCGCCGAGGTCGTGTCGGAGGTTGAGGGTCACGGGCAATGCCACCGCGGACGAGTGGTGGAGTTGGAAGTGAGTTATGGTGGTTCGGACGGACCAGACCTGATTGCGGTCGCGACGCAGGTCGGCTTGAGCGCGGAGGAGGTCATCGCGCGCCACAGCGCGGCGGAGTATCGGGTGGAAGCGATCGGATTCACGCCGGGGTTTCCTTACCTGAGCGGGCTGCCGCGGGAGTTGGCGACGCCGAGACGGGCCACGCCCCGGACCAAAGTGCCGGCCGGAACGGTGGGAATTGGCGGCGGGCAAACGGGGGTTTATCCGTTGGAATCTCCCGGTGGCTGGCAGCTGATCGGGCGAACCAATGCCGTTATGTTCGACGCCGCGCGGCCGGAACCGGCGTTGTTGCGGGTCGGCGATCGGGTGAAATTCCGTGCCGCGACGGCGATAAATCCTCCGACAGCCAAATCCGACCGGGAAGTGTGTCATCCATCAGGTGACAAGCTTCGGCGGGACGCGGGAGCGGGACTGCGGGTGGTGAGTGCGGGGATGCTGACGACGGTGCAAGATTTGGGGCGTCCGGGGCAGCGGGCCGTCGGCGTGCCGAGCGGCGGGGCGGCCGATACGATGGCGGCGCGAATTGCCAATCTGCTGGTGGGCAACCCGGAGGACGCGGCGGGGCTTGAGCTCACTCTGCTGGGGCCGGAGATTGAGTTTTTGAGCGATGGATTAATCGCGCTCGGCGGGGCGGACTTTGCCGGGTGCGTGGCGTGGCAGCCGGTGCGCGTCGTCGCGGGGCAACGGATTAAGTTCGGCGCGGCGGTGAGGGGTTGCCGGGGATTTTTGGCGGTTGCGGGCGGGGTGGACGTGCCTGTGGTGCTGGGGAGCCGGAGCACCTACACGAGGGCGGGAATCGGCGGTTGGCGAGGGCGGGCGTTGCAGGCGGGCGACGAGTTGCCGGTGAGCACGCAGCCGCGCGAGGTGGCCGAGCATTGGTGGTTGGATCGGCGGATCTTACCCGCCTACGAAACGGTGCCGAAAGTGCGGGTCGTGTTGGGTGCGCAGGCGGATGAGTTCGGGGAGGAGTGGTACAACTCGGAGTGGAAGGTGAAGCCGCAGTCTGACCGGATGGGCCTACGGTTGGAGGGGACGGCCCTCGCGCGTCGCAGCGGCGGAGAGTTGGTCTCAACGGCGGTCGCTCCCGGCACGGTGCAGGTGCCGCCCGACGGACAGCCCATCGTGTTGCTCGCTGATGCGCAAACGATCGGCGGGTATCCGCAGCTGGCACACGTGATCAGTGTGGATCTGCCGTTGCTGGCGCAGGTGCGCCCGGGCGACGGAGTGAGGTTTGAGCCGGTATCGCTCGAGGATGCGCATCGATTGTGGTTGGCTCGCGAGTATGCGATCGGTCTTTTGCGCGAAGGACTTGTGGGGAAAATTCGTTGATCCTATCTGATGCCACTGACGATTGATTTTAATTGCGACCTTGGCGAAGGCGGCGGCGCCGATGGCGAGTTGATGCCATGGATTACCTCGGCCAATATCGCGTGTGGTGGGCACGCGGGGGACGTGGCGACGATGCGGGAGACGGTTGCGATGGCGGAGGCGCATGGGGTCGCGGTCGGGGCGCACCCCGGGTTTCTCGACCGCGAGACTTTTGGGCGCCGGGAGCAGGCGTTGACGGCGTGCGCGTTACACGAGCTCGTGACTTCGCAGATCGAGGCGCTTCGGGGTTGCGGCAACGTGCATCACGTGAAGCCGCACGGCGCGCTCTACAATCAGGCCGCGCGTGATCCGGGAATGGCGGAAATAATCGCCGACGCGGTCTATGGAATTGATCCGAATTTGATTCTGTTTGGCCTGGCGGGGAGTGAGCTGGTGAGGGCCGGGCGGAAACGCGGGCTGCGGGTGGCGAGTGAAGTTTTTGCCGACCGCACGTATCAGGCGGATGGTTCGCTGACCCCGCGTTCGCGATCGGATGCGGTGATCACAGACGAGGCGGCGGCCGTGGCGCAGGTATTGCGGATGGTGGCGGATGGTTTGGTGCGATCCACCGATGGAAGCACGGTGCCGATCGAGGCGGACACCGTATGTTTGCATGGTGACGGACCGAAGGCGGTGGCGATGGCTCGTCGGCTGAATGAGGCGCTCCGGGAGTCGGGAATTGAGCTTCGGAGGTTCGACTTATGATCAAACTCATCGGGCTGGTGGTCGTCGCCGTGGGTTTTGCTTTTCGGATGAATCCGTTGCTGGTGGTGGTGGCGGCTGGTCTCGTGACGGGATTGGTCGCGGGCCTCGCTTGGCACGAAGTGGTGACCATGCTGGGGCAGTTTTTCGTGGATAATCGCTGGCTGACCCTGCCCGTGATCCTAATGGTGCCGGTGGTGGGTTTGTTGGAGCGACATGGTTTGCAGGAGCGGATGGCGACGCTGATTCGGCGGGCGGCGGGTGCGACCGCCGGACGGGTGCTGTGGGTTTATCAAGTTCTGCGCGGGCTCACGAGCATGGTGGGCATGGGAATCGGGGGGCATGCCTCGATGGTGCGGCCGCTGATTGTGCCGATGGCGGAGGGCGCGACGGCGACGAAGCTGGGCGGCGTGACGGATCAAGCGCGCGCGCAAATCAGGGCGCATGGCGCGGCGGCGGAAAACGTGGGAAATTTCTTCTCGGACGACATCGTGGTCGCGGTCGGCGCGGTGCTTTTGATCAAGGCGTTTTTCGACAATGCCGGCGTCGACGTGCCGCTCGGCGAGATCAAGTTGTGGGGCTTGCCGACAGCGCTCTGCGTGATCGCAATCGGGTGGTGGCGGTATCGGCGGTTGGACGCGCGGTTGGCGCGGTCGGCGGCAAAGCCGGCGGCAGCGCGCGAGGTGAAAGGTCCAAAGCCGTGACGTTGTTGACCCTCGATTTTTTCTTTGTGGCGGGCGGGTGTGTTCTGGCGGCGGTGGGTGGATTGATTGCGGCGGATGCAGCCCATCCGAAGCGTTGGGGTTCGGCGGCATTTTGGCTGTTGCTCGCCCTGGCAATCGGGGCGGGGAAGTGGTTGTCGCCGACGGTGGTGGGCTACTTGGTGCTGGGGCTGACGGCCTTGATTGCGACCAAGCGCGTGGGCGCCGGGCACGGTGGGGGCGTCGATCCGGTGGTGCTCAAAGAGCGGGCGGCGCGACTGGGCAATCGTTTGATTTGGCCGTTGTTTTTGGTGCCGACGGTGGCGGTGGTCGGGGGGCTGACTTTGGAGTGGGTGAAGATCGGCGATTTCCTGCTGGTGCAGCCGAAGCAGGTTGCACAGGTCGCGTTGGGTATCGGTTGTTTTGCCGGGATCACGCTGGCAATGCGCACGACGGGCGAGGGACCGCGGGTGGCCGCGCAGGAAGGCGGCAGGTTGTTGCAACTGTTGGGCTGGGCGGTGCTGTTGCCCCAGATGTTGGCGGCGCTCGGCGGGGTCATGGGCAAAGCGGGTGTGGGCGATGAGATCGCTCACTTGGTGGCCGCGGTTTTGCCGGTGCAGATTCCGGCGGTGGCGGTCTTGGCTTATTGCGGCGGTATGGCGCTGTTCACGATCTTGCTCGGCAATGCGTTTGCGGCGTTTCCGGTGATGACGCTCGGCGTGGGGCTGCCGTTTATCGTGAAAGCGCACGGTGGCGACCCGGCGGTGATGGGAACGCTGGGGATGCTGAGCGGCTATTGCGGCACCCTCGTCACACCGATGGCGGCAAATTTCAATCTCGTGCCGGCTCGGTTGCTGGAGTTGCGCGATGACTTTGCGGTGATCAAGGCACAGGTACCGTTCGCGGCGGCGATCTGGGTCTTCAATGTCGTCGTGATGTATGTTTGCGTGTTTCGGCGCTGACGATTTTTCTGGGGCGATGCCATTGGTAAAGCGACGAGGCCCTGAAGAAAGGCAAAAAATTTTGATTACGGGGTTTGAACCGTTTGGCGGGGAGACAATCAATCCCTCGCAGGCGATCGCGCAAAATCTCCACGGCACCGAGATCGGTGGACACGAGGTTGTCGGGGTGCTCTTGCCGTGTGTTTTTGGGGCGGCGAACCGGGAGTTGAGTCGGCAGTTGCGGGCGATCCGGCCGAGCTTGGTTGTTTGTCTCGGGCAAGCGGGAGGCCGAGCTGCGATTACGCCGGAGCGCGTGGCGATCAATGTGGATGACGCCCGGATTCCAGACAATGCCGGTGCTCAACCGGTGGATCGACCGGTGGTCCAAGGCGGTCCGGCGGCGTATTTTTCAACTCTGCCGGTGAAGGCGATAGTCGCGGGCTTGCGGGCTGATGGGGTGCCGGCAGAAATTTCGCAGACGGCCGGGACGTTTGTCTGTAATCACGTTTTTTATGGGTTGATGCACGCCTTGCGCCGTAGGCCGGGCGTGCGGGGCGGATTTATTCATGTCCCATTTCTCCCCGAGCAGGCGAAGAAGGGACAGGCGAGCTTGGCGCTCGACACGATGGTGGCGGCGATCGCCCGCGTGACTGAGATCGCGCTCAAAGTGCGGCGCGATACGCGGGTCGGCGGCGGTCAGATATCGTAACTGACGGGACGTATAACGCAGGTCGTGCCGGTCGATTCGATGGTCACGATGCAGACGTCGTCTTCAAAATCGAGTCGGGCACTGTAGGCTTCGGTGGCACGCACGAGCCGGTCGCAGACGAGGGAGCCGGGAAGGCCTCGAGATCCGACGAGTTGGGCGATCAGGCGCTCTTCGCCGAAGATTTCCCCGCCGGGGTTGGCGGCTTCGAGGATGCCGTCGGTGTAGGCCAAGAAGCTGTCGCCAGGATCAAAAGCGGTTTCCTGTCGCGAGTATTGAAAATCGTGGATGAGGCCGGCGGCAGGTTCCGGGTCCGACGGAACGAGCCGAGAGACGGAATTGACGGCCGCGCGTAGAATCAATGGCGGCGGATGCCCGGCATTGCTATAAGTGAGCGACGCGGTGGCGGTATCGATCACCCCAAAGAAGGCGGTCGCAAACACGGGTTGACCGGTTTGCTCGAGCACAGGGGTCAGACTGTGGTTGATCTCGGCGAGCACGCGGGCGGGATCGGTGGCACGTTCGCCCAGTTCGGCGACGACCCCGCGGATGAGCGCGGTCAGCAGGCCGGCACGCACGCCGTGGCCCATCACGTCACAGATGAGAATCCCGCATTTGACGTCGTCGAGTTGGATAATCTGGAAAAAATCGCCGCCCAGGGTCGTGGTGGGAATATAGCGGTGGGCAAACCGCAGCGCGCTGGCTTCCGCAGGCACGCCGCGCGGAAAAACGGGATATGAACGCGGCAGGAACGTTTCCTGGATTTGCCGCGCCATGCGGACATCGGTCTCCATCGCGGCGGTGTGGAGTTTGAGGGCCTCCTCGGCCTGTTTGCGCCGGGTGATGTCGTGGCTGATGCCGACGAGGCCGGCGATGCGTTGGTTTACGTCGTGGAATGGGACTTTGGTCGTGAGCGCCCAGTGCACGTCACCTTCGGCGCCAAAGTCGGATTTCTCATGACTGATGATCGTCGTGGCACCGTCGAGCACTTGGCGGTCGTCGTTGAGCGCTTGGCGACCGCGTTCGCCCGGGAAAAAATCGGCGGTCGTGCGGCCGACGGCCTCGGCCTGGTGCTTGACGCCGAGCAAGGCGAGATGGGCACGGTTGTTGAGAATGTAGCGGGACGCCGTGTCTTTGATGTAAATCCGACTTGGAATGTGGTCGATAATGGTGCGCAGGAGATTGCGTTCTTCCGTGAGTTTTTCCTCGGCGATCTTGGTGGCGGTGATGTCGCGTGAGAGGCCAAACGTGCCGATGATTTTCCCTGATGAGTCCCGCCAAGGCATTTTCGTCGTCGAAGCCCAGGCGATGGAACCGTCGAGCAGCGTAAGACGTTCGATTTTCGCGATGACGGGTTGGCCGGTTTGAATGATGGTTTGCTCATCGGCGAGGGCGCGCTCGGCGTGGGCACGGGAAAAAAAGTCGGAGTCGCTTTTCCCGATAACGAACTGCGGCGAGGAAGCGCCCAAAGAGCGGGCGTGAGCGGGATTGTTGCGAACAAAACGACTTTGCAGATCCTTGAAGTAGATCTTGTCCGGAATCGTAGCCATCAGCGCGAGCAGAATGGCCGAGTCGAGGGACTCGGGCGTCGTCGTCACTAGGTTGGCGGAAACATCGCTCATCTGGTCATAAAGGATGGGTCGCGGCAGGCGACGTGCCCCAGTCCAAACGAAGCTAAACCGTCTGGCGACTCAGTTGTTGAAGCGGAAAAGTGCGACGTCGCCGTCGGCGAAGACGTACTCCTTGCCCTCGAGTCGATATTTTCCTGCCTCCCGGGCGGCAGCTACACTGCCGAGGCGGGTGAGATCGGCGTAAGAAACAACCTCCGCTTTGATAAAGCCTTTTTCAAAGTCGGTGTGGATCACACCGGCGGCCTGAGGAGCCTTCCAACCTTTCTTGATCGTCCACGCCCGGACCTCTTTCTCTCCGGCCGTGAAGTAGGTTTGCAGACCAAGTAGTTCGTAGGTGCCGCGGATGAGTGAGGATACGCCGGAGTCATCTACCCCGAGATCCTTTAAGAAGGCCTTCGCCTCGTCGGCGGGCAAGTCGATGAGTTCGGATTCGATTTTGGCGCTGATCGGAACATAAGCGGCGTCATGGTGGGCTTTCACAAAAGCGGCCACTTTTTGAACGTACTGATTTTGTTCGGCGGTCGCGAGATCTCCCTCGGCCACGTTGCAGGCGTAGAGAACGGGTTTGGCGGTGAGTAACTGAAAGAGCTTCATCATCGCGGTCTCTTCCAAGGAAGCCGGGAGGGTGTTCGCGGTTTGCCCAGAATTGAGGTGCGGGGTCAGGCGCTCGAGCAAAAGAATCTCAGCGGCGGCTTCTTTATCGCCCGATTTTGCCTTTTTTTGGGTTTTGTCGATGCGCTTCGCGACGGCGTCCAAGTCAGCTAGGACGAGTTCGGTGGTGATCACTTCAATATCACGCACCGGATCGACGCCGCCCATGGTGTGGATCACGTCGCCGTCTTCGAAGCACCGCACTACATGAACGATCGCGTCGACCTCTCGAATATTGGCGAGGAATTGGTTGCCGAGGCCCTCGCCCTTGCTGGCGCCGGCGACAAGGCCGGCGATGTCGACAAACTCGATGGCGGCGGGAATGACGACATTAGTCTTTGCGATTTTCTGAAGAACGTAGGCCCGTTCATCGGGCACAACCACGACGCCGACGTTGGGTTCGATGGTGCAAAACGGGTAGTTTGCAGCTTCGGCCTTGCGCGAGCGAGTGAGGGCGTTGAAGAGAGTGGACTTGCCGACGTTGGGCAGACCGACGATGCCAGCTTTGAGCATAAGCCCGGGAACACAGCGGTGGGAGTAGGGGCTTGACAAGCTGATTGTGGGCCCGTTTTTTCTTCCGCTTTTCAACTAAGAACAGACCCGCAAAAACATCGTCATGGCTCTCAAAATCCGTCTCACCCGCATCGGCGCCCTTCATCAACCTCACTACCGTGTGGTCATCGCCGAAGCACGTTCCCGTCGCGACGGCGCTCCGGTTGAAACGATCGGTTCTTATGACCCACGGGCCAAGGCCAACGGGTTCAAGGTC
Organism: Opitutia bacterium Tous-C4FEB; assembly: GCA_002304445.1. Taxonomy (GTDB): domain Bacteria; phylum Verrucomicrobiota; class Verrucomicrobiia; order Opitutales; family Opitutaceae; genus Tous-C4FEB. The sequence continues at coordinate 4,511 of NEVA01000029.1, read as the reverse complement.
AACATGGAACGGGTTGATTACTGGATGAGCAAAGGTGCTCTCCCGACCGATACCTTGCATGCGATGATCAAGCGCGCCCGCCGTGCGGCGCCCGCAGCTGAAGCGGCGGCACCGGTTGCCGTCTGAGGACGAGGAAACCCGACACTCTTTGATCGCCCGACCGCAAGGTTCGGGCGATTTTTGTTTCTACCCAAATTTCCATGCTTCGCATCGATATCATTACCTTGTTTCCGCGCATGCTGGATGGATTTTTGGGCGAGAGTATTTTGGGTCGTGGCATCGAGGCCGGATACTTGCAGGTCGAAGTGCATGATCTACGGCGGTGGACCTCGGACAAGCATCGCACAGCCGATGACCGTCCGTTTGGAGGCGGAGCCGGAATGGTTTTGAAACCCGAGCCGGTCTTTGCGGCGATCGAGCAATTGCAGACGCCGGGCTGTCGTCGCGTTTATCTCACCCCCGATGGGACGCCGTTATCGCCGGCGCTCGCGCTGGACCTGTCGCGTGAGCGGCACTTGGTTCTACTGAGCGGCCATTACGAGGGTATAGATCAGCGGATTCGCGATCGGATGATCGACCAAGAGATCAGCATCGGGGATTACGTCCTGACCAATGGTACCCTGGCTGCGGCGGTTGTGCTCGATGCGTTGGCCCGATTCATACCCGGCGTGCTCGGCGAGGAAAAGTCGTTGACGCACGAATCCTTCACCAACAAGTTGCTCGACTTTCCTCAATACACGCGTCCCGCCGAATTCAGGAGTATGTCCGTTCCAGAGGTTCTTCTCTCTGGGAACCATGCTGAAATCGAAAAGTGGCGGCACGCGCGACAAGTGGAAAAAACCTTATCTGTCAGACCTGATTTACTCAAATAATCCATAGCATGCATCCGATCATCAGCCAAATCACCGCCGCTCAGGTGAAAAAAGACATCACGCCGTTCAAAGTCGGTGATGGTGTGCGCGTCCACACGAAGGTCCGTGAGGGCGACAAAGAGCGAATCCAGATTTATGCCGGAATTGTCATCGCCAGAAAAGGCGCCGGCATCCACGAGACGTTCACCGTCCGTCGCATCAGCTACGGCGAGGGCGTTGAGCGCGTATTCCCCGTGAACTCGCCCAACATCGATAAAGTTGAAGTCGATCGCGAGTCCGAGGTGATGCGTGCCCGGCTCTATTACCTGCGTAATCGTACGGGTAAGGCTGCGGTTGCAGTCAAGGAACGGGAAGTCCGTACGGTGGCCACGCCGCCGTCGGTTGTTGCTTCCGCTCCTGCGACAGCGCCCGTTGCGGCCAGCTAAAATCGTTCGTTTGGACGATGGGATTTTTCAGCCAAAGCGAGCCTTTCGGGGCTCGCTTTTTTTGTGCCCGGAAAATCATCTGTTTAGCCCTTTTTCTTCAGAGTAGTTCTATCCTTTATTTTGTATGACGCTCCAAACTCATCTTCTGGCCAAAGCGGCCAATCAAGCGCGCGGCCTTGCGATCGACGCGGTTCATGCCTGTTCGTCCGGGCATCTCGGACTACCCCTCGGGGCGGCCGAAATCGGAGCGGTTCTTTACGGACATGCGCTGGTTCATAATCCCGAGCGTCCTCGTTGGTTGAATCGAGACCGTTTCATCTTATCGGCCGGTCATGGTTCGATGTTCCTCTACGGTTGGTTGCACCTCAGCGGCTATGATCTGCCACTTGAGCAGGTGAAGAAGTTCCGGGCTTTGCATAGCACAACTCCCGGGCATCCGGAGTTTCACGAAACTCCCGGCGTAGAGTGCACGACCGGTCCTCTGGGGCAGGGGATCGGGAATGCCGTAGGTATGGCGCTCGCCGGGCAGATGGCAGCGGCCCGTTTCAATACGCCTGAGCACACCATTTTTGACTACCATGTCGTCTGCTTAGCCGGCGACGGTTGTATGCAAGAGGGCGTCGCGATGGAGGCTGTCGCCTTTGCCGGCCATCAGAAGCTCGATAATCTAATTTTGATTTACGACTCAAACGACGTCACGCTCGACGCCATGGCGGACCGCACCCAAAGCGAGAGTTCGGCGCTCCGTTTTAAAGCGATTGGGTGGGAGGTGCAGACCATCGACGGGCACGATCTCGCGACGATCCTGAAGGCCTTCAACAAGGCTAAAAAGTCCAAGTCCGGGAAACCTCAGCTGATCATCGCTAAAACGATCATCGGCAAAGGCATTGCCGAGGTGCAGGGGACGGCAAAGGGTCACGGCGAAGGCGGCGCGAAGTTTTCCGAGGCGGCGCGGGCTTCGCTCGGACTGCCTGCGACGGAGCATTTCTTTGTGAGCGACGACGTGCGCGCTTACTTTGCCGGACACAAGGCACGGCTCATTCGGAACTCAAACAAGTGGCATAAGACCCTTAAGGCTTGGCGCGTGGCCAATCCCGAGAAGTCAGCCTTGCTGGACTCGGCCAACGCCCATCCCAGTGCGGCGCATTTGCTCGAAAAGATTCCGCTGTTTGCTCCGGATGTGAAATTGGGGGGCACCCGCGCCGCCGGAAGAGATGTGCTTCAACCGTTGGCGGCTGAGCTCCCCCTGCTTGTCGGGGGAAGTGCCGATCTGTATGGCTCGACTTTGAATCTCATCAACGGCGTTGCCGACTGTGATCCGGCTAACCGCGGTGGACGCAACATCCGCTTTGGTATCCGAGAGCATGGAATGGCGGCGATCGCCAACGGCATGGCCTACGACGGATTGTTCCGCCCCAGCATCGCGACTTTTCTTGTGTTCGCCGACTACTCGCGCCCTTCGATGCGGATCGCGGCGTTGTCGAAGTTGCCGGTCATCTATATCTACACCCACGATTCGATCGGCGTAGGCGAGGACGGGCCGACGCATCAGCCCGTCGAGACCATTTCGTCGCTGCGTTTGATTCCGAATCTCGACGTGATCCGGCCGGCGGATCCCGAGGAAACGGCCGGCGCCTACGCGGCGGCGCTTGAGCGTGCCGATGGCCCGACCTTGATTGCGCTTTCTCGGCAGGCGGTACCGGTGCTCAATGAGATTCCGCCGCACATTCGGCGCGCGGGCGTGTTGAAGGGCGGTTACGTTGCGGTTCAAGAGACTGCGCCCCTGACTCATTTGCTTCTCTCGACGGGAAGCGAACTGCACCTTGCTCTGGCTGCGGCGAAGGAACTCGGAGCTGGAACGCGCGTGGTCTCGCTGCCCTCGTTCGAACGCTTTGAGCGGCAGACCGCGGAGTATCGGGACAGCATCATTCCACCCTCCTGTCGCGCGCGGGTAGCGGTCGAGGCGGGCGTGACTGGACTTTGGCGTAAGTATGTCGGGCTCGATGGTAAAGTGGTCGGTATTGACCGCTTCGGCATCAGCGCTCCGGCGCCCCAAGTCTACAAAGAGTTGGGAATAACAGCCGAAGCAGTGGTGGCGGCCGCACGGAGTCTCTGATTCTCGCGCAGGTTTTTTGGCGGACAACTGACCCTCGCTCGGGAGGCCGAGAGGGTCGTTTCGTAGTTGGCGCGACGTGGGCCCGGGTGGTTCGCGCGGTTTCGAGGTTTCCGATTCTTTCTGCAACGGGCGCTTGCTTTTATAGTTAGCCTCCTAACTATCCGCCGCCTTATGGTTCCGCTCAGCCCTTATTCTCTATGCCGCTCCTGCTATTAAAGGACTTGCCGCGCTACGAGTGTCTGCTGGAGGGGGCTAAGGAATTTCCTGATTTGGATCCCTCGGCCTGCGAGGCGTTTTTGCATTTGCTGCGGACGAGCGACGAGGTGTTTTCCTTGGTAGAGAACGATCTCGCGGTGCACGGCATCTCCCATGGCCGCTTTGGCGTGCTGATGCTGCTGTGGAATCCGGCTCAACGCCGGATCGACGCGGCCCACGCCACTGGCGATTGTTCGAACGGTCCGCGAACGCCGGCCGAACTGGCTGATGCGGCGGGTGTGACCCGGGCCACGATGACGGGGCTGATTGATACCCTCGAACGGGACGGATTCGTTCGCCGTGAACCAGATCCGACGGATCGACGAATGATGTCGGTGCTGCTCACCGGGAAAGCCGAGCGTTTTCTGGTCGGTATCTTACCCGCCCACTTTAAACTGATGACGCGGATCATGGCCCCACTCTCGGAAAGCGAGCGGAAGACGCTCGTCCGTTTGCTGACTAAGGTACTGGAAAATGCGAGTGAGATTTCAGTCCCGGTAATCGAGCCGGCGCGTGGTCCGCCTGTCATATGCTGAGTCACCTTTCCAAACTCCCTTCAATCGATTCCTACTACTATGATTAAGAATTTCGTCATCGCCATCGGTGGCTTCGCCGTCGTCGTGCTCGCGTTGGGTGCGGTCAAAGTCTCCCAGATCAAAGCCATGTCCGGGATGTCGCACGAGCAACCGCCGAGCTCGGTGAGCTCCTACGAGGCGAAGGCCGTGGCGTGGCAACCGGTCATCAGCATCATCGGCACTCTCGCTCCGGTTGAGGGTGTCACAATCGCCGCGGACGCCGAGGGCACCATCGTCCGGGTTGCGGCTGAAAACGGAACTTCGGTCA
>NEVA01000028.1 GCA_002304445.1 Opitutia bacterium Tous-C4FEB | reverse complement strand
ATCCGTGTATTCCGTGGGCCCATTCCGTCCTCCCCCCTCCGCCCCCCGCGCCCCCGCGTCACACCGGCTTCGGATTCCGCTCCTCAAAGCCCCGCTGGTGCCAATACGGATAAACGAGCGGCACCGCGCTCGCCGCATCCAGCGCCGCCACCTGCGCCGGCGTCAGCGCCCAGCCCACCGCGCCCAGATTCTCCCGCAACTGCGCCTCGTTGCGCGCGCCGACGATCACCGTCGCCACGCTCGGCCGCCGCAGCACCCAGTTCAGCGCCACCTGCGGCACCGTCTTGCCGGTCTCGGCCGCGACCGCCTCCAGCGCATCGACGACTTTGAACAAAAGTTCGTCCGCCACCTGCGGTCCTTTCTGGACCACCAACGCACTGTTGAGCCGGCTCTGCTCGGGCTTCGGCTGACCGCGCCGCAACTTCCCCGTGAGCCGCCCCCAGCCCAGCGGACTCCACACCACCGCGCCCACGCCCTGGTCGAGCGCCAGCGGCATCAGCTCCCCTTCGTAGTCCCGCCCCACGAGCGAGTAATAGGCCTGGTGCGCCACATACCGCGACCACCCGTGCCGCTCCGAAGCGGCCAACGACTTCATGAGGTGCCAGCCCGAGAAATTCGAGCAGCCGATGTAGCGGATCTTCCCCGCGCGCACGAGCTCGTCGAGCACGCCCAACGCCTCCTCGACCGGCGTCAACGCGTCGAAGCCGTGCAACTGGAACAAGTCGATGTAATCCGTCCCCAGCCGCCGCAGCGCCGCCTCCACCGCGGGGATCAGATGCGCCCGCGCCGAGCCCACATCGTTGGGCCCCGGGCCGCAGCGAAACGTCGCCTTCGTGGAAATCAGCACCTGGTCGCGCCGCCCCTTGATCGCCGCCCCGAGGATTTCCTCCGCGCGCCCGCCCGAGTAGACATCCGCCGAGTCAAACAGCGTGAGCCCCGCCTCGAGACAGACATCCACGAGCCGCGTCGCCTCGGCGACCTCGGCCGAGCCCCACGCTTTGAAAAAATCCCCGCCCCCGCCAAACGTGCCCGTGCCAAAACTGAGCACCGGCACCTTGAGCCCCGACCGACCGAGATTGCGATAATCCATAAAGAAGAAGTTTTGTTGGAAAAATGACTGCCACCGCGCATTTGCGCCGCGCACGGAGGCGACGCTGCACCCCGGTCCGGGAAAACACAAACTGCCGCAAGTTTTCCGAAAAATGTGACTTATAGTCCGTGGAGCTTTGAGCGGCTTTCCGCTATTTTAGGCAAAACGAGCTAACCGTGTATTGCCGAATAAAAACAACCCGTTCGGCTTTCGCGATTTTCGAAGACACGCTTTGCCAAGGTATGATGCCCACGTGGCGAGATGAACACGGCGTCATCGTCACCTACGCTACCCAACGCGAAGCCCAGATCGAGATAGCCGAGATGCTGATGGAGCAACTCCGCCAATTCCTCGCCGGCGAACGCGACTTCGGCGACGCCAGTACCACCGGCGACTTCATCCTCCCCGTCGAAGTCTGGCCCGACGGAACCATCGAAACCGAAGACGGCAGGCGGTTCGGCAAACAGGAAACTTAGCAGCCCTGATTCGCTCAACGGCGTGGCTCGGCGCCAATACCCGCGAGCAAGGCCTCGTGTCTCTCCTCAATCGCCCGATCCTCCGCTCTTATCCTAGGCGTGCATCTTGAGTAAGTTCTGCCGCCTATAGTTGCCCTCAACTTCTTCGTCGGCGTCGTCCGCTCCTTCCAAGCCGAACAAGCCCTCGAGGTCTTCCACCCGATATCTCGCGTCGAAATGCACATGCACCAGCAACTCCTGCCACTCAACCTCTGCCTCGCTCGAACAATCCTCCGGCCAGAACGTCAGGGTATAGTCGGGATGCGATCGCCGCGTCCAGCTTCCGCCCGCGTGCCGGTCCGCGGTGATTTCGAAGCGGCGGTTATAGGCAAAATCCGCATGCAATGGGTGCTATACTTCAAGTAAGACCAGAAAATGGCAGAGCACGTAGTCGCAATTGTTTCACTAGAGTTCCCACTGGGATCGAAGCGGACACGATGTGTTGTGAGCGCAAATTCAACTCGTGATACAAGCCAGCAGAAACAGGATATACCAAGGTCGCCGTGACGTTCGCTACATCGCCGCAAACCGCTGCATACGCTAATACTTGGTGAACATCGGCGCGAAGGCTTTCTTTGGCGTCGTCGGTAAAAGCGTTCCATCCCGCCACATCAAGATCAGCAAAGTGAGCTTTGTATTTTGCGTCGATAATTTCGATCCCTTTTGGATTCTCAACGATGATATCAGGAACCAAGTGTCCGATTGCACGGTGACTTCGATGATCCCAAGACAGCGGCACGGTAGTCTCTCCGAGACGGCCAACTCTTACACGCCCGCCCGAAAGCGAGGCCTCTGAGCGGGCGAATTTCTCGACATACCTCTCCCACAAGGTTTCCAACGGCAAAGTCCACGCGAGCCCGTCGGAACTGCGGCCACCCCCAAGCCCTCGTTCATCTACAATCCAGCCAATGGCTCTGAGTCCTTCTCGCAGGACCGCCGAAGTCAGTGGACCCGCACCGAGATTACGTTCCAATTCGCCACGATAAGGCCTCCGGGAGGGCACGTCAGCGACTTGATCAAGGAGGTGCATTGCCAGTGTCGCCAAGATCAACGCCATCGGATCGCTGCCACCGGTTGCGGCAAGATCAAGGCGGATACGCTCAAGCGTCCACCGAATCGTCTGACGCAAGCGCGAATCAGTGCCAAGTTCGCTGAATTTACAGGGCAAATGATGCCAACGTCCAGTTGCCATCTGCTTTGCGATGTATGTCGACCACTGAATCTGACCACGGGGATGAGTGCGGACTTCGATGCACTCTTGGTATCCAGGTTTTAGGTGTGACAACAGATCTGTGAGACGCTGGAGGACGGGACCAGCGAGCACCCACGGCGGCACTTCCCTACCACTTCCTGGGACGAGCGGCTGTGTTAGAAATTGAGGCCCACTTCCCCAACCCGTTGCTGCCAAAACCCGGCCCACTCCGGGCCAACCGAATCTAGGAGATACAACTAATCCTCCCGCGACTTGTCCCGAAACGGGCGAGCGGAGAGGAACAGCCCCAGCCGAATGCCCGGGCTTTAGCTCAAGCCTTATTCCGTTGCGACCAGCAACAACGAGAGGCTCGGCACCGATTGCGGCCAGAGCTTCGCGGTTGCGTGACAAGAAACCATCCAAATGCGGACCCCAACCAGGATCACGTCCTGCAGAAATATAAGGAGATGGGTCGACGCATACCGTGGGGCCGTTATCGACCGCATGCAGCAAAGGCTGTGGGTTTGGCGTCCTAGCGACATGAACCCCCGGCGACCTTGCTTTAGCCACCCTGGAACCACGGGGTGCAGTCGATTTTCTCGCCATAACTAGGAGCTAGAGCTTGAGTCAGCGATAAGGTTGCGAACGGCATGAAGCGCTCCAGAAGCCGGGCCCAGGTAACCCTCACGAAGATATTCGTCCACGAGCGGAAGCAGTTCGTAACGCAGGCGGTCTCGCAGCACTCCATCGTCACTTGCAATGAAATAGGAGTGTCCCGGCATCAGGGCCAGTGCGTCGTCGGGGGCAAACTCAAGAAATACATCACACAATGCGTCAAATAGCTTCAGCCCCATTTCCGTGCTAGTGGACTTCACGACTTCCCGATCAGGCATCATCGTTATGAACGCGAACCTTCGGCGAATGGCTAGGTCCATGCGTGCGACACTGCGATCTGCGGTGTTCATAGTGGCGAGGACAAACAGATTGCGAGGCAGGCCGAATTCGTGCACGCCATCGATTGCATGGGGCAGCCTCACTACCCGGACTTCCTCATTGTGTCCTGCTTCAAAGAGATAGATCGCCTCACCGAGAACACGCCCTAGGTCTGCGCGGTTGATCTCGTCGATTACAAGAAGAGCGTCGTTGTTTCCGGCCTTCTTCGCGGCCTCCATTAGATGACCAGCACGTGCTTGGAATCGCAATGCGGCATTAGCAACGTCGGGCGACAAACCGGCGACAAAATCTTCGTATGTCGTCGAGGGGTGAAATTGGGTAATGACGCCGTTGTCAGCGAAAACCTCGTTCAGAATCTGTTTTGCGATTCGCGACTTACCCGTGCCAGGAGGACCTTCAAGAACAACAAAGCGACGGGATTTTAAGAGCCGAGTGATCTCATCTTTTGACGGAGTCGCCAGCCATGCCCCGTGTAGGCTTGCGATGAACGATTGATATTCATCTTTCGCCTCCGTCAGAGCCTCCCAACCCCGCTCATATGCGTAAAGATCAACGAAGGCCCGCACTACGCGCTTCGCGAGCTCGGGGTTATCCTTTGGCACTTCCGCCAAGCAGTAGAGCTCGTTGCCATATCTATCGAAAACCGGTTTCCAGGCGGGCAACAGATCGGTTACCACCTTTGGCACTGGAACGCCCATCGTCGCAGGGTCCTGTCGTGCCCACGCTGTAACACCGAGGCCAACCAAGTGCTTTCGAAGACTCTCGATCCGACGGCGATGGCCGGGGCGCGTCAAAACACCCTCATCTGGACTAAGGCCCCGCGTTCCTATCCCGAAGTCGATCAAACATCCCTCTGGGCGGGGAAACCAGACCAAACTGGTTCCTCCATAGGGTCCGCTTGGTGGGTTGTCCGGATTTATGAAACCTGCATATGCGACGTGCTCGGACTCGGCGCCGCTTCTTCCATACGCATTGCGAATGAATGGTGGACGCTCGTGGTCAAGATGCGAGGCGGAGCGTTTGTGGAACCGTGAACCGAAAAGGCCTTTAATGGCCTCGCCGATGGCTTCGCTTGTTGTGGCTGAGCCTGCTGCTATCGCGTTTGCAAGGATTTGAAGTGCGTCGCTCATTTGGATTATATCTTTTCAATTCACCAATTCGATTGCGGGACCTTATCTTCGCTCAATCAACAGATTCACGATTCGTATCCCAGTGGAGGTATTGATGGAAGCTGCGTTTGGCGTCGGCGTTTTTGTTTTTCGCGAGGAACCAGAGGCAGACGGGTATCTGCGGTCTATAGAAGGGCTCGCCGGGGAGGGCGACCATACAGTCCTCCCGGTCGGCCTCGATGAGGGCGCGACGGATGTCGCTGTCGCCGGGCCGGTGGAGGACCAAGCTCCCATCGCCGAGGTCCTTCCCGCAGGGATTGAAGACGGCCATGACTTTTGGTGCGAGGTGTCGGCTGAAGCGCTGAACCATGACGGCGCTGGCATTGCCGTTGGCTCAACGCAGAATTGATCAACGACTCCGCACTCAAGTTGGCAGGAACGTGCAGCTGTCGGTGTCATCGCAAGCACGCGTCGTCCTCGTGGAAATTGTTCCGTGCATTGCTCACAGGCTGCAACGTGGATTATGTTTGAAGGAATGCGCAAGTATCTAGGGCAATCGAAGTTCGTTAACTTACTTGAAGATGGGGCTCGCAATAGTCACTGCGGAGGATGGACCGGCAGTCGCAGCGGAATGGCGAGTCCACGTAGAATCGGAATCGGGCCAAATACTGGCTGAGTGACCTTCATCTCAGCGAGACGGTGGCTAGTTGAATTACTGGTATCTCGGTAGAGACTGACGCCCCTTCCGGGACACCAGTTCGCACCGCCTCGTCGCCTTCGTCGACGGCTGCTTCTGGCACGGCTGCCCGCTCCACGCCACCCGGCCCAAGACCAACGCCGCCTTCTGGTGGAAGAATGTCGCAGCCAACCATGGCCACCTCATCCGCGCCGACTTCCTCAACCCGCTCTTCGCCTTCCAGATCAAGCTCCGGTAGGCCGCAGCCGCCGGCCCTCACCCTGCCCCCAGCCCCGCCCGCCGAATCGCGCGCGACCGCGCACCATCGCCCCCGCCCGCACTCCGAAAGTCGGTATCTCAACCCTCGACTTTCGCCCCTCAACTTTCAGCCCCCAGTCCTCGGCTGATTTCTTCCCGCCCGACTCAAACTCCAGTCGGCGCGGTCCGGTGCGAGCGCACCCGCAGGCCCACGACGCGGGTGAAATGCCGGGCGTTGCCGGTCACCAGAGCCAGGTCGTGTTCCAGCGCGATTGCGGCCTGCCACACATCGTTGTCGCCGATATGCTGGCCGCTGTGCTTGAGCCGACGGGCGATCCGGGAAGCGATCCACGCCGTAGCCTCGCCGATCTCCAGACAACCGAAGCCTGCCAAGGCCAGCCCGGTGTCTTCGATGCTCACGGCACCTTCGGCAAATTCCGCCCACGTGATCCGGCTCACACAAAACGCCTCGGTCGGGTGCCGGGCCAGAAACGCCAAAGCCTCGGTGCGCCGGCGCGAACTCCGCGTGCCGCCGAGATCGATCAGAAAATCCGTATCGAGGAGCATCGGTTCACGCCGCGCGTGAACGGCCGCGCCGCGTTCCGTGGGCAGCGCCCACCGCGGCCCAATCAAGCCCGCGGCCAAACTCGCCGCTCTTGGCCCGCGCCAATAGCTCTGCTCCCGTCACCCCGGCCGGAAGTTCCCGACGTTTGCCGGAGAGTTTTGGTTTCGACGGACGGATCGGTGTGGCGACGCTGGGCATGGACAAACCGTGATTCGCCCGAGAATCCCGGTCAAGCCATGCCACGATTGGCGCCTTGGTTATCCTTCCGCCCAAGTCATTCCAACCGTTTCAGGCCGACGCGCCCAAACCTCGACTTGGAATCGCATCCCTGTGGCTCGCCGCCCGAGGGACCCGTGGCGCCTCATCCGCGCCGACTTCCTCGACCCGCTCTTCGCCTTCCAGATCAAGCTCCGGTAGGCCGCAGCCGCCGGCCCTCACCCTGCTCCCAGCCCCGCCCGCCGAATCGCGACCGCGCACCATTGCCCCTCGCCCGTCTTTTGACCGGGATTGCCTCCGTGTTGATTCCCGACTTCTCCGACCAACGTTTCCACGCATGACGCTTGTCCAGGAACCCGAGCAAAAGCCCGGGCAATTGCCGGAGTTTCAGCGGGCCGCTCTCGCCTCCAAACTCCTCGCGACCTTGCCCCCGTGCTCCACGATGCGGCCGACGGCGTGGCTGAAGCCCTGCGCCGTGATACCGATCTGAATGCCGATCCCGCCACCGGCAGGAGCGAGTTGGAATTCCGCACCGCCGTCGCCGCCTCGCGCCGGCAATGACGTTCGATCCGTTGTCCGTTTGCATAAATACGCCGCGACCAAACCGCGACGCGCCATGACTCCGAAGATCCTTACCAAGACGCGCCGCCAAAAATCCCGGTTGAACCTCAGGCCATCCCGGCTAGCGTTCCAGTTATGAGCACCGTGCAGGAAATCGAGTCCGCCCTCAGCCGCCTCTCGCCCGACGAGATGCGGCAGGTGCGCGAGTGGCTCGATCAGCAACTCGAAGACCAGCTGGAGCTCACTCCGGAATTCAAGGCGGCCATCGAAAGCTCGGAACGCGAAATGGCCCAAGGCTCTCGACCAAGAGTTCGAGGATAAGGCCGCGCATGAGCCGCGCCCTGCAGGTTTACTACTCGGCGTTTGACGATGTCTTCCTGAAACTGCCCGATGCGGTTTGTAACCGGATCGAGACCGAAATCGACGACATGGGCTGCCGGCTGGCCACTTTTCCCCACTACCGCATGACCGGCGGCAGCCGTTTTCGCCTGCGCGTCGGCGACTACCGGATCATCTACACCTTCGATCCCGCACAAAACGCGATTCACCTGCTCGCCGTCGGCCACCGGCGCGAAATCTACCGGTAACGGCGGTTGGCCATGGCCGACATCTTCACGAAACGAAAACGCTCCGCCGTCATGTCGGCCATCCGCTCGCGCGGCAATGCAGCCACCGAGCTGCGGCTCATCACGGTCTTTCGCGCCCACGGCATCACCGGCTGGCGGCGAGGAGCTTCGCTCCAGTGGAAGGTTGAAGGTCCGAAGTTGAAGAAATTCCGCGTCAGACCCGACTTCGTCTTCCACCCGCGCCGGCTCGCCGTCTTCGTCGACGGCTGCTTCTGGCACGGCTGCCCGCTCCACGCCACCCGGCCCAAGACCCATGCCGCCCTTCGGCGCAAAAAGCTCGCCGCCTTCCGCACCTCGTTGCTGCGCAGCCTTGATAAGGCCTCGGGCAAGATCCTCCGCCTCGCCGTGGCGATTCCGGCAGCCCACTACGGTTGGCGACCGACAGACGGCGTCGGCACCGTGCGCGATGTGCTCGTGCACGTCACCGAGACCAACCTCATGCTCGGCAATCGTCTCGGCACGAAACCGCCGGCGGGCTTGGCCCGAACAACCGTCGGCGCCCCCATGAACACCGCGGCCAGCTCATCGCCCACGCCCGTATGAACAAGATCGCTCCCCCGTGGAGCAAGTGAGTCAGCCTCTGAGCAAGAACTGCTGCAGGTGTCGCAAAATGCGGTGAGCCCGGGGACCGAAACTGTGGCATGCTCTGTTTCCAACCCGCCCCCATGAAAACCACCTCCCCGCTACCCGATTCGCTCCAGCCGCATCGCTGGGCTTGGCACCTCCGCACGTTGACCCGCTTGCGCACCCGGCTCACCGGCGAAGTCGCCGAGCACCTGCTTGAAACGCTGACTCCCTTGCGCGGCAACAACGACGATTTCTCCGATGTCGCCCGCGAGAACAGCGAACACGAGCTGCTTTACGCCGAACTGGCCGCCGAGGGCGAACAACTCGCCGAGGTCGAGGCCGCCTTGGAACGCCTACGCCTCGGCACCTATGGCGTATGCGCCGAAACCGGCGAGCCGATCGACCCCGAGCGCCTTCGGGCGATTCCTTGGACCCGTTTCTGCCTTGCCGCCGCCCAACGCCGGGAAGCCGGACGAACCCAACCACATCCCAAACACTTATGACCCATCTCGAACAAATCACCTTTCGGCACATGGACCCTTCCCCCGCCGTCACGCAACGGGTGACGACCCATATCGAAAAACTTCGTCAGCATTTTCCCGAGCTGGGGTCCTGCCGCGTGGTGATCGAAGCACCCCACCACCATCGCCAGCGCGGTCCGGCGTTTCATGTGCAGCTCGATCTGCGCCTCCCCGGCGCGGAAATCGTGGTGAAACACGAGCCGAACGAACGCCAACTGCTCGCAGAAAGCGCTGCCGCCAGCGTGCACAAAAGCACCGAAGTCGATTCGGCGCACAAAGACGCCTACATCGCGTTGCATGACGCTTTCGAAATCGCGCATCGGCGCTTGGAAGATCACGTTCGCCGCGACCGCCAGAGCGGCCTGCGCGAGTCGGCCTCCGAAAAACCCGGCGCAGACTGACCGCGTCGTCCGGCGGGCATCGGCCGCGCGGCTCCCCGGTTTTCGCAAGTTACGCAGCGCGATGCAGGGCTCGTTTCCCCCCTCGTTTTGTCGTGCGTTGATCAATTTCAAGCGCAACGCCGTCACTGCCGCGCTCGGCTCACTTAGCCGGGTCGGCGGCTCTCGCCCGATCGCGACAAGCGCCGCTAGATCGCGGTAGCCGGCGGCGGACCCGGCCCCGACTCACGGTGTTTTCTTTCGCGGTCCAAGGCTCGCCGCGCGCCTCCGGTTCACCCCCGGAACGCCAGTAAACCGCCGGGGAATTTCCATCACGCCCCGACCACGCGCCGATGCCGGCAACGCCCCGGCCGGCTTCAGCGTTTTTAAAAATGCCGGTCGGCAAAATCGAGGTAGCGGGCCCAATCGTAGTCCGTGATGTCGTGCCCGCCCGTGCGCAGATGATAGGCCACCACGTCTCCCACCGGCCGGTCGGGGGCCGGCGGTTCAGCGCTACCCACCCCGATTTTTCCAAACAAAGCATACACCGGTCCCGCATGGTGCGCGGACAAATACTCCCCTCTGGGATCGGCCCATTGGTCTTCGGTGGCGCTGGCCACGTAAAGCGGCCGCGGCGCGACCAACGCCAGCAACGCATGTTGGTCAAAGGGCAGGGCCGCCTCGCGGTCGTTGTAGGCCTTGAACGCCCCGCTAAACCAATGGGGGAAAACCGTGTTGATTCGCTTCGTCGTCTCGCCAAACCCGCGCCGGGCCAACGCCGCCCCGCCTTCGCCCGAATCGTTGGAAATCACGAGCGCGAACCGCTCGTCCTGCGCTCCCGCCCAGAGCGCCGCTTTGCCCAGCCGCGAGTGGCCGTGCACCGCGATTCGCCGCGCATCGATGTCGCCGGCGCCGACCAAATAGTCCGCGATCCGGCTCAGGCCCCACGCCCACGCCCCGACCGCGTTCCAATCCGACGCGCCCGGCTCCCCGGGAAACAACGCCGTCACCGAGTCGCGCCGTCCATCCGCCCGGTCGGGAAAAATATCGCCGTAGTAAGCCGTCACCACCGCGTAGCCCCGGCCGACCACCTTCTCAACCTGCCAGCGGGTGGCCTGATCTCCCCGCGTCCGGTCCGTGGCGCGGTTTCCCACCACGCCTTTTTTCGGATCATCCCGCACCCACGTCGTCGGTAACGCGATGCCCGGATCGGAGTGCACCGTGTGATTGCCGTTAAAGTTGAGCCCGACAAACGCCGGCACCGGTCCGCGCGCCTTTGCGGGCAGATACATCAACACGTCCACGTGTCGCGTCACCCCGTTGCCCTCAAATACCAGCCGCAGTTGCTTCCGCCGCGCGAGTCCGTCCAACGCCAGCTCCTCCCGCACCTGCTCGACTCTCACCGCCACCTTACCGGTCGGCGTCCGTCCATACATCTGGTTCGCAAACAATCCGAGCAGCTCGGGCCGACGTCGGGTCTGCCAGGTCTTAGCGTCGTTGATCTTCACGCCATCAAGCCCGGTCAACACGTCGGGCAACGTATAGGCCGGCACCTTGGCCTGGTCGTAATTATATCCCGGCTGGCGCACCTCCGCGCCCCGCGCCGTCACCGGCCCACCGAGCCAAGCAAGCTGAACGAGAACCGCGGAAAACAACCACTGGTGACGAGTTTTCATGCCGCCAATAGCTGCGCCGGTCGGCCCGCGACCGCAAGCGGGGAGCGTTTTTCTCGCGACGGTTTGACCTCGGCCGCTCTCCCGCCGTAGTCGCTGGGACCGAAACTCCCGCCGTTCGCCCGACCGCTGCCCCCACTCATTTTTTATGCGCCACTACCTTTCGCTCGCCCTCGCCGCCACGCTCGCCCCGCTGGCCGTCGCCCAGTCCATTTCGATCGAGGAATTCAACCCCAAGTCCACCCTCCGCGTCCCCGAGCATAAGCCCACCCGCGCCAAATTTCCGTTCATCGACATCCACACCCACCACCGCGACGTCACCCCGGATAGAATCAAGCGGCTCATCGCCGACATGGACGGCCTCAACATGGGCGCGCTCGTCAACTCGCCCGTCGGCGGCGGCCACGGCAAATGGGTCGTCAACGCCGTCGCCGCGATGCAGGCCGCCGCCCCCGGCCGCTTCGCGGTCATGACCAACATCGACTACGCCGGCCTCGACGACGCCGACTATCCCGCCCGCGCCGCCGCCCAGGTCGAAGCCGACATCAAAGCCGGCGCCGTCGGCCTCAAGGTCTGGAAGCACCTCGGCATGATGCTCAAGGACGGCCAGGGCCAGCGCATCAAAGCCGACGACCCGCGCTTCGACGGCGTCTGGGCTGTGTGCGCCAAGTATAAGATCCCGGTCCTCATCCACACCGGTGATCCCGCCGGCCTCTTCCAACCGATGGACAAGGACAACGAACGTTGGCTCGAGCTCAAACTCCGCGCCAACCGCAACCAGTCCGAGCAGACCAATTTCACGTGGGACCAGTTGATCGCGGAGCAGCACAGCCTCTTCGCCCGCCACCCGCAGACGATCTTTATCAACGCCCACATGGGTTGGCTCGCCAACGACCTCGACCGCCTCGGCGCGCTCCTCGACCGCCTGCCCAACGTCTACACCGAGATCGGCGCCATCACGAGCGACCTCGGCCGCCAGCCCCGCGCCGCCAAACGCTTTCTCACAAAATACCAAGACCGCGTCCTCTTCGGCAAAGACACCTACAACGTCTCCGAATATCACGTCTACTTCCGCCTCCTGGAAACCGACGACGAATATTTCGACCCCATCCGCAAATACCACGGCATCTGGAAACTCTACGGCCTCGATCTCGACGACGCCGTCCTGAAGAAACTCTACTACAAAAACGCCCTGCGCCTCTTCCCCACCCTGTCGAAAGCCGGTTTCCCGGAGTAGTAGTTTCCGACTTCTTTCTCTCTCAGCTCTCCGCTCTAAACCCTCAGCTCTTCACCACCGGCAGCGCCGTTTCCTCCAGCGCTTGCAACGCCGCCAGCCGTTCCAGCGCGCCGCGTTCGTCCACCGCGAGGAGAAACGCCCACGCGCCCAGCACGCGCCGGTAAAACAACACCCGCTGCAACGCCTCTTTCCGCTCGCCTTGCGCCAATGCAGGAATCGCCGCGCGCGGCGCGGTTGCCCTCGTTGAGGCCGCGGGGGCCGCCCGCGCCGGTCCGGCCCATTTCACGGCCGCCGCTTTCACTTTTTCATCGGTCGCCGTTCGCGCCCACGCCAAGACCAACGCACGCCGCCCCGCTTCCCAACGCCCCAACACCGCGGCCTTCTTCGCGTCCGCCGTCGCCGGGATCGCCGAGCTCGACTGCCAAAAAAGTTCGTTCCGCACCGCGGTGCGATCGCCCGGCAGAAAAATCCGCGACGGGTTCTTTTCCTCCAGCCCGATCAGGTGCAGCTCAAACGCCCGCACCTCCTTCGACACGCCTTTGACCGTCCCCGCCTGCAAGGCCGCTTTCCACGCCGGCCGGATCGTCTCGGTCCACAGTTTCTTCACGTCATCCGGCGCACCCCGCCGCCGCGCCCCACCGCCGCCGGCATTGCCCGGTTTGGTCCCGATCGCCGCCTCCAACTGCGCCCGCGTCCCGCCGCCCAACAAAACCGCGCTCGAAAAATTCTGCTCCGTCAACGCCTCCACAAACCGGGCGTAGCGCCGCTCCGTCGCCAGCCATTTCGCGTCGGAAACTCCCGTCATCTCGCCCTCCACGATGCGTTCGTAGCGCTCCGCCGCCGCCCGCGCTTTTGGCGTCAGGGCAGGGCTGTCTTTGACGACCTTCTCGATCAGCGTCGCATACCGTTCGAGCCACATCTCCGCCGTGCTCGAAGGCTTGTCGATCGTGCGGTTCACCAACACCGCCGCTTCGTGCGCCGCCGCAAAACTGGGCAACGCCGCGCCCTTCGTCGCCCCCGTCATGAGGTCGACGCCAAACAGGGCCTCGGGAAAGTGCCGTTCCTGCCCGCGCCATTTCTCCGGGTCGGGATCGGGCACGCAGCCCGCCGCGAGCGAATCCTCCGTCGTCGCCGTGAACCCCGCCATCCGCGCCGGCGCGACTTGCGCGCTCCAGTCGGCACACTCCACGGGTTGAAAGCCGGTGAACCACGCCGGATTAGCCGGCACGCTGCGCGGCACATCCAGGTGGTGAAACCCGCCCGAGTGACAGCAGGTAAGATAGAAAACCACCCGGCCCGCGCCCAGCCCCGCCGTCAACGCCGCCCGCAGCTCCGTCACCGTCAGCACTTCCTTCGTATCCGTCCGCCACGTTGCCGCGCTCTTCGCCCCCGCCGCGGGCGCCATCTGCCAGAGGGTGATCTGACTCTCCTTCACCGCGCCCCGCGAGAGTTCGCCATGGTCGCCGACGATGAGGTATAGCGTGCCGCCGTGCGCGACCCGCGGGAGAATCTCGTTCTTCAACGCCGCAAAAATCTCCGCCCGCCGCGCCGGTCGGTTTCCCTGCAAAACTCCCGGCAGCCACGATTCCACCAACAAGCCGTCTTCCTTCAACAATCGACGGGTATCGCCGAACACCGCCGCCCGATCCGGGCGGTTGCCCGCCCCGAAAAACGTCCACACTGCATCGCTCGGATAACGCGCCCGCAGCCCGTCGTTTACCCCCAGCGCCTGCAGATACTGCGAGTAGTTGTTCGAAAGCGGCGTGCCTCCGCCCGAGATAAAAACAAACGCATCTCCCGGCGTCACCTTTGCCGGGGCGATGGGCTCGGCCGGAGCAACCGCCGCCGCCGGCTCGCGCACCACTGCCGTCGTGCACCCGCCGAGCAGCGCCGCGGCGCACCCCAAAATCACGTTTCTGATCACGCTCCGGCGATTCGAAATAGTCATCGATTGAACCTCACCCATGGTGCAGCTTCCCCGCCCCGCGCAACTCACTTCACGGTCCGACAGCCCGTTTGCCGAAAAACTGTCCCATTTATTCGCTTCAGCCCGCACTCGACGTGGGCTTGGCTCCCCGCACGCTCGTTCCGCTCCCGTTTCTTTTTACCTCGAATATCCCTCCGCTATGTCCGCCCTCGACGCCATTTCTGCTTTCGAAAAAACCGCCCTCCGCCCCATCACGGAGATCGCCGCCAAGCTCGGCCTCGGCCCCGACGAACTCGAGCTCCACGGTCGTTTCAAGGCCAAGCTTCCCCTCGCCCGCATCGACGCCGCGCGCGCGGAAAACTCCCGCCTCATCCTCGTCTCGGCCATCACGCCCACGCCCGCCGGCGAGGGCAAGACCACCACCACTATCGGTCTCAGCGACGCCCTCACGCGCCTCGGCAAACGCACCGCCGCCGTCCTCCGCGAGCCTTCCCTCGGCCCGGTCTTCGGCCTCAAGGGCGGCGCCACCGGCGGCGGCCGCGCGCGCGTCGGCCCGCACGCCGACATCAACCTTCATTTTAACGGCGATTTCGCCGCCATCGAGAAGGCCCACAACCTCCTCGCCGCCTGCGTCGATAACCAACTCCAGAACAAAAAAAACGTCCTCGGCCTCGACCCGATGACCGTCCGCACCAAGCGCGTCTTCGACATGAACGACCGCTCCCTCCGCCGCATTATGGTCGGCCTCGGCGGCCGCGGCTTCGGCGTTCCCCGCGAGACCGGTTTCGACATCACCGCCGCCTCCGAGGTCATGGCCATCCTTTGCCTCGCCTCGTCCCGCGCCGACCTCAAGGCCCGGCTGGGCGGCATCTTCATCGGCTTCACCCGCGAGAAAAAACCCATTTACGCCCGCGATCTCAAAATCCACGGCGCCATGGCCGCGCTCCTGAAAGACGCCATCGTCCCCAACCTCGTCCAGACCCACGAGGGCACCCCCGCCATTCTCCACGGCGGCCCGTTCGCCAACATCGCCCAGGGCACCAACTCCGTCCTCGCCACCCGTCTCGGCCTCAGCCTCGCCGACTACGTCGTCACCGAGTGCGGCTTCGGCTTCGATCTCGGCGGTGAGAAATTCCTCGATCTCAAATGCCGCGCCGCCGGCCTCTGGCCCGACGCCCTCGCCCTCGTCGCCACCGTCCGCGCGCTCAAATACCAGGGCGGCACCGCCCTCAAGGAACTCTCCGCCGCCAACCCCGACGCCATCCGCCGCGGTTTTGCCAATCTCCAAAAGCACCTAGAGAACGCCCGCGTCTTCGGCCTCACCCCCGTCGTCGTCATCAACCGTTTCCCCACGGACACCGCCGAGGAACTCGCCCTCGTCGTCCAACTCTGCGCCGAGTTCGGCGTGCAGGCCGTCCCGAGCGACCACTTCGGGCTCGGCGGCGAGGGCGCGCTCGCCGCCGCCGCCGCGCTGGTCGCCGCGTGCGAAAAATCCCCGCGCCCCCGCGCCCCACAGTTCGCCTACGAACTCGCGCAAAGCGTCGAAGAAAAAATCACCGCCGTCGCCACGAAGATCTACGGCGCCGACCGCGTTGAGTTCGGCCCCAAAGCCCGCACCGACCTCAAGACCATCGCCGAGCTCGGCCTCGCCGGCCTGCCGATCTGCATCGCAAAGACCCAATACTCCTTCAGCGACCAGCCCGCTCTGCTCGGCCGCCCACGCGGCTTCACGTTCGTCGTGCGCGAGATCGAGATCGCCGCCGGCGCCGGTTTTCTGGTGCCGATCGCCGGCGAAATTCTCCGCATGCCCGGCCTGCCCGAAGTCCCCGCCGCCGAGCACATCGACATCACCGACGACGGCGAAATCACCGGCCTCTCCTAAGCCTCCTGTCATCGCGAGGAGCAAAGCGACGCGGCGATCCATCACTTCTCTACCCGCGCCCCCTCGCCCGAAACTCCTTCCGCTCACTTGCGTCAAACGCCCGCCTCCATCCACCCTCCGGCTCTTCTTCTCCCATGAAACCAAATCCCGCCCGCTCCCTCGCCCTGCTTGGGCTCGCCTTCGCCCTCACCGCGAACCTCACCGCCCAGACCGCGGCTCCCGCCGCGCCGAAACTCGAATTCCCCGCCGCCAGCCCGTCCATCATGCTCAAACAGCGCGTGGGCATCACCGACATCGAGCTCCTCTACGCCCGCCCCAGCGCCAAAGGCCGCGTCGTCTTCGGCGCCCTCGTCCCCTACGGCAAAATCTGGCGCACCGGCGCCAACACCGCCACCAAGATCAAATTCTCCACCCCGGTAAACTTCGGCGGCGCCGCCATCCCCGCCGGCTCCTACGAGCTCTTCACCATCCCCGGCGAAAAGGAGTGGACCGTCATCGTCCACAAAGACTCCTCCAGTTGGGGTGCCTACGCTTACAAACAGGAGAACGACGTCGCCCGCGTGACCGTTAAGCCCGTCGCTCTCGCCGCCGCCGTCGAGACCCTTGAGATCGGCTTCAACGACCTCCGCGACGAATCCGCCACGCTCAATCTCTCCTGGGCCAACGTCCGCGTGCCCGTCGCCATCAAGGTCGACCTCGTAGCCACCCTCGTGCCCCAGATCGAAGCCGCCATGGCCTCCGACGCCGCGAAGAAGCCCTACGCCGCCGCCGCCATGTTCTACCTCGACCACAAAATCGACCTGAAGAAAGCCGCCACCTGGATGGACGCCGCCATCGCCGCCCAGCCCAATGCCTTCTACCTCGTCTATCGCAAAGGTCTCATTCAAGCCGCCGCCGGCGACAAAGCCGGAGCCCTCGCCTCCGCCCAAGCCTCGCTCGCCGCCGCCCAAAAAGCCGGCGGAGCCATCGGCGAAGAATACACCGGCCTGAACCAGAAGCTCATCGCCTCCCTGAAATAAAAAGTAGGGCAGGGTCTCCGACCCGCCCTTCAGTTCCCACGCCCCGACCCGTAAAGTCGGGGCCTTTTTTCATCCCGCCCAAAACCCTTTCCTGCTCCCCCCGTCTCTCCCTTTCTCCACTCCCGCGCCCTCCGCGTCCTCCGCGTGAGGCCATCCCCTTCATGAGCCTCCCGCCCAAAGTCACCGCCCTTGCCTCCGCGCTGTTCTTACTCGCCACCCTTTCCCCCGTGACCGCGCAGCCCGCCCCGCCACCCGCCGCCCCGGCCGCGCCCACCATCCCCGCCGCCCTCCTCGACCTGCGCCAATTCCGCGAACTCGGCTCCGTCCTTTACACTGCCGCCCATCCCGACGACGAAAACACCCAGTTCCTCGCCTGGCTCTCCCGCGGCCGCGGCTACCGCACCGCCTACCTCTCCCTCACCCGCGGCGACGGTGGTCAAAACGTCATCGGCCCCGAGCTCGGCGACAAACTCGGCATCGCCCGCACTCAGGAACTCCTCGCCGGCCGCCGCCTCGATGGTGCCCAACAGTTTTTCTCCCGCGCCCTCGATTTCGGTTTCTCCAAAGACTACGCCGACACCCAACGCGTCTGGGGCCGCGACGAAGTCATCGGCGACATGGTCCGCGTCATCCGCCGCTTCCAGCCCGACATCATTCTGACCCGTTTCTCGCCCCAACCCGGCGGCACCCACGGCCACCACACGGCCTCCGCCGTCCTTTCCATCGAGGCCTTCAAACTCGCCGGCGACCCCAAAGCCTACCCCGAGCAACTCGCCCAGGGCCTGAAGCCTTGGCAGCCCAAACGCATCCTTCAAAACGGCTCCTTCGGCCGCGCCGCCCCCACCGTCGATTCCGTTTCCGTCCTCGTCGAGGGCAACGATCCCGTCCTCGGCATCCCGCTCTCCACCCTCTCCCTCCGCGTCCTCGCCGAGCACAAAACCCAAAATCTCGGCGGCGTCATCTTCGGCCAAGGCCGCGGCGCCGGCGTCGGCGGCCCCCGCACCGAACTCTTTTATCCCCTCGGCGGCGAACCCACCAAGTCCGGCCTGTTCGAGGGCGTCGCCACCACTTGGACCGCCCGTTACCCCGGCCCCGGCGAGAAAATCGACGCCCTCGCCGCCGCCGCCGAGTCCGCCTTCGACCAAAAAAATCTCGCCGCCAACGTCCCCGCCCTGCTCGCCCTCCGCGCCGCCCTCGCGACGCTGCCAGCCGATCCCCTCGTCACCGACAAACGCGCGCAACTCGACCGCGCCCTCATCGCCTGCCTTGGCCTCACCGTCGCGACCACATCCGCCACCGCCGACGTCGTCGCCGGCGAAACTCTCGATCTCACCCACACTGTTTCCTCCATCGTTCCCGTCCGCTGGCTCAGCACGCGCGACTCCACCGGCAAAACCCTCACCGCCGAAATCTCCGTCCAATCGAAAATCGAAATTCAAAAATCGAAAATCGAAATCCCCGCGTCCACTCCGCTCACCACCCCCTACTGGCTCCGCGTCGAGGGCCGCCCCGGCTTTGCCCGCGTCGACGACCCCGCCCTCATCGGCGACGCGGAGAACAAACCCGCCTTCCCGTTCTCCTACGTTTTTGAAATCGCCGGCCAACAACTCACCATCGCCGACGAACCCCGCTCCGTCTCCGGCTCGGGACCCACGGAAAAACGCCGCCGCCTCGACGTCGTTCCGCCCGTGTCGCTCACGTTCACCTCCGATGTCACCGTCCTCACCCCCGGCGCCACCCGCTCCGTCGACGTTGAAATCTCCGCCAACCGCCCCGACCGCACCGGCTCCGTCGCCCTCGAACTCCCCGCCGGCTGGAAAGCCACCCCCGCCGCACAGCCCTTCACCCTCGCTGCCGTCGGCGCGAAATCCCGCCTCACCTTCGCCGTCACCGCTTCTCCCGCCGCGTCCACCGCCACCCTCGGCGCCATGGCCACGATCGGCACCGCGACCTACCGCCACGCCCGCGACGAAGTGAACTACCCGCATATTCCGCCCCAGGTCCTGCAACCCCTCGCCCGCCAACGCGCCGTCGCCTTCGACGTCGCCGTCACCGCCAAAAAAATCGGCTTCCTCCCCGGCGCCGGCGACGACATCCCCGCCGCCCTCGCCCAACTCGGTTGCACCGTCACCACCCTCACCGATGCCGATCTCACGCCCGAAAAACTCGCCGCCTTCGACGCCGTCGTGACCGGCGTCCGCGCCTTCAACGTCCGCGAAGGTCTCTCCGCCAACCTCGCCGGCCTCTTCGCCTGGGTCGAGCAGGGCGGCACCGTCATCACCCAATACAACCGCCCCGGCCGCGACATTAAGACCGACCGCCTCGCCCCCTTCGCCCTCACCCTCGGCGGCAACGACGCCCGCGTCACCGATGAGGACGCCGCCATCACCCTCCTCGAGCCGAACCATCCCGCGTTCAACGTCCCCAACAAGCTCACCCCCGCCGACTGGACCGGCTGGGTCCAAGAGCGCGGCGCGTATTTCGGCACCACCTGGGGCCCCGAGTTCACCCCGCTCCTCGCCTGCGCCGACGCCGGCGAGAAACCGCAACGCGGCGGCCTGCTCGTCGCCCGGCACGGCAAAGGCTACTACGTTTACACGGGCCTCGGCTTCTTCCGCCAACTCCCCGCCGGCGTCCCCGGCGCCTACCGCCTCTTCGCCAACCTCATCTCCCTCGGTAAAAAGTAGGGCAGGGTCTCCGACCCGCCCTCCACGCCCCGCGCGCCTAAATTTCTTTTCCCGTGCCCCCGCTTCCACCACCCGCACCCCTGCCCTCGCCGTCACCTACTCCCGACTCCGCTAACGACGCCCCCGGCGTCCCCGGCTTTCGTACATGGCGCGGCGTCTACCTCTTCGTCCTTGGCGTTTTCGTGTTCATCGTGATCGCCCTCACCTTTTTCACCCGCGCCTACGCATGAACGCCCTCGACTGGCTCGTTCTTCTCGGCGCGATCGTCGGCATCGCCGCCTACGGCACGTGGCGCACCCGCCACACCGACAACCTCAATACCTACCTCAAGGGCAGCGCCACGACCAAGTGGGGCACCATCGGGCTCTCCGTCATGGCGACGCAGGCCAGCACGATCACCTACCTCTCCCTGCCCGGTCAGGCCACGGAGAACGGCATCGCCTTCATCCAAAATTATTTCGGTCTCCCGCTCGCGCTGATCGTGGTCTGCGCCGTGTTTCTCCCGATTTACCGCAAGCTCGGCGTCTACACCGCCTACGAGTATCTTGGCCAACGCTTCGACCGCAAAACCCGCCTCCTCGGCGCGGGCATCTTCGTCCTCCAACGCGGTCTCCAGTCCGGCATCACCATCTACGCGCCCGCCATCATCCTCTCCACCGTCCTCGGCTGGCGGCTCGACCTCACCATCATCTGCACCGGCCTCCTCGCCATCGTTTACACCGTCACCGGTGGCAGCGCCGCCGTGAACCTTACCCAAAAATGGCAGATGGCCGTCATCTTCGGCGGCATGCTCACCGCCTTCGTCATTTTGCTCACCAAACTCCCCGCCGACGCCCTCCCGATCGCCGGCGCCATGGGGAAACTCCAAGCCGTCGATTACAACCCCGACCTCAAAGTCCGTTACACCATTTGGAGCGGTATCCTCGGCGGCTTCTTTCTCTCACTCTCCTACTTCGGCACCGACCAATCCCAAGTCCAACGCTACATCGGCGGCGCCCACCTGCGCGAAAGCCGCCTCGGCCTCATGTTCAACGCCCTCCTCAAGATCCCGATGCAGCTCTTCATCGTGTTTCTCGGCGCGCTGCTCTTCGTCTTCTACCAGCTCCAGCCCAACACCCCCGTCCTCTACAACCAGACCCAGTGGCAACGCCAGCTCGACGGCCCCCAAGGTGCCTCCCTCCGCGCCATCGACGAGAAACACACCGCCCTCCACCTCGTTAAACAGGAAAAGATCCGCGCCTGGACCGCCGCGCAAGACGCCGCCGATCCCGCCGTCACCGCCGCCGCCAAAGCCGACCTCGTCGCCGCGCAAAAAGCCACCGACGTCGTCCGCAAAGAAGCCCGCGCCGCCCTCCAGCTCGCCGACCCCACCACCAAAAAAACCAAGGACTCCGACTACGTCTTCATCAATTTCATCCTCACCCAGCTCCCCCACGGTGTCATCGGCCTGCTCCTCGCCGTGATGTTTGCCTCGGCGCTCTCCTCGAAAGCCGGCGAACTCAACGCCCTCGGCACCACCAGCACGATCGACCTTTGGCGAAGCTTCCGCCCCCTCGCCGCCCACGACGAAACCCGCAACGTCCGCGTCGCAAAAACCTTCACCGCCATCTGGGGCCTCTTCGCCATCGCCTTCGCGCTCTTCGTGAGCTTTGCGGAAAACCTCATCGAGGCCCTCAACATCGTCGCCTCGATTTTCTATCCCGCGCTCCTCGGCGTCTTCATCGTGGCATTTTTCCTGAAGCACGTGAAAGGCACCGCCGTTTTCTGGGCCGCCGTCGCCGCGCAGACCGTCGTCATCGCGCTTTTCTTCCTCGGCAAAGCCTACCCCGCCCGCGAAATCGCCTACCTCTGGCTCAACCCCATCGGCTGCTTCACCTGCGTCCTCTTCGCCGTGATCCTCCAAGCCGTCCTCCCAAAAAGTAACCGCGGCACCTCCGCCCCCGCTCCGATCTAAAGCGGGATCGCCGAACCCCGCCTACTCTCCCCCTTCCGTGTCGTTCGTGTGTTTCGCGGGCAAAAATCCATCTCCCTGCTCCTCAGCTTAGCTCCTTCTCCAATTCTCCCCTCCGATTTTTTCCGTGTGTTCTGTGTGTTCCGTGGGCCCCCTCCGAACTCCGCCCCCCCCACCTCCGCTCTCAGCTCTCAGCTCTCAACTCTCAACTCTCAGCCTTCAACTCTCA
Source organism: Opitutia bacterium Tous-C4FEB (assembly GCA_002304445.1). GTDB lineage: Bacteria > Verrucomicrobiota > Verrucomicrobiia > Opitutales > Opitutaceae > Tous-C4FEB. Next base: position 12,484 of record NEVA01000028.1, on the reverse strand, counting down.
ACGCTCAACGTTCCGTCTCCGAAATGCCCGCCCCCGTCATCTGTTTCGGTCAGCAACCCTGCGGTTTTTTCCCGCGGCGCTTCCTCTACGCTAAGATCGTCACCGCCCGCCGCCTCCAAGCCGAGATCGGCGGCGAGATCGTCTTCTTCTACCACGACAGCGACCACGATCCCCGCGAGACCCAGACCACGCTCCGCCACCGCAAGACCGACGCGCCCCTTACCTTCAACTTCACCTTCGCCAACAAAACCCAGCGCAAGTTCTCCCCGCTTTACGCCAAAAAAATCCCCGCCGACTGGCGCGACGCCACCGCCCGCCAGCTCCCCGCCTACGTCGCCCCGCCGCAAGTCGCCGCCTTCAAGGCCATCACCGCCACCACCGTCGCCGACTTCTGCCTCGATCTCTACCGCGCCCTCGGCCACCTCGATGGCATCCGCGTCGTCCGCTCCTCCGACCCCGCTTTCCGGCGCGCCGCCTGCCCGATCACCGACTGCTTCGTTGATGTCACCCACGACAGCGAACTCGTCCGCGCCCGCCGCACCGCCGAGGGCACGCTGCAGCTCCACGAAGGCGGCAACTCTTTCCTCACGCTCCCGCCCGCGACCGTGGGCCCTGCGCCCTTCGACCCGGCGCAAATCAGCCCGTCACGCGACAGCCGCCTCCGTTGGATGCAATCCGTGATCCATTGCACGCACTACATCGCCGGCGCCGGCGAACAAGCCTACCTCAACCACGCCGACGCGCCCGAGATCACTTTCGTGACCCGCGACCCCATCGACCGCTCCGACGAAGCCTACACCGAATAGTCCGCCCCGCGCCGCCGTTCCCGCTCGTTGCATCGACTTTCGGGACCAAACTCGTCTGATCTTACTCCCGTGTCTTCCACCGCCACTCCGCTTCCTCCGCTCCTCGCCTTCGGTGCCCACCCCGACGACATCGAATTCGGCGCCGGCGGGATCATCGCCCTTGAGACCGCCGCCGGCCGGCCCGTTCATTTCGTGGTCTGCTCCCGCGGCGAAGCCGGCACCAACGGCACCCCCGCCGTGCGCACCGCCGAGGCCGAGAAAGCCGCCGCCCTCCTCGGCGTCACCCTCGAGTTCATCGACCTCGGCGGCGACGCCCACTTCGTCCCTTCACTCCCCCACTCGCTCACCATCGCGGCGATCATCCGCCGCGTAAAACCCGCCCTCGTCCTCGCGCCCACCGTCAACGAGAACCAACACCCCGATCACTCCGTCCTCGGCAAAATTGTCCGCAACGCCTCCCGCCTCGCCCGCTACGGCGGCGTCGCCGAACTTCGTGGCACCCCCGCCCACGCCATCAATACGCTCCTGCACTACGCCATCACCTCCGACGCCGAAGCCCGCGACGCCTCACCGGTGCTCGTCGATGTTTCCCCCGTGATCGCGACGTGGACCGCCGCCATGCAAGCCCACGCCTCCCAGGCCGCCACGCGCGACTACGTCGAACTCCAACTCACCCGCGCCCGCTTCCACGGTCTCCGGGCCGGCGTCGCCCAAGCCATCCCCCTCTGGCCCGCCGATCCTCTCGTCGTCAATTCGCTCGCCGTCCTCAGCCACACCGCGAGGCGTTTCTAGCCCGTCATGGCTAACCTCGCCCCGCTCAAGATCGGTATCGTCTGCTACCCGAGTGTCGGCGGCAGCGGCATTCTCGCCACCACCCTCGGCGAAGAACTCGCCGCCCGCGGTCATGAGATCCACTTCATCAGTTACGAACGTCCGTTCCGTCTCCCGGTCGACATCGCCCGCATCCATTTTCACCCGGTCGAAATCAACAGCTACGGTCTCTTCAAATATCCCGACTACACGCTTCCGCTTTCGGTGAAACTCGCCGAAGTGTCCCGCGACCACGGCCTCGATCTCATCCACGCGCACTATGCGGTGCCCCACACGACCGCCGCCCTCCTCGCGCGCGACATGCTCCCCGAGCACCGCCGGCCCAAAGTCATCACCACGCTCCACGGCACCGATACCACCCTCCTCGGCGCCGACGCCGGTTATGGCCCCGCCATCCGCCACGCCCTCGAAGCGACCGACGGCGTCACCACCGTCTCCGAATTTCTCCGCACCGAGACCCAGCGCCTCATCGGCGTGAAGCGCCCCATCGAGGTCATCCACAATTTTTTCACCCCGCGCGCTCCTGCCCGCACCCGCGCCACCGTCCGCCGCGAACTCGGCGTCACCGACGACGAACTGCTCCTTTTTCACTCTTCCAATCTTCGCCCCGTCAAACGCGTCGACCTCGTGCTCGAAGCCTTCGCCCGCGTCGAGCCCCGCACCAGCAAACTCCTCGTCCTCGCCGGCGGTGATTTCACCGCGTTCAAAGCCGACGTCTCCCGCCTCGGTCTCACCGGCCGCATCATCGTCCGCGAGAACGTCACCGCGATCGAAGACTACCTCCAGGCCATCGACCTCGGCCTCTTTGCCTCCGAGAGCGAGAGTTTCTGCCTGAGCATCCTCGAAGCCATGGCCTTCGCCTGCCCCAGCGTTTCGACCGCCGTCGGCGGTATCCCCGAAGTTATCACCGATGGTTCCACCGGGCTCCTCGTCCCTTCCGGGGACACCGCCGCGCTCGCCGCCGCCGCGACCGCGCTCCTCACCGACCCCGCCCGTCGCGCCCGCCTCGGCAACGCCGCCCAAGTACGCGCCGCCGAAAAATTCTCCGCCCCAGTGATCGTCGAATACTACCTCAATTTCTACCGCGAAGTCTGCGCCGCCGGCACCCTCCGCGACGGCGCGGGACTCTGAAGTTCCGAGGTGGCACGGGCATCTTGCCCGTGGGTTTGAGGATGAAAATCAACCGCTATTCGTATAATCCTCCGAGGCCTCTTACTACCGCCGATTGCCTCACCCTCCTCCAGCGCGCACAGCCCGCGACCGATCCTCGGAATTTTTCTGAAATTCTAGCGGTTCAGACCTGAACTCAGCGCGCCTGCCGGCCCCTTCCGCCACCGCCTGCCTTATTGCGGGCAACGTCGCTGCTCGCCCATTGGTCTTACCCACCAACGCGCCGCCGCTTGAACCAACCTGCACTCGACGGTTCACGACCCGACCTTCGCCGACTGCTTTCTTTATCATACCCACAATCCTGTTTTTCCTCACCAACCCGGACTGGCAAACGCTAAACTCGACTCTCCCTCCCGCCCAACCCTACTTCAGCGTCTTGATGTAGAGCACCAGCGACTCGATCTGTCCGGCGTCCAAGACGCCCGCGTAGCTCGGCATCGCGTATTCCCCTTTCTCAAAACCCGCCGCCACCTGCGCCGTCGGCTGCAAGATCGACTCGCGCAAATAGGCCTCGTCTACGGTCACCTTTTGCTCGGCGCCGCCCACGAACACCGACCGTTTTTCCCGCCCGAAAAGCCCCCGCCACGTCGGCCCCGATTTCGGAATCGCGGACTCCTCGGCCGCGTGACACGCGACACACGCGAAGAGTTGGGCGAGCCGCTTGCCTTCCTCCGCACTCGCCAGCGTGGCGACCACCGCGACTGCTGCCGCCTCACGCGGGGTTAGATCAATCGCAAGATCCCCAAAGCCCTCCGCCTTGGGCGCAAATTTTTCCAATTCATACGGCGTCGTGTAAGCGTTGTCGGCAAACGCCGCGCCCGCCGCCGTCGCCAGCGACCAGCCCACGCGCAACTGCATCACGGGTTTCAGCCCCGGCACCGCCACGAAGACACTGCGCCCATCCGGCGCGAGATAAGCCCGGCTCGCCGTGAGCGCGTCCTGCCCCGGGGTGCCGTCGGCCTTGTATTGCGCCGAGCCGTATTTGTGCGTGCGCCGGTAGCCCCAAGTTTGGAGCGAGTAGCTCGCCGGATCGGTCGCCCGGGCGGGGTCGAGCGCGGTGTCGAAGCGCAGCAACACGCCTTCCGCCTTCGCGATCACTGCGCGCGGCAACGTCACCGGCGCCCCCGTGTAGCGCACGCGGCCCAGCCCGGCGATCGCGTCGATCACGTTGCCCCAGCCCGCCACTTGAAACCCCGCGAGGTAGAGCTGCCCGTCGGCCGGGCTCACCGCGCCGTTCAGCGGCGTGAAATCAAACGCCCGCGTGATGCTCACGACCGCGGCTTGGTCGCGCGCCCCGCTCCGATGCGGCAACACGCGAAAAACCTCCGGTTGGTTAAAGCCGATATGAACAAGGCTGTCGTTGAGCGGGCCCATCTTCGCGTCAAAGAGCCAGACTTGGGAAATCGCCGAGGCGTCCACCGCGTGCGGCAACCACACGAGCGGATCGGCGATGGGCGCGGGGTAGACTTCTTTCGGCAAGAAATCCGGGAGGAATCCGTAGAACTGGCCGTCGCGCACGATGTGCAACGGCGTCGCCGGGATGTAGTGTCCTTGCTGATCGCTCGAGGTGACAAGTCCCGTGCGGATATTCACCCCGATGTTGGGCTGGCGAAATCCGTAGCCGAGCCGCGTGGCGCGACGCCCGTCGGCCGAAATACGCAAGACCGTGCCATTGTGTTTACCGAGCGTGTCCGACTGCTGGTTGCCCTTCGCGATCACAAACTCTCCGGCTGGCGCGAGCCGAAGGGTGGAGGGAAATTCCCGCGTGTCGGCCGTCTGCGCGAAGGCGTTGGAAAACAATTCGTGCACGTCGGCCTCGCCATCGCCATCGGTGTCCCGGAGCCGCCAGATACCGTTGCGATCGAAAACGTAAATCTGGCCGTCGCGGATCGCGGCCGTCATCGGCTCGTGCAGACCCGAGGCGAACCGCCGCCAACGCACCACGCCCTCGGCGGCATCAAGGCCTCGCGCCAGCCACACGTCGCCGTCGACGGTCACGAGCACGCCCGTGCCGTCGGGCAAAAACTGGATATCCGCCGGCCGCACTTTTCGCCGCCATGGGTTGTTTTGCGGCAACTCCACCGTGTCGACCACGTAGGCCTCCGGCGCGACCGAGCGCTTGATGGCCGTCACCGTCTCTTGCGGCCAACGCGGCCCAGTCCGCGCCACCCGCGGACCCGCCGCGACCACCGGACCGCCCGGTCCGGCGTGTTCGACGGCAAACTCGATTGCCTGCGCTCGGGCCGAGACGTGCACGACCGCGACTCCGGCCACCTCCACGAGCGTCACCGCCGCCGCAGATTCCGGTGCGACCCGCAACGCGAGGCTCGCCTCGGGACTTTTCCGGCCCACGACAAATCGCAAGGTCGTCGTCGCCGGGCCCACGGAGAAATTTCGCGTGATCACCGGGCTGTTTTTCTCAACCGGGCCGGCGGCTGCGCCCCAACGTTCACGCACGCTGATGCCGTTCACCGTGTAGTCTAAAATCGCGTCACTCCCTACCAACCGCACCGCTTCAAAACGGCCGAGTTCCGGGGCGATCGCTCCGCGCCCGACTTCCTCTGGGCTCGGTGCCGGTTCGCGCGCGTCGACCCACGAAATCTGTTCACCGGACTGCGCACCCGGATAGATTCCACTGGCGAACCACACCTGCCCCACCGGCTCCGGCGCCGGCATCTTACCGATCGGCGTCTTACGCCCCAAATCATTATACGATAGCGGCGCCAGCGCCCTGGCACTTATCCCCGGGCCGCGCCAGACGGCGACAACGCGCAAAAGATCCGGATCAAAACATGCCCAGCAATCGTGACCGAGATTCAAGACGATCCCGCGCGGCGCGAGATTGTCAGCCGGCAGCCCGCCGCCCGCTTTGCGAGCGTCCAAGATCGAGGAGAAAAACGGAAAATCCGCTTCCACCCAGTTCGTAGTTACCGTGAGCGCGTTTACGGGCACGGGCGCGCCCGCCAAAACCCCGGGCATCCACCCCGCGAGCCAAATGCCCGCGACCGGACGGAGCCCCCCGCGGAGCCAACGGCGCATCATGCGACTCATGCCCCGAAGCCGTGTTTCACCATCAGCGCGCGCACCGCCGCGACATCCTTGCGCGTCGGCTCGGGCAATTGCGCGAGTTGCTCGTCAACCGTCAGCGGCCGCGGGTTGCGCTCGAACGGCGCATATTCCAGGTGCAGCGAGATGGGCCCCGTGACCGCGAGCTCGCGCAGCAGTTGGAAATACGCGTCGAAGGGCACGATGCCCTCGCCGAGCGGCACATTCTCGATCGTCGCTTTGCCGGGAACCTGCTGCCACTTGAAATCCTTGATGTCGGTACAGCGAATCCACGGTGCGATCCGGCGGATTGCGAGCGGCCACGATTGCCCGCCTTCGGCCACGGCATGGCGGATGTCGTATTGCACGCCGATCGCGCGCGGATCGAGGTCCCGCAGCAAATCGTAGAGATCCCAAATCGCACTGCCCACGCGCGCTCCGGCGTGGTTTTGAATCGCCCCGTGAATTCCGGCGCTGGCATTGAGCGCGGCCAACTCGGCGAAGTCCGGTTTGATTTTCTCCAACGTGCCCGCGACGCCGAGCTTCAGGTCATAGTTGAAGGAACCGAGCCGGTAATATTTCACGCCCAGTTTCGCCGCCGTGCGGATCACGTTTTCCGCGTGCGGCGTGCGGACGCTCGTGATCTCGGTCGTGATCATCTCGACCTTCAGGCCGGCGGCGCGCGCCGCGTCGATCGCGCGCGGCAGATCTTCGCTTACATTCTTCGGCAGCACGTGGCCCTGCGGCACGCGCACCGTGTAATCGATGCCGCCGGCGCCCGCCGCCGCGACGAGCTTCGCCGTCTGGGCGTGGGACAGCTGGTGAAACGGTTTCGAAAACACATGCAACACGCTCGGAGCCGTCGCAGCGGCCGCCGGTGCCGATTGCGCCCGGCCGAGCGCGGCGCCCAGCGGCGCAGCCGCGCCGGCGAGGGCGAGCATCGAGACAAAATCGCGGCGGGAGAGGGAAGGAACCAAGACAGCGTCAGTTTTCATAAAAGCAGAGGTTGGGGAGTTACGAAGCGGATCTTACCGGGACACAAGGCACCCGCGGGAGGCAAGCGAACTCAAGCGCGCGCTCTTGCCCGGCGCGATCTGGCCTGTTCATTTTCATTTCATGATCTACCCCGCCCGTTTCCTCGTGGCCGTCGCGCTGCTCCTCACGGCTTCGAGTTTTGCCCGCGATTACCGTTTGTCGCTCGCCGCCCCCACCGCCGATTTCGCCGGTCAAGTCATCTCGTTTCACCTGCCCGCCGATGCGGCGAAGCCCGCCGCCCTCCGCGATGCCTCGGGAAAAATTATCCCGCTGCAAACCGACGCCGACGGCACCGCCCGCTTCATCGTTCCCTCCCAGAAATCCGGCCAAGCTCTCTCCTTCACGCTCACGGCCGCCACACCCGCTGCCGCCGAGGCCACCGGCGTCGCGGTTTCTTCAGAGCCGGGCGACCTGCGCGTCACTTTAGGCGGCCAGCCCGTGCTTTCTTACCGCGTCGATCCCGCCGCCGTGCCGCGCGCCGACCTCAAACCCGAGATTCTCCGCGCCGGCTACATCCACCCCGTGTTTTCGCCCGCCGGTCACTTGGTCACCGACGACTACCCGTCCAACCACGCCCACCACCACGGCATCTGGGCCCCGTGGACCAAGACCCAGTTTCAAGGCCGCTCGCCCGACTTCTGGAATATGCACAACAAGACCGGCGCCGAGCATCTCGTCGGTGTCGACCGCACCTGGTCGGGCCCGGTTCACGGCGGCATCGAGGCCCGGCTGCGCAGCGTGGATCTCTCCGCGCCGACCCCGGTCACCGCGCTGAACACCACCTGGGCGCTCACCGTCTATGCGCTGTCGGGGACGACGCAGCCCGCCCGGGTCTTCGACCTCGTCATCACCCACACCTGCGCCACGAGCGACGCGCTGGTGCTCCCGAAGTATCACTATGGCAGCTTCGGGATCCGCGGCGCCCGCGGCTGGAACGGTCCGGGTAACATCGCGCGCTTCCTCACGTCCGAGGGCATCACCGACCGCATCAAAGGCAACGACTCCCGCGCCCGCTGGGTTTACCTCGGCGGTGCCGTCACTCCGGATGGCGCGCTCGCCGGCACCACCGTGCTCGGCCACCCCGAGAACTTCCGCGCGCCCCAACCCGTGCGCTTGCACCCCAACATGCCTTATTTCTCCTTCGTGCCGCAACAGCTCGGCGAGTTTTCCATCGTTCCCGGCACCCCCTACGTTTCCCGGTTTCGCTTTGTGGTGACCGACGGCGCGCCCGACGCGGCGTTTTTCGACGCGTGCTACCGCGCGTATACCACGCCCGCTGTCGTAAACGTCTCACCGCTCTAGCCCCGACAAGCGATCGCCCGCCGCAGGGCCGACGGTGCGGCAGCAAAAGGGCGATTATCCGCTCGCCCACGCGCGCGGCCACCTACTAATTTTTTTTGGTCGGCCCCTCCACCCCTATATGTCCACTCCCATCGATCCCAACGCCCCGCCCGATAAGAAACGCCTCTATGCCGTGCTCGCCGCCGCCTTCCTCGGGTGGATGTTCGACGGTATGGAAATGGGCCTCTTTCCGCTGATTGCCCGGCCCGCATTGCTGGAAATGCAGACTGTCCACGGCCTCACCATGAACGACGCCTTCGTCGCAAAATGGATGGGCTACGCCACGGCGGCGTTTCTCCTCGGGGCGGCCGGCGGCGGCGTGCTCTTCGGCTGGCTCGGCGACAAGATCGGCCGCGTCAAGGCGATGGCCGCCAGCATTCTTGTTTATTCGCTTTTCACCGGCCTGATCTACTTCGCCCAAGAACCGTGGCACCTGTGCGCCGCCCGCTTTATCGCCGCGCTCGGCATGGGCGGCGAATGGTCGCTCGGTATCGCGCTCGTGATGGAAGTCTGGCCCGCCAAACACCGTCCGCTCATGGCCGGCGTGATCGGCGCGGCGGCCAACGTCGGCTTCGCGCTGATCGCGGTGTTCGCGATTTTCTTCAAGGTCACGGTCGATTCGTGGCGCTGGGTCGCGCTCATCGGCGCCGCCCCGGCCTTGCTCACGTTTGGCTTCCGCCTCTTCGTCCCGGAGTCCGAGAAATGGCAGGCCTCGGTCAAAGCCGATACCGCCAAGGCCGACCCGTTGAAGGAGGTTTTCGGCCCGAAGCTCTGGAAGACCACGCTCATCGCGACGGCACTCTCATCGGTCGCGCTCATCGGCACGTGGGGCTCCGTACAATGGCTCCCGCTCTGGGCCGACAAGATGGCCGGAGCCGCCAACCCCGCCGCCAAAGGCTGGACCGCCATGTCCTCCGGCATCGGTGCCGTCTTGGGCTGTCTGCTCGGCGCCTACATCGGTCGCTTCATCACGCGCCGGCTGGCCTATTTCCTGATGTGTTCCGGCTCGCTCGTCGCGTGCGCCGTGCTTTTCCGCGGCTTCGATTCCTACGGCCCCGCGTTTCTCGGCATGACGTTTATGGTCGGTGCGCTCACCGCCTCGTTCTACGGCTGGCTGCCGCTCTATCTGCCCGAACTGTTCCCCACCCGGGTACGCGCGACGGGCCAAGGTCTTGCCTTCAACGCCGGCCGGATCCTCGCCGCCGTCGGTGCGTTGCAGATGGGCGCACTGATGCAGACCTTCGACGGCAGCTACGCCAAGGCGGGCGCCATCATCACCTTGGTCTACGTCGCCGGCCTGTTCTTGATCTGGCTCGCCCCGGAAACGAAGGACAAGCCCCTGCCGGAGTAGAATCGGCCACGCCCAAGCTAGGAACGCCACGCTCGGGCCTTCAGACCGGCCCGAGCTTCCTTCGCTGTCTTGGAAAACCCCTGTCACTTCTCGCCGGATCGCCGCCACCGCTACAGCTTGGTGCACCGTTGGAATCCGCTCTTCGGCGAGCGGTTGATCATGTGGATCGGCCTGAATCCCAGCACCGCCGACGAAGCCCAGCTCGATCCCACCCTGCGCCGCATTGCGCGCTTCTCGCAACGCGACGGTTTCGATGGTTTCTGGATGGCCAACCTCTTTGGCCTGCGCACGCCCTACCCGAAAGAAATGATGGCCGACCCTGATCCCGTCGGCCTCGAAAACGACGCCTCCCTGCTCGCCGCCGCGACCCGCTGCGACCGCATCGTCGCCGCTTGGGGCGTGAGCGGCGCTTACCAAGCCCGCGCCGACGCCGTCGTCCGCCTCTTCGGGAAACGCGAACTCTGGTGCCTCGGCACCACCCAAGCCGGCCATCCCCGTCACCCGCTCTACGTGGCCGGCGACCAGAAGCTCGTCCGCTTTAAGCCCAAGGTCTGAAGGCGGAGCCCAATGTCTCCATCGGGCTGATGCTGCGGTCCCAATTGGCGCATCTCGAACGATTCCCCTCACAAAGCTGGTGCGCGCTTTGTTTCGTTCTAACCCTATAACCACTCCTCTTACCGCTATTTTGACTCCGCTTAATTGATACACCGCTTTAATTAAACTAGATCGATTTCACTTAATTAAGACTTCCTATAATTAAACAAGTTTCGTTTTATTTAATTATGGAAAGAGGTCCCAGCGGCACCAAAGCCCCCGTTTCCTTCGTCGGCGAACCCTGTTTCGCCTTCGTGCCCAATCCTTTGCCCCCAGCGCCGCCTCTCCAGTGGGACGGCTCCCTCCAGCGCATGGCTCAACGCGCCGGGATCGCCCTCGGCCGCCTCTCTGGAGTCACCGGCCTGCTCCCCGATCCCCAGCTTTTCCTCTACTCCTACGTGCGAAAGGAAGCGGTCCTCTCGTCCCAAATCGAGGGCACCCAATCCTCCCTCTCTGAACTCCTGCTCTTCGAGAACGACGCCGCCAGCGGTGCTCCCTTGGACGACGTCACCGAGGTTTCCAACTACGTCGCCGCGATGGAACACGGCATGAAACGCCTAGCCGAAGGGTTTCCTCTCTCCCTCCGCCTCATCAAAGAAGTCCACGGCGTGCTCTTGGCCAAAGGTCGCGGCAGCGAGAAACGCCCCGGCGAGTTCCGCATCTCGCAAAACTGGGTCGGCGGCTCGCGCCCCGGCAACGCCCTCTTCGTTCCGCCCCCGCCCGACCAAGTCCTTGCGTGCATGGGCTCGCTCGAACTCTTCCTGCACAACCACGACGTGCCCTCCCTCGTCCGCGCCGGCCTAGCCCACGCGCAATTCGAGACCATCCACCCCTTCCTCGACGGCAACGGCCGCACCGGCCGCCTCCTCGTCACGATGCTGCTCTGCCACGACGGCGTCCTCCCCCAACCGTTGCTCTACCTCAGCCTTTTTCTAAAAAAACACCGCAACACCTACTACGATCTCCTCCAGCGCGTCCGCACGCACGGCACATGGGAAGAGTGGCTCGATTTCTTCCTGCAAGGCGTCGAAGAAACCGCCAACCAGGCCGCCGACACCGCCCGCCGCCTGCTCCAAGTTTTCCAGCAAGACCGTGCCCGTCTCCACGCCCTCGGCCGCAAAGGCGTCTCCGCGATCAAGCTCCACGACATCCTCCAAAAACAACCCGTAACCACCGTCACGCGCCTCGTGGGAAAATTCGGTTTTACCGCTCCCACCGCCAACACCGCCCTCGTCGTGCTGGTCGAGCAAGGCATCGTCCGCGAAATCACCGGCCACCGCCGCAACCGCGTCTTCAGCTACACCGAATACCTCCGCACGCTCAACGAGGGGACGGAGTAAACTTAACCCACCTCGTGGCAGCCCATGCGTGATTTTCGCCGTTTCGGAGTCTGGTTCAGCATTATCTTTGGCCTATTCATGTTGGCTGTCGGCCTCTACGCGCTCGGAAATTTCGATACTCCGGCGCTCGGCTCACTCGCAACCGTAGCGCTCTCCTTCTACGTGGCCTTCTGGAGTCACCGGCAATCCCACAAATCATACAAATAACGCCGCCCATGCCCGCCCGCCGCCCCCGCCTGCTCCTCCTCAACGCTTCCCTCGCCGGCGACGCGGGCAACACCGCCGTCCTCTTCGCCCACACTCGCCGCCTCCTCGTCCGTCGCGCCACCGTCGAGAGCCTCACGCTCGCACCCCGGCCCGACGCTGCCGTCTCCCACGTTTCAGCACTCAACGCCCGCCTGCGCATCGGCACGGGCCTAAGCCCGCAACTCCTCGCCGCTCTCGCTCGCGCCGACGGCCTCCTAACCCGAGTTCCGCAGTTGGAGCGGAAGCCTGAAAAAGTTTCAGAGGAGAGCGGATTTTCGGCTGCGGGCGGCTACGAGGGGAACCGAGTTGCTGGAGGTATGTAGTGCCGAACGCCCCGTTGTGGAGCGGTGAGGTTTCTGCGATATTGCCGGGCGTGTTCCTACGACGTAAAACCAAGTCGGCGCGCGGGGTCGGTTACAGTTATTGGCATTTGTGCCGCACGGTGCGCACGGCGCGCGGTCCGCGCCAGCAGGTCGTCGCCTCGCTCGGCAAACTCGACGACATGCAGGCGGCGGGTTTGCGCGGGGGCTGGGAGGATCTGGCTTTCCTGCTGCGCGGCGAAAGTCCGCCGGCTCGTCCGCTCACCGCACCCCTGCCCGGCCTCGGCTCGTCCGGCGATGCGGCGGACAGCTCCGGCTCCGCTTCGCGTTGGGAACCGGCCGACCTGCGGGCTTTGCGGGTGGAGCGCAGCCGCGACTTCGGCGAATCGTACCTCGCCCTTTCGC
>NEVA01000027.1 GCA_002304445.1 Opitutia bacterium Tous-C4FEB | reverse complement strand
CGCGATCACTGCGAACACCAGCACGCAGCCGAATTCATCCTGCAACTCCGGCAGGCGCGTCTCGTCGAGGTAAGCGATCACCTTGCTGCCGCCGGTGGCACGGTTGTCCACCAACACGACATCGGCGTCCGGGAGAACATGGACGATCCGGTCGAGCACACCGAGTTTGTCGGCGTCGACGTCGGTGTCGATGAACTCGGCTTCGGGCACCAGCCGGTTGAACGTCGAATTCGCGTGATCGAGGTCGAACGCCTTTACGCGAACGCCAGCGTCGGTGAGATAGTCGTGAAGTAAGGTGGCGACAAAGCTCTTGCCGATACCGCCCTTGTCCTGGGGAAATAGAATAATGCGTTTGGTGGGCATGGTTAGGAACAGAGGTTCAGTAGTTATCCCGCGCGATCTTCGGGCCGCGCCGTCCGGAGGTGGGTTCGACGGGAGGCGGCATGACCGCCGGAGGAACTGGGTTGGAAGCGCGTGCTGGTGCGGTGGCACGGATCGTGGCGCGGTTCTCACGGCGGACGCGCTCGATCTCGGCCTTCGTGAATTGGCTGCGGCAGTAAACGCCGACGCCGGCCGGCGAAACTCTGATGCCGTTGGCGGAGAGCGTCGCCGCGATGTGCTCGTAGCTCATGAACTTCGCCCGCCAGACGAGGAGCACGTCGCGGTAAGGCGCGAGCAGGCCCCGGTGGTGCGCGGTGGGGTCGTAGTTCCGGGCGTCCTCCATGAGGCGGGCGTGAAGTTCGTTGGTTTCTGCCATCGCCGGAACGCTATCTGCGTATGGCTTTAAGTAAATCGAAAAAAATTTTCGTATGGCCGGTAGAAAGTAGCGACGAAGTAGTGGTCGAGTAGTGGCGAAGTAGCGATGTAGTGGTGGCGGAACGAGAATTTCCTAGCGAACGCTAGGGGTGGCGTGTCCTCGGATTTATAGGCAGAACATGCGGCTGGTGCCGCTCTTAGATGCCTTGAGCAAGGTGCAATCTCTCGGTGAGAGAATAGTGCCGGCTGGGTCACTCAATTGCTCGATCTCAGGCCTTCTTGGTTGCCTCGTATGGCGTTTAGACTCGCCATCGTATGGTTTTTAGGCATGGTTCGAATCATGGTGAGATTCGATAAACCCTGTGTGCTTGCGAACGGTGCCGTGGAGTATTTCCGGGAGCACATGGCCGTGGGTGACTACCTGACGCAGGAGGGTAAGGTTGAAATGCGGTGGCAGGGTCAGGGTGCCAAACGTCTTGGATTGGAAGGGGTGTGCGAGTTGGCCCACTTCACCAATCTTTGTGCGGGCCTTCATCCTGTCTCCGGAGCAAAGCTCATGGTGCGGAATAAGGGTGAGAACCGGCGAGTCTGCTACTTCGGCCAGATTTCTCCGCCCAAGGATGTGTCGGTGCTACATCTGGTCGGCGGTGACGAACGGATCGGACAGTGGTGGCAGGAAGCCGTGGCCGAGACGCTTAAAGAAGCCGAGGCCCTGACGGCGACGCGCGTGCGGCGAGGCGGCCAAAACTCTGACCGGCGCACGGGAGAGATGGTCGCGGCGGTCGTCACCCACGACGCCAACCGGGCGCTTGACCCCCAGTTGCACACCCACGTGTGCATCATGAACCTCACTTTCGACGGAAGCGAAGAGCGGTGGAAGGGCGTCCAGCCGTCCGGATTCTACCGGCATCAGGGTTACCTGCGGGAAGTCTGCTACAATAAACTCGCGGCCATGATGACCGCCGCGGGGTATGAACTGGAACAAGGCCAGCGCATCGGGTTCGCGGTGAAAGGCGTTCCCGCCGCCTTGCGCGAAGTCTTCGGCAAGCGTCGACGGGAAATTCTCCGCGAGGCGGCAAAGACTGGTAGCCATTCCCAGGATGAGCTGCAGGCCATCGCGGTCCGGAGTCGGGCCGACAAGACCAAGGCGACTGCCGCCTCGCTGCGCGCGGGCTGGCTGGTCGAGGCAGGCGAGCATCTGGACGCGTTGCGGGCCGTGGTGGCGCGTGCAGCGGGGAGGCAGGTCAATCCGTCGTCGGTGACGCCAGCGGAGGCATTGCGATCCGCCGAAGCCCACGTCTTCGAGCGCAAATCGGTCGTCGATGACCGATTGCTGCTGCGGGAAGCACTCGTGGCCGGTCGCGGCCGAGTGGCCCTCGATGCGCTAAAACGCGCGCTGGTCAGTCGCGAACGGACCGGGGATCTGGTGCGCGTCGACGAGGAGATTGCCTCGCGCGATGCCTTGGACGCGGAGCGGGAATTCACTGGGTGGGCCAACGGGCAACTCAAAGCCCGCAAACGTTTCGGCCCCGCGCCCGCCCGGATGGAACTCGGCGCCGATCAGGCCGCCGCCGTGAAGGGTGTCCTTGGATCTACTTCGGGCGTGGTTATTCTCCAGGGTGACGCAGGCACCGGCAAAACTACGTGCCTCAAGAGTGTAGTCGCGTGTATCGAACATGCAGGAGGGCGTGTGTTCGGCTGCGCCCCATCGTCCGGCGCCGCCGACATCCTTCGTCGGGAACTCACCGCGGAAGCCGATACGTTGCAGCAATTGCTCGCCAACGAGTCGCTGCAACTGGCGACGAAAGGGCGCGTGCTGATCGTGGACGAAGCCGGGCTCGTGTCGGTTAGGCAAATGCGCGACCTCTGCCGGCTGGCCGCGCGCAACGACAACCGGTTGCTCCTCGTCGGCGACATCAAGCAACACACCTCGATCGAGGCCGGCGACGCGATCCGGTGCCTGCAGGAATTTGCCCGCGTCCCGGTATTTCACCTGACAGAGATTCGCCGCCAGAAAGACCCGGCATTCCGTAAGGCGGTCGCACGGCTGGCGCAGGGCGATGCCTTCGGCGCGTTCAATGAATTCACCCGCCTTGGCGCGGTGCATGAGCAGCCCGACGGCGGTGCCCTGTGGCAGGAGGCCGCGGCGGACTACGTGCGGACGGTGCAATCCGGAAAGTCGTGTCTGGCGATTTCGCCGGTGTGGGAAGAAATCCACGAATTCACCTCCGCCGTGCGCGCCCAATTGCGTGCCGCCGGTGTGCTCACCGGCAACGACCACTCGGTCGCAACCGTAGAGTCGCTCAAATGGACGCAGGAGGACCGGCGACGGGTGGAGAACTACCGGCCGGGCGACGTGCTCACGTTCCATCATACCTGGGGCCAATTCAGGAAATTCGACACGGTCGCCGTGATCCGGCAGGAGGGGCGTCAATTGGTGCTGCGCGCCACCGACGGGCGTGAACTGCGGATAGACCCGCGCCACGCCAGCGGCTTCGAGGTCGGCTCCACCAACGAAATCTCCCTCGCGGTTGGCGACCGGCTCTTGATTCGCGCGAACGTGAAGCCGGCGGATTTGCGCAACGGCGACTTGGTTGAAATCGCGGGCATCGACCAAACGGGTGAAATCTCTCTCAAGGACGGGCGGGTGCTGCCGGCCTGGTTCCGCGGTTTCACCCACGGGTATGCAACCACCTCGCACGCCTCGCAGGGAAAGACCGTGGATCGAGGCCTCCTGCTGATGGCCGACGCCGGCATCGCGGCGGGTAACCTCAAACAGGCGTATGTCTCGAACTCCCGTTTCCGGGAGAGCCAGATGATCTACACCTCGGACCGCGCCGCGGCCCGGGAAGCCATGATGCGCACCGCCGACCGGAAACTCGCACTTGAGTTGGTCGGTGCCGAGCAGGTCGAAAACCCGGCCCCGCGGCGCTCGTGGCGCGCGCGTTGGGCGTCCCGCGTCGCTCCCACCCTTAGCCCCAAAGCCGCATGAGCATCGAAGTCTTCCCCGGAACCAAGCCGCTCACCCGACCCGCGCCTCCGAACTGGGGCGAAATCTCGCCGGACGGCGATCCGGCTCGCGTGGTGCGCTTTGCCCTGGTCGGCGGGTGGGTTTCCTTTCCGTCCGATCAGCTCAAACGGTGGGAGCATACGTTGGGTGAACCCGAGTTGCTGACGATCAAGACCGACCGCGACGAAATCGTCGTCGAAGGCCGCGACTTGGCCGAGGTCCGGGCGGCGCTCGATCTCGGCCGGTTGTGCGAGCTGCGGGTCAACTTCCCGCGGTCGACCGGCGCCCGGCCGGGGCCGCAGGTCCGGCGCATCACGATTGAAACGACATGAGGCATGGCGCAAAAACGTCTCAACGATCCCGGACAACTCGACCTCTTCGCGCACCCCAACCATGAGCGAACTCCTGAACTACGGCCGGATGGCGGAGACCCATTGGCGGGAGCATTGTCCGCGAATGGTGCGGGATCTGGAGGCGCGGGGCCGGCTGGTCCCGGCACTGCAGGAGGCCCAGGAGCGGACGCTGGACGAGATGGAAGCGCTGATGCGCCAGTTCAAACGCCAGGGGCTGAGTCCCCAGCAGGCGCACGATCAGGCGTGGGAGCTGGTGCGGGAGAAGTATCTCCTGTTGCCGCCGGAGCAGCCGACGTAGGTCCGCTCAATGCAGCCAACTACCGCATCACCGATGCCGACCGCATTGGCGAAGGTGGGCTGAAGCAGAAGTATCGGCAGAACGTCGCGGCCATCCGCACGCTTCGCCGGGTGCAGGCCGAATCCCGTCCGCCAACGCCGGAGGAGAAATCCACTATCGCCAAGTATGTCGGCTGGGGCGGATTGCCGCAAGTGTTTGCCACCCCAGAAGACGCGCCGCAGTGGCGGGCGGAGCAGGAGGAATTGGCCGCCTTGTTGGAGCCGGACAAGATGAGTTCGGCGAGGGCCACCGTGCTCAACGCCCACTATACCTCGCCAACCGTGATCCGCGGGATGTATGCAGCGTTGGATCGGCTTGGATTCAAACACGGTCGAATCCTCGAGCCCGCGTGCGGCCTCGGGCATTTTTTTGGTTTGATGCCGGAGTCGATGGCCGCGCGGTCCCGCCTGACCGGCGTGGAAATCGACCCGCTCACTGCCCGGCTCGCGACGGCACTCTATCCGGATGCGGACATCCGCTCGCAGGCGTTCGAGAATGTGACGCTGCCGACCAACGGCTTCGACCTCGCCGTGTCCAACGTCCCGTTCGGCGACTACGCGCCCTTCGATCCGAAGCTCAATCCCCGGAAGTTTCATATCCACGATTACTTCTTCGTCGCAGCGGCTGAACGCGTGCGCCCCGGCGGCTTGGTCGCCTTCATCACGTCACGCGGGACACTGGACAAACAGTATCCGCACCTGCGCGAGGCGGTGGCGAAGTCCTGCGACTTTGTCGGCGCGATCCGGCTCCCGAACTCCGCGTTCAAGAAGAACGCCAATACCGAAGTCACGACCGACATCGTGTTTCTCCGCAAACGCGCGGCCGGCGAAAAGCCCGGTGGCCTGCCGTGGCGGGAAAGTCGGCCGCTCGGCACGGAGTCGAATCCGATCTTTCTCAACGAATACTTCCATGCGCACCCCGAGATGATGCTCGGCAGGCTGGAGCGCGTGGAGCACGGCATGTATGGCCGGGAGGAAGTGAGACTCAGCGCAGACGGCCGCGACTTGGGTGAGGCAATCGCGGGAACCGTGGCCAGTCTGCCCGCCGGCATTTTCAAACCGCTGACGGAAGCCCAGGCGGCGGTGCTGCGGCAGACCATTCCGGCCCCGGCAGGCGTCAAACCCAACGCCTACGTGCTCACAAACGAGGGCGGCGGCGGCATTGCCGTGCGCGACGGTGACGAACTCCGCCTTTTGACCGATCTGCCATCGGCGTTGGCGCGTCGCATCCGGCGGTTGATCTACGTGCGCGACGCGGCGCGCGATTGCCTGCGCACGCAAGTGGAGAATCGGCCGGATGAGGAGGTAGATGCGGCGCGTTTTCGCCTCAATCAGGACTACGACTATTTCACCGGGCAGTTCGGCCCCGTGTCGCACTCGGTCAACGTCCGCGCATTCGCCGGTGACCCTGACCTGCCGTTGCTCCTCTCGTTGGAGAACTACGACGACGACACAAATATCGCGACCAAGACCGCCATCTTCCGGGAACGGACCATTCAGCGTCGCCAGCCGGTGCTGGCCGCCGGCGGCGCCAAGGAAGCACTCGTCATCACCCTCAGCGAAAAGGGCCGCGTCGATCTGGCCCACATCGGTCAACTGCTCGGCAAATCCGAGGCCGATTTTTTGCCGGAGTTGGAAGGCGCATTGTTTCTCAACCCAGAGAGCCAACGGTGGGAAACGGATGACGATTACCTGTCGGGCAACGTCCGGCGGAAACTCGCGATGGCGGAGCACGCGGCTAAAACCGATCCGCGCTACCGTCACAACGTCGAGGCATTGGCCGGAGTGCAACCGACCGATCTCACCGCCTCAGAAATCGACGTCCGGTTGGGCTCGGCGTGGATTCCCGCGCGGGATGTCGCGGCCTTCGCGGTCGAACTACTGCATGGCCATCGCCCGGAAGACGTGCGGGTGCATCACGCCGCGCAGGTCGGTCTGTGGACCGTTGAGGTCAACTCCGCCATCAAGACGGGTGTCGCTGACCGCAGCGAATGGGGCACTGCCCGTGCTGCCGGTCACTCATTGATCGAGAATGCCCTCAATCTGCGAACGCCCACGATTTTCGACTACGACGACGAGGGGAAAGCCACCGTCAACGTGACGGCCACCGAGGCGGCCCGCGACAAACAGCAGAAAATCAAAGATCGGTTTGCCGAATGGATCTGGGAGGACGACGCGCGGCGCGCCCGGCTGGTGGAGTTCTACAACCGGGAGTTCAATCACCTGCGGCTACGAACGTTTAACGGCGACCACCTCACATTGCCGGGAGCGAGTCCGACCATCGCCCTCCGTCCGCATCAAAAGGCCGCCGTGTGGCGAATTCTCCAGACGCCGAATGCGCTCCTCGCCCACGTCGTCGGCGCCGGGAAGACCTACACGATGGCGGCGGCAGCGATGGAGTTGAAGCGACTGGGGCTGGCGCGGAAGCCGATGTTCGTCGTGCCAAACCACATGCTCGGCCAGTTCAGCTCCGAGTTGCTGACGCTCTACCCGGGGGCGAACATCCTCGCCGCCGGTCGCGATGACTTTGCGAGCCTGCGGCGCCGCAAACTGATGAGTCGCATCGCGACCAACAACTGGGACGCAATCATCGTCACCCATTCCGGCTTTGAGCGGCTGCCACTCTCCACCCAAGCGCGGAAGGACTTTCTCGACGGTCAGCTCGAGGAACTCACGGAGTGCATCCTCGAACACAAAAGCCGCATCGGCGCCTCGTCGTCGGGCACGCGCATCGTGAAGGAATTGGAGCGGGCGAAAAAGAAACTCGAAGCCCGGATCAAGGCACTCGGCGCGGAGCACCGCAAAGACGACACCCTCACGTTCGAGGAACTCGGCGTGGATCGGCTCTTCGTGGATGAGGCGCAGGCGTTCAAGAACCTGTTCTACATTTCCAAAATGACCCGAGTCGCGGGCCTGCCCCAGACCGCTTCGGAGAGGGCCTTCGACATGTTTCTCAAGGTGCAGCACATCCAGAAACAGAACGGCGGCGCCGGGGTCGTCTTTGCCACCGGCACGCCGGTCACTAACACGATGGCGGAGATGTTCACGATGCAGCGCTACCTGCAAATGGAGGTGTTGCGGCAACAGAACCTCCAACACTTCGACGCGTGGGCCGGCACCTTCGGGGAAACCGTCACCGCGATGGAGCTGGCGCCGGATGGTGCCGGCTACCGCCTGCACACCCGCTTCGCGCGATTCGTGAACGTGCCGGAGCTGATGCAAATGTTCCGGTCGATGGCCGACGTCCAGACGGCGGACATGCTCAAGCTGCCTATCCCCGCACTTGAAGGCGGCAAAGCCCGCATCGTGCGGGCGCCCACCACGCCGGAATTGAAGGCGTTCGTCGCGTCGCTGGCCCAGCGGGCGGAGAAACTAAAACGCGAGAAGGTCGATCCATCCGTCGACAACATGCTCAAGATCACCGGCGAAGGCCGCAAAGCCGCGCTCGATCTACGGCTCGTCCGCGGCGGCGCGGCGGATGCACCGGAGGGAAAGGTCAATCAAGCTGTCCGTGAAATCTTCTCGATCTGGCAGGACACCCGGAAGGACCGGCTGACGCAGATGGTGTTTTGCGATCTATCCACGCCCAAGGTCGAAGGTCGGGGGTTCTCGGTCTATCAGGACGTAAAGGCCAAGCTCGTCGCCCGTGGCGTGCCACCCGACGAAATCGCGTTCATTCAGGATTTCGACGCCGATGCCGCGAAACTCGCGCTCTTCAAGGATGTGCGGGCAGGCAAGGTGCGCGTGCTCATGGGCTCGTCGCAAAAGATGGGCGCCGGCACCAACGCCCAAACCAAACTGGTGGCTCTGCACCATCTCGACGCGCCGTGGCGGCCGGCTGACATCGAGCAACGGGAGGGCCGAATTCTGCGGCAGGGCAATCAAAACGCCGTGGTCTGGGTAAACCGCTACGTCACAGAAGGCAGTTTCGACGCCTACATGTGGCAAACGCTGGAAACCAAGGCGAAGTTCATCTCCCAGGTGATGACCGGGCAGACCGTGGCCCGCCGGATCGAGGATCTCGACTCGCCGGCGCTCACCTATGCGGAGGTCAAAGCCATCGCGTCCGGCAATCCGCTGGTCATGGAGAAGGCCAAGGTGGACGCCGAGGTCATGCGGCTGTCGCGGCTGCGTTCCGAACACAGCGAATCGCAGTATGGCACTCGCAGCCGTTTGCGCATGGTCGGCGAGGATTTGGCTCGGTTGGAGCGCCAGCTCGCGGCTGCGGAGCAAGATCTCGGCGTCAGGGTGGACACACAGGGTGAGAAATTCCGGATGGTAGTCGGGACGAAGACCTACACCGAGCGCGCCGAGGCCGGGGCGGCGCTCGTATATCTGGCGGCCGACCATCGTGACGATCACCTCGCCGGTCGGGCGGGGACCGTGGTCCTCGGCGAACTGGCGGGCTTCAAACTCGAATACCGTTCGACCTGGCCCGACAAAGTGATCCTCCGCGGCACCGGGGAATACCCTGCGAACATCTCGGCGTCCCCGGTGGGGTCGATCAGTTCGTTGGAGCACGCGGCGCGATCAATCGAAGAACAGGTGACACGGTTTCGTGACGAA
Source organism: Opitutia bacterium Tous-C4FEB (assembly GCA_002304445.1). Taxonomy (GTDB): domain Bacteria; phylum Verrucomicrobiota; class Verrucomicrobiia; order Opitutales; family Opitutaceae; genus Tous-C4FEB. The sequence goes on along the minus strand of NEVA01000027.1, from coordinate 28,434 downwards.
CTCGCCCGCTGCCGAACCCATCTCGCGGAGTTGACCGCGTTGACCGGAAAAGTCTTCGAGCATGAGGAGCGCTACCGCGAACTCCTGAAACGACAGGGTGAACTCGTCGATCTACTCGACATCGCGAAGAACCAGGCCGCGGCTCAGCAGGCGACCGAATCAACCGGCGATGTCGAGTCCGTGGCCCCGGTGGTCCCCGCCGCTAGCCGTCCCGATGAAGATGAATCACCGGGAGAGACGCCGGCACCGGTCGTAGCCATGCAGCCTGTCATGGTCAGCGGGGCGAAGTCACGAAGGGCTCGAACGTGTCGTTCCGAGCGATCGGAATCCGCCATGCCGGTGGCTCCGACCGTGCGGCTGGCGCCCGCAAATGCAGGGAGGATGCGGATCGCGATATGAGACCCACGGAAGAAATGGCCATAGTTCTGACCAACGACGAGCGACGTCGTCGTGTCGCTGAACTGTTGTGCAAGGCGATCTCGCTGTCCGAGGCAAAACGCGTTGTGGAGACACCTCCATCGTCCGGCGAGGTCGTCGTTTCTACCCCCGTCACAACCACGCCCGGTGACGTCGGCTCAGACGAGCATCGCATTTTGGACTACTTGGAGTTGGCGGGACGTGGGTCGCCCGCAGCGATCCGAGAAGCACTCGGGCTGTCAAGGTCGGCGACCTATCGCGCGCTGCATCGGCTCACGGTCGTCGGGCATATACGACCCGGCGGGAAGACCCGTGGGCTCGCCTACCAGCTCAACGATGCCGAGCCGCCGCCGCACAAGATCGCACTGAACTAGCCAATGCCGCCCAGACCTTCAGCGGTCACCGAACCCGGAAATAGGCGGGTTCCAGTGGCCATCTACGCGCGAGTTTCCACGGACAATCAGGTCGGCGGCCGGTTTGATTCGTGCGAAAGTCAGACAGCGGTCTGCCGGGACTACATCCGGCAACGCGCAGATGAGGGATGGTATGAAGTCGCGTCGTTCACCGATGCCGCCTACTCGGGTGGCTCGATGAATCGGCCCGGGATTCAGTCGATCAAGCGAATGATCGAAGCCGGCGAGGTGAAGGTGGTCGTCATCTTCAAACTGGAGCGCATGTCGCGCAACATGGACGAATGGGGTCCGTTTCGCGCATTCCTTGAGCGGCATGGGTGTCGGTTGGAAAGCGCCACCGAGGACATTTCCGAAAGCGAGCCAGAGGGGAGGTTGAAGAATAACATCCTGATCAGCGTGTCCGACTTCGAGCGTCGGAACACCGCGAAGAAGACCCGCATCAAAATGCGGCAACAAGCCATGCGCGGCTATTGGAACGGCGGAATGGTGCCATACGGCTACAGCTACGATAAGAACACGCAGTCGCTCCAGAAGCACCCGACCGACTCTCTCGTGATCCGCCGAATCTTCGAGCAGGCCGCCCAGCTTGTATCCCTGACCGACATCGCAAACGCGCTGAACGCTGAGGGTCTGCGCACCCCCGAGCGGGTCATGCAGCGCCGTGATGGCACCAGTGACATTTGGGGTGGCCGAATCTTCCGCTCTGACGGCTTGCGCCTCATTATTCGCAATCCGCTCTACCGGGGTGTGGTGAAATTTGAAGGTCAGGAATACGCCGCCAAACATGAGGCCTTAGTTTCACAGGAAATTTGGGACCGAGCAAATGCAGCCACCGCCGAGACGAAAACGAGGCCAGTCTACCTGTTTCAGGAACGCGATGCACAGAATCACCTGCTCAAGGGGCTCGCCTGGTGCGGCTCATGCGGCCGGGCGCTGGTGCCGAACGACAGCGGCAAGAAAAGCGTCCGCGGCGTGAAGTATCGTTACTACACTTGCAGCCTGTTCAGACGTGAATCCGCGACGCGCCCCTGTGCGGTTGGGCGACTTTCGGCCGATGCGCTCGAACGGGTGGTCATCGCCCTGATCGGGGAGGCCAGCAAGCACCCGACGCTGATCGGTGAGATGGTGGAGGTGTCGCGACGGATGCGCGTAGGCGACCGTGACGCGCTTCGCCGGGAGGTCGACCGCATCAAGGAGGCGCTCACGGTGGTGGATAAGAAGCTGCGCAACTGCGCTGAGGCGGTTGCCAACGACGGTGCAGACGCGCTGCGCGAAGCGCTGATTCGGCGCGCTGCCGACCTTCGGGACGAGCGGCAGAGATTGCTCGTGGATCAGGAGCGGGCGAGGCAGGCGCTGGTTGCATCCGAGGCCGGTGCCCTGGAGGAGCGACGCATCCGGGATAACTTGGAACGACTCGGGCAGGTGCTGCCGAATTTGCCAGCGGCGGAGCGAAAGGAACTCATCCGGCTTTTCGTCGAGCGCGTCGACGTGCGTGGCGCTAAACCAAGCACACGGCGCAAGCCACAGGAAGACCCAGCGATGGCATCGGCCGCCGCCTCACGAGTCATGGAGATCAACATCAAGCTCCACCTCGCAGAGTTGGTGCGCGGCATGGAGGAGCGCGCCGCGGCTCAATCGGAATCTGCCGCAACCCGCCGCGCGATTTCGATTCGAGGGTTAGACCTTGGGGCACGGGTGGATTTCAGCAACGCACAGCGCGGCGAGATCACCATCGTCGCACCGGTTCGCCAGACACTGCGGTTGGAGTCTCGGGTGCGAACCGTCCCGCAGCCCAAAACACTGAAGGTAGTCGAACATGCCATCGTGCGTGCGCAGAAATGGCAGGCGATGCTCGAAACGGGTGTGGTGCCGCACCGCTTGGCGCTCGCCAAGCGCGTAGGATGCACCCCGGGAGCGGTCACAAAAATCCTCAGGATGAGCCGCCTGGTGCCGGAAATTCAGGAGTATCTTGCGTCGATCAAGAATGAGAATGAGGCATGGCACTTCAGCGCCAAACGCATGGCGCAACTGGCTTCAATGGAGCCTGAGTTTCAGCGCGCGGCGTTCGCAAAACTCAGAAAGGAATACTCGCAATTCGTGCAACAAACTCAGGGCATCGCAGTCGGCTTCGGCCCCGGAAAACAGAGCACAAAAGTGACACCGAAATCTTCGATCGGATAACGGGAAAGCAGGAAACTCACGCGGTTGTTGCCGATGGCATCCAATATAGCGTTGGCACGCGGTGCAATTCGCCCAACGGTCGAGTCATCAGCGTCCCGTCCGGCCGTCCTGGCTTCAGCTGTGATCCCTCCCTTCAATGGCAGAAACTGCTCAAATCGCCGAAATCGCACGCGAGGTCTCCGACCGAATCTTCAAGCCATTTGGCTGGGAACGAGCGGGGACGAGTGACCACAATTTCAAGGGACCGATTCCGCAACTGCCTCCGAGCGAGGTCGATGCAGATGCGGATGAAGCGAAAGAGGTGGACGCTCCCGTCAGCAATGAACCGGAGGGCGCGGCGCCTGCTGCAGCTCTGCAGCTAAAAGACTACCCGGCCGATGTCGTGTTCTTTTACGAGGACCCCTATTTCCACCTCAGAACCTACATCCACTTCGATCTCAAGAGCTATGCGGTCGGGTCCCTGAAACATGCCAAGATTGTCAGCGCCCTGAGGAGCCTTAGTCGCGCGATCACCGCCGCCGAACTCAGCGCGGACTGGGGGAGCAAGTTTGCTCCGCAGCAAGGGAACTACCGCATCCAAGGCGGCCTCTTCGTCTACAATCACGACAACCTCGACCGGGGGCGCTTCAACGAATTCTTCTCCAAACTGACCCCTCACTCCGCCCAAGTCCCGGAGAAGAAGAACATCTATGTGTTCAGTCCGGAGCGCATCGTCTATCTGTTGTCGGTCCTGAACGACATCAAGGGACTCCAGGCCGACTCGATTCTTCCCCGGCAAACCGAAGGCGAGTTGCTCTACTATTATCCGTATGGGCCGAAAGTGAAGCCGCTGAACAACCTGCTTAACTATGCGACGGCGGAGATGTTACTCGGCCCAATCCTAATCGTGCGTTACCGGTTTCATGACGGCTCGAAACAGCCCGGTTACATCGTCTACTACGATGGTCCCGGCGCTCAGGTCGAAGAATTCCTCTACATCTTTGAACTGTTGCTGAAGCGGCGCCTGTTGACGGACGCGGACGCGCTACACCTTCGACTGCAGACCCCCGCCGACAACGCATTCCTCGTTTTCAAAACGGCTAAGGATGAATTCGCCAAGGCCTACCATAACCTGCCGGCGTTCCGAAAACAGGTGGACCAAATCCAATACAACCGCGGCGCTACGGTTCAGCTTACGTTCAGCACCGTAAACCTCGGGATGGAATAACCATGCCGCAATACTACCTCGACCGGTATTTCGTCCCCGACGACAAGGACATCTACGACATGCTCAAGGCGTGTGGCACCTCACACGACAAGCTCTGGATGTTTGCGCGAGGCTACGGGGTTTTGTTCGCTTCGAGCGAGCCGCGGGAACCAATGATCGACGCACTCTCGCGGCTGCCGGTCGACCGGCGAAAGCTAGAGGAACTCTTCCAGCTCAATAGCTCCAAGGATCGCGACGAAAAATACTCCACCAAGAACGTGGCCGTGAGTGCGACGCTCGAACGGATCTCGGGCGTGATCAACACCGTGCGAGAGGCGCGCGCGGACGATCAACGGGAAGAATACAAGATCGAGCACCCGTCGCCTGGCGTCATCAACATCAAGGTCGGCTACAAGGAGCCAGACTACTCCCGCGCCGAGGCGATTCAGACACGCGAGAAAGAGGTGACCATCCAGGTGATTCAGGCCGATGGTAAACTGAAGATTCGACATCACAGCAACGGCAAGGCCGAGGAGGTCGTGCGGGAGATCATCGCGAAACTCGAATTGGCGACCGAGGCTAAGGCACCCATCAGTAAACTGGATTTTTCCGCCATCAAGGATCCGAAGATTCGGACCCGTTTCTTCCAGGAACTAAGCCAGAAACTCGCCGGCCACGTCCGGCAGGATGTGCCCACCCTGAAGGTCTATCGTCTGAATCGGCAGCCCACCGAACCGGAGGATGAAGAGGAAGAGAAGGTGGTGGCCGAGGTAAAGCGTATGTTCATGTCCGGCGTCGACGTCATGCAGAGCCCCGAATATCTGGAATTGGAGAAGAGGGGATTCTTCATCAGCGCCATTAGTTGGACCTCCGAACATCAGGCTGACCCGCGCGAGCACTATGAATTCAGCGCCGAGTTCACCAACCCCGAGGATCCCCTCGACATCAAGTATGGGTGTCTCGGGAAGTATGCGCGCAGCGACGACGGAACACTGAAAAAGAACCGGACGACCCTGAGCGCCATTGAACGGGACGCGTTGCTCGGCCTGTTGGACAGCACCGCGTTCACGATCTATGATGGGATTGTCGAGGAACTGAAAAAAAACGCACCATCCAATGGAAACTCGAGCCCGGTGGTTCCGCAGCCCACAACTTGATGCCGGGGTGTTGAAGACGCTGGCTGCGGAAATCGCGCGCCACCCATTCTCCGCCCAGTCGGAACGTGGCTTCATTCAAACGGAGGTCCGCGCCAAATCCATTGCCGGCCGTTTCGTCCAGCGTGTCACTGGTGAACAGGTGTTTCGCGACGCGTTCGGCGGGGCGGTAAAGATGCCGTTCGTCACGTTCGAATCGACGTCGTTTCGACTTTCTTCGGTGGCGCCGCAGATCGAGTTGCTGGATGCGCCACGGAGCGCGAGGCGGATGTTTCAATTCCTCGGCGAACTAGGATCGATGTCGCTGGCGGTCGATGTGATCGATGTGGACCCGGTGGCGTGGATCGAGGCACTCGTGCCGACCTTTGGCGCCGCCACGGTTCGAGAGCTGGGTTGTCGCGATCTGACGATTTCGCCGTCGTTGGCGGCGGATATGACGTTCACCGGGAGCGGTGACGTCCTGGCGTCGTCACGGAAATTTCTGGGATCGAAATTCCAGTCGGTGAAATTCGCCCGGGCGGAGTTCGCCAACGGGAATCGCCCCCTCGAGATCCAATTCCACGCCACCGCCTCGATTAAAACCTTCACGGAAGTCTCTCCCGGCGCACTAAATTCGATCCGGGACGCCTTGCGCACGCTCGTGTGATTTGTGCCCCGCGAGAGCGTCGTAGGCACGGTTTTCTTCAATTGCGCTGGAGCCTAAGCCTGCGGGACTTGCAGCCGGACATAGCTCGTTTGCGGTAAAAAGGCCGTTCGGGAGGCCGTGATTTGCTGTCGGTTCAGTGCGAGCTTCCGCCGCCGGCTTTGGGTCCGCGGTGAACTGTATGCGGCGCGCCTAGTGCAGCGCCGCGTGGCGCTCGCGTTCGAAACGACACCGAAATTGTCGATCGGATAGCGGAGATGACGGCCAAAATTCATGTCGAAATGTGTCTGAATCGTCTCCGAAAAAAGTTTTCCCAACTTTCCTGCGCAGGGATCAAAACCGCGAAAAATGGGCTGCGGTCCGATGCAAACAAAGAACTAGGGCAAAGGTTGGGAAAACTTGAAAATCCGTTTCCGCCTTTTCCACCGCGAGTTACCCAATTGTTTTCCCAACCTCATTTTGAGTTCTCGGTTTTTCCCCACTGGCTGCCCGACATGGATTCGAACCATGACTAGGTGAGTCAAAGTCACCTGTGCTACCTTTACACCATCAGGCATCAAATCAGTGGAAAGAAAACTCTGCTCCTCACTCCCGCTCGGTCAAGGGCGGAAACGATTTTGGCGCAGGTTGCCTCTCAACCGAGCGCCGCACGCAGGCGCATCAGCTCGGCTTGCTTGGCTTTCTGGTCGGCGAGTTGCTTGCGCGCACCCTCCAAAACTGCCGGAGGCGCTTTGCTGATGAACGCTTCGTTGCCCAGCCGCGCCTCCGTGCCGGCAATATGCTTGGCCATGGCCTCGAGCTCCTTCGTGAGGCGCACCTTTTCGGCGGCGGCGTCCACGGTGCTGGCTAGATCGAGGTAGAGCGTACCGAGCGTCGTCACCACCGCGGGCGCGCCTTCCACCACTTCTTGCCGGACAAATTCCGTCGCCCCGGACATCCGCATCAGCTTGGCGAGATTCCCCTCGAGAACCGCCCACGCGGCGTCACCGGTCTTCACCAGGAAACGCACGTCGCGGCGGCTGGCGAGGTTGTGCTCCGCCTTGAGCGCCCGGGCTTGGGAGACAAACATCTTCACACTCGCCACCGTGGAAGCCTGACGTTGGTCGATGCTCAACCTGCCGTGCGGTGCGTCTTCGATTCTGGCATCGCGCATCAGGAAGGTGCCCGGCGCACCGTAACCGAGCAGTGCCCACAATTCTTCGGTGATGAACGGAATCACCGGATGCAGGAGCAACAGGGTCTGCCGGAGCACGAGGTCTTGGATGGCGAGACAGTTCGGTTTCGTCTCGGGCGAAAGGAGTTTAGACTTCGAGACCTCGACATACCAGTCGCAGAAATCATTCCAGAAGAACCCATACAACGCCTGCACCGCCGCACTGAACTCGAATTGGGCGAAGCAGCGGTCCACCTCGCGCGTGGTCACCAACAGTCGCTCCAAGATCGCATGGTCGTCGGCATCGAATTTCGTTTCGTCGAGGCGCGATGAAATCGCCCGCGTCGAGGAGTTGTCGCCCATCTCTCCGCTCATCTGCCGGAATCGGCAGGCATTCCACAGCTTGTTGCAGAAGTTCTTCCCGCCTTCGATGCGGTCTTCCTGGAAGCGGATGTCCTGCCCCGCCAGCGCAATTGAGATAATGCCGAAGCGCAGGCCGTCCGCGCCGTAGGTGTTGATCAGGTCGAGCGGGTCGGGCGAATTGCCGAGCGACTTCGACATCTTGCGGCCCTGCTGGTCGCGGATGATCCCGGTGAAATAGACGTCCTTGAAAGGAATCCGGTTTTCCAGCGGCTCGCCTTCATGCGTGAATTCCAGCCCGGCCATAATCATGCGCGCGACCCAGAAGAAAATGATGTCCGGCCCGGTCACCAGCGTGCTGGTCGGATAGAAATAATCGTAACCCGCAGCGCGCATCTTTTCTTTGTCGGGCCAGCCGAGCGTGGCGAACGGCCAGAGCCAAGATGACGCCCACGTATCCAGCACGTCGTCTTCCTGCACCCAATTCTCCGGGTCGGCCGGACCTGCCAGTGAGATATGGACCTTGGCGGTGTCGCGCAGATCGGCCTCCGTGAGCGACTCTTTGTCGACGCCTTTGCGATACCACACCGGAATGCGATGACCCCACCAAAGCTGGCGGCTGATGCACCAGTCTTGGATGTTTTCAAGCCAGTGCAGGTAGACTTTGCTCCACCGCTCGGGGTGAAATTTTATGTGACCGTCACGCACCGCCGTCTTCGCCTCCTCGACCCGCGGGTAGCGCAGCCACCATTGCCAAGTCAGGCGCGGTTCGATCGGCACATCGGCGCGTTCCGAGTAACCCACGTTGTTGGCGTAGGCTTCCTCGGCGAGCAGCGCGCCGGACTCCTTCAGGATTTCCGCGGCTTTCTTGCGCCCGGCAAAACGGTCGAGTCCGGCGAGTTCGGGACCGGCGAGCGCGTTGAGCGATCCGTCGGCGTTCAGCACGTCGATCACCGGAAGCTTGTGCCGGGTGCCGACCTCGAAATCGACCTTGTCGTGGGCCGGCGTGATCTTGAGCGCGCCCGAACCAAATTCCTTGTCCACCGCCGCATCCGCGATGATCGGGATGGCGGCTCGATTGAGCGGACGCCACACGGTTTTTCCGATCAACGCCGTGTAACGCGCATCCTCCGGATGCACCGCAATCGCGACGTCGCCCGGGATGGTTTCGGGCCGGGTCGTTTTCACCTCGATGAACGTGCCCGGGGCCTCGGTCAGTTCGTAGCGCACGCGGTAGATCAGGCCGTTGACCGGCTTCATGATAACTTCTTCGTCGGATAAAGCCGTCTGCGACGCGGGACACCAGTTCACCATGCGTTTGCCACGGTAAATGTTTCCCCGCTCGAAGAGCTTTACGAAGACCCCAAGCACCGCCTGCGAGTAATGCGGATCCATCGTGAACTGCGTGCGATCCCAATCACACGAAGCACCGAGCCGGCGAAGTTGCTCGAGGATAATGCCGCCCTTTTCCTCGCGCCACTCCCAGACCTTCTCGACAAATTTTTCCCGGCCAAAATCGTGCCGTGTTTTCTTTTCCTTCCGCAGCTGGCGCTCGACCACGGTCTGCGTCGCGATGCCGGCGTGATCGGTGCCCGGAAGCCACATCGCGGAGCGACCCTCAAGCCGCGCCCGGCGAATAAGTATATCCTGAATCGTATTGTTGAGCACGTGACCCATCGTGAGCACGCCGGTGACATTCGGCGGGGGAATGGCGATGCTGTAGGCCGGGGCATGCGGCGTCACCTTGCCCGCGAAGCAGCCGGCCTGCTGCCAGGCGGCATACCACTTTTGCTCAACGTCCCGGGATTCGTAACTCTTGGTAATTTCGGCCATGGTGCGGTGCGGTTTTAAAACCCCCTACAAGGTCGGTCGCCTCGGGGGCGGGCAATGCCGTTTTTTAAGCCCTGATTTTCTCGCTTTGCGAGGGCCCACTTTCCGTCCCAATGTCACCGGTCACATGCCGCATCGCACTTCTGAAACCGATCGTGAGATATTCGCTTTTACCGGCGATGTGCCCGCGGCGGAGCGACTCGCGGCCGCCAAAGCTTATCTTAAGTCCGAACTGACGGCCCTGCGAATCCTCCACAATGCCGGCGCCACCGGGCTCACCGTCGCCCGCGCCCGTTCGGCTTCGATCGACGAGTTGTTGCGCACCCTGTTCGACCACGCCGTCGCGTCCTTTACGCGCACTCACGGCCCGTTGCCCATGCCGGTGGCCTTGCTGGCGCTGGGCGGTTATGGCCGCGGTGAACTGGCCCCATGGAGCGACATCGACGTCATGTTTCTCTTCCCGGCCAAAACCAAGCCCGCCGACGCCAAACCCCTGCAGGAACACCTGACCCAAGAAATTCTCTACCTCCTCTGGGATTGCGGGCTCAAGGTGGGCCACTCCACCCGCACACTTGACGAGGTGTTCGTCGAAGCGCGCAAAGACATCCAGACCAAGACCGCCCTGCTCGAGGCCCGCGGCATCGCCGGCTCCACCGCCTTGGCGGACACGTTTACCCAGACCTATCGGAATTTCTACACCAACGAAGATCCCAAGGCCTACATCCTCTCGCGCCTCGACGACCAAGCCAACCGGCGCGCGAAGTTTGCCGACACCGTTTTCAACCAGGAGCCCGATGTGAAAAACGGGGTGGGCGGTCTGCGCGACTTTCAAAACACCGTATGGATGGCCCGGGTTAAATTGGGCATCGCGACCCTCTACGATCTCTCGGCGCAGAGCTACCTCAAGCCCGCCGATGTCGAGGCCGCCCAAAAAGCCTACGAGTTTCTCCTGCGCGTGCGGAACGAACTCCACTTCTTGAGCCCGCGTCCGACCGACACCCTTTCACTCGATACTCAGCCGCGTATCGCCGAAAATCTCGGCTACACGGAGCCGGATATGCTCCTCCGCCTCGAGCGATTCATGCAGGACTATTACCGGACGGCGCAGACGATTTTCCGCGTTTCCAAACTCGTCGAAAGCCGCCTCGCCCTCAGCATCGGACGCGGGCCGGACCACGCCCCCGGTTCCATCCGCGAGTCCCTCCGCATTTCCCGCTTCTCCCGGGCCAAACGCCTCGACGGCTTCATCGTGCGGGGCCGCGAACTCGCCGCCGAATCTCCCGAGGTCTTCAGCGCCGACCCCGTCCGTCTCATCCGCGTCTTCCGCCACAGCCAGCAACTCGACTGCGCCCTCGACCTGCATTTGCGCGAACTTATTCGCGAATCTCTGCCTCATCTCACGCCGGCCGTCGCAGCCTCGCCCGACGCCGCCGTCTCCTTCCGGGCCATCCTGTCGGAAGTCGGCGCCGTTTATCCGGTCCTCAACTTGATGCATGAACTCGGCGTGCTCGGCCGCTTCATCCCCGAATTCGACGCCCTCACGTGCCTGGTACAGCACGAGTATTACCATCGCTACACCGCCGATGTTCACACGCTTAACGCCATCCGTGAACTGGACCGGATTTTCACCGCCACCGAACCCATCACGCTAAAATACCGCGAGACCCTCCACGAGGTCACCGATCCCGCCGAGCTGTATCTGATACTTCTGCTCCACGACATCGGCAAAGCCGAGGGCATCCAGGGCCACGCCGAAAGCGGCGTCCGGCTCGCCGAACCTCTGCTTGAACGCTTCGGCCTCTCCCCGGAATCCCGATCCGTTGCCATCTTCGTCATCAAAAATCATCTGGCGATGGCACGATTCTGGCAGAAGCGTGACGTCGATGATCCCAACACCGCCGCCGCCTTCGCCGAACTGGTGCTCGACCCCGAGCGCCTGCGGATGCTCTACGTCCATACGTTCTGCGACGCGCGCGGCACGACGGTCGACCTTTGGAACAGCTACAAGGACACGCTACACACCACGCTTTTTCGCGCGACCCTCGAACGCCTAAATCACGGCCCCACCCTCGCCGCCCGCCACGAAGCCCAAAAGCTCATGACCCAACAGGAACTCATCGCCCAGCGCATCCCCGGCATCAGCAATGATGAGATCACGGCCCATTTCAGTCTCCTGCCCGACCGCTATTTTATCCACACGGAAGGAGCCGAGATCGCGCTGCACATCCAAATGGTGAACAAACTTTTCACCTCGATCGCGACGGCCGATTCCGTCGGAACGCTGCGCCCGGTCATCGACTGGAAAGACGATCTCAATCGCTCCCTCACGGTGGTGAACGTCGTGACGTGGGACCGCGCCGGACTCTTCTATAAACTTGCCGGAGCCCTGAGCGTCGCCGGGCTTAGTATTCTCGGCGCAAAAGTCATTTCCCGCACCGACCACATCGCCATCGATACCTTCTACGTCGTCGAACCCGGACGCGGCGTCGTTCAAAGTGCCGCCGCCCAAGAGGCCTTTGCCAAGACCATCGAGTCCGCGCTGCTTTCAAACCAAGACCTTTATCCGGAGATCGTCGCCCAAGCTAAAAAGATCGCTTCCACCCGTTACCAAGCCGCTTCCAACGGCGAAGCCCTGCACAGCTCGTTTCCTCCCACCGTGGACGTCTACCACGAGCTGTCGATGGAACGCACCATCGTGGAAATCCAAGCCCGCGATCAGATCGGTCTGCTCTATCGCCTCGCGAAGACCATTTCCGACCACGGCTTCGACATCACCTTTGCCCGCATCGGCACGGAGCGGGGCGTCGCGATCGACACGTTCTATATCGAAAGCGCCAATCATGAGCCGGTTGAGGACTCCACCCGGTTGCACACGCTGAGAGACGCGCTCGCCGATATCATCGCGACCCCGGCCCCGGCGCCTTCCGCCGGCAAATAGTCCGTCGCCCGCCGCGACCGTTCGTTTCCCCAGGACCTCTGCGTTCGGAGCGCCGTCAGAATTTCTGGCCATTCCCGTCGTTTCGCCAATTCTGTTTAGCGTGGAATCCGCCCTCGCTCTCACCTTAGCCGACCAAGCCACCCTCGGCCGAATCGCGTCCCTGGGCTTTCAGAGCGATGAACCCAACGTCGTGCTGCCTCGCATTCTCGGCGAACTCATCACCCACTTCAACGCCTCGGCCGGCACGATTTCCCTGCTCAATCCCGACACCGGCCGGCTCGAGATTGAAACTCAGATCGGCCTGCCTGCCGACTACCGCGAAGTCGCCTTGCGCATGGGCCAAGGTGTGACCGGCTGGGCCGCTTTTCACGCCCGCGCGCAGCTCGTGACCGATGTCACCCGTGACCTGCGTTACGTGCGCATCCGCCCCACCACCGCCACGGAAATGGCCGTGCCCATGGAAGACAATGGTCAGGTCATCGGCGTCATCTGCATCGACCACGACACGGTGGACCGCTTTACCCCCAGCGACCTCGCCTTGCTGGTACGCTTCACCGCCGAAGCCACCGCCGTGCTCCAGCGCCTTTGGCAAATCGGCCATCTCAAGGCCAAAGCCCGCCAACTTGAAACCCTGATCACCACCGGCAAATCGCTCGTCTCCAAACTCGAACCGCAGGCCCTCTTCGACTCGCTCACGCGCGATGCCCGCCAGGTGGTCGCCGCCCGCACCTGCGCCCTTTACCTCTACAACCCCGACAGTATCACCCTGCGCTGCGCCTCCCTGACCAGTGTGGTCGCCACTCCACCGCCCCCCGGTGACATTCCGCTCAATTCCTGCGCCTTTGCCGCCGTCGTCCACACGCGCCGCGCCGTCTCCTTCGCCAATATCCGCACACCCGATTTTTTCGATCTCGTCGATCTGCCCGGCGATCCGGCCTTAATCTCCGTCTTGGCGACTCCGTTGCTTTACGAAGGCGAAGTGCTCGGCGTGCTCGCCGTCTTCACCGAACGACTGCACCGCTTCGACAACGACGAAAAACGTCTTCTCGCCGCCCTTACTTCGCTCGGTGCCGTCGCCCTGCAAAACTCCCGCCTCTACACCCGCGTTTTTCAAAGCGAAGATTCCCTCCGCAAAAACGAGCGCCTCACTACCCTGGGCCTGCTCGCGGCCGAAATCGCCCACGAGATTCGCAACCCCCTCACCGTCCTCAAACTTCTCCACGGCGGCCTCGGCGTCGATTTCCCCCCCGACGATCCACGCCGCACCGACATGCGCGTCATTGGCGAAAAGCTCGACCAACTCGAAGCGATCGTCACCCGCGTGTTGAATTTCGCCAAAGCCCCCAACAGTCTCCACACCCGTTGCCCGCTGCAGGAAATCATCGAGGACACCCTCGTCCTGCTCCGCCTGAAACTCGCCCAGAGCAAGATCACCCTCCGCTTCGAACCCCCGGCCCGCCCGCTCGTGGTCGAGGGTCAACAGGGCCAGCTTCAACAGGTGCTGCTCAACCTCATCATCAATTCCATGCAGGCCATGCCCGACGGTGGCACCATTACCCTCACCCTCGACGCCCAACTCCGCGAATCCGGTCCCGTCGCCGTCGTCGAACTCAGCGACACCGGCACGGGCATCCCCGACAACATTCGCGACCGCATCTTCGATTCTTTCCTCTCCGGCCGTCCCGGCGGCACCGGCTTGGGCCTCGCCATCGCCAAACGCGTGCTCAACTCCCACTACGGCGATCTCACGCTGGTGACCAGCAGTCCCGCCGGCACCACGATGCGCCTCACGCTTCCACTGGCTTAATCGCCCCACTACCGTCCTCACCTCTGGTTCCCGTTATGTCCGCCCCGATCGAACCCAATTCCCCTCCGTCCAAACCCGCTTCCCCGGCCGAGGTCTATTCGCCCACGCCTCGCCAACGCACCACTATCTACCTCGCCTGTGGGTTGCTGGTCGTGTGCTCGATCGTGCTTTTGATCGTGCCAAGTCCGAAAATCCCGATGGCCGGCCGCGTCGCCTTGGCCTCCGTCAACATGATCGCCACAGCAATTCTCCTGCTGATCGTCCGGCAGAAATCCGCCAAGCCGGAAAAATAAAACGCCTCAGTCCTCCAACTCGACGTTCCAATACGCCACGTCGAGGAAGTCTTTCCAAACCTCGTGCTGCTTCTGGTTGCCCAGCACGAGCGAGATCACCGGACGCCACTTTGGCCGCACCGGTTTCCGGATGAGTCGCATGTGCGCGTCGTGCGGCAGGCGGTTTGCCTTGCGTGAATTGCACTTGATGCACGAGCACACGATGTTTTCCCACGTCGTCTTCCCACCCGCATCACGTGGAATCACGTGGTCGAGATTGAGCTGCTCCCGCGGCAAAATCCGCGAGCAATACTGACACGTGTTCTTGTCGCGGTCGAAGACGTTGCCCCGCGTCAGTTTCAATTCCTTGCACGGCAGCTTGTCGAAAAACGTGAGCAAAATCACGCGCGGCAGTCGGATCGCGCGCGTCGGCGTGTTCACCGTTTCGATCGCCGCCACCGGCGGGTTGCTCGCCGAAAAATCGATCCAGTCCATCATCGAAAACATCCGGAAATCGTCGCCGTGATGGTGCACCACGTGCGCGTGCCCGCGCGAGAGCAAGGCGAACGCCCTCCGGGCGCCGATCACATTCACGGCTTGCCACAAGCGATTCAAAACCAGCACCGGTTGGTCGAGAGCAACGTCCATACGGGACAATCGCAATACTCGTGCCACTCGACCGCTGTCAAGCGGCCCCCCGTTACACTTGCGTGCCGCCTGATCCGGAAGCGGTGCGGACTTCATCGCCGCCCTTCAAAACGTGCCGCACGCCGGCGTCTCGCGATCGGAGCATGCCGACCGAAGACGGCCTTGACATCATTCCTCTGCCCAAACTTTCCTCGTCCCGCAGATGAATCTTCTCGGCACGACGATCAAAGCCTCCCCGCTCGCCCACGCCTCCGTGGTCGTAGTATCCGTCGTATCCGTATCCATTCGCCGCGCGGCGCGGGGGGTCTGATTTGTCTTAACGACTTTCGCCCCTCCGGTGCCGCACCGGAGGGGCTTTTTTATGGCCTCTGCGGTTCGGTCTCGGGCGGGTTTTCAAAAACCAAAACACGCCATATCCGATGCAACCGTATCAGCCCAACCACGCCCTCACCGCCCGTCGTCCGATCCTCAGCTTCACCGCCGGGAAAAAAATCGCCGCTCCCAAGCCCGCCTATGCGCCGCAGCATGATTTTCTCGTGCTCAGCCTCAGCCCCCAACTGAGTCCCGGCCAGCCCGCCGCTGCGTTGCCGGCCAAGCCCAGCCGGACGCGCGCAGCGTGAACATCGCACTCCGCTTCAGGCTCGCATCGCCCGCCGCCCGAAGCCTACCTCTCAGGCGATGTCGAACTCACTCGCCGCTCTTCCGCTCCCGCAACGTGGTCAGCCCTGCTCCTGCGGCAGCGGCAAAATTTATGAGGAGTGCTGCGAGCCCATCCTCACCGGCAAGCGGCCCGCCGCCAACGCCGAAGAGCTCATGCGGTCGCGCTTCACCGCGCACGTCGCGCGCGATTACGCCCACCTTCATCGCTCCTACGCCGGCACCGCCAGCGAGGCTTACGTCGAGCTCCCCGACGAGCCGTCCATCGGCTGGTCTCGTCTGATCATCCATCGCCACGAGCCCGACGTGCAGCCCAATCTCTCGTTTGTCGAATTCTCCGCCTTCTACGTCGAATCGGGCAACGAACACGTTCTAGAGGAGCGCGCCGAATTTCGCCGCCGCGCCGATGGTTGGATCTACACCCGCCCCGTCCGCACCGGTCCCGCCCCCGTTAAGGCCGCCGCCAAACCCGGCCGCAACGACCCCTGCTCCTGCGGCAGCGGTCGCAAATACAAGCAGTGCTGTCTGCTCAAGTCCGCCTAAGCCGGCCGGCCAGTCGCATCGATGCAACCGCGCTGGCTTCTGTCCCACGCCCGCGGCTACATCGAACTCGGCCTCCTCGCCGAGGCCGCCGCCGAACTCGACCAACTTCCCGCCGGATCGGCCAACGGCGATGAGGTCCTCGGTCTCCGTCTCATTATCCTCCGCGAGCAAGGTCACTGGATCGAGCTTTGCACCGTCGCCGCCGAGCTCGTCCGCCGCCAGCCCGCTAACGCCGGAGCCTGGATCACCTTCGCCTACGCGACTCGCCGCGCCCGATCGCTGTCCGAAGCCGAGGCCATCCTCCGCGAGGCGGAGCTCCGTCATCCCGCCGAGGCTACGATTCAGTTCAACCTCGGCTGCTATGCCTGCCAACGCGGCGACCTCGCTGAAGCCCGCGCCCGCGTCGACGCCGCCATCGCCCTCGAACCGCTCTTTCGCGCCGCCGCCGAAACCGATCCTGACTTGGCCCCGCTCCGGGACCGCCCGGTCGCAAGTTAGCGCTTTCCACGCGCTGAAAAATTGCTGGGCTCACCCGACACGTCATCGTTCTCGTCCGCCGCATGTCACCCGCTCCGCTCCTCGAACTCCGTCAGCTCGTGAAGAACTACGGTGGGGTCCGCGCTTTGCGGGGAGTTGATTTCGACCTGCGGGCCGGCGAAGTCCACGCCCTCCTCGGTGAAAACGGCGCGGGCAAATCGACACTCATCAAGGTCGTCACCGGTGCCCACGCCCCCAACGGCGGCACGATCACCCTCGCCGGCCAAACCGTTTCCGGTCTCACCCCCGCCACCGCCCGCGCCCTCGGCATCGCCTGTATTTACCAACAGCCCGCGCTGTTTCCCGATCTCACCGTCGCCGAGAATCTCGCCCTCCGCCTCAACGCCCCGTCTCCTGCCGCCCGTATGCGCTGGTCGGATTGCCGCGCCCGCGCAACCAAGCTCCTCGCCCGCATCGGCGCGGAGATTTCGCCCGACGCCGAGGTCCGCTCGTTGTCGATGCCCGAGCAACAGCTCGTGGAAATTGCCTGTGCCCTCGGCTCCGGCGCCCGCATCGTCGTCATGGACGAGCCCACCGCCTCGCTCACCCAAAAGGAACAGCACCTGCTCTTCGCCGTCGTCCGTGATCTGCGCCAAAACGGCGTCGGCGTCATCTACATCTCCCACCGCCTGGAAGAAATCTTCGCCCTCGCCGACCGCGTCACCGTCCTCCGCGACGGTCAGAGCGTCGGCACGCATCCCGTCGCCGGCATCGACGAAGCCGGCCTCATTCGCCTGATGGTTGGCCGTGAGGTCGCGCAGATCTACCCCGCCGCCGAATCCGCTCCCGGCACCGTGGTCCTTTCGCTCAACCAGCTGGGTTGTCGTTCATCCGGCGTAAGCAACGTCTCCTTCGACGTCCGCGCCGGTGAAGTCTTTGGCCTCGGTGGTCTCGTCGGCGCCGGGCGCACGGAACTTGCCCGCATCCTCTTCGGCCTCACCCCGGCCGACTCCGGGACCATCACCCTCGGCGGACAAACGCTCACCCTGCGCACGCCCCAAGCTGCGGTCGCCCACGGCATCGCCTATGTGCCCGAGGATCGGCGGCGTCACGGCGTCGTCCTCGATCTGCCCATCGCGCACAACATGACGATGGCGATCCATCGCCGCCTCTTCCCCACGACTTGGCTCCGCTTTGGCGCCGAACGCGCGCTCACCTTGGATTACATTCGCGACCTCGCCGTCAAATGCTCCGGACCCGAAGCCCGCGGCGGCAGCCTCTCCGGCGGCAATCAGCAAAAGGTTGCCCTCGCCCGCTGGCTCGCGACCAAGCCCAAGCTCCTGATCCTCGACGAGCCCACTCAAGGCGTCGACGTCGGCGCCAAGAGCGAGATCCACAAGATCGTCCGCCGCCTCGCAAAAGAGGGCCTCGCCGTGATTCTGATCTCCAGCGATCTCCCCGAAGTCATCGGCATGAGCGACCGCATCGGCGTGATGGGCGGCGGCACCCTGCGCGCGATTTTGCCCGGCGGCTCCGATCCGCACGTCGTCATGGCCGCCGCCCTCGGCACCGCCGCATGAAACACTACTTCCGCGAACTCTCCGTCCTCGGCGCGTTGCTCGCGATTCTCCTCGGGCTGGCGATTTTTGCGCCCGCGTTCTATCAGCCTCAGCCCCTGCTCTCGCTCCTGACCCGCGAAGCGCCGACCCTCGTCGTCGCCTGCGGCATGGCGCTCGTGATTGTCTGCCGCCAGATCGACATCTCGGTCGGTTCAATTTTTTCCGTGTGCAGTGTCTGCGCCGGGCTGTTGGCCGCCCGCGGCTGGCCCTTGCTCCTCGTGCTCCCGGCGTCCGTCGCGCTCGGAGCCGTATTCGGCGCCTTCAACGGCGTCCTCGTCGCCGGGCTGCGTCTGCCGTCGATCGTCGTTACGCTGGCCACGATGGTCACGCTGCGCCAAGGCCTGAACCTCGTCCGCCAAGGCGAATTCGTGAATCTGCCCGAAGGTATCCAATGGTTCGGCCTTGGCCAAACGGCCGGTCAACTCGTGCTCGTTATCGCGGCGGTCGTCATTTTGATCCTCCTCGCGCTCGCGATGCGCCACTTCGCCGCCGGCCGTTTCGCTTACGCGGTCGGCACGGACGCGGAGGCCGCCCGCCTCGCCGGCATCCGCCCGCAACTCGTCACGTTTCTTGTTTTTGTCTCGATCGGCGCCCTGACCGGACTCGCCGCCATGATGAACCTGGCGCAGTCACCCCAAGTCCAACCGCTCACCGGCAACGGTCTCGAACTCAAAGTGATCGCGGCCGTCGTCGTGGGCGGCGTGGCGATCTCCGGCGGTCGGGGCAACCTCTGGGGTGCGTTCGCCGGCCTGCTCCTACTCGCGTGCATCTCACCGGCGCTCACCCACCTCCGCATCGAGGCGTATTGGGAAAAGGCCATTCAAGGGACGATCATTTTGCTCGCCGTCGTCGCCGATGGCCTGCGCAGCCGCAAAGGAGGGAATTGACCATGTCCGCAACCCCACCCGCACCCGCTCCCGGACTCGGCTCTTGGAAATCCCGCCTGCTCTCGCACGAGATGCTGCTGTTCTACGTGCTGATTGCTCTTTGGCTGTTCTTTTATTTCGCCGGCACCACCGTCAACCGCCGCGGCGTCACCGTTGGTTTCGGCACCCTCGACCGCCAATTCGACATTCTGCGCCACTCCTGCGAAATCGGCCTCTTGGCCCTCGCCCTCACCCCGATCATCATCACAGCGGGCATCGATCTCTCGGTCGGATCGCTCCTCGGCTTGTGCGCGATTCTGTTCGGCCAGCTCTGGCACGACGGCGGACTCCCCATTCCGGTGGCCGCCGGTCTCACCCTCGTCATCGGCGCTCTCGCCGGCGGACTTAACGCCGTCCTGATCACCGCCCTGCGCATTCCCCCGCTGATTGTGACGCTCGGCACTTACTCGCTTTTTCGCGGACTCGCCGAGGCGCTCACGCGGGGCTCCATTACCTATACCGACTTCCCCGCCAGCTTTCTCTACCTCGGCCAAGAGCGCTGGCTCGGCCTACCCACGCAGGCCTGGATTTTCTTCGCCGTCGCCATCGTCGTCGGCGTGCTCGTACATCGCACCACGTTCGGCCGGGCCTTTCGCACCATCGGATTTTCCCCCGAAGGCGCCCGCTACGCCGGCATACCGGTCGCCCGCCGCCTCGCCCTTGCCTACGTGCTCGCCGGATTGATCGCAGCCATCGCCGCCATCATTTACACCGCCCGCCTCGGCCAAGCCAAAGCCGACGCCGGCACCGGCTACGAACTCTTTGCCATCACCGCCGTCGTCCTCGGCGGCACAAGTATCTTTGGCGGCAAGGGCTCCGTTATCGGCACGCTTCTCGGCGTCGCCGCGATCGCCGTCCTTAAAAACGGCCTCGCCTGTCTGCCGGTCGTGATGCGCATGAATGCCGCCGAAGAAATGTCCGGCTTGCTCACCGGTGCTTTGCTTCTCTTTGCGCTCAGCGCCGGCGTCGTGCCGCAACTCTGGTCTGGCTTTCGCCAACGCGCCTCCGCTACGTAACGACTTCGTCACCCCATGAAAAACACCCTCCTCCGCCTCTGCGCCGCCGGCATCGTACTGCTGGGCTCGCTTGTCCCCGCAACCGCCGCCGATTCAAAACTGATCGTCGCGATGCTCCCAAAATCCAAGGGCAACGCCTATTTCATCTCGGTCAAAGCGGGCGCCGACAAAGCCGCCAAGGAACTCGGCATCCAGCTGCTCTTCGACGGCCCCACCGATTCCAACGCCGCCAAGCAAAACGAAATCGTGGAGAACTGGATCACACTCGGCGTGGACGTCATCGCCGTGGCCGCCGAAAACAAAGAGGGTATCTCGACCGCGCTCCGCAAAGCCCAGAAGCAAGGCATCAAAGTCGTCACGTTCGATGCCGATGCCATCGCCGACGCCCGCTCCTTTTTCGTCAACCAAGCCACCCCCTCCGGCATCGGCTACAGCCTGATGGATGAAGCCGCCCGCCTCACGGGGGGCGAAGGCGAATTCGCCATGATCGTGGCCACCCTCACCGCCGCCAATCAGCGCGAATGGCAAAAACACATCGAGGATCGGCTGAAGGAGAAATACCCAAAGATGAAGCTCGTCGCCGTCCGTCCTTGCGACGACCTCAAGGACAAAGCCCAGTCCGAAACCACCGCTCTGCTCAGCGCCAACCCGAACCTAAAACTTGTCATGGCCATCTGCTCGCCCGGCGTCCCCGGCGCCGCCGAAGCCGTCAAGCAGGCCGGCAAAACCGGCAAGGTGAAGGTAATCGGTCTCGGTTTGCCCAACGAAAACAAACGCTACGTCCGCGAGGGCGTAACGGACAGCGTGATCCTCTGGAACACCGGCGACCTCGGTTACCTCACGATCCACGCCGCCGTCGCCGTGGCCAAAAACGAACTCAAGAAAGGCGCCAAAACCTTCAAGGCCGGCACTCTCGGCCCGTTCGCCATCGAGGGCGACAATATCCTCCTCGGAAAGCCTTTCATCTTTAACAAGTCCAACATCGAGCAGTTCGACTTCTGAACGAGTAGAGAGGGATCTTCTACCCGCCTCCGCGCCGCGCAACGTCCCTTCCCGGCGTTCCGCGAACCACCCTTCGAAAATCCCTCGATGTATTTCGACGCGCACAACCACCTCGCCGCGCCCTCGCTCGCGCCGCACCTCCCGCAAATTCTGGCCGACCTCACCGCCGCCCGCGTCACCCATGCGGTCGTCAACGGCACCGAGGAATCCGACTGGTCCGCCGTCGCCGCCCTCTGCGCTGCGGCCGCTCAACCTTCACCGCCCTTCCCTCAACTTTCGCTCCTGCCGTCCTTCGGTCTTCACCCATGGGACGTCGGAAATCGTTCTCCCGCGTGGCTCGAAGCCCTTCGAACCCACCTCGTCTCCGATCCCCGGGCCGCAGTCGGCGAAATCGGCCTAGACCGCTGGATGCTTGACCGCGCCCGCCCCGATGACCCGCGCCTCGCCGGTCTCCGCCGGGCTCCGCTCGACCAGCAAGTCACCGCCTTCAAAACCCAGCTCGACCTCGCCGTCACCTTGGATCGACCCGCCACGATTCACTGCATCGATGCCTTCGGCCTTCTCCTCGAAACACTCCGCTCCGTCCCGCTTCCCCCGCGCGGTTTCCTGCTTCACGCCTACAGCGGCTCCGTCGAACTCGTCGCCCCGTTTGCCGCCCTCGGCGCCTATTTTTCCTTCAACGCCGCCTACCTCGCCCCGCGCCATGCCCGGCTCCGCGAGCTTTTCAAAAACATCCCGCTCGCCCGTCTCCTCATCGAGACCGACGCCCCCGCGATGCTCGCGCCAAACCCCCACGCGCCGTTCTCCCTACCCGCCGACCCCGCCTTAAATCATCCCGCGAATCTCGCCGCTTCCTACGCCGCTCTCGCGCACCTCCGCGAAATCCCCCTCGCCGACTTCACGGCCACGGTCGCCGCCAATTCTCACCGTCTGTTCCTCGGTGAATAATGCGGGCGAGCTACTCGTCGCCCGGCAGTCTCGACCTCACCTTCGCGGAAACTGCGCCCGCAACACCGCCGCCAAGCCCGCCTTATCCATCTCCTGCCGCGCGATGGCGATCATCGCGTCGTAGAGCACCAGATCCTCCGCGTGATCAATACAGCCGTTGAATTCGAGAAATGTGGTAGCGCAGGCGATGGCCGTGCGCTTGTTACCGTCGAGAAACCCTTGGCTTTCCGCCAAGTGAAAAGCATAAGCCGCCGCAATTTCGTGCAGATCGCCCCCGCCGTAGAAGAAAACGTTTTCCGCCGAACCGAGCGCAGATTCCAAACCAGCTCGGTCGCGCACACCGTCGATCCCGCCCCATTCCTCAAGCGAGATGCGGTGAAGCACGACCATTAATTCCCAAGTCAGAAAAGCCGGCTGTTCCATCGCAGACCATTACTGCGCCAGCTTTCTGAACAACTCCGGATGCCGCTTAAAAATCCCCTGCCCGATCGCCAAGCCTTGCGCGAAATCCATCCGACGAATCCCATCGGACGGCACGGCTTTCTCTTTCGCTTCCAAGTAAGCACGCACCTCCCGCTGCTCGGTCGGCGGTAGTTTTTCAATCAGCTCAATGATTTCAGCAGCGCTCATTTACCTTTCAAAGTAGCGGCTGCCTCGCCTCGCGCAAGCCCCGGCTCCGTCTCCGCCCTACGCTCCCTCACACGTAGAACCGCCGCTCACGCCGGTAGTAATCCAGCGTCTGCGCCAGCGCCGTGCGTAGATCCGTCCGCGGTTTCCAGCCGAGCATCCGCGCGATCTTCCGGTCGTCCGCAAAGTAGTCTCCGATATCGATCTTCTTTCGGTCCGCAGGAAACTCCCGCACCACCATCGCTCCGCCGCCGTTCTCCTCGATCATCAACTCGGCGAGCGCCTGCAGCGTCACCGGCGGCGGCCCGCCCAGATTAAACACCTCGCCCACCGCCGCCTCGTTGGCCGCCGCGAGCAAGAACGCCTCCACGGCATCGTCCACGTAGGAAAAATCCCGGCGCTGCTCCCCGCCCCAGACTTCGATCGGCTCGTCTTCGAGCAACCGCCGCACCCACACGCCGACGAAGGTCTGGCGCGCATCCTTGATCCGCATTCGCGGCCCGATCGTGTTCGTCAGTCGCAACGCCGTCGCGCGGATCCCGTGCACCCGCGCATAGAGCAGATGAAACGCCTCGCCCGCCGCCTTGTTGATCCCGTTCACGTCCACCGGCCGCACCGGATGCTTCTCGTCCACCGGCAAGTAATCCGGCTTCCCGTAGATCTGCCGCGTGCTCGCAAACACGATGCGCACGCCGGGGTTGTGCTTCCGACACGCCTCGAGCAGCGCGAGCTGCGCCCGGCCGTTGATCTCAAGATCGGTCTCGGGGTCCGTCATCGAGTCCATGTGGCTCGTCTGCCCCGCGAGGTTGAACAAAAAATCCTGCCCGCGCACCAGCCGGGCCAGCTTTGCGTGCTCGCGCACATCCGCGCGGTGCACCGTCACCTTGCTCGCGACCCCCGCCAGATTCCGCGCGTTGCCGCCGTATTCCGGAATCATCGAATCCACCACCGACACGCGCGCCCCCAACGCCACCAGCTCCCGCGCCAGATTCGAACCGATGAACCCCAACCCGCCGGTGATGAGCACCCGCGCGCCGGCAAATTTCCGTCCAAAATTCTTCACGTCGCCCATGCCGCGATTAACCCGTCCCGGCTGCCCGTGCGCAAATTTATTTCCCGTCCGTCCCGCAGCCGGCGATCATTTCTTTGGCGGCATCGCCTCGGCCAACACGTCCAGTTCGATCCCGTAAAAAACAAAGCCCAACGGCCGCCCCGCTCCGGCACCGGTCGGCGGCGTGCTTGATCTCAACTCCAGCACACTCGCCCCGGGCGGCAGCTCCATCACCGGACCCGCCCGCCGCTCCAGATCTTTTCCGATCGTCCAGGTTTCCACGCGTTGTCCGTTCAACCAGAGCTGGAGATCGCGCGGCTCCTCGCTGCGCAACAAGCCGCGCATCACCACCTGCAGGCGGCGGCTCTGTAAGTTCTCCAACCGCAGGGTCGCGTCGCCTTTTGTCCAGTTCCAACGCGTCCCCGTGCGCGCGATCTGCTCCGGTTCATACCAACCGTCGCCCAACCGCGACCGGATGTAATAAGGACTTCTCGTATCGACCAAGCCGTAGTGGGGGTTGATTCGTTCGCTGCCACCCGCCGGCAGCTGTAAGGCGATCAAGCCCCCCGTGAGATCCCATTCGCCTTTCATCTCCGTGTTCAAGCGCGCCTCGTACGTGTGGGTTTCAAAATATTGCGCTTTCTTCAACAGCAGGGCGTTGAGCCACAGGCGCGACCACATGTCGGGCACGCGCAAATTGAGGGAAGCGATGTCCGTACGTCCTTCGATCTTTGCCACTTGCCACAACTCGCGCCCGACCAGCAGCGGCGGCCGCTGCATCTCCCGCGTAAACCGGTCCGCGCCCAGCAAGTTCATCGCGATCACCAGCAGCCCGCAGCCGACCACGAGCCACCGCCGCCAGCCGGCGGCATCCAGCGTCACCCAAAAAAACAGCCCCGCCAAGACACCGGGATAAAACACCGCCAACACCTTGTAAGCATCGTAGCTCGCATTCGTCCCCAACTGCGCTCCCCGGAAGTTCAGATAGCCATAGCCCAGCAGCGGAATGACCGTGAGGCCCAGCGCCGCAAATGCCCCGCTGCGGCGCCGGATTACCCCAAGCACCAGCGCCGCCGCCAGCAGCGCCACCGCCCCGCCTGCCAACCCCCAGCGCCAGCCTCCGCTCAGGGGCTCGAGCGTCGTTGCCGCCACGATCCCCAGCCAGCCTTCCGGCCCCAACATCGGAATCTTCCAGCCAAAATCATACTGCTGCAACAGCGCGAGCCGCTCCGCCAAACCTGCCACCCGCTCCCAAAAAATCACCCCGGCCACCCCCAGCGGCACCAACATCGCCGCGCTCCACGCCGCCAACTTTTTCCCCTGCCGCCGCCAGATCGCGTGGCCCACCGCAAACGCCAGCACCGGCCCCAGCGCGATCAACAGGATAAATCCATAGCTCCCCAGCGCCAATCCATACGCCAACCCCAAAGCGCCGCCGAAGCTCGCCGCCCTCGCCCACCCCAATCGCCCCCGCCACAACGCCAGCCCCGCCCACGTCACCACCGCGATCGCCTGCGCCGCCAGCAACTGCCCCATCGCCGTGTGCGCCACCGCATACCACGTGATCGGACTCACGCCATAAATTGCCGCGATCGCCCAGCTCGCCCGCCCGCCATAGCCGAGTCCCGCCCGCGCCAGCCAAAACACCACCGGCACCGATCCCGCCAGGATCACCATCGTCATCAGGCTCGTCAGCTCATGCGGGGCGCAGTCGAGGATCGTCCCGTTCAACGCGATCAATGCCGCCGGCGCGAAGTGGTTCAGCCGCGTCCAGTAATCGAAAAAGTTATCCACCGACATCACCCGCACCACCTCCGTGAGGCCCATAAAGCCCCCGCGCTCGCCACGCGCGAATTCCATCAAAACCCGCGCCCCCGCCGCGTAGTCCGCCGCATCGCAACTGCCCAGCGAGGTCGTCGTCAGCCCTTTCGCCGCCCGCGCCAGCGGCGCGACGAGCATCGCCAACACCACCGCCGTCGCACCCCACACCGCCCAAAACTTTCCCAGCCCCGCCCGCAGCACCGTCAGGCCCCGCCAACGAATCGCCGCCGCCAGCACCGCCGCCGGGACCAGTTCGCTGGCCCACGCATAGCTGTTGGTTCCGTTTAGCCCCAGCCACACCGCCACCCACACGACCAAGGCCTGCAACGTCAGCCCCGCCGGCACCGCCAGCACCGGCCAAAAATTCCGCCACCGCCCCGGCATCACCGCCAGCGCCAACCCCGCGCCCCAAAACAGCACGTGCGCCAGCAGTCCGAATGCGACGAGGTAGAAATACATCCGGCGCGTCCTCTACTTCGGCTTCCGCGCCGTCGCAAACACCGACGAACCCCACGCCCAGCGCCCGCCCGCCCGCACCCAGGCGTGCTCCAGCGCCATCGCCGCGTTGAACCCCGCCTCCAGCACCGCCGGATACGGCTTCACGTCGCTCGTGTCGTGGGCCGTCCGGAAAATCTTCCGCTTCGCCCACAGCAACGGAAACGGCAACGCGTTCCAATGCGTCGTCCGCACGTCCTCAAACCCCGCACCGCGCAGCAGCCCCGCCAACTCCGGCCGCGTGTAGCGCCGCTTCGTCTGACACGAATCATCATGATACGACCACATCCACATGTAGGCCGGCACATTGATCACCACGATTCCGCCCGGCCGCAGCACCCGGAAAAACTCCGCCAACGCCACCGCCGGGTCATCCACTTGGCAGATCACGTCCGCCGACACCACCGCGTCGAACGTCGCGTCCCCTTGCGGCAACGCCGTGATCGAGGCCTCTTCGAACGTCACGCCCGGCACCCGCCGGCGGGCGAGTTCGACGCCGAGCGCCGAAAAATCGATCCCCGTCCACCGCCACGCCGGCCGCTGCGTGCGCAACCTCAGCACCAGCCCACCGGTGCCGCAGCCCGCATCGAGCACGTCCGCCGCATCCGCCAGCCCGCCCCGCTCGAGCCCGTGGCGCACGTGCCAGTGCAGTGAGGGAAAATACCACATCCGGTCTTCGACCTCTGCGAGCTTCAGATATTCGTCACTATTCATGTGAGCGGATAAAGTTGTCCGCCCTTCCCCGCCGCCCGCAAGGCAATCGTTCAATCCCGATTCCCGCCTCCCCGCTCCAATTTTGCCCGGCCGTGTCAGGTCGCGCCTCGCGCGCGCCCGGCTCGACCATAGTCCTGCTCCGCTGGAGACGCCACGCCCCGTCGCGCCCGGCGACCGCTCCGGGCGAACCACCACTCGCTCACCTCCCCTCCTCCCGCGCCGCCCACCAAAACCACGCCTACGCCGCGCGCGCCGCGGGTTCAGCCGGCTCCGCCTAGTGCTCACGGATCAGAAAGACCGAAGCCGACGCGCGCCGGTCCTTACAGCGCTGAAAAAATCCCAGGATCGCCCGCCGAAACGTTCCCGCCCACTCTTCGTTCACGAGAGTGACTACATTTCGGCGACGACGCTTGCAGGAGCAGCGGAGGAAGTTCTAGGCAATCGACTGGAATTTAACGCGCTAAAGGAGACTTTAGCCTTCATCCGGAGACGATTAGAGCACGGCGGACATCAGTTTAAAGAAAAGCTCGTGGCGTCAGGACTGAACCGCGCCAGAAACGCCCTCAAACACTACAATCTAGGCGATAGCACAAGCATCGCGTTCTGCTTGAAGGATGCAGCCGTAGAGATGATCGACCGAGCGGTCTCGAACCACGTTAAGCTCACGGGCGAGTGGCCCGACGCAGACGTATATCTTGAATACTGCCGAACGAAAGAGGCGATCCAGAGTGCAACAGACAACGACGGGGCTGCGCCCCATCGTGGCTGACCAAAAGACCTTCAGCAAAGTCGTGAAAGAAAAGGCCCCTTTAATCGTCGCAGGAATTGCGGCTGCCGCATTAGGCCTCGTGTCGGTTATCGCGCCGGTGTTCATTCTGTCGCGAAGAGAATGTGCAGCGCCGTTGTTTCCTTGGGTCAGAAGTGGCATAGAGGGCCTTTCTTTTCTGTCGGCGATCCTTCTTTTTTCGAGCGGAGTGCTGATCGGTTTACGGACTCCGAAGCGCCCTTTGATTGTCGGCATGTGCACGATGGCCGCTTTTCCATTACTCGCTTTCGCCGAGATGGTGGCCGATTCGAAGTCGCACAATCTATGGCCTTTCGAGTTCCTGATCTACGCGGTCATCAGTCTGGTCGCCGTAGCCGGAGCGTATGTCGGCAAGTACATGCGGTCGCAATTTCGACCATGAAAGCAGAGCCGAACCAGACGCCATAGCCAACAGCCCGAGTGGCCATGGCTCATCTCAATCGTTCGGCAAAACAAAAATTGATTTTCCGATCGTTCGGCATACCTTCATGCGCATGGAAGCCGTAACTATCTCGCCGAAATTTCAAATCGTTATACCGCAGCGCATAAGAGAGGCTATGGGGCTTCGTTCTGGCGAAAAAGCCCGAATGTTAACCTTCCGAAACCGAATCGAAGTCATTCCTGTTCGGGATCACTACTGTCCGGAACACGGGTTAATTTGATTTTATAAAACTCATTTGAAGAGATTTTTACAGATATTTTTGGGTGTGCTCCATTTCGGGTACGCGCGG
>NEVA01000026.1 GCA_002304445.1 Opitutia bacterium Tous-C4FEB | reverse complement strand
AGAATAAACCCACTTACTTCGTTTTGAATTCTTAGCGGGAAAGAAAGGCTTTAACTACGCCTAAGACGAGTCGTCCGCGCCTTGGGGGCGCATCGAACCCGTGGTGGTGGTTCCGATGCTGAGCGCACCGTTGATCAACAGCCATTGGGCTTACAATTTCAACTCCGCCGCGTAGCCGGTGAGTTCCATGTAGGCGGAGCCGACCTCGCGGCCCGTCGCGTCGAACACGCGGCACGCGCCTTCCCAATACGCGATGCCGCCCACGCTGCCCGCGAGTTCCTGCGCGCGCGCGAGCGGTTCCAGCGTGTAGCGCACCGCCGCGCCGGTGGCCGGATCGGTCGTCGCGAGGGCGATGCGCACGGGATAGACCGCTCCCGTCTCGGGACTCTTCCAGGCGTCGAGCACCTCCCATTTGAAACTCCGCTTCTCGGGCTTTCCGGCGGCGTCCACCCACGTGAGGCTGGAAGCGGGATCGGTGCCGCCGCCGCGCGTGCGGAGCTGATACACCATGAGCTCGCGGCCGTCGGTAAACTGGATACTCACCCAATCCCAGCCGACTTGGTTCGTGTCGAGCTGGCTGCTGCTGATCTCGTGGTCCATCCACGCTTCGCCGCGCACGCTGAGTTTCTCGGTGCCGAGCGTGAGTTCGCCCTCGGCGCGAAGGCGGGAAAACGTGAGGTAGTAACTCGCGGCGGTCGGCGCGGCACCTTTGCGCGAGACGCTGTTTTCACCGAAGACGACGAGCGGTTTGGCGGGCACGAGCGTGAGGGCGAGCCCGGCCTCGGCCCGGATGCCGCCGCGTAGTTCGATGTGTTCGGCGCCGGCGATCGCGGCGGGATCGGTGAGCCGCAGGGACCAAGGACCTTGCCGCACGTCGAGCGTCTCGGTGGATGCGGCGGCGTCCCAGCCGGAGCGGTCGAGCCGTTCCTGATGGAGGAATTTCCCCGTGGCCGCGTCGAGCAGCGCCATGTGCGCGAGTTGCAGCTGCGTCGATTTGTCGGGTGCAGCTTGGCGGAAAAACGTCGCCTGAAAACCGAAGCGGCGGGCGCTTTTTCCCTCGGCCGCCTCGGTGTAGAGGTGCCCGGTGAGATACCACCACTCGAGTTTGAATTCGGGATGCGAGCCGTGGTCGCGGGGAAACGAAAACACTTTTCCGGGCTGCGGCACGGCGAAGCCCTCGGCGGTGGTGAGCGGGGTTTGGGCGTACAGCGGAGTGAACAGGACGAGAGCGAGAAATGTGAGCAGGAGGTAGGGACCGCTCTCCGCGCGGTCCGGGCGACGAATAAAATTGAAGAGCGGGCGACGTCGGCGGACGCCTCGGAGAGGCGTCCCTACCTCGGAA
This sequence comes from Opitutia bacterium Tous-C4FEB, assembly GCA_002304445.1. GTDB lineage: Bacteria > Verrucomicrobiota > Verrucomicrobiia > Opitutales > Opitutaceae > Tous-C4FEB. The sequence continues at coordinate 42,167 of NEVA01000026.1, read as the reverse complement.
ACTATGCGCGGGGTTTTCATCGTCGTTATTCCTCCCGGTCCGCCGGCAGATCGGCGCCCCAGCGGCCGACGAGATAACTCACCGCGACGCCGGTGCCGACGACGGCCATGGCGAGCGCGGCGAGTTGGCCCCAAGGCAGGGCGAAGCCGAGGGTCCAGCCGAAGGATTGTTTGTTGATCACGTAAATCAGGAGCCAGCCGAGGGCGACGCTCAGCGTGAGTCCGCCCGCCACGGCCGCTCCGGCGACCACGGCGCCCTCGAGCGCGGCGGCGCCGGCGAGTTCGGGGCGGGTGAAGCCCAAGGCGCGCAAGGTCGTGAGCTCCTCGCGCCGGTCGAGCAGCACGCTCGTGAGGGTGAGCGCAAGGCCGACGACGGCGACGAGCACGGCGATCACCTCGAGCGCGTAGGTAATCGCAAAGGTCTGCCGGAAAATTCGGAGCACCTCGCCGCGGAGCTTGGCGTTGGTGAAGATGGCGAGTCCGGGATAGTCTTTGCGCAGTTCCTCGCGCAGCAGGTCGGCGTTGCTGCCGGGCTTGAGCCACAGACTCACGTTGGTCACGCGGTCGTCGCCGAGCCATTGCGTGAGATGGGCGCGGTCCACCATGATTGAGCCGCGCTCGTTGCCGTAGTCGGCGTAGATGCCGGCGATGGTGAGCGTCTGCAGGCCGGCGGGCGTGGGCACGCGCAGGACATCGCCGGCTTTTTTGCGGAAACGCTCGGAGAACGCCTCGCTCACGAGGGCGAGGCGGGCGTTGCGCGCGGTTTCCCAAAGGGCGGGATCGTCGGGGGCCTTGATCCAAGGCATGTCGCTGCGCACGCGCATCAGGGCGAGATCGGTGCCGGTGAGGAGCGTCGGAATACCGTCGAGCGAAATGCGGGCGGCCGTGAGTCGCGCGGCCGCGTCCACGGCGGGGTGCGCGGCCAGACGGTCGGCCGCTGCGGCCGAAATGAAATTGGCGGTCGATGCGCCCTGCGCGCCGGCGCTCGCGATGTAGAGATCGGCCTGCAACGAACGCTCGATCCAGCCGCGCACGGTGAGCTCAAAACTCGCGACGAGGATCGCCATGCCGGCCGCCATGCCGACGGCGCAATGCAGTGCGGCGACCGACAGACGGTGCCGGCCCGACGGCCGGCGCAGATGACTGAGCGCGACGCGACCCGGCGCCCACACCGTGCCGAGGGCGCGGGCGGCGCTCGCGAGCAGCGGCAGCAACCAACCGCACATCAGGCCGCCGCCGAAAATCCAAAAGAACGCCGCCGCATAGCCGGCGAGCGGGAAACGCCCCGCGCCGTCGAGCCGGAGCGGCGGCAGTTGGGCGAACGCGACGCCGAGCAAAACGCAGATCGCGCCGAGGGCGAAGCTGCGTTGCCAACGGCCGCCGGCCGCCGGGGCGACGCCGCGCGGCAGCACCTGCGCGGGTGGGGTGCGGGCCGCGAGCCGGGCGGGCCACCAGCCGGCGATCAGGCTGGCGCTGAGGCCGACGATGAGGCCGAGGGCGATCTCACCGGGATCGAGCGAGGCGGCGTCAACCGTGCTGCTGTAGTAGAGCGCGTTGACGGTCTGGCCCACGGCGCGCACCGCGACTTGCGCGCCGGCCCAGCCGAGGCCGACGCCGAGCGCGCCGCCGACGAGGCCGAGCACGGCGGCCTCGGTGAGCCAAGCGGTTTGGATCGCGCGTTCCTCGACGCCGAGGGAGCGGAGGATGGCGATCTCGGTGCGCCGCCGCACCACGGCGCCGTCGAGCGCCTGAAAGATGAGGTAGAGCCCGACGAGCAGGGCGATGAGCGAGAGAATCGTGAGATTGAGGCGGAAGGCGCGGGTCATCGTTTCGGCGGACTCGCGTTGCGCGCCGGGCGTGGTGACGAGCCAGCGTTCGCCGCCGAGGGTTTCGAGGATCGACTTGAGTTCGTCGCGGCGCTCGGCGGCGCGGGGGCCGGGCTCGATCAGGAACTCGACGCGGTCCACGCGGCCGACTTTGCCCGTGAGCATTTGTAGATGCGGCAAGTCGAGAATGAGCAACGTGGGCGGGACGCGCGGGGCCTCATTCGCAGTCGGGATGACGCCGGCGACCGTGAGGGTGCGCACGCGTTCGTCGAGGACGAGGTCGAGGGACTTGGGCACGGCGGGCGCGAAGGCGGCGCTGACCCAGACTTGCGGGCCGGCGTTGTAGGCGCGCCAAAACGCATCGGCGCCGGCATCGCCGTTTTGCGCGGCGCGGCCCCCGGTGCCGAGATCTTGGCCCGGGTTTTGGCTTTGGTTTTGGTTAAAATAGCCGCGGTCGACTTTGCTCTGGCTCGCGAGATTGGCGAGGGAGAGGAGATCGACCCCGAGCAACGTGTAACTGGTGCGGCCGAAGCCGGCGGCCTCGTCGGGGCGTGGGGCTTGGGCGGCAGTGGCTTCGACTACCGGGATGATCTGCACGGGTCGGACGCCGAGCGCGGTGCGCAGTTCGCGGAGGACGGATTCGGGCAACGTGCCGGTGGGAGCCTGGACGATGAAGTCGCTCTGGCCGGTGAGCGTGTCGGTGAAATGGGTGAAGCTCGAAACGGCGGCGCGGTTGGCGAGGCGGATCGAGACGAACACCGCGACGCCGAGGGCGAGGATACCGACGAGGAGCGCCGTCGCGCGGGGGGCGAGGCGGGCGTGCCGCAGCGAGAAGCGCCGCAGCAGAAGACTGAGGACGGGCACGTTCATCCGCCGGAGACGATGCGGCCGTCGCGCAGGTTGATCCGCCGGTGGCAGATGGAGGCGGCGTCCTCGCTGTGGGTGACGAGCACGAGCGCGGTCCCGGTCTCGTCGCTGAGCTCGCGGAGGAGCGCGAGGATGTTGGCCCCGTTGGCGGAATCGAGGTTGCCCGTCGGTTCATCGGCCAAAATGAGGCCGGGGCGGTGAACGAGCGCGCGGGCGATGGCGACGCGCTGTTGCTCGCCGCCGGAAAGCTGGCCGGGCAGGGCGGCGGCGCGGGGGATGAGGCCGACGCGGTCGAGCGCCCGGGCCACGCGCTCGGCGCGCTCGGGGGCGGGGACGTTGATGAGTTGGAGCGGGAGCTCGATGTTTTCGGCGGCGGTGAGCGTCGGGAGCAGGTGGAAGAACTGGAAAATCGTGCCGATCTCCGTGCGGCGGAGCCGGGCGAGGGCGACGGAGTCGAGGGTGTGGACGGGCGTGCCGCGCACGCTGATGGAGCCGGCGTCCGGCCGGTCAACGCCACCGAGGCAGTTGAGGAGGGTGGTTTTGCCGCTGCCGGAAGGACCGGTGAGAGCGACCCGTTCGCCGGGACCGACGGTGAATGAAACGCCGTCGAGCACGCGGCGCGCGCCGTAGTTTTTTACGACCGCAGCGACGTTGAGGACGGATGGGGCGAAACGGTCGGGAGCCATGGAGCGCGGACGCTAACCACGGCGCGGCGAAAGGCGAGGGGCGCGGAGCGAATATGGTTTTGTCAGCGCGTGGGCAGAGTGATTGCTAATGCCCTCCCTATGAAAATCGCTCCCCGTTATTTCCTTTGTCTGTGCCTGTGCTGGATGGGCTTGCTCGTGGAAGGCCGGGCCCAGCCGGCGGGCACCGGCGCGATCAAGGGCCTGCTGCTGGACGCGGAATCGCGCGCGCCGCTGTCAGGCGCGCGGGTCGCGCTGGTCGGGCGCACGGGCTGGGTCGTGACGGAGGCGGACGGGAGTTTCGTGCTGTCCGGCGTGCCGGCGGGCGCGCAGGCGATCACGGCGACGATCGGCGGACTGCGGCCGGTGCGTGTGACCGATGTGGAGGTGACGGCGGGCGCGACCACGGCGCTGAAACCGATCGGGCTGGTGGCGGCTCCGCGCGGGGGAACGGGCGAAAGCCAAGTCGCGGCGGAAAAAGAAAAGGACCTCGTGACCCTCGACCGCTATGTGGTGGACGGGGCGAAGCCCAAGGCCTTCTCGGCGGCGAGCACCGACCTGCTGCGGTCGCGTGACGACGCGTTTGAATTCAAGACCTTTACCGCGCGGGATCTTGAACTCTCGGGGGCGACGAATCTGGAGGAGTTTCTGCGCAACCGGCTCACGCAGAATACCACGGCGGCGGCCTCGGAGCTGGTTTCCGACCCGGAGTTTCCGGATGGCCGGCCCGACACGTTTTCTCTCCGCGGTTGGAACGACGACGACACGGTGATCCTCGTCAACGGCCGCCGGGCGCCGCCCAGGATTTCGGGTTCCCCAATCGGGAATGGCAACGGCACCGCGCAGGCGACGGTCAACGATGTGCCCATCGGCTCCATCGAGCGCATCGAGGTGTTGCCCGCCTCCGGCGGCGCGATCTACGGCTCCGGCGCCACCGCCGGCGTGATCAATATCATCACGAAGCGCGACTACCGCGGCGGCCAAATCACCGCGCGCTACGAGCAGCCCGGCCGTGGCTCCGGGCATAAGGAGCAGTATTCATTTTTTGCGAGCGAGCCGATCCGCGATTGGCTTTCGGTGCGGGTGACAGCCCAGACGACCAAGTCGGTCCCAATGCACGAAGCCGAGCGCGGGGAATATCAGGAGAGGAACCTCGCCAAAATTGCGGCGCGCGATCCGGCGCAGATCACGCGCTCGACCAACATCACGCCGCAGACGGTGACGCCCAACATCGTGGTCGGTGGCGTCGTCTCGACGACGTCGGGCCTCTTCGGCGCGGGCACGGCGGTGACGACGTCGGTGCCGGCAGGCTACCGCGGTGGCCAGGGAATCACGCCGTTTCTCTCGCGGCAGGGCGTGATCAACACGGCGGTGCCCGGACCGGCCGACGGTGTGGACGGCAACAACATCGGCATTTTTTCCGACACGACGACGATTGGCGCCGGCGTGAAGATCGACCTGCCCCGCCGCTGGGACCTGGAGGCCGATTACCAATACTATTTCGCAAAAGGCCTCGGCGCGCGCGCTGACCCCGGCGAGATCAACGTCGCGGCGGCATCGCCGGTGAACCCCTTTGGCCAACTGGTGACGGTGCGGCTCTACGATCCGAAGATCGCCGCGCTCAACCAGCGCCGGCGCAGCACGCAGGAGCGGCACCAGTTCAACGTGACGCTGCGCGGCGAGCCTGTCGCGGGTTGGCGCGTGTTGCTGGATGCGAACTACAGCCAGTCGGACTCCAACAGCCGCGGGCGAAACTTCACGCGGCCGATCGACGGAGCGACGACCGCGGCGGCGTTTACGGCCGCGATGGCGGCGGGGCGTTACAATCCGTTCGTCGATCCGCGGGCCATCGATCACGGTGTCGCGGCGTTCTACGATGAGTATGTCGCCACGGTCTCCCGCACCAATGCCGCGCAGCGCATCACCTCGGCGCGCGCGCGGGTCTCCGGCTCGGCGTGGCGGCTGCCGGCGGGCGATCTCACCGTCACGGGCGGCGGAGATTTTTCGCGCTACGACCGCTTCCGTTCGTCGCGTCTGTCGCGCACGATCAACAGCAAGACCGGCGCTACGATCGCGAACGGCCTAAACGAGACCGACGAGGTGCAGGGCACACAGTTTTTCGACCGCATCTACATCGACGATTCGTATGCGGCCTACGCCGAGGCGAACGTGCCGGTTTTCGGATTGAAGCAGCAGATTCCGCTCGTGCGCCGGTTGGAGTTCCAGCTCTCGGGCCGGATGGATCAACGCCGCCGCGAGGAGGCGCGGCTCGTGAAAACGAATCCCGCCAACGGGCTCCATGTGCTCGCGCTGCGTTGGGACGTGACGCGCGACGTGGCGTTGACGCTTTCCCGGAGCGACGGCGTGAAAAATCCGTCGTCGGCGCAAACGGCGCCGGCCGGTCCGGGCGAGTTTTTGACCAATTCCTCGATCACCGATTTGCGGCGCGGCGGAGAACGCTACTCGACGCCCGTCGTCGCCGGCGGCAACCCCGACCTCGATCCCGAGCGGAATACTTCGGAGCGCGCGGGCATCGTGGTGACGCCGCGCTGGGTGCGCGGGCTGCGACTATCGGCGACGTGGACCGATGCGAAGCGCCGCAACGCGATCACGGGTCTTTCCGCGCAGACCCTCGTCAATGAGGAAGCCGATTTCCCGGCGCGCATCACGCGCGAGGCGGCCGTCGGCGGCACGCCGGGCCGGATCACCCTGATCAACCGCTCCCCGGTGAATCTGAACTTCGTCCGCTCGCGTGAGATCGACTACGGCGTCGAGCAGAGTTTCGACGCGGTGTTGGGCGGTCGGGCGTTTGTGGGCGCAAACGCCACGCGGCATAAGAGTTTACTCCGGCGCACCACGACCACGGGCGTTGTCACCGAGACGATCGGCAACCTTAACACCGGCAGCAATCCCGGCCCGGCGGAGTGGAGTGCCAACGGCAACGTGCGCTGGGAAGGCCGGCGCTGGTCCTTCGCGTGGAACGCGACCTACCTCGACGACCAGTTGCTGCTGCTTTCGGCGACGTCGGACCGCACCGTGCTTGGGCGCGACCGGATCGAGTGGACGACGCTGCACGATCTCGTGATCGAGTATCGGCTCGATCAAGGCGCGGCGACGGGTTGGCGGCGATTTTTGGCCGACAGCGCGGTGTCGGTGGGAGCGAACAATGTTTTCGACCGCGAGGGACGTTATCTGCCGTCGTCGACGGGCCGAGCCACGGCGCCGAGCGACAGTGTTTTGGGCCGCTCGTTGTGGGTGCGGTTGCGGAAATCGTTTTGAGGCGGGGCCGAAAGGTGTAGCCCGTTGTGCCCAACAGGTGCGTGGAGAAGGCCAAGTTACTTTTGCGCGCTTACTGCGGGAGCGCGGGGACGCGGACGCGGGCGTTGCTTTCGGTGAGCGATTCCAGGAATTCGCGGAGGTCGGCGAGGTCGTGCGCATTCAGGCCGAGCGGCTTGAGCAGCGGTGACTTTTTGGGGAAGAGCGGATCGTCTTTTTCCGCGGCGCGGGGGCGAAGCGTGATCATGCCGGCGTTGTAGAGGCGGAGCGTCTCGTCGAGATCGAAGGCGCCGTTGTGCATGTAGGGCGCAGAACGGAGCACGTTGCGGAGCGTGGGGGTTTTGAAAGCGCCGACGTCTTCGGGCTTGTTAGTCACGAGGTAGCGGCCGAGGTCGGAGTCGGAGCGGCCGTAGCGGCTGAGGCCGAGGTTGTGGAAGCGGTTGTCGGTGAAGTTCGGGCCGTGGTGGCAATTCACGCAGCGGCCCTCGGTGCGGAAGAGGTGGAGACCGCGCAGGGCGGAATCGGAGAGGGCTTTGCCGCCGCCTTTGGCGAAGCCGTCGAACTTGTTGGCGCGGGTGACGATGCTGCGCTCGAAGGCGGCGATGGCCTGCGCGAGGCGCGCGAAGGTGATGGCCTCGTCGCCAAAGGCGGCGCGAAACGGTTCGCGGTAGCCGGGGATGGCGGCGAGGCGCGCGATGATGACGGCGGGCTCGGAGCGCATCTCGTCGACGTTGAGGAGCACGGCTTCGACCTGGGCCTCGAGCGAGTCGGCGCGGCCATCCCAGAAGTAGCTAGTTTGATGGCCGGCGTTGGTGAGGGTGGGGGCGTTGCGTTTGAGTTCCGTGCGGCTGTGGCCGAAGGAGACGGTGCGGCCGTCGCCCCAGGCGAGATCGGGATCGTGGCAGGAGGCGCAGGCAATCTGGCCGCTGCCGGAGATACGCGGATCGAAGAAGAGCGTTTTGCCGAGCGCGACTTTGGCGGGGGTGGTGGGATTGTCGGCGGGCGAGGGCGTCGGGCCGAGAGGGCCGAGTTCAACGAAAGCGACCCCGGGATCGACGTGGGGCTTGGGCCAATCGGCGGCGGGACGCGCGTAGAGGACGCGGAGTTCGGCGGCGAATTTTTGATATTCTTCGGCGGTGAGTTGCGGGCGGGCTTTGCGGGCGGGGGCGGCGGCCGGCGAGGTGGCGGCGGGATTGGTTTGGCCGTGGACGGGCAGGAGGAGCGGCGAGGTCGCGAGGATGAGGAGGGTGAGAAGGGGAATTTTCACGGGAACGAGGCGGCGATGGTTGCGGGGGACGGTGCGGTTTGGCGAACGGAATTCCGGCGGGTGGGGCGCGAAAGAAACGGAAGGCGCGGGAGGCGTGGAGATAAAAACCGTGGGGAAGCGACGCGCGCGGGTTTGGTTGACGACGAAACCCGCGAAAGCCGGGAGAGGGGTGTCATGCTTCGGTCCGGATGGCGACCGCGACGAGGTGGGTCGCCTCTCCAGCGAGGCAAAAACAAAGACCCGGCCCGGGCGGCGGGGTCGCTTTGGGAATAAATTTGCGCCCCCGGCGGGCGGCGGTGGACTTTGGCCGGGTGCTGATTTTGAACACCCTCGCGCCCGTCTTTCTTCTGATCGCCCTCGGGGCCGGTTTGCAGGCGAGCCGGTTTTTGTCGCCGGGATTTTTGCGCGAGGCCAACCGGGTGGTCTATTGGGTTGGGTTGCCGGCTTTGCTCTTTTCGCAGTTGGCGCGGTTGGGCCGCGGGGTGGGTGACGCGACGCCGATGCTGGGCGTGATGCTCGTGGCGACGGTGGCGGTGGCTCTGATAAGTTATCCGGTCGCGGCTTGGATGGGGGTGCGGCCGGGGGCGAAGGGGACGTTTGCGCAAGCGGTGTTGCGGGGGAATTTGGCGTTCGTGGGGCTGCCGATCATTTACGAGCTGCCGGATGTGACGTTGGCGGGCGGGCTGTCGCTGCGGGCGGCGGCGGTGCTGACGGTCGCGCCGATGATGGTGCTCTTTAACATCACGAGCGTGATGGCGCTCCTCGCGAGCCAGCACAAGGTGGGCTGGGCAATGGCGTGGCCGTTGCTGAAGCAATTGGCGTCGACGCCGCCGTTGGTCGCTTCGCTGGCGGGCCTCAGTTGGGCGTGGGCGGGCTGGACCTTGCCAACGATGCTGGATCAGGCGCTCGGCTCGTTGGGCGAAATGGCTTTGCCGCTGGGATTGCTCGGTGTGGGCGGGTCGTTGGTGACCGTGAATTTGGGCGGGAAGTGGGCGACGCCGCTGGCGGCAGCGTTGCTGAAAACGTTGGCAGCTCCGGCGTTGGGTTGGCTCGTGGGCCGGTGGGCGGGGTTGGGCCCGGTGGAGTTGAAGACGGTCATGATCTTCCTCGCGGCGCCGACGGCGGTGGTGTCGTTTACGGTGGCCTCGGAGTTAAAGGGCGATGAGCCGTTGGCGGCGGGCGCGATCGTGGTAAGCACGCTGACTTCGATGGTAACGCTGGCGATAATCGTCGGGGTGTTTTGAAGCGGGGGCCGGCGGGGGGGCAGTCACTCCGATGATTTTTCGCCGGCCGGGGCGGCGGCCGACCCGGTCGGCGCGGGCGCGGCCGAAGGCGAGCGAAACGGTTGGGCGAGTTGGCCGAGGTAGGAGTCGGGCATGAGCTCGTCGATACCGTAGCGGTTGGGGTAGCGCGCGGGGAGATGGAGCGAGCCAAAGAGCCAATCAAACCCGGGGAGGAGGCCGGCGAAGTTTTTGTTAGTGGTGGCGGCACTCTCGTTGGCGTGGTGCCAGTGATGGAAGGCGGGGGTGGCGATGAGGCGCTCGAGCGGACCGAAGCGGAAGCGGACGTTGGCGTGGATGAAAATCGCGAGCAGACCGTCGATCGCAATGAGGAAGCCGAAGGTCTCTTTGGTGAAGCCGAGGAGATAGACGGGGATGATGCCGCAGATGCGAATAAAGGTCTGGTCGACGGGATGGAGGCGACTGGCGGCGGCCCAGTCGAGGTGCTCGCTGGAGTGGTGGACGGCGTGGAAGCGCCAGAGAAACGGCACGGTGTGCGCCCAGCGGTGGCCCCAATAGGTGCCGAGTTCGAAGATGAAGATCGCGATCAGGAACTGCGACCAACGCGGGAGCGCGAGCAGGCTTTGCTGGAGCGGCGGGTAAACGAGAAAGCCGAGGGCCTGGATAAGGCCGAAGACGACGAAAAGCGTGAGGAGCTTGCGAATGCCGCCCGTGACGAAGAAGTGGATGAGATCGGCGCGTAGTCCGGGGCGTTGCCAGAATTGGCGGCGCACAATCGGGAAAAGGGTCTCAAGCGGCACGAAGAGCGCGAAGAGGATCACGAAGCCGAGGGCGAGGCGGGCGGGATTCCAGAGTTCGGTCACGGGAGCGGAGACGGGCGGGACGCGAGGCGGGTTACGCGGTAAAGGGGGGCGAGAGGAGGCGGGCGATGCCGGTGGTGAGGTCGCGGAGGGTGACGTCAATCGTCGGGCGTGATGAGCTTTAGCCTCGGAAAATAGGTGCGATAGCGGTCGGTATCGCGGGTCACGAGCGTGAAGCCGGCCGTTTCAGCGTGGGCTCCGATGTAGAAATCGGGGAGAGGCGAAGTTTTCGCTCCGCCGCGTCGGCGATAGTCAACAAAAGCGTGGCCGGCGCGAAAACCGGCTTCGTAGGGCAAGGGCAGGCGTTTGAAGCGCGACGGCTGGAGCCAGTGGTCGAGATCGGCGCGCGAATCGAAACCCGCGGCCAACTCGGCGTAGATAATCGGGTTGATCGGAACGGGGCCGGTGGCGGAGGCCTCGCGGAAGCGGGCGGTGGACCACGCCAACCATTTCGGATCGGCGGTGAGGATGTCCAGGAGGACGTTGGTATCGAGCATCAGGCTCATCAGTCCTCGCCACGGGTGAGCTTCATGATCTGCGCGGTGGTGGCTTTGCCCTTGGCGGCGCCGGTGGCGTGTTTGAGCCAGGTATCGACGGGATTGCGCGAGTCTTTGGCGGGGCGCAGGAGAACTTTGGTGCCCTCGGCGACGAACTCGACGGCGGTGCCGGGTTTGAGGCCGTAGCGGTTACGGATGCGCTGCGGGATGGTGACCTGACCTTTGCTCGTGATAACCATGATCGTGGTAATACCGGGAGCGGTATTACTGGCAAGGAGAAGGTGGCCCGGGTGGTCTGGTAGCCCTTTCGGCGAGGAGACGGGCGACGCATGCGCTGAGGTCGCGCAGGGTGAGGATGTGGGCAACCTCCTCCTCGGGCAGTTTGATCGAGAATTCCTTTTCGACGCTGAGAAGGAATTCTACGGGGGGCATCTAATCGAGGGCGTCCATGCGGAGGTCTGTGACCAAGCGGTTGTCGGGGTGGACGCGTGGGAGGTCGATTTCGAGATGAGGAACGAGAAGTTCGCGCAAGCGCCGGGCGGTGGCGACTTGGTCGGCGGGAAAGTAGGGCGCAGCAAAGGCGGCTGGATTGAGGGCCGGATTCTTCGCCATGTGGTCGGCTACACGCTTCTGTTCCCGGGCCTTGCCGCGAAGCGCGGAGCGCCACGAGAGGACGGCGATGACGACGAGGGTTAGTCCGCCGAGCAGCTTAGCGGAAAAGGCAACGTGATCGAAAAATGCGGGCGAGAGTTTCATTGCGCCCAGTCTTTCGCGCGGGCGACGGCGCGGTGCCAGGTAGTTTGGAGTTTTTTCATCGCGGCGCGGTTGGGGGCGGGGCGGAAGCGGCGATCCTCGGTCCATTGGGCGGCGATCTCGGCGCGGTTTCCCCAAAAACCCACGGCGAGGCCGGCGAGGTAGGCGGCACCGAGGGCGGTCGTCTCGGTGACGCGTGGGCGCACGACAGGCACGCGGAGGAGATCGGCTTGGAATTGCATGAGCGCACCGTTGACGGTGGCGCCGCCGTCCACGCGGAGTTCGCGGAGCTTGAGTTTCGAATCGGCCTGCATGGCGGCGAGCAAATCGGCGCTTTGGTAGGCGATGCTTTCCAGCGCGGCATGCGCGACGTGGGCGGCGGTGGTGCCGCGGGTGAGGCCGACGATGGCGCCGCGGGCGGAGGCGTCCCAGTGCGGCGCGCCGAGGCCGGTGAAGGCGGGGACGAAGTAAACGCCGCCGTTGTCGGGCGTGCGGGCGGCGAGGGGTTCGATGTCGCCGGAGGCGGCGATGAGGCCGAGGCCGTCGCGGAGCCATTGCACAACGGCGCCGCCGATAAAGACGCCGCCCTCAAGCGCGTATTCGAGCGGGGCGGAAGGGCCGAGCCGCCACGCAATGGTGGAGAGCAGCTGGTGTTTGGAGACGACGGGTTTTCGGCCGGTGTGCAGCAGGAGAAAGCAACCGGTACCGTAGGTGTTCTTGGCGAGGCCGGGGCGAAAACACGCCTGGCCGAAGAGAGCGGCTTGTTGATCGCCGGCGATGCCCGCGATGGGAACGCCGTCGAGGGCCGGGATGGTGGTGACGTGGCCGTAGACTTCGCTGCTGGAGTGGACGGCGGGGAGAACTTCCCGGGGGATGCGGAGAAGTTTGAGGAGAGCGGCGTCCCATTCGCCGGTGCGGAGGTTGAGCAGGAGAGTGCGCGAGGCGTTGGAGACATCGGTGGCGTGAATTTTGCCGCCGGTGAGTTGCCAGAGGAGCCAAGTGTCGACGGTACCGAACGCGAGTTCGCCGCGGGCGGCGCGGCGGCGGGCGCCGGGGATGTGGTCGAGCAGCCAGGCAAGTTTCGTACCCGAAAAATAGGGATCGAGCAGCAGGCCGGTTTTCTCGCGGAAGAGCGGTTCGAGTCCGCGTTTCTTTAGTTTTGCGCAGAGGGCGGCGGTGCGGCGGTCCTGCCAGACGATGGCGCGGTGAAGCGGGCGACCGGTGGTGCGTTCCCAGAGCAGCGTGGTCTCGCGCTGGTTGGTAAGGCCGAGCGCGGCGAGGCGGGAGCCAGTGAGATTGGCCTCGGCGAAGGCGGCGAGGGCGGTGCGGCGGGTGGTTTCCCAAAGATCGGCGGGGTCGTGCTCGACCCAGCCGGGTTTAGGAAAGTGTTGGGGGAATTCTTGTTGGGCCTTGGCGACGACGCGGCCGCGGTGATCGAAGACGAGGGCGCGCGACGAGGTGGTGCCTTGGTCGAGGGCGAGGATGAATTTTTGGTTCACGGAGCGGGGGTGGGGGCGGGCTGGGGTGTGGAGGCCGGGCCGAAGGTCACACCGGCGACGGTAAAAAACTAGGTCGCCTCCTGCCTTGCCAAGCTCGGCGTTCCTTTGCGCGCGCGATTTGGTGCGCTTCTACGCTAAGCCGGCGGTGGGTTTGGGCCGTCGGTGCCACCCGATTTGGGGTCCAGCGTAAACCTGCGCTGTTTTGGATCTCCGCGATTGTCGCGGTCCGTTTTTGCGGCAAGGTCACGTCATGCTCATCCCCCGCTTCTTCCTCGCGGCCGGCGCGCTGGCGTTGGCCGCCGGTCCGCTCCCGGCGTCCGAACTTGCCGCTCTGGCCGATCCCGCTTTCAGCATCGACAAGATGGATCGCTCCGTCGATCCCCGCGTCGATTTCGCCAAGTTTGCCGCCGGCAGCTGGTATGCACGCAATCCGATCCCCGCGGACAAGGCCCGCTGGGGCGGCTTCGGTGAGCTTACCGAGCGAAACTGGAGCAACCTCCGTGCGATCGTCGAAGCCGCCGCCGCCCAACCCGGAGCGCCGGGCAGCGTGAGCCAGAAGGTCGGCGACTTCTACGCCTCGGCGATCGATACGGCGACCATTGACGCCCGCGGCCTCAAGCCCATCGCAGCCGATCTCGCCGCCATCGCGGCGGCGAAATCTACCGTGGAGATTTTTGGAGTGGCGGCGCAGCAGCACCTGCGGCTCGGGGATCCGTTTCTCTCCGTCGCCTTTTTCCCCGACCAGAAGCAGAGCGACCGCTACGGTTTTTATCTCCAGCAGGGCGGCTTAAGTCTGCCCTCGAAGGAGTATTATTTCTCGGAGAAATTTGCCCGCGAGCGCTGGGAATTCGTCGGCCATGTCGCGAAGATGTTTGAACTCGCCGGCGACACACGGCCCATCGCCTACCAGAATGCGGAGGTGCTTTTCGCCTTTGAGAAGGCCATCGCCGCGAACGCCAAGCTGCCGGTCGAACTGCGCGACCGCGTCGCCAACTACAACAAGATGACGGTGGCGGCCGCCATCACCGCTTATCCCGGCGTGCCGCTCGCGACGCTCATCGCCGGGCTCGGCGTGCCCGTCACCACCACCGAAGTCATCGTCGGCCAACCGAAGTTTATGGAAGGTCTCTCGAAGGTGTTGGCCGAGACTTCGCTCACCGACCTCAAGACCTATCTGCGATGGCACCTGCTCCGCGCGGCCGCCCCGCACCTGGCAACGGCGTTCGAGGCGGAAAGTTTTCGCTTCACCGGCACCGTGCTGAACGGCACGCCCGACCAAGAGCCTCGCTGGCAGCGCGCGACCAAGATCGTGGACGGCTCCGTCGGCGAGGCCCTGGGCCAGCTCTACGTGGCCAAGCACTTCCCGCCCGAGGCCAAGGCCCGGATGGACGAGATGATTCATAATATTCGGGTCGTCTTCCGTGAGCGTCTCGAACGACTCGAGTGGATGTCGGCGCCCACCCGCGAAAAGGCCCTCGCGAAGTTCGACCGCTTCGAGCCCATGATCGGTTACCCGAAGAAATGGCGCGATTACTCGGCGGTGGATGTCCGCCGTGACGACTACTTCGGCAACGTCACGCGGGCACGCCTCGCCGCCTCGCGCCGCAGCATCGACCGTGTCGGCCAAAAGGTGGACCGCGGCGACTGGGGCATGACCCCGCCAACGGTCAATGCCTACTACTCGCCCGTCACCAACCAGATCGTGTTTCCTGCCGGCATTCTCCAGCCGCCGTTTTTCGATTTCAACGCGGACGCCGCCGTGAACTACGGCGCCATCGGCGGGGTGATCGGCCACGAGATCACCCACGGCTTCGACGACCAGGGCCGGCGCTCCGATGCCGACGGCAACCTCATCGATTGGTGGACGACCGAGGACGCCGCAAAATTTCGCGAACGGGCGCAAAAGCTCGTCGACCAGTTCAACAGCTACCAAGCGCTCCCCGGGCTCGCCATCAACGGCCAGCTCTCACTTGGTGAAAACATCGGCGACCTCGGCGGCACCTCGATCGCTTTTGAGGCCTTGCAACGCTCGCTCGCCGGGAAGGAGCGGAAGCTCATCGATGGCTTCACGCCCGAGCAGCGTTTCTTCATTTCGTGGGCGCAGCAGTGGCGCACGAAGTTCCGCGACGATGCGATGCGCCTGCAAGTCGCGCGCGGCCCCCATGCCCCCGGAAATTTCCGGGCCATCGGCCCGCTGGTGAACCAGCAGGAATTCTTCGACGCATTCGGCATCAAGGAAGGCGACCCGATGTGGCGGAAGCCCGCCGATCGCTGCAAGATCTGGTAAGCAGCGGCCCACGAGCCGCCGGACCGACCGAACCCCACCCCTGCCGGCTACGGCGCGGGTGGCGCCGGCTGCGGGGCCGGGCTGAAGGTGATGCCAGTGGCGGCCGGAGCACCGGGCGCCGGGTTTGAGCTGCGCCGGAGCGGGTGCATGAACCAAGCGAGGGCGGCGCCGAAGGAGATGAACCCGAGAATGAACAAAAAGGCGGCAGGCTTTTTCACGGTAGCAAGGTGAGGCAAAATTTTGACCGGCGCGTGGGGCGTGGAGGGCGTGGAGCGTGGAGGGCGTGGGGCGTGGGCGCGGAGGGCGGGTCGGAGACCCTACCCTACGTCGGAAGTCAGAGTTTTTTGTCTTTCGCCGGGGGCTTCACGTAGGTGTCGAGCCAGTGCTCCATTTCCCAGAGCATGTGGAGGACGTTTTCGCGGGCGCGGTAGCCGTGCGACTCGTGGGGGAGAAACGTGAGGCGGGTGGTGGCGCCGTGGCCTTTGAGAGCGTTGTAGAAACGCTCGCTCTGGATGGGGAAAGTGCCGGGGTTGTTGTCGGCCTCGCCGTGGAGGAGGAGGAGCGGGTCTTTGACTTTGTCGGTGTGGTTGAAGGGCGACATCGCGGCGTAGACCTCGGGTGCCTGCCAGATGGTGCGCTCTTCGGATTGGAAGCCGAAGGGCGTGAGCGTGCGGTTGTAGGCGCCGCTGCGGGCGAGCCCGGCGCGGAAGAGATCGGAGTGCGCGAGGAGATTGGCGGTCATGAAGGCGCCGTAGCTGTGGCCGCCGACGGCGACGCGATTGCGGTCGGTGATGCCGCGGCGCACGAGTTCGTCGATGGCGGCCTTGGCGCTGGCGACGAGTTGCGGGACGTAGGTGTCGTTGGGCTCGGTCTTACCCTCGCCGATGATCGGCATGGTCGGATCGTCGAGCACGGCGTAGCCGGCGAGGAGGAACGGCAGCGGCCCGAGCGGGCTCACGCGGATGAAGCGGTAGGGCGAGTCCTTGATCTGGCCGGCGGCATCGGCGCTTTTGAATTCCTGCGGGTAGGCCCAGAGGAGCGTGGGCAGCGGGCCGTCGGTGGATTTGTAGCCGGGCGGGAGATACAGGGTGCCGGAGAGGGCGACGCCGTCGGGGCGTTTGTATTGGATGAGGTCTTTGCGGGCGGACGCAAAGGCGGGATAGGGATTCGGGAACGAGGTGACGGGCGTGAGGTGGCCGGTGGTGAGATCGCGGATGAAATAGTTGGGCGCGTCGGTGACGGATTCGCGTGAGGTGAGCGCGCGTTTGAGGGTGGCATCGTAGAAGGTGATGAAGCTCTCGAAGGCGGGCGCAGCGGAGCGCCAGAGGCGGCGCGTGGTCTTGGTCGCGAGCGTGAATTCGTCGAGGAACGGTTGGTTGCCCTCGGGCGACGCGCCCTCGCCGTCGAGGTAGATTTTGGTGCGGTCGGGGCTGAGGAGAAGCGTCAGGCGGCCGAATTGATTGCGCGCGAGGACGGGGGAGCCGGGGTTTTTGTAGCGGTCTTCGGATGAGCGCTCGAAGAGGAGGGTGGGCGCGGAACCGGGCGTACCGGGGGCGACGAGCCAAGTGCGGACCGTGCGGGTTTTCCACCAAGATTCGTTGATGATGGCGTGTTGGTCGTCGCCCCAGGTGACCGGGCCGGCGACGCGGAGAGCGAAGCGGTGTTGGGTGACGGGCTTTTGGGTGAAGGGCGCGGCGAGGGTGAACCAGGCGTCGCGCAGCTCGGCGGGTTTGCCGGCGTCGCCGCCGTCGAGGGCTTCGAGCCAGCTCAAGGTTGCGGGCACGTCGGCGCGCCAGGTGACGCTGCGCGGGCCGGTGCGGACGGAGCCGGTGGGAATCGGGATGCTCTCGGCGAGCGGGAGATCGGCGAGCGTGTGAACGGTTTTGCCCGAGCGATCGACGACGGTGATCGCGGTGGGAAAACGGCCGGCGGGAACGAGGTAAGAATAGGGCCGGTGGAGGGTGTGGAGGAGGACGTAACGGCCGTCGGGCGACGGGGCGACGAGGGCGAAGCTGCCGCGCTGGTTGAGCGGCGTGACCGTGCCGTCGAGGGTCACAAGGGCGAGCTCGGAGGTGGTGTAGTGATCGAAGAGGGCTTCGTCGTGGGCGTTGGCGAGCAGGTCTTGGTAAGTGCGCGACGGACGTTTCCCGCCGAGATTTTCCTGGATGACGGGGCCGGCGGGGACGCGAGGTTCGGGCGGGGGCGCGCCGCGATCAGCGGGGATGAAGGGCACGATGAGCGTGGCGGCATCGAGCCAGGCGGGCGTTTCGGTGGTGAGGTTGAGCGGGCGGGCGGTGAGGCGGCGGGCGGTGGCGGTCGCGGTGTCGGCGGCCCAGAGCTCGATGGATGTTTCGAGGGTAACGGTGAAAGCGAGGTGGCGGTTGTCGCGGGACCAGCTCACGTGGTTGAGGCGGGCGCCGGCGGGGAGGCCGGTGATGCGGCGTTCGGCGCCGCCGGCGAGGGAGTTGAGAACGAGGCCGGTGGTGTAGGGCTCGCGGCTGGGGCCGTTGGTGGCGGGGTTGAGGCGGAGGCCGGCGAGGCGGAGCTCGGGTTGGGCGAGCTCGGTGAGAGGCGGGAGGGCGGAGCGCTCGAGGAGGAGGAGCGTGGATTTGTCGGGACTGAGGCTCACGGTGGGCGTGAGCGGAGCATCGACGAGGGCGGCGAGGGCGTTGGAGGGGAGTTTGAAGCCGGATTCGGTTTGCGCGGGCAAAACGGGGGCGAAGGTGGCGGCGAGCAGGAGGGTGGGGAGGGTCGGCAGGAAGGAGCGGCGCATGGAGTGAGCAAGAGCGGAGCGCCCGCCGGAGACAATAGACGAGATGCGGGTTGCGCGCGGCGGGGTGGGGCGAAACAGTCCGCGACCTTTGCCATGACCCGGTTCAAATCCATTTTCGACGAAGTCCGGCCCACGTTGACGTTGGCCGTGCCGATCATCGTCGGGCATGTGAGCCAGATGCTGATGGGAATCACGGACAGCGTGATGATCGGACAGACGGGTACGGTGCCGCTGGCGGCGTCGTCGTTTGGCGGCAACGTGTTTGGGGTGTTTTACATCGTGGGCATCGGGCTGATGTTGCCGGTGGCGGTGTTTGTGGCCCGCGCGCGGGGGGCGGGCCGGCCGCTGGAGTGCGGCGAGTATCTGCGGCATGGGCTGGCGTTGGCGTTGGCGTTTGGCGTGATCGAGACGGTCTTGATGGTGGCGTTGGCGACGCAGCTGCATTGGTTTCAACAGCCTCCGGAAGTGTTGGCGGCGGTGAATCCGTTTTTCCTGCTGATCGGGCTGTCGATCACGCCGGTGCTGATCTACTTCGCGTTTCGGCAATTTGCCGAGGCGATGGGGCGGCCGTGGGCACCGATGTTCATCATGCTCGCGGGCGTGGGACTGAACGTGTTTTTGAACTGGGTTTTTATCTACGGAAAACTGGGTGCGCCGGCGATGGGTCTGGCGGGAGCGGGCGTCTCGACGCTGATCTCGCGGGCGATCGGAGCGTGGGTGATTTTTGAGTGGCTGCGGCGCGATCCCTTGATGCGGGTGGCGTGGCCGAAGCGCTGGTGGGCGCCGTTGTCGGGGGCGCGGATCAAGGAAATGCTCACGCTCGGCCTGCCCACCTCGGGGATCTTGTTGTTTGAGAGCGGGGCGTTTACGGCGGCGGCGATCATGATGGGTTGGCTGGGAGCGGTGCCGCTGGCGGCGCACCAGATCGCGCTCTCGTGTGCGGGCACGACGTTCATGGTGTCGCTCGGGCTTTCGATGGCCGCGGGCATGCGCGTGAGCGCGGCGGTGGGCGCGGGGGAGACGGCGCGGTTGCAGCCGATCGGTTACAGTGCGCTCGGGCTGGGCGTGGTGATTTCGGTATTTTTCATGATGGTCTATCTGGCGGCGGGGCAATTGGTCGCGGGCTGGTTTGTGGACGACGTGGCGGTGGTGGCGTTGGCCGCGCAATTGCTCGTGGTGGCGGCGCTGTTCCAAGTGGCGGACGGGGCGCAGGTGATCGGTGCGGCGCTGCTGCGCGGGCTTACGGATGTGAAGCTGCCCGCGGTGATCACATTTGTGGCGTATTGGCTGGTCGCGATTCCGGGCGGGTATGTGTTCGGGGTGCGCGGGACGTTTGGCGCCGTGGGAATCTGGACGGCATTGGCGGTGGGCTTGGGGCTCGCCGCGGTGTTTTTGGCCTGGCGATTTGCCCGGCTGACCCGGGTTCGGCACAGCTGACGTCGAAGGACGACGTTAAGACCGGTCGCCTCCCGGCCACGCCGACTCGGGCGAGATGTGAGCCGACCCGGCCGAGGGACTTGTCATCCAGTAGGTGACAAACCGGGCAGGCGTTTTTTAGGTGACTAGGTCGCGCTTGGCCGGCCGGGCGGGCCGGCGGCCGCCGGTTACAGCTTGTCCACGATGCGGTCGGCGAGGCCGTAGGCGATGGCCTCTTGAGCGTTCAGGTAGAAATCGCGGTCGGTGTCGCGGTTGATCGTTGCGATGGGCTGACCGGAAGCGTCGGCCAAGATCTGGTTCAGCTCGACGCGGATTTTTTCCATCTCTTTTGCCTGAATATTGATGTCGGTCGCCGGGCCGACCATGCGGCCGGAGATGAGCGGCTGGTGGATGAGCACGCGGGCGTGCGGGTAGAGCAGGCGGCGGCCCTTTGGCACGCCGGAGAGCAAGATCGAGCCCATCGACGCGGCCATGCCGGTCACCACGATCGTGATGGGCGAACTGATCAGCTTCATGGTGTCGTAAACGGCCATGCCGGCAGTGATGGAGCCGCCGGGCGTATTGATATAAAAGGTGATGTCCTTGCCGGGGGCGACGGCTTCGAGGTAGAGCAGGCGTTCGGTGATGTCTTTGGCCGATTCGTCGGTCACGGCGCCCCAAAGGAAAATCTTCCGCTGCTCCAGGAATTTTTTCTGGATCAACATGGCGACGGGGGCCGCGTTCTTTTTGGCCGCGGCTTCTTCTTTGGCGTCGTCTTCGTCCTCATCGTCGTCGAGGCGGGGCGTGGGTTCGGCGAGGTTTGGCTGCAGGTTGGAGAAATGCATATGGGTGGGAAAGTGAGAACGAGGTCGGTTTTGGCAAGAGCCGGTGCGGTCTTAGGCGGCGGAGGGCTTCAGTAGCGGATTTTGTCGGTCTTGTTGGCCCATTCCTGAAAGGCGACCTGGGCCTCGTCGCGCAGAAACAGCTCCATCTTCACGGTGCGCGCCTCGGGAGCGAGCGGCACTTGTTGGTAGATAAATTCGTCGTCGAAGCCGATCGCGGCGGCGTCGGCGCGGGTATTGCCGTAATAAACTTGGGGAATCCGCGCCCAATAAATCGCCGACAGACACATCGGGCAGGGTTCGCAACTGGTGTAGAGCTCGCAGTCCGTAAGCTGAAACGTCCGCAAGGCCGTGCAGGCGTCGCGGATCGCGACCACCTCGGCGTGGGCGGTGGGATCGTTGGTCGAAGTGACGCGGTTGCTGCCGCGCCCGACGATTTCGCCCCGGCGCACGACGACGCAGCCAAACGGTCCGCCGCGCCCCGAGCGCATGCCTTGTTCGGCGAGTTGCACGGCCTCGCGCATGTAGGTGGCATTGCTCATGCTAAAAGAGCGTCGGAGATTATTTTTTGTGTCCGGTTGGGCTTCATCGGGCGATCACTCTCAGTAAGGGCCTGACACGAAACAATTCGGAACTCATCTTCGCGTCTCCTCTCTCTGATGCTCTCTCTTGCCTCGCTCAACGCCCTCGATCGGCCGGCCTTCACCGCCGCGCTCGGGCACCTTTTCGAACACTCGCCGTGGATCGAGGAGGAGACGTGGCCGCGCCGGCCGTTTCTCGATGCGACGCACCTGCACGCCGAATTGTGCGCCACCATGCGCGCCGCCGGGCGCGCGCGCCAACTTGAGCTCATCCGCGCGCACCCCGATCTCGCCGGTCGTCTCGCCCGGCAAAACGCGCTCACCGCCGAGTCCACCCGTGAACAGGCCAGCGCCGGCCTCGATCGTCTGACCGAGGCCGAGCTCGCTGAATTTCAGCGGCTCAACACCGCCTATCTCGCCCGCCTCGGTTTTCCGTTTATCATCTGCGCCCGCCTCAACGCCAAGTCGGCCATCCTCGCCGCGATGCAGGCCCGCCTGTCGAATCCGCCCGATCTCGAATTTGCCACCGCGCTGGGTGAAATTGAAAAAATCGCCCGGCTCCGCCTCAACGATCTTTTGGAGAAACCTACCTGATGCCCGGAAAACTCAGCACCCACGTCCTCGATCTCACCACCGGTCGCCCGGCCCCCGGTCTGCGGATCGAGCTGCACCGCCACGTCGCGGGGGCGGCACCGCAGCTCGTGAAAACGGTCGTCACGAACGCCGACGGGCGCACCGATGCGCCGTTGCTCAACGCCGACGAAATCACCGGCGGCACTTACGAGCTGATCTTTGACGTGGGGGCGTATTTCACGGCGCGCGGCATCGCCTCGCCGTTTCTCGACCGCGTTCCGATCCGCTTCGCCATCGCCGACGCGGGCGCCGGTTACCACGTGCCGTTGCTCGTAACGCCCTGGGCCTACAGCACCTATCGTGGCAGTTGATGGAAACCGGCCCTCAACTCCTCGGCCGTTATCTCGACGAACTCGCGCGGGTCACTGACGAGCCGGGCGAACTCACGCGCACGTTTCTCTCGCCGGCGATGCGTCTCGCCAATGCGCTCGTCGCCGAATGGATGAGCGCCGCCGGTCTTGCTCCGCGCGAAGACACGGCGGGCAATCTGATCGGCCGGCTTGAATCGCCCGCCGGTCCCCGCACCCGCACGCTGCTGCTGGGTTCGCACCTCGACACCGTCCGTGACGCGGGCCGATTCGACGGCGCGCTCGGCGTGTTGCTACCGATCGTGGCGCTGGCCGAACTACGCCGGCGAAACATCGCGCTTCCCTTCGCGGTCGAGGTCCTCGGTTTTTCGGAGGAGGAAGGCGTGCGCTTTGCCAGCGCGTATCTGGGGAGCAAGGCCTACAGCGGCCAACTTCGTGCGGCTGATCTCAAGCTGGTCGATGCCGAGGGCATTTCGATCCGCGCCGCGCTCGAGGCACACCATGGCGCGCCCTTCACCCCGCCCAAGGCCGCGCACCGCCCGGGCGGACTGCTCGGCTACGTCGAGGTCCACATCGAGCAAGGTCCGGTGCTTGAGGCCGAGAAACTCGCCGTCGGCGTCGTCACCGCCATCGCCGGGCAGACGCGCGCGAAGATCGTTTTCAAGGGCCGCGCCGGCCATGCGGGCACGACGCCGATGAATCTGCGCCGCGACGCGCTGGCGGGCGCGGCCGAATTCACGCTCGCGGCCGAAGCGCTCGCCCTTCGCACCCCGGGTCTGGTTGCCACGGTGGGCACGATCTCGGTGGCTCCCGGTGCGGCCAACGTCATCCCCGCCGAGACGACGTTTTCCCTCGATCTGCGCCATCCGCGTGATGCCGTTCGCCGCGCAGCATTGCGCCAGCTCGCCGCCGCCGCCGCCCGGATCACGCGCCGACGAAACCTATCGTTCACTTGGACGCCCACGCAGGACAATGCGGCGGTCACGTGTTCGGCCGCACTCACCGCGTTGCTCACGGCGAGCGTGCGGGCGGTGCAGGGCCGCAGCCTCGGGTTGCCCAGCGGCGCGGGCCACGACGCCGTCGTGATGTCGGCGCTGACGCCGGTCGCGATGCTCTTCGTGCGCAGCCGCGCGGGCCTGAGCCACCATCCCGACGAATTCAGCTCGCCGGCGGACATCGCGGTCGCACTCGACGCGTTGATCGACTTTCTCGCCCGCCTCGCCCGGACTCATTCCTCATGAAACGCACCACGCTCGTCGCCAAGAATTCCAAGATCGCTCCCGAGCCCGAGCGCCTCGATCTCGTCGTGCGCGGCGGGAAACTCGTCACGCCGGAAGGCGTGAAATGGGCCGACCTCGGCGTGCGTTTGGGCAAAATCGTCCAGATTGCGCCCGAGATCAAAGACCTGACGCACGAAACGATCGAAGCGGACGGAGCCTATATTTTCCCCGGCATGATCGATTCACACGTCCACTTCAACGAGCCGGGCCGCGCCGATTGGGAAGGATTGGGCTCGGGTTCGGCGGCATTCGCCGCCGGTGGGGGCACCTGTTTTTTTGACATGCCGCTCAACTCGGAACCGCCCGTGCTCGACGCCGCCAGCCTGCGGGCGAAACGCGCGCTTGCCGAGCAGCAGTCGTGCGTTGATTTCGCGCTCTGGGGCGGATTGGTGCCCGGCAACTTGGACAAGCTCGCCGGGCTGCGCGATGCCGGCGCGATCGGGCTGAAGGCGTTCATGTGCAACAGCGGCATCGCCAGCTTTGGCGCGAGCGACGCCAAGGTCCTCCGCGAAGGCATGAAACGCGCGGCGAAGCTGGGGATGCTCGTCGCGGTCCACGCGGAGGACAACGACCTCGCGGCCAAATTTACCGCCATCGAAAAAGCCCAAGGCCGCACCGATGCCAAGGCTTGGCTTGCGTCGCGTCCGGTCGAGGTCGAGCTCGCGGCGATCCGGATGGCGATCGAGTTCGCCGGGGAGACCGGGTGCTCGTTGCACGTCGTGCACGTGAGCAGTCCGGAGGGGATCGCGCTCATCACCGAGGCCCGGTCGCAGCGCGTCGATGTGACCGCCGAGACTTGCCCGCACTATCTTTTGCTCAACGACAAAGACGTCGCGAAAATCGGCGCCGCCGGCAAATGCGCGCCGCCGATCCGCGACGAGAAGCGCCGCCTCGCGCTGTGGAGCGAGTTGCGCGCCGGTCGTATCCAAACGGTCGGCTCCGACCACTCGCCGGCGCCGCCCGAGATGAAGACTTCGAAAAACTTTTTCGAAATCTGGGGCGGAATCGGCGGCGTGCAGCACGGGGCGCAGCTGCTCTTCAACGAGTGTGCGGAAACACTGGAGGCCGACCTGCCCGTGCTCGCCGCGGTGCTCTCCCGCAATGTCGCCCGCCGCTTCCGGATCGAAGAGCGCAAGGGTTCGCTCGCGCTCGGGCGCGACGCCGATTTCTCGATCATCACGATGGGCGCGGCCCACAAGATCGCGGCCGAGGATCTTTGGACGCGGCACCGCTTCAGCGCCTATGTGGGCCGGAAGAACCGCGCCCACGTGTCGCACACCTTCGTACGCGGACAGGCGGCGTGGCGAGACCAACGCCTGGCCTTGCCCTCGCCGCGCGCGGAGTTCCTGCGGCCCGTCGGTCCCCTCTGAGAATTGCCCCAACCCGCTTGCCTGGACCGACGTTCCTCGCCCCATTTTATGTCCATGTCCGAACTCTTTGGCCACACTCGCGCTCGCGTCGCCGCCCGGCACGCGTTGCTCACGCCCAACAACCACGTCGCCAGTTCGCTCCCCGGTTTCACCGATGCGACGGCCGTCGTGCTGATCAGTCCCGTAATGGGCGCGCGGTTCGCCCAGACCCAGATCACGTTTCAAAAAGGCGGCGCGGCCAACGTGCCGGCCAACGACATCGAGACCTTTGGCTATTTCATGAGCGGCGGCGGCACGCTCGGGGTCGGCACGCACCGCCAGCGTTGCGAGGAAGGCGGATTCTTCTTCGCGCCGGCGGGCCAGCCTTGGACGCTCACCGCGCCGAAGCCCGGCACGCAACTCATGTTGTTTCAGAAAAAATTCCAACCGCTGCCCGGGGCGGCGGCTCCGCGGGTGATCATCAGCGAGTGCGCGAAAGTCAAAGGCGTGCCGTTCCTCGGTGATCCGGCGGCGAACCTCCAGGTGCTGCTCCCGGATGAACCCGGCTACGATCTGGCGGTGAATATTTTCGCGTATCAACCCGGCGGACACCTTCCGTTTGTCGAGGCGCACATCATGGAGCACGGCCTGCTGATGCTCGAAGGAGCCGGCGTCTATCGCCTCGAGGATTCGTGGTATCCGGTGCAGGCGGGTGACGTGATCTGGATGGGCTCGTATTGCCCGCAGTGGTTCGTCGCGATGGGCAAAACGCCCGCGCGTTACCTCTATTACAAAGACGTCAACCGCCCCGCGCTATGAGCCCAGCCGCACCCGCGCCGAAGATCGCCGTCGATTCCGCCGCCTTGTCGCGACGGTTGCAGGAACTCGCGCTCATCTCCGAGGCGCCCGCGCCCGTGGTGACGCGCGTGCTGTTCTCCGAGGCCGACCAACGCGGCCGCGATTACGTGCGCCGCTCGGCGCGCGAGGCGGGCCTGACGCTGCGGGAGGATGCCGTGGGCAACATTTTCGCGCGTTGGGCCGGCAGCGAGCCGACGCTGCCGGCCGTCGGCACGGGCTCGCACACCGATGCGATTCCCAACGCGGGACTATATGACGGCGTCGTGGGCGTGCTCGGAGGATTTGAGGCGTTGCACGCGCTGAAGCGCGCGGGCTTCAAGCCGCGGCGCTCGATCGAGGTCGTGATGTTTACGGCGGAGGAGCCGACCCGGTTCGGTCTCGGGTGCCTCGGCTCGCGGTTGCTGGCGGGCGCGCTGCCGCTGGAGAAAGCCCGGGCGTTGCGCGACCGCGAGGGTCGCTCGCTCGAGGAATTGCGCACGGCGGCCGGCTGCGTCGGGGCGCTGGAATCGGTGAAGCTCGCGGAGGGTTTTTATCACGCGTTTGTGGAGCTGCACATCGAGCAGGGCCCGCTGCTGGAGAAAGAGGGCATTCCTATCGGAATCGTCGAACACATCGCCGGTCCGAGCAGCTACCGCGTCTCGCTGCTAGGCGAGGGCGGACATGCGGGCGCGGTGCTGATGCCGGGGCGCCGCGACGCGGGACTGGCGGCGGGCGAGATCGCGCTCGCGGTCGAGCGCGCGGCGACGACGAGCGGCAGCCCCGACACGGTGGGCACGACGGGCGTATTTCGCATCGAGCCGGGCGCAGTCAACAGCGTGCCTTACCGCGCCTATTTGGAAATCGACCTGCGCGACACGCGGCTCGACACGCGGGAAAAAGCGCTCGGCGAAATCCGTCGGGCGGCCGCTGAAATCTGCGCGCGCCGTTCGGTGCAGTTGGAATTTTCCGAGATCAACGCGGATCCGCCCGCGCCGGGTGACGCCCGCACGATCGCGATCGCGGAGCAGGTGTGCGCGGAGCTCGGTCTGCAGTGCCGGCGGATGGTGAGCCGAGCCTATCACGACTCGCTCTTCATGGCGCGCGTGAGCCCCACGACCATGATTTTCATCCCCTGCCGCAACGGTTGGAGCCACCGGCCCGAGGAGTATTCCTCGCCGGAGCACATCGCCGCGGGCGTCGAAGTCCTTGCGCGCACACTGGCGCGGTTGGCGGAGTGAGCCCGGTCATGGCGTTTGATTTCACACTCAACGGGAAGATCACGAAGGTTGACGGCCTCGCGCCCACGACGACGTTGCTCGATTATCTGCGCACGCACGGCTGCACCGGCAGCAAGCAAGGTTGCGCCGAGGGCGACTGCGGCGCGTGCACGGTGGCGCTGGTGGACCGCGACGCGCACGGCCAGCCGACCTACCGCGCGATCAACAGCTGCATCGCGCTGCTCCCGATGTTTGCCGGGCGCGAGGTCATCACGGTGGACGGATTGGCCGACGGTGCGAAACTACATCCCGCGCAAAGTACGATGGTGGAGAATTACGGGTCCCAGTGCGGCTATTGCACGCCGGGGATCGTCGTGTCGCTGTTTGAAGCGCACAACCGCACCGACTGTCAGACGCCGGCCAAGCTGAGCGACCAGCTCTGTGGCAACCTGTGCCGTTGCACCGGTTACCGGCCGATTCGCGATGCGGCCCTCGCGACGGTCGCGGAGCCCGCGACGGACAGGTTTAAGGCGAGGTTGGCCGAACCGCTTGCGCCTCTCGGCGGCGTGGACTATGCGGCGGCGGGCGAACGGTTTTTCCGGCCGACCTCGCTCGCGGCTTTGTTTGCCCTGAAGGCGGCGCATCCGACCGCGCTGCTCGTGGCGGGCGCGACGGAGATCGGCGTCGAGCTGAACAAGAAGGCCAAGGCGTTTCCGGTGCTGATCTCGACCGAGGCGGTGCCGGAATTGACGCGGCTCGTCGCAAGTCCGACCGCGTGGCGGGTGGGCGCAGGTGCGACGTTGACGAACGTTGAGCAGGCGATGGGCGCCGAGTATCCGTCGCTGCAAAAAATGCTGGCGGTCTACGCCTCGCGGCAGATTCGGAGCCGGGCGACGCTTGGCGGCAATCTCGCGACGGCCTCGCCCATCGGCGACAGCGCGCCGTTGCTGCTCACGCTGGATGCGACGTTGTTGCTCTCCTCGGCGAAGGGCGACCGCACGGTGGCGCTAAAGGATTTTTTCACCGGCTACCGAAAGACGCTGCTGCAGGCGGATGAGATCATCCGGGAAATCATCGTGCCGCGCGGCGATGGCGCGGTGCGGGCGGATTATTTCAAAGTCTCCAAACGGCGCGAGATGGACATCAGCATCGTCGCGGCGGCGTTTCGCGTGGAGTGCGATGCGGCCGGAGTGGTGACGAAGGCGCGGCTGGCGTTTGGCGGTGTGGCGGCGACGCCGGTGCGGGCGCTCAAGGCGGAGTCGGCGCTGGTGGGACGGACGCTCGCGGCGGCGGCGGGCGACGTGGCGGCGGTGCTGCGCACGGAGTTTTCGCCGATTGATGATGTCCGCGGCGGTGCGGACTATCGGCGCGGTTTGATCGTCAGCTTGTGGGAGAAATTTGCCAGCGGAGAACGGAGCTTGGCGCAGGACGGCGTGCTCGATTTTGCGGCGGGTGCGCCGGTGCCGCCGGCGGATGCGTCGCGGTCGCTGCGGCACGAGAGCGCGATCGGACATGTGACGGGGCGGGCGCTTTACGTGGACGACACGGCGCAGCGGCGGACGATGCTCGAGGTGTGGCCGGTGATGGCTCCGCACGCGCGGGCGAAGATCACGCGGCGCGACGCGACGCAGGCGCGGGCTTTTCCCGGCGTCGCGGCGGTGCTGCTGGCGGAGGACATTCCCGGCGAAAACAACGTGGGTCCGGTGCGGCACGACGAGCCGATGTTGGCGACGGACGAAATCCGTTATCACGGCCAAGTCGTCGCGGTGGTGATCGGTGACTCGGTGCGGGCGTGTCGCGCGGCGGCGGCGTTGGTGGAAGTGGATTATGTGCCGCTCCCGGCGTTGGTCGGCGTGCCGGCGGCGATCGCGGCGGGGAGTTTTCATTCGGAGCCGCACGTGCTCGCGCGCGGCGACGTGACGGCGGCGCTGGCGGCGGCGCCGCACCGGATCGAGGGCGAATTCGAATTCGGCGGGCAGGAGCATTTTTATCTGGAGACGCAGGCGGCGTGGGCCGAGGCGGGCGAGGACGGGGCGATGCTGGTGCATTCCTCGACGCAGCATCCGTCGGAGATCCAAACGATCGTCGCCGAGGTGCTGCATGTTTCCCGCAACAAGGTCACGGTGCAGTCGCCGCGGATGGGCGGCGGTTTCGGCGGCAAGGAAACGCAGGGCAACGCCCCGGCGGCGATCGTGGCGCTCGCGGCGCTGAAGACGGGGCGGCCCGTGCGCTGGCAGTTGGACCGCGATGTGGACATGGCGTTGACGGGAAAGCGGCATCCGTTTTGGGCAAAGTTTTCGGTGGGCTACGACGGCGAGGGGCGGCTGCTCGCGTCGCAGGTGGACCTCGTGTCGGACGGCGGTTGGTCGATGGATCTTTCCCAGGCGATCTGCGACCGGGCGCTGTTTCACTTGGACAACGCCTACTATATCCCGGCGGTGAAATTCACCGGGCGGATCGCAAATACAAACGTGACGTCGCACACGGCGTTTCGCGGATTTGGCGGGCCGCAAGGCATGTTGGTCGTGGAAGAAATTGCGGCGCGGATCGCGGGCCGGCTCGGGCTGCGGCCGGAAGTGGTGCGGGCGCGGAATTTCTATCACGGCGCGGGTGAGACCAACACGACGCACTACCGCGAGGACCTGGGCATCAACCGAATCCAGGAGGTGTGGTCGCGGGTCATGACGGAGGCGCGCTTCGAGGAACGACGGTCCGAAATTGCGGCGTGGAATGCGACGAGCGGGCGGGTGAAGCGCGGGCTGGCGGTGACGCCGGTGAAGTTCGGAATTTCGTTTACGCTGACGCACTACAATCAGGCCGGCGCGCTGGTGCACATTTATCCCGACGGCTCGGTGCAGGTGAACCACGGCGGCACGGAGATGGGGCAAGGGCTCAACGTGAAGATGCTCGGGGTGGCGATGCGCGAGCTCGGGTTGCCGGCGACGAAGATCCGGCTGATGGCGACGAGCACGGACAAAGTGCCGAACACGTCGCCGACGGCGGCGTCGAGCGGTGCGGACCTGAACGGCGCGGCGGTGCGGAACGCGTGCGAGATCTTGCGCGAGCGGCTGCGGCCGGTGGCGGCGGAGCTGCTCGGCGCGAGCGAAGCGGAGGCGGCGAAGTTGGAATTTGCCGACGACGCGGTGAGTGTGGCCGGCCAGCCGACGCGGCGGGTGCCGTTCGCCGATGTGTGCAAGAAAGCTTACCTGAGCCGGGTGGGGCTCTCGACGACCGGGTTCTACAAGACGCCGGGGATCCACTGGGACTGGTCGAAGTCGGCGGGGCGGCCGTTTCATTACTATTCGTTTGGCGCGTCGGTGTCGGAGGTGGAAGTGGACGGGTTTACGGGCATGCACCGCGTGCGGCGGGTGGACATCGTGCACGACGTGGGCGACTCGCTGAACCCGGGGATCGACCGTGGGCAGATCGAGGGCGGCTTCGTGCAAGGCATGGGCTGGCTGACGCGGGAGGAGCTCAAGTGGGACGCGAAAGGCCGGCTGCTCACGCACAGCGCGAGCACCTATCAGATCCCGGCGATCAGCGACGCGCCGGTGGAGTTGAACGTAACGTTGCTCCCGATGGCGGCGCAGCCGAAAACGATTCACGGCAGCAAGGCCGTGGGCGAGCCGCCGCTGATGTTGGCGTTCAGTGTGCGCGAAGCGATCCGCGATGCGGTGGCGAATTTCGGGACGGCGGGTGACGAGGTGCTGCTTGCGTCGCCGGCGACGGGCGAAGCGATTTTCGCGGCGGTGCGGAAGCGGTTGCGGGCGTAGCCGGTGAATCTCCGCAGGGGGCTGGTGCGGGAGGACTTCATGCGCGCTCCAAAGGTGCGGCGCGCTGCAGCCGGCGGGATTTCGCCCGACGCTTTCGCTCGGGCGAGTGGCGACGGCGGGGGAGTGAGGAGCCGGGGCGCTACTTTTTCGCGGCGAGGGCGACTTCGATCATTTGGCAGGACGTCTTGATGATCTCGAGGCGGGCGTGGCGTTTGTTGTTGGCCGGGATCAGGTGCCAAGGGGCGAAGCGGGTTTGCGTGAGGGCGATCATGTCGCCCACGGCGGTTTCGTAGGCGGCCCACTTGCGGCGGTTGCGCCAGTCCTCGTCGTTGATTTTGTGCCGCTTGTATTCGGTATCCTCGCGATTCCGGAAGCGGCGCAGTTGCTCCTCTTTGCTGATGTGGAGCCAGAACTTGATCACGATCACGCCGTGCTCGACGAGTTCGCGTTCGAATTCGTTCATCTCGGCATAGGCGCGGCGCCATTCGACATCCCGGGCGAAACCTTCGAGGCGTTCCACGAGCACCCGGCCATACCAGGAACGGTCGTAGATCGTGGCCATACCGGCGCGGGGGACGTGCCGCCAGAAACGCCAGAGGTAGTGGTGGGCTTTCTCCTCGTCGGTGGGTTTGGAAATCGGGATGACGCGGGAGTCGCGGGCGTCGATGGCGTCGGTGAGGCGCCGGATGGCCCCGCCCTTGCCGGCGGCGTCCCAGCCCTCGAAGACCCAAACGATCGAGCGG
The DNA here is from genome assembly GCA_002304445.1 of Opitutia bacterium Tous-C4FEB. Classification (GTDB taxonomy): domain Bacteria; phylum Verrucomicrobiota; class Verrucomicrobiia; order Opitutales; family Opitutaceae; genus Tous-C4FEB. Next base: position 11,360 of record NEVA01000026.1, on the reverse strand, counting down.
CGGGCCTGGTTGGCGGCGCGGACGGTGCGGTTGAGTTTGCCGAGCCATTTGTCGCGCTTCTCCTCGTAGCCGCCGGAGCCGACGTGCTGGTCGAGCGGGAGGGCCAACAAACGGCGCAGGCCGGCCGCGCGCAGCGGGGCGGTGCGGCGGGGCTTGGCGATGGGCGCGACGGTCTTGTGCGTGCGGTAGTGCGCGCGGAAACGGGTGAGGATCTTGTCGGCGACCTCCAGATTGCGCGCGCGGGGATCGGAGGCGTTGATGACGTGCCAAGGTGCGCCGGGGCGCTGGGTGGCGCGGCGCATGGTGTCGGCGAGGCGGGAGAGGCGGTCGTAATCGCGGTGGCTTTTCCAGTCCTCGGCGGTGATGCGCCAGGCGGTGCGCTCGTCGTCTTCGAGTTCGTGGAGGCGGGCGCGTTGGTCGTCCTTGGTGAGGTGAAGCCAGATTTTGACGATGAGAACGCCGTCGGCGGTGAGTTGGTCCTCGAAGCGCGCGATGCGGCGCAGGGCGGTGTCGAATTCGGCGAGGTCGCGCGGGTTGCGGGGATCTTCGCGGAGGGCCTCGGTGTGCCAGCCGCCGGCGTAGATGGCGATGCGGCCGTGGGGCGGAAGGCAGCGCCAGAAACGCCACATGGCGGGGCGTTCACGTTCTTCGTCGGTGGGCTCCTTAAAGGCGAAGGTCTCGACGCCGCGTGGATCGAGCCAGGCGTTGAGGACGTTGACGACATCGCCCTTGCCGGCGGCGCCGACGCCGGCAACGACGACGAGGACGGGGAACGGCGCATTCTTCAACTGTACCTGCATGTGGACGAGGTCGGCGCGCACATCGGCGACGCGGTCGTCGTAGGCTTTTTTGGAAAGACGCGGTGCGGGGTCGGCTTTGGCCATGCGCGGAAAGAAGTGGCGGCGGGCGCGGGGCTTGTCGAGCCGGGGGCGCGGCGCACGCAAATCCTGCGCGGAATTGTAACGAAACCGCGCGGCGGCTCAGCGGCCCGGGGGCGGCGACGGTCTCGAATCAGCCGCCGGGCAGGCGGACGGCGGGCACCGCACCTGGGGGGATCGCGGGGGTGGTTATGCCCGAAGGAGCGGCGGGGCGGGGTTTGAGCATGTCGAGCCATTGGCCGCCGTTTTGTTTGTAGGCCTCGAGGCCGCGCGGGGTGAGCGTCGCGCTGAGCTTGGCGGTGGCTTCCTGCAGGAGCGCAGCTTGTTGAGCGGTGCGGTCGGCAGGCGTGAGCGCGCGGTTGGTCATGAGTGCGCGTTGCCGATTCTGAAAATCCTGCTGCAACGACACGACCTGCTGGGTCGTGGCGGGCGGGAGTTCGAGCCGGGCGACGAGACTGCTGACCTGCCGGGACTGCGGATCGGTCGCCAACTTGTAGTCGGCGAAGCGCTCGGGCGTGAGGACGGCCTTGGCTTGGGCGAGCATATCGGCCTGGCGGTTTTGATAGTCGCCGGGATTGCGGGGGCCAAAGGGGCCGGCGGTGCCGTATTTTTCGTCGATGGCGGCCGCCGCCCTGTAGAGCGCGCGGAATTCGGCTTCGGTGGTGTTGAAGCTGCCGAGCTGGCCGCGGAGCTGGTTGGCGGTGTTGCTGGAGCGAAGTTGGAATTCTTCGAATTCCTGCGGCGTGAGGGTCTTCGCGATATCCGCGAGTTTTTCCTTTTCGAGGTAGGTGAGTTTCTCGCGGTCCTCGGGGAGCATGACGCCGTTGGCCTTTTGCATGATCTCCTGCTGGAGTTCGCTGTAGTCGGTATTGATGCTTTGGAGCTGAGTCAGTTTCTCGGGGGCGAGGTTGCCGAACTGGCGGCGTTGCCAGGCGTTGATCTCCTCGTGGCCGGGGGCGCTGTCGCCGAGGAGGGACTTCATGAGCGCCATCTGCTCTTTGCCGAGATCGCGCAGGGCGGTCATGGTCTTGGGGTCCATCATGCCGGAGCGTTGGTTCTTCCAAAACGGCTGCTCGGCTTGGTTGCCGAGAAGTTCTTTCCGGCGGGCGGAGAACTGCTCGTTGACCTGCGCGGCGACGATGGCGCGGATCATCGACGGGGGAAAGCCGGCAGCGCGCAGGCGCTCGGGCAAGGTCTTGAGGTCACCGGCTTGGAGCTCGCTCCACGATTTGGCGAGCTGTGCGGTTTGGGCGGCGGCGCCCGACGCGGCGGACGGGACGGGCGCCGCAGAGCCCGACGAACCGGCGGATTTTTCTGGGAGCGCGGCAACCGCGGCGGAGCCGGCCGACGTCGCACCCGAGGATTGTTTGAAGTAGAGCGTGATGACGGCGGCGTTGACCGCGAGGGAGGCGACGAGGAGGACGACGGGGAGTTTCATGGACAACAGGGGTTTGCGGAACGCTGGCGGAGAGAGATGGGGAGTAAAGCGGTGAAGCGTGATGCGGTGGCGATTACGACGCGCCGAGGACGCTTTCGCCGAATAAATCTCTGACTTGGGCTGGGGTTAATCGGGTAATGCAGAGCCGATGCCGAGCAGCCTGCCCGTAGTGGGCAAGGTAACGAGGCCGCCCGTGCCGCGCAATTGCCCGCCGTGCCAGTTTCGTTAGGTCCGGCTGCCCAAGGTGCTCGCGCGGATTTATTCGTGCCGGCCTATTCGCTTGGCGGGGTCCGGGGCTTGGGGCACGGTCGCCTGCTTTCCCCCGCGTCATGTCGTCTATTTCACGTCCCCACCCGCAACGCACGCAGGCGCTGCTCATGCTGCTCGTTGCGAATCTTTGCTGGGGGCTGAGCTTTCCGCTGATCAAATCAGTCCTGCTCCTGCACGAGCGGATCATCCCGGAGGCGGGCACGTGGTTTTCGGCGATCTACACGGTTGCGCCGCGCTTTTTTTTGGCGTTGCTCGTGCTCTTGGTGTTGAAGCCGCTCGCGTGGCGCGGGGTGACGCGCGGCGAGCTTAAGCAAGGGCTTGTGATCGGGCTCTTCGCGTCGGCGGGGATGCTGCTGCAAAACGACGCGCTGCAATTCACGTCGGCGTCGACCTCCGCGTTTCTCACGCAGTTTTATGCGATCTTGATCCCGGTTTACGTGGCGGTGCGGGCGCGGCGGAATCCCGGCGGTCGCGTGTGGCTGAGCTGTGCGCTGGTACTCGCGGGCGTGGCGATCCTCGGACGTTTTGACTGGCGGGAACTGCATCTCGGGCGGGGCGAATGGGAGACGTTGCTGGCCTCGGTGTTTTTCATGGGGCAAATCCTTTGGCTGGAAAAAAAGGAATTTGCGGCGAACCGCGCGTTTGAACTCACGCTGGTGATGTTCGCGACGGAGGCGCTGGTGTTTGCCGTGTTGGCGGGAGCGACGGCGCCGAGTGTGGCGGCGTTGATCGTGCCGTGGACTTCGCCGGCGTGGTTGGGCTTTACCGTCACGCTCACCGTGGTGTGCACGCTCGGTGCGTTCGGGCTGATGAACGCGTGGCAGCCCAAGATCACGGCGACGGAGGCCGGGTTGATTTACTGCGTGGAACCGATCTTTGGTTCGCTGGCGGCGCTGTTTTTGCCAGCGGTTTTTTCCGCTTGGGCGTTGATCAACTATCCCAACGAACTGGCGACATGGACGTTGCTCGTAGGCGGCGGGTTGATCACGGCGGCGAACATTTTGATCCAGCTAAAGCCGGCGGGGAAGGGGTGAGGGGAAACGTTGCGGTCAAAAGACGGTGACTGGAGTTGGGCCGGTCCGCCGGCGGTGCCGATCCCGCGGTTCAATCAAAACGGCCGAAGCGAAGAAAGGTGCTTACTGCGCGGGCGGTGGCGGCGCGGAAAAGAATGCCGGTGTGCGAAACGGGGAGGACCCGGTGGGCGCGCTCGCCGGCGAGGTGGGTCGCCGTGACGCTGACGGGACCGTCGTTGGGCTTGGGCACCCAGACGGAAGCCAACGGGTTCACCGAGCGGTTCCCCGTGATGATGCCGAGTTCGGCGGCGGCGGGCCACGGGCCGAGGGATTTCGGGAGATGGTCCGGCGCGGTGCCGAGTCGCGCCAGATTCGGGCCGAGCACGGTGCGGAACAGCCAGACGCGGCCGAGACGGTCGGCGGCTTCACTGCCGGCGTTGGGCGGGGCCAGCATCACGACGCGGCCGAGATTGGCCGGGAAGGACGTGCCCGCACGGCGCTGTTCGCCGAGCCACGTGCGCACCAAAATGCCGCCCATCGAGTGCGTGACGAAGTGCAGGCGCGGCGCGGCGGCGGTGCGGTGCGCGGCGAGCTGCGTGGGCAACCAGTCGCCGGCGAGGGTTTCGAGCGGCACGGTGCGGGAAGGATAGGAGAGATTGACGACGCGGTAGCCGTCGCGGGCGAGGGCGGACCCGAGGCGCGCCATCGTCCAGCCGTTGACGCCGATTCCGTGCAGGAGGACGACGGTTTCCTTTTCGGCGAAAGCGGCGGCGGGCATGAGGACGAAAATGAAGGCGAGGAAACGGGTAAACACCAAGGCCGAGACCGCGCGGGCGTCAGGAAGTTGCGCCCATTTGGCGAGCGCGGAGGGCGAGAACGCCGCGCACGGTGATCGCGGTGAGTACGATGGCCCCGCCGATCAGGGCTTGCAGACTGGGGCGTTCGCCGAGGGCGAGCAGCACCCAGAACGGGTTGAGCAACGGCTCGATGACCGGAATCAAGACGGCCTCGAGGGCCGTGACGTGGCGGATGGCGCGCGCATAGAGCCAGTAAGAGAAACCGAGTTGCACGGAGCCGAGCAGCAGCAGTGCGCCCCAGCTGGCGGGCGGCAAGGCGGGCGCATCGATGATCCACGGCAGGCCGATGACGAACGCGAGGAGGTTGCCCAAGATGATCGACTCGACCGGCGAACCGTCCTTTTGGCGGCGGAGCGCGATCGTCATGCCGGCAAAACAAACCCCGCTGAGAATCGCGAGGGCGTTGCCCAGATGGCCGGTGAGCGCGAGGTTGTCGGCGAAGAACAGGCCCATCCCGCCCAGCACGGCGACGATCGTAAACCAGTCGCCGCTGGTGGTGCGCTCGCCGAGCAGCCACGCGCCGAAGAGGGCGATCCAGACCGGTGCGGTGTATTGGAGGAGGATGGCGTTGGCGGCGGTCGTGAGCTTGGTCGCGACGCAGAACGTGACCGTGCAGGCCGCGTAGGCGATCGCGCCCAGGACCTGTGGACGCGAGAAGTGAAACTTCAGCCCACGGCAAAGGGCGATGAGGAACAAGGCGGCGATCAGGCCGCGGCCGCCGGCGACGGCGAGGGGCGGCCAAGCGACGGCCTTGATGAGCAGACCGCCGAGGCTCCAGCAAAACGCGGCGGCGATCAGCTGGCCGACGGCGCGGCGGTGGTCGGGTAAATTCATCGGGTCGGCAGTTGTGCGGGAGAGGAGGGGAGGGCGCACGTTGAAAAAACGGGGCGCGACAATCCCCTTGCGCGCCTCGCGGCCGCTATTTTCTGGCCAGGGCGCCTGTCCTCCCGAACAACCCCGACCCCACGTCGCCCAGCTCCGAGCCGAGGCGGACCGGCCGGAGTCACAGACAGCTGGATCTGGAAGCGCCGGGACGGCGGACGGAGCGGAAGATCGGCAAAGAACTTGCTTTACCGAGTCGAATGCCTTTGCTTTCTTCCGCCCCGAAAGGCGCCAACAAGCTCGTTGAGGCGGGGGTTTCTGGCCCGCCGGGCGGTCGGAGGACGGTTAAATTATCATTTTTATCCTAGCACGCGAATCGTCTCTTGGGCCGGTTTCTGCTGTGTCACGCCATTTCTTCGCTCTTTTTACTCATGAAAACTTCTCTCATTTCAGCTTCGCGGGCGATCGCGATGGTCCTATCGATGGGCAGCGTAGTCGCCCTCGCCCAGACTCCCGTCACCGTACCGAATCCGGCGGCGGCCAAGCCGGCGGAGAAAAAAGAGGGCGCCGTGGCCATCGACGCCGTCGAAGTCACGGGCTCCCGCATCCGCGGGCTACTCGGCGAGGCGGATTTCAGCCCCGTCATCAGCTTCAGCCGGCAAGAGATCGAGCAGACCGGTCTCACCAACATGGGCGAGATTTCCCGTCTCATTCCGCAGGCGTTTTCCCAAGGCTCTTACGACGGTATCGGCTTTGGCGGTCAGGCGCAGGGGCAGTCCACGGTTTCCGACGGTTCGACCGCCAGCGTGCTCACCCAACGCACCAACGTGAATCTCCGCGGCCTCGGGGCCGCGAGCACGCTCATCCTCGTCAATGGCCGCCGCGTCGCCCGCTCCGGCAACATCCGTGGTAGCGACGGCTACGATCTCACTGGCATCCCGGTGGCATCGATCGAGCGGGTCGAAATCCTCACCGACGGCGCTTCGGCCATTTATGGCTCCGACGCGCTCGCCGGCGTGATCAACATTATCCTGCGGAGAAACTACTCCGGCACCGAGGCGGCTTTGTCCTACGAGAACACCTTCGATTCCGACACGGCGGTCAGCAATCTCGCGCTGACCCACGGCATCACCCGCGGCCCGCTCTCTCTGACGATTACCGCGACCTATCAGAAGCGAAACGCCTTCGCCGCCGTCGACCGCCCCTATGCGGCGACGGACGACTGGCGCACGCTCGGCGGCACCTCGACGTTTTCGAGTTACGGTGCCGGGGGTTTCGCGACGGGCGCGGGCGTGGTGCAGGCGGTCACGGGCAACTTGCCGGGACTCTCCAGTCCCAGCCAATACGCCGTCATTCCCACCGGAGCGACTGGCTCGGCGACGTTGCCGGCCTCCGCTTACACGCCGACGACGGTTTCCGCCGAAACCGGAGACCGCGCGAAATACGTGAACCTCATTTCGCCCCAGTTTACCCGCACCATTGGGTTTCGCGGCACCTACGATTTGCGGCCGAATGTCCAACTCTACCTCAACGGCGGTTACAACGAGACGCGCACGCATATCGAGGGTATGCCGGTCAACTATCGTAATTCAATTCTCGTCCCGGCGAACTATCCGGGCAATCCCTTCGGCGTCCAAGTGCGGCTCAACAAAACCTTTTGGGAGCTGCCGCAAAACCTCCAGGGTGAGAAGTTCACGACCAACTCCAATTTGAATTTCAACGCCGGAGTGGCGGGCAAGTATTGGGCCGATTGGCGCTATGATTTGAGCCTGAACTGGAACCGCTCGGGCCTGCGCAACGAGAACGCGTTCGATCCGGTGTTGAATACGGCCGTCTCCGATCCGTTGATCGCGGCGCAGCGACTCGTCCTCTTTTACGACAGCCGTACGAGTCAACCCAACGACCTCAACACGTTGCGCTCGATGCTGCGCCCCGGCAATGCGAGCGACCGCACCGACGTCGCGGTTTGGTCCGCGACCACGGACGGGGCGTTGCCGTGGTTTGAACTGCCGGCGGGCCCGATTCGCATCGCCGCCGGGGCGGAACGCACCACGGAAAACATCAAGACCTCCCAATCGATTCCGGACGATCCGAGGATCAATCTCAGTTTGTTGGGTGCGTTTGAGCGCACGCTAGATGCCGGCTATGCCGAAACCCGGGTTCCGGTGGTGGCGCCGACCCACCGCTTACCTTTGCTGCACCGGTTGGATCTGACCGCGGCGATCCGTTACGATCACTACTCGGATGCCGGCGGCGATTACAGCCCGCGCTATGGGGCGCAACTCCGCCCCGTCAAATGGCTGTTGTTTCGCGCCACCCGCAATCACTCCTTCCGTGCTCCTGGCATCCAGGCCCTCTACCGGCCTGTTACCGCCAGCACCAATGGCAACACCGCCGGATTCTTTGATCGGCAGCGCAACGAACTGGTGTCAGGCACCATCGCCACCCGCATCGGTGGTAATCTCGATCTCAAACCCGAGCGGGCGATTTCCGACAGCTTGGGCGTCGTCTTTGAATTTCCTTTTGCCGCTTTAAAGGGCCTCTCGATCTCGGTCGATGCAGGAAAATTAAATTACAAGGATCAGATCGCGTCGCTCTCCACCTTGCAGGAGTGGGCGGATCTTTTCCCCGAGCGTCTAATCCGTGAGACTGCTGGCACCCAGCCCGGTCGCGTGACCGGGATTGATACCCGCTCCACCAACATCTCGCGCCTCGAGGTCGAGACCTTTGACTATCAACTTAACTATCAGCGCGCCACGCGCCGGCTGGGCAATTTTGTCGCCCGCCTCTCGGCCACCGAATACCGGCTTTGGAATGCCTACCGGCTTCCAGGGGCGCCGCCGGCTCCTTCCCTGCATATTCGGCCGACGCGGATTACCTGGCAGACTTACTGGAACAAGGGTGCCTACGGCGCCGGTGTCAGCGGGTTCTACCAGGAGAATTCTTGGACCAGCGCCGCGCGCACGCTCACGCTGTTTGGCAGCGTGATCGAATGGAACGCCCAGTTTTCGTATGATTTCGGCTGGCGTGCGGCCCAGCGGCTTGAGGCCTTGGGCAAGTCCTCGCGTCCTTGGCGGGAACGCCTGCTCGAGAACACCAAGCTCGCCGTCACCGTGAACAACGTCTTCGACCGCGAGCCCCCGCACCGTCAGGGCAACGCTGGCTTCGGTGTGACCGATCCGCGGCAGGCGCGCTATTCGCTCACCCTGCGCAAGCAGTTCTAAGCCACGCCCGCTGTCCCGATGATCCCTTCATCTTACCGTGCCTTGGGTTTCGTCGGGCTCGCGGCCGTTGCCGGCTGGGTGTTGCCGCCGCTCGCCGCCGCCGAGTTTCGGGGGAAGTTGAATCCCGCCGTCGAACCGGGCACGCGGGCGCTCTCGGCGGTTGTGCCCGCTCCCGCCGAGGTCATCGCCGCGCTGCCGACGGTGCCCGGTCCGGATGATCGCGTTTGGGCGTTGAGCCGTCCGCTGACGATCAAGGGCAAGAAGTTCCTCATGGCCGTGTATGCCGGCATCGGTGGCGACAAAACCCTCTGGCTCGACCGCGACGGCGACGGAAAGTTCGGTACCGGGGAACGCTGGCCGTTCGCCGCCGATTCGAAGTCGGTGAGCCTCACGCTCCCTTGGGACAACGGCATCTACCGGGAATTTCCGATCCGTTTCGAATGGTCGGCGGAACCGATGCGCCGCGGGCCCGCTGCGGCCGACGCGCCGGCCCCGCCACCGGCGACCGCGACGACGGTCACGTCGCTCGTTTACAACTTTAACATCCTCTTCGCCGGCTCCGTCGACGTGGAAGGCCGGACTCTGCGCGTGATGTTCGCGCCCAAGCCGGCAGACAGCGTGGTGGATCCCGCCAACCAGCGCGGGTCGATGGATGCGAATTTCAACGGCGAGTTTGAGCCGGCGATCGGCGAGGCGGTAAACGCTGCGGGCAAGATTCCGGTCTTTCGCTCCGGCTCGCGCTACCTCGCAGTGAAGTCGGTGGACATGAAGACCGGCGAAATCGTGGTCGAGGAACGCCCGGCGTCCGACTACACGCGCTTCGATGCCGCCCCCGGTCAGGAGTTTCCCGACTTCGCCTTCACCGACTTCAACGGCGGCCGACACAAACTCTCCGATTTTCGCGGCAAGGTTGTCCTGCTGGATTTTTGGGGCACCTGGTGCGGCCCGTGCATCGAGGAAATGAAACACCTGGATCCGCTCTATGCCCAATACGGACCAAAGGGATTTGAAGTCATCGGCATGAACATGGAGCGCACCGCGGGCCGGTTGACCGCCGCCGAATACTCCACCGTCACCGAAAAAGCCCGCGCCTTCATCGCCAAAGCCGGGCACAAATGGGTGCAAGCCACGCAGGAGAGCATCGAGCGCGTCGCGATCGATGTGGTGCACGTGAACGCCTACCCGACCTGCATTTTGATCGGCGCCGACGGCAAAGTGCTTTCGCGCGAAGCGCGCGGCCAAGTCCTCACCGATCTGCTCGCGAAACATCTGCCCTGAGCCGGTTCGCGGAGAATCGCCCGCCATGCCGCCCTTCATCCGAATCTTCTCCCTTCGCCTCGGTATCGTCTTCGGTTGGGCCATCGCCGCCGCGTTCGGGCAGGCTCCGGGAGCTGCGGCGGGCGACGTTCCGCGTTGGAGTGAACTCGCGCAGCGTGCGTCGGCTCCTGCAACATCGGCGTCCGGCCGGGAAGCCCAGTGGCGGGAAACGGCCGCCCTCGCTTGGGCGTTGTATGAATCGCATCCGGCGGACCCCCGGCGTTGGACCGCTTGGGATGCGCTTCTGCGCTCGGTTCCGCGTTTTGCCGACGATGCCGCCGCGAAAAAACTTTGGGACGAACGCACGGCAGCGTTGGAAACTGCAGTCGAGGCCTCATCGGATGCGCCCGAGTCGTTGCGTGAGCTCTTTGCCGGTCGAAAGGTCAGCGCGCTCGTGTTGCCGTTCACCAACGGCACCTTGCCGGCCGATTGGGCCGAGCGTCTCGTGCCGCCCATCGAGGAGCTGGCCGCGCGTTTTCCCGGGGGCAGCGGCGCCTTCGTGTATTTTTCGCGACTGGTCTCGGCGCTCGAGGCCCAGCAGCCCGCCGCCCTGCCGGCGCTCGTCGCCCGGTTGGAGGCCAGTCCCAATGCCCGCGTGCGGGAACTTGGAGAAAAGCGCCGCCGCGTGCTGCTCGCGTTCGAGCGCCCGCTCGAGCTGAAGTTTACCGCTCTCGACGGCCGCGAAGTCGATACCGCGCAGTGGCGAGGCAAGGTCGTCATTGTGGATTTCTGGGCCACGTGGTGTGTGCCCTGCATCGAGGCGATTCCGAAGCTCAAGACCCTGTATGCGCGCTATCACGACCAAGGCCTCGAGATCGTGAATATCTCGGTCGACAACGCCAACGCGCGCCCTGCGTTGGAAAAACTCGTCGCCAAACTCGAAATCCCTTGGCCGCAGTTTTTCGACGGCAAAGCCCACGCCACCGAGTATGCGGTGCGCTACGGGGTGCAGCCCATCCCGCACGTGCTCCTCGCCGGGCCGGACGGCAAGATCGTCGCGGTCAACCCCACGGCCGAAAAGCTCGAGGCCGAAATCAAACGCCTGCTCAAACTCTGACCCCGGTCCCCACCCCAATCCCCCGCGATGAAAACGGCTTTCTGCTTTCAGATCCTCGTCGCCACGGCCGCGTGCGTTTTGGCGGCTGAAACGCCGGCGTCGTCGCCCGCCGCCGACGAGGCTTATCAGCGTTTCCGCGCCGTGCGTTATACCCAGGTGCCGCGGCTTGCAGATGTGCAGGAGACGTCGCGGTTGCAGATGAAACAACACGACGAGTCGAGCCGGCTGGCGGAGAAGTTCTACGAGCAGTTCCCGACCGATGCGCGCAAATGGGAAATCATCGGCGTAGCGGTGAATTCGCCCCGTCAGTTTTCCGACCCGGACGCCGCCGCCGAGCAGGCGGCGTGGGAAAAGAAACGCAACGATTGGCGCCGGCTGCTTCTGGCCGATGCCGGGGTGCCGGCTAACATCTGGACCACCGTCGCGGAATGGACGATCGGCGACATGGCCGGATCGCGCGGCCGGCCGGTCCGGGATCTGGCGT
>NEVA01000025.1 GCA_002304445.1 Opitutia bacterium Tous-C4FEB | reverse complement strand
AGCCGATGAACGCGGTTTGTCATGGCGAGGAGCGCAGCGACGTGGCCATCCATCTGGAATTTTAGCTGGATTGCCGCGCCCGCCAAGCCGGGCTCGCAAGGACAAACCTGATGAGTTCATTAGCAGGTGCGCGAAGCGCGCCGTGGCAATCCAGCTGGATTGCTTCGTCGCTACGCTTCTCGCAATGACAGTCTGTTTCTCAAGGGACGCGGGTATGAATGGGGGATTTCCCCGGGGGAAATCAGTCTCTTCCTCCCAAGTAGCCGTGGGTCTCTTTGGGTAAACCGTCCCCATCCTCAAGCCTGTTCGCGTTGATCCAATGTCGGTGAGCGAGACGAATCGTTCGTTGTTTCAGCCGCCGCTCAAGGCCGGCGGGATCGAAGGCAGCGCCGAGGCGAGAGCACGGTGCGGCTGGGGCGGTTGAATTCATTCTGTGTTTTCCGGGGGCAACTTCAGATCACGAAGGCGGTGGTGATGGCGATTGCAGAGAAGCGCGAGCGCCCATAGCGCAAAAGCGCAAAGCGGGCGGAAGTTTTTTATCTGGGTGCCAGCTTCGAAATGAGCGCGTCGAGCAAGGCGTCGGTTTGAAGTTTCAGGTATTGCGCGGGGGGTGGCTGCTGATCGGGCGGGGCAGACTTTTGCTGGCGGGCGAACATCGCGTCGGCTTCCGCTTGGGCGGCGGCGAAATAGATGTCCTTCGCGTCGTGCAGGGCCGCGCCGTCGGCGAGGTCGGGCGGAAGCGCGGAGCGGCCGAGGAACGCGGTGGTGGAGTCGTCGCCGAGCCAGAGGCGCCAGTCTTTTTCATCGGCAAAGTAGGCGAGAACAGCGCCCGATTTTTCGGTGCCGAGTTGCCGGGCAAGGGCGCGCATGAACTGGCCGGGCGCAGCATCCTCGGCTGCGGCGGGGGATTTGGCGAAGAGGCGCGCGCGGATTTTCACGCCGGTGGCCCGCTCGACGTTGGCGAGTTTGAAGTTGAAGGCGCGGGCGCGCGCCGGCGTGGGCGGGAGCAAGTTTTGCGGATCGTCAAAGGCGGCGGCGGGGCCGGGCGAGGCGGGGGCGGAGAATTTTTTCGCGGCGGCAGAAAGCGTGGCGAAGGCGGCGGCGTCGGCCTTGAAGGCTTGGGCGGCAGAACCCACCCGGACGATCGCGATGGCGAGGTCGTCGCCCTGCTGGATCTGGGCGAGCACATCGAGTCCGCGCACGGTGCGGCCGAAGACGGCATGAAGGTAATTCAGGCGGTTTACCGGGGCGAGCGTGAGAAAGAATTCGGAGCTGTTGGTGTCGGGGCCGCCGTTGGCCATGGAGAGGATGCCGGCGGCATCATGGCGGAGGCCGGGTGCGAATTCATCGGGAAACGGCAAAGGGTGGCCGGCGTCGGTGTCAGGCTCGGTGCCGGTGGTTTTTGTGGGGTCGCCGCTTTGAATGACGAAGCCGGGGACGACACGATACCAACGCAGGCCGGTGAAAAACGGCCGGCCATCGGGCCGGGCAGCGAGGGTGCCCTCGGCGCGGCCGACGAAGGAAGCGCAGGTGAGCGGAGCGCGGGTGTACTGCAGTTCGACGGTGAACACGCCGCGGGGCGTGGTGAATTCGGCGTAGAGCCCGTCGGGCAGGGGGGCGGAGTCGGCGGCCGGCAGCGTGGAGGTGAGCGCGATAAAAAAACCGAGCAACGAAATGGAAAGGCGAAGCATGCTCCGCAGGTTGGGCGGGCGCGCGTTTCGGGACAAGCCCAGGTGGCTCCCGGCTGAAAAACGGCGGGTCCGGGTGCCCCGCCGTTAGCTTACGATCAGGGCAGGAACGAGCAGATGTATTCGCAGAGACCGGAAGAAACGGCGATGGTGAAGCCGCTGTTGGCGGGTACATCGAAGTAGGTGCCGGCGCCGTAGGTTTTGGATTCTTTGCTGTCCTTCTGCGTGACGACGCATTCGCCGGCGACGATCTCCATGCGTTCGGCGGCGGCCGTGCCGAAGTAGTAGGAGCCGGGGCGGATGAGGCCGAGAGTCTTCTTGGCGGCATCGGTGAAGAGCACGGTGTGGCTCACGACGTTGCCGTCGAAATAGACGTTGGCCTTGGTGACGACGGTGACGCCGGCAAATTGGACGGGGAGGGATGACATGGTGATGGAGATTGAAGTGGGCGGAGCGGAGTTCGGTGGAAGAGCCGAGTGGCGTAAGGGGGTGGGTGGCAAGTGCGACGGGGCCGGCATATCGGAAAATTTTACGCCAACTTCTCGTAGCGAAGTTTTTAGCACTCCTCCGGATGTTGATGGTCGGAATAGGGTTTTGATTCGTTTCGTGGTTCCTCGCTGCTTCCGGTGGGCCGATCGAATGTTCGGGATTTTCATGACCCCATTTTTCTGACCTACGCCTAGCCTGAAAAAGCAGGGGAAAGTCAGAAAGACATTACAATCCCACGTGAGGAAGATGATTCGGCCGCGTGTGAGCCCCATTGGCGACTGGAGAAGATCGACGAGTCGCTGCTGCACCTGCCGACCGGCCGAAGGGATCGGGGGCGGATCACCAACTTTTGATTGCGAGCGCCTGCTCCATGGCGCTGAGTCGCGGGCTCACATGAAGACCGATATGTTCGACACGGTGGAGGAAGCCATTGCGGCGATTGCGGCGGGGCAACTGGTCGTCGTATCCGACGATGCCGACCGGGAAAACGAGGGCGACCTGATCATGGCGGCATCCAAGGCGACGCCTGAGACCGTCAATATGATGATCCGCTACGGCAGCGGAATCGTTTGCGTGCCCATGCTCGGCAACCAACTCGACCGCCTCCAACTCGGGCCGATGGTCGCGCGCAACCGCGAAGTGCAACGCACCGATTTTGCGGTCAGCGTTGATGCCAGCGCGGGCATTTCGACCGGCGTGAGCGCGTATGATCGCAGTGTGACGATCAGGATTTTGGCCGATCCCGCGGCGAGCGCGGAGCAGTTGGTGCAGCCCGGCCATGTGTTCCCGCTCCGGGCCAAGCCGGGCGGAGTGCTGGAACGGGCCGGGCACACGGAGGCGGCGGTGGACCTCGCGCTTTTGGCGGGACTGCCGCCCGCCGGAGTTTTGTGCGAACTCGTGAACGACGACGGCACGATGCAGCGCTTGCCCCAGCTCGTCGAATTCAGCCGGCGATTTGGCCTGAAGATGATTTCGGTGGAGCAATTGATCGCGTATCGGCTGCGCCGGGAAAGTCTCATCCAGAAAATCGGGGAGAGCGATCTCCCCACCGAATACGGTAATTTTCGGGTGCACGTTTTCCAAAGCCGGATCGACAAGCGGACCCATGTCGCGCTCACGCTGGGAGCGGCCGACGCCGCGAAACCGCCGTTGGTGCGAGTGCACACGGCGAACGTGCTGCACGATGTGTTTCACGCCCGACTCGTCGGCGAAGGCCGTGATGTCCTTGGCACCAGCCTGCGCGCCATTGCGACCGAGGGCGCCGGCGCGTTGCTCTACATGCAGTCGGCAAATCGGGAGGAAGCTCTGCTGCAAAAGATCGCGCCCGCCCCCGATCGCGGCAGTCCGTCGCAAGGGATGGACCTCCGTGATTACGGGATCGGCGCGCAGATCTTGCGCACGTTGGGGCTGACTCGCATCCGTTTGCTCACGCAGCATCCGAGGAAAATTGTCGGCCTTGATGGTTACGGAGTCGAAATCGTCGAGCAGATCGAGATCCCGCGCACTCCGCCGACGCACGGCTCCGCTACCACCGCTTGACGACGCAGTGAGTTAGCGGAGGCGCTCCGCGAGGATGAGTGTGCTGCGGTTCCGCCCGACTACCGACTGAAGGCAGAAAACATCTGTCGGCCGGGCGGGAGGGTTGATTCCCGCTGATTGATTCCCGCACGGTTTGCGACCGGGATTGCCGCAGCGGCTCGTACATTCGTGCGATGATCCAAGGCCGAGCCGACTGGTTGTGCGCCGCTTAATCTTAGGAAGCGCGCATAAGTTCTAAAAAAGACAGTAGAGTGCCTGCTTAACATGGACTATGATACCGGGGTCGTTTCCCCCTCTCCCACGAATCGCTCGCTTAAGCGCTGGTTCGATGAAGCACCCCCCCCCGATCCCCCCCGATCCCCCCCGATATCTTAAAATGAAAACCCTGTTCTCCCGCGTCCATAAACAACGTGTTTATCCCGCAGCGCCGTCGGCCCCGTTTGCGCTGGTGCTGAAGCGGGTAGGGCTTTGGTGTGCGGTCGTCTGCCTGCTGGCGGGATCGTCCGAAGCGGCCGACATCACCGGCAGCGTGCTCAACAAAAACACCCAACGATTTTTGGAGCGGGCCGAGGTCCAGGTGTCGGGCACTCCGTTTCGTGCCCTCACCGACCGGGACGGCAGCTTTCGCCTCAGTGGTGTCCCGGCGGGCACCTACAGCATCGTCGCCACTTACGCGGGCTTGGAGGCCAAGGCGCAGACGATCACCGTGACCGAGGACCAGTTGGCCAAAGCGGATTTTGAAATGACCTCCGAGATCTATCGACTGGGAGAGTTCGTGGTGCAGTCGACCATCGAGGGCACGGCCTTTGCCATCAACCAACAACGCCGGGCCGAGTCGGCCCGCAGCGTCACTTCGATCGACGCGTTTATCGATCAGGTCACGGGAAATCCCGGCGAGTTTTTGAAAAACGTGCCCGGTATCCAGATGGACTTCAGCCAGAACGAACCGCAGCTCATCCGCCTCCGCGGCATGAACCCGTCGCTGACCTCGGTGACGATGGACGGCAACGATGTGGCGACCGCCGCTTCGTCGGGCACCGGGCGGGCGCTCCAGATCGATCAATTGTCCCTGGCGCTCATTGAGAACGTCGAAGTCTTCAAAGCGCCGATTCCCTCCATGTCCGCGAACGCCATCGGTGGTGCGGTGAATTTCAACACGCGCAGCGCCTTCGATCAAAAAGGGCGCCGTTCGAGCGTCACCGTCGGAGTCACGATGGATTCGCACGACTTCAATTTCAACAAGACCCCCGGCCCGGGCCACGGCGATCCCGCCATGCGCCGGGTGCTGCCGATTGGCCGGTTCGATTTCTCCGACGCCTTCTTGGACAATCGGCTGGGGGTAGTTTTTTCCTTGGGCCGTGACGATACGAACCAACTCGGTTCGAGCGTGACCCACGGCATCGTGGTCGCCGCCCTCCCGGGGAGCACACTGCCCCCAGTGCCCACGCCCTACACTCTCGGCAACGTCTCGGTTCGGCGCGGCAATTTTGCGTTTGCACCCAACCGGCAGCGCCGCACCCGCAACGACATCTCGCTCAATCTCGATTACAAGCTCACCCCGTCGACCGTGATGTTCTTTAAATCGACGTTCACCGACTATCTGAGCACGAATCGGAATCACTCGTTCAACGTGACCCCGGTCACGGTCGCCCCCGGCTTCACGCCCACCACTTATAGCTCGACGAATGCGACTTTCACCCAAGGTTCGAGTGTTTTCGAGCCGAAGGGCACCCAATCTTGGCAGCTCAATCCGGGCCTTCGTTACAGGTCGGGTAATTGGAAGGCGGAGTTGGTCGGCGGTTTCTCGAAGTCCGTTAACGATTATCGCAATCCCTCCACTTTCACGGCGGTGAATATCGCGGGCAGCGGTCCGACCGCGCTTACCGTGACCACGCCGCTCGACAGCGAAACCCCGAGCTCGGTGGTGATTACCGGCGGCGTGGATCCTTACAACTTGGACAATTACCGGGTCAATCAGACGGCAGTGCCGGCCGGTGCCACCTCGAGGTCACTGTTGGCCAATGCCAATGGGTTTGTTTCCAACAACAATCGTTATTCCACCGAGGTGCGGTATTCCGGCCGCTTCGATCTCCAACGGAATTTTGCGACCCGACTTCCCTTTTACCTGAAAGGCGGGATGTCGGTCAATGAACAGACCCGGGTGAAGACGCAGCCCCAACACCGCTGGTCTTGGGTCGGCCCGGACGGTGCGGCGGGCACCCCGGATGACAACTTGCCAATGGGGATTTTTGCGGAGCCGGTCCCGGTGACCATGCAGATTCCCAATTTCGGCCTCCGCGAACCGACCTACATCAGCACCCGCAAGGTTTACGAGTACCTCGTCGCGAATCCGCAGGCGTTTCTCTTCAACGAGGCTTATGCCGCCCAACAACGTCGCCTTGGTTTGCAGAAATTTAAGGAGGAAATCGCGGCGGGCTATTTCATGGGGGCCGTGACGGTCCGGAATCTGTTCGTCCTGGCTGGAGTCCGGGTCGAAGAGACGACGAGCGAGGCGCAAGGCGTGCGGACCCTCCCCACCTCAGGTCCGCGTTCGGTACTCCCGGCCGGAGTGAATGCCAATTCGCTGCAGGCGATGGGGCTGATCTATCAAGATGTGAGGACCACGAACCGTTACACCTCCGATCCGTTTCCCTATCTTCATTTGAAATACGCGCTACGGCCCAACTTGCAGGCGCGTGGCAGTTACACGGAGGCAATCGGCCGTCCCGATATTTCCCAGCAGTTGCCGAACGTCTCCCAGAATGACACCGCCGTTCCGCCCAGCATCACGGTCAACAACAACGCCCTGAAGCCCCAGCGCTCCAAGAACCTCGATTTCAGTCTCGAATATTACACCAAATCGACGGGGGAGTGGACCTTCTCCTGGTTTAGTCGCGACGTGGAGGACTACCTCTCCTCCACGACCTCCCAGATCACGCCGGAACTCTTGGCCGATCTGGACCTCGACAGCTCCTACTCCAATTACGTGGTGAACACTAACACCAACCTCGGAAGTGCAAAATGGGCCGGCTTTGAACTCGGAATGCGGCAGCGCCTGAGTGATTTCCGGATCCTGCCCGAATTTCTCCGCGGCGTCGAGATCTGGGCAAATTCGACGAGAATCTACCAACAGGAAGGCACGTTTGGCGCCTCCACCACCGCCATCTTGGCCGGGACCGCGCCGAAGCTTACCCAGTTGGCCGGCACGGTGCATGAGCTTTACAACGGCGGCATCAGCTACCGCACGCCTGGCGGCAAGTATTACGTGCAACTGAAGACCAACTATCAGGGGCCGACGACTCAGGTTAATTTGCCTGCGACCAACGCGGCCGGCCAACAGGGCGCGCTCACGCCCGCTTATCAATTCTGGGATATGGAAATGAGCTATCGTCTCTCGCCGCGGATCAAACTCACGGCCACGGGTCGCAACCTGTTCAAGGAACGCCGGACCACCCAGGTCTTGGGGAATTTTATCACCAACCGGCAGCAGGATACGGGGATCCTTTGGACCTTCTCGACCAAGATCGATTTGTGATCCGCGCGACGGCCTGCGTTCGGGGTTCGTTTGATGATCGGCAAACATAGAGGGCGCAGAGAGTGCACACCTCCATGGGAGCCGTCCAAATCATCAAGGGTCGAGGGGTGCTTGGGCTGCGTTAGTCTGCGAATTTCCGTTCGCTGGATTACGCCCGGTGTAGCGCGTCCTCGGTCGTAAACAGATTCCGTTCCCGGAACGCCGCGGGCGAATCTCGGAGCAGGGTGGCGCGGGCCCAAGCGTCGGGCAGTGCGAACCACGGGTGTTCCAGCCGCCGGCATTTCTTTTCGGCCCAGGCGGGCACCCGGATTCGTAGCCGGTGCGCCACATGCGCGGCCACGGCCGCCAGATAGGCGTCCTGCACGGCGTCGCCCGTCCGGGGTGGTTCTGTGCGCAGGCTCGCCGCCACGCGGACGGCTGCTGCCGTTCGCTGCGCAAGCCAGTTCACGTGATCGAGGAAATCTGCGAGATTGCAGCCGATCTCCTCGGCGGTTTTCGCATCGCGCACGACTTCGAACAGACTCCTCGGACGCCGCCAAACTCGGTTTGTCGCTTTAACCATGTCGCACCTCCTGCAGGAGCTTTTCAACCAGCCAACGTTTTTCCGGCTCGAGCGCGGAGTTGCCGTAAAACTCGGCGGTGATCGCATCGACCTCTGCCATGGATCGGACTTTAAGCTCGCGGAGGAGAAACGTGATATCCGCCGTGTCGCCGGCGCGGAACGGCGTCGGCAGTCGTCCCGCCCGACACTTCATCGCCAGCAGATATTTGGCGGAGGGGCGGGTCATGACGAGGCCGGGAATTTGGAGCTGCTCAAACGGAATTCGCTCTTCACGCTTGGCGGCGAACGACTTCACGCCGCTGTTCATCCAATCGTCAGGCAGATTCTGTTCGCGGGCGACTCGTTTAATAAGCGGTTCGACGACTCCAGGCGGGTGAAAGATGGCGTCGATGTCCTTGGTCGCCTCCCGGCAGTCGTAGGCGAGCATCATGACCGTGCCGCCGTAAATCGCGATTTCGACGCGGCTCCGTTTTTCCGCGCAAAGCTCGCCGAGGCGCGAAAGCGCACGGACGATCGCGGCCCGCGAGAGGCGTCGGGACGGTTTGGGCATCGCTGCAGGCTGCGGAGCGCCCGTTTGCGATGCAAGCTGCCGGTGCTCTGCCGCTGCGAACACGCGTTGCCCGATCCGACGATCCGCCCCTCGTTTAGCCGCTTCAAGTGAGCTCTGGGGCAACAGCGCCAAGCGTGCGTTTTGCGGACTGGGTTCGTGGAATCGCTCATGGTGTTCTCGACTCATGCAGTTCGCGAACCTGCGCGCCCTCGCCCGCATCACCGCCGTGTCAGCGGCCCGTCGACATCGAGTTCGTGCGATTTGCGATACTCCCGCGGCGAGCAGCCGCAGGCGCGGCGAAAGGCGTCATTGAAGCGGCTGATGGAGAGAAAGCCGGACTCGAACGCGATCTCCGTCACGGTCTGGGCGGTGGTGGCCAGCAGCCGCTGGGCGTGGGAAATCCGATGCTGGGTCAAATAGCTGATCAACGTCGTGCCGAACGTTTTTTGAAACAGACTCATCGCGTAGTTGGGGTGAAGTTTCACGGCCGCGCCGATCTGCTCCACCGTCAGCTTCTCCGTGTAATTTTGGGCGATTAAGCACGCCATCTGTTCGACCTTGTTCAACCCCGTGTCGGTGATGGAGTCGGTTTGATTCCGTCGGGAGCGGGTCTTGGCCTGCTCGGGAATTCCGAGCGCCAACCGGATGAGGCGCGCCTGCATCTCCAGCAGCACCGGCCGCTCCAGCTCCGGTGATTTCTTCACCAAATCGCTCTCCCAGCGTTCAAACAATTGCACGTCCGAACCGACCCCGCCGGCTCCACGTTCGCTCACGAGCCGGCCCTGCATCAGCGGTTGCACGAACTTTTCGGGGAGCCTCCATTGCAGGAAACACTGCAACGGAATCGTGGCGACGTAGTAGGCGGTCTCGGTCCCGAAATCGATGATCTGATGGGGGATCGCCGCCCAGAAAACACTCAGCCTCCCGGCTTCGACCACCGTCTTGGTGCCGCCGAGCAGATACGTGACCGAGCCGGACTCCAGAAAGTTGAGCTCCACTTCGTTGTGGTGATCGGGCCGGCGCATGGGCGAGGGGCGCCAGTGCACGCACGTCAGCCCGTAGGGCGCAAAATCAGGCCGGCTGGGGTCGAAAGAAAGCGGGGCGAAATTGGCGGCCATATCAGGATCTTAGGATCCAGTGAAAAAAATCCGTATTTTCGGCGGACTGCTAGCAAAAATATATGTAAGGTGAACTGTCCTCTCCGCACCGCTGCGCACCGTTACGCAGCATTCGCTCTTTGGTTCGAGCGAGTGGTTGTAGTGGGAGAGAAAAATTTAGTCACTCCATGTCACCCTTCCCCATGAAAAACTTCTGTTTCGCCCGGGCACTCGCGTGCCTCCTCCTGATCGGTCTCGCCCTTACCTCGGTCGGCACCAGCGCCGCTGCCGACGTAAAACCCGCGGTGGTTCGGAAAGTCGCCGTCGTCGTTTCCACGCTCAATAATCCGTGGTTCGTCGTCCTCGCCGACGCCGCCCGCGACCGGGCAAAAGAGCTCGGCTACAACGCCGTCGTCTTCGACTCGCAAAACGATCCGGTAAAAGAAGCCCAGCATTTCGACAACCTCATCTCCGCCGGCTACAGCGCCGTGCTTTTCAACTGCACCGACGCCAAGGGCTCCATCGCCAACGTCCGCCGCGCCAAGGCCGCCGGCATTCCCGTGTTCTGCATGGACCGCGAGATCGAGGCCAACGACGCTGCCACTTCCCAGATTCTCTCCGATAACTACTCGGGCTGCGTCGCCCTCGGCCAATACTTCGTCGAGGTCGTGGGCGAAGAGGGCAAATACGTCGAGCTCCTCGGCCTCGTCGCTGACACCAACACCTGGAACCGCTCGAAGGGCTTTCACTCCGTCGTCGATCGTTTTCCGGGTTTGAAGATGGTCGCGCAACAAAGCGCCGACTTCGACCGCACCAAGGCCCTTGAGGTGCTCGAGGCGATTCTCCAGGCCCACCCCGACATCAACGCCGTCTTCTGCGGCAACGACGCGATGGCCATGGGCGCCTACCAAGCCCTGCTCGCCGCCGGCAAGGCCGGTAAGGTGAAGGTGTTTGGTTTCGACGGCGCGGATGATGTCGTGAAGGCCGTCGCCGTGGGAAAAATCGCCGCCACGGTCATGCAGTTTCCAAAAACGATGGCGCGGACCGCAGCGGAAAACGCCGACCGCTACATCAAGGGCGAGCGCAACTTCCCGCAGCGCACGCCGGTCGCCGTCGAACTGGTGAATCGCGAGACTGTCCACAAGTTCGGCGACTACGGCCGGAAGTGATTCCATGGGCGCCCCCGCTGGCGGCAATGCGCGCCGCGAACCGTTCGTCGCGTGGCCGGTGATCGTCGCCGGCGTCGTGTTCGCCGGCCTGCTCGTGGCGTTCCCGCCGTTCCGCATCGTCACGAAACGCGCCGGTGACGCTCCCCCGGCGAACGCGTCCACGGGCGTGTCCGCCGTCGTCGCCTTCGACGCCGTCGCCTTCGCCGAAAAATTTTGGCGCGACCAACTCGCCCCCGCCGCCGCCCGCGCTCCCGGGGCCCTAATTTTGCTCGCGGATCTTCGCCGCGATCCTGCCGCCGCCGCCAAGACCCACGCGCACCGCGTCGGCCTCGGTAACGCTGCCTTCTACTTCGTGCGCGGCACCGGCCGCGTCACGGCCGTTGAGCGCAGCCGCCTGCTCATCGAGCTCGACGGCACCGTCGTCGCACTGCGCACCGGACCGGTCTTCGGCAACGTCGTGCGCGACGGCTGCGGACTGCTCGACGTGAACCAGGTGCCCGGCCTCACCGAGTTCAACGCCCTCTCCGCCGAGCTCAACCGCCTCGTCGAGGCGCGCGTGCAACCCCCGCTCAAGACCGTCGCCGTCGGCGCGACCATCACCTTTGCCGGCTGTGCCGAGGCCCCCGAATCGCTCCCCGCCGCCGGACCGTTGCTCACCTTCATCCCGGTTACGGTCGAAGTGAAACCATGACGCCCGCCGCGACCAACGACGTCCTGATCGACGCCACTGGAATCGAGAAATCCTTCCCCGGTGTGCGCGCGCTCGCGGGCGTGTCGTTGCAGGTGCGCGCCGGCCGCCTCGTCGCGCTGCTGGGCGAAAACGGCGCGGGCAAGTCCACGTTGATGAACATCCTCTCGGGCGTCTTCCCGCCCGATGCCGGCACCATCCGCGTGGTGGAGCGCGTTGTCCCTAACGCGCTTTCCTTGACCGAAGTCCGTTTCGCCAGCCCGCGCGATGCGCAGGCCCTCGGCATCGGCATCGTCCACCAAGAACTCAATCTCATCCCCGGCCTCACCGTCGCGGAAAACATCTGGCTCGGCCGCGAGCCGCGCACCGCCGCCGGTCTGATCGACTACGCCCGTCTCCACGCCGACACCGCCGCGATCCTCACGCGCCTCGATCTCCCCGTTGACCCCGAGACGCTCGTCGGCGAACTCCGCGTGGGCCAGCAGCAGCTCATCGAGATCGGCAAAGCGCTCTCTGCCGACGCGCGCGTGCTCATCCTCGACGAGCCGACTTCCTCGCTCTCCTCCCACGAGGTCGCCGTCCTCTTCAACGTCATCGCCGATCTCAAACGCGCCGGCGTCGGCCTCGTCTACATCACGCACAAATTCGAGGAACTCGCGCGCATCTGCGACGACCTCGTCATCATGCGCGACGGCCGACTCGTCGGCACCGCGACCTACGGCGAACTTACCCGCGACGCCCTCGTGCGGCTCATGGCCGGCCGCGAACCGAAGGAAATTTTTCAGAAAACCACCACGACGCCCGGTGCCGAGTTGCTCCGCGCCGAAAAGATCGTCCTCCCCGGCGACGGCGTCGGTCGGCGTTTTCTCGTGGATCACGTCTCGCTCACGCTGCGTCGCGGCGAGGTGCTCGGCATCTTCGGCCTCATCGGTGCGGGTCGCACGGAGTTGCTCGAAACGCTCTTCGGCCAGCACGCCGGCCGCGCCGCGGGCACGGTCACCATCGAGGGTAGGGTAGTGCGTTTTCGCGGTCCGGCCGATGCCATCGCCGCTGGCCTCGCCTTCGCGCCCGAGGACCGCAAACGCGACGGCGTCGTGCTGCCCATGAGCGTGCTCGCCAACGCCAGCCTCGCCGACCTGCGCCCGGCGTTGCGCGGCGGCTTCGTCAGCCCAGCGCGCGAACACGCCCACATCGCCACTTATCTCGAGCGCTTCCGCGTGAAGACACCGTCGGTCGATGAACTCATCATCAATCTCTCCGGTGGCAATCAGCAGAAGGTCATCCTCGCCAAGTGGCTCGCGACCGGGCCGAAGATACTCCTGCTCGACGAACCCACGCGCGGCATCGATGTGAACGCCAAGCGCGAAATCTACACCTTCATCGACGAACTCACGCAGGCCGGCCTCGGCCTGATCGTCGTCTCGTCCGAGCTCCCCGAAATCCTCGCGCTCGCCGACCGCGTGCTCGTGCTTTGCGAGGGCCGAGCCACCGCCGAATTCACCCGCGCCGACGCCACCGCCGAACGCGTGCTCTCCGCCGCGCTGCCCGATCGCGCCATGGCACTTGCTTCCTGACCGCATGACCTCGCCCGATTACAAAGCCTTTTTCGCCCGCTTCCGCTCGCTGCTCGCGCTCGGCCTGATGGTGCTCGCGCTCAGTCTGCTCTCCGACCGTTTCCTCACCCCCGACAACGGCTGGAACATTCTCCGCCAGATCTCGGTGAACCTCTGCCTGTCGATCGGTATGACGCTCGTCATTCTGGGTGGCGGCATCGATCTCTCCGTCGGCGCGATCCTTGGGCTCGCGGGCGCGGTCGCCGCCGGTTTGTTGAAACACGGCCTGGGTATCCCCGGAACCACGCTGTGGATCGAGTTCACCGTCTTCGGCGCGATTCTCGCGGCCGTTTTCGTCGGTGGCGCCGCAGGTTGGTGCAACGGCTTCGCGGTCACCCGATTCAAACTTCCGCCATTCGTTGCGACTCTCGGCATGCTCAGCATCGCGCGCGGGCTCACGATGCTGTGGACAGGCGGCTTTCCCATTACCGGGCTGGGCGACGATTTCGGTCACATTGGCACCGGGGCGTTTCTCGGCATGCCGCTGCCTGTGTGGATCATGCTCGCGCTGACGGCGGTCTTCGTGGTCGTGACGAAGCGCACGCGCTTCGGCCGCCACCTCTACGCCGTCGGCGGCAACGAGCGCGCCGCGCGCCTCACCGGCCTCAACGTCGGGCGCATCAAGCTCGCGATCTACACGCTGGCCGGCGCGCTCGCCGGGGTCGCGGGCCTGATCGTCACCGCGCGCCTCGACTCCGCCCAGCCCAACGCCGGCCTTGGCTACGAACTCGATTCAATCGCCGCCGTCGTGATCGGCGGCACGTCGCTCTCCGGCGGGCGCGGCTCGGTCGCCGGCACCGTGCTCGGCTGCCTGATCATCGGCGTGCTCAACAACGGCCTGTTTCTCCTGAATGTCTCGCCCTTCTGGCAACAGGTCATCAAGGGCGGCGTCATCCTTCTCGCGGTGGCGCTCGACAAAATGAACTCCAAGGGACGCGAAACCTGATGAAACTTCACCCTCTCATTTTTCTCCTCGGATTTGCCCTCCTGTCGCCGGCCGTGAGCCACGCCGATTCCGGTGCGCTCGCCGGCACGCGCCACCGCGTGATCGTCTCGACCGACATTGGTGGCACCGACTTCGACGATTTCCAGTCGCTCGTGCACGTCCTTCTCTACGCCGACGTGGTCGACCTCGAAGGTCTGATTTCGTCGCCCTACGGTCCGGGCCGCAAAGAACACATCCTCGAGGTTCTGGCGCACTACGAGAAGGACTACCGGAATCTCCGAACTTACTCTGATCGTTACCCGACGCCCGCCGCGCTCCGGGCGATCACCAAGCAAGGCGAGACCGAGATCGCGCCCTACACCGGCGTGCTGCGCGCGACCGAAGGCTCGAAATGGATCATCGAGTGCGCACGGCGCGCCGATCCGCGTCCGCTCTACGTGCTGGTCTGGGGCGGTCTTGAAGACGTGGCCCAAGCGCTCCACGACGCGCCTGACATTCTGCCTAAGCTGCGCGTGCACTTCATCGGCGGCCCAAACAAAAAGTGGAGCCCCGACGCTTACCATTACATCGCGACGCAACACCCGTCTCTCTGGATGATCGAATCCAACTCGAGTTACCGCGGCTGGTTTGTGGGCGGGAATCAGGAGGGCGATTTCGCGGCCGAGGCCTTTGCCGAAAAACGTGCCGCCGGCCGGGGCGCTCTCGGGGAGTTTTTCGCGCACGGGATCATCTTTCATGGGCAGAAGCGCACGTCCTTGAAAATGGGCGACACGCCGACCTTCAGTTGGCTGCTGCGCGGCAATCCGGAGCTGCCGTTTCAGCCGGGGTGGGGCGGCCGTTACGTCCGCGCTTGGACGCGGCCCTCCGTGAAATTTGACCGTATCACCACCGCCGTGGATCGCATGGAGCATTTCGGCATTTTGGAACTCGTGCTGCCGCTCGGACCCAACGCGCCCGCCGCCCCCGCGGCCGTGATGGTGATCGAGAATCAACGCCTCATCGGCCACGTCGACGGCGCAGGCTCGATCCGTTTCCGCTTCTGCCCGAAGGACGCCAAACTCTACCACTACACGCTCGCCGGCAACATCCCGTCGCTTGAAGGCCGGCGCGGTGAAATCACCGTTTATCCTCCCGCGCCGGCGGCCGCGCTCACGCCCGATCCGCGTTGGCCGAATTGGTGGACGGATGACCCGTCGCCTGAAGCCGCCGAGGGCATCCACCAAGGCGCGCGCACGATCAGCGTGTGGCGCGAAGCTTTTCTCGCTGATTTTTCGGCGCGCCTCGAACGTTGCCGCACGCCTTCCGGCGGCCCCGCGCCGCCGCGCTAATTTCTTCCACTCCGCCCCGGTCAACTTACCCCGTCCCGATGAAAATCCCTCGTTCCCTGATCGTTCTCGCCGCCGTGGTCTGGTCCGCGGGCTTTGCGTTGGCCCAACCCGCGACCGCACCTCTGATCGTCGAAGCCGAGTCCGGCACCTTCAGCGGGTGGATCGATAAACACAGTTGCTGGCACAACGTCATGCTCTCCGACGAGCCCCACTCGACCCACTCGGGCACCGGGTTGGTGGATACTCCGAACAAGACGGGCAGCTTTATCGAGGTCGCCTACGACGCGCCGCGCGCCGGCCCGCACCGCGTCACCGTGCGCTACACGCACATCAAGCCCGACCCGCGCCCTGGCCAGCTTTGGATCAACGGCAAGGACGGCCCGATTTTGCCCATGCCGCAGGGCCGGGTGTTGCCCGCCTTTCGGACCGATTCCGCCGTGGTGACTTTGCCGCAAGGTCGCAACTTGATCCGCCTCGTCGCGCTCGCCGACGGCGGTCTGGGCAACGTCGATTACCTCAAGGTCACCGAACTGCGCGATCCCGCCCCGGGTGAAGTGCCCCGCGTGGTCGTGCTCGAAGCCGAAGACGGACTTTTCGAGGGCAAGGTCGATCACCACAGTTGTTGGAACTTCATCGCGCAGCATCCCGGCCCGCACACCGGCTTTACCGGCGAAGGTTACCTCGACGCCGACAACAAGGTTGGCAGCCACTTCGAAGTCACGTTCGACGCTCCCGCCGCCGGGCGCTACATTCTCGCGGCGCGTTACGCGCAGGGCAAACCCGACACCCGCGTCGCCGAGGTGCGCGTCAACGGCGAGGTCACCGAAGCCGAGTTCGCGTTTCCGCCGACCCGATTCTGGACCGATTGGGTTTACGTGACGTCATCGCGCCCGGTCGAGCTCAAGGCCGGAAAAAACACCGTCCGTCTCACCGCCGCCACTGCCGAGGGTCTTGCGAATCTCGATCACCTCAAGTTCACGCCCGTGCCGGCCTCGACTGCCCCCGTGCGGCTTAGCGAAGTCACGTGGGGCGGCGTCGGCTGCTACAAGATCGAGACGCCCATGGGCACCGTCTACTTCGAAAAAGACAACGGCGTCTCCGGCTTCAAGAGCTTCGTCGACCGCGCGGGCAACGACTGGATCGCGGCGTATATGCCGCCCGGCCCCAACGGCGATTTCCGCGGCTTTCCCAACAGCGTGGGAAACTTCGGCCACGCCGGCCGCAACAGCGGCTCGACCACCAAGGTTATCGACGGCCGCACCGAGGGCGACCACGTCATCCTCGAATCGTCCAACGCCGACTTCACGTTTCAGTATTGGTTCTTCCCCGACCGCATCGCGGTGAAGGTGCTGCGCTCGAAAGGAGATTACTGTTTCCTTCTCGAAACCGTCGCGGGCGGCACCGCCGACGCCGCCGACTACTTCGTCGCGGCCGACGGCGTGAAACGCATCCCGCGCGGCGAGTTCCCCGATTTCTCCCCCGAGTGGTTCTACATCGGCGACCCGAAGGCGAAACAGGTGCTCTTCATTGCCAAGTCGCCCGATGACGACGCGCCCAACGAGAACCATCGCCAGATCCGCCCCGGCGGTCTGCATAACATGGACCTTTACTCCTTCGGCCGCGCCGGCCCCGAGCAGAAATACCAGATCCGCGGCATGAGCGGCAACGAGCACATCTGCGTGATCGGCTTTCTCGAAGCCTCGCTCTCGCACGCGGAGATCGCCGCCCGCATGACGCGTTACCTCGCTGATCCTTTCGCCCTGCCGCCCGCCGCGCCCGCGGCGTGGAGCAGCGCTTACCTGCGCCGTCCGCCGGAGTGGTATGCCACGCCCGCCGCGCGCGCCATCGCCGACAGCGTGCTGCAGTATCAGTCGTCCAAGGGCGGCTGGCCCAAGAGCACCAACCTCGCGGTGCCGCCGCGCACGCCGGATGACATCCCGCCCGAGGGCCGCGGCCGCGCCAACAGCCTCGACAACGACGCGACCACCGTGCCCATGCGCTTCCTCGCGCTCGTCGCCACCGCCACCGATGAGCCCCGCTACCGCGAATCGTTTCTCCGCGGTGTCGACTACCTTCTCGCCGCCCAATACCCCAACGGCGGCTGGCCGCAGTTCTGGCCGTTGCGCGGAGATTATTACGACCACATCACGTTCAACGACGGCGCCATGATCCGCGTGATGCAGGTCTTGCAAGGGGTTGCCTCCGGGCGACCGCCTTACGCGTTCGTCGACGAGGCGCGGCGCACGCGCGCGACGACCGCGCTCGCCCGCGGCCTCGACTGCATTCTGAAGACGCAGATCAAGCAGGACGGGAAGCTCACCGGCTGGTGCGCCCAGCATGACGAGAAGACGCTGGCCCCGACCTGGGCCCGCAAATACGAGCCGCCATCGATCGCTGGGGCCGAGAGCGTGACGGTCACCCGCTTTCTCATGTCGATCGAGAAGCCGTCGCCGGAGATCATCGCCGCCATCGAGGGCGCGGTGGCGTGGCTGCGTGCCGTGCCCATCAGGGGTCAGCGTCTCGATGAGATTATCGGTGCCGACGGTCGTAACGAGCGCCGGCTCGTGCCCGACCCAAAGGCGCCGCTGTTGTGGGCGCGCTTCTACGAGCTCGGCACCAATCGCCCCGTCTATCTCGATCGGGATTCGGTCTTTCGTTACGACTTCATGCAGGTCGGCTACGAACGGCGCAGCGGCTACGATTACCACGGCACCTGGGCCGCGCCGCTCCTCGACAACGATTACCCCGCATGGTGCGCCCGCCTCGCAAAAACCCCCAACTGACCCAACCCTATGATCCGATCCCTGCTCCTCGCGGCCCTCGCCGCCACGTCGTTGTCCGCCGATTCCTATTCGCCGGGCCTGCTGCGCGTCTCACCCGGCGGTCAATATTTTCAACAGGCCGACGGCGCCCCGTTCTTCTGGCTTGGCGACACCGCTTGGCTGATGACGCAGAAACTCACCCGCGCCGAGGTGAAGACCTATTTCGAAAACCGCCGCGCGAAGGGCTTCAACGTCGTGCAGTGCTGCGTGGTCCAGTTTCTCACCGACAAGAGCATCACCGGCAGTCCCGCGCTTGTCGGCGAAGATCTCACGAAACTCAACGTCACCCCCGGCGCCGATCCGGCCGACCCCGCGCAATACGATTATTGGGATCACGTGGACTACGTCGTGGACACCGCCGCGGCCAACGGCATCCACGTGGCCATCGCGCCGGTGTGGAGCCACATGGTGCGCCGCACGCCGCTCACCGCCGCGCAAGTCCGCCTTTATATTGAGCAGGTCGCCAAGCGCTACAAGGACCGCGCCAACGTCCTCTGGCTCAACGGCGGCTCCGCGCGCGGTCACGAAAACACTGACGTCTGGAAGGTGATCGGCGAGACCTTGCAAAAGGAAAATCCCGATCAGCTGGTGGCCTACCACCCCTTCGGACGCACGGTGACCACCGATTGGTTCAAGGACTCCGCGTGGCTCGACGTCCACATGTTTACTTCCGGTCACCGTCGCTACGACCAGGATACCGAAGGCCGCAAATACGGCGAAGACAACTGGCGCTACGTGCTCGAGGCACGCGCCGCCGATCCGAAGCGCCCCGTGCTCGATGCCGAGCCCGCCTACGAAAACACCCCGCAAGGCCTGCATAAACCCGAGGAACCCTACTGGACCGGCGCCGACTCCCGCCGTTACGCCTACTGGTCCGTCTTCGCCGGTGCCTCCGGCCACACCTTCGGCGAAAACTCCGTGCGCCAGGTTTACATCGTCACCGAGAAAAAACCCGCCAGCGGCGCGAAGGGTTTCATCATGGACCGCCTCGAAACCGACGGCGCCCGCGCGATGCCGCACCTCAAGGCCCTGATGCTTTCCCGTCCGTTCTTCGAGCGCGTTGCCGACCAGTCGTTGGTCGCCGGCGTTGAAGGCGAGAAATATGAGCGCGTGCTCGTCACGCGCGGAGCGAGCTACCTCTTCGCCTACATCTATACCGGTCGCGATTTCACGCTGAAGCTCGGCGCGCTCTCCGGCACCACGCTCAACGTCTCGTGGTTCAACCCACGCACCGGCGAGTCCAGCGCCGCCGGCACGGTCGCCAACTCCGGCACCCGCACCTTTAACCCGCCCGGCGATCCCGCTGCGGGCAACGACTGGGTGCTCGTGCTCGACGATACGGCCAAGAACTTCAAAGCCCCGGGCTCGCTCTGATCCCGTCAGGACAACCTTACCCACCATGACGCTTTCCCGACTCTCTCTCTTGTGGCTCGCGCTCGTCTTTTTCGCCGCCGTTGTCGCCGCCGAGAAACCGCGTGTCTTTGTCCTCACCGACATCGAGAACGAGCCCGACGACGCCCAGTCGATGGTGCGGTTTTTGACCTACTCCAACCAGTTCGACGTCGAGGCCCTCGTCGCCACTACCTCCGTCCATCAACGCAACAAAACCGCCGCATGGCGCATCCGCGAGATCGTCGAGGCCTACGGCAAGGTCCAGGCCAACCTTAACCTCCACGAGCCCGGTTACCCGACCGTCGATTACCTTCGCTCCCTCATCGACGAGGGGCCGGCCCTATACGGCATGGACGCCGTCGGCGCCGGCCATGATTCCTCCGCCTCGGAGCGGCTTATCCGGTCGGTCGATCGCGACGATCCGCGGCCGCTGTGGGTTCCGGTGTGGGGCGGTCCCAACGTCCTCGCTCAAGCCCTCTATAAAGTGCAGGCCACGCGCTCGCCGGCCGAGCTGGCCAAGTTCGTCGCCAAGCTCCGCGTCTATGCGGTCTCCGATCAGGACAACAGCGGCCCGTGGATCCGGAAGACGTTTCCCGCGCTCTTCTACATCTGCAGCCCGGGCATGGCCGACGGCGGAGCCTATCACCACGCGACTTGGAGCGGCATCAGCGGCGACAATTTTTGGGGGCGCTTCGGCGGCGCTGACTTCAGCTTGGTTGATAATCCTTGGCTCGATGAAAACATCCGCCGCAAGGGTCCGCTTGGGGCGCAGCATCCGCACACCAAATACCTCATGGAAGGCGACACCCCGACCTTCCTCTCCCTGATCCCAAACGGCCTCAACGCACCCGAGCGCCCGGATTGGGGCGGTTGGGGCGGTCGCTACGAGTTCTACACGCCGCCGCCGCACCGCCGCCTGCTAGAGCCCGAGACCCGGCCGTTCTGGACGGATGCGCAGGACGAGGTCATGGGCAACGACGGCAAGTGGCATACGACCAACCACGCCACGATCTGGCGCTGGCGCACGGCCTATCAGAACGACTTCGCCGCCCGCATGGACTGGACGATCAAGCCCTATGCCGAGGCGAATCATCCGCCTGTCGTCCGGCTCGGTAATGCCGCCACCCTTTTGGCCAAGCTCGGTGAGCGGGTCGACCTCAGCGCGGCCGGCACCAGCGATCCTGACGGCCATGCGCTCACCTACCGGTGGTTCTGCTACAACGAGGCCGGCACCTTCACCGCAGCGGGCGCGCGCACGCCGGTGAATTTCAAAATCGAAAACGCCGACAAATCCGAGGCTTGGTTTAACGTGCCGAACCGCCGCGTGCTCCGCACCGGCACGTTGCACCTGATCGTCGCGGTCACCGACTCCGGTACGCCCGCCCTCACCCGTTACCAGCGCGTGATCGTAACGGTAACCCCGTAACCTGACGGCCGGCCAATTTCCCCTCCCATGCCGCTCCGTCGAAATCCGATCCCGTTCTTGGTCGTGTTCTGCGCCGCCCTCGTGGGGTTCGGCCAGCCGGGCCCGGCTCCCGCTGTGCCCGCGGCCAGCGCGGCCGAACCGGTCCGATGGTCGAGCCGGCTGCTCAGGGCTCAACCTGCGTGGTATGCGTCGGCCGAAGCCTGCGCCGCCGCCGACAACGTGCTTCGTTACCAATCGCGCGAAGGCGCCTGGCCGAAAAACACCGACCTGCTCGCGCCAGCGAGCGACGCAGCGCTCGCGGAAGTCCAGCTCGGGGGCAAAGCCAACACGATCGACAACGGCGCCACGACCGCCCCGATGCAGTTCCTCGCTCTCGTGGGCAACGCCACCGGAGAGACGAAATACCACGCGGCCGTGTTGCGCGGCTTGGATTATCTTCTCGCCGCCCAGTATCCCAACGGCGGATTCCCGCAGTTCTATCCCCTGCGCAAAGGCTACTATTCGCGCATCACTTACAACGACGGCGCCATGGTCAACACGCTCGAAGTCCTGCGCGAGGTCGCGCAGGGCCGCGCGCCGTTCGCTTTCATCGACGCCGCCCACCGCGCCCGCGCGGCCGACGCCGTCGCCCGCGGGATCGACTGCATTGTGAAAACGCAAATCGTGCAGGACGGGAAGCTGACGGTGTGGTGCGCGCAACACGATGAGACGACCCTCGCGCCCGCGTGGGCCCGCGCCTACGAGCCTCCGTCGCTTTCGGGCTCGGAGAGCGTGGGCATCGTGCGTTTTCTGATGAGCGTCGAAAAACCTTCCCCCGCGATCATCGCCGCGATCGAAGGCGCCGTGACGTGGTTCCGCGCGGTGCCGATTTCCGGGCAGGCCCAAAGCCGGGTGCGCCGTGACGACGGTCGTGACGAGCGCGTCCTCGTGCCTGATCCCTCGGCCCCGCCGATCTGGGCGCGTTTCTACGAACTCGGCACCAACCGGCCGCTCTACATGGATCGCGATTCGAAACCCAACTACGACTACGCCAAGGTGAGTTACGAGCGCCGCAGCGGCTACGGCTACCACACGACCGGGCCGGCCGATTTGATCAAGCGCGACCATCCTGCGTGGCGCGAGCGACTGGCGTCAGCGCGCTGACGACTTTCCCCCTGTTGACCATCACCCCATGAAATTATCCCGCTTCCTGCTTTTGCTCGCCGTCTGCTGCCTGCCTCTCGCCGCGGCCGCTGAGAAGACCCGTATCCTCATTCTCACCGACATCGAGAACGAGCCCGATGACGCCCAGTCGATGGTGCGACTTCTCACCTACGCCAACCAGTTCGACATCGAGGGTCTCGTCGCCACGACCTCCATCCACCAGCCCAACAAGACCGCCGCGTGGCGCATCCGCGAAATCGTCGAGGCCTACGGCAAGGTCCAGGCCAACCTCAACCTCCACGAACCCGGTTATCCCGTCGCCGGGCAACTGCTCGCCCTCATCCGCGAAGGCCTGCCCGCCTACGGCATGAACGCCGTGGGCAAAGGCCACGACTCGCCCGGCTCGGAAATGCTCATCGCCGCCGCCGACCGCGACGACCCGCGCCCGCTCTGGGTGCCCGTGTGGGGCGGTCCAAACGTTCTCGCGCAGGCGCTCTGGAAAGTCCGCGCCACCCGTTCGCCCGAGGCGCTCGCGAAATTCGTCGCGAAGCTCCGCGTCTACACTATCTCCGATCAGGACAACTCCGGCCCGTGGGTCCGGAAGAACTTCCCCGGTCTGTTCTACATCGCG
Organism: Opitutia bacterium Tous-C4FEB; assembly: GCA_002304445.1. Classification (GTDB taxonomy): domain Bacteria; phylum Verrucomicrobiota; class Verrucomicrobiia; order Opitutales; family Opitutaceae; genus Tous-C4FEB. Next base: position 23,892 of record NEVA01000025.1, on the reverse strand, counting down.
AGCCCCGGTTATCACCCGGGCGGCGCTTACCACTTCGCCACGTGGAGCGGAATCGGTGGCGACAAGTTTCACGCGCGCTTCACCGGCGCCGACTTCAGCATCGTCGACAACGGCTGGCTCGATCTCCACATCCGCCGCAACAAGGGCCCGCTCGGCGCGCAACACCCGCACACCGAGTTTATGATGGAAGGCGACACGCCGAGCTTCCTCGGCCTCGTGCAGAACGGTCTGAACACGCCGGAGCAACCCAACTGGGGCGGGTGGGGCGGCCGTTACGAACTCTACACCCCGCGTTTCGAAAAGTGGCACCTTGAGCCTGAGACGCGTCCGCTCTGGACCAACGTCGCCGACGAGGTGAAGGGCGTCGACGGCAACTGGCACACCACGAACCACGCGACAATCTGGCGCTGGCGCGCCGCATTCCAGAACGATTTCGCCGCGCGCATCGATTGGACGACCAAGGCCTACAAAGACGCCAACCATCCGCCGGTCGTGAAGCTCGGCCATGCGGCCGCGCTGACCGCGAAGAAGGGCGACCGGATCCAGCTCAGCGCCGAGGGCTCGACGGACCCCGACGGCGACGCGATTTCCTACGAATGGTTCTACTACGGCGAGGCGGGCACGTTCACGACGTCGAGCGGGCGCACCGGCCAGCCGATCGAGATTAAGGATTTCGATCAGCCGAAGGCCGCGTTCACGGTGCCGTCGGGCCGCTTGATGCCGCCGGGCACCGGCACGATCCACGTGATCCTCGCCGTCACCGACCACGGCACGCCGCGTCTCACGCGCTACCGGCGCGTGATCGTGACCGTCGTGCCCTGAGCCGCTTTCCCTCGGCCCTCGATGCTCCTCTTCTGTCGCTTGCTGCTTGTCCTCGCGGCTTCGGCTGCGGTCCTCGCCACGGCGACGGCGTCCGCGACGGTGCGCGATGTCGTTTACGGCGAAGCCGACGGCGTGATGTTGCGACTCGACGCGGTCGTGCCGGACGGCGCCGGGCCGTTTCCCGTTTTGATTTTGATCCACGGTGGCGGCTGGACCGGCGGGGACAAAGGGGGCGACATCGCACCGCTGCCCGCTCCGCTGGCCGCGGCCGGGTTTACGTGTGTCTCGATCAACTACCGTCTCGCTCCGCACCATCGCTGGCCCGCCTGCCGCGACGATGTGCTCGCTGCCATCCGCTGGCTCAAGGCGCACGCCGTCAGATTTAAAGGCGACCCGGCGCGCATCGCGCTCGTCGGCTATTCCGCCGGCGGCCACCTCGCGACTTTCGCCGGCACCGTCGTGGACGACAGCGCGCGCGTGCAAGCCGTCGTCGGCCTCGCCCCGCTCACCGACTTTGAGCATGAACTACCGAAGCGGGGCAACGTCCTCGGCCGCGCGCAACAAGGCCTGCTCAATCGACCGGCTGAACTCACGCCGGAGTCGCTCGGCCTGTTGCGGGCCATTTCCCCCGTCAATCATCTGCGGCCCGGGCTGCCGCCGTTCCTGCTCGTCCACGGCGACGCCGATCAATCCGTGCCCTTCGAGCAATCGGTCGCCTTTCAGGTGAAACTTCGCTCCCTCGACGTGCGGTGTGATCTGCTCCGCCTTCCCGGTGCGCCGCACCGCTTGGCAGATTGGGATAAATTTCAGCCCGACTACCTCGACCGGCTCGTCGCTTGGTTGCGCGAGATGCTGCCGCCCCCGCCGTGATCGCGCCGCCTTCGCCGTTCGCACCATGAGATCAAGAACCAATTTCCCTCTCTTCGCCGGCGTCCTCGCGACATCCGCCTTCGTCGCGTCGCCGTCTCGCCGGGCATCGGGTTCTATTAAACCAACTCCAACAAACCCATCGTCACCTTCCGGCGCGGTGCACCTCCGTGCGCCCATTTTTCTCCTGCCATGAATTCCTTCCTTGTCCGCCCGAGTCTGATCCTGTCCGCCCTCGCTATTGCCGCCTTCGGCTTCCATTCATCCCATGCCGCCGCCGATGGTGCCGGTTCTCCCGCCTCGAAGGCGGTCACGAGCATCGCCCTGCAGGAGTTGGAGCCGGGCATCTGCGATCCGGTGATGTTCGAGGCCAAAGGCTCTGGTTTTACCGGCGCGGGTTACATCAACTCGCCGAACGACAAAGCCGCCCGCATCACCTGGAGCGTCAAGTCCCCGGCCGGCGGTCCGCATACGCTGGAACTCCGCTTTGCCAATGGCGCCAAGGAAGCCCGCCCGGGCGTGATCGAGGTCAATGGCGGCGCGAACGGAAAGTTCAACGTGGCCCAGTTTCCGACCGGCACCTTCGCGCAGTGGCAGACCGCCACCGTCGATGTCACTTTGGTCGCCGGTGAAAACACCATCGCCTTGCAAGCCATCACTGACCGCGGCCTAGCCAACATCGACTACCTGAAAGTGACCGGCGAAAACCCGTCCCCGGGCAATTGCGGCGAACCGGAAGCCGCCGCCGGGCCTGCTGCGCCGGTGGATTTCAGTTACCTGAACGCGCCGCCCGTAGGCTGGGTGACCCAAGGCGACGGCGTGATCGGCGGCGGCAACGCCCGCCCCGTCGTCGTGCGAAGCATGAGCGAACTTCAGACGCAGGCCGCGGGCGAAGAACCGAGGGTCATTCATGTGGACGGCAAACTACGCGGCACGCTGACGGTGGGCTCGAACAAGACCATCCTCGGGTTGCAGGGCGCGGAGATCCGCAGCGATGCCAGCGTGCTGCGCCTTACCGGTTCTCGGAACGTCATCATCAAGAACCTCAGTTTGGTGGGGGTGCACAAACCGAACCAGCCCAACACCGTCCTTTACGATGTGAAGAACGTTTGGCTGGACCACAATTCGTTCATCGACGGCAGCACGGACCTGCTCGTGGTCTCGGGGACTTCGGACTTTGTCACCCTCTCCTGGAATGTTTTCCGCCAGACTTCTTTCGGGCATAATCATATGGGCGTGAACATCGGCGCGAGCGACAACGACACGACGAGCCGCGGGCTGTTGCGGGTCACCCACCACCACAACTTCTACGCCAAGATGGTCAACGAGCGCATGCCGCGCGTCCGCTTCGGCCAGGTGCACACCTTCAACAATCTCTGCCTTGCCGGCACCGATCCCCAGTGGCGGTCCTACTATGCGGTGCGCCCGGGCAACGACGCGAACGTCCGGTCGGAGCGTAACATTTACAAGGACTTCGTCGGCCCGTCGTGGTGGTGGACGTCCGAGAAGCTCGGCGCCGGGACTTCCACGGTGTTCAACTATGCCCGCGGCAACGCGAACAGCGTGCTCGAGTCGATTGAGGACGTGGCCATCCCCGACGCTGTAAAAGGCCCCATCGCGATCAAGGAACACGAAGGCGTCACCGGTCAGGCCGGCTTCTATGGAAACGGCAAGGCCTTCGTCCCGCCCTACACCTACACCGCCGATCCCACCGACGGCCTCGAGGAAAAGATCCGCGCCGGCGCCGGCGCGCGCTGATCACCGCCACGATTCTGCCTCCACCCCCGATGCGTGCCCCTGTCCGCCTCTTCCTCTCGCTGGCGATTGTCGCCTGCGCAGTGATTGCCGCTGCCGCTGCCGCGGCCGCCGCCGATTCACCGCGCCCCCGGGTCATCGTTTCCACCGACATTGGCGGGACCGACTTCGACGACTTCCAGTCGATGGTTCATCTCTTGGTTTATGCGGACAGCTTCAACCTCGAGGGCGTGATCTCCTCGCCCTACGGCGCGGGCCGCAAGGAGCACATCCTTCCGATCATCGACTGCTACGAGCGCGATTATCCGAACCTAAGAACGTATTCCGACCGCTACCCGACACCCGCCGCACTGCGCGCGATCACCAAGCAGGGCGAAACGGAGACTGCCCCCTACGCTGGCGTGCATCGCCCGACCGAGGGCTCGGAGTGGATCGTCCAGTGCGCGCGACGCGATGACCCGCGCCCGCTCCACGTGCTCGTGTGGGGCGGGATCGAGGATCTCGCGCAGGCGTTGCACGATGCGCCCGACATCCTGCCGAAGCTGCGCGTCTATTTCATCGGCGGCCCGAACCTGAAATGGAGTGTCGATGCCTACCACTACGTCGCCACGCACCACCGCGACCTCTGGATGATCGAGGCCAACGAAACCTACTGGGGATGGTTCACCGGCGGCAATCAGGACGGCGATCGCGGCAACGACAGCTTTGTCACCACCCACGTCGTCGGCCGCGGCGCGCTCGGGGAGTTTTTCGCGAAGGATATCCGGTTTGAGTCCGTCACCCGAGCGACGCTCAAAATGGGCGATTCGCCCTCCGTCGGCTGGCTTCTTCACGGCAAGCCCGAGGATCCGACCTTCCCTGGCTGGGGCGGGCAGTTCGTTCGCGCGTGGGATCGCGCGCATAAAGTCTTCGACCGGCTCACGACCGTCGCCGACACGATCGAGCAGTTCGGCGTGTTCGAACTCGCGCAGCCTCTCGGCAACGGCGCGCCCGCGGAGCCTGCGGCGGAAATGGTGATCGAGAACCAAAAGTTGGTGGGCCACGTGGACGGGCGGGGCTCCATCCGTTTCCGTTTCTCCCCGAAGGAGGCCAAGCTCTATCACTATACGATCCTCGGCAACATTCCCGCGCTCGACGGCAAGTCCGGCGCGCTCACCTCGGTGAAGCCGCCGCCCGACGCTGCGTCGCGCCCCTCGGCGCTGCGGGCCAACTGGTGGACTGACGATCCCTCGCCCGCGCGGGCCGTGGGTCCGCGCATCGGCGCGCTCTCCGTCAGCCGCTGGCGCGAGGATTTCTTGATGGATTTCGCCGCCCGCCTGCGCCGCTGCCAAACGCGCGCGCCGGCCGCGCGCGTCGCGATTCCACCTGCGACGCCGGCGGCGCTGGTGATCGGTGCCGCGGGCGACTCCACCCTCGTCACGCGCCCCGAATCCGCTCACGGCCGCGGCTGGATCCAGCTCCTGCAGCAGGAATTCAAGCCCGGCGTGGTCGTGCACAACCTTTCCCGCGGCGGCCGCAGCTCGAAGAGTTTTTATGAGGAAGGCCTCTGGGCGCAGTTACTCGCCCACCGCCCGGCCTACGTCTTTCTCCAGTTCGGCCACAACGATTCTAAGCGCGAGGAATACCGCCGCACCAACCCGCAGACCACCTACAAGGAAAACTTGCGGCGCTACGCCGACGAGGCTGCTTCCGCCGGTGTGCGTCTCATTTTTGTCACGCCGATGGAGCGCCGCCACTTCGGCCCGGACGGAAAAATCGTGCCCACCAACGACGGCTACGCGCAGGCCATGCGCGAGGTCGCCGTGGAGAAGGACACCCTCCTCATCGACGTTCATCCCTACAGTGTCGCCCTTTTGGAAAAGATGGGCGACGCTGCCACCGACGTTCTGGGCAGCGTGCCCACTGATCGAACGCATTGGAGCGCGGCCGGCGCGCAGCTCTGGGCCGATTTCATCGGGGCCGAACTCCGCCGCGTCACCGATCCGCGCTACGCCGCCTTGGTCGTCGCCTTCCGTCCCGCCGCTCCATGAGCGTCCTTGCGACTCCACCCGCAGTCGCGAACCGGCCGCGCTCGGACTTCTCGGCGCATGTCTGGAAGCTTACCTCAACGATCTCGCCCGCGCAGGAGGCAATTCCTGATCGGCCGCACCCGCCTCGCGGGTCCCTTCGTTTCCGCACCGCGCGAACGGCCCCCGCTGAACCCTCAGGGCAAGATCTTTTCTCTCTCCTAGAGCATCGGATGAAACACCCACGCCCCCGCCCTCTTTTGATCGTCTCGCTGTTTACCCGCCTCCGCCGCAATGCCGTCGATCTTCGCATCGTCAACGACGTGCGCGAAGGCCGCGCCGCGGCCGAGGCTCCCGCCTACCGCGCGAAATACCGCCTGCTCGACACCGCGCCCAAGACCGGCATTATCGACACGCCTGCGCATGCCGGTGGCTGGCCCGAACTAAAATTCACCGAGACTCCGCCCGACACCGACGGCGACGGCATGCCCGCCGCGCGGGAACTCGGTTTCAAGCCCGATCCCAACAACGCAGCCGATGGCGTCGAAGACGCCGACCGCGACGGGTACACCAACCTCGAGGAATACCTCAACGCGACCGACCCGCGCGTCTTCGCCGACTACGTCGTGCGCCGCTAAGACCCTGCGCGAATTTCCCCTCTAATCCGGTCGTAACATGGTTTGCCTCACCGCGCACAGCTCCGAAGGCCGCAACCCCACGGATTGTCTCGCCTCGTCCGATGCCGGCTGAACCTTATTATCCCATCACAAATGCCACGTTGGGCGGGAGAATTCCCCGTCTCATTTTGCTATCATCCACCCCCGCGACGAACTTCTCCTGATCCCTTCTCGTTCCCCGCTGTCCCTTTTCTTTTTATGTCCACTCCCCGCACCGTCCTCGGTGTCATTATCGGCAACCGTGATTTCTTCCCCGACAAGCTCGTCGGCGAAGCCCGCGCCGACCTCGTCAAACTGTTCGCCGAACTCGGCGTCGATGCCGTGATGCTCGAACCCGCCGAGACCAAACTCGGTGGCGTCGAGACGCACGGCGACGCGCGCAAGTGTGCCGAACTTTTCAGGAAAAACCGCGACCGCATCTCCGGTGTGCTCGTGTGCCTGCCAAACTTCGGCGACGAGAAGGGCGTGGCCGACACGCTGAAACTCGCGGGTCTCAACGTCCCCGTCCTCGTGCAGGGTTATCCCGACGACCTCGATCGCCTCGACGTCATCCGTCGCCGCGACGCCTTCTGCGGAAAAATTTCCGTCTGCAACAATCTCCGTCAGGCCGGCATCGCCTACACGCTCACGACGAAACACGTCGTGCATCCGCTCGACACCTCCTTCCGCGCCGACCTGCAAAACTTCATCGCCGTGGCCCGCGTCGTGCAGGGCCTGTGCAAGGTCCGCATCGGCGCCGTCGGTGCGCGTCCCGGCGCCTTCAACACGGTGCGCTACTCCGAAAAAATCCTCGAGCGCCACGGCATCTCGGTCACCACGGTCGATCTCTCCGAAATCCTCGGTGCCGCCGCAAAACTCGGCGAGGCGGACAAACGCGTCGTCTCCAAAATCGACGAGATCAAAGCTTACGCCAACGCGACCGCGGTGCCGCCCGCCAAACTTATTCAAATGGCGCGCCTCGGCCTCGTGCTCGACGATTTCGTCGCGGCGAATCACCTCGATGCGACCGCGATCCAGTGCTGGACCTCCGTGCAGGCCAACCACGGCTGCAACGTCTGCACCTCGATGAGCATGATGAGCGAAAATTTTATGCCCAGCGCGTGCGAGGTCGACGTCACCGGCGTGCTCACGATGTATGCGATGCAGCTCGCCTCCTCGTCGCCCAGCGCCCTCGTCGATTGGAACAACAACTACGGCACCGATCCCGACAAGTGCGTGCTCTTCCACTGCGGCAATTGGGCGAAGTCGTTTCTGCCCGACATCAAAATTCTCAACGCTCCCATCCTCGGCTCCACGCTCGGCGTCGAGAACACCTGGGGCGCGCTCGACGGCCGCACGCCCGCCACACCGCTCACCTACGGCCGCATCACGACGGACGACACCGCGGGCAAAATTCGCACCTACGTCGGACAGGGCGAATTGACCAACGACGAGCTGAAAACTTTCGGTAACCGCGCCGTCGCCCGCGTGCCGAAGCTCCAGAAACTCATGCACCACGTCTGCCGCGAGGGCTTCGAGCATCACGTCGTGATGAATTCCTCGCACACCGCCGGCATCCTCGCGGAAGCCTTCGAACGTTACCTCGGCTGGGAAGTTTACCACCACGAAGCCCCGCAGGATTAACATGCCGACCGACCGCGAGCTCGCGCTCAAATCCCTCCACTACCGGCGCAGCGTGCTGCGCTGGATCAAGCACGCCGGGGCCGGCCACACCGGTGGCAGTCTCTCGTGCGTGGATATTCTAAACGTCCTCTACAACCGTATCCTCCGGGTCTCGCCCGCGACGTTCACGGACCCGAAGCGCGACCGCTACATCCAGAGCAAGGGTCACTCCGTCGAAGCGCTGTTCGTCGTGCTCGCCGACCGTGGATTCTTCCCCGAGTCGGACCTCGAAACGCTTTGCGGCTATCAATCCGACTACGTGGGGCATCCGACGCGCCACGTCGCCGGCGTCGAGCAAAACACTGGCGCGCTCGGTCACGGCCTGCCCATCGCCGTCGGCACCGCGTTGGCGAGCAAGCTCGACGATGCGGGCTTCCGCGCCTTCACGCTGCTCGGCGACGGTGAACTCGCCGAAGGCTCGAACTGGGAAGGCGCGCTCGCCGGGGCTCATTACAAATTGGATAACCTCACCGCCATCATCGACTGCAACACGCTGCAAATCACCGGCCGCACCAAGGACGTGATGAACCACGAGCCGCTTGCCGAAAAGTGGTCCGCCTTCGGCTGGGCCGTGCGCACGGTTGACGGCCACGATCTCGCCGCGCTCACCGCCGCTTTGGAAAAGCCGCTCGAGCCCGGCAAACCGTCCTGCGTCATCGCACGCACGATCAAAGGCAAAGGCATCAGCTTTATGGAAGATGTCGGCAAGTGGCACCACGGTGTGCCGAACGACGACGAGTTTGCGCGCGCCAACGCCGAGCTCGACGCGGCCATCGTCCAGCTCTCGGGAGGTGCCGCATGAGTGCGCCCGCCCCGTCCATGTATTCTCCGGCTGCCAAGGCCGTCGCGGAAAAACTTGGCCTCACGATGGGCCGCGCAAACCTCGAAGAATTTGCCGACACGCTGCTCGCGCTGGCGAAAGCCGACCGCAACATCCTCGCGGTCACGTCCGATTCGCGCGGCTCCGGCAAGCTCGGGCCGTTCGGCCAGGCGTTGCCCAAGCAGATCGTCGAAGTGGGCATCGCCGAGCAAAACCTCGTCGGCATAGCTGCGGGTCTTGGCTCCTGCGGAAAAAATGTCTTCGCGGTTTCGCCGGCGTGCTTCCTCACCGCGCGTTCGCTGGAGCAGGTGAAAAACGATATCTGCTATTCCGATCACCCCGTGACTATCGTGGGCATCAGTTCCGGCGTGAGCTACGGTGCCCTCGGAACGACGCATCATTCGTTGCACGACTTCGCCGTGATGCGCGCGATCAATAATCTCACGATTGTCGTCCCGGCGGACAACTTTGAGACCCGCGAGGCCGTAAAGGCCGCCGCCGCGTCGTTGACTCCCGTCTATCTCCGCTTCGGCAAGGCGCCGCTCTACAACCTCCCGTCCGCCGACTCCCGGCCTTTTGCGATGGGCCAAGCGCGGGTACTGCGCGAGGGATCCGACGTCGCGTTTTTGGCCACGGGTGAAACGGTGATCCACGCGCAGCTCGCCGCCGCGCAGCTCGAATCGACCTCGGGCTTGCAATGCCGCGTCGTGAGCCTGCCGACCTTGAAGCCGCTTGATTCTGCCGCCGTACTCGCCGCCGCGCGGGAATGCCGAGCCGTCATCACGGCGGAAGAGCACATGGTGAACGGCGGCCTTGGTGAAGCGGTGGCGGGTGTGATTGCCCAAGCCGGTATCGGCACGCGGTTCAAGATCGTCGGGATTCCCGACGAATACACCGTCACGGGCAGTCAGGCGGATATTTTCCGCCACTATGGCCTGACGATGGAAGGGCTGGCCGCCACCGCGTTGGAACTGCTGGGACGTCCCTGAGTCATGGCGCTGTTTCTCGCTCTCGATCAAAGTACCTCGGCGACGAAGGCTTTGCTTTTCGACCTAGAGGGCCGCGCCCTTGACCGCGAGGCGCGGGAGCACCGCCAGCACTATCCGCAGCCGGGTTGGGTAGAACATGACGCGGAGGAAATTTGGCAAAACTCCCTCGCCGTGCTGGCCGATTTGGTGGGCCGCCACCTCGCCCGGCGTGAGGAGATCGTATCGCTGAGTCTGACCAATCAACGCGAGACGATCGTCGTGTTTGATCGCGCTACCGGTTGCCCGCTGTATCCGGCCCTCGTGTGGCAAGATCGCCGGGGCGACGCGCTCTGCGCTGAGCACGTCGCCGCCGGTCGCGGGCCCTTGGTCCACCGCAAGACCGGTCTGAAAATCGACGGCTATTTCTCGGCGTCGAAATTGCAATGGCTCGTGCGGCAACGTCCGGATTTGCAGGCGAAGCTGGCCGACGGTTCCGCGCTCATCGGCACGATCGACACCTACCTTGTTTATCGGCTCACCGGCGGAAGCGTTTTTGCGACCGACGCCACCAACGCCAGCCGCACGTTGCTTTATAACATCACGGATCTGGCCTGGGACGAGGAACTCTGCGCGCTGTGGGAGGTGCCGCGATGCGCTTTGGCGGAGGTGCGGGACTGCTCCGCGCATTTCGGCGAAACGGCGCTGGGCGGCGCGCTCTCGCGGCCGATCGCGCTTTGCGGGGTCATGGGCGATTCGCAGGCCTCGCTCTTCGTCCAACGCTGTTTCGCGCCCGGCGCGACCAAAGTCACCTTTGGCACGGGTTCTTCGCTGCTGATGACGATCGGGAGCCAGCCGCGGCTCTCGGATTCGGGCGTGCTGACGGCGCTGGCGTGGGTCCATGGCGGCGTGCCGACTTACGCGTTTGAAGGGATCATCATTTCGTCGGCATCGACGCTCACCTGGTTGCGGGACCAAATCGGCCTCGCACCCGATGTTCCTGCTATTGAGCGGCTCGCGATCGCGGCGGGCGACAACGGCGGGGTCTATTTGGTGCCGGCATTCACCGGTCTAGGTTTGCCGCATTGGAACTCCACCGCCCGGGCGGCCATCGTCGGTCTCTCGTCGCACAGCGATCGCCGGCACCTCGCGCGCGCAGCCTTTGAGTCGATTGCCTTTCAGTTGCGCGATGCGCTGGATGCCCTCCGGGTCGAGGCGCGGGTGCAACACGCGGTGCTTCGGGCCGACGGCGGACCTACGGCCAGCGAGTTCTTGATGCAGCTCTGCGCCGATATTGCCGGGGTGGAGTTAAGCGTCCCGGACTTGGCGGATTGTTCTCCATATGGTGCGGTGCTGGCCGGGCAGCTCGGGCAACGCCGCTACCGTTCGCTGGAGGAGATCGCTGCGCTCGGCCGGTCTGAGACCGTCTACCGGCCCGTAATGTCGGCGGAGCACGTGACCGCGCTCCGGACCGGCTGGAATCGCAGCGTGCACCAGATTTCCGGATGAAGCGAAACGGCAACGCAACGTTGGGACCGGCTGGCGGGGTGGAGATAATCTTACTGTCCGGCGCGATTTTTCCGGGGTCCGGCCCTCGTCGCCCGGCATCCGGCCCACGGTTCCGCCGCTGGGTTTTCGCCTCGCCTCGCTGTAACTTTCTCTCCCATCAATTATTGAAGGACAGCTGTCCTTCATCATACCCCGAATTCGGTCGAATCCCTATGGACCTATGGTCCTGCCAACCTCCTAACCCATCATGAACCTGCCTCAAAAAACAAAACTCCGGCTGCTCCGTTTGATTGGAGTGCCCGTCTGTCTGATCACCCTCCTCGCCCCGTGTGCTCGCGCCCAAGTTGCACCGGTGGCGACCGCCGATGCCGGGGCTCTCGCCCGATACGACGCCAACCGCAACGGCCGACTCGACCCCGAAGAGGCGGCCGCCAGAGATGCCGCGCAAACGTCGTCCGCTCCCGTCAACGTCGAGCTGGCCCCGAGGCCTGCTGGGGGTGAAACGCTCGTCCTGTCGCCTTTCGAAGTTGTTTCCGAGAACAAGGGCTATTTCTCCGCCAACTCGATGTCGGGCACGCGCATGAACTCGAAAATCGAGGACCTCGGCCAGTCGATCACCGTGATGACCAAGGAGCAGATGATCGACTTCGCGATGCTCGATATCAACGACGTGTTCGATTACATGGCGAGCACCGAGGGTACGGGTTCCTACTCCCAGTTTGATACCGACCGCACGGGCGCGGTCGTCGATCAGGTGAGTCTGAATCCGAACAACGCCAATCGCGTGCGCGGCATCGGCAACGCCAACATTGCGTTCAACAACATCGCGACGACCGGTCGCGTGCCGGTCGATCCGCTCTGGATGGACTCCCTCGAACTGAGCCGTGGGCCCAATGCCAATATCTTCGGCCTGGGCAACGCTTCCGGCACCGTCAACCAAGTGCCTGCGACCGCCAATCTGACGCGCGACTTCTCCCGGGTGGAGCTTCGCGGAGACAGCTACGACGGTTGGCGCGTCTCGCTCGATGTGAATCGCAGGATCATGAAGAACAAACTGTCGGTGCGGGCGAGCTACGCCAACCAGCACACGGGGTTCATCCGCAAACCCGCGGGCGAAGACGCCCGTCGGCTCAGCTTTCAGGTCAAGTTCCAGCCCTTCAAAAACACCACGCTGTCGGCCTCTTGGTATGGTTATAAAAACGCGGCGGTGCGGCCAAATTTCACGACTCCCCGTGATTACTACACCGGTTGGATCAATGCCGGCAGACCGGGTTGGAATCCCGTCACCGGCTTGGTGACTCTCGGCAACGGCCAGGTTTACGGCAACGGCAACGTTCTCGGCTCCTCCGTGCCTTATACGGTCGCACCGACCAACTTCATCACCGGCGGTCCAGAAAATCGCTCGATTTTCCGGATCGGCGCTCCTGGCCAAACGCCTTACTGGGGGATGACGCGATACACCAATGCGACCGCGACCAACGGCACGGCCGTCTTTGCGACCACCGATCCGTTTGCTGCATCGAATATCGGCATCGGCCTTTTGAATACAGGCCCTTCTGAAACCTACACCGCCACGCAACAGCCCCTTTATAATTCCGTGGCCCGGCCGATCAGCGACCGCTCCATCTATGATTGGAACCGCATCAATCTTGCGGGCAACAGCAAGGCTTGGGACGACGTTGATACCTATCTCGCCCAGCTCGACCAATTCATCCTCAACACGCCCAAGCATACCTTGGCGGCACAGGTCACCTTCTTGCGGGAGGACGCCAAGCGGCTGGAGAACCAACCGATGGGTCCCGCGAGCGTTAACAGCAACGTGGGCCAGCTCCAAGTCGACGTGAACCAAGTCAACTTGGACGGCTCCCCCAATCCCTACTTCGGCCGGCCCTATCTGAGGAGCAACGAACCCTTCCTCCGCGACCGGCCTTGGTTGTGGGAGACCACCCGCGCCCAGGGCGTCTATCGTCTCGATTTCTCCCAAGACCGGGGCTTGAGCAGGTGGTTGGGCACGCAGCAGATTCTCGGCTACTACGAATACAAGGATCAGCAGAATCGCCAATACACCTATCGGCATTCCGCGTTGGGCCTCGACAAGGCTTGGCAGCAGAAATACGCCGCCCTCAACACTCCCCTGGGCAACCGCGTCCAGCAATCCATCCCCGATCCCAGGTATCGGATCGCGCCGGGTAACTTCGCCCGCGTGAACGAGCAATACTACGTTGGCAATACCGTCGGCGGTGGCATTGAATACGCCCCGAGCTTTTTCCCGGAAGGGGTGAGCGTTCCTTATGTTTGGGGGCCTTCCTCGGGCGCGATGATCAGAGACGTCTCTGCCATCGGTTTCACCCCAAGCCCCGATGCAGGCGGCGGCGGTGCGAGCGTCCAAACCGTCATCAAGACCAAGGGCGGCGTGCTCCAGAGCACCTTCTTCGACGGCCGATTGGTGGGAACCTTCGGCCTGCGTGAGGACGCCGTGTTCGACCATAACGCTCCTCTCGCCACGTTGACCCCGGACCTGCGGGCTTATGACTTCGCCGCCTCCAACAAATGGTTGCCCGGCTGGCGTCAGGCCAAGGGCAAGACGGAGTCTCTCTCGCTCGTGGCCCGTCCGTTCCGGGACCTCGGCTTCCTCAAAACTGCGGTCAATGGCGGCAACGGGATCAGCCGGTTTATGGCCGAGGCGGTCAGCAGCCTCAGCCTGACCTACAACACCTCGGACAACTTCATCGCCCAGGGTCCGGCCTTCGACCTGTTCCTGAAGCCGCTGCCGAATCAAACCGGCACCAGCAAGGATATGGGGCTTTGGATGACCATGCTGGATGGCAAACTCTCGGTCCGCTACAATCGCTTCAACACCAAGCAGCTCAACCTGCGCAATGGTGACATCACCACGATGGCCCAGCGCATTCTGCGGTATGAGGGGTTGGTCGCGAGCGATGCTTGGAATCTGCGGACCCAGACCACCGCGTGGTTGAATGGCCTCGGCACCGGCGGGGTCGCCACCAACGAGCAGATCGCCGCCGCGATCAAGATGCCTCTGGCTCAATATAACGGTTTGCAGGCCATCGTCGCCAACAACACCTACGCCGCGGTCATGGACGCGGCGTCCAAGGGCGACGAGCTCGAGATCAACTTCAACCCCACCAAGAATTGGACCGTCAGCGCGTCCGTCACCAAGACCGAGGCGATCAACACGGCGGTGGGCTCCGCGGTCGATGATTACATCGCTGCCCGCATGCCGATCTGGACCACTCTCGAGGACCCGCGCTTTACCCGGACCACGCAGACCATCAACGGCGTGACCTCGGCCATTGCGCCCAATAATTTGCCCGTCGGGCCCAACGGCAATCTGCTCTGGTGGAATATCCTCGGCACCCCGTTCAGCACGGTGGCCGGTTACAACGCCACCAACTCGGCCGCGACCAACTTCGCCGGCAACGTCGATGCGCCAATGGCCGTGTTCCGCGCTTTGATCGGACGTCCCCGTCCCCAAGTCCGCAAATACTCCACCAAGTTTAATACCAAACTCAATCTGGCGAGTATCTCGGACCACCGGATCCTCAAGTCCATGAGCGTGGGCGGTTCGCTGCGTTGGAGCGACAAGGGGTCCATCGGTTTCTACGGCCTTGGCTATGATCCCGCCAAAAACCTCACCCTCCCGGCGAACCGGATCCTGCAACTCGATCCAAACCGGCCAATCTACTCGCCGTCCGAAACGTATGTGGACCTATTCGTCAGCTACCGGACCAAGCTGTTCGGCGAACGAATCCGGGCGAACTTCCAGCTCAACGTGAAGAACGTGCAGGAAAGCGGCGGCAGGTTGCAGGCAACTGGGGCATTTTTTGACGGCAGGGCCTCGACTTACCGCATCGTCGATCCACGACAGTTTATCCTGTCTGCCTCGTTCGATCTCTAACCGTCGTTCGGCGCCCGGCTCAACCGGTCGCCGCGCACCTGACCGGGACTTCGCCGTCACTCGCAAGAGCGACGGCGATTTTTTTGCCGATGCCGTCAACACCGCCCGTTCCTTCCGTTCCCCGCCCGCGGCACGAGCGGCTTGATTGGCGTTGGGATAAACCGTTTGCTGCTCCCTGCCGATGAAGCCCCCGCATCGCACCGCACCGCTCCGCGCCGAGCCCGATTCTAAGGCCGCCCCGACCTCCGGTCCGTGGCCGGCGGGAGCGATTTTTGCCCTCATCTTGGTGGGAACCCTCGCGGCGTATTTCCCGGCGCTGGGCGGTGATTTTTTGTGGGACGATGCCGGGCACGTCACGAGCCCCGCCTTGCAGTCGTGGTCCGGTCTTTGGCGGATTTGGTCCGAGGTCGGTGCGACGCAGCAGTATTATCCGCTTCTGCACACGGCGTTTTGGATCGAGCACCAAATCTGGGGCGACTCCACCGTCGGCTACCATCTCATCAATGTGCTGTGGCATTCGCTTTCGGCGTTTCTGCTGATTGTGATTCTGCGGCGTGTGGCCGTGCCCGGCGCGGTGCTGGCGGGATTCGTCTTCGCGCTCCATCCGGTGTGCGTCGAATCGGTCGCTTGGATCGCGGAGCAGAAAAATACGCTCTCCACGCTATTCTACCTCGCGGCGGCCCTCGCGTGGTTGCGCTTCGAGGACGACCGGCGGCCCGCCCGATACCTCGTGGCCAGCCTGTGGTTCGTGGCCGCGCTCCTGACGAAGACCGTGACCGCAACGCTGCCCGCCGCGTTGCTGGTCGTCGCGTGGTGGCGATGCGAGCGATTATCATGGCGCGAGCAGGTTCGGCTGTTGCTGCCTTGGTTGGCGGTCGGGGTGGCGGCCGGCCTGGGCACGGCCTGGTTCGAGTCCGTGCAGATCGGGGCCGCCGGGGACGCGTTTGCGCTCGGCCCGGTGGAGCGGGGACTGCTGGCCGGCCGGGCCGTCTGGTTTTATCTCGGGAAGCTGCTCTGGCCGGCCGAGCTGATCTTTTTTTATCCCCGCTGGACGATCGACGTGTCCGCGTGGTGGCAATGGCTCTTTCCTTTGGCGGCCTTGGTGCTGGTCGCCGGCTTGGCGGTGTGGTCTCGAAGGGATCGGGCGCCGCTCGCCGCGGTGCTGTTGTTTGGTGGCACGCTCTTTCCGGTGCTCGGTTTTGTGAACGTCTATCCCTTCGTCTTCTCCTACGTGGCGGACCATTTTCAATACCTCGCCAGCTTGGGTATGATCGCGTTACTAACAGCGGCCGCGACTCGCGGATTCGCCCTCTTGCGCTGGCCGCGATGGAGCGGGCCGACGGTGGCGGCCGTGGTGTTGACCACTCTCGGCGGACTCACGTGGCGGCAGAGCGAAATGTATCGCGACGTCTTTGCACTTTACGAAACGACGCTGGCGCGCAATCCCGCGAGCTGGGTGGCGCACCTCAACCTCGGTACGGCTTTGGACGAAGTGGGCGAAACGGAGCAGAGCGTGCATCACCTGCAGCGGGCGCTCGAGTTGAAGCCCGGGTTCCCCGAGATCCTCAATAGTCTCGGCAACGGGTTGAACCGGCTGGGCCGGTCGCCCGAGGCGCTGCCGTTACTTGAGCAGGCGGTGCGGATCGAGCCGCGCTTTGCGAGCGCGCACAACACCCTCGGGGTGGCTCTGATGGCGCTCGGCCGGATGGACGAGGGCATTGAAAAATTCGGCCGCGCGGTGCAACTCGATCCGTCGTTGATCATCGCGCGGGTGAATCTCGGCTGGGCGCTGGCCAACCGTGACCGCTTTGCCGAGGCGATCGAACACTTCGGGCAGGTACGCCGGATGCAGCCGGACTCCGCGGATGCCGAGTTGAAATGGGGTTTGACGCTGGCTTTGCAGCGCCGCCCTGAGGCCGCCTTGCTCCATCTCCAGCGGGCGATCGAACTAGAGCCCGAAAACCCGGGCATGCGTGAAGCCATGGGGCGGGTTCTGCTCGAGGCGGGGCGACGCACGGAGGCGATGGAGCAATTCGAGGCCCTCTTGCGTCTCGACCCGAACCAAACCGGTGCCCGCGAGGCGCTCGATCGTCTGCGAAGCCTTCGCTGAAGTCGCCACTGCCGTCGGCTCGCCGGTGGCCAAATTTGCGTGCAAGAAATTGACGAACCCGGAAAGGGCCGTTTGCTACCGGAGATGTTCTTGACCTCTTATCTCAAAGCCGGTCGATCGATCACCTGCGCAGCGGCGTTTTTCGGCGGGATGTGGTCGCTGCGGGCGGAGTCGGTTCCGGCGGCCCCAGTCCCGGCACCTGCGGCGGAGTTCGCGGTGATCACCCAACCCGAAATGGAGGACGGCTACTTGAAGATCGGTTTCGACCGACTGGCCGGGTTCAAGTTTGTCCCGCCCGAATTTGATCCGGCGGCCAACCCCAACGTGACCCCGCCGACGGGTAACGAGCAGATCCCGGACATCGTGAAGAGCTGGAACGGCAAGAAGGCAGTGGTCACGGGCTTCATGCTGCCGACCAAATTGGAAAAGGGAAAATGCACCGAGTTTTTGCTGATGATCAGCCAGATGGCCTGCTGCTTCGGTGCGACGCCCAACATCAATGATTGGATCGTGGTGCGGATTCCGCAGGGCGTGCCGGTGATGATGGATGTGCCGGTTTCGTTTTACGGTGTGCTCAAGGTCGGCGCGACGTTCGAGAACGGCTACCTGACCGGCATCTACGAGCTCGAAGGCGAGCGGATGGGCGAAGTAAAAGGCTGATCCGGCGGACGAGGATCGAAACGTGGTCCGGGCTCCTTGCCCGTGGTTTCGGAATACGGGCAAGATGCCCATGCCACGACGGAATCGGGCGCGGCTTTTTCTTCCGACACGGGATCAGCGCGAGATATCGCGCTGGGTGAGAATCTTGAAGCCGCGGTGGCCGAGGGCCTGACTGGCGGTGTCGGCGTCTTCGCAGCTGATCGCGAGGGCAGAGCGGCCCTCGGGACGTTTGATGAAACTGTAAACGTAGTGAATGTTGATCTCGGCTTCGAGCAGGGCGGATAGCACGCCCTTCAGCTCGGATTCATCGCCGATTTCAACGGCGAGGATCGCGCACTCGGTATAGGGAAAATCGTTGTTCACCATCAGCTCGCGGGCCTTCGAAGGATCGTCGACGACCAACCGCACGATCGTGCTGTCGGTAGAATCGAGCATGGTGATGGCCATAACGTGGACCTCGTTACTCTTCAGGACGGCGGTGAGTTCGTGCAGGCGACCAACGCGGTTCTCGACGAAGACGGAGAACTGGTGCACGGGATCGGTGGCGACGAGGATGCTGGAATCGGCCATGGTGACGGTGGGAAAACGCTGGAAATTGAGGCCGGCCCCGGGGCCGGTCAACTCGCGCGTTGAGATCGCGGGACGCTCTGCGATCGTGCTGTGGCTATGTCCTCCGTTTTACCCCCGCACCATGCCGTCACCCAGCGCCGCGCCCGCGCGAGCGCGGTGTTGGTGCTGCGCGGGATCGTGCTGAACGCGACGCTCGCGGCGGTGAAGTTTGCCGGCGGGGTTTTCGGCAACACCTATGCGTTGATTGCGGACGGGGCCGAGTCGTTGATCGACATCCTTTCGTCGCTGTTGGTGTGGGCGGGGTTTCGCGTGGCGGCGCGGCCGCCGGATGCGAATCACCCGTTTGGCCATGGCAAAGCCGAACCGTTGGCGGCGCTCGCGGTGGCGGTGTTCATTTTTGCGATCGCGGGCTGGATTGCATGGAGCGCGATCCGGGAGATTCTGACCCCGCACCAAGGGCCGCACTGGGCGACCTTGCCGTTGCTGGCGGGCGTGGTGGCGGTGAAGCTTTGGTTCTCGCGAAGGATGACGCGGGCGAGCGAGGAGGCGGGCAGCACGGGACTCCAAGTCGAGGCGCTCCACCATTATTCGGATGCGATTACCTCGGCGGCGGCGTTTGTCGGGATCGGGATCGCGGTGTGGGGCGGGCCGGGTTATGAGACGGCGGATGATTGGGCGGCGCTGTTGGCGTGCGCGGTGATTTTGTTCAACGGCGTCCTGATGTTTAACCGGGCGCTGGCCGATGTGATGGACACGGCGGTGTCGCCGGAGTTTGAGAGCGAGGTGCGGACCGTGGCTCTCGGGGTGCCGGGCGTCGCCGCGCTCGATAAATGCCGGGTGCGTAAAAGCGGGCTGAGCCATCTCGTGGATATCCAGGTGCGGGTGGACGGTGAACTCTCGGTGCGGGCCGGACACGACATCGCCCACGCGGTAAAGGATGCGCTGCTCGCCTCGGCGCCGCACGCGATCAGCGATGTGTCTGTCCACATCGAGCCCATTAAGTGAACGGCGGCGAACGGTCGCGGGACGGTTTGAATCAGTGGTGGAAATTTCCAAGAACCGGCCCTTTACTCGTTCGCTTCCGCCGGCTGTTTTCTTCCTCTTTTCCCTATGAATCCGTCTTGTTCTTGGCTCTCGGTCACAACCTTGTCTTTGGTCGGGTTGCTCGTTGTCGATAGCCGCGCCCAAACCGCACCGGCGCCATCGCCGACGAGCGAGACGGTTAAACTCGAAGCCTTCACCGTCACCGGCTCAAACATCCGCCGCATTGATCAAGAAAGCACCCTGCCGGTTTCCGTGCTCGATTTCGACGACCTCGACGTCCGCGCCGCGCCCACGGCCGCCGAGCTGCTCCAGCTTTTGCCGAATGGCGGCGTGCTTTCACTTTCCGAAACCAACGTCCTCGGGGCCGACGCCCGCGGTGACAACACCTCCCTCAATCTCCGTGGCATTGGGTCGGGCAACACGCTCGTGCTCGTCAACGGCCGCCGGCTCGCGCCGCACCCGATCAGCCAAGCCGAGGGCGGTGTGCCCTCGCTCGCGGTCAACGTGAACCAGCTTCCCACCGCCGCGATCCAGCGCGTCGAAGTGCTGCGTGACGGCGCTTCTGCGATCTACGGCGCCGATGCCGCCGCCGGCGTGGTGAACACGATTCTGCGGCGCGACTACGACGGCTACGATGTGTCCCTGCGCGGCAGTCTCACCTCCCGCGGCGGCGCCGAGGACTGGCGTGCGACCGTGAGCGGCGGCGAACTTTTCAACGGCGGCAAGACCAGTCTGATCGCGATGATCGACGTCTATCACCGCGAACTCCTCGGCACGCGCGACCGCAAGTTCTCCCGTGATTCCGACGTTCGCCGCGTGCGCGAGGTCAAAGAGCCCTGGAGCACCACCGACACCGATTTCGACAACCGCTCCACGTCGTCGTTGTTCGGCAATTTCGTGCGCGGTGCGTTTGATGCCTCGGGCAACTTCGTCGGTGCGCGCCCCGTCGGCAATGCGGGCATCAGCACCTCGACCACGCCTTCGACGGCGCTCACCACCTCGACGGCCGGCGCGTTTTTCATGGTGCCGTTGGCGAGCGGTGGCGTGGGCACCCGCCAGACGACGCCCTCCCGCGCGGTCACCAGCGTCGAGCGCGATTACTACTACAACCTGAACGAACACCGCGTCATTCTCCCGCAGACTGATCGGCTCAACCTCTACACCGCGCTCAACCATCTGTTCAGCAACCGCCTCGCGGCCTTCGGCGAGGTCGCCTACTACCGCGCCGATTCGACCAACAACCGAGATCCGGCCGGCCTCGACGGCACCGACGATGTGAACATCTACGTCGGCGCGAACAATCCCTACAATCCCTTCGGCTCGCGCTTCTACAGCCCCACGGGCGCACCGAATGCCGACGGCACGGCCCGCGTCACGGGCAACCCGTCCGATGTGCTGATCGCGGGCGGCACGGGCGTTCGCCCGCGCGAGTTCAAGGCCAAGGAGATCAATGTGCTCTCCCAGTCTCTTCGCACGGTCGGAGGCCTGCGTGGGTCGACCTTTGCCGATTTCGAATGGGAGTCGGCCGCCCTCTATTCCCGCGCTTGGACCCGGGACGAAGAGTTCAACAATATCCGACACAGCCGGCTCCAGTCCGCGTTGCTCCGCACCGATGCCACCGCGTTCAACCCCTTCGGTTACACCTTCCGCAATGTGGGAGGCGTCATCCAAGTCGATCAGCCTTACACCAATCCGGCCACCGTGGTGGACCCGCTCACGGATGTTTTTATCCGCGAAGGCCGCACCGAGCTCGCCACCTGGGACGCGAAGATCAACGGCACGCTCTTTGACTTCTTCGGCGGCCGCGTCGGCAGCGCCAGCGGGGTCGAGTACCGCTGGGAATCCTACAAAGACTGGCGCCCCGCGTTTGCCGGCTTGAATCCCGCCGGCGACCCGACGCCGAATTTGCCCCGGGGCACCGACAACGACTTCATCGGCCTCAGTCCCAATTTGAATCTCTACTCCGAGCGCGATGTCATCTCCGGCTACACGGAGGTGCTGGTCCCGTTCTTCGGCAAAAAAAACCGCCTGCCTCTGCTCCACACCGTCGAGCTCTCGTTGGCCGGCCGCTACGAAAAATTCTCGGACTTCGGCGATGCGTTTAAACCCAAATACGGCGTCGCTTGGCGCCCTGCGGGCAACGTCCTGTTCCGCGGCTCCTACAATGAATCCTTCCGCGCGCCGAATCTGGTTCAGACGAACACCTCGCCGCTCCAGCGCTCGGTTACCGGCGTCTCCGATCCCTACCGCAGTGAAGTCACCGGCCTCATCACCGACGGTTCGACCAATCGCACCGTATTTCGCCAAGGCAATGCGTCGCTCAAACCGGAAGAAGCCGACACGACGACGTTTGGTGTCGCGATTGAAGTGCCCCGGATCAAGGGCCTGACGTTCACCATCGACTGGTGGCGCATCAACCAGAACAAGGTCATCGATAACCTCGGCGCCGGCGGAACCCTCCTCCGCGACGAGCAACTCCTCGATGCCTACACGCAGGCGCAAATCGCCGGCGGCACTCAGGCCAACGCCGTGAACATGAACTCCGGCGTGGCCGGTTACCGTGGCAGTTCCAAAGTCTCCCGCGCGCCCGTGACGGACGAGGATCGGGCCGCCTACGCTCTGTTCAATTCGACCCGCCCGCCCTCCGCTCAGCGCGCTCCGGTCGGCCGGGTGCTCTCGGTGGTCGACGATTATCTCAACCTCGCCGGCCGCGATCTCGAAGGCTTCGACATGGCCGTCTCCTACCGCCTGCCGAAGCTGCCGTTTGGCCAGTTCACGGTCAAAGGCGAGGCGACCTACAACCGCAAATTCGACGAGAAGGTCGACGAGTTCGCCGCGGTCGAGACCGTGCTCCGGGAAGACGGCCGGGCCGAGTGGCGCGGCAACGCCAGCGTGACGTGGCGCCAAGGCAACTGGAGCGCCGGTTGGTTCGGCGAGTATTACGGCGGTTCGATGGATGTGGGCGGCGCCACGACGGCGGCCATTTATGAACAACTGAGTCGCCCTGGCTACATCAAGGTCTTTAACGATATCGGTGGCGTGGTGCGCTACCGCTGGTGGATCGAAGACGTCATCCAGCAAAACGTCTACGTGCAGCACCGGTTCGGCAAAAAGCAGAACTTCCTCCGCGATGTGACCGCCCGCTTTGGCGTGACGAACCTCATGGACACCGAGCCCCCGATCGCCGACGAATCCCGCGGTTATCAAGGCGGCACGGTAAGCGCCAAGGGCCGCACCTTCTACTTGGAGATTTCGAAGAAGCTTTAGTCAGCCCGCGACCACGGCGCTCGCTCCCGATTGCCTTTCTTCGATTTTATCCCTTGTTTTTTTTAAACCTGACCTGCCAACAACCCGAACCATCCCTATGAACCCACTGCCTGAACTGCGCCGCTGCGTCGCGCTCACCCTCGCGCTCGCGATCCCCTCGTATGCCCAAATTGCCCCGGCCCCGACCGAGGCGAAGGTGACCCTGGAGGCCTTCACCGTCACCGGCTCCAATATCAAACGACTGGACGTTGAGAAAGTCCTCCCGGTCACCGTTCTTGCGATGACCGACCTCGAAATCCGCGACGCGTCGCAGCCCTCCGAGTTGCTCACGGCGTTGCCTCAAGTCACCGGCCTTCCGGGCAACGAGACCGCTACGTTGGGCGCCACCGCACGCGGCGACAACGCCAGCGTCTCGCTCCGCGGCATCGCCTCGGGCAACACCCTGCTCTTGCTCAACGGTCGCCGGCTCGTGCCGCACCCGATCAGCCAAAACGAGGCCAGCGTCCCCACGCTCTCGACCAACGTGAACACCTTGCCCAACCGCGGTCTCGAGCGCGTGGAAATCCTCCGCGACGGCGCGTCGTCCATCTACGGCACCGATGCCGTCGCGGGCGTCGTGAATTACGTCACCGCCAAAAATTTCCGGGGCACCGAACTCTCGCTGCGCTACGGCGAGACCCGCTACGGCGACGGCGGTGAATACCGCGCCACGCTCACCCACGGTCTCGACTTCGCCAAGGGCAAGGGCCGCGCGATGATCACCGCCGACTTCTACAGCCGCGAGGCGATGTATGCCCGCGACCGCGCATTTTCCGCCGAGTCCGATCTTAGTTACCGCGCGCCCGCACCGTGGAACGTTTCGACCAACACGACCTTCAATCTTCGCTCCGCCACGACCCAGTTCGGCAGCTACCTGCTCGGCACCGTGACCGGCACGAATGCGTTCGGCCAAGTCTCGACGTTTGCCGGCGCACGTCCGGCCGGTGTGCCCACCACGCTCGCGGCGGCCAGCGGTGCGTTCTTCCTCGTGCCCAACGGTTCCGGCGGAGCCGCCTTCGCCACCGCCGCCCCGAGCCGCGCCGGGGTCACGCAAACCTACTATTGGAACAACAATGACTATCGCGTGATTCAGCCTAAGTCCAACCGCACCAATGTTTTCGCGAGCGGTGAATTCGACCTCAACGACCGCATCACCGCCTTTGCCGACGCCAGCCTCTATCAGGCGCAATCCGTCACCTA
>NEVA01000024.1 GCA_002304445.1 Opitutia bacterium Tous-C4FEB | reverse complement strand
GTCGACGGCCCTGCTCGTTTTATGTTTCACACCATCAACGACGCCAAACGGTGCGCCTTTTGGCGACTACTGCGTTATCTGAATGAGTCCGGCTGAGTTTTCCTTTGAAGCTTTCGATGAAGCCGTTCTACACGGGATTCCCGGGACGGATGAAGTCGAGCTTCACCTTGTTGTGAAAGGCCCGGGTATCCAGCGCTCGACCGGCAAACTCGCCGCCATTGTCGACGGTGATCGAGACCGGCAATGACCGCTCTGTTGCCACTCTTTGCAGACAGGCCACGACCGCGCTGCCGGTCAGACTGACTCCGGGCTCTAGGATCGGACACTCTCTTGTGTATTGATCCACCAACGTCAAAATCCGGAATGCCCGGCCGTTCTCCAGTCGGTCGGTCACAAAGTCCATCGACCAGCGGTCGTTCACGCGCTGCGCCGGTGCTGGCACCTTGCGCGCCTGCGCAGCAAGTTTCCGCCGCTTCCGTCGTTTCACCCCCAGGTTTTCCTCTCGGCAAATCCGATAAACCGCGTTGTGACCGTTCATGATCCCTTGTCGCCGCGACAGCACCATCAGCCACCGATAGCCGTAGCGCACCCTGATTCCTGCCAACTCGCGCAATCGTCGCCGAAGGACCGTATAGTCCCGCGGGCGGCCTTTGCAATAATACACCGAGCGCCGCAATAGGATCAGCCTGCACGATCGCAAAATCGTCACCGCAAAGGTCGCGCAGATCCACTGCGCGACCTCCCGGCGACGTGCTGGCTTCAGATTTTTTTGCGCCCACCTCCTGCAGGATGTGCTTATCCAGCGTCAAATCGGCCACCAGCCGTTTCAGTCGCTGGTTCTCATCTCTCAGCACCCTCAGCTCGTTCAGCTCGCTGATGCCCATCGATCCCAGCGTCCGTTTCTATTGATAAAACGTCGCGACACTCACCCCCAGTTGCCGGCACACTTCCACCACCTGACTGCCGGCCTCCACCTGCTTGAGGGCATACACCTGCTGCTCCTGACTGTAGCGTTTTCCTTTCATGGTTGTGACCGCCACCCGACCAAAATTCTGATCTTCCGTGTCCAGTTTTGCCGCGGCAGGTCAAAAAAGCCGAACAGTCGATCTACCCACCGGGAACAGCGAGGAACCAGCTATCGTATTCATGCACGTCCTTCATCTCATCCGCCAGACCCCCAAGGATCGTGCTCTTTCGCGGCTGATTGGTGGCGACGATTTCAAGCAATCGCTCGTTCGCCTGTTACAAATCCTCAATCTTGACGAGATTGTGTTCAACCAACGCCGCGCCGAGGCGCCGGTTGGCGTTCATCAGCGACGTTCGATGTTCGGTGGACATAACGGACACGAATCAGCGGTGATCTAGAGCGAGGCCTCGAGCGATTTCTTTTCACGCAAGCGAAACGCGGTGACCCGCTTCAACAACTCTTTTTTGAGTTTATCGAGACCGGTGCCCTCGCGGCAGGATATCTCTGCGACGTCGACCTTATGGCGTTTCTTAAACTTCACGAGTTGGGCCGCCGCCTCCGGCACGTCCATTTTGTTTGCCGCCACCAGACGCGGCTTTTCGAGCAGAGCAGGGTCGTAAAGCTTAAGCTCGTTCAACAGGTGCTTGTAATCCTCGCGCGGATCGCGGGCATCGGTTCCGGCCATGTCGATGATGAGCACGAGCACCGCACAGCGTTCGATGTGACGGAGGAAACGGTGACCAAGACCACGGTTCTCGTTTGCACCCTCGATCAATCCGGGGATGTCGGCCAGCAGCAGGTGACGATGGCCTTTTTTCACGTCCAGAAAATCGATCACTCCGATCTGTGGATGCAACGTGGTGAACGGATAGGCGGCCATCTTGGGCCGCGCTTTGGTGATCGCGTTCGTCAGCGACGACTTGCCCGCATTGGGAAAGCCCACCAAGCCGACATCGGCGATGCTCTTCAGCACGAGGCGATAGACGCCGCGCCCGCCATCGAGCCCGTCGTTCGCCCGTTTCGGGGCGCGATTCGTGGAGTTCTTAAAATGGGTGTTTCCCCAGCCTCCGTTGCCTCCTTTGCATAGGATCACGCGTTGGCCCTCCTCGACGATTTCGGCCACGGGCAGTTCGGTCGCCTCGTCGATCACCACGGTGCCGAGCGGCATCCGCAGCTCGGCGGATTTGCCCTCGCGGCCATTGCAATCCTTGCCTTGGCCATGCTCGCCGCGCTCGGCGTTCCAGTGCGGCTGAAACTTGTAGTCGACGAGATTGTTGGTGTTGACGTCGCCCACCAAGATCACGTCTCCGCCACGTCCACCGTCACCGCCGTTTGGGCCACCCCACGGCTCGTATTTCTCCCGCCGAAATGACACGCAGCCGCGCCCGCCGTCACCGGCCGTTACCTTGATTACACATTCATCGACAAACATGTCGTCACGATGCAGATGCTTTCCCCTTTGCCAAGGGGGGTCTTGTTCCCAAACAAAACCCAGATCAAAGCGCGATCTTGATGCCCTTACGGAGGTAGGTCGGCACGTCGAGATCCTGACCGTCAAACAGGTTGCGATCCGTCTTCTCGAAATGTCCGCGACTTTCAACTTCACCGAACCCGAATTCGTCTTGGTCGCGTTTTTCGGCTGCCGTCAGATCCAGTTCAGCCGGCACCACCCGGTCGCCGGTCGCCGCAGGTCGAGGAACCGGCGCCGCCTCAATCTGGGCCGTTCCCGGCCGGGGTCTTGCCGCCGATGCGAGGCGCCGCTGCAAGCCGCTTCGGCCGACGAGGTCACTGGTCCCGATCACGCAAATTTCAACGCGCTGCTGCATCCCTTCGTCGATCACCGCGCCCATGATAAGATGCGAATCACGGCCGAATTTCTCGGCGATGGCGCTCATCAGGTCGTTGACCTTGGGCAGCGTCAGATCGGTGCCTCCGGTGATATTGACGAGCAGACGGTCGGCCTTACGGGAGAATTCCGGCGTGTGCAGCAGCGGGCAGAGCTTCAGACTCTCGATCGCATCGGCCGCCGCGTTTTCGCCGGCACCTTCGCCCAGACCGAACAACGTTTTTCCCCCGCGTTGTTGAAACGCCTGGCGCAAGGTGGCGAAGTCCAAATTGATGAGGCCAGTTTTCATCAGCATCGCCCAGATTGATTTCACACCCCGGCCGATCCACTCGTCCGCCCGGGCAAACGAATCCAGCACCGTCTCGTTTTCTCCCGCTTCCTGGAGCAATATATCGTTCGGCAGCGGGATGACGGCGTCGCAAACCTTACGTAGGGCGATCAAACCTTCTTCCGCTTGTTTTAGGCGGCGGCCGCCTTCAAAGCTGAAAGGCATCGTCACAAACGCGATCACAAGGGCTCCGGTCTCGGCCGCGATTTCCGCCACTGTGGGCGCCGCACCGCTTCCGGTGCCGCCGCCCATCCCCGCGATCAGAAAAACGAGGTCGCAATCTTTCACGACCTTGGAGATCTTCTCCCGATCCGCTTCCGCCGCCTCACGGCCCAGCTCGGGATCACCGCCGGCACCGAGGCCGCGGGTGATGCTCATCCCGATCAGCACCTTATCCTGAACTGGAGAGCTGGCGAGCGCCTGATAATCCGTGTTGATCACCGCGAGCTGCAGGCGCTCGAGATTCTCCATTTTCAGACGATCGACCGCATTGGCCCCGGCCCCGCCTACGCCGACGAGCTTGATGGCAACATTACGGTCCGCGAGAAGGGTGTGTTCGAGAGGAAGTTCGTGGAGATTCATGGTGCGAATCAGGAAGTGGCAAACAGACGGGACACACTGTGGAGGAATCCGGCTTTGCGTCGGATCGGCGCCGATTTTTCACCCTGCGAGCTGACCCCGTAATAAAGCAGACCAAGCGCCGTGTGGTAACCGGGATCGCGGAGATTCTCGGCCACCCAAGACGGCGTTTCGCCCAAATGCGCCGGCACTCCGAAAACCTTGGCCGCACACTCGGCGATTCCGGGAAGTTTGGCGGTTCCACCGGTAAGCACGACGCCGGCCTGACACGTCTCGGTCGAGAACGAGTGGCCCAGCTTCTTCTTCACCACTTCAAGCAACTCCCAAGTGCGGGCCGCGGTGATTTGCTCGATTGCGTGGCGGGGGAATTGGCGGTCACCGATGGCGAAATTCCCATCGAGCCAAACCTTCTCGGACTTGTCGCGGGCTTGAACCGTCGCGCGACCGTGTCTGAGTTTCAATTTCTCCGCCTGTCCCTCCGTGAGACGAAGCCCGAGGCTGAGATCGTTGGTCAGGTGCGTTCCGCCCACCGGCACCACCCCCGTGGTGTGCCCGACGCCATCTCGGTAGAGCACAAAATCCGTGGTGCCCGCGCCGATGTCGATCGCGAGCACTCCGTTTTGGCGTTCTTCGGCCGTCGTCACCATGTGGCCGGACGCCAGACTCGCGAGAACGAGCTCCCGCACCTCGAGATTAAAGCCCCGGATCACATGAATATTGTCCGCGAGTCGCTGCTCCTGGCCGTGAACGGTCCAGTAACCGACCTCTAATTTTTGGCCGACAAGATTCTCGGGCGAAGTCGGCACCAACCGTCCATCGACGCGGAAGGGGCGGCGAATGTTGTGCACTACCATCCGGCCGGCCGGCAGCTCTTTGGATTTAGCGAGATCACAAACGGTGCGGATGTCGTCGCGACCAATCATGTTGTCCGAAGACTTCACGTTCACGGAGGCTTCGTTGTAGAAGCCATCGAGGTGACCGCCGGTCTGGGCGAGGAAGACGAGCTCAATGCGTTCGCCGGCGTCGCGCTCGGCAAGCTCGAGGGCACTGTGCGCGCAATCGCTCGCCGCCTTATAGTCAACGACGGAGCCCTTGATCACACCGCGGGAAGCGCATTCACCGCGGCCGATGATGGCGAGTTCCCGGCCGTTATATTCGCCGATTAGAGCGGTGATTTTCGAGGTGCCGATTTCTACGGCACCGATAAAACTGGGCTTAGAGCTCACGGGACTTTTTTGAAGAAGGGGAGAAGTTGCCGAAGGCGGGAGAAAAAGAAGTTGAACCCCGGCGGGGCGCGGTGGCGGGTGCCGTCTTGGTCGAAGCGGACGTTGCCACAGGAACCAAGGGCACGTCCAACGTCACAATCGCATCGCGCCCTCCGCCGAGCGTGATGCGCTTGAAAGTGGAACCTCGCTGAGCGAGCCGGTCCAGAATCAGATCCAGTTTGGCGATCTGGGAAAGAGTATCCGCGCTGGCGCTGAACACCATTGAAGCGCCTGAAGCCGTGCGGACCTCGACCTCCGCATCCGTGTTCAACGCGGCCAAAGAGACGATTCGCCACGTCTTGTAGAGGTGTTCCGCCTCGAGCCGCGCTTTGCCGAGCAAATCGGCCACGACTACCATGCCCGCGACCGGGACGAAGCCGTCACCGTCCCGGACTAATTTTGTCGGCTCCAACCACGGCAGCGACTCGACAATCTCGGCCGGAAAGCCCACGCCGGAAAAAACCACGCCATCGCGGGCCACCAAAAACTGGCGCGGCTCGGCTCCGGGTAGTTGGGCCATCACCCTCACCACCGGGGTGCGCTCGGTCAGCTGCACGCGCAACGTGGACGGGAAAACTTTTGTGAGCACCGCCGACTGAACCTGACCCTGCGCCAGCAACCGCGCCCGCAGGCCGTCCAAGTCGAGCCCCATCAGCGTCGCGTTGCGCGGTAACGCAAGCGTGCGGGCGAGCCAGGTGGCGTCACCACCGAGATAGCCGGTCGTCTCGAGTTGGGTAGAACTCAGTGGCGCCGCCGCAGACACCGAAGGTTTGCCGAGGGTCTCATGCGTCACCCGAAAAACCTGCCACCCACCCACTCCCACACCGACTATCACCGCAAACACGAGAGACGAGCGGACGATCGACAATATGAAGCGCTGCCGCCCGCCGCGCGACATGGCGCGGGGCTTCACCGGCTGGGGAATGTCTCTCCAGCTCCGGGCCGTGGGAAAATTGTCGTTGATCAGACTCACAGAAATTAGCGCGACGCCGCCTCCGAAAAACGCCCCAGCGCAGGCAACACCAGCTCGCGGACCAAAGCCGTGAAATCCAAGCCCGCACAGCGCGCACTCATCGGCAGCAAACTCGTCTCTTTCATGCCGGGGAGTGTATTGATTTCGAGCAAATAAAGCTCGGCGTCTCCAACTAAAATGAAATCGACGCGAGCGTAGTCGCGACAACCGCAAGCGGCAAACGCCGCTTCAGCCGCACGCTGTACGGCTAAGGTCATCGCCGCGTCCAAGGGCGCGGGCGCAAAATACTCCGTAGCGCCCACCGTGTATTTGCTGGCGAAGTCATAGACGCCCGACTTCGGCCGGATCTCGACCACGCCCATCGCCGCGCCGAGCAAAACTCCGACCGAGAGCTCGCGACCGACGAGCCGCCGCTCGGCTAGCCACGAACCGGGAGTGAGTCGCGCCAACGCGCCCGCGAGCTCTTCGCGGCTGCGGTTGATCGTCAACCCGACGCTGCTGCCTTGGTCATTGGGCTTGAGCACAACCTCTGCTCCAAGTTCGGCGACCAACGACTCGGCCGAGGGCGCGCTCGCCGCTTCAAACGAAACCCCCGCCCCGATCCGGACGCCCCGTTTGGCGGCGGCCCGCTTCGTGAGCGTCTTGTCCATCGTGAGCGCGCTGCTGGCGGCGTCGCATCCGGCGTAGACGATTCCGGCCGCGTCGAGCAGACGTTGCATTGAACCATCTTCGCCGAACGTGCCGTGGAGGGTCGAGAAAACCACGTGCCGCGATGGATCGAGCCCGGCCGGCAGCGCATCCGAGTTGAGTTCGAAAAGCTGCGTGGGAAACGACCGGGCGAGCGCGACCGCACTGGAGCGACCGGAGCCGAGCGAAACGTCTCTCTCGGAGGAAATTCCACCGGCAAACACGGCGATGATCGGGGTTGGCGTCATTTTAAAGTGATGAAACGTTTAAAGCACGTCGCGCCATTCTTTGCCGTAAAGCAAAACCTCCGGTTCGAGTTCGATCCCATGGGCGTCAGCGACGCGCTTCCGGATCGTTCGCACCAAAGCGATCAGTTCGGCACTGGTGGCCGACCCGCGATTGACGATGAAATTGGCGTGAATGGGTGAAACCTCCGCGTCCCCTACCCGCTCCCCTTTGAGGCCGCTTTGGTCGATCAGCCGGCCGGCTGAGTTCCCGGGTGGATTCTTGAAAATGCAGCCCGCACTCGGGTCCCGCGGCTGGGATTCCTGCCGTTTCTTTTTGTAGACGTCGATCTGCCGGGCAACCGATTCCGTATCGGCAGGCGCGACCGGCCGGAGCAAAGCGCCAAGCGCGATCGCAGTCTGAAGTTCGGCGCAGTGCCGGTAATCGACGTGCATCTCGGCGCGACTCGCGGTGCGCACCGTTCCATCCAGTGAAATGAATCGCACCTCCTCCACCACATCGAACATCCAACCGCCCATCGCCCCGGCATTCATCCGCAAGGCGCCCCCGACATTGCCCGGAATTCCTTCCAGAAACTCAAACCCCGTGAGTCCCGTTTTGGCCGCCAAGCCGCATAAGTTTTTCAGCCGAAGCCCGGCCCCGACCCACAAAAGCCCGTCGGCGCGCGGCTCGAAAACCGCCCAGGCTTCGTGCGCCAGCGAGAGGACAAGGCCGTCAACGCCTTCATCCGGGACCACCAGATTCGAACCCCGTCCCAACGGGAAAATGGGAATGCCCGCTGCGGCCGCCGCGACCATCAGCGTCTGAAAATCACGAACCGAACCGGGCTCGGCATAAAGACGCGCGGCCCCCCCGATCCGGATCGTGGTTTTCGCCGCGAGCGGTTCTCCGCGGGTAAACTTAGCGGTTTCACCGAGCCGCGGGCGAACCGTCGCCAAGAATTCGTCCCAAAACGCGACGTCACCCGATAGTCTAGAAACGGTCGCAGTCATCATCGGGCGACGGCGTTTATCGCCCGCCGGGGCTCCCCGGTCGGCGCGGTGAGGGTTTCCAAATCCCGCAACATCAGGTCGAGCGAGTTCTCCCGATCCATTCGCCGGAGATTGCCTCGGAATTTTCGGAGCAACCAATCGTTGAAAATCAGTTCAAGCACCTCAGCCCGGAGATTCCCAAGACCCGACTGTTCGACGACGATGCCGCCGCCTTGACGCTCGAAGAATGAGGCGTTGGCGCGTTGGTGGTCATCCGCCGCGTGCGGAAACGGGATCAGAATGGCCGGGCTTTCACACCGGATGAGTTCGGCGATCGATCCGGCTCCGGCCCGGGAAACCACCAGATCAGCCGCCGAGAGCAGTTCGGCCACGCGATCGCTGAACGGGATAAACACCGAGCGCACCGGCGAGCCGAGTTTCGATCTCAGATCGAGATTCTCGGCCGCGCCCTTCCCCAGGCCCGTCACGCAATAAAGTTGAACGCCCTCGTTTGCGAGCGAAGCGACGTGGTCACGGGCCCACTGGTTGAGTGCACTCGCCCCTTGGCTGCCACCGAGCAAAACAAGCAACTTTTGAGCGGGATCTAATCCGAGAGCGATCCGCGCTGCGGTCTGCGGCGTGCGCACGATTTCTCGGCGGACGGGCGGTCCCGCATAGCGGGTCGCAGCGGCCCGGACACTGCCGAGGTGCACCCCCGGTGGCAGATAGACCCGGGTCGCAAATCGCCCGAGCGTGCGGATCGCAAGACCCGGCACCCGGTTGGACTCATGCAACATCACCGGCAAACCCGCGAGCCGTCCCGCCAGTGCCACGGGCGCTGAAGTGAATCCGCCAAAGCCGACGATGCCATCCGGCGCACGTTCGCGGATGAGCCGCCGACAAAAACGCAACGCCCGCAATTGGGAAACGATGCACCGGGCCAGTTGCACCGGGTGCCAGGCAAAACCCGAGCCGGGCATCCGGGCGAAACTCAAGTGCGGGTATTTTTCAATCAGCCGCGCGTCGACTTTCTTCTCGCTGATCAGGAGCGTCGCAGCGTGACCGCGCTCCGCCAGCCCCTCGGCCAACGCGATGCCCGGTGAGAGATGGCCGCCCGTGCCGCCGCAAGAAATGAGAAAGTGGCTCATACAGATACTTCGCGCATCGCGCGGGAGTCTTCGGCCAGAACTGCGCGGCCCCAGGTGCGCTGGGTGTTGAGAAAAATGCCGACCAGTAATCCCATCAGCAGCAGGTTGGAGAGACCGGCGCTGATAAACGGCAGCGACATACCCTTGGTGGGAAAAACACCGGTAACCACGCCGAGATTCACAATGGCTTGGAGACAGATCAACATGAGGCAGCCCACTACCAGCAGGAAGTGAAACAGATTGGGGGCGCGCCGAAGGTGGACCAATCCCGCGATAAAAATCACCGCAAAGACCACAACCACGCCCAAAGTGAACCAAAGGCCCAATTCCTCGCCGATGACGGCAAAGATGAAGTCGGTATGCGCCTCGGGCAGAAAGTTGAGTTGCTGACGTCCCTGTCCCAAACCGGCACCGTCCGTGCCTCCGGCCGCGTAGGCGGCCAGTGCTTGGTAGAGCTGATAAGTGCCGCCCTGCTTATTGCCCTCAACATCGAGAAAGGCCAAGAACCGGCGCAAGCGGTTGGGATTGTTGACGACCAAAATCGTGAACGCCGATACGACCAAAGCGACCGTGGGCACGATATAGCGCCACTTGGCGCCGGCGAGGAACAGCATGGTAAGGCCAACGACGACAACAAGGGCCGCCGTGCCAAAGTCGGGCTCGAGCACGATGAGGCCCGCGAAGGCGCCGATGATCGCGAGCGGATAAAGATAGCCGCGGGTAAGCTCGGCGATTCGCGTCTGATTAAGCGCGAGATAATGCGCGAGGCAGAAGACCAAACCGAGTTTGGCGAACTCGGAGACTTGCACGCGAACCGGTCCCAAGCCGAGCCAGCGGCGACTGCCTTTCACCTCAATTCCGATGTGTGGAATCAGTACCAGCACGAGGAGAAAGAGCGTGATGCCGGCAATCCACCACGCGTAGCGACGCGCATAGTCGAGGTTGACGCGGCTCGCCACGAAACAGACCACCCCGGCAAGGAAGACGCCGATCAGTTGCTTGTTAAGATAGAAGTAGGGTCCCTGTCGAAACGAGGCACTTGCACTGAATAAGATCGTCAGCCCGAGAATCGTGAGGCCGATGCAACAGACCGCGATCAATGCGGCCGGATTGACGAAGAGACTGGCTCTGGAAGGTGCGACGGACGCGGGCGACATCGACGGTCGGTCAGAATGCGGGGTGAGCGCGGCGATGGGACAAGATTCGCGGTGTGGCGTTCGCACTTAAGCGGCCGATCAAGGCGCCGGTTTAGGCGCGGGCGCCGCGGGATCGTCGACCCTGATGACGGGCACTTCGGTCACGGGTACCGGCTTGAGTCCAGAGTCGAGATCTTGCTCGACGGGGGGCACCACAAAATAGGATCGAGCGGGCTCGGCCGGCTTGGCGACAGGGTCACCGGGCTTCGCGGCAGCCTTGGCTTTGCCGACAGGTGTCTGCCATCCGGGGATGGAGAGAATCTGTCCGGCGGTTATTTTCTGCGGATCCGTGATGTTGTTGGCCACCGCGATGTCGCCCTGACGAACACCGTACTTGCGGGCGATGGTGCCGAGAGATTCACCCATTTTGACGGTATGGGAGATGGATTCGCCCTTGGCCTTGGATGCGTCCGCCGGTGTCGCGCCATTTGCCGGTGTCGCCATCGGAACTGTTGACGCCGCCGGAGACTGGGCGGTGCCTGCTCCTCCGGACACCGGAGCTTTGCCGGGGATAATCAATTTTTGACCGAGCCGGAGGGTGCTTGCCGGCTTGAGATTATTTGCAGCGGCAAGTTCAGCGACCGTCAGTTGATTCTTCTTCGCGATCGTCCAAAGGCTGTCGCCTTTTGCGACGAGGTAAGTCGTGGCCGGGGTGACATCGGCGACAGGCGCAGCGACGATGGCGCTCGCAGCCGGCGTGCCGGGACGGGTCGGCGAGTAACGGACGCCGGCAACGGCGGGCGCGGCAGGATCAAACCCGATCGGCGCGGCCGAGATCGACGACGCATCGGCGGCACCGGCGAGCGGAACCGTCACCACGGGAGCGGACGGCGCCGGCGCCGAAGCAGTCTCAGCGGGTTTCGGGGCCGGTTTGCTCGTGGAGCTGCAGCCCGGATTGGCAAAAATAAGCATGAGCGCAAAGAGGTGGATGCCCACGACGACGCCGAATACACGGATGATTTTCATAGGAAAAATTATGTTAGCTTAGATGAGAAACGCACGATCAATATGGACGATTTAGCAGAGTCATCGCGTGCAGCGCAGTGGAGTTTCCGGGCGACGCATCTGGGCTCAAGAAATCGGTAGTTTTCGAATTTGACCCGCGTGCTGTTCCCACCGTTTCGACATCGGAGCCCGGGCATTTCCGAGCCAGTCGGAAGGTGCGGGCTGCGGCGTAAAGTTCACCAGGTTGGAAACCGGCGGCCACCCACCAAGCGGCGGCCAAAACAAAACTCTCCCGCATGGGATACGTCGCAAAGAGGGTATCGGCGAGAAGGGGATCGGCGGGCTGCGCCACCGTCGCC
Source organism: Opitutia bacterium Tous-C4FEB (assembly GCA_002304445.1). Classification (GTDB taxonomy): domain Bacteria; phylum Verrucomicrobiota; class Verrucomicrobiia; order Opitutales; family Opitutaceae; genus Tous-C4FEB. The sequence goes on along the minus strand of NEVA01000024.1, from coordinate 40,138 downwards.
ACGGCTGCACGAGCCGGCAGCGGGAGATGCCAACGTGAGGCAAAGACCTGCACGGAACTACCCGCGACGAAGCCGCCCGGAGCCGTGCAGGCAACGAGCGTCCAGTTGGCCGCAAAGCAGGCCGCGGGATTAGAATACCCATCGGAATCCGACTCCGAAAAGCTCGTCCAAAGCGTGGCATCCGCACGGAAATGCCGCAGCGTTCCGGCTTGGCTTGGGTTCACCTCGCAGACGGCAATTTTTTCCGCCGCCGCGAGCGACCCGCCGCCGCAGTCGGCGACCAGTTGAGCGAAGGGATACCGTCGGTCGCAAACGGCGCTGGCCTCAAAACCGTTCGTCCGCAGAGCAAAGGTTAGAAAATCGACCAGGGTCTCTCGTCCTTCAGAACCGGCGACCGCGATTACCTGACCGCGCCAAAAGAGCGCCGCAAAATCGAGTTCACCCATACACTCGCAACCGGCAGCCCTCGCGGTCGCCAGCCACGGATGATCGGAGCGGAAATCCGATGAAAAAATCACCAATCCGCATCGCGCGGCCGCGTCCGTGTTGAAATCAAACGCCGTGCCATGTGCTTGGTCATAAACCTGAGATTCAATGACCCCGAGTTTATCCAACAAGGCGGCGAGACCACGGCCGCACGCACCGGCACCGAGGATTGCAACGGGACGAGCCAGCAACGGGCGAAGGAATATGGGGGTGGTGAGCGACATGGGAGTAATCGGGAGCGACGTTAGGAAGGACGGTGTTTTTGATTTTTTGTGGGTTTTGAGCAGGGCGAAATTTAGCGGATCTTCAGCGTTGCGAGACCGATCAGGGCGAAGATCAGGGACAGGACCCAAAACCGCAGGACGACCTTGGTCTCGGGCCAACCCTTTTTCTGAAAATGATGATGGATCGGAGCCATCAGGAAGTAGCGACTCCCCTGCCCGGTCGGGCTCCGGCGTTTGGTATATTTGAAGTAGCCGACTTGGATGATGACCGACGCCGCCTCCCAAACAAATACGCCGCCGACGATAATCAGGGTGAGCGGTTGCTGCACCATAAAGGCGATGATTCCGATCAACCCGCCGAGGGCCAGTGATCCCGTATCGCCCATAAAAACTTCCGCCGGGTGGGAGTTGTACCAAAGAAAGGCCACGCCGGCTCCGACCAACGCACCGCAAAGCACGGTGAGTTCGCCGGTGCCCGGCACGTAGCTGATCAAGAGATAATCCGAGATAAGAATATTGCCCGCGGCATACGCCATAATGCCGTAAACCAACGCGACGCTGATCGTGCAGCCGATCGCCAGACCATCGAGCCCGTCGGTGAGGTTGATCGCGTTGGAAAACCCCACGAGCCACAGGTAAATGAAGATAAACAAGGCGGGCAGACCCAAGATGCCGGAGAACACCAGCAAGGGATGCTTGATAAACGGGACCCAGAGCTCGCGGATTTTGCCGGCGCTGGTCGGGTGCCAAAGCAGCACGGCCAAGGCCACAACCGTGATCAGCGTTTGCCAGAAAATTTTCTCACGCGAAGAGATGCCATCGCGGTTTTTGTGCACCACCTTCAGGTAATCGTCCCGAAAGCCCACGGCGGTGAGCGCGGCATAGACAAAGAGCGCCGTCACGACCCACACATTGGGCGTCGCCCACAGCACCGAACTCAGGAACACACAGCCGAAGATGAGCAAGCCCCCCATCGTGGGCGTATTCTTTTTGTCGAAACGCTGCGCGAGGTCCCCGGTCCGGTCGTCATCGTAATGCTGGCCAAACTTCAGCCGGCGTAACTGGTGGATCAGCCACGGACCGATGATAAATCCGATGATCGCCGCCGTCCCCGTGGCGCCAAGGGTGCGCACGCTGATGTAACGGAGCACACGGAGAGGTCCGAATTGGTCAGAGTATTCTGCGAGATAACTAAACATGGGCGGAGGCGGGCGCGAGGGCCGCCGGCAGAGCGCGTTCGAGTTGGTATCGGCGGCTGCCTTTCACGAAGATTGCACCGCGGAAACGATTGATTCGGTCGGCGATGTCCGAGAGATCGGTGGCAATCGCCACGGCCGTGGCTTGATTGCCCCGCTCCAGCGCTCCGGCGAACACTTCGGCCGCGTGGTCTCCGATCGTCACCACTTCGTCACCGGGACGCAGCGCCAACGCACGGCCCAACTCGCGATGATGGTTGGCCGCGAGTGGTCCCAGCTCCTCCATGCCGCCGAGCACGAAAAGACGGGGTGAATCTTGCGGAGCGACTGCGCAAAACGTTCCAAGCGCGTCATGCATCGAAGCCGGATTGGCATTGTAGCAATCAAGATAGAACACGTTCTCCGAAGTATTTCGCCACTCTCCCCGCATTGGGCCCGGAGCATAAGCAGCCAGCCGGGCTTGAATGTCGTCGCGAGTCACCCCGAGCCTAAGCGCGGCGCAAATCGCAATAACCGCATTTTGCGCCATGCCATCGGTTACCCGGCAAAAGGCAAAAGCGAGCGGCGGATGCTCACCATAGGCGAGCGCGATGGACGTGGTGTTTCCCCGCTGGGTGGTCACAAAGTAAACCCGATCAGCGGGTGGGGCGACCGGCGGGAGAACCTCCGACGGCTCGATGATCATTTGGCGAACGCCGAGCTCACGGAACGGTCCGAAGCCCGCGCACTGGGCGGGAAAGATTGCCACACCGGCCGAACGGACAGAAGCGGACAACCGCGATTTCTCGCGCGCGACGCCCTCAAGCGAACCCAATTCCTTGATATGCGCCGGACCGATGAGCGTCGTAAGCGCGAGGTCGGGCTCGATCATTGAGGCTAAGGTCGACATATCGCCGGGCGCGCTGATGCCGGCTTCAATCACCGCGAATCGATGCCGGGCCGGATCCAGTCGGGTCAGCGTAAGAGGAACGCCGAGGTGATTGTTGAGATTTCCCTCGGTTGAAAGCACCGGCTCCCCAGGCGCAGAACCACCGAGCAACAACGTAAGAAGATTCTTGGTCGAGGTTTTGCCCGCGCTGCCGGTGATGCCGACGACCGGCCCGGAGAAAACCCGCCGATGCTCGCGGGCAATCGCTTGAAAGGCCGTGAGCGGATCGGCGACGACAAGTTGCGGCAGGCTAAGCTCGGGATTCGCCACGGCAACAAGTGCGGCCGCTGCGCCCTGCGCTGCCGCGGCGGCGACGAAGTCGTGACCATCGCGGGTCGCGCTCTTCAGCGCGACAAACACCTCGCCCGCGCGCGTGCCCCGCGAGTCGATACTAAAGCCGCGCAGCGGCACGACCGGGACCGACGTCCACTTTCCGGACGTCCAGCGGGCAAGGTGCGTGGGATCAAAAGCGAGCATCAGGACTTTTCCATGCCGCTGACGATGAGCTCCCGAACAACCTCGCGGTCGTCGAATGGCACGACGGTGTCAGCCAGTTTCTGGTAACTTTCATGGCCTTTCCCAGTGATGAGCAGCGTGTCTCCCGGCTCGCAGATCGCGATGCCCCGCGCGATCGCCTGGCGACGATCGGCAATCCATTCGATGCGCTGGGAGTCGCTGACACCCGCGCTCATTTCCGCGAAACTATCGGCCATCGGCTCGGAACCGGGATTATTCGCGGTAGCGACCGAAAAATCCGCCAAGCTTTGCACCGTCTGCACCAACTGCGATCGGCCGGCGCGGTTTAGATTTTCGCCGCTGCCAAAGACGACAACCAATCGACCGGAGGTGAGTGAGCGCAACCCCCCGAGCGATTGTCGGATTGCGTCAGACGTACGGGCATAGTCGACGAACACATTGAACGACTGCCCGGCGTCGATGCGCTCCATGCGGCCGGGAACACCTTTGAACGCACGCAGCTTGGCCAGAAAGACCACAGGGTCACGCCCCAGACTCCAAGCGGTGGCGACCGCGGCGAGAAGGTTGCTGAGATTTGCGCGTCCGATCAGCGGTGAATCAATCGACATCTCCCCGCCGGGCCAAACCAGCGTGAAGGTCGTGTTCCTTGAGGTGAACGCCACATTTGCAGCCCGAACTTGGGCAAAAGCATTTTCCCCAAAAGTTACCCGGCGAACCTCGGGCGGGAGCGCCGCCAGCAGCGCCGCGCCGTACGAATCATCAAGGTTCACAACGGCCGCTTTGGGCAGGGGACCGGCCTCTCCGGAAAAGAGACGCAACTTCACGCCGAAATCAGCCTCGGGTGAACCGGCTCCCGCTTCATTTCCATCGGCGTGGTTCGTAAACACCGCGGCTGCCAGTTGGACGCCGTGCACGCGTTTTTGGCCGATGCCTCCGGCGGTCACCTCGAGCACCGCCTGGCGACAACCCGCATCGCGCATTTGAGCCATCATGCCGTAGATATCGAGCGACTCCGGCGTGCTGCGATACGCAGGGACGACGCGCGCGCCCAAATCGTAATTGATCGTGCCGATAAGCCCCACCCGTTGATCGCCACTGAGGAAATATTTGACCAAGTGCGCCACGGTTGTTTTTCCGGCCGTGCCGGTGACGCCCACGACGGAAAGATCACGGTCAGGGAATTTAAAGTAGCGCTGTGCGAACCGCGCGAGCGCCGCCCGGGCATCGGCCACCTGAATGAAAGTGACCTTCGACGGTGGAAACGCCGGCATGGTCTCTGTGACAATCGCCACCGCACCACGACTGGCCGCCTCGTCGATCGAGTTACCCGCGCCGCGACCAAGATCGGGAATCGCAAAGAAAACATTTCCCGGCAAAACCCGCCGACTGTCAAAAGCGACACCGGAGATCGGGCGGTCCAGGCTCCCTTTCAGCCCGGGGATTTCAACGTCCTCAAAATAGTCGGCGAGCTTCGGCGCCTGCTTGAAGACGCGATTGAGCGAAAGCGTTTCGTGCCGCGTGCGACGCACTTGGCGAGGCGCGAACGCGGCGATCAAGGCATGATTGGATGAAAGATAGCCAAGCATCAGCGAACTCCGTTTGTGGCCAGCAACGAACCCGACGCCGCGACCGACGGTGCGACGGGCTTGATGTCGAGATGCCGGATGAGCTTCTCGGCGATGAGCGTGAACGAAGGGGCGGCAATTTTTGAACCATACGCCGCGCCCCTAGTGAGATTTAGTTTTGCTCCGTCGACGATTACGGAGATCGCGACTTGCGGCCGGGACGCCGGCAGGAATCCGACGAACGACGCCACGTGGGCCTGGTTGGAGTAGACGCCATTGATGATCTTTTGCGTCGTCCCGGTCTTTCCCGCGACCTCGTAGTCTTTGATCGCCGCATCGGGTGCCGTGCCTCCTTTTGCCACCACTCCTTGTAAGAGCCGGGCAACTTCACGGGCTACTTGCTCGGATATCACGCGCTCACCGACGCGCCCCTCGAAACGAAAGACGATTTCGCCCGCAGCGTCGGTTACCTGGCGGATCACGCTGGGCTTGATCAGAAGTCCCCCGCTCGCGATGACGCACATGGCTTGATGCATCTGCAACGGGGTCGCAGCCACCGCATGCCCCATCGGGATCCGGGTAATCGTGAGACCGTCCCAATTTTTTGGCGCGGCGAGCATCCCCGGCGTTTCGATGCCGAGGTTCGGAAATCCGGTGGTGCGGCCGAAGCCGAAGGCCCGTGCGTAATTGTAAAACCGCTCGTCGCCCATCGCCATGGCGAGGTGCGCGGCCCCTTTGTTCGAGGATCGGGCTACAATCTCCGCGACCGAAAGGCGGTGGTCGTAGGTGTGATCATCTTTTGGCAAACTCCGCGTCCGGCCCTTGTAGTCAACGGTCGGACGACTGCAGTCGAACGTCGTTTGGGCGGTGACGAGCCTTTCGTTCATTGCCCCGGCCGCCGCGACGATTTTGAAGACAGAGCCGGGCTCATACATGTCGGCCAATGCGATATTACGCATCCGACCCTCCTCTTCCTTCGACAACAGGTTGTAGCGATTGAGATCGAACGACGGATAGTTCCCGAGCGCCAAGATGAAGCCGGTGCGAGGGTCACTGACGATAATGGTGGCTTTCTCGGGCGCGAACTTGGCTGCGATGGCGGCGAGTTCCTCGTCGACAATTTGCTGCACCACCGCGTCGATCGAAAGCTTTACGCTGTAGCCGTCTGAAGCCGGAACCTCACGGCTGCGGAATTGGGCGAGTTCCTCCCGCTTGCCGTCTTTTTCGGATTCAATCCAACCGTTGTGTCCGTGGAGATAACTGTCCGCGTATCGTTCGATGCCGGTGACCGCCCGTTCCTCGCGATCGACGTAGCCGATGATGTGCGCGGCCAAGGCATTGTTCGGGTAAGCGCGCCGGTAGACCCGCTTGCCATAGACGCCCTTGACCCCAAGGGCATTGATCGCCGCGAACGTGGATTCAGTAATCGTATCGCTCAACTTCGCCCAGCGAATCGGCCGGCCCCCGGAGGAATCGCCGTTCGTTTCCTCTTCCGCTTCGTCGTCCGCATCCGCTTGGGGCAAAACATCGGCTTTGGTCGTCGCAGCCATGAGGTCGAACTTTAATGGTCCCGTCTCGCCCCCGCGCTGATTCGATTCTGCATCAGAGCGGCGGCTAGCCGCAGCACTATCGAGCGGTCGGTTCTTCGTGTTGAAAATCTTGGTCAGTTCAGCGAGCGGCAGGCCAATCAAGCTGGCGAGCCGGGGCCACTTGGCTTCGTCCTCTTTACGCAAAATCTGAGGATCCACTCCCAAGATGATCAGGGAACGGCTCGTCGCGAGTTTCGCGCCGTTGGTATCCAAGATGTCACCGCGCCGAGCCGGAATGGGGTCGATTTTGAAGCGCGCCTTGGAGACGAAGCCCAGCAAGGAATCCCGATCAATAACATGCAGCCAAACGAGGCGCGCTCCCACCCCAGCGAAACTCAGCAACACGAATGTCGCGAGGATCAGCTGACGGGAATTTGAGGCGAAACCTTTGGACATAGTCACTCCTTGGCCGCGAGCCTGAAGGTCACAGGCACAGCGCGATCATTGAGCAGCGCTCGACTCGATTTGGCGACAAGCCGCAAGGTCGGGCTCTCCGTGACGCTCTGCACCTCGGGTAAAATCAGCCCGAGATTCATGCTGGCATTGCGCTGCCTCAGCACCGCCGGGCTTTGTTGGATTTCTATCGCCGTGTTGGTCTCCGCAAGGTGGCGTTTCAGCTCGGCGAGGCGGGCCTCGAGCACCTTGTTTGCATTGGCCGTGATCGAGATCTGATGCCGCATCCAGACGGTGCCCAACCCGATCGATCCGGTGAAGCAAATGGTCAGCAGAGTGTAGATCACAAATTGATTCACGAAGGCATGATTGGCAGTGCGCATAGGGAATGAATAAGCGGGTCTGGAGCGGGAAGAATGAGGCGAAGCGTTAGAGTTTCCTTAGGGCGCGCAGTTTGGCGGAACGGCTGCGGGGATTGGCGGCGATCTCTTCGTCGGACGGCGTCACGGGCTTGCGCGTGAGAGGCTCGGCGAACTTTGCGCGCAGGTCCTGCGGCAACGAGTCGTGGGCACCCTCGGGCTGGCCGCATTGCCGGCGGAAAAATTGCTTCACGGGTCGGTCTTCGAGCGAGTGGAAGCTGATCACCACCAAGACGCCGGCAGGCGCCAGCTTCGCAAATGCCGCCGGCAAGGCCCGATCAATGGCTCCAAGTTCGTCGTTCACCGCGATGCGGATCCCCTGGAAAGCACGGGTCGCGGGATGAATTCTGGACGTGTGGCGATCGCGCGGGGGAATCGCGTCTGAGATCAGTGCGGCGAGCGACGCCGTGCGAGCCAGCGCCCCGGTCGCACGCGCCGCGACGATCGCGCGGACGACCCGACGCCAGTTTTGCTCTTCACCAAAATCGCGAATCGCCCGCACCAGCATTTCCTCAGTCGCCGTTTCCAGCAACTGACTGGCGGACACTCCTACGCGCGGATCCATCCGCATGTCGGCCGGAGCGTCACAACGGAACGAGAAACCGCGCTCGACTTCGTCGATCTGAAATGACGAAACGCCCAGATCGAAAAGAATCCCGTCGAAATTCGAAGGCTCGATTTCACCAAGCCGGCCAAAATCCAAGTCGATGAGCGTAAACCGCGAACCGTAAATCTCCGACAACTCACCGGCCCGCGTTACGGCGGAAGGATCACGGTCCATTGCGACGACCGAAACATCGTGGGCCGCATCGAGAATCGCCTTTGAATGGCCGCCGCCACCAAACGTGCAGTCCAAATAACGTCCAGCCGGGCGCGGGTTCAACAACGCCAACGTCTCACGCAAGAGAACAGGCTGATGGCCGGGAACCATGGAGGGAAAATGGGGTTCAAAAAACGCCGCGGACATTGTGGGAACGTCGGAGTTGTTTGGAGTGCGGGGCGGGCACCGCGCGCAGGACTAACCCGACCCGGACCCGCGAGCTGACAGCGGGCGTGGCCAACGCGGCGAAATCGAGACCTTGCGCTGCAGCGATCCACGCCGGAACCGCCCGGCGAACGGCGACGCGCCCGGAGGCGGCCCTGCACAAGAGCAGCTGGGCAGCGGAAACTTTGGCGATGCGGCGCATGGCGTCAGATTCCGATTCGGCGCATCACATCGCCAAAACTTGCGTCCGAGGTTCGCGCCTCGACCTTTTCCCACCGTGCGGGTGCGTAGAGATTAAATTTGGTCAACGAGCCGACCAGCACTGCGTCTTTGCCAATTCCGGCGAAGGACAATAACTCGGCACTCACGCCGACCCGACCTTGCTTATCGAATGAGAACGATTGGGTCCGAGAAAAGAAGCGTGCGGCAAAATCCTGCCCGGCTCCATCGCTCAGGGCCATCTGGGCGATCTTGGCGTGGAGTTTTTCCACTTCTGAAGGCGGCAAAACGGCGACGTAACCGTCTGGATGCGGCGTCGCCAGAAACGTGTCGCTCTCTTCGTGCGCATACCGCCACGCCGAGGGGATCGTTAAACGACCTTTCTCGTCGAGGGTGTGCCTGAAAAGGCCCGTATAAAATGCTTTGCCGGTTTGCGCCATGGGGGGTGAAGCCGCGAATTGCTCCACAACACCCCATTTCAACCCATTTCAGCCCATTTCCGTCAAGCAAAGAACCGTCAAAACACGCTCAAGTTGTTCACAATTTCCACGAATCTCCGGTACCGGCAGGCCAGCGGGCTCGGTAACGAACACCTGTCTTTCAACAAGCGGCACAAGGACCCGTTCGGTTTGGGCGTCGGGAATGCCTCGCAGACAGCGACAGGCGGTCAGCACAGTCACAAGCCGCCAAGAGCCGTCCGTTTGAACGCCTAGTTAGACGAATCAACCGCCCTACCCGCGTGCGCCTACCCGAATCCTTTGTCGCGGGCGTCATGTAGCCGCGCCGGGCACCACGTTCGGGAGGCAGGGGGTCACGCCGTTCAAATCTCACCGCCCGAGCCTTTACGCCGCCAAGCGTTGCTGATGCTTCGATTCATTCAGCAGCGAAAAAGACCCCCAACTCAGGAGAAATCTTTATCCCTGTGACTTTGATTTTGTTTTTTTCCTTCTGTTTACCACTGTCCCGACATGGCTAACGAGCAAAACGAGGTTCTCGAAATCTTCACCCGCACCCGAGCTCTTTTGAGTGGGCACTTTGTGCTCCGCTCCGGGATGCATAGCGGACATTACTTCCAATGCGCCCAAGTTTGCCAGCAGATGGACGCCGTCGAACGCTTGGCCGAGCTGCTGTTGGCGAAAGTGCGCGGCGCCGGAATCCAATTCGATACCGTTCTGGCGCCAGCGATGGGCGGCTTGGTGATTGGACAGGAGGTCGCTCGGCAGGCCAAAGCCCGCTACATTTTTGCCGAGAAAGAGAACAACGTGCTGGTGTTGCGCCGAGGTTTCACACTTAAGCCGGGTGAACGAATTTTGATCGTTGAGGATGTAGTGACCCGGGGAGGCCGCGTGATTGAGTGCCTCGAAATTGTTCGCGCTGCCGGCGGTGCCTCAAGTGCCGTAGCCATGTTGGTTGATCGCAGCGCTGGAAGCGCGCGATTTGCGATTCCAGCGCTATCTTTATTGGAACTCAGCTTCCCTACGTATGCCGCCGATGCGGTGCCCGAATCGCTGATGAGGATCCCGGTGCAGAAACCCGGGAGTTGAAACTTATCCGGATTTTCGGGAGGGGCGCCAAACCCGCCCCACGTTACTTCACCGACACGGCGATAAACCGATAGGCGCCACGAAAGTTAACCAAGAGAAGATTGCGACCTTGGACGAGGGATTGCTTGGCCATGGCCAGATTAACAACCGGCACGCGGTTGATTTCGATGATGACCATGCCTGGAAATATCCGATCGGCGAAAGGTGAAGTGGACTCAACGTCGGTGATGACCAAGCCGTTCACCCGGGCTTCGAGGCCGCTCCTCTGCCGTTGCTCATCGTCCAGATTCGCGGCGTTCACCCCGGCCAGCAGCTCGTCGGGCTTTTCGGACAGCTTACCCAACGTGACGTCGAGCGTCATTTCTTTCCCATCCCTCATTAACTTAACCTTCGCTTTCGAGTTCGGGGCCATCTGGGCGACGGCCAAACGCAGCTCTTCGAGCGAGCTTACGGATTTTCCATTGAGCATCAGAATCACGTCGCTCCGTTTGAGGCCGGCTTGATCCGCCGGTCCGTCTGGGGAGATGTCGGTGATCGCCACGCCTTTGGCGTCCTTCGGCAAACCGAGTTGCTCCGCCACGTCAGCCGTTACAGTTTCGGTTGTAACTCCCAGGTAGCCTCGGGTGACGGTGCCCGTCTCGATCAGACTGCCCATGACACTTGCGGCAAAATTGATTGGGATCGCAAAACCGATTCCGATATTTCCGCGCGAAGGAGAAATGATGGCGCTATTCACGCCGACCAAGCGCCCCCTTGCGTCAACCAAAGCACCGCCTGAATTGCCCATGTTTATTGCGGCATCAGTTTGAATGAAGTTTTCATAGCCGGCCACGTTTTCGAGTAAGCCGAGTTGGTTGCGGCCTTTCGCGGAAACGATCCCCATCGTAACAGTCTGCCCGACTCCCAGAGGATTACCCACGGCAAACACAACATCCCCGACCCGGAGTTTTTCACTGTCCGCGAGCGTGATGACCGGCAGATTATCGGCGTCGATCTTGATCACGGCTACATCCGTCTTGGGATCGGCGCCGATAACCTTGGCCGTAAATTCCCGGTCATCGGTCAATGACACCTTTAACTCATCGGCGCCTTCAATGACGTGATTGTTGGTCAAAATGTAGCCGTCGGCCGAAACAATCACACCCGATCCCAAGCCTTCTTGCTTACTGTTGCGCTCGGAATCCGGCACAGCGTCGCCAAAAAACTGGCGCAGTGGATTAGCGACCCGTTGCTTCACGATCTTCGTCGAGTAAATCGAAACGACCGATTTCTGCACAGGTTCGATGACGTCCGCGTAACTGACGACGCCGGACGACCTGCCCTCAACGACAGGCGAAGGATCAATCTTTAAGACCGGCTGTTTTCCCGCCCTTTCTTCTCCTTTCAGCCCGGTGAAAGATACGGCAGCAACGATGTATAAAGCCAGCGACCGAGTAAGCGTGAAGTTCATGAAATGATTTCGTCCGACACATGGTCGAATTGTTCCACCGTCAAAAACGGCGCCAAGGGCGTTTGCCTCAAAAACCCTTAATCCTAAAAAGTCCTGTGACGCTCGAGTTGCTGTTGATTCGGGTAATCGCCTGGCCCAACAGCGGGGCGATACTCAGAACCGTAATCGGCAATCCACGCGTGTCGACCGGCACGGAATTCGTGGTGATCAACTCGTCAATCACTCCGCTCCGCAACCGCTCGTAGGCGACTTGGTTCAAAACACAGTGACTGACGGCCGCCCTGACACTTCGGGCACCGTGATCACGCAACATCTTTGCCGCAGCGGTCAGCGTGCCGGCAGTCTCCGTAATGTCGTCGACCAGTAGCACATCGCAGCCGGCAACCTCACCCACAACATTGATCGCTTCGACCGTGGTGGCGTTCTTTCGTTTTTTGGCCACCAAACCCAATCCAGCTCCAAGAATGTCGGCATAAGCCGAAGCCATTTTCATCCCGCCGACATCGGGTGAGCAGACGACTAACTTGTCGCTTCGGGTTTTGGCGAGGTAGTCGAAGAAGACGGGCGATGCAAAAAGATGATCCACCGGAATATCAAAGAAGCCCTGAATCTGTTGGCTGTGCAGATCCATCGTTAGAACACGATTGGCACCGGCGGATACCAACAGATTTGCCACCAGCTTGGCGGTGATCGGAACGCGCGGTTGATCCTTACGATCCTGCCTCGCGTAGCCATAAAAAGGCAGGACCGCAGTGATTCGCTGAGCGGAAGCACGCCGCGCGGCATCAATCATGATCAGCAGCTCCATCATGTGGTGATTAGTCGGAGGGCACGTCGACTGAATGATGTAGACGTCGTGGCCTCGGACGTTCTCGTTGATTTTCACGAACGATTCCCCGTCGGGAAAGCTGGTCACGGTCGCTTCCCCCAAAGGCATACCGATGGCCTGGCAGATCTCTTCAGCCAGAGGCCGATTCGAGTTTCCGGTGAAAATCTTAAGTCGGGAGTCGCTCATGTGTCGGTTAGCTTGAGGGCGGGCAGTTCAGGCGGAAGTCTTTTCTTGGACAGAGTCACCAAACTGCGACTCAAGAGCGTCCACCCGGCGGAACAGCTCGGGTAACTTTTGCCGAAGAACGTTTATACGCTGCTCCAATTGGTAGGGTAAACACGGGGAACCTTTCACAAAAGCCCCCGCGGCAACATCCGAGTTCACGCCGGTCTGGCCATCAATCTTGGCCCCTCGATGCACCGTCAGATGTCCCGCCAAACCCGCTTGGCCGCCGACAATGACAAAATCCTCGATCGTGGTGCTCCCCGAAATACCCACTTGGGCACAGACAATACAGTGTCTCCCGATCTCAACATTGTGCGCGATTTGAACCAAATTATCGATCTTCGAACCATCGCCCACCGACGTTTTGTTGAAACGCGCCCGGTCGATTGTCGAATTGGCGCCAATCTCGACATCATTGCCAATCACCACCGTGCCGATTTGAGGAACCTTCGCATGACGCCCATCGACGAACTCATATCCGAAACCATCCGAGCCGATCACCACACCGGGCTGAAGACGGACACGTTCCCCCAACGTGCACTCAGCTGCAACAATGACACCGGGCATCAGCCAGCAATCGTCGCCCACGACAGCTCCCCTGCCCAGAAAAACCTGGGCCTGAAGATACACCCGCTCACCGATCCGCACCCCATCTTCAATCACACATCCAGGGCCGATCATGGCGCTTTCCGGGATCACTACGTTCTCGCCAATCGCCGCCGACCGGTGCATACCTGCTTTAGGTCGTGGCCATAGCGAGTGCTCAATTCGAGCGCACACTTCGGCGAGTCCCACAGAAGGGCTCGAAACCTCAAGATAGCACTGACCTGTTCGAGGATTACCGACGTAATCCGGAGGTACCAGAATCACGGAAGCCTGACTATTTGCCACGTCCGACCGATACCGAGGGTTGCCTAAAAAAGACAGGTCGCCAGATGTTGCCCGAGTCAAAGAGGCCACACCGGAAATCATGTCCGTCGTAGCTCCTCGCATTCGCGAAGCTTGGACAAAATCGGCAATTTGAGCGGCGGAGAATGCGAATCCCATAGTCGGAAACGTGTAGGTCAAAGGCTCGTCTGCAATATTCAGATGTTGAGAATCGGTGTCGTTTTCGGGCACAAAAAAGCCCCGCTGGACTCAGCGGGGCGAGATCGTAAAGCGTCGCTAGGTTTAATTCTTAGAAGATACGCCCGGGACCGTGATCTTCGGAGCCTCAGGCGAGGAAGCTGCCGCCGGTGCCGGGTCTGCGACGGCCGAGACTGCCGGACGGTCTTTGTTTATTTCCTTCATCACTTCATCGGTGATTTCATAGGCCGTATCCGCGTAAATCACATTGGAAACACCGATCAAGGTGGGACCAGCCTTGTCCAACAACAAAGTGGCGCCCTTTCGTTTAGCTACTTCCGTTGCAGTCTTACTGATCTCCTCAAGCATCATACTGCGAAACGTCTGGAGTCTCTGCTGGAGAGACCTCTGAGTATTCTGCGCGAAGGTGCTGATTTCGTTTTTCTTGCGTTGGATTTCTTCGAGCTTCTTCTGCGCGTCGATCTGCGATTTGGCCTTGGCATCCGACGTCAAGGCAGGGTTGTTGGACTGATCAGACAAGGTCTTGTATTCTTCGACGAGAACGTTGCCGTCCTTGTTCATTTTCTCGATCTCTTCCTGCGCCTTTTGCTCGTCCGTGCGCAGTTTCGAATTCTGTTCATCCGTCCTGTAGTGCGAGTCGTAGAGTTTGGCCATATCAACCACGAGCAGCTTGGGCGCTGGCTGGGCGTGTGCGATCGCGGCAGAGAGCGCGAAAGCCGCGAATACAGAGAGGGTGCGAATGGATTTCATGATGTGTTGGGTTTGGAAATAAATCGAAGACGGAATCAAAATCAGAACCGCGTGCCAAAGGAAAAATTGAACTGATTTCCCTTCTTATTTTGGACCGTGCCCGTGATAGGAATGCCGAAATCCAAACTAAGTGGGGCACCGGCAACAAAGAGCCTCAGGCCAAAGCCAAAGTTATCGTTATAGGATGCCGGATTGAAATCGTAAGCCCCCTTGTTCACGAAGCCCGCGTCGTAGAATACCGCAAAACGGATCGGGCTGACGATATCGACTGAATACTCGGCGCTGAAAAACCCATACGATTTACCACCGACCGGTTCGCCGAACTCGTCCCGAGGACCCACTTCACGAAATTCATAACCGCGCAAAGTGTAAGGGCCACCTAGATAGAAGGCATTGTAGTAAGGCAAAATCTTTGAATCGCCGAAATTCTGCACCACACCCGCGCGCGCAATTAGAGATAACACCTGCGCTTGAGTTTCGAATACCGGGAAGAATTGGGATCCGCGAAACTCGAATCGATAAAAGTTATCACTCCCGCCGATGGGACCACCGGCGATATCGGTGTTTATTTCTACGCGATTACCCGAAGTGGTGTTGATGATTTTGTCACGGGTATCACGCAAGAGTTGGAAGCCAACCTTGGACACGGTGTTATTGCCTTCCAGTGATCGAATTTGATTCGAGGCGCTGCTCGAAACATCTGTGATCTCGATGATCTGATAAGTGTAGGACAGCTTTCCCTCGACCAACTCGAACAATCGCTTCCGCAGATAAATCTCAGCACCTGTTTCAACTTGGCTGTAGAAGGTGCTGTTGTAGTCGGAGCTTGTTCGAAAGATGCTAAATCCGAGAGCAAGCTGCTTTTGAAACAACCACGGCTCCTCGAAGGAGAGAACGACTTCGCTAGATTGACTGCCAAGTTGCATTCTCAAACGAAATTTCTGGCCGTCACCTTGAAACAGTGACCTACGGTTGAAGATATCGAAATTCGATTGGGAAATTTCCGCAAAGATTGTCGCCCGCTCAAGCGAACTGAACCCCGCGCCGAACGTCAGGTTGCCGGTGCGACCCTCTTTCAGGGCGATCCGCATGTTCCGACGCCCCGGAATATTGGTCTCCTGTGGGGTAACATTCACGTCCTCAAAGAAGCGAGTATTCTCAAGTCGGAGTTTGCTTATCTTCATCAAGACCGTGCTGAAAACGTCACCCGGCCCCAATACCAATTCACGAACGACCACTGTGCTCTTCGTCTTGGAGTTCCCTTCGATCACGATGGATTCAACATTGAATTTCTCGCTCTCGTTGATCGCGTACTCGATATCGATATCGCCCGTGTTAACGTTGGGCTTTCGGGTAAGCCGCACCCGGGTATCCAAGTAACCGTCCTTACCGTAAAAGTCCTCCAAGCGCTCGACGTCTTTATCGAGTTTAGACGGGACAAAGACCAGGCCGCTCTTCTGGCGCGCTACGCGCTTCAATAAAGCCGACGTAAAGAGCTTGTTGCCCTTAAAAGATATCTCGCCGATCCGGTACTGACGCCCCTCCGTCAAGTTGACCGTGAGAACCAATTTCTCAGGCGACGGATAATCGAACAGCACGTTCTCCTGCGCGATTTCGACATCGAGATAACCTTTCTCGCGATAGTAGTCCCGCAGTTTCTCCAAATCGTCGTCAAACTCGTCATCCTTGAAACGACCCGATCCAGTGAGCCACGAAAACATCCACCACTTCTTCGTTTCCATCACCCCTCTTAGCGCCCTCGCCTTGACGTTGGCGTTTCCAACAAAACGAACGTCAGAGATCTTAACCTTGTTTCCTTCTTTGATCTTAAAGACTACCGTGCCAAATCCGGTGGCCCGATCGCGTTCGACGGCATAATTGATCGACACCTGATTGTAGCCTGATTTCTGGTAATATTCTCGGATCTTTTCGGCATCTTCTTTTACCTGACGCTCGTCCAACGCGGTGTTTGGCTTCGTCTTGATCTCCTTTTCAAGCCGGGTGCCTTTGACCCGTTTATTCCCCTCATACCTCACCGCGAGCACCCGAAATTTCGGAGTTACTTCGACGACTAAATTGAACGATTTTCCGTCAACGCTCTCCCGCTTGATTTCGATGAATTCAAATAAGCCAGTTCGGTAGAGAGACCGGATATCTCGATCGAGCATCGTGTCGTCCAAATCTCCACCTTCACGAACCTGCATGTTCGCGCGAACCACCTGTTCATTGACGTTCGCCGCTCCGACAAATTTGACGGTAATCGATCCAACCTTGAATACCGGAGCAGTGGCTTCTTGGCCACTAGCAGGAGCTTGCAACTGAGCAAGAACCGGCAACGGGCCCACGGACAAGAATCCAAAAATGGCGAAGGCAAGGCAGGCGACCCTGCGCGCAGGGTTACTGTGTGTAGTTTTCAAAGCGGGTGATGTCTCTTAGGAACGTAAGCTTCAATTCTCCTACCGGTCCGTTTCGTTGCTTGGCAACGATTAACTCGGCCGAGTCGGCGGCGACTTGGAATTTTTCATCGGCGTCTTTGGGTCGGGCGAGCATAAGCACTACGTCAGCGTCTTGTTCGATTGAGCCGGATTCACGCAAGTCTGCCAGTTTGGGCGTTCGGTTTTCCTTTTCAGAGGAGCGATTCAATTGACTTAATACAACGACCGGAAGGTTCAGTTCCTTCGCAAGAGCCTTTAACCCGCGGGAAGCTTCGGCCACTTGCTGTTCTCGCGGCATCTTCGAATCGGTGGGGGCAAGGAGCTGCAAGTAATCCACGACGATAAAGCCCAAAGGGTGGCGGGCATGAATGCGACGCGCCTTCGCCCGTAGTTGCATGATCGAAAGCGCACTGGAATCGTCGATGAAGATGGGTGCCTTTGAGAATTGATCCGCAGCCGAGAGCAACCGCGCCTGCTCCTCACCGTTCTTCGACAACAAGCCGTCGCGCAGGAGCTTCATGTTCACGCGGGCGCGCGAACACAGCATGCGTAACGCCAGTTGCGCTGAACTCATCTCCAAAGAGAAAATCAAAACCCCAACCGGCTCGCCACGCAGCGGCATGGCCGCTGATTCCGCCATGTTCAAAGCGAGGGAGGTCTTTCCCATCGAGGGCCGTGCCGCCAAGATAATCATCTCCTGCCGTTGAAATCCCCAAGTGAGAGCATCGAGATCCTTAAAGCCGGAAGTCACACCGGTCATCTCACCTTTCTTCATCATCATTTTTGTGATGACGCTCATGGCCTCACGCGTCGGTTCACGCATAGGCTTGGCACTTTCGCTCACTCGATTTTGAGTAACGTTGAAGATTCGCTGCTCGATCTGGTCGACAAATTCGTCGATGCCACCGGTGAACGCATAGCACTCTTCAACGGCACCGGTTGCCGAACGGATCAACTCCCGCAACAGGTGCAATTCACGAACTTTCTCAATGAAGTAACCTGCTTGGGCGGTCGTTGGAATCCGGCTACTAATCTGGGTCAGAAACGCAAAACCGCCGACCAAATCCAGCTGTTTGATCGTCTTTAAATCCTCCGCCAAGACCGCCACGTCGATCGGCGTTTGCCGGTTGTAGAGATCGAGCAACCGTTCGAAAACGATCCCGTGAGCAGCCAAGTAAAACGACTCCGGCCTGATCCGCGCTTCCAAACAGCGAGAAATCACGTCTGAACCGTCCAACAAGCAACACGAGAGAAGATACTCCTCCGCTTCTAGGCTATGTGGAGCCGTCCGCCCGGAAAAAACCCCTGGTGAACTCTCCGATCGGCGATTTTGGAATTTGGATTCTTCTGCCATGCGTATCCTAGAATCAGAAAGGACAACAGTGCGTTCGGCAACGCCGAGATGTCCTCAAACGGCTTGAAAAAACGAAAGCCGCGTCTTTCGACGCGGCCCGGCTACAGAATGCGCCTGTCTCTTACTTCCGATCGGCTCTTCCAACTGGCTTAACCTCGGGAGTCGCCACTTCGATGGGATTTTCCGAGACCACATCGAACGCCAACTCGACGGTAACATCGGCATGGAGTTTAACCTTCACCGTGTGTTTTCCGAGCGTCTTCACCGGAGTGTGCAAGAGAATCCGCTTCTTATCGATAGAGAAGCCGGCTGCAGTTAATTTATCATGAACATCACTGCCGGTGATTGCGCCGAACATTTTGCCGCCCTCTCCGGTCTTTACCGCGAAAGCAAAGCTCGTTTTCTCGAGCTTCTTAGCGAGTTCCTGAGCACCATTGAGTTCAAGTGACTCACGCTCAGCCCGCCGGCGCTTAAGCGCATCAACTTGCTTGCGATTGGCTACCGTTACGGGCGCCGCAAATCCCCGGGGAAGCAGGTAATTTCGGGCGTAACCGGCACGCACTTTGACTTGATCGCCTTCCCCGCCGAGGCCTTCGACGGGTTTGAGCAGGAGGATTTCACTGTTTGCCATAATTTTTCATTTTTTAAAATTTTACCGCTGAGAAAAGAATGCTAGACGTAATCAGAACGGCACATCTTCATCAATATTTCCCGGTGCCGGGGCCTTCGGAGTCGCTCCACGCGCGGGCGGTGAGTGACGTTCCGGTGAAGTTTGGTCGATGTCGTCGCTGGAAGAGGCACCGACAGCCGAGGCCCCTGAACCACCCGCTGTCCCGGCGCCGCGCGTTGAAAGAAACTGAACGTTCTCCAAAACTACCTTCATCTTACTGCGCTTCTGACCGCTTTGCTTATCCTCCCACTGATCAAGTTTCAAGCGGCCCTCAACCATCGCTGGACTTCCTTTCGTGAGATACTTTGCGACGAGTTCGCCCTGCTTACCCCATGCTTCGATATCGACGAACGTCGTTTCGTCTCTCGTGGCGCCAGATTCATCCTTGAATTGGCGATTCACCGCCAAGCCAAACTGGCAAATCGCGGTTCCTTTCGGTGTGACCCGCAACTCAGGGTCCCGTGTTAGGTTCCCAATCAAAAAAACTTTGTTAAGATATGCCATGGCTCCACGCCCACGCAGTAGTAAAGTGTTACACGGCCTCTACGAAAGTCCGATAAACGCTCTGGTTGAGACGAAGGCGCTCCTTGATTTGACCCGGACCCTCGGACGGTGCGGCGAATGAGATGTGAACGTAGGTCGCGCCGGTGAGCTTGGGGTCGGTCACGCGCACGAAGTCACGGCGACCCAAATTTTCAACCGCCGTCACTTCACCGCTGGCGGAGGTGATGACTTGCTTTACGCCGTCAATGATTTGATCGACGGATTCTTCCTTTCCGCGATTGTCGATAATGAATGTGGCGCGGTAGTTACGTTTGGTCGGATTCATGTAGTAGATTCTCGGCGATTAAGTTGATTCATGGCAAAAGAAGGACCGCGAGTCAGCAGCAATTCTAGGCCGTCGATAAAATAAGAGTTTTTTTGATTAAGAAGAATACTGTGATCTGAAGAAAATTTTCCCAAAACGAAATCCTTGAGGTCCATCGCCGCCGGAAGTTTCGGGCCAATGCCGAGACGGTACCTAATGAAGCCTTCACCCAAATGCTCGAGCAAACTGGCAATACCGTTGTGCCCTCCTGCACTCCCAGATTCCGAAACCTTTACCAAACCCACTTCGATGTTGATATCGTCGTAAACGACAGCAATCGAGTTGTTTGTGAACCGGTGATAGCGAGCAAGAGCACCTACCGCGCGTCCGCTGTCATTCATGAATGTTTGTGGCTTTACCAGCCATCGCGTGCAACCAGGACTCACGTCCCAGCGAGCAATCTCAGACTCAAAGTTCGCCCGGTGCTGCCAAACAAGACCATGCTTTTTGGCGAGCGCATCCAGAATGATCCAACCGAGATTATGACGCGTTTCTGCGTAGTTACGGCCGGGATTTCCCAAACCGACCACAAGCGAAATGGGCATGACTCAAAGAACACACGCTCTGAGTGCCTACCAAGTAGGCACCCAAGCGATCGACGAACCTTTACTTCTTGGCCGGAGCGGCCGGCTTGGCCGCTGCGCCCGGTTTGGCTGCAGCAGACGCGGCGGCAGGAGCACCGGCTTTTGCCGGTGCCGCACCTGCTTTGGCGTCGCCGGCGGCCGGCGCGGCGCCGGCGGCGGGAGCTGCACCAGCAGCTGGCGCGGCAGCACCATCGGCTGGGGTTGTTGCTGCTGCTGCTTGAGCGATTTCTGCGACCGGCTCGACACAAGAAACGATTGGCTGACCCTTGGATTCAAGAAACTCAACTCCCGGGATTGGTTTTAACTCCGAAACCTTGATCGTCTCCCCTACCTTGAGCTCGGAAACATCCACGTTGACCAACTCGGGCAAATCTTTCGGCAAACAACGAACCCGAAGTAAATGAGCATTAATTTCGAGAACTCCGCTTTGGTTCTTAACGCCGAACGCCTCTCCAACCGCCATGACTGGAACCCGAATTTCAAATTTTTCATCGGCCTTCACTTCTTGGAGGTCGAGATGGAGATATTTGTCTGTGATCGGATCTCGTTGAATCTCCTGCAAAAACGAGAGGGCCTTCTCGGCCTTGCCCGATTGCTGGAGCTCGATAAGGACCGCACGCCCGGAAACGACCTTCAGGAGGCGAACAAACTCCGGGGTATCAACGGAAAGTTTTTCTGGTTTCGTGTGCTTCCCGTAGAGAATTGCCGGGATGGCGTTGGCTTTACGAACCCGGCGCGATGCGCTGCGACCGGTTTGCGTGCGTGGAGTGACAGTGAGCGAGAGCTGTGTTTTCATGAATTCGGTCCCCCTGAGACCCCGGGAATCGGGGGCAGGCGTAATGGAAAAGGGTTGAAGAGATAGAAACGCCCCGATCGAAAGCAATCAAAAGTTTGAGGTCTCCGCTTTTTTTATTCGCCGGGTGCAAATGGAGCGTTGACAAGCCTTCGCCTGCTTCTGTTTTTCACCCCTTCGTTTGGTTGATTACGTCAGCCAAGCTACGATGCCTGGTAGCTCAGTGGCAGAGCAGGTGACTGTTAATCACTTGGTCGTAGGTTCGACCCCTACCCGGGCAGCCATTTTGGCCCAACAACTTTCGAGTTGTTGGGCCTTTCAATTCTAAAGCCTCGTTTCGACTCAGTGACGACAAAACCCGGAAACGAATGGAGTGGCACCCCGAGCGGAAGTGCGAATCAGGACTTCTCGAGACGAACCTGGTTCATGTGTTAAGGAGGCGTGTCTTTGCTTATCTCTCGCCGGCCAAGGCCCCGAAGCTCCACCCGCGCCCTCCTCCGCATCCACCGGGTTTCGCGCCGTTCGCGTGTTTTGTGAGCTAACACTCATACTCGGCGCCTCCCCGCGCTCCTGCTGCTTTCCTGCTTTACCGGCTTTCTCACCGCCGCCTCACTCTTTCCTGTGGCCACGCCCAAAACTATCGGCGCCGATGACATTCACGCCGCCCTCAACCAAATCGCAGAGTCCATCGTCGCCCGGCACCGCGCCGATTCACGGCTGATTCTCCTCGGTATCGCCAACGGCGGCATTCTCCTCGCTCATCGCCTTGCCGCCCGCCTTTCCGTCATAGCCCCCAAGCTTAAGCCGGCCACCGGCATCATCGACATTTCCTTTCACCGCGACGACATCGGCCGCAACCCCATCCCCAAGGAGTTCACGCCCACCGTCCTCCCCGCCGACGTCAACGGCGCCAATGTCATCCTCATCGACGACGTCCTCTTCTCCGGTCGCACCGTCAAAGCCGCCCTCGACGAGCTCTTCGACCACGGCCGCCCCGGGAAAGTCGAACTCGCCGTCCTCGTCAACCGTGGCCACCACCTCATGCCCGTCGCCGCCGACTACACCGGCCTGACCCTGACCACCACCGCCGCCGAGAAAGTTGTTGTCGCCCTCGACGCCCAAAGCCCCGCCCGCGACCGCATCACCGTCCGCCCCGCGCTCGCCAAATAATCGAAATTACGAAATCGAAAATTCCATCATGCCCTGGACCCGCCGCCATCTTCTAACGATCGAGGAACTCTCCCGCGCCGAGATCGACCAGATCCACGCCACCGCCACCGCCTTCAAAAAAATCCTCGGCCGGAGCGTGAAGAAAGTTCCCGCGCTGCGCGGCAAGACCATCGTCAACCTCTTCCTCGAACCCAGCACGCGCACCCGCATGGCCTTCGACATGGCCGCCAAGCGCCTCAGCGCCGATGTCATCTCCCTCGACGGCGCCAGCTCCAGCACCACCAAGGGCGAAACCCTCCGCGACACGGCGGAAAATATCCGCGCCCTCGGCGCCGATATGATTATCCTCCGGCACGCCGCCGCCGGCTCGCCGCTCTACCTCTCCAAGTTCCTCGAGATCCCCGTCATCAACGCCGGCGACGGCGCCCACGAGCATCCCACCCAAGGCCTCCTTGATACCTTCACGATGCTCGAGCACCTCGGCACGCTGAAAGGCCGAAAAGTTGTCATCCTCGGCGACATTCTGTTCAGCCGCGTCGCCCGCTCCAACATCCACGCCCTCACCAAGCTCGGCGCCGCCGTCACCCTCGTCGGCCCGTCGACGCTGGTGCCTCACTGGTTCACCGATCTCGGCGTCAAAGTGTCTCACGACCTCCGCAGCGCCCTCGCGGATGCCGAAGTCGTCATGCTCCTCCGCATCCAGCACGAGCGTCAGTCGAGCGGCCATTTCCCCTCACTCGGCGAATACACCAGCATGTTCGGCCTCAATAAAACCCGCGCCAGCTGGCTCAATCCGAAGGCGATCATCATGCACCCGGGCCCCATCAACCGCGGCGTCGAAATCGACAGCGAACTGGCGGACGGTCCCCGCAGCGTCATCCTCGAACAAGTGACCAACGGCATCGCCGTCCGCATGGCCGTCCTTTTCCTCTGCGCCGGCGGCCAACCTGAATCCGTCATGCCGACGACCTGAACCCTCCTTCTCTTTCCTCTTACGTTTTCTCTTACGTCAGGCCTCAGCCCGATAACCGGAGAACGAGGAGCCCGAAAGATTAAGCAAACGATCTTCCAGCGATGCCTTCCCTTCACATCCAAAACGCCCGCGTCATCGACCCCGCCGCCAAACGCGATGCGGTCGGCGACGTCTTCATTCGCGACGGCCTCTTCGTCGACTCCCTCAACGCCGCAGAAAAGAAGCGCGCCAAAAAAATCGATGCGACCGGCCTCGTCGCCTGCCCGGGCCTCGTCGATGTCCACGTCCACTTCCGCGAGCCCGGCCAGACCCACAAAGAAACCATCGCCACCGGCTCCCGCGCCGCCGCCGCCGGCGGTTTCACCACCGTCGTATGTATGCCCAATACCTCGCCGGTCGCGGATAACGCCGGCACCATCCAGTTCATCAACGACGCCGTGCGTCGTGACGCGGTCGTTCGTGTGCTCCCCACCGGTTGTATCACCGTCGGGATGAAGGGTCAGGCCCTCGCGCCCATTGGTTCGCTCAAGCGCGCCGGCGTCGTCGCCATCACCGACGATGGCGACTGCGTGCAGTCCAACGAACTCATGCGCCGCGCCTGCGAATACGCGAAGATGTTCGACCTGCCGATCATGGACCACTGCCAGGACCACTCCATGACGGTCGGCGCCGTCATGAATGAAGGCGTCATGTCCACCCGGCTCGGCCTCCGCGGTTGGCCCAACGCCGCCGAAGATCTCATCGTCGCCCGCAACGCCATCCTCTCCGAACACACCGGGGCGCACATCCATCTGCAGCACATTTCCTCGCGCCACTCCGTCGACATCATCCGCCGCGCAAAAGCCCGCGGAGTGAAAATCACCGCCGAGGCCACGCCCCACCATATCGCGCTCACCGACGAGTCCCTCGCGACCTACGACACCCATTTCAAGATGAACCCGCCCCTCCGCACCGAGGAGGACCGCCGCGCCATCATCGCCGGCTTGCGCGATGGCACCATCGACATCGTCGCCACCGACCACGCTCCGCACACCGACTACGAGAAAGATAAGGAATTCGATTTCGCTCCCAACGGCATCCTCGGCCTCGAGACCGCGCTCCCGGTCACCCTCGGCATTCTGGTGCGCCAGGAGAAATTCAAACTCCCGTTTGTCATCGACCTGCTCACCCGCCGCCCCGCCGCGTTGCTAGGCCTGCCTTCCGGTACGCTCGCCGCCGGTGCCGAAGCCGATCTCTGCCTCTTTAATCCCGATGAAGATTGGACCTACGACGCCAAAGCCGGCTTCAGCAAATCCAGCAACTCTCCTTGGCACGGCACCACGCTCACCGGACGCGTAAAGACCACCGTCTTCGCCGGCGAGATTGTCTTCGATCACGGTAAAATCCGCTGAAGCAAATCGCTTCCGGCGTGGCCTAGGCGTCCTTCCCCCCGAGGTGGATCGCGTTGTGCCCACACGAGTTTCACCGTACCGCCCACTTTTGCCCACCCCTTCCCGCCACTCCGGCCCGCACGCTTGCGCGCCGGTCTAAATTCCCCCGCACTGGTTCCGTATGTCCGAACTCTCCGCCCAAATTGCCGTCGGGATCGAGCTCGCCCTCATCCTGAGCGGCGCCTGGCTCCTCTGGCGCCTTGTGCTCAGCCCCTCCGCTCGGGCCGAGACCGCCGCGCCCCGCTTGGTCGCATGGGAAATCTCAGTCAGCGATTTCCTACTCTTTCTTTGGTGCGTCGTGATGGGCGGAGTGTTGTTCCAGCTCGGTGCCGGTCAGCTGCTCAAGTCGGCCAACCTCGATCAAACCGAGCGCCTCATCTTTGCCGGCGGCGCGTTCCAACTCGGGATGCTCACCGGCATCGCCGTTTTCCGGCTCATTCTTCGCCGCCGCATTGCCGCCGCACCACCCTTAGTCACGCTGCACCCGGCGCTCAGCGGCCTCGCCACATTTCTGATCGCGCTGCCTGTGCTCACCGTGGTGAGCCTCGTGTGGCAAGGGGCGTTACAGCTCTGCGGAATCGAGGCCGAAAAGCAGGATCTGATCGACCTTTTCGCCAACGCAAAATCCCCCGCACTGCTCGCCTTCATGATCGTGCTCGCCGCCGTGATCGCACCCATCACCGAGGAACTTCTCTTCCGCTGGGGTATCTTTCGCTACGCCCGCACCCGCGCGCCGCGTTGGATTGCGCTGCTCTTGCCCGGCGTGCTCTTCGCCGCACTCCACGCCAATCTCGCCAGCTTCGCCCCGCTGGTGGCGCTCGGGATCATCTTCTCCCTCGCCTACGAGCGCACCGGACGCATCGGCACCACGATCATCGCCCACGGCCTGTTCAACCTAAACACCATCGTGCTCATCCTCTGCGGCGTCACCACCTGAGCGCGCCGCCACGCCTCTTTCGGCCGTGCATCCCTTCGCCAAAAAATCCGCCGACTCCGTCACTGCCTTCGGCGAAGCAAAACTGATCACGGCGATCCGTCGCTGGCTCGGGGCGGCGTCGCCCCGTGCTCCGTTCGGGATCGGCGACGATTGTGCCGTTCTGCCAGCCTCGCGCGGCCCACAGCTCATCACCGTCGATCCCGTCATCTTTGGCCGCCACTTCGATGCCGCGGTCCCGCCCCGGGCGGTCGGAGCAAAGCTCCTCAAGCGCAATCTCAGCGACCTCGCTGCTATGGGCGGCTGTCCCTCGGCCGCCGTCCTCGCGCTCACGTTGGACCCGCACACCTCCCTCCCTTGGCTCGAGCAATTTTACCGCGGGCTCGCCACCTGCGCCCGCCGCTACCGCGTTCCCATCGTCGGCGGAGACATCGCCCAAGCCGACGGCGTCCTCGCGGCCAGTCTTACTCTCCTCGGGGCCGCAGCCGGCCCCCGGGTCGTTACCCGCACAGGCGCCCGCATCGGCGACTCGATTTATGTGACCGGAGTCCTCGGCCGCAGCCTCGCCTCGGGCCATCACTTCGCGTTCCACCCGCGTCTGGCCGAGGGCGCGTGGCTCGCCGGCCGCCCCGAAGTCCGCGCCATGATGGACGTCAGCGACGGCTTGGCCAAAGACCTCGGCGCCCTCACCCCGCCTCACGCGAAGCCCTCCCTTGAGCCCGGAGCGTTGCCTCTCCGCCGCGGGGCCGACCTTCGCGCCGCGCTTACCGACGGCGAGGACTACGAACTCGTCTTCGCCCTCGCGGCTCACACCGATGCCGCAGCCTTTGCCCGCGCGTGGCACCGCCGCTTTCCCCGCACGCGCCTGACGAATATCGGCCACTTCGCCCGTTCAAACGCGCTTTCCCCCTCCGCCGTTCGGCTCGAAGATTTTTCCGGCTATGAACATCTTCGATAAACTCCGCGCCGGCGCGACGACGACATCCGCCGAGGAATCGCAAACCCTCGCTGCGGAGTTCGCCGCCGCCCTGCCCGCGACCTGCACTCTCGCGCTGCACGGGGACCTTGGCGTCGGCAAGACCACCTTTGTGCAAGGTCTCGCCCGCGGACTTGGCCTGACCGGGACCGTCACGAGCCCCACGTTCAACATCTACAACGTGCATCGCGGCTCCGGCCGCACGCTCGTCCACCTCGACGCTTACCGCCTCGAAACCGCGGCGCAGATCGAGTCGCTCCTCATCGAGGATTTTCTCAATCCGCCGTGGTGCCTCGCCGTCGAGTGGCCGGAGAAAATCGCCGACTGGCTGCCCTCCGACGCGCTCCACCTCGACCTCGGCATCACGTCCGGCGAGCGCCACACAATTCGCCTCCGCTGATCAGCGCGACGGCACTTCGGGCCCGGACAAGGCAGTCGAAGGTGTTGCACTGGATCACGAGTCACGTCGCCATCTCCGACCCGCGCAGCGCAACCTGCAGGCAGGTCTACGCCGCCAGAATCGCCGACGACGACACGCTTCCGCCAATCACGGTTGACCGCTGAGGATGCTCGGCGCCGGAGCTGCCGCGAGCTTCAAGCCCGTTGCAACTCAACTCACGCCACCTACACCCATCGCGGCTGGGATCGGACTGCGTTCATGCAGGTAGCGCCTACTGCCGCGTGACCCGATCCCGCGGCAGCCCGGAAACACTCCGTGCTGCCGCTCACTTCAATCAGACCGCGGGAGCCGACGGCGGCTCGGACTTCGGAGTTTCCTCCGCCGCGGGCGACGCCTCGGCCGTCGGCGCAACCTCGGCAGGCGCCGGGGTCGGTTCGATCACTTCGGCTTCCGGTACCGAAAGCTCAGTAGGAACCGGCGCAACGGGCGCCTTGGCCGCTTCGCGCGCTGCCGGCGCGGGAGCATCCGGAAAGTTTTCGGGATCATGCTCGGAGGCTTCCACCTCGCGTTTTTTCGACTCGGCCATCGCCAGCGGCGCGTAGAGCGCGCCGTCGATGAATTCCGTGACGTAGCCTTCGCGCACGAGCCAAGGCAGATCGCTCTGCATCTTCGAAAGCTTCTCGCGTTGTTCGGGTGTCAGCACGTGCTCGACCGCGGGCTGTCCCTCGACGGGCGACGGGGGAGCTTGGACGTTGAGGAATTTCTTCCCGAGCTCGCTCACCTTTACCATCGGATGCATTTCGATGAACGAAATCAGCGCACCGATGCTGTCCGAGAACACTTGGCCGGGCACCCGGAATTTCCGCTTCACGGCGCACACATAGCTCACGCCCTTCGAGCCTTTCTTGAAGATCGTCAGATGCTCGCGCCGTAGCCGGCCGCGCAACGCATTCGCCGTATCAAGGGGGAAGCGGCGTTGACGCTCGAGCGCTCCTTCGATCGCCGCCCGGATTTCGCCCGGCGGCAGCAACTCGAGGTTTTTGCCATGCAGACGCGCCTGCTCGACCGGGCGAATGACTTTATCCTTCGCCGTCGCCAACAAGTGAGCCTTCGCATCGTCAAAAGAATCGAACGACACGACGGGAGCCGTTTCAACCGGCACGTCTGCCGAAGCAGAAACAGCCGTCTCGGCCGGGGCCACGTCCCCAGACGCTGGCGCCGACTCAGCGGACTCCGCAGCCGCCGACGCGACCACCGGGGCTGCCGTCTTCCACGTGTAGCGGGTGGTCTTCTTCATCTTGTCGAGCCACGCCTGAATCGCCTCCGGTTCACGCACGCTCTCGATCCGGGACTTGAATGCCTCAAACGGCATCCGGTCCACCCGCGCCGCGTAATGTTGCTGCACGAGTTGATTGTAGCGATGGAAGTTGGGCGGCCCGATCAACTCGCCCGTCACACCGCAGCGGTTGACGACTTGGAAATTACCCTTGGGCGGATCAATGGTGACTTCAGCGCTGTCGAAAAACAGGCCGAGATGCTTCGTCAACACATGGTTCAAGGCCGCCTCTTCGGTCTCGAACGGCAGTCCATCCGGCACCGACACATAAAAGCCTGCCGGAGCCGAACGCCCCGAAGAATCAGGCGCGCCGCTCTCGCCGTTTGGCCTGCGCGCGAGCACCACGACAAACCGGTCCACTTTCGCCACTACCGTGCGCGCAACTTCAAAGAGCTCGAAGGTCCGGAATGACTTGCGAATAGTCTGCACCAACGTGCTGAAGCTTGTGTCCTCCGGATAAAACGTCGCGGAGAACCAGGGACTATCGTAGGGGCCGCGATCAACCGGTTGGCCACGTCCGCCAAAACGCTCGCCCCGATCGCCTCCGCCGCCACCTTGGCCGCCTTGAAAATCACGCCGCGGAGCCCCACGAAACTCACCGCCGCCTTCGCGGGGAAATGAGGGACGTTCGCCGGAAAACTCCCGACGTTCTGGTGCGCCGCCGCTTGGGCCTGCTGGCCCGCCTGGTCCCGGGCCACCGGCCGGACGGCTAAACCCACGACGGTCACGCCTATCCGGTGCACCGCCGGCATCACGCCTCGGCCGGTCGTCGCCACCCTCACGGCTGCGCCGCTCATTTGGAGTCGATTTGTCCTGCACCCACGAGGTGCCGAAGCTGAAGCCGCTCAATTGGCTCAGATCGATTTTATTCAAGTCTGCGGGCGGGGATTTCTCTTGGGGAGCGTTGTCGTCCATGGTGTCGAAAAGCGGGTGGTTAACCCACGAGGGTGATCTTGGTAGTGCGAAGGCGATTGCCCGCGCGAACCAGAGTCCAATCCCGCTCTCGACAGAGGCAAGCGGTTTCCGAGGGGATTCACTACTTCCTTAATTCGTTTCCCTGTCGCCTAAAATGGTGCTCGGGACAGGACTCGAACCTGCACGCCTTACGGCACACGCCCCTCAAACGTGTGTGTCTACCAATTCCACCACCCGAGCAAAAATGAACAGAGGAAGGCGGAATAAGTGAAATCGCCTCCGCCTTGTAAAGCCCCGAAAACGAAAACGCCGAAATTGGCTTTGACCGTAGTGGAGCACGGTCAAACTCTCCGCGTTCCGAAGCCATGTCCCTCGACGCCGTCCAAGCCGCGCTCCTTGCCTCCTATGAATCCGACGGCGGCATCAACCACCTCGACGGGGTAAATCTGCCCGCTCAAGACTCGGTCAACGCCCTCGCGCGCGACTGCATGCACCTGCTTTTTCCCGGCTATTTCGAAGCCGTGGCTTTGGAAAAAAACGCCGTGCCCGCCCATGTCGGCCGCCTCCTCGCCGGCATCGACCTTCGTCTCAACGCCGAGGTGGAAAAATGCCTGCGCTTCGCCCGCGCACCGGATCCTGCCGCGTCCGCCCGGGCACTTACCGCGCAGGTCCTCGAGCGACTCCCGGAATTGCGGCGCATTATCCAGACCGACGTCACCGCCGCCTATCAAGGGGACCCCGCAGCCCGCAGCGTCGAGGAGATCATTCTGGCTTACCCCTGCGTGCTGGCGATCTCACTCCAGCGCATCGCCCACGTGCTCTACACGCTCGGCGTGCCCCTTCTGCCGCGCATGTTGACCGAGTATGCCCACGAACGCACCGGCACCGACATTCATCCGGGAGCCCGCATCGGTCCTCACTTCTTTATCGACCACGCCACCGGCGTCGTCATCGGCGAGTCCTGCACCATCGGCAGCCACGTCAAAATCTACCAAGGCGTCACCCTTGGCGCGAAATCCTTCGAGGTCGACAACGACGGCCACCCGATCAAGGGCGTGAAACGTCATCCCGACATCGAGGATCACGTCACCATCTATGCCCACGCCACCATTCTCGGGGGCGACACGCGCATCGGAGCGCACAGCATTATCGGCGGCAACGTCTGGCTCCTCCAATCCGTGCCCGCGCACAGCATCGTTCAACAGAAGGGCGACAACGTGGTCATTCGCCCCCGCCGCAAACTGGAAGCTGCGCTCATTTCGTCCAAGCCTCCCGCCCCAAGCCCCGAAGACTGGTCGATCTGACGGAGTTCGGCGTGGCCCGGGCGCCCCGACCAAGTTTCGAAATCGTCGGCAACAGACCTACGCCCAGTTTCGGTCACCCCGCGCTGCCGACCGGTTCCGCGTGACCCACTCAACGCGCGTCCCGGGCCGATACCCCGTGCGCCAACTCCGCCGCGAAGAACGGCCCGCGGTAAATCATTCCCGTATACACCTGCACAAGTGCAGCGCCCGCATCGAGCTTCTCCGCCGCTCCGATCACATCCGTGATCCCGCCCACCCCGATGATCGGCAATTTCCCCTCCGTCTTTTTCGAAATGTAGCTCACGAGTTGCGTCGAGCGTCGGCGCACGGGCGCACCGCTGAGACCGCCCGCTTCGTTCACCGACGCGAAAATTCCCGGCCGGGCCAGCGTCGTGTTCGTCGCGATCACGCCGTCGAGGCGAAATTCGTCGATCACGCCCAGCACCGCGTCGACCTGCGGCCAAGTCAGATCCGGCGCGATCTTCAAAAGCACCGGCACCCGCATCGACCTCGCCCGGTTCGCCGCCGTGATGGCGCCCAACAGTTCACGGAGTCTCGACTCGTCCTGCAGCTGGCGCAGACCCGGCGTGTTCGGACTTGATACGTTTAGCACCAAATAGTCCGCGAAGTCCGCCAATCTCGCGAAGCTCGCCAAATAATCTTCCGTCGCCCGGTCGATATCCGCGACCTTCGACTTGCCCAGATTTACTCCCAGCGGGATCGTCCTCGCTCCCCGCCCCGGCTGTCCAGCAAGGCGCGCCGCCACCGCCACCGAGCCTTCGTTGTTGAAACCCATCCGGTTGATCACGGCTTCCTCGGCCGGATATCGGAACATTCGGGGCTTCGGATTTCCGTCCTGGGCGAGCGCGGTAACGGTGCCGATTTCGACATGACCAAATCCCATCGCCGCCGCCGCCGTCCAAGCCCGGGCGTTTTTGTCGAAACCAGCCGCCAAGCCGACCCGATTTGGAAATTCGAGGCCGAAGACCTTCACGGGCCGGAACCGCCCCGCATCCAAACGCGAGTAAAGCTCCAGCGCCCGCCGCAGCGGCGCGAGTTTCGCCAACAGCGCCATCGCATCCACTCCGTGCTCATGCGCCCGTTCCGAATCCTGCCGGAACAATACCGGCCGGAAAAGTTTTTCGTAGATCATGCCCATGGCGTCTGACCCTGAAACCCGCTCATAAAAACGCAAGAGCCCGAACCGTCTCAGCCCTCGCCGCCCCGATTCCACCGAGCGAAAAAATCCCTGCCACACTCCTGTAACTTACTCCCGGTTTTGTGCTTGTTTTTTGAAACACCGCTCGCACGTTGAGAAAAATTTTCCCTTTCATGGCCAAAGCAACTTCTACTCTCAGCTGGTGTAACGTTCGTCTCGGTGACGACCATAATTGGTGGGTCAATGAGACCTCCGACCCCGTGCGCTGGGATGTCGACGGCCTCAGCATCGTCGACCCGCGCCAAGTCGCCCATCTCATCGAGCTCGTCGATTCCCTGCGCGACTATGGTTTCGATCAGGAGATGTTCGACGCCGCGTTTATCCCGTTCCGAATCGAGAAAGACCTCGGCAACGGCAAGGTGCGTCTCAAGCGCGTGAAAGAATCCATCGTCGAATCCGACGACAAACTCTTTGCCCTCGCCGATACCCTCGACGAGGAAAACGGCCCCTACGCCGACCTGCTCGACCATCTCACCCGCTGCCGCGTGAAGATGCTGAACGACCTCTTCAAATTCGAGTCCAAGCTCTCGGTCGATGAAGTCGAGGACGAGATCCGGGAGGACCAAAACAGCTCGTTCATCGAGGGGAAAGCGGTCCACACCTTCGAAGAGCTCACCGCCATTCTCGATTTCATGCCTGCCGGCTATGACGGCGACGATGAAGCTCCGGCCAAAGACGCCGAAGACGAGACCGATGACGACTTGCCCGAGATCGACGCCGCCGAGGAAGAAAAACTCAAGAACGACGATTCGCTCAAGTGGGATGGCGATGACGACGAGGATGAGGACGACGACGAAAAGAAAAAGAAGGACGACGATGACGAGGACTCCGACGACGATGATGACGCGCCGAAAAAGTCCAGGTCCATCGACGATGACGACGATTTGCCCAAGAAGCCCGCGCGCGGCTCCAAGAAAAAATAATTCCACGTAATCTTGGCGGCGGTCTTTTGGACCGCCGCTTTTTTGTGCCCATTCACATCGTGCCGGCTGCGCCGCAGTTGTACTTCCCCGCACCTTTTCCCACGAGATAACCCCACGGGCTCTCCCCCGCGTCACGGTCTTTTCGCCGTTGGGGCCATGGCCTTCGCGCTTCTGACCCGGTGTGCAACCGACGAGATAAAGGGCAGCGATCTTAGCATCCTCGCTGCGACGACCACTGCTCAACTCCGCCCAAGGACCGCCTCATTATCGCCCTCCAAATCGTCCCCGATCCCTCCACCACTACCGTCCAAATCGACGACCAAGGACTTATCACCCTCTCCTTCATCGGCCCGCATCCCGCCGCCGGCGTGAGCGCGGACGATCTCCACCGGGATTCGCGCCGCCTATATCGCAAAAAGATTTATGCCACGGTTGATGTTTTCGTCAGCGCCACCGAACTCTTTGTTTACGTCGGCGGCGAGGTGGCCAAACCCGGTCGCATCATTTGGCCCCCGGATCTGACGGTCGCCAAAGCCGTTCAAGGTGCCGGCGGTTTCTCGCTCTACGCCAAAGAAGGTAAAGTCACCTTGGTTCGCGACCAAACCGCCTACGACCTAAACGCCCACCCCGCCCAACAAAATCCGGCTCAAGACCCGCGGCCCATGCCCAGCGATTCTCTTCAGGTCCCCCGCTCGGCTTTCTGATTTTCTTCGGAAACCTCGTTTTCCTCCGTCTCACGCGGCATGAAATACGCCACCGCCGCGATCCCGGCGCACACCACCACGTAGATCAGCGCCCAGATCGTCATGGCCTTGAAGTTGGTGTCGCCCTCGACCACCCCGCTCAGCCACTTGTAGCCGAACTGGCCCGCGCGAAACAAAAACGCCAGGCTCAGCAGCCCAAAAACCACGGTGACGGCCCGTTGGGCGATGCTGCGCGGAAGAATGACGGGCGGGGTGCTCATGGGAAAAACCAAGCGTGAATTTTAACGCAAAGCCAGCGCCATGTCTTTGGCGAAATACGTCAAGATCAAGTCGGCACCCGCCCGCTTGATCGCGAGCAACGACTCGTTTCGCGCCGGCGCCAACTCAAGCCAGCCGCGCTCGGCGGCCGCGTGGATTTGCGCATACTCGCCAGAAACTTGATAAGCGGCGATGGGCTTTCTCGTCACCCCACGCACCTCGCGGATGATGTCCAGATAAAGACCTGCCGGTTTCACCATCAAAATATCCGCACCCTCGGCGTCATCGAGTTCGAGCTCGCGGAGCGCCTCGCGGCGGTTCGCCGGATTCATTTGATAAGTCCTTTTGTCCAACGGTGCCGTCCCCGCCGCCCGCGCACTGCCAACGGCTTCGCGAAACGGTCCATAATAGGCCGAGGCGAACTTCACCGAATAAGCCATGATCCCCGTCTGCTCAAATCCCGCCGCATCCAGCGCGCGCCGGATCGCACCGACCCGGCCGTCCATCATATCACTCGGCGCCACCAGGTCGACGCCCGCCCGCGCATGTAACACCGCCATCTCGCGGAGGAGATCCACTGTCCGGTCATTCGCCACCTCGCCACCGTCTTCGGACAATACCCCGTCGTGCCCGTGCGTCGTATAAGGATCGAGCGCGATATCCGTCATCACGGTCAACTCCGGCACAGCGCGCTTCACCGCCCGCACCGCCCGCAAAATCAACGCATCCTCGCTTAACGCCGCGCTGCCCTCCGCATCTTTCAAAGACCCGTCCAGCTTTGGAAACAACGCGACCGCCCGCACGCCCAATTTCGCCAACGCCCGGCACTCCTTCACCGCGTCACCGATGCACAGCCGCCGCACCCCCGGCATCGAACCGATCGGCTCCGGCGCCGCTTTGCCTTCGATCACGAACAACGGCGCGACAAAATCCGCCGGACGCAACACCGTCTCTTCCACCATCGCCCGCAAGCTGGCCGTGCGACGCAAGCGCCGCGGCCGTTGGGTTAAATCGAGCTTGAAGTGGTCCGTCATATCCGTGTTTCTCCGCGAAGAAATCACGCCATGCGCCGGCCCGCCATCAATTTTTCGACCTCCTCGATTCGCTCCGTTTTGGCGCGAACTACGGGCTGCGGTTATTGACCGCAACCGCCGGCGCCCGCGCGCGCCGTCAGGCGAAAACCGTCGGTCCAACGACCGATAAAAAGAACGTTCCGCTCCGTCGGAATTCCGTTAACACCTTCCTTCCCGATTCTCCGAATATGGCCCTTCAGCTTTACGATTCCCTCGACCGCCGCCTCAAACCGATCACGCCGTCGCACGCCGATGGCGTGGTCCGCTTTTATAATTGCGGCCCGACCGTCTACGCGCCCGCGCACATCGGCAACTTTCGCACCTTTGTCGTCAACGACGTCATCCGTCGGTTGCTCGAGCTCCAGTTCGGCCGCGACAAAGTAAACCACGTCCGCAACCTGACCGACGTTGACGACCGCACCATCGGCCAGACCCAAAAAGAGCAACGCCCGCTCGCCGAGATCACCAAAAAGTGGACCGATAAATTCCACGCCGACTGCGACGCCCTCAACTGCCTACGCCCCCACGCCGAGCCCACCGCCACCGGCTACATCAAGGAGCAGGTCAACATGATCGAGGTGCTCATGGAGAAAGGGAACGCCTACCGCGCCGCCGACGGCTCCGTGTATTTCAAACTCGATTCGTTTCCCGGCTACGGCGCCCTCTCCCGCATCAAAGAGCGCGAACTCAAGATCACCAACACCGTCGCCGACGCGGATCATAAAGACTCTGTCTCCGACTTTGCCCTTTGGAAGGCCTACAAACCCGAGGAAGACGGCGACGTGAAATGGCCCGGCCCCCGCGGCGCCGGCGAAGGCCGACCCGGCTGGCACATCGAGTGCAGCGCCATGAGCAAAGCCATTTTGGGCGACACGATCGATCTCCACACGGGCGGCGTCGATTTGCTCTTCCCCCACCACGAAAACGAGATCGCCCAGAGCCAGTGCTGCAACGGCACGACCTTCTCCCGCCACTGGTATCACAGCGAACACCTGCTCGTCGAAGGCACCACGATGAGCAAGAGCAAGGGCAACTACTACACCTTGGGCGATCTCGTCGAGAAGGGTTACTCCCCGATGGCCGTCCGCTACGCCCTGCTCATGGGCCACCCGAGGAAGCAGTTGAATTTCATGTTGGATTCGCTGCGCGCGGCCGAGAGCGCGTTGAATTCGTTGCGCACGTTCCGATCCTCGTTGGGCACTGCCGCCGGCGAGGACGCCGAGACGTTCGCCAGCGTGTTCTCCTCGTTGCACGACGACCTCAATACGCCCGGAGCGCTCGGCGCTCTCTTCTCAATCGTGAACCGCGGCCCTACTAACGTGGATCTGAGCTCTTTCGACGCCGTGCTCTTCGCCCTTGGGCTCGACCTCACGGTCGAAATGAAAGCCGAAATCCCCGCCGCCATCACCGCCCTCGCCGAAAAGCGCTGGGCCGCGAAACAGGCCAAAGACTTCGCCGCCGCCGACGCGCTTCGCAAGGAACTCGCCGCCGCCGGTTGGTCGATGCTCGATAGCAAAACCGCCTACAAACTCGAACCGGTGAAAAAATAACAGGCCACCGGCCGCCGGTCCTGAAATCGAAAATCCAGAATCTAAAATCGAAAATTCCCATGATGTCTCCCCTCGAAGAACTCCGCCACTCGGCCTCGCACATCCTCGCGACGGCTGTCCTCCGTCTTTTCCCCGACGCCAAACTCGACATCGGCCCGCCCACCGACACCGGCTTCTACTACGACTTCGATCTCGACCATAAATTCACCGCCGACGACCTCATCAAAATCGAAGCCGAGATGAAGAAAGTCGCCGGCGAGAACCAGCCGTTTTACCGCAAAGAACTCTCCCGCGAAGAAGCCACCGCGCTTATCATCTCCCGCGGCCAAGAACGCTACAAACTCGGCCGTCTCGCCGACATCCCCGCCGACGAGAAAATCTCCTTCTACCAGAACGGCGAGTTCATGGACCTCTGCGCCGGCACACACGTGCGCTACTCCTCGAAACTCAAAGCCTTCAAACTTCTGTCCATCGCCGGCGCCTACCACCGCGGCGACGAGAAGAACAAACAGCTCCAGCGCATCTACGGCACCGCCTTCCCCACGCGCGAAGAACTCGACCAATACCTCGACCGCCAGGAGCAGGCCAAGGCCCGCGACCACCGTAAACTCGGCCGCGATCTGAAGCTCTTCCACATCGACGAAGATGTCGGCCAAGGCCTCATCCTCTGGACGCCCAACGGCTCGATCATCCGCCAAGAATTGCAGGACTTCATCGGCGGCGAGCTCCGCAAACAGGGTTACTCTCAGGTCTTCACGCCGCACATCGGCAAACTCTCGCTCTACAAAACCTCGGGCCACTTCCCGTACTACAAGGAGTCGCAGTTCCCCGCGTTCGCCGAACCCGACGCTCTCGCCAAGATGTCCGCTGAAGGCTGCGGCTGCGCCGAACTCACCGCGCGTCTCGAAGCCGTTTCCTCGCAGTTCGCCGACCAGCTCAACACCCGCGTGGGCAAAGAAATGATCGGCAAAGACCGCGTCATGGACCCGGCCAAGCTCCTCGATGGCTTCATGCTGAAGCCGATGAACTGCCCGCACCACATCAAGATCTTCGCGTCCCAGCCTCATAGTTACCGCGACCTCCCCGTGCGCCTTGCCGAGTTCGGCACCGTTTACCGCTGGGAGCAGTCCGGCGAGCTCAACGGCATGACCCGCGTCCGCGGCTTCACGCAGGACGACGCCCATCTCTTCTGCACCGAGGACCAGGTCGCCGCCGAAGTCCTCGGCTGTCTCTCCCTCGTGAAGACCGTCCTCTCCACGCTCGGCATGGCCGATTACCGCGTGCGCGTCGGGCTCCGCGATCCCGACTCCAACAAATACACCGGAGACACCGCTAACTGGGACAAAGCCGAGAACGCCTGCCGCGAGGCCGCCAAGACCCTCGGCGTGCCCTTCACAGAGGAACCCGGCGAGGCCGCGTTCTACGGCCCCAAGATCGATTTCGTTATCAAAGACGTGATCGGCCGCGAGTGGCAGCTCGGCACCGTGCAGGTGGACTACAATCTCCCCGTCCGCTTCGACCTCCACTACATGGGCGCCGACAACCAGTCGCACCGCCCCGTCATGATCCACCGCGCGCCCTTTGGCTCGATGGAGCGTTTCTGTGGCGTGCTCATCGAGCACTTTGGCGGAGATTTCCCTGTGTGGCTCGCCCCTGAACAAGTCCGCCTCGTGCCGATCACCGACCGCGTGAACGACTACGGCGCGCAACTGCTCGCACAGCTCAAGGCCGCGGGCGTCCGCGCCAAACTCGACGAGCAGAGCGACAAGCTCGGCGCCAAAATCCGCCGCGCCGAAATCGACAAGGTCCCCTACACTCTCGTCCTCGGCGGCAAGGAAGCCGAGACCCAGTCGATCAGCGTCCGCAGCCGCGCCAAGGGCGACGAAGGCGTCATGCCCTTCGCCGACTACCTCGCCCGCCTCAAGATCGAGATCGCCACCCGCGCCCTCGCCATAAAGACGGTCAAGCCCGCCGCCCCCGGCGCCGCTCCGGCCAACTGAGCGACCCATCCTAAGTCCGAAAGCGCGGAGCTTACCTCCGCGCTTTCTTCTTTTCCGATGTCTGACTGGAAATCCGAACTCGACGCCATCATCGGCGCCCGCCACGGCGGCCAAGTGGATCACGTCCTCGGGCTGCTGCAGAAACTCGACGCCCGTTTTCCCCACGTTCCCGAGATCGCCTACCAACTCGCATGGACGAGCGAGGTGCTCGACCGCGCAGCCGAGGCCGTCCCTCACTACGAACGAGCCATCGCCCTCGGCCTCGCACCCAACGAACTCGCCGGCGCGCTCCTCGGTCTCGGCTCCACGCTCCGTCACACCGGCCAGTTCGCCCGCTCCGCCGAGGTCCTCCGGTCGGGCCAAACGCAATTTCCCGACAATCGTGAATTCGACGTCTTCTTGGCTTTGACGCTCCACGAGCAAGGCAATCACGCCGAAGCCACCCAGCTTCTTTTGCTCGCTCTCGCCGACACCAGCGAAGATCCCGGCATCACCGCCTACCAGCGTTCGATCCGCCACGAGGCGAACCGGCTTTGAACGAAAAAGGCCGGCTCCTCATGAGCCGGCCTTCGGATCAGTTTAAAAAACGCTCAAACCGCCGACTCACCGCGCTCGTCGGTGCGGATGCGGATCACTTCCTCGAGTGGCATCACGAAGATTTTGCCGTCGCCGATCTTGCCGGTCTTGGCCGACTTAGCGATCGCCTCGACCGCTTTGCCGACGAGGTCGTCGGTCACAGCGATCTCGATTTTCACCTTGGGCAGAAAATCGACCGTGTATTCGCTCCCGCGATAGATCTCGGTGTGTCCTTTTTGGCGTCCGTAGCCCTTTACCTCAGTGACGGTCATGCCTTCGATCCCGACGGCGCTCAGCGCCTCTTTCACTTCGTCGAGTTTGAAGGGTTTGATGATGGCGGTGATGAATTTCATGGATGGATAGATTGAGGATTAACTCAGTTGATATAGCCTTCTTCTTGGTGATCGGTGATGTCGAGCCCTTGCGACTCGGCTTCCGGCGTGGGCCGCAGACCGACGAGGGCTTTCACGATGTAGGCGATCACCACCGTCGCGAGGATCGAGAGCACCAGCGTGATGCCGATAGCCTTGACCTGTTCGAGCCAGAGACCGCCGTCGGTCACAAGCTTCGCGAGACCGTTCTTGGTGGCGTAAGCGCCGGTCAGGTTCGAATTGACGCTCGCTGTGGCGAGGAAGCCGGTGAGCAAAGCTCCGAGCGTGCCGCCCACGGCGTGGACGCCGAAGGTGTCGAGCGCGTCGTCGTAGCCGAACATCGACTTCAACTTGGTGCAGGCCAAATACGGCACGGCGCCGGCAAGCACGCCGATGACGATCGCGCCGGTCGGATCAACGAAGCCGGCGGCCGGCGTGATCACGACCAACCCGGCGACCGCGCCGGAACAGAAACCCAAAATCGAGGCGTGGCCGCGAAACAGTTTTTCGATCATTCCCCACGTGAACGCGGCGACGGCGGCAGCGAGCGTGGTCGTCATGAAGGCGTTGGCCGCTACGCCGTCGGCGGCGAGCGCGCTGCCGGCGTTGAAGCCATACCAGCCGACCCAGAGCATGCCGGTGCCGACCATGCAAAGCACGAGGCTGTGCGGCGCCATTTTTTCCTTACCGAATCCAAGGCGCGGCCCGAGGATGATGCAAAGCACCAAGGCGGACCAACCCGAGGACATGTGGACCACGGTGCCGCCGGCAAAGTCGATCGCCTTTATGACCGCGTCGCCATTCCAGACGCCGTTCATTAAACCGGTCACGCCCCAGATCATGTGGGCCAACGGGAAGTAGACGACGAGCATCCAGATCGCGACGAAGAGCAAAATCGCGGAGAACTTCATGCGTTCGGCGATCGCGCCGACGATCAGCGCCGGGGTGATGATCGCG
>NEVA01000023.1 GCA_002304445.1 Opitutia bacterium Tous-C4FEB | reverse complement strand
CGGCGCACGCCCCCGATCCCACGACGACCAACGACTTTTGGTGCGAGGCCGACTTGCGCGTCGTCTGTCACAACCTCGCCGAAGCCGCCCGCGTCACGCAACCCGGTGCCATCCCCGCGCACCCGCGCTGGCGGACTTGGCCGGTCGACCGCCGCGATTTCGGGGCGCGATGGGTTTGAGAGACGGCTAAGGTCGGTCCCGCGCGCGCTTACTTCGCCTTTGCGAACATCGGGTCGTCGGGGTTGCCGCCGCTCAGGAGATACGCGACGAGGTCTTTCAACTCGTCCGCGTTCAAGCTGTTGATCAGACCGGCCGGCATCATGGAAACAGGGTTGTTGCTCCGCTCTTTGATGCGGTCCGGATCGACCTTCGTCACGTCATCGGGCGCGAAGGGATTGCTCATCACCAGCAGCTGGCCTTCGGCTTCACCGACGACCCGGCCGAACACGATGTCACCGTTCTTCAGCTCGATCTGTTCGCTGCCGTATTGGTCGCTGATGACTTTTGAGGGCTCGATCAGATTCTCCAACATGTCGCGAACGCTGTAGCGGTTGCCGGCGCCGGAG
The DNA here is from genome assembly GCA_002304445.1 of Opitutia bacterium Tous-C4FEB. Classification (GTDB taxonomy): domain Bacteria; phylum Verrucomicrobiota; class Verrucomicrobiia; order Opitutales; family Opitutaceae; genus Tous-C4FEB. The sequence continues at coordinate 54,085 of NEVA01000023.1, read as the reverse complement.
ATGTCGGGACCGATGCCGGAGCCTTCGTTGCCAAAGCGGTGGCAGGCGAGACACGCGGTCGCGGTGAACATCGCTTTGCCTTGCGCGAATTTGCGGCCGGTGAGCTTGGCGGGGAAGAGAGCGGCCGCGTCATTCACCGTGTAGTCGCGGCCCGGTCCTTTCGGGGCGACATAGTCGGCGACGACGGTGTTGAGCGGCGCCAGGGAGAGTTTCTCCAACGCGATACGCTCGACGGCGTCGGGCACGCGGGCGAGCGACTCGGTGCGGATGTTTTTCAGGAATCCGGGGAAGCTGGCGCCGCCTTTCCATGCGCTCGTGCGGGGGAACCACGAAAAATACTCGCGGCGCAGCGCGGGCGTCCAACCGGCGGTGGCGTGGCGAAGATTGTAGGCGTAGTGGATCTGTTGGCGGTCGGCGCGGGCATCGGCGACGCTTTGCACGGTGGAGCCGTAGCGGTCGTTGCGCGCGATGAGTTTTTCGCCGCCGAGCAGTTCGCCGGTGATGGTCACGGGTTCGGCGACGCGGAGTAGCGGCACGGTCTTCGCCACGACGGTGGGCGAGTCGAGGTAGACGAGCAGCGAGACGAGTTCGCGGTTCACGAACGTATCGGTGTGCGGGAAATGCGGATCGAGTTTCGCGACCACGCGGGCGCAGGTGGCGGCATCGGGCTTGCCCATGCGCGTGAAGGCGAGCTGCCAAGCGCGGAGGAGTGGGAGCCGGAGCGCCGCGGGTTGTTTCGCGAAGTCGAGTCGCAGAAGCGAGTCGATGAGCTTGGGCTGGTAGCGTTTCTCGCCAACGCGAGCGAGGGCGATCAGGGCCTCGATGGCGGCCTGGGGATTCTTCTCGGCGAGCGCGCGGTCGGCCCAGTGGTAAGCGGGCTGGCGCTCGATCGCGGCACGGGCGGCGAAGCGCACGTAACGGTCGGGCGAAGCGAGGTGGGGCCAGGCGATCGCGATGGCCGCCGGGCCGGTGCCTTCGGCGTGCAAAACTTCGAGCGAGCGACGGAGTTTCGCCTCAGCGGTGGGCTCCGGCGGCTTGGCCGGGGCGGTAGATTCGGTGCCGGTATAGGTCACGCGGTAGAGCGCAGACTGCGTGCGACGGCCGCCGACGGCGAAATACATCGCGCCGTCGCGGGGGTTGATCACGAGGTCGGTGAGCGGAAGCGGCTTGCCGGAGAGAAATTCTTCCTTCTCGCCGATGAAGCTGGCGCCGTCGGGCTTGAGGTGGACGGCGTAGAGCGTGCCGTAGGTCCAATCGGCGGCGTAAAACGCAGTCTGATAGTTGGCGGGAAATTTCGCGCCCGTGCCGAAGACGGTGCCGGTGGGCGAGCCCGGGCCGATATTCAGCGGGGCCGGCAGGCTGTCGGCGTAGTAGTCGGGCCAACGGCCCGCGCCGCTGCGCCAACCGTAGTCACCGGCATCGACGACGTGGTTGATACGGGTCGGCACATACCACGGCGCGCCCTGGTCCCACTCCATGTCGGAATCGTAGGTGAAGAGTTCGCCGTTTTGGTCGAAGGAAAGGTCGAACTGGTTGCGGAAGCCCATGGCAAAAATCTCGATCGTTTTGCCCTCCGGGTCGGAGCGGGCGATGTAGCCGCCGGGCGCGAATGTGTCTTTGGCGTGGCCGCGGGCATCCCACATGCGGGGAAGGAGATGGTCCTCATCCCAGCGGACGGGGCGGGACTTCTCGAAGCCCGTGGGCAGGGCGGTCATATTGCCGTTCGCAAAATAGATGGATTTGCCGTCCGGAGAAAGGGCCAGCGAGTGGGGGCCGTGTTCGCCGCTGCCGCGAGTTTCACGCAGATACTTGAAATCGTCGAACTGATCGTCGCCGTCGGTGTCGCGGAGGCGCCAAATACCCTGCTTGGCCGGCACCTCGTCGACCATCACGTAGAGGCTGTCGAAGGCATAAAGGAGCCCGTGTGCGCCCACGGAGGGCGAGGCGGCACCGCCGGTGGCTTGCGCGCGTTTAGGGGTCGGGCGCGGTTCGGCTCCGGGGGGAAGCGGGACCGCAGGCAAAGTGATGGCGAGTTTTTCAACCTTGGTGCCGGTGCTCGTGCCGACAGGCGGCGGGCTGATCCGGTAGAGCCCGCCGTATTGGTCGCCGGCGGTGATCCGGCCCTTGGGGTCAACGGCGAGCGCGACCCACGAACCCTGCTCTTCCTTTGGCACCGTGTAGAGCAACTCCACTTTGAACCCGGCGGCCACTTGGATGGCCGAGGGAGCGGTCGCCTCGGTGAGGGCAGCGAGTTCGGCGCGGGCGGCTGCGGCGGGCGCAGCCGATTTGGCTTTGCCCTTGGCTTTTTCGTCGGGCGTTTGGGCGGGGAGCGCGACCGCGGTAAGGCCCAGAAGGAGCAGCGCGCCGAGGCTGGCGCGGCGGTGGTGGAGCAAGCGGGAGGAGATCATGATTTGGGAAAGTGGAAGTGAGCGGAGAGTGAAAGCGCGAGGTAAGGGCGCTGGCACGCGGGAGTTGGCGGATAGATTACTTCGTCGCTGCGCTTCTCGCAATGACAAGGCAGATCATAATTTTTGGGTAAAGGTAAGCCAGTAGGAGCGGGGCTGGACGGGGACGTATTGAAGCATGGTGTCGCGACCTGACGCGGGGAGAGACCGGTAGCTCTGGCGATCGCCAGGGTTCACGCCCCAACCGCGCCACGTCATGACGCCTTCGCTGTCGAAGAGATTGTTGATGGAGAAGCCGAGGTTGCGCGTGCGGCTGATGGTCCACCCGGCGTTTAGGTTAAACTGGTTAAAGCGCGGGAGCGTGATGACGTTGGCGATGTTGCCGGCGCGCTCGCCCATGTGGCGCCACGACGCGTTTACGAAGCCGTTGCGTAGGCGGTAATCGAACGTGGTGTTGAGGATGAAGTCAGGGTTGTTGTCGGCGTCGCGGCCGGAGAAATCGAGGTAGCTGTCGTCGTCGCGGCCGTTTACGCCGGCGACGAAGACCTTCCAGATCGTGTTCTCAGGCTTTTGGGCGGTGAGGACGGATCGCACCTTGAAGCGATCAGTAAAGCGGTATTCGCCCTCGATCTCCACGCCGAGCGTGGTGGTCATGTTGTAGATGGGATCGGGATAGTAGAGCGTGATGCCGTCGGCTTCGGTGGCCTGGGGGTTCGAGTTGATGTTACCGAGGCGCGACCAGAACGGTGTGACGGTGACGGTGGCGCGGGCGGTTTTCCAGCGGTAGCCCAGTTCAACTTGCTCGACCGTCTGGGGGCGCGGGCGGAGGTTCGCGAGGCGGAAGACGGAGTTGTAGTTGCGGAAGAAAGCGTAGTCGGGCGCCTTCTCGCCGTCGGCCAAGCGGACGTAGAAGGAGTTTTCGTTGTTGATGACGAAATTGCTGGCGACGGACCACGAGAAGGCGCGGACGTCCTTATCGAAAAACCACTGGGCGTTGGGATTCGGCACGGTGAAGCGGTTGTCGGCCAGCGTGAGGGGATTGCCGTCGGCGCCGCCGTAAGTGGGGTCCCAATTGCCGCGAGGGTTTTGCGAGCCGGATTGATTGAAGCCATCGACCCGGATGCGCTCGCCGCGAAAACCCCAATCAATGCCCCAGCGCGGAGTAATGTCCCACTTGTGGCCGAAGAAATAGGCAAATTGGCGCGAGATCGCGAGGTCACGCGTGTAGCCGTTGCCGAGCGCGGTGAAGCCTTCGGGATTGGTGAGCTGGACGGGCTGGCCGTTCCAACCGGCGACGGCGGCGAGGGCGGCGGCGGGCGTGCCGGCGGGTTGGTTGGCGGCGGTCGCGGGTATCCAAGTGATCGCGACGGGCTCCGGTTGCTCGGTGAGCGGCGAGGCGGTGCGACCGCCGCTGGTCTGGCGGTCGGAGATGCCCGCGTAACCGAAGTAGCCGCCGCCGGTTAACGAATGGGTGCGCCATTTTTTGGTGAGCGCAAGGCGCTCCATGATCTCGTCCATGTGCTCGTTGGCGACGCGGCCGGTGTTCACCCAGAACGCGCTGGGGACGATCTGCGGGTTGGGGAGATTGGCAAAGCGGACGATCTGGCCGGCGTTGACGAGGGCGTTGGCGTTGACCGTGTAGTTGCCGTTGGAAGTGACCTCGGCGAGGACATTGCCGGTTCGTCGGTCGGAGAAGCGGTAAAGCCCGGGCGGCACCCGGCCGTTGAGCGCGGTGCCGCCGCCGCTGAACTGGATGGCCATCGAGGAGAAAAAATTCGGCCACTCGAGGGAGCGCGGGGTAACGCCGGCGGAGGAGTTCCAGTCGGCCCAACTGCGGCTGAATTTCACGTTGTGGCTGAGGGACCAACCGTCGCCGAATTCGTGTTTCCAATCGATGCCAACATAGCGCTGGCGGGAGCGCACGGCATCGGCGGTGTCGAAGGTGCCGAAGGTGGTATCGGACTCACGCGGGTATTGGTGGGAGCTTTTCGGCAGCAGGTTGGTGCTGTAGCGGCTGAGACCGGGAAACTGCTTCGGGTTCTGCGGATCGCGGGCGAGCAGGTATTCATACCAGTGGTTCCGGTCGTCCATGTATTTGCCGTAAATTTTCACGGAGCCGCGGCCGTAGTCTTTGAAAAGATTGCCGCGAGTGACAAAGCCGTTGTTCATCGGATAACCGTCGGCGGGGCGATGGCCCACGGCGTGGCGGTAGAAGCCGCCGATGCTGTAAACCCAGCCCGTCCGGCCAAGCGGGCCGCCGTAAACCAAGTCGGCACGGTAATGCGGCTCACCGCGGCCCTCGAGCCCGAAGCGGGTGCGGATTTCTCCGCCGGCGCGGGCAGAACCCGTGCGGCTGATGTAGTTGAAAGCGCCGCCGGGGGAATTAGAGGACGTGATGGAGGCGCTGCCGCCGCGGACGGCCTCGACGCGTTGGAGCGTGGCATCGGGGCGATTGAAGTAGGAGGCGTTGTAGTTGCCGAAGGCGATGTTGGTGATCGGCAGGCCGTCCTCCTGCATGGAGACGTAGTATTGGCCGGTGGCGCCGTCGGAGCTATCGGCGGAGATGCCGCGCGAATAAACCATGCCGCGAATTTCGCCGAGCGAGGAATTCACGAACACCCCGGCGACCTCGAGCAACATATCGTCGGCGCTGAGATAGACCTGCTCGGCGAGATACGCGGAGGTCAGCGTGGTAATGGCGGTGGTAGCCTTCTTGGCTTCAGTGGCATTGAAGACCCCGGTGACGACAAAGTCCTCGAGTTTGACGGCGGCGGCCGCCTCGGCCGCCGGAGTATTGGTACCGCTGTAGGAAGGAGCGAGGGCGGTTTGGGCGGAAAGGGCGGAAGCAGAGAGCGAGACGAGTAAAGCCGAAGGAAGGCGGAGCGAGCGGCGGAGGGAGAGTGTTTCCATGGGTTGTGCAATGGGCTTAGATACGGTTGATGATTTTCGCTCCGTCGTTAAAAGCGACCGTTGAGGCCGATGGTGATGGTGGTGCCGGGATAGTTGAAATGTTCGACGTTGTCGGTTGTACCGCGGTAGCGCTTCTGCGGGACATTGGTGAGGTTATCGACGTCGAGGGTCACGTTGAGCGTGGGACGGAGTTGGTAGCCGAAGCCGACGTTGATGAGTTTGCGCTCGACGCGGTAGAGGTTTCGCGCGGGCGAGATGGCGTTGTAGGCAGTGAGGAAGGTGTCCGCATAGTTCACGAGCAGGCGCGTGGTAAATCCTCGGTAGCGCCAGCTGAGGCTGGCGTTGGTAGTAACCGGAACGAAGTTCGGCACCTCGCCCTTTTCGCGCCGGCCGGTGCCGCCGAAGTTACCGTGGGTATCGAGCAGCGTGTAATTGATGCTACCGCTGAGGCCTTTGAGCATGCCGGGGAGGAATGTGAACTGCTGCTGATAGCTAAATTCCCAGCCTTGCACCACGGCGGTGCCGGCGTTGGCGGTGGTGAGGATGGTCCAGCCGGGGTATTCGCCGTTGAAGCCGTTATCAGTGCCGGTTGCGATGATACCGGATTCGATGCCGCCGACGATGTAGTCGCGGATCTCTTTGTGGAACCAGCCGGCCGAGAAGTTGCCGACGGGCTCGAAATAATACTCGAGCGTGGCGTCCCAGTTCTTCGCGGTCTGCGGCAGGAGGGACGGGTTGTTGATCGTGAGAGTGGAGCGGCCGCCGAAGTTGGCGTTGGCCTCATTGGGCATCTCGCCGGGCACGAGATTGCCGAAGCCGGGGCGGCCAAAACTCGTGGACCAGCTTAGGCGAGCCTTGAGATTCTGGGTGATGTCGTGCCAGGCGTGGACACTGGGAAACGCTTTGGTGTATTCGCCGTCAACGGTGCGGCGGTTGTTGGCGTAGTCGGCCTGCGCCGCGGCGATCGCTGCGGCCTCGGTGGCGGTAGCAGGCGTGCCGCTGAGGCGGCGGGCGCGCACGAAGCCGTCGGCCTCGTTCTCGGTCTTCTCCCAGCGCACGCCGCCGAGGAAACCGGTGCGGGCGAGCCAGCCATCGCGACCGAGCTTACCCTGCGCCATCGCGTAGGGCGCAGTGACCGTTTCGACGGCTTGGCGGTAGGAGGTGAAGCCCGTGGTCTCGCGAAAATAGAAATCCTCCCGCCAGATCGTGGGGTCGATCACCTCGCGACCACGAATAAACCATGACGCTTCCCATTGCGGGATGCCGCGGCCCGTCTTGCGCTGGTCCATCGTGACGAGATTGGGGTCGTGGGGGAGCGGGCCGGTGCCGGTGTAGCTCCAACGGCGCGAGGCGCTACGAACACCCACGGTCTGCTCGCGCCAGTGGACGCCGGCCTTGGCAAAAATCGGCGCCGAGAGCGGCAGATTGTAGCGCACATCGATGCGGCCTTCGTTCACCTCGTGGAATTCCTTGTTGTTGCCGTTGGTCAGGCCGTTGGCGGTAGGCCGATAATTGGCGGGGTTGGTGAAATCGGGACCGCCGTTCCGGATGAATTTGGGGAACAGATCCGATTCCGTACGATCGAGGATCCAGCCGGCACCGGCGATACGATTGACCAGAACTCCACCCTCGCCGTTGCCGATGTTGATGCGCGTCTGGGTGCGGCGGAGGTTGGCTTCGATTAGCAGCGGTCCCTGCTGGTGCTCGAGGCCCAAGTCGACACGGCGGAGGCGGTTGAAGAAATTATTCGGGCCCGTCATGGTGACATCGATCACGGAGCTTGGGACGGGGCGCACGGTCGTCACCCGTGGGGTGTAGCCCGGCGCGATACCAGCAGCCGTATTGGCAGCCGTGTCGAGCGCGGGATCAAATACGACCTGATTGGTGATGGCGCTGACGTTGTATTGGCGGCGATAGACTTCGGAGTGATCGATGTAAGTCGCGAGGAACGAGAGTTTGGTCGACGGGGCGAGCCGGTAGTCGGCTTTGGCGGTGATGTTTTTCTGCCGGCGGTGGTTGTAGAGATCGCTCGTGAGATAGCTATAGAGGAAGGCGGGCGAGGTGGCCGTGTTCTGGAAATCGCGGGTGGTGAAAAACGAACCGATGGCGGTCTCGCTGTTGAAGAGCGTGACGGAGACGCCGAGGTTGCGGCTGCCACCGAAGGCATCGAAGACTTCCTGGTAGCCGAGGTTGGCGAGACCATGGAGGCGACGCTGCTCGCGGATGGGAATCTGTTGCGTGAAGGACGGCGCGATGCGGGCGCTGAGCGTGTAGGTGATGCGGCGTTTCTCGCGCATGGAGAGGGGCGAGCGGCTCTTGAAATTGATCGTGCCGCCGAGGGAATCGGCGCCCTTGTCAGGCGTGTGACCCTTGATGAGCTCGACCTGGTCGAACATCGCGCCGGTGATGTTGTTGACGAAAATGGAGCGCCCGAGGCCGCCCTGGCCGGTCATGAGGCCGCCGTCCATCGTGACGGAGTTGAGGCCCGCGCCCATGCCGCGAACGTTGAAGCCGCTGAGGTTGCCGCCGGCGTCGAGTTCGCCGTAGATGCCGGGCAAGCGGATGGCGACCTCACCGGCGTTCATGTTGGGCAGATTGCCGAAGGAGTCGGTGGCGGCGACGTTCTTGAGGTTTTCGGCGTTGCGCGCGGCGGTCAGGGCCGACGCATCGCCCTCGCGCTCGCCCTTCACTTTAAACTGCTCGAGCTTATAGATGCCCGTGGTGAGATCGAAGTTACGCGTCGCGCCTTGATCGGCGGTGACGGCGACAACAGCGCGTTGGCTATCGAGGCCGAGGTAAGTGACGACGAGTTCGTGGGTGCCGGCGGGGAGAGAGCCGAGGACGTAACGGCCCGTTTCATCAACGAGGGCGGAGACTCCGAGAGCGGGAATCTCAACCCGGGCGCCTTGCAGGAGGTTGCCCGTGCCGAGATTGGCCACATTCCCGGAAATGGTGGCGGCTTGGGTAAAGGTGGCGGAGAAAGAAAGAAAGACCGAGAGGGCAAGGGGTAGCAGGTGAGACGTGGCAACGGGGAGACGTTGATGGGATGGGGGTGAGGTTCTCATCGAGGGGATTAGCGTGAGGCAGGTTTAAGGAATCCCTGCATGAATCGGCCGTGCGAAGAAATGACGCGGGCAGGCACAGCCGCAGCGGGGCGTGGGGGGGGTACACTAACAAGACCGGGCGAGCGACCTCGCCCGGCAAAAGCAAACGGCGGACGAGCGCCTTACGGGAGGGTCTTGAGAGAGACGTTCTTGAACTGAACCGTCATCGGCGGTCCGGTGTGGAGCTGGAAGGCGATGACGCCGGCAGCGGCTCCGAGGGTGGAATCGGTGTCGATCACGTCGGCGGTAAGCTTGCCGTTGAGGTAGTGGCGGAGGTGGTTGCCCTCGGCGATGACGACAAAATCGTTCCATTCGCCGAGTTTGTAGGCGGCGAGAATCTCGGCAGGCGGCGTGGCCCCGGGGAGTTTCTCCACGGCGGTCTGCTTCTTCTTGGCGCCGGCTTTTTTGGCGTCATCGACCATGATCGTGGCGCCGATGCGGACTTTTTCGCCGGGTCCCATCAAGATACCGCGACCTCTCTCTTCGTAGAGCATGCCGGCATATTTGCCCGTGGAATCGATGTCGGCTTGGTAGCCGCCGACCACAAAGGTCGCGGGATCCATGAGCTTGCTGCGGTATTGGACGCCGGAGTTGGCCTGATTCTTCTCGTTTTGGGCGGTGAGGCGGAAGGACAGCCTCAGCTCAAAATTCGCGGGCTGGGCGCCGTTGTAGACGAGAAAGGTGTTGGCCTTGACGGTTTTCTCGGCGGTGGTCTGGCCGGTGAGCGCGCCGTCGCGGACGGACCAGACGTCTTTGTTGCCGTCCCAGCCGGCAAGGGTCTGGCCGTCGAAGATTGATTTGAAGCCGGCATCGGCGGCGACGGCGAAGGGAGCGAGCGCGAGCAGCGCAAGCGAGACGAGGCGGGAGCGGAGTTTTTTCATGGGGTGCGGGAGGATAGGACGGTGGACGAAACGAGAGGTTGCGCGAGGCGCGGATCACAAAGTTCGAGGAGTGTGACGGCACGGGCCGCGGGGGCCGGCGGCGGGTTGGCCTTGAGATAGGCGTCGACGTCCTTGGTCACGACGATCTCGCCATGCATGAGCGCCCAATGCCCGGGGAAGGTGCAGACGAATTCGTAGACGCCCTCCGTACGCGGTGCGGTGATCTTCATCGTCTCCGCCTGACCAGCCTCGAGCATTTTGGACGCCGCGATGATTTCCTTGTCTTCGCCCACCCAAGCCCGGCCTTGGCGGTCCACATGACCGGCGGGCAACTCCATCGCGGACAAGCCCACCTTTTGACGCGCCCCGGGTTGGACGACGACGAGGTTGTGCGGCATCACGTCGGGATTCTCGAAAATGATCTCGAAGGGTTTTCCCATCTGCACGACGAGGCGCGTCGTGTCGTAACGCATCTCTTCGACGACGGTGCGAACCACAAAGCTCGCCACGCGCAAACCGGCCAAAGTGGCGCGGAGCGGTGCGGCTTCGGCGGCGGGCATGGTATCCACGAGCAGGCCGGCGACTTGAACGGTCTCGATATAATCGCGGCCGGTGCGTTCGCTCGAGTGGGCTTTGCCGGCCCAAGCCACGAGATCGCGCGCGGCGGCGGCGGCGGACTCGGCGGGCCAATTGGCGCGCGGGAGCGCGCGCAGACCCTGGGCGGCGGTCGGCACTTGATAACCGCGGGCGATCATGCCGGCGACGGCGTTAAAGACGGCAGCGGGTTCTCGGCGCGTGCTGACGGCGGAGCGGATGGCGTCGCGTTGCATGGCTTGCACGATGCCATCGGGACCGGGGAGATCGGTGATGGTGGCGGCGAGAATCGGCATCACGAGGTCATAGGCGGTGGCGCGTAACTTGGCCTCGGGAATGAGATGCACTCCGCCGAGGAAACTGGCTTGGGAGAGCGGGGATTTCCGCGCCTCGGTCCAGAGCGCGTCGAGCGAGCCGTCCGCGAGCGCAAGCGCGGCCCAACCGTGGGAGCGGCCCGGGGCGTTGTCGGCCAGCGCGAGCTTCAGCATCGCGGCGCGGTGGGGTTTGAGATCGGCCGCAGGCTGCATCAGCAGGAGGCGACCGACGTTTTTCCAGTCCACTTCGCCGGGTGAATCGATCGTGGTGAGGAGCAGTTCGACCGGGGTAACCTTACGGGCTTTGGCCAGGCCAGCGAGGGCTTCGGCGCGGACGGCATCGGTGACGCCGGAGCGGCCGAGGATGTTTTCCTGCACGTCGACGGTCCGCGGGAGTTTGAGCAGGTCGGAAACTTTGAGGGTGCGCAGCAGGTAGCGCACGCTGGCGGGATCGGCCGAGGCGAAGCCGGAGCCGTCACCAATACTCTTCGCCCAAAACGGACGGAGCTGGCGGAGCGTCTCGCCGATGACGTAGTCGAGATAGTAGTCGACGGGGAGCTTGGTCGCGGCGAGGGCGACCTCGGTCGCGGCGACTTCGGAGAAGAAGCTGGCGGCGCGCACGGCGTGGAGGCGCACGCGCTGGCTTTCATCGGAGGCTTTCTCGCGGAGAATCGCCAGCGCGCCGGGGACGCGATCACGCCAGTAGCAGAGTACGCGCACGGCGGCGGCGCGGGCATCGGCGCTCGGGGATTTCAAAACGCGGTCGAGCAACGCGACGTCGACGACGTTATGCCACTGATGCAGCCAGAGCGCTTCGGTAAGGTGGTGTTGATAATCGGCGTGCGCGGAGTCGAGCGCGGCGACCCAAGTCTTGGCGGCGGCGATCACGGCGGCGGTGTCGTGTTTGCCGAGCTCGATTTTGGCGAGGTTGCGGATCTGGTCTTCGGGGCGCTTGAGCAACTCAAGCAACGCCGGAATCGGTTGGCCGTCGATGACGGGCGGGGTGGCGAGCGGACGGCCTTCGTAGGTGAGGCGATAGATGCGCCCGTGGACGTGGTCGCGGTTGGAATCGCGGAGATGGCTCTGGAGGTGACCGATCAGGGGATTGTGCCAGTCGATCACGTAGATCGCGCCATCGGGCCCGACGTTGGTGTCGATGGGTCGGAAATTTTTCTCCGTCGACGACATGAGGTCGGTCTGACGGACGCCCTTGATCCCGGCGCCGTCGGCCTCGAGCGAGATGCGAAAAATGCCCTGAAAGCCAATCACATTGGGGTTAAGATAATTGCCCCAATACTCTTGGGGGAAATGCGTGCTCGTAATGATCGTGCTGCCGGCGGAGGGGCGCGACGGACGTTCCCAAATCTGTTTCAACCGTGGGTGTTTCTCGGGGTAATCGAGGCGACCGCTGAAGGCCGCGCCAAAGTAGGTGGCATTGCCGGTGGCGTCGGTGATGATATCATTGCCCCAGCGGTCGAAGGCGCGGCCGTGCGGATTGGCGAAGCCGTACGCGGCGTAGGTCTCGAATTTCCCGGTGCGCGGCTCAAAACGAAAAAGCGCGCCGTCGATGTTGCGCACGGGCCCGAGGGCGGTCTCAACCTGCGAGCGGTGGAAGACGCCGTCGCTGAGCAGAATCGCGCCGCCGGGCTCGTAGACGAGGGAGTTGGCGGTGTGATGGGAGTCGGCGGAGTCGAGGCCCATGAGGACTTTTTCGCGGGTGTCGGCCTTGCCGTCGCCGTCGGTGTCGCGGACGAACCAGAGATTCGGCGCCTGCATGACGAGCAGGCCGTCCTTGTAGAATTGAAAGCCAGTCGGGCAATTCAGGTTGTCGAGGAAGTGGGTGAGTTTGTCGGCTTTGCCGTCACGGTCGGTGTCTTCCAGGATGATGATGCTGTCGCCGAGTTTGGAAGTGGGGGTGCGGCTCGGGTAGTTGGGCCAGACGGCGACCCAGAGGCGGCCCTTGGTGTCCCAGGCCATCTGCACGGCTTTGGCGAGTTCGGGGAATTCGCGCTCGCTGGCGAACAGGTTCACCTTCACTCCGGGGGCGAGTTTCATCTGCGCCATGGATTGCTCCGGGGTGAAGAACTCGTAGGTGCCGTCGGGGTTGGTGCCGGGCTTGTTGGTGCCGAAAGGAGTGACCAACGGAAGCGAGAGCATCTCGGGCGGGGCGGTTTCGCCCTTGGCGGCAGCCCAGAGGATGCGGTCGCGGTTGGCCGTGATGGTGTCGCGCTGTTTCATCTCCTCCTGCATGATCTGATAATTGGTGATCTTGGGCTGATCCTTGACGGATTCGTAGGCGATCTTCGACCGGTCGCCGTAGATGTTGTAGCCATCGACCGTGCGGTAGCGGGAATGCCACTCGGTGTTTTTCCGGTTTACGGCGGCCTGGAGTTGCGAGAAGTCACCGACCGGCGCGGCTTCGCCAAATAGCGTCTGGAAAATCACGGGCGCGAAGGCGGCGTCACCAGTCTGGTTGAGGTGGACGCCGTTGATCGTGAGCGGCCGGCCGGCCTTGGCGGCCTCAGCGAACAGTTTCTGCGAAGGGGCGTAGAGATCGACGAAGGTCACACCGGCGCGATCGCCGGCGACCTCGGCCATCGCGGCGGCGTAGAGCGCGAGGTTGCGGTTGTTCGCCGCCGGAATTTCGAAATTTTTGTCGGGATGGGCTTCGTTGGCGATCGGCGAGAACAGCACGATCTGCGGCGCTCCGCGGGTGCCGTAATTTTTGGCGCGGGTGTCGCGGAGGAACGCATCGAGATCCGACTTGAATTTCGCGAGGCCGGCGGGACCGGCGAAGGATTCGTTGAAACCGAAGAAGGCAAAAATCACATCGGCGCCGACGCGGGCGAGCCACTCGTCGGGGGAGCCAAAGTCTTTGGAACGGGCGCGGGTGGTCAGTTCGTCGCCGGTGACGGCGAGATTGCGCACGACGAGTTCGTGTTTCGGATACTTCGCGTGAATGAGCGTCTCGAGCGCGCCGAAATGCTGCATGCGATCGGCGAGCGCGTTGCCGACGAGGGCGATCTTGGTGCCGGGATTAAGGGTGAGCGGCGTGTTGAGCGCGGCGGGGATCGTGGGCGCCACAGGTGCGACCGACGTCGTGGGCTTCGGCGCGGCCGGAGGTTTCGGCGGCGGCGGCGGCACGGTGCCGCCCACGGGGAGCACTTTACCAAGGGCATGGTCGGCGGGTTTGATGCCGGTGCGATAGCCGTTGAAGCCGTACATGCGCGGGGCGTAACCGTCGAACGTGGCGACATCGGCCTTGGCCGGAATTTCGAGCCCGGCGGCCCAGTAGGTGGCATTGACGACCAGCCGGCGGAGCGACTCGTCCTGTAAGTCGATGCCATCACCCATCGTGGTGACGAAAATTTTGTTTTCTTTGCCGGCGGGATTCCGGTGGAGACGCGTCCAAGCAACGGGCATCGCGGGTGAGTTGAGCGGCTGGGTGGCGGTCGTGCCGGCGAGTTTCTTCACCGTGTCGGCCGGTGCGTCGGTGGGTTGCATGCCCTTCAACACGAGGCCGCGCAGGAGAATCTTTGCATCATCGGGCAATGAGACTTCGTAGACGTCGGTGGGGCCAAAAATCTCACCCACGCCGCGCAGGAGCGGGTCGTTGGCGTTGGCCGGCTCGACGGCGGTGCGGGTGGCCTCGATCTTGTGTTTGCCCCAGTGGGAAATCCACGTTTCGCCCAAGACTTGGTTCCCAAAGCCTCCCGGGTTGGTGGTCTTGTTGTTCCACGAGTAATCCGACCACTTGCTGGCGGCGGGAAAGTTGAAGGCGTGCGTCGAGGTGCGCAGCGCAATCATCGGAACTCCGCGGCGATAAGCGGCGTCGAAGCGCGCCATCGCTTCATCGGTCCACAGACGAAAACGGAGCGACATGATGATAATGTCGGCGGTGTCCAGGGCTTCGGAGTCGGCGAGCGATTTGCCGTTGGTGGGATCGATCGTGCCGTCGGCCCCCAACGAGAAGAGGACGGTGGTCTTGAAGCCGTGGCGTTGGCTGAGAATTTTCGCCAACATCGGGAGGGCCTCCTCGCTGCGGTATTCCTCATCGCCGGAAAGGAGGACCACGTGTTTGCCCGTGGCCTTCGACCCGGCGGGCGGATTGAGCACGAGGGAATTCTGAGCGGCCGCGGTGAGCGTGGCGGCGAAAACGGAGACCAAGGCGAGGAGGCGGGCGGCGTGACAAAACATGGGGAAAAAGGAGGGCGGGTCTGAGACCCGCCCGGGGTTTTTGGAGGAGAGAAACTCAAACTAGGGCAGGGCAAAGGCCCTGCCCTGCTCTAGATCATTTGGCCTGCTTTACTTTCTGCCACTTGCGGGTCTTGGCCGACTTGAGCACGGCGTCGGTCACATAGTCGGTGGCGAGTCCGTCTTTGAAGTCGGGTTTGCAGCCCTTGCCGCTTTCGAGGCCGCGGACGAACTCGACCATCGCATGGACGAAACTGTGTTCGTAACCGAGCTGGAGACCGGGCACCCACCAATTGCCGCAATAGGGATGATCGCCGTCGGAGACGTGGATGCTCTTCCAGCCGCGCTCCGGGCCTTCGTCGGTATAGTCGAAGACTTGGAGGCGGTGGAGATCATGCAGGTCCCACTTGAGCGACATGTTCGCGCCGTTGATCTCGAAGGTATAGAGCGCCTTGTGGCCGCGGGCGTAACGGGTGGACTCGAAGAGGCCGAGGGAGCCGTTGTTGAAGTGACAGTGAAACAGACAGGCGTCGTCGATGTTCACCTTCTCAACCTTGCCGGTGACGGTGTGTTTGCGCTCTTTGACGAAAGTCTCGGTCATCGCGCTCACATCTTTGATGCCACCGTTGAGCCACATCGCGGTGTCGATGCAGTGCGCGAGCAAATCGCCGGTGACGCCGGAGCCGGAGACTTTGGAGTCCAGGCGCCAGAGGCCGGTGCCGCCCTGCGGGAGATCGGCATTGATGGTCCAGTCTTGGAGAAAGTTTGCTCGGTAGTGGTAAACGCGACCGAGCTTGCCGGCGTCGATGAGTTGCTTGGCGAGCACGACGGCGGGGCAGCGGCGGTAGTTATACCAGACCATATTGGCCACGCCGGCCTTCGTGACGGCCTTGAGCATTTTTTCGGCCTCGGGTCCGTTGAGCGCGAGGGGCTTTTCGCAGAGGATCATCTTGCCGGCCTTGGCGGCGGCGATGACTTGCTCGGCGTGGAGATTGTTCGGCGTGGCGATGTCGACGACGTCGATGTCGTCGCGCGCGATGAGCTTCTTCCAATCGGTCTCGATGGACTTGTAGCCCCATTTGTCGGCGAACTCCTGCGTTTTCGCGGCGTCGCGGCCGCAGACGGCTTGCGGGACGAGTTCGTAGGACGAGGGGAAGAAGTGATTAACCTGATGGAAGGCGTTGCTGTGAGCGCGGCCCATGAAGCTGTAGCCGATGAGACCGATGCGGAGTTGTTTCTTGGCCATAGGGAGTGAGTGGATTTTGAACTAGAAAGAGTAACGGATTGTCATCGCGAGGGGCGCGCAGCGGGCCGTGGCGATCCAGCTGGATAGCCGCGGCGCTACGCGCCTCGCAATGACGGGTGGGCTCAGCCGACCCAGCCGTGGTTGGTGCGGACCTCGATCATGGCGGCGAGAATGTCGTTCCACGTCTGCTGTTTCATGAGGACTTCGTTGGAGAACATGCAGCCGTCCCAGCAGATGTGTTTCATCTTTTTCGTGACCTTGCCCTTGCCGTCGCGGAGCCAGTAGCCGGAGTCGCGGGCGATGTTGAGTTTGCCCTTCGGGTCGGTGGCGAGGCAGTGGCGGCCGGTCTTCTCGTGCGAGCCGGAACCGTAGGTGCTGCCGTCGTTTTGCGCGACGTGGAAATCGATCGTCCACGGACGGAGCGCGTCGGTGAGCTTCACCATCGCCTTGTGGAACTCGGCGGGCTCGTAGTGGTAATTCTTCGGGACGATGCGGTGCGCCTCGGCGTTGGCGCCGAGCGTGTAGAGGTGCGTGTGCGACATGTCGGCTTGGAAGCCGACGACCTTGGGCATGCCAACGGCCTCGAGGAGGTTGAGCATGTTTTTCCAAGAGTGCATGCCGCCCCAGCAGATCTCACCTTCGGCGGCGAGGCGCTCGCCTTCGCCCTTGGCGATCTTGCCGCATTCGCGGAAGGTTTGGGCGATGAGCTTGGTGGTGCCCTTAGGGTCTTTGTCCCAGGCGGTGACGCCCGTGGCGCTGTCGATGCGGACGACGCCGTAGGGACGCACGCCGAGCTCGCGGAGTTTTTTCGCGATGCGGATGGCCTTGCGGACGTGGGAGACGAAGTTGGCGCGGGCCTTTTCGTCACCGCCGGCGGAAGCGTCGAACCACACCGGGGCGACGACGGAACCGACGACGAGACCCTTCGACTTGATCTTGTTGGCGAGGGCCTTGATGCCGTCGTCGGAGATATCGATATCGGTGTGCGGGTTGTAGAGGAAGAGATCGATGCCATCGAATTTCACGCCGCCGACATCGGCTTTCGCGGTGAGATCGAGCATGGTGTCGAGGTCGATGAACGGCTCGGCGCCGGGGGAGCCTTTGCCGACGAGACCGGGCCAGGCTGCGTTGTGGAGTTTGGGGAAGTTATTGGCGGGCATATTATTTTGGGAGGGGGAGTTGAGGTTGAAAAGCAGGGCGGAGTCTTTGACCCGCCCTGGATTGGGAAAAAAGAAACGGAGAAAGGGCGGGGCGGAGACCCTGCCCTACTTTTTCAGAACTTGTTATTGCGATACGCGCCCATTTTCGGGGCGGTGGGATTTACTTCGGGACCGAAATACCGGAGGCAAACCATGGGCTCGGTCGAGCTGGTATTCTCAAAGGTAACCCCGGCTTTCGCGCCGTCTTCGGTGCAGAAATACTCGTCCTCGGTGAGCTCATGGAAGCGGATGAGCTTCGGACTGACGAGCGGCTGGCCGTTGATCTTGCCGGAGCCTTGCACGCAGATGAGGCCGTAAGCGCCGGTATCCTTGACGGTGCATTTGGTGCCGGGATCGACGGTCAGTTCCTTGGCGGTGAAGAGCTGTTCGCCGTCAACTTTGCCGTAAACGATCCAGCGGTCGACGTAACCCTCGCTGCGGGTGTCGGCCACAGGAACGGGCTCGAGGTAGTGGTTGTCCTTGAAATTCGGGTCCACGTTCTTCTCCCAGTCGAGCTGATCGACGATGAAATCGATGTCCTTGTGCTTCGACTTGGGCATGTCCTTTACCAGGAGCGACCATGGCACTTCGCGGCCCTCGACGAGGTTTTGATACATGCCGAAGACGTCGCTGCCCCACTGCGGCTCGTAGGTGCAGAGGGAACCGGGGGCGTGGAGGATGCACGGATCAATCAGCCAACCGGAGCCGACTTTGAGGCGGTAGGCTTTCGAGAGATCGAGGATGCCGTTGTCGCCCTTGTTCCAATTGCGGATACACTGTTTGACCTGCTCTTTCGTCGTGCCGGGCTCGAAGCCCATGAACGTATAGGGGAAGTTGTTGCCGACGGGATTGTGCTGCGGCGGGAAGTAGTAGGACTCCGGTTTGCCTTCTTGGCCGACGAGCTTCGCCTGCGCGGCACTTTGGTGCATGTGGTGCGGGATCGGCCCCATGTTATCGAAGAACTTCGAGTAAACGGGCCACTTCTTGTATTTTTTCCAAATCGCCGAACCGACGAGTGTGGCACCGGTATCGGCCACGGCTTGCTGAAGCGTAAACTTTTTGTTGCCGACCACGCACCAGCTGAGGCCTTCGTCCCAAGCGCGACCCTCGTTGGCGGTGACGGTCGTCGAGGCAAACCAACGTTCGTCAATGCCGCCGCGATTCAGGCCATAGGCGTAGGTATCATCGGGGTGGAGCTTGATCCGCAGGCCGGGCTGGAGGAAAGAGCGCGGCACCCAGGCGGGCGCAAGCCGAAGCAGACCGCCGGTGGCGGCAAGCTCGGCCTCAACGAGGCTTTGCGTGGATTTCTTAACGATTTTGAGATCGAGGACGGAGGGAATGGCCATGGAATGAAGTTTGAGTGGAAAGATTAAGGTTAAGGGTTTCGGAAAGGTGCGAAAAGACTACGGGGTGCGTTGTTGGATGAAGGCGAAGACGCCGCGTTTGTTGCCAACAGCGACATCGGGCCGGCCGTCGCCATCCAGGTCCGTCACCACAAACTGGGTGCCGACACCTGAATCGTTGTCGATCTGGTGCGGCGTGTAGGTGACCGCTTTGGTCGCGGGATCGCGGCTGAGTTTGAACCAATAGAGCACGGCGGGCGCGTTGGGCTCGGGGTCGCCTTTTGAGCCGTGGGCCCAATGCCGTTTGCCGGTGACGACGTCGAGCAAGCCGTCGCCATCGATGTCCGCCAGAACCGTGGCATGGGGCTGGGAAAATTGGACGCCGCCAAGTTTTTCGGCGGGATCGCGGCTCAAGATCGCGTGCTCGCGCCACGTCGGCCCGGTGGCGCCGGCGACGGGCGGCAGCTGTTCGAACCAGCTCACGCCGTATTTGTGGGCCTCGATACTGGTGATGACGTCGGCGCGGCCGTCGCCGTTTACATCGTAAACATACATCTGGGCGCCGCCTTTGCCGAAGTCGGTGGCGTGAAACTTCCACAGCGGGTCGCCGGCCAGGGACGCGGGTTGCTCCCACCAACCGTTAAACGTGAGCAAATCAGCCCGACCATCACCGTTAATGTCGCCGGCGCCGATGCCATGGGTGTAACGTTGCCACTCGCCTTCGGGAGAAATCGCCCGGAACGACCACGGGGTCTCGGGCTTACCGGGCTGCCGGGTGGCATAGCCGATTTTTTTGTAAGCGGAGAAAATCAGCACGTCAGGCTGGCCGGCCAAGAGCTTCACAAAGTGGGGCGACTCGGTGCCGACGTAAGGATGGATCAGAAAACGGGGCCAATCACCGCCGGTCTTGCCCGGATTCCTCAACCAGTGCGCGGGGCGGCCGGGCCAGCCGATTTGGATCGCATCGGGCAAGCCATCGCCGTCCACATCACCCGCGTCGGAAATGAAGGTGTCGGAATAACTCTCTTTGTCGTAGGCGTGGGGGGCACGGAGCTCGGTCCGTTTGGTGAAGCCCGGCCCGGCCCACCACAAAGGCCCGACGATCAGGTCAGGCTTACCATCTTGGTTAACGTCGGCGGCGGCGATACTCTCGGCGTAGAATCTGGCGTCGACGATCTGCTTCTTGAAAGTAATCGACGGCGTCGCCGCGGAGGCTTGTGCCAGCAAGGGCCAGACGGCGCAGGCGAAGCCGGCAACTACGACGCGGCGAGAGAAGGAGTTAAACATAGGGATAATCCGAGGCAGACGTGGGGTGACGCGCGGGAGGAAGAACAAGAATCACTAAATTACCCGAGAGCCGAGTCGCCGACTAGAATGGCTGCGACAATATTTTGTTCAAAAACGTCGCGGCAATTCCAACCCGCCCGCTCACCGGGCGTGCGACCAATCCTCGATCGCCAAGCCCGGCACCCGCGAAAACTCGGCGACGTTGTGCGTCACGAAAACCGCTCCCAGGGCCAGCGCATGTCCGGCCAAAAGTGCGTCGTAGGCGCCGATGGGCTGGGCGTTGGGTCTTAGGCGGGCGAGGTAGGCGCGCACGATTCCCGACTGGTAAGCCGCCGCCGCGTCAAACGGGGCGACACCGGGAAACACCGCTTTTAACCGGGCAATGCGCTCGCGAAAGACCGTGACTTCCGGTCGCTTCGCCGCGCCGTATTCCAGTTCCATCAGCGCGATGGACGACAGCCGGCAGTCGGCGAGGGATCGCTCCAGCCGCGACTTTAACGGCACGTCTTCATCCCGACCTCTGAGGTAACGGGAGAGCACATTGGTGTCCGGCAAGAAGATCATTTCGTGTGATCGGGAAAGTCAGGCGCAGAGCCCCACAAGGCCTGCAACGCCTTTAACCGGCGCGCTTCCGCCTTTGGGTCGGTCATCATGAAACCCGTCGCGGTCGGGGTGATTTCGTAGGCTTTCGCCCTCACATCGAGCCCGCGGGGCAGGCGCAGCGCCTTGGAGTTTCCCGCCTTGAAAACTTTTGCCGTGATGGTGGTGCTCATGTGAGCACGCTGTGAGCACGGCACGTCGTGTCAACGCCCCGCCCGCTTCCCGCCGCGCTCAGCGCTGGTAACGCGCGCGGTATTCGCGCGGCGTATCGCCCATGATGCGGCGGAACTCCTTCGCAAAGTGACTCTGATCGGCGAAGCCATACCCGCTGGCGACTTCAGCCAACGACTTTTTTGAAAACACCAGCGCGCTGCAACTCATCCGCACCCGCATTTGGCGCACGTAATCGTGCGGTGAGCTCTGGTAGGTCGCGCGAAACTGCCGTTCAAACGCCCGCACGGACAGCCCGCAGGCCGCGGCGAGTTCTTGGTTGGTGATGGGTTCGGCGAAGTGCTGGCTCACGTGCCGGATGGCCTCGCTGAGCGGCGAATCGGTAGGGGTGCCCGGACCCTGCGCCGCGAGCGGCCGCGTGACGCCGGCATTGCCCACCACCTTGCCCTTGGCGTCATGCAACGGGATTTTCGAGGTCACGCACCAACGCGCGGTGTGGTCGAACCGGCCGACGAGTTCCACCCGCGAAAGAATCCGTTCACCGCGGAGCACGCGCTCGTCGTCGATGCGGTATTGGTTGGCGAGCGCTTCGCCGCAGAGATCGTAGTCGTTGTGGCCGATGACCTCCTCGCGCGTCTTGAGACCAAAATTGAGTAGAAACGAGACGCTTACCCACTGGTAGGTGCCGGCGACGTCCTTCATCCAGAGCGGCAGGTCCTCCAAGTAGTCGAACAACTCGATCACCTCGGGCGCCTCCGCGCCAATCCGCCGCAAACCGGTGCGGAGGGAGGTGTCGGTGGCCGGGCATTTCATACCGGGCAATGACAACAAAGATTGTTCGGGTCGCAAGCGCCGCCGCCAAACTCAAGACACACCCCGGCTTTGACCATTACGGCCGAAACGTGCATCCTCTGACCCTCATGACCGACACCGCTCAAGAAATCGAAGCCGAGGCCACCCGGTTGCTTGGCTCGCTCATGCACGTGGAGTGCGATCCGAGCGGCAAAAAATGGAACTACGAGACTTGCCTCGCCATCGCTCCGCTCACCCTTGAGATCAACCGCCTCAAGCGGGAGAAAGACGCCGTCATCCTCACCCATTCTTACGTCGAGCCCGAGATCGTCTACGGCGTGGGCGACTTCAAGGGCGACTCCTACTTCCTCAGCCTCAAAGCCAAGGAGGCCAAGGCCAAGGTCATCCTCTTTGCCGGCGTCGTTTTTATGGCGGAAACGGCCAAAATCCTCTCGCCCGACGCCACCGTCATCGTCCCCGACCGCGGCTCCGGCTGCTCCCTCGCCGACTCCATCGACGGCGACGGCGTGCGAAAGCTGAAAGCCCTGTACCCCGACGCCACCGTCGTTTGCTACATCAACAGCACCGCCGACGTGAAAGCCGAGAGCGACGTCTGCGTCACCTCCGGCAACGTCTACGACATCGTCTCCAACCTGCCCGCCCAGCGCATCCTGTTCGTGCCCGACCGCCTCATGGCCGACAACGTCCGCAGCGAGCTCAAGCGCCGCGGCGTCACCAAGGAAATTATCTCCTCCGACGGCACCTGCATGGTCCACGACGAGTTCACCGCCGCACAGGTCCACGCCGCCCGTGCCCAATTTCCCGGCCTCAAGGTCGTCGCCCACCCCGAATGCACCGCCGAGGTCGCCGCCGTCGCCGATTTCGTCGGCAGCACCGGCGCGATGATGAAATACGTCAAGACGACCCCCGCGCCCTACTTCCTCATGCTCACCGAGTGCGGCCTCGTCGGCCGGCTCGAGGTCGAGTCACCCGAGAAACACTTCATCGGCGGCTGCCGGCTCTGCCCCTATATGAAGTTGAACTCTCTCGAAAAAATCCGCGATGCCCTCCGCGCCCCGCGCCCCGACCAGATCGTCACCCTCGACGAAAGCCTCCGCCTCCGCGCCGCCAAGTGCATCGACCGCATGTTCGAACTCACTCCCGGCGACTAAAAACCACCCCCGCTACAACCGAAAATTTGTCATGTAATAGATGACAAACTTTCGGAAACGCCTTGTTTTCAATTTTATGCTCACGCCTCGCACCGCTCACCTGATTGACCTCGCCCTCGACGAAGACGCCGGGCTCGGCGACGTCACCAGCCGCGCGATCTTTCCGCCGAGCCACCGCTCCCGCGCCTTCATCGAGGCCCGCCAAGACCTCACGCTCTGCGGCGTCGAAGTCGCCGCCGCCGTCTTCGCCCGAGTCGACCCCGCGTTTAAGGTAAAACTCACCGCCGCCGACGGCGACCGCGTCAAAAACGGCTCCAAGGTTCTCACCGTCACCGGCCCCACTGCATCGCTCCTCACCGCCGAGCGCACCGCCCTCAATTTCATTCAGCGACTCTCCGGCGTCGCCACGCAGTCGCGCCGCTACGCGGATGCCCTCGCCGGCACCACCACCCGCGTCGTCGACACCCGCAAGACCACGCCCGGCTGGCGCGCACTCGAGAAATACGCCGTGCGCTGCGGCGGCTGCGTGAACCACCGCTCCTCCCTCGGCGAGCACGTCCTCATCAAGGACAACCACATCGCCGCCGCCGGCTCGCTCACCAAGGCCGTAAAACTCGCGCGCCTCGCCGCCCCTCACTCCGCGAAAATCGAGGTCGAGACCACCACGCTCGCCGAAGTGAAAGAAGCCGTTCGCGCCGGTGCCGAAGTGATCCTGCTCGATAACATGTCGCCCGCGCTCATTCGCAGCGCCGTCGCGATTATCGCGGGCTCTGCCGTCGTCGAAGTCTCCGGTGGCGTGCGCTTCGAAACCCTCCGCGATTACGCCTTGCCCGGAGTGGACGTCATCAGCGTCGGCGCCCTCACCCACTCCGCCCCGGCGGCCGACTTGAGTCTCACGATTCTGTCGGCGCGCCGTTGACTCATTTTTCGTCCAACTCTTCATTTCTCCCATGAAAGCCGCCACGCCCAAGTCGCCGCTGCGCCGCGCACCCAAATCCAGGAACAAAGCTGCGCGTCCCGTGAAAGCCGCAGCAAAAACTTGGACGCCGCCGGACTATAAGAAATGGCTCGATGAAGATTTTGGCGGGAAGATCATGCCCTTCAGTTACGTGGATTTCTTGGAACGGTGAACGCTTACGCGGATACCTCGTTTCTCCTCTCGTTTGTCGGTCAGGATCGAAACAGTCTGGCAGCGAAACAGGTCCTCGCGACCGCGCTCACCGCACCGGCGATACCGCTGACGTTTTTCGGCGCACTTGAGTTCAACAACGCGGCGCGGTCGCTCGTTTTTCAGAGTAAACTCGATCCGACCGGCCTCGGCAGAATGCAACGGCGGATGTTGGAGTGTCTGGAGACCAGCATTCTCCGGCGCACGCCACTTCCAGTCTACCGGCATTACGAGGAAGGTGAAATGCTTTCCGCCTCACTGACCGCCCGCTTAGGCGTGCGCACGCTCGATCTGCTCCACGTGGCGGCGGCGCGTGTGCTAGGGGCCGACACACTGTTAAGTTTCGACGTGCGCCAACGCGAATTTGCGCGTCACTGCGGCCTCCGAGTGCTGCCAGTCATAGACCAAAAATGAAAACCCTCCGCACCGACTGTCTCGTGATTGGCGCCGGGCTCGCGGGCTCGGCGTATGCGCTCGAAGCCGCCAAGCGCGGACTCGCGGTCGAACTTCTTTCCCTCTCCGAACCCCTCGCCGCCAACAGCGATTGGGCGCAGGGCGGAATTATATACGACACCACCACGGCCACCGACGCCGGTTCGCTCGCGCAGGACATCCAGGAAGCCAGCGACCACACCTCGAATCCCGCCGCCGTCGCGCAACTCGTCAACGAGGGCCCGGCCGCAGTGAAGGAACTCCTGCTCGACGAACTCCACGTCGCCTTCGACCGCGACGCCGCCGGCAAACTCGAGTTCACCCGCGAGGGCGGGCACAGCGAGAAGCGCATCATCTTCGCCAAGGACGCCACCGGCCACGCCATCCTCGACCGCGTCGCGCAACGCGTGGACGCCACGCCCCGCATTACACGCCGCCAAGGCTGGGTCGCCATCGACCTGCTCACGCTCTCGCATAATTCCGCCGACTCCGCCGACAAATACGAGCCGCTCACCTGCTTCGGCGCCTACGTGCTCGACACCGTCACCGGCGAGACCGTCGCCATCGTCGCCAAGAAAACCATCCTTGCCACCGGCGGCCTCGGGCAAATTTTCCTGCACTCCACCAACCAGCCCGGCAGCGTCGGCCACGGCGTCGCGATGGCGTATCGCGTGGGCGCGCGCCTCATCGACCTCGAATACGTCCAATTTCATCCGACCGTCTTCGCCAAGAAAAACGCCCCTCGCTTCCTCGTCACCGAGGCCCTCCGCGGCGAAGGCGGTGTGCTCATCAACGCCAAGGGCGAGCGTTTCATGGACGGCGTGCACCCGCGCGGCTCGCTCGCGCCCCGTGATGTCGTCGCCCGCGCGATCAAGCAGGAGCTGGCCGCCAGCGGCGAGTCGTGCGTGTTCCTCGATCTCTCCGCGATGAAGCCCGAATTCATCCGCGAACGTTTTCCCACGATCTACGCGCGCTGCCTCAGCCACGGCGTGGATATTTCCCGCGAGCCGATCCCCGTCGTGCCCGCCGCTCATTTCGCCTGCGGCGGGGTCCACGCCGATCTCCACGGCCGCACCAACATCCGCCACCTCAACGCCGTCGGCGAAACCGGCTGCACCGGCCTGCACGGCGCCAACCGCCTCGCGAGCACCTCCCTCCTCGAGTGCCTCACGAGCGCCAAGTTCACCGCGCTCGCCGATGCCGACGATGTCGCGCGCCTCGCGTATCACCTGCCCGAGCCCCGCGCCTGGGAAAGCCCCACGCGCGAAGCCGACCCCGTGCTCGTGCGGCAGGACATCCAGCAAATCCAGACGACGATGTGGAACTATGCCGGCGTCGTGCGCTCGCCCAAACGCCTCACCCGTGCGCGCCGCATCTTGTTGGAGCTGCGCGAAGAAATTCAGAGTTTTTATCGCGGTTGTCGCCTCACCCGCGACCTGATCGAGCTGCGCAACGCCGTGCAGACCGCTCTGCTGGTCGTCCACGCTGCCACGCTAAATCCGCGGAGCAAAGGCTGCCACTACATCGCGCCAGACGCGGATTGAGCGCCGGGATCAACTGCCGTTGGAAAAATTGCCGGAGCGAGCTTGCTCGCGATTCCGAGCGCAAAATCGCGAGCAAGCTCGCTCTTACATCGAATCAGATGACGAAGCTGCGCCGGGTTTTACCCGAGATTCACTTGGCCGGAGCAGTGGGCACCGGGCCTACCGGAACCGAGGACGCAGGCGCCGCCGGTGAGGCCGTAGTAATGGCCGTCACCGGCGCGGGCGCGGGCTGCCAAAAATAGCGTGCGTGCTTCATCTGGTCCCAGCGCACCCAGATCGCGGCGGCGGCGAGCACCACGAGCACGGCGAAAGTGATCGCTTTGCGCTGTTGCGCGGCGGCTTCTTTGTCCTCGTAGGGATCTTCGAGCGAGCGTTTCGCGCCGGGCGGGAGCACGGCCATGTCGGTGAGCGCGGTGCCAAACGGGATGTTGATCTTCACGCGGCCGTTCACGGCCCAGCCGTTGCCTTCGAGGATCGGACCGAGGTTGCGTTGGCGGAGTTTGAGCCAGGCGATCACCATCGAGGGCAACGAGATCGCGAGTATCAGGCCGAGGAAGATGAACGGGAATTTCCAGACCGGAATCTCCACAAACTTCGCGAACACCAATGAGGCGAACGTGCCGATTGACCCGATGGCGACGCCGATACCGGTGATGACGGCGAGATCGAGTTTCTTGGGAATCTCGGACTTCGCCTTGTCCGCGTTGGCGGTCTTTTCCGCGGTGGCGGCAAGTTTGCCGGTCGCTTCGGCGTCGGCCGCGGCGGCGCGTTTCGCGATCTGCTCCTCGATCATGCGGATAAACTTTTTATACGGCGACCAGAACGCCTGCCGGATGCTGATCGGGTTGTCCACGATGCTGGTGATGACGGTGTCCCAATCACGGCCAGCGCGGTCGTAGAACACGCCGTGGCGGCCGACGAAGAGGTAGTCGCTGTCGCCCTGCGTGAAGCAGGCGGCGATGGTCATCGGCGGCAGGCCGGCGCGGGTGCAGGTGCAGTAGGCGATGTAGGCCTTGCTCATTGCGGCAAGCGGATTGGCACCATCCACGCGGATGCAGAGTTCGGTGCTGCGGCTATCGAGATAGAGCGTGCCGGCCTGGAACATCGCCCAGCGGTCGCGCGAGTAGAAGTCGGCGAAGTTAACGAAATTGTGGAGCAGCGCACGGAGGTCGCGGTGGTAACGGGTGAGGCGCTCGACGTCGCTGATGGCCTTGAACTCGGGCGCGAGCGCGGCGTCGGCCGCGATAAGCACGGCGAGGGCTGCGCGACCCGTGCCGCCGAGGATTTCCTTGGCGCGGGCGAGGCCGAGTTTCTCGACGGCGGTGCCGGCCTTGGCACCGAGCCACGTCTCATACGGGACGAACTTGGCGTTGAGCGCGGTCCACTCGGCGGCGGTGAGCGAGGTCTTGTCGGCACCGTAGACGGGTGTGACGACGGCGGCGTGGAGGGTCGCGAGCGCGGCGGCCCAAGCGGGATTCACACCGGTGAGTAGCGGGAGCGGGGCATCGGCGGCGATCCGGGCCAGCGGGAAGCCGGCAACCTCGGTGGCGCTGATCGTGAGGTCCTTGGCGGCGAGGGCGAGATACTCGGTCTCGCTACGGTTGAGGGCGGCGAGGGCGCGGCCATCGAAGGCGGCGAGGCGGGTGCGGGCGTAGTAGTCCTCGACCTTGGCGCGGACGGCCTTGAGGGCGCCGACGGCGGCATCGGTGGCGGAGCCAAGGATGGCGATCTCTTTGGCGGCGCTCTGCTCAACCCACCCAACGTAGGCGGCGAGGTCGGCGAAGAAGCTGTCGATCTGGGCGACGGTCACGCCCGTGCTGCCGGCGAGGTCGGGCGTGCCGCCGACGGTCGCGATGATCTCCTTGATGAGGGTCTGCGTCGCGGCGTCTTCGGTGGCCTCGGGCGGGATGACGCCATCGCCGTTGAGCGCGGAAGCGGCGAAGATTTTGGCGGTATTGGCGGCGTCGGCCACCGGAAGCGCGGTGGCGTTCTTCTTACCGAGGTGGGAGAGAATTTGTTTCGCCGAGGCGAGGAGGATTTTACCCTCGGGCGTGGCGTCGTTGATCGCGGCGAGCGGGAGAGAATCGGCGCCAGAGAGAAGTACACTTGGGTCTTTCAACCGGGCGGCGGCCCACTTGATCGCGGCGAGCAGCTCGGGCACGCGCACCCGGCCGTCGGCGTCGGAATCGATCAACGCGAGGGTCTTTTCATCGAGTTCCAAGCCCTTGACGGGACAACTCAGCGCAACCCACAGCTTCTGGTCGAGGTGCTCGAGTGCGAGCAGATCGGCACCGCTCGTGAGTGAAACTTGATCGAGGCCGCCGGTCCGGAAGAAGTTCCAAGCGTGGGAGATAGAGGACATCGCCCGAGAAAAACAATTTCGCCAATCGAAGCAACCCCGCAGCCCACGGAGAGCGCCCTACTCGCGCCCGCTCAAGCGGTCGCTCCGGATTTACCGCCGGGCCGCACCAAAATCCTCGAGATACTGGGCCACGATGGTCTTCAAATCGGGCGGCACCGGCAGGCCGAGTGCGACCGCGCGCGTCGCGTCGATTGCAACCGGCCAATTGCTCACGATCCCATGGATCCGGGCATCCAAAGCCTCGACCACCGGCCCCAGCGTGAGACCGTGCTCGGTCGCGATTTCTGCCAGCACGGCGGACGCCAGCGCGGGCGTGACGGTGTGGGCCGGCAAGACGTAGCCGCGATCTCCGCCGAGCGCTACCTCGGACACTTCGTGGAGCGCGACGAGCGAATCAATCACCGTGCGATAACCGGTCACGGGATGACCTTGATCGCGCGGCACCGGCAACTGGCACGGCTCGCCGCGCAACGGCTCGCGAAACATCCCGCTCACCCAACTCGACGCGGCCGCGTTGGGCTTGCCCGGCCGGATGATCACCGTGGGCAGGCGCGCCGTGCGACCGTCGAAGTGGCCTTTGCGGGTGTGGTCGTTGAGCAAGTGTTCGCAGATGGCTTTGGTGATGCCGTAGGTCGTGCCCGGAGTGAGTTTATCTGAATCGGAGCACGGGCGGCGCACGGCCGCACCTCCGTAACAGGCGATGCTGCTGGCGAACACGACCCGCGGGCGGCCTGGCAGGACGCGCGCCGCTTCGAAAACATTACGTCCGCCGTCGAGGTTGACGCGGAGCGCGTCGTCGAAGCGTTCCTCGCATTCGCCGCTGACCATCGAGGCGAGGTGAAAAATCGACGTCGCGGCGTCTTGGCCCACGGCCGCAAACACCGCCGCGCGGTCGCCGATGTCGCCCTGGATGTGCCGCACGCGATCATCGGCGGGCGGTTGGTGAAAAAAAGCGTCAAAGAGCACGAGCTGGTCGATGGGTTCCGACGCGCCCGAGGGGCCGGTAAGTTCGCCGCGTTGGAGAAGTTTGCCCGCCAGCCGAGAACCAAGAAAACCGCCGCCGCCGGTGATGATAACTTTCATGGGTGGGGAAAAAGGGAGTGGGTGCCGCAGCCGAGGCGGCAAAAACGGAGCCATCTTCATCACGAAAATTGGCGCGGAGCGTGGCAAGAGATTCCCGCGTGAGCCGACGACGTCGGCGAAACGGAATGCAAAGCCAAGGCTCGAGGTGGCGTCGGCGCCCCGCCCAGGGGATCGGAAACGACGGGCACGATGCCCGTTCAGTCATGCGCGAGATGCCCCTGCTACTTTCATCACGCGCCGCTGACTCAACCTCCGAATTCACACCCGCTGTTTTTCTATTCCCATCTCGGCGAGCGGTAACCACGTTGGCGCGATGCCCCGATTTCTCTCGCTCGCCGCCGATGCTTTCCCGCTCTGGATTTTGGTCGGAGCCGGGATCGCGCTCGTGGAGCCCACCGTGTTCACGTGGTTTTCCGGACCGTGGATCGTCTGGACCCTCGCCCTCGTGATGCTCGGGATGGGGCTCACGTTGGAGCCGGCGGATTTTAAACGCATCGGCATGATGCCACGGCCGATCGCCATCGGCTTCGTCGCCCAATATACGATCATGCCCGGGCTCGGCTGGGGCATCGCCCAAGCGCTGCAACTCGATGGGCCTTTCGCCGTCGGGCTGATCCTCGTCGCGTGCTGTCCCGGCGGCACCGCGTCGAACATCGTCACCTATCTGGCGCGCGCCGATGTCGCGCTTTCGGTCGTGATGACGATGTGTTCGACCTTTGCGGCCGTCTTCATGACCCCGTTGCTCACGAGTTGGCTAGCCGGCACCTGGGTCAAGGTCGACGGCTGGGGCCTCTTCATGAGCACGGCGCAAGTGGTGGTGCTGCCGGTTCTGTTGGGCTTGGTCCTCCGTCGTGTCGCCCCGCGCGCCGTGGCCTCGGTGCTCCCGGCCGCGCCGTTGGCTTCGGTGCTCGGCGTCATGCTGATCGTGTCGAGCATCGTGGGGGCCAACGCACCGGCCATCCGGGCCAGCGCCGGCCCGCTCGTGCTCGCGGTATTCTTGCTGCACGCCGGCGGGTTTGGCGTCGGTTATCTGTTGGCGCGGCTCACGGGCCAGACCGAGACGACCTGCCGCACGATCTCCATCGAGGTGGGCATGCAAAACAGCGGGCTCGGCGTGGTGTTGGCGCGCCAAAATTTTGCGGACCCGCTCACCGCCGTGCCCTGCGCGATATCCAGCGTGTTCCACTCGGTGATCGGCAGTCTGCTGGCGGGCGGTTGGCGTTGGCGCGACCGGCCCCGCTGAGAAAGTGCGGGCGCGCACGTTTTTGAGTTGGTCCGTCCGGCGCGGCGCCCGTAACTCATGACGATGAACCTGCTCCGCCCCACCCTGCTCCTGCTCGCCGCCAGCCTCGTTGCCCCGCTCGGCTTCGCCCAGCAGACCTACACTCTCGGCATGGTCGCGAAATCAGCGGGCAACCCTTTCTTCGAAGCCGCCCGCGCCGGGGCCAACGACGCCGCCCGCGACCTTGGGAAACAACACGGGATCACGGTCAAAATCGACTGGCGCACCCCCAACGAAGAGGACGCGCAGAAACAAGCCGAGTTCATCGAACAGCTCCTGCTCAACGGGGCCGACGGCATCATCATCAGTTGCTCCGACGCCAACAAAGTGACCGACACCATCAACAAAGCCGTGGCGCAAGGTGTGCCGGTCGCGACGTTCTCGGGCGACGCTCCGGCGAGCAAACGATTCATCTCGATCGGTATCGACGACTACGCGGCGGGCGCGGCGACGTTTGAGGCGCTTGCCAACGAACTCGGCGGCAAGGGCGTGGTCGCCGCCATCGACGGCAATCCCAACGCCGTCAATCTCCAGCAACGCGCCGCCGGTTTTCGCGCCGCCGCGAAGAAGTTTCCCGGCATCCGGCTCGTGGATATTTTTTACCACAAGGAAACGCCGCAGGATGCCGTCGCGAAGATCGAGCAAGTGATGCAGGCGAATCCCGACATCACCGGCTGGGGCCTGCTCGGCGGCTGGCCCTTGTTCACCGACAACGCGCTCAAATGGCCGGCCGGCACGATCAAGTGCGTGTCGATCGACGCACTCCCGCAGCAACTCGGCTACGTGCGCAGCGGGCACGTGCAATTGCTGCTTGGCCAAGATGTCTATGGCTACGGCCGCCTGGCCGTCGAAAGCCTCGTCAACAAACTCCTGCTAAAGAAATCCCCGCCGCAAGCCATCGCGAACACCGCACTGATCCCGGTCACCCGCGCCAACGTCGAAGCTATCGCGAAGAGCTGGGAAACCTGGCTGCCGAAGTGATCGGGCGCCCCGCCCCGAATCACGGGGCTTCGTAAACCTCAACCCGCTCTTGTCGCTCGCTTGGACTGCCTTGAACGGCGGGATCACCGGTCGGAGTTGACCGCGAAGCAGGGTTCGGCGGCGGGATCGGACCGCGGACGGGGTTGGCTGGCGGTGTAAACGCCGGCGTCACTTTCGAGAGACAGCGTAGTCAGGTCGGCGGATGCGTTCAGGAAGATCAGCGCACGGGCCTCGGAGGAATGCCGGGGCCGGCATTCCTCGACCCAAGTGCTCACGGGTGCGGGCAGTTGAGCGCACTGGTCGGCCGAGATAAAGATGAGCTCGGCGCGGTCGGCCGCGAGCGAGGCCTGAGCCCGAAACCGGGGATGGTCGAGCAGATCAAAGCGCCAGAGACTGGGCTTCAACGACACCTCGGTGTGCAGGTGCTGATTAAGGTTGGCGATAAAGGCGAGCGCCCGGTGGCCGGCGGCCAAGTTCTCGTAAATGACGGCGACGTTGAGTTCGACCGCATCGTCAGAGGTGGCCTCGGCAAGCGAAAGAGTGGCAGATTGAGAATTCATGGAGGAGCGGGGTGGAATCGAATGCGGGCGGAAAAACTGGCGGGGATCGGCGGGGGCTTGAACGCGGGAGAGGCAAGGGGTTCCCGTAAGATACGCCGATAGCAGCGGAAATTCCCCGCTTGTTTTGCGCTTTTCCGCGCAGATTTTGACGAAAATCGCCCGGGGTAGCGGCCCCGCTCAAGGGAGTTTTGCTTTTTCGGCCGGGGCCTGAGTGAAATGGCGGATGCGTTACCTTCTGATTTGGGTGCTGGCGGGCGGAGTAGCGGTGGCGGCGGAATTGGCGGCGCCGAAGTTCCGGGTCGTGGACATCGATACGAAGATCGAAATCGGCTACGGACTCGCGATCGCCGACGTCGATGGCGACGGGAAGCCCGACGTGTTGCTCGCCGACAAAAAACAGATCGCTTGGTATCGGAATCCCACGTGGAAGAAATTCGTGATCGCGGAAAATCTTACGGAGAAAGACAACGTGTGCATCGCGGCGGCGGACATCGATGGCGACGGTCGCTGCGAAGTCGCGGTGGGCGCGGAATGGAATCCCGGCGACACGGTCAACAGCGGCGCGGTTTTTTTCCTGATCGCGCCGGCGGACCGCACGCAACGTTGGGAGCCGGTGCGGCTGCCGCACAAACCCACAGTGCACCGGATGCACTGGGTGAAAAATTCCGCAGGCAAGTATGAGTTGGCCGTCCAGCCGCTCCACGGGCGGGGCAACAAGAACAACGCGGGGGCGGGAGCGAAGCTGTTGACCTATACGGTGCCGAAAGATCCACGGCAGGAATGGAAGACGGCGGTCGTCGGCGACTTCATGCACGCCTCGCACAATTTCCAGGCGATCAACTGGGACGTCGATCCGGAGGAGGAGTTGTTGGCGGCGGGCAAGGAAGGGATCTGGTATTTTGGCCGGACGGCCGGCGGGTGGAAAAACCGGCAGTTAACCGACCAACCTGCCGGGGAAATCCGCGAAGGCCGGCTGGGTGGAACCCGGCGATTCCTCGCGACGATCGAGCCGATGCACGGGAACACCGTGGCGCTCTATCTCGAACCCGGGGCACCGGGCGGCAAGTGGAAGCGGCGGGTGCTCGATGAAACGCTGAAAGACGGCCACGCCTTGGCGGTGGGCGATGTGCTCGGGCTCGGCTCGCCGCAGATCGTGGCGGGCTGGCGGGCGATGACTCCGCGCGGGGCGCCGGGGATCCGGCTCTATGTTCCGGGCGACGCGGCGGGCGTGGGCGCGCAGAGGTTTGAGATCGGCGGGACCGAAGTCGCCGTGGAAGATTTGAAACTGGCGGACCTCGATGGCGACGGGCGGCTGGATATCATCGCGGCCGGACGACAGACGAAGAACGTACGGATTTTCTTCAACCTCGGGACGAAGTAGGCGCAGAGCGCAAGAAAGGGTGCGGCGATTCTGCGACGCTCACGATCAGACTAAACGCGTTTCGTTTATGTCTATCGCAATCATGCGCACGCGATCCGTTTTGAGCCTTCTGGTGTTGGCCGTGGGTATGTCGGGTGTTTCCTCGCGGGCCCAGGACTCATGAGTCCGAGCCGAAGAGGCCAAAAACTTCGCACTTAGTGCACGGACCCAAACCCCATTGCCCTGAGAATCAGGCCAAGGTGAAAAGTGCAAAGTTTGACTCCTTCGGCTGACCCCGGCGCGAAGCTCGCGCCTCGCGAGGCTTGCGCGGCGTATTGCGGCAATGCAGCATTGCCGCATGACGATACTCGCTCTCTCCAAACGCGGCAGCCTGACGCTACCGCCCGAACTTCGGCGCAAGATGGGCCTCGATAAGCTCCGCCATCCGATGCTCCTCGTCGAGGAGCGCGACGGCGGGCTGTTCCTGCACCCGGCGGCGACCGTACCCGTGCGCGACATCCCCAAAGCGCAAATCCAAGCGTGGATCGCCCGCGACGAGGCGGACATGAAGACGTTCCAAGCCGCCGGGAAGGCCAAGAGAAAGTGAGGCTCTTTCTCGATACGAGCGTCTTGCTCGCCGCGTCAGGATCGGGGAAAGGCGCGTCGCGCTTCGTCGTGACCGAGGCGGCGGCGCGCGGCTGGGAACTCGTCAGCTCCGACTACTGCGACGAGGAGACGCGCCGCAATCTGCCGAAGGTGGGCCGCTCCGCCGCGACCGCTTGGAAAAACGAGATCGCGCCGCGCGTGCGCTTCGTGCGGGCGAGCGTAGCGCTCGACAAGCCGCTCGTCTTCCCGAAGGCCAAGGATCGCCCTGTCGTCATCGCGGCCTTGGCGGTACGGTCGGATTGGCTGCTCAACCTCGACGAGGGCGACTTCCACACGAAACTCGGCCGCGAGGTTTACGGCCTGCGCATCGCCACGCCGGGCGAGTTTTTGGTGGAGCAACGCGCCCAGGGCGTGCTCTGAGCCGCTTCCTTTTTTAGCCGCCAAGAAACGCCGTTTGCGGGCCTGCCCGCGACGGCGTTTTCCTTTGGCTGGGAGCCACTCGCCACTCGCCGGTCGCCATGTCGCGACCGGAATTGCGAGCCCTGGCCAAACCCTTCACCGAAAGCCGAGCCGAAGAGGTGCACACCTTGCACTTTGTCATTTTCTCTGCAGAGGACAAAATGCGAAGTTGGACCCTTTTTTTAGCCCGATGAGACGCTGAAAGACGGCCACGCCCTCGCGTTGGACGATGTGCTCGGGATCGGCTCACCGCAGATCGTGGCAGGCTGGCGGGCGATGAATCCGCGTGGGGCGCCGGGGATCCGGCTCTATGTGCCGGGGGACGCGGCGGGGGTGGGCGCGCAGAGGTTTGAGATCGGCGGGACCGAAGTCGCCGTGGAGGATTTGAAACTGGCGGACCTCGATGGCGACGGGCGGCTGGATATCATCGCGGCCGGACGACAGACGAAGAACGTGAGGATTTTTTTAACCTCGGGACGGCGAAGTAGGCGGTGGGGCTAGGCGCGTAGCGATTTTGCGACACTCACTAGTCGACGGAACGCTTTTCGTTTATGTATAACCCGTTCATGCGCACCCGATCCGTTTTGAGCCTTTTGATGTTGGCCGTGGGTATGGCGGGTGTTTCCTCTCGCGCCCAAGACGCGTGGGTGGCGCGTCCCTCCGGCACGACCGCCAATCTCTGGAGCGTCGCCTTTGCCGCGAATCAGTGGGTCGCCGTCGGCGAGCAGGGCACGATCCTCACCTCGCCGGACGGCACCGCTTGGACGACACGCTCCTCCGGCTTTCCGACGCGGTGGATCGTGAGCGTTGGCTACGGCGCCGGCACGTGGACGGCCGTCGGCGAGAGTGGGCTCATTCTGACATCGGCCGACGCGATCATGTGGACACCTCGCACCAGTGGCACCACCGCGCGGCTTAACGGCGTCGCCTACGGCGGCGGGCGCTGGATGATCGTCGCCGAATCCGGCGAACTCCTCACCTCCACCGACAGCCTCGCGTGGACCAAGCTCAGTCCGAGCACGGACCGGCTGCGCGACCTGATCTTCGCCTACGGCCAATTTGTCATCACGGGCGACAACGGTCTCGTGCGCACCACCATCGACGCGACGAACTACGCCGCCAAAGCGCTTCCCGGCGGCTTTTTCGTAGAGAGCGTCACCTACGCCCGCCGGGCCTTCGTCGCCGTCGGTGAAGACGGGTACGCGATCACGTCGAGCGACGCCACCACGTGGACCACCCTCGCCAGCGGCACGACCGCCTATTTGCGCGGCATCACCTTTTTCAACGGCCAGTTTATCGCCGTCGGCACCGCCGGCGCCATCGTAACTACACCCGCGCCCGGTTCGACTTGGACGGCTCGCGCTTCAAGCAGCACCGCTACTTTCACCGCCGTCGCGGCAAGCGATGTCTCCGTTGTTACGGTAGGTTCTGGCGGCACCATTCTCCGCTCGGTCCCGGTAGCAGCCGCCCCCGCCATCGCTGTATCGCCGCGTAGTGTTACCGAAGTCGCCGGTAGCAACGTCCTTCTCTCCGCCACCGCCATCGGTTCGCCGCCGCTCACCTATCAATGGTCTTTTAACGGCCAGCCCCTTGCCGGCCAAAACTCCGATCAGCTCTTCCTGTCTAACGCCCAATCCGCCCAGGCCGGCAGCTACGCCGTAACCGTCACCAACCAGCTCGGCTCTGCCACCAGCACCGCCGCCGTGCTCCAACTCGCCGCCAGTAACACGCCCGGGCCCATCGTTGATTCAACCTTTACTCCGACTCTGATCATGACGGCCGGCGTGACCGCAGCAGTCGAACAGCCGGACGGCAAAATCATCATCGGAGGTTCGCAGTTTTTCGTCACTGCCGGGGTATCCCCGTTTGCGCTAGCCCGGCTCAACGTAGATGGCTCGCTCGACGCGACCTTCAACATCGGTGTTGGCTTAAACACCGGAGGCTCGATAGCCCAACTTGTCCTTCAACCGGACGGGCGGGTGACCGTCTCAGGCACTTTCCAAACGATCAACAACGTGGCCCGCCCGAATTTGGCGCGGCTAAACTCAGATGGAAGCGTGGATACCACGTTCATTCCCGCCGCCTCTGCCTCATCAAACCCGAACCCCAAACTGTCGCTGCAAGCGGACGGTAAAATTTTGCTGCTATCAAGCACCCGACTCTTGCGTCTGAACTTAGACGGAGGACTTGATCCCAGTTTCACGGCTCCGAGCAGCTCTACACTGCCTGCCTCATTCGCGCTACTGAATGACGGTCGAATACTTCTCTGCTCAGCAAGTTCAATTCAGCGGCTCAATACAAACGGCACGATCGATCCAACATACCTCTCAATGTTCAAGGCGACTGATACCATTCCCTTGCATAAAATCCAAAATTCCCCGGATGGACGGATCCTTTATCAAGAGCAGTTTCTCGCCACCAATCCTGCTTCGCTTAACTCTTTTATTTCGACTGGTCGACTGACGCCTGAAGGTCTGCTCGACGTTTCGTGGCCAAAAAAGCAGAGCAGTTCCAGAGGGACAATAACGAGAGTCTCTGCAGCTGACTCACGTGGATACGTCTACATCGCAAGTAACGTTTATGAAAATACCCCGGGCCGAATCGTTCGCTCACTGGCTCGCTACGATTCCAATGGTTCGCTTGATTCGACCTTTGATCACAGCGTAAACCTTTTTGGCGGCGGGCCTACCGCCTTGAAGACTGAGCCCAATGGCAACATTACTGGAATCTACCCTTTGCGGGATGGACGTGCGCTGGTAACCGGTGACTTCACGGCGTTCGATGCTACCTCTCGTCCAAATTTGGTCCGCTTGATGGCAACAACGACGACTGAAATCCGGCCGCCGATGATTGTGTCTCTAACACCGGACTCTGCCAGTATCACACCCGGCTCCTCACCATCGCTTTCGGTCACGGCGGCTGGCTCTGGACCGCTAATCTACTCTTGGAGCAGTGTGGTTCCCGCCGCCGATTCTGGAAAGTCTACGGTCTCCATCCCAACAAATATCTCTGGCACTTACACCGCCACGGTCACGGTTACCAACCGCGCCGGCTCCGTCACCAGTGCCCCAGTGCGCATTGTCGTCGCACCCAGTGCTCCCGTTCTCACGGCCGCTCCTGCGAGCCTCACTGCGTCCACAGGCCGCACCGCTGTATTCAACGTGGCTGCCGCCGGCAGTGCGCCCTTCACCTACCAATGGTTTCGCGGCACCACGCCGGTCGGCACCGGCACCACGCTTACGCTCAACCCCGTCACGACCGCCGACGCTGGCGATTACACGGTGGTCGTCACCAACAGCCTCGGCAGCACCCGCAGCTCCGTCGCCAAGCTCACCGTCGATAGCTCCGCCCGCCTCGCCAACATCTCCACTCGCGCCGGCACCGGTCCGGGCGATAGCACGCTTATCGCCGGTTTCGTCATCACGGGTGCGAGCGCCAAAAAGGTTCTCATCCGCGGCATCGGTCCCAGCCTCTCCGCCTTCGGCCTTGGTGGGCTGCTGCCCAATCCCAAGATCACTCTCTATGACGGCGATAGGCGCGTGATCGCTACGAATGATGATTTCGACCGCGCAACGACCCCCAACGGGCTTGCTTCAGGAGTGAGCGGATTCCCACTTTCAAATCCAACCGACGCGGCGTTGGTCGCCACTTTAGTCCCGGGCAATTACACGGTGCAGGTGACCGATTCGGCGGCTCGTTCCGGCGTCGCACTGGTAGAAGTTTATGCGGCCGATACTACCGATAACCGGATATCCAGTCTCTCTAGCAGGGCCTTTGTCGGTGCGGGTCCGGCGATCGGGATCTGTGGTATCACGGTGGAAGGCGAGAGGCCCCGACAATTTCTGATCCGAGCGGTCGGCCCGACGCTGAGTGAGTTCAATGTGGGCGATACTCTTCCAGATCCTTTTTTAACCTTAACCAGGGCGTCGGGCGTGCCTGTGGCTTCCAATGACAATTGGGGCTCGGTTGGGAGTGGCTCCCAGATTACTGCAGCGACGGCGGCAGTCGGCGCTTTCGCCCTGCCAGCTGCCTCGAAGGACTCGGCGCTTTTGATCACACTCGCGCCGGGCAACTACACCGCGCTGATTTCAGGGGTGAATGACGTTACGGGTGTAGCCATCATCGAGGTTTATGAGATGCCGCTCCCTGGCCCTTAAGTATCAGGTCGATCAGCTGAATCGAGGCGGTTGGTAAGCAGTGTAGGTCACGTCCTGACGCCAAGGCTTGGCGATGAGGGCTAGGAGCAC
The DNA here is from genome assembly GCA_002304445.1 of Opitutia bacterium Tous-C4FEB. Classification (GTDB taxonomy): domain Bacteria; phylum Verrucomicrobiota; class Verrucomicrobiia; order Opitutales; family Opitutaceae; genus Tous-C4FEB. Next base: position 15,789 of record NEVA01000023.1, on the reverse strand, counting down.
GGCGCGGACATCCGCCACGTCGGGGATCAAATCGGGCACGCGGGTTTGTAGACGACGCAGGTTTATGCCCACGCCTCGATAGTAAGCTGAAAGGAGTCCACGCCGCCGCGCACTCGGGGGCGAGGTTGTCGCCGCCGGATACGGGCCTTGCGAAACGGCCTCCCGCAGCTAACTTGCCGGCATGAATTATATGGAACGCATCACCTTCAACCCGAACCAATGCGGAGGCCGGCCTTGCATTCGGGGGATGCGCATCCGCGTGAAGGACGTGCTCGACCTCGTCGCGGCCGGCATCCCCGAATCGGAAATCCTCGCGGACTATCCCGATCTTGAGGCGGACGACATCAAGGCGAGCTTGGAATACGCCGCCGCCCAGCTCGATCACCCTGTGCTCGTTGCCAGTCGGTGAAGTTTTTGATCGATGCCCAGTTGCCCCCGGCGCTCGCCCGCTGGCTGGTCGAAGCGGGATGCGAGGCGCAGGCGGTGCGCGAGATCGGTTTCCGCGAGGCCGAAGACGGGGCGATCTGGCGGCACGCGGAGGCCAGTGGCTGCGTGATTGTGACCAAGGACGAGGACTTTGCCTTGCGCGTGCAAGCGACCAAGACAGGTCCTTGCGTCGTGTGGCTGCGCGTGGGCAATACGTCCAACGCGGCCTTGCGCGCGTGGTTCGTGCCACGGGTGCCGCAGATCGTGGCCTTGGTCGCTCAAGGCACGCGGCTGGTGGAGATCCGGTAGCCGCTTTCTTCTTCAGCCGCTGAAATGCGCCTCTCGGAAAAGGCCGAGCCGAAGGGCCGGATCATACCCCCGCGGCCAGGCGACAGATGAAGAACGTGCGGATTTTCTTCAACCTCGGGACGAAGTAGGCGCAGTGAGGGCTCGGGCGCGGAGGGCGGGTCGGAGACCCCGCCCTACTTTTTAGGTCGGGTAATCGTAGCCTTTGCGGTAGTCGCGGCGGAGGAGTTTGTTGGCGGCTTCGTCGTTGAGGATGCGCTCGGTGGCGCCGTCCCAGTCGAGGCTGCGGCCGAGTTTCATCGAGACCATGCCGAGGAGCGCCATGTTGCTCGCCAAGTGGACTTCGCCGATGTCGCTCACGGGTTTGATTTTTCCATCGCTGCGGATGGCCGCGAGGAAATCGGTCCAGTGCTCCTTGATGTTTTGCGAATCGGGCGCGTTGAGCTGGGCGGCTTCGGTGATCGGCGGGGCTTTCGAATCGGCAGGGTAAAACGTCCAACCTTTTTGCCAGCCCATGTGGAAAATCCCCTTCGTGCCGTAAAAATAGCAGCCGACGCTTTCGCCTTTGTCGGTGTTGTTGGCCCCGAAGCGGCGGTGCTCCCATTGCACGTTGAACTTTTCAAACGCGTAGGTGGCGAGTTGGTGGTCGGGGGCGTCGGTGGTCTGCTCTTGGGCCGTGAAGACGGGCGCGCCGGCGATGGGGCGGCCGCCGCTGGAGAAAATGCGTTTCGGATACTTTTCGCCGGTGACCCAGAGGACCTGGTCGAGCCAGTGGATACCCCAATCGCCGAGCGTGCCGTTGGCGTAGTCGAGGTAGTTGCGGAAACCACGGGGGTGGATGCCGCGGTTGCCGGCGCCGACGGTCGGGGTGCGCGGATCACCGCCGTTGAACGGGCGGAGCGGAGCGGGGCCGCACCACATGTCCCAGTCGAGCTCCTTCGGGACGGCGACGGTGGGAAGCGCCCGGTCAGGGCCGCCGCCGCCGAGCACGAAGCAGCGCACCATGCCGATGTCGCCGACTTGGCCGGAGCGGATAAATTCCCGGCCGCTGATGTTGTGCGGGGAAATGCGCCGGTGCGTGCCGACTTGGACGACGCGGCCGGTAGCGCGCGCGGCGTTCACCATCGCGCGTCCCTCCATCACAGTATGCCCGATGGGCTTTTCCACGTAAACATGAGCGCCGGCTTTGACGGCGGCGATCATCGGCAGCGCGTGCCAGTGGTCGGGCGTGCCGACGATGACGATCTCGGGCTTCGCGGCGGCGAGGAGTTCGCGGTAATCCTTAAAAAGTTTGGGCGTATCGCCGGTACCGGCCGCGACGTTTTTGAGGGTGGCTTCGTATTGGCGGGAATCGACGTCGCAGAGGGCGACGATTTCGCAGGCGCCGCTCGCCATGGCTTCGCGGAGGATATTGTTGCCCCACCAACCGCAGCCGATGAGCGCGGTGCGGAACCGGGGGCCGCCGGATTTGGGTTGGGCGCGGAGGGAAAAAGGAAACGCGGCGAGGGCAGTCGCGGCGGCGGAGGTGTGGAGGAAGGAGCGGCGGTTCATTTTTTTGGGGGGGGGAGAATGTTTTTAACCACGAATGGACGCGAACGGACACGAACCGGAGTCAGTTCGAATTCGTGTTCCTTCGCGTCCATTCATGGCTTTTTTAAGTGCGGAGCCCGAGGCCGATCTCGCGGCGTAGGAAGGCGATAGATTTCGCAATCTCGGCTTTTTGGAATTCTTGGGTGACGGCTTTTCCTTCGGGGCCGGCGGGGGCCTTGAAAGCGGTGAGCGGGCGACCGCGGGCGGCAAGGGCTTCGAATTTCGCGAGTTTTTCCGGGCGGCGGTCGTAGAATTTCCAGAAATCCGGTTGCTTGTAAGGGAAGGCGCGCTGGGCGCCGGAGATCGTCTCGATCATGATCGGAACGTGGGGGCAAAGTTGGGCCCAGCGGGCGGCAAACGCCTTCCAGTCAATCAGACCGTCGCCGGCGGCGGTCCATTGCACGGCGGCGCCTTCCGGGGTGGACCAGATCTGTTGGTCACGGAGACTGGAGCAGATCGTGACGGGACCGAGGGCTTCGAAGGCGTCCATCGGATCTTCGAGGGTCCAGGCGGCGTTGCCGGAGTCGAAGTTGCAGCCGACAAAATCGGTGCCGGCGGCCTCGATGAGCTGGCGACACTCCCACGAGTGCAAATCACCGCCGTGGTTCTCGATGGCGATTTTCAAACCGGCTTTGAGCGCGTCGGCGCGGCAGGCCTTGAGCACGGCGACCGTATCCGCGATGCGGGCTTGGATGCCGCCCTCGGATTTGCGGTCTTCCATGTTGCCGAGGACGGCGCGAAAGATCGGCGAGCCGAGAGTTTTGGCGACGCGCAGGCCGAGGCGGAGATGCTCTTCGGCGGTGCCCCAGTTTTTCTTAAACGTCTTTGATGTCGGGCAGATGCTCCAGCTTCCGACATAGAGCGTGAGACCGGCGGCTTCCGCGCGCGCGCGCACGAGGCGGAGAGCGGAATCGTCGAGGCTTTCCAGCGCGTCGAGGTCGGAGATGAAGAGCGTGTCGCACTTGAGCGACGCGGCGTAGTCGATCAGTTGCGGAGCCTTCCAGCCCATGGCGCGGAGGGCGTAATTGTCGAGGCCGACGGCGAGCTTGGGCGCGGGCTTCGCGGCGGCGGCAGCGAGCAAGGTGGGGTCGGCAAACGCAGTGGCGGTCGCGGCGACGGCGGTGTTTTTTAGGAAAGTACGGCGGAGCATGGGCAGAAAAAATAAAACGCAGAGGGGAGAAAGCGGGGTGGCAACCGGACGGTTGCGGAACGGGAAAACTGGGCGACCCCCGGTCGATTGACAAGCCGGTCTACGGCACCGGCGCGCCAAAAAATTCCCTCGCTTGCGGCGCGCGGAGGGCGTGTGTTTTTTTCGGTCGTGGCACGTTTTGCCCCGCGATGGAAATCCCACCCCTGCAATTTGTCCTGAATCGGTCTGCCTTCTGACCGGGCCTACTGACCCGATTCCTATATCTACCCCTCATGAAAACTGCATTCCTGTTTCACCGCGCTTTGGGCCTGTTTCTCGCGCTGGCGTCGGCCTACTCGGCTGGCGCGCAAGTTACCGCCTCCGGCACAATTGAAGGGCGCGTTTTCGATGCGCGCCGCGGCCAGTATCTCGAGAACGCCCGGGTCACCGTCGCGGGTTCGAAGCAGGAAACGTTTACGGACGCCATCGGCCAGTATCGCCTGGCGGAGGTCCCGGCGGGCAAAGTCATCTTAACCATTTTCTACACAGGGCGCGGCGTCGTCACGGAGGCGGTGAACGTAACCTCCGGTCAGACTGTGCAACGCGACGTCACGTTCTCCGGAGAGACTCCGCCGGGGCGGGGAAACGCGGCCGCTGACACCATCAAGCTCGATGCTTTCAACGTCACCTCGTCGAAAGAGATGGACGCGGCTTCGCTGGCGATCAACGAGCAGCGCTTCGCGAAGAACATCACGAACGTCGTCTCAGCCGACGAATTCGGCACCATTGCCGACGGCAGTGTGGGCGAGTTCATGAAGTTTCTCCCCGGGATCACGAGCGACTACACGGGCGGTGATGCCCGAAGGTTCTCCATCAGTGGCGTGCCGGCAGGAAACGTCCCGATTTCCATGGGCGGTTTCGATATGGCCAGCGCCGCCGGCGGCGGCACCACCCGGGCCGTCGAGCTCGATCAGGTTTCCATCAACAGCGTCTCGCGCGTCGAGGTGAACCGCTCACCCACGCCCGAGCAACCCGGCTCCGCCCTCGCCGGCTCGGTGAATTTCGTGCCGCGCAGCGCGTTCGAGCGGAGCCGCCCATCGTACAACTACAGCGTCGCCTTTCTGATGAAGGACGCCGAGCGCTCCTTTCTGCGCCAGTCGCCCGGTCCGGGTTGGGGTGAAAAAACTTACAAGATTCATCCCGGCTTCGATGTATCGGCGGTCGTGCCGGTGAATCGAAACTTCGGGTTCACGTTTTCCGCCGGCTACTCGATGCAGTATACGCCGCAGAGCAACCAGGCGACCCAATGGCGTGGCGCCGCCGCGGTCACGAACGCCGCGGCTACCGCGAGCACGGGACTGCCCGACACTACGCCCGACAAACCCTATCTCACCAACTACTCGTGGCGCGACTCCGGCAAAGACACGACCCGCTATTCCTTCGCGACCACGGTGGACTGGCGTTTTGCCCCCCGTGACCGCCTCTCCTTTGGTTTTTCCTATGCTTACCTCCGCGAACACTTCGCCACCCGCACCCAGAATATCATCATCAACCGCGTCGCCCCGGGCGACTGGGGTCCGTCGTTCACCCGCGGCGCCGAGAGCGCGTTTCCCCCGACCGGCCCCACCATCAACGCCGGCCAGATCGAGCTGGTGAACAACGGCCGCATCCGCCCCGGCCGCACCCTCATGCCCACGCTCACCTGGCGCCACGACGGCCCGCTTTGGAAGCTCGAATCCGGCGTCTCCTACTCCACTTCGCGCATCGTATACCAGGACATCGATGACGGGGCTTTTAACAGTTTCATCGGGCGCCGCACCCACGTGACGATCCGCTTCGACGACATTTTTTATCTCCGCCCGGGCCGCTTCACGGTGACCGATCCCGCCGGCAACAAGGTCGATCCATCCGACCTCAAAAGCTACTCGATCGTCTCAGCCAACAGCATCCGGCAAAAGGCCTACGAGACCCGCCGCCAAGCCTTCGGCAACATCCGCCGCGACTTCGTGGTGCGCGATATCCCGGTCGCGTTGAAGGCCGGCGTCGATCTTCGCACCGTGCTCCGCGACCGCCGGGGCACCTCGGGTGAACTCTACAACTACGTGGGCGCGGATGGCCGCGCCAGCACTACGCCCACGACCCAGGCCGGCCTAATCAACGACGACACTCCCGTCCCGTTCTTGGACGCGGTTTACTCGACGCGCATCCCCGACTTCGGCCTCCCCAAGCAGCAGCACGTGGACAACGGCCAACTCTGGCAGAGCTACCGCGCCAACCCCAGCCACTGGACCCGCAACGCCAACGCCGACTACACCAATCGGACCAACAACTCGAACCGCGTGCAGGAGATCATCTCCTCGGGTTACTTCCGTGCCGACGCCGCGTTTTTCAGCAATCGCCTGAAGCTCACGACCGGCCTCCGCGCCGAGCAGACCAACATCAACGCCCAAGGCGTGCTCAACGATCCGACGCGCAATTTCCGACGCGATGCCGCCGGCAACGTCGTCAAAGACCCGAACGGTATTCCCCTCCAGATCGTCAACAGCGCCACCGATCCGCTCGGCGCGCTCCAACGCACGCTCATCGACCGGGGTTATACCGCAAAAAAGGAATTTCTCCGCCTCTTCCCCAGCATCAACCTCGGCTACAATCTTTCTGAAAATCTAATCGCGCGCGGCGCCTACTACCAGACCGTCGGCCGCCCGCAGTTTACCAACTACGTCAGCGGCGTGACCCTCCCCAACACCGAGAATCCGCCCAGCTCGGGCAATCGTATCACCCTCGGCAACGTGAACCTGAAAGCGTGGCAGGCCGAGAGCTACGTCGCCCGCCTCGAGTATTACTTCGTGGGCGGCGGCCAAATCTCCGTCGGTGCCTTCATCCGCGATTACCAAAACGCCTTTGTCACCACCGTGGCGCGGCCCACCGACGAATTTCTCGCGACCTACGCCCTCGATCCCGACACTTATGCGGAGTACGACGTCTCCACGAATTACAATAACCCTGAAAATGTGCGGATGCGTGGTCTAGAATTCGACTACCAGCAGCCGCTCACCTTCCTGCCGCACTGGGCGCGCGGAATGCGGTTCTTCGCGAATGCCAGCTCCCAACGCGCGAAGAGGTCCTTCGACCAGTTCCTGGATATGAATCCCTTTGTCGCTAACTTTGGCCTCAGCATCACCCGGCCGAAGTGGAATCTTCGCATCAATGAAAACTACCGCGGTCTCCAGCGCCGCGCCGCCATCATTGGCCGCGGCATCGAGCCCGGCACCTACAACTACCGCCCCAAGCGCCTCTACATCGACATCAGCGGCGAATATTTTATCACCCGCCAGCTCGGCTTTTTCGTCGCCCTGCGCAATTTCGGCGGGGCCACCGAAGACCAGAAAACCTACGGGCCGAACACGCCGGTCTATGCGAAATTCCGCCAGCGCGACGACTACGGTGGCTCGCTTTGGACCGCCGGGATCAAGGGCACGTTTTAAACCCGCGCCGTCCGGCGGGCAGCACGAGCGGCCGAGGCAACGGGCTGGCTTGGAACAGCGCGGGGTCGATCGCGACGATGCGTGATGTGGATTATCCCCTCATGAGCAGCCTCGCTGCGTACCGGAGCCAGGTGGGGGCGTTCACCGGCACGGCCATTCCGGAGCCGGCGCCCGTGGACCTGAGTTTGGTTGGGTGGTGCTGGAGCTTGCGGCGTAGCACCGGCGGCGCGGATAGAACGCGCGGGTAGCCGGATTGTCACGGTTGGTGGCTTTACTCGCGGAGCCAATCGGTTCGTGAATCGTACCCGATGAAAACTCTCGGGCCTTTCCTGCTTTGCGGAGCGATCGCAGTCGGTGGAACGATGGCTCCGTTGCCCGGAGCCGAATCGGGACCGCGTTGGTTCAAGGGCAATTTGCACACCCACTCGCTCTGGAGCGACGGCGACGATTACCCGGAAATGATCACCGATTGGTATAAACGCGCGGGCTATCACTTCCTCGCGATGTCGGACCACAACATCATGGCAGAGGGCCAGCGCTGGTTCGCGATCAAGCCGCCGACGGTCGTGGCGGGCAAAGTGGTGCAGCGTGGCGGCGGGGTCGTATTGGAAAACTACATCGCACGCTTCGGCGCCGATTGGGTCGAGCAACGCGAGGTGGCGGGCGGGCGGGAAGTGCGGCTCAAGCCGCTCGCCGAATATCGCACACTCTTCGAGGAGCCGGGGCGGTTTCTGATGATTCCGGGTCTTGAGGTGACCGCAAATTGGAAGCGCCCGGCGACGGCTACGACGCCGGAGCAAGGCGGGCCGGTGCACATGAACCTCACGAATCCGCGCAGCCTCGTTGCGCCGGTCGCGGCGGACAACGCGCTCGAAATCATGCAACGCACCGTCGAAGCCGTGCGCGTGCAGCGGGAGGAAACGGGGCAGCCGATGTTTCTCCATCTGAACCATCCGAATTTCATCTGGGGCGTGACGGCGGAGGAACTGATGCAGGTGCACCACGAGAAGTTTTTCGAAGTCTATAACGGCCATCCGGGAGTTCATAACGCCGGCGACGTCGCGCACCTGAGCAACGAAGAGATTTGGGACGTGGTGCTCACGCGCCGGCTCGCGGAGCTCAAGCTCGACGTGATGTATGGCATCGGCGTCGACGATTCGCACAATTACCACGAGCAGATGCTCGGGAAGAGCAATTCGGGCCGCGGCTGGGTGATGGTGCGGGCGCGCCATCTCACGCCGGAGTCGATTGTTTTGGCGATGGAGGCGGGGGATTTTTATGCGACGTCGGGCGTGACGCTGAAAGAAGTGACGCGCACGGCGACAACGCTGGGGCTGGAAATCCAAGCGGAGCCGGGGGTGACCTACGTGACGCAGTTCATCGGCACGCGCCGAGGCTACGATCCATCGAGCCAATTGCTGCCGCCGCGCCCAGGTGATGCCTCGGCGGCGAGGACCTTGCCGCACCGCCGCTACAGCAAAGACGTGGGCGCGGTGTTGGCCGAAGTGAAAGGGTCGGCGGCGAGCTACACGTTGCGCGGCGACGAGATTTATGTGCGCGCCCGGGTGATTTCCTCAAAGGCGAAAGCGAACGGCAGTGTGGCCAACGAGTTTGAAACGGCGTGGACGCAGCCGGTGGTAGGGGCGATGAGATAGGCCTGATTGAAAAGTCAGAGGCTGCGGCTTCAGAAATGGCCCTTGAGACCGGAAAGGCGCCCGGTTGGCGTTCGGGCCGACAGGGTTACCTCGATAGAAGAAATCCATCTCGCGTGCCCCTGAGCTATTTTGAGACTGGCGCCCGTAACGACGTTTCGAAACATCCCGCGGGCCAAAAAATCTCCTTCTCGTGGCGAAGGATCCAAAGCCGGCGACTCGTTTCGTGGTTCGCTTTTTGCTTTGAAGATCTGCTCCAAGGCAACCGCTGCCCGGACTTCGTCGTTTGGGTATAACTAAAGGGGTGTGGCAGTCGGTTTTTTCCATCCGGAAAGCCGGACTTGTTCCACCAAAGCCATGTGCGGAACCGTCAGAGCGGCGAGTCCAACAAAGACCAACTGGATAATTTTGGCATCGAGTGAAATCTCACGAAGAAAATACCAAGCGAGCGCAGACCCACCCAAAACCCCCAGCATCGGCAAAAGGGCGGCGGCGAGGAGTCGGTAGAGGGAGGGCCGGCCCGAATAGTCCACCGACCTAAGGATGTGCCGGGCGCTATGCATGCCGCAGAAAAAGACGACGAAGGAGATGAGAGGCGGAGCCGCGATCGCGAGCACACCGACGGCGCCTAGCTCCACGGCGGTCAACCAATCCGAGCGCACGCGTTGCAGACTGGCCAGTACCAGGCCGACGACCCACGGCCAGGCGAGCAGGCTAAGCCATGGCCCTATGATCGCGGCCGACTCTTCTCCGGCAAGTAGGGCAAAGAGTCGCGCGATGTCCGCGGCGTGGAAAAGAGAGGGAAGGATTATGATCGCGCCGCCATAGATGATGCGGGTGGGCCACGGAGTTCCAGCCGTAGGATCACCTGAAAAATGCGCGGCGGAGATAATGAGAAACCCGATGAGAAACAGCGCGGGTTGGAGGAACCACAGACCAACCACCAAACCGGAGAGAAGCAGGTAGATCAGGCCAAACCGAAGCCAGCCTCCGAGTGTGCTAATTCCGTAAAGCCGATGGGCGAAGAGCGTGTCGAGTGCGCCATGAGGCACGCCGAGAACAACGATGAGCGAGGCTACAACAATCAATTCGACCCGCTCGTCGAAACGTCCAAGGACCAACGACACCGCCGCAAGAACAAGGGCGCCGAGACTGAAGACCAGACCTTGGGTTCTCTGAGCTTTCATCCGGCGGCACGGCCCTTGATCGATCTTCGAGATGAACCCGATAAGCGGCGTGGAATCTCTCTTAAGAAAGGTCCGGCCGGTAATGCCGAGACGATGGCCGCGTAGTCGGCCAGAGTTGGGCAATCGCTCATAAAACGGATGATATGGCCGGAATCTTTCATCGCGAACAGTTTCAAAAAAAGGTCCGGGGCGAGGTCGGGCCTCGCCCGAAGAACGCGGAGAAAGAGGCCGTCCATGGTCCGACGCAGCCACGGGTCCGGGGCATGCGCCCTCGGCGGTTGTCCGGCCAACAGCGCGGCGGCGCAGTCTTCAGCCCATCGTTGAATACGCTGGAAAGCGAAACCCGAGGCAGCGCGCACAGCGCCTCCGACCACGCCGGCGCGGACAAAGGTCGCGTCCATAGTTTGAGCGGGAGCGGCTTGGCCCATCGGCAGTATGCCATGCTCGGAGCGCAGCACGGAAAAACCCGCTTCACCCACCCACTGGCGAACGAGGCGTCCCAACCTGTCCGCCAGTTCGCTCGGACCGAGTGGCTTGGGCGCAAAGACGGTAGCCTCAATCAACGCGCGGTGCTTTGAAAAAGGGAGCAGATAGAGAAAAGCGATTTCGCCCTTATGACTTGAGGAAAAATCCATGAGGGTGGCGGATTCGGGATCGAAACAAGCCGCATCACACGTCACTTCGTGGCCCGAGAAGGATTGCCACAAAATAGCGGATTCACCCTCAAGCCGCGGTGGGGGCCGGGTATCGATGATCTGTTTTGCGTAGCGCACACCGGTGCTCGTCTCAATTCGCCAGCGACGATCCTCTTTCTGAGGCTCCGCGATGACGGTCTCGTTCATCGCGAGTTCGATCCGGGAAGTTTTTGCAATCGCCTGGGTAGCGGCAGAGTAGAAGGCTGCCGCTGGTATCATCTGATAAGGCGCTGCGCGACAGTCGACCGTGACCCGACGCCGATGGTCTGCGACCGCGACCGAGCTCCAACGATGCTGCACGAGATGGCGCAGACGCGCATTCCCATCATCCCAGAAACACCAAGACCGGTCCGGAGCGTAGAGCGCTCGGCCTTCAAGCACCGCTACGCTTGGGCCTTCCGCACCCGAGTCGGCGAGCCGCATGGCTAGACTTAAGCCAGCACATCCGCCGCCGAGAATTGCAATATCGTTATCGGATCGCATGGCGCGGTTCGATGTAGGGAAGCCCGAGCAGCGCATCATGCAGGCTGGTATCGTGCCCGAAAGGCTTGCGCCAAAAAAATCTTTGGCAGGGTGCGCTGATCAATGCGTCGACGGTTAACCCGGCCTTGCGACGATCTGAAACCATCATCCGACCCTCCCAGAAAACAAAATCCTGCGCTCTCAACCTCGTGCCGATCGCGCGATAGACGCGGCTTGCGACCAAGATGCCGCTCCGGGCGCGGAGCGGCAGGTAAGCCATCCCCATTTCACCGCTGGCGTAGTGCCGATCCGCGCGATTCAGCAAAGTCTCCACGCCTTTCCGGAGGCGGGGTCGGCTCGCCGAGGAGGGCGCGATCAGTTCCTCCGGGCCGAGATCACCGATGAGAGACGCGGGCAGATAGCGGCGATTTGCAGCCGCGTCCTCCGCGATGTCCCGACAGATATTTGTCAACTGCATGGCAATTCCCAGATCGATGGCATGCGCGAACGCCTTCGGATCGGAGACGTCGAGCACGCCGCACATCATCACTCCGACCGTCCCGGCCACCCGGTAGCAATATTGGAGCAGGGCCGCTTCATCTGGGCAGCGCACGGGATCGAGATCGGAGATGAGCCCTTTCACCAACTCGACGGCGATTACCGGAGAAATTCCACACTCTTGCATGAGCTCGATCCCATCTCGAATCACTAGATCTGAAGAGACTCCTGCGGCGATATCTTGGCTGGCCGCACCCAGTTTAACCCGGGCGCTCGCAACCGAGGTTGCCTCATCTGCGAGATCGTCGAGGTGACGGCAAAAGCCGTAGAGGCGAGTTGCTCGGCTGGCATGAACTGGGCCGAGAAGACGCCGCGCCCAATAAAAACTACGACCTTTCTTCTTCAGCGCGTTTTCGGCGGTGGCCAGAGCGACGTTGTTTGTTGCCGGCTTCACGCTGTGGAGACCGCCGGGATGAGCGCATCCACGACTTTGGCCGAGCAGAGCACACCGGGCAGCCCTGCGCCCGGATGGGTCCCGGCACCGGCAAGGTAAAGATTGCGGATGCCTTCGGCCCGATTGTGAAAGCGAAACCAAGCGGACTGTCGAAACAACGGCGCGACGGAAAACCCGGCGCCGTGCACGCTCAGGTAATCGTGGGCGAAATCGTCCGGTGTTTTGTAAAAGTCAGCGGTGATTGTGGCGGTCAATCCGGGCAGAATCGTGCGATCGAGCGCCGCGACAATCCGGTTGCGCAAGCGGGGTCCTTCGACCGACCAATCAATTTTTGCCTGCTGGTTTGGCACCGGGCAAAGCACGTAAAAACTGTCCCATCCCGGAGGCGCGAAGCTTGGGTCGGTTGCGGTCGGTCGATGCAGATAAAGGGAAAAATCGTCCGCCAGAATTTTACGATGGAATATATCGACGAGCAGTTCGCGATAACGTGAACCCATCCAAACGGTGTGATGGGCCACCGCCGGGTAAGTCCGAGTCGTCCCGAAATAGATCACAAAAAGACCCATCGAATAGTGCGCCGCCGCGAGTTTCAACCGGCTCGCGGCACTCTGCTGCGCAGGAGGGATCATCGCGCGATAGAGGTGGGCGGCATCGGCATTCGAGACGACTATGTCGGCTTTCAGTTTCGTTCCGTTCTCCAAGCAAACGCCCGTGGCCCGCCCCTGTTCGATCACGATGGAATCAACCGAGGTATTGAGTTGGATCTCGATGCCGCGTCGCTTCATCAAACCGCCGAGTGCGGCCGTGACCGCCCCGGTTCCGCCCATCGCGAAGTGCACGCCGTAAGCACGTTCGAGAAAATGAATGAGCCCGTAGATGCTGGTCGTATCAAATGGATTGCCTCCAACCAACAGAGGTTGGATTGAAAATGCTTGGCGCAGTTTCTCGCTCTGCAGGTGGCGCTTCACCATGGTCCACACGGTCTCGTAATTGCGCAAGCCGACCAAGCGCGGGACCTGTCTAAGCATGGTCGAGAACCGATCAAATGGCTGGGCGGAAAGCTCCGTGAAGCCTACATCAAAAATACGGCGGGAATGGGCCAGGAGAGCAAGGTAGCCCTCGCGATCGCGCGGTTCGATCCGGCTGATTTCGGCCAGCGTATCCTCCAGCGTTCCACCATAATCAAAATGGTCGCCATCGGAAAATTCGAAACGATACCACGGTTTGAGTGGCACTAATTTGAGGGAATCCTCCATCCGCTCACCGAACAAAAGAAACAGTTCTTCAAGCAGGAACGGCGCCGTGATCACCGTGGGGCCGGCGTCGTGTCGGAAGCCCTCCCGCACGTAGACCTGAGCCCGCCCACCGATCATTTCGCACCGGTCGATCAGACGAACTTCGTAACCTTTTGCGCGTAAGCGCAGGGCCGAGGCGATTCCACCGAAACCGGCCCCGACGACGATTGCCTGCATTCGGGGGCTTCCGGCTCGTTACAGACGCTCGCTCATAACTCGGGCCAATTTGCCCAGCAATTCGCCAGCGCCCAGCGGCAGTCGGCCGGCTGCATCCATCGCAAATTGCAGGTGCCGTGACCCGATTTGGCGCGCGAGACGGGCGGCCTCTATCGGGGTGTGCTCGATCTGAAGAACATTGATGATGTTTAGAGAAAGAGGGCCGTCGACTTTCGCATCTTCGAGATCGTCGACGATTTGATAGCCGATGCCAAATGACTCGGCCGCCTCTTGGGCCAGCCCGAGCGAATCGCGGACGCCCGCGCCCAGTAAAGCCAGTTCCAATGGAAGACTGAGTAAGGCTCCGGATTTGCCGGCAACGATTGCCTCATAGCGGGCTAGTTCGGTGACGGGCTGCTTACGAGCCGATAGGTCGCCGCATTGGCCACGGATGACTTGAGCAGTCCGCCGATGAATCAGCCGGACCATGTCCGCAATGACCGCGGGTCGGGAAAATTGGGCGATTGCCGCGTAGGCCGCCGAGAGGAGCAAATCTCCCGTCAGCACGGCTACATCAGCACCGCGAGAGGCGAAAATGGTGGGAACTCCGCGACGAAGCATCGCGCCATCGTGAAAGTCGTCGTGGACCAAAGAGGCGTTGTGCAAAAGTTCCACCGCTGCAGCGATGACAACAGCATCATCTTGCGACAACCCCACCCGAATTCCGGCGTCGAGTCCGAGCTTGGCTCGTACCCGCTGGCCGCCAGATGCTAGATGCGCCAAGGCCGCGCGACCGGTATCAAAAGGATCAAGATGGGAAGTCGTCGATTCAGAGACTAACTCCACCAGCAGACGCTCCACCCGCACAAGATGGTCGGCGGACGAAAAATCCGCGACCGATGCGGCGAGCTGCAGGGGAGCGTTCATAACTGAGGATGATAAAATTCCGGTCGAACGCCAAAAAAGCAACGTTTCGACCGGAACTATGCAGACCTATTACTTTGCGGACGCTTTATCGGACTCAGAAACCGCGACCGTCCAAATAATTACGCCGAAGGCGATCTTGTTCACGACGTCGGCCAGATTATAGACGATGTTCAACATCTTCATGCTGCTCTCCGGACCGGAGCCGGTCAGATAGCCGAGGAAGTAACCGATCGGGTAAATCGCCCAGCCGAACACTACGATGGCGCGCATCAACTTGAAGGCGCTTTGAACACCAGCGGGAGCTGAATCGGCATTAATTTTCCCGGCTTGGCCGAAATAAATTTCCCAAATGATAAACGCCCAACCGGCCATACTGATGATAAATGCAGGCCAAGCAGCCATGTAACCGGCCTCGCCCATGTAGCCCGCGACGAGCATAACGAGCGTTCCGATCATCAGACGCCAAAACACGCCGGCCGGGACTTTGGTGATGGCCGAGAGGATCAAATAGAATTCCACCATCAGCAGTGGGACGGTGATGATCCAGTCGATGTAGCGATAGACCGTGGGTGTGGCGCCGGTGGCCACCCACACATCGCGCATGTAGAAATAGTGCCAGGCGGCCACCATCGTGACCAGACCGGACACAGTCAGCGAAGTCTTCCACTTCGCCGTCACCCGTTGGGTTTCGAGGAAGAAGAAGGCGGTCGCGGCGACAAGCGCCATTGAGATCATCCAAAACGAAACCCCGACAAAATCGTCGGATTTCAAGTTGGATCCCGCGGCAGCGAAGGCGTTGCTCGACGATAATAAACCGATTAGAACCACTGAAAGGGCCCTAAGTTTTTTTGATTTTAGTTTGGTTAACATGGGAAAATTTTTTTCGGGGGGATGTCTTGGTTTCGAAGCAGCGAAACGTGGGGCTCGGGGGTATGAACCTACCGGTGGACCGGCTCGGCGAAATGGATCTCTGGAGATTTTCGGGAAACGAATTTCGAAGAAGCTGCAGAGCTTAATCTGCAGAACGGAAATGATTACTTGGGGTCTTGAAACTAAGCCGTGAGCGGCCACGAGGTGGAGCGCTCACTTGAGAACATTTTACGATTTTTTCAGGGTGGGGTGAGTCCGAGATTCTATCGGACGCTAATTGGAGCAAGTAAGAAGTGTCATAATTACATCATCTAATTGTTTGTATTAATTTCATTTTGACTATGAGAACGCTGGCTTACCCCGCGATGGGTGGGCCCGGGTAAGGTCTCTAGCTGAGCTTGGCGACCAAAGGGACGATGTCGTGCGCAGCATCTCGTAATTTTCGCCAGTACCGGAAGAATTTTCCCAGGTAATCGAACGGCGCATTTTCTGTCCGACCGCCAGAGCTGAAATACCGCGACGGGGCTTGTTCAGCGCGTTGAACGACAAATGAACTGAATCACTGTTCGGCCGTAGCCAGAATCAGCTCCACCAGCAGCGGCCGGTGATCGGAGGCGACGGCTTCGGGGATGACGGTTGAGGAGAGAACGCGCCACG
>NEVA01000022.1 GCA_002304445.1 Opitutia bacterium Tous-C4FEB | reverse complement strand
CGCGGCGTCCCCGCTTACCAAGGCGACATGATCGCCTGCATGGCCGCCTTCCCCGCCCGCCACTTCGACCGCGTCATCTGTTCGCGCACCGTGCAGGAGCTCACCGCCCCCGCCACCGTGATCGCCGAAGCCCTGCGCGTCGCCCGCTCCGTCACCGTCGGTTTCGTCAACCACGCCTTCTGGAAAAACCGCCTCGATCTGCTCACGCGCGGCCGCAAAGCGCAGAACGCCGTCTACACCACCACGTGGGCCGAGAGCCGTCCCGCCAATCCCGTCTCCGTCGCCGACTTCGAAGACTTTTGCGCCACGCAAAACATCCGGATCACCCGCCGCGTCCACCTCGACGGCGACTGGAAATCCCCGTGCACGATGCTGCCCAATCTTCTCGCCGGCTACGCCCTGTACGACCTCACCAAGTAGGGCAGAGCCTCCAACCCGCCCTCAGCGCCCCGATTCGCTGTTCCTCCGGGTGGGAGCGACCTCGCTCGCGACTCCGAACCGAACGTCGCGAGCAAGCTCGCTCCCGCAATTTCCATCTGAATCTCTCCTGCTCAGATCTCCGCTCTCCGCTCCCGTCTCATACCAATCACCCGATGCTTTTACCCGTAGGGCCCGACCTTGGTCCGCGCCAAGCTCACTACGCCCGCGACGCAAGCATCGATCGAGGTTGAGCCCTACAAAGATGCGATAGGATCGGGCGATTGGTATCAGCCGCCTGATCCGCACTTGGCACGCTGGAGTCATCCGCCCACGCCGACTGGCGTCTTGCTTTTGTGGATCTCATGTCTTGCTTATTTTACGTGAACACCGAAACCCTCGCCATCCGGATCTCCAAGTCCGAGCGGACTGCGATCCGTAAACGCGCCAAACAGGAAAAACTCTCGCAGGGCGATCTCGTGCGCCGCGCCCTCCGCGCCTACGGCGTCACCGCGGAGCCGGCCACGGCCAAGACGGGCTACGACGTAATCAAGCACCTGATCGGCTCCTGCAAGGGCGGTTCAACTGATCTGGCGACCAACCCTAAGCACATGGAGGGCTACGGCCGTTGAAGATCTGGATCATGGATGCCGGGCCCATTGTCGCCCTACTTTCGCCCAGCGAGCGGCAAAACGCGTGGGCGGCAGCCCAGGCGCGCTCCGCTCCGCCCACCGTGCTCACCTGCGACGCCGCGATCTCCGAAGCGTGCTTTCTCTTGAAACGCGACGGACAGGAACCGGAACAGGTTTTCGCGCTGATCGAATCGGGATTCCTCCGCAGCGACTTCGATCTCCACACCGAGCACCGCGCCGTGCGCGCCCTCATGCGCCGCTACGCCGACACTCCGATATCCTTCGCCGATGCCTGCCTCGTTCGCATGTCGGAAATCCATCCGTCCAGTGTGGTCTGGACGCTCGACCGCGACTTCAGCGTGTATCGCCAACACGGTCGCCAAACGATCCCCCTCATCACGCCCCACTAAACCCCTTCGGCTCTCCCCCGCCCTCTACGACCTCACCCGCTAACTCTTTCTCTTTCTTCTTTCTCTTGAT
Source organism: Opitutia bacterium Tous-C4FEB (assembly GCA_002304445.1). Taxonomy (GTDB): domain Bacteria; phylum Verrucomicrobiota; class Verrucomicrobiia; order Opitutales; family Opitutaceae; genus Tous-C4FEB. The sequence goes on along the minus strand of NEVA01000022.1, from coordinate 53,283 downwards.
CTTTCTCCCGTCCGGCTGGCCCCAACCTGCGCTGAGGGAGCACGAGCAAAAGTGAGAGAAAGGAGAAAGATTCCCCGGCTCCTCCCTTCCCTGCCTCTCATGCCTGCCGCCCTCCGCCCGCGCTCCCGTTTGTCATCCAATAGATGACAAACTCTCCGGGCTCTCCTTCATTTCCGGTCCGACCATTTTCCGTGTCTTCCGTGTGTTCCGTGGGCCTCCTCTTAAGCCTCCGAATCCTCGACTCTCCGCTCCGCTCCTCCTCCCCTCATGCCCGCCGCCCTCCGCCTCCCGCTGCTCATCTCGCTCCTCGCCACCGCCGCCTGCGCTGCCGCGCATGTCCTCACCTTCGTCGGCGTCGCGTTTTACCCGATCCTCTTTTTCGTCCCGCTCCTCTTTATCCTCGTACCCCTCGCCGTGTGGCGCTTCCGCCGCATCCCGCGCAAAAATTTTCTCTCCGAAATCTTTGCCGACATTCCCCCCGGCCTGAAGATCGGCACCGTGGCGCTGTTTCTCTACGCCTGCGCCAATTTTTTCATCTGCCTCAATCTCCTCGACGGCGGCAACCCCGAGCGCGCCCCGGAGAACCGCCTCGTCCTCGCCGCCAAGGGAAAAATTATCCGCGAGCTCACGCCCGCCGAATTCCGCCGCGCCCAAGCCGTGCAAGTGCGCCTCGTCACCGGCCACCTCATCGCCTGCTTTGCGATCACCGCCTTCGCCTTCCACGTCGCGTGGCTCAAGACCGGCCCGGCCCTCGCCTCCGACAAACTTCGCTGAACGGCTCCGCGGCGTGCTCGCGCCGGCCCAAAAGGCTCGATCTCGGGTCGGGCCGTTCTGTGGGTCGGGCCCCAAAGAGGGATCGGCCTCCGGGGTAGGAGCCCGCTCGCGGGCGATATGACGGAGGTGAACATCTCAGCCTCAAATCGCCCGCAAGCGGGCTCCTACGCACGGCAACCTGAGTGAACCTCATGATGAAAATCGTTCGCTGCTCCCATCGGTTCGGCATCCGGGTTAATTCGGGTCTATTCGTGGTTCAACGGCCGTTTTTAGGGCGAAAGCCACCGCAGATTCTCTCGCGGCGCTTGGCGTTTTCTGCCGCCCGGTCCATCGTCCCGCCATGCACCTCGATTTCTCCAAACTACCGCCACGCACCGCCTACGAATGGATGACAAACACCATTCTCCCGCGACCCATCGCTTGGGTCTCGACGCTCTCCGCCGAGGGGAAAACCAACCTCGCGCCGTTCTCCTTTTTTCAAGGCATCACCGCCAATCCGCCCACGCTCATGTTCGTCCCCGTCAACAACCGCGCCGGCGAGCCCAAGGACACTCTGCGCAACATCGAGGCCAACCGTGAATTCGTCGTCAGCGTCGTGCCCTTCGCCCTCGCCGAGCCCATGAACGCCTGCGCGGCCCTGTTGCCCCACGGCGAAAGCGAATTCGAGGCGTTTAACATTGCCGCTGCTCCGAGCACCTTTGTGCGCCCGCCGCGCGTCGCCCTCGCCCCCGCCGCCTTCGAGTGCGCACTTCACAGCATCGTCCGCATCGGCGAGGGTCCCGGCGCCGCCAATGTCGTCTTCGGCCGCATCCTCGGTATGCACGTCGCCGATTCCGTGCTCGCCGCCGACGGCCTCCCCGACGCCGCCAAACTCGACCTCGTCGGCCGCCTCGGCCGTGAAGACTACACCCGCACCACCGAGCGTTTCACGATCTCGCGCCCCGATCGCTAGGATTTTTTGGGCAGCGGTTCACCGCTTTGGTCGCAGGGGGTGACGGGGATGGCGACCCGCGGCCTTTCCACCCTGCTGGAGACATCTTTGTAGCAACAAGGGCCCGACCTTGTGTCGCGCCGTTCCGTGGGTCGGGTTCAAAAGACGAAACGGCCGCGATCTCGGCGGTGAATTCGACCTCAGTTTCCTCAGGCTAATCGTGGATGAACAAGCGGCACGATACGGGCAAGCCGCTGAGGGGGGCAGTCAGACGTCGTTCGCTTTTTCCCGACTTTCGACTGCGAATTTTGGGGTCAGCGGTTGTCGCTGGACTTTCGCAAACTTTGCCCCGCCCGCCGACCCGGACCGGGTCAGTACGAGAAAGATCCCTACGGCGCCACCCCAAGGGCGACGAACGCCGTCAAGGCATCAAGCTGCGCCTCCGTGTAATGCGGATGCGCCTCCATCCTGGCGGTCGGCACGAGTTCCTTGGGGGCTGTGATGTACCGCCGGAAATAGTCCGGCGTGTGGCGGGCCTGCGCGGCCAGCAACGCAAAGGGGCGATTACCCTTCGTCCCGCCGAACACCTCGCCCGGGCCGCGGTGGCAACTGGAGCAGGAGTGAATCCAGAGCTCGCGCCCCTGACGCACCGCCGCGTCGGCCCCGGCCCACGGGCCGCTAAAGAAGGCGTCGAAACGGCCCTCGAGGCGGGCGATCTCGATGGTCGTCACGCCCCACGGCCGCTTGTGCCCCGCGTCGCTCAGCTTCGCCACCGCGGGGACCACCGAGGCGGCCACACTGATCACGTAAGGTCCGGGATTGAACCGCAGTCCCGCCGGAGGCCACTTTTCCGGACCCTGCCCGTTGATTTCCAGGACGAGGAACGGCCGGTAGTCGCGGATGAACGAAGTCCCGTAGACCGCGGCGTAGCCATCGGAGGACGTCGCCAGCAGCGCGTCGGCTCCCTCCCGCACGGGCAGCGCCGCCCATAGGTCGGACAGGAAGACGACCGTGACCTCCTGCTCCCCGGGGACGAATTCCCCGTTCACACGGAGTTTGGTCCGCGGCAGCCGCGCGACGTCCGCCCAGCGCGCGTAGCGCTTGGCTCCCGGCTCGGTTCCCGCGAGCAGGCCCGTGAGGGCGAGATCCAAGTTCGAGGCGCGATCGGCATGGAGGGGCAGCTCCGCCGCCTTCGCTCCCAGACCGAAGGACGGTAGCAGCAGGACCAGCGCCAGGGTCCGGACGCGCCAATTCTCGGAGGGTCCGGCCGGAGCGACCCGCGAGTCTGCGCCGCGCCGGCGCCGTGACCAGCGTGAGGCGATCCGACGCGCGAGGGCGCCGGGCCCGGAAAGCAGGCGGACGGGGAACATCAATCGGTCCAGTCGCCCGGCTGCACCCACTTCTCGGAACCAAGCGGTCATGGCTTCAAGGTTGGGGGATAATCTCGATGGCGCTGATGGTGGGATTTCCGGCCAGACCCGTGAACTTGATTTCGAGATCGCCATCCCTGATCGCCACCGGAATTGACTCAACGTAAGCTTTGAGAGCCCCGCCGGCCCGCACGAAGAGATCGAAGTCCTTGAAGGCGCGCCCCTCGACATCAAAACTAAATACACATTGGCGGGGTCCGTCGATCGCCTCGTAGGTGACCGCGAAGTGCAGCTTCACTAGGTAGTTCCCGTTCGGAATCCGCTGCACAAAACGGGTCATGCCAAACCGCTCCGAGCGGTAAACGGATGGGATTTCGGTGTTCGCGATCAAGAGCTCGGGGCGATCCATCGTGTCCCCATCGAGGAAATCGCGAGAGGGGAGCCATTTCCCCCCCTTCTCATCCGTCAACGGCGCCGACTGGCCGGCGATGATGCGAATCGTGCCACCGGCGGCGACCGGCGCAGTACCCGCCGCGGGCGCTGCACCGCTGGACGCGGGGATCGCGGGCGACACGGACAGGAGGAGCAAGGCCACGAGGCCGGTATGCAGTGAGGGCGGCAGGAGAGGGCCTAGGGTCTTCATGGGGATTCGTGCAACGACTAGGGTGGTGAAAAAGAGAGCCATCACGCCGGACGGGCGGCCAACCCGTAGAGCGCGGCGGCGTTATCGTGGAATATGCGTTGTTTCCACTCCTTCGGGAGAAACTGCAGGGTCATCCGGGGATTATCGAAGTCCCAATGCGGGTAATCGCTCGAGTACATGACGTTGCCCGGCGCGTTGATCATCTCGAGGATCTGCAAGAAGTGGGGGGACTTCTCGGGCTCCTCGACGGGCTGCGTCGTGACAAAGACATGATCGCGAATGTACTGGCTCGGGAGCTTGCGTAGCCAGGGAACCTCTGAACGCAGCGCCTTGTAGTTCTTGTCCATTCGCCACATCAGCTGGGGCAGCCAAGCAAGGCCGCCCTCTATGGCGACGAACCTCAGTTGGGGAAACTTCTCGAAAGCGCCTTCGCACACAAGGGAGTTGATGTGCCCCATGAAATTCAGGGGGACGATGTTGTGCCACTCGAAGTACCGGGTGGGGCGACCCGCGGGCGTGGGCGCCCCGGCGGTGCCGGCGCCCTCAGTCCCGGGATGCACGGCCACCGGCAGGTTGAACTCGGCCGCGGCCTCGAAGATGGGATGGAAGAAGCGCTGTCCGAACAGCCGGGACGAACCGCTCGCCATCAGCACCTGGACGAAACGCTTGTCGGGTGCGCAGCGACGGATCTCGCGCGCGGCGGCCTCGGGATCCGAGTGGTTCACGACGATGGAGCCGCGGAACCTGTGCGATCGCCCGAGCCAGCGTTCGGCGAGGTTCCGATTGTAGGCAGTAGCAACCGCGTTCCCCCAGTCGGGATCCGTGTGCACGGAAATCCCCAGCACGTGCGACCCCGTCAGGATCGCGAAGTCGATGCCGAAACGATCGAGGTGATCCGTGATCATGAAATCAGGATCGCTGCCGGCCATCGCACCCGACGGGGTGCGGGCATCCTCGCGCTGCACCCCGACCGAGGAGTTGTAGCCGGTCCCGGGCATCAGGATGCCGTGGTAATCCGCGTAGGCTTGCCACGCGCGTGACAAGTAGGGCCTGAGTTCCTCGCGCACGTTCGCGAACGCGTTGTGCACGTCGGTGTCGATGAGGCCGGGTCGGGCAGTGATCGCAGGGGTGTTTTCCAGCATAAAGGGTAAGCCTCAGGATGGCCCGCCAGCCTTGCCGCCGGGCAGCACGACGCAGAGCGACCCGCCCTCTGACTCGACCGGGAAACGCTCCAGGTTTTCTAGGCTGGCCGCCGCGTCTCCGCCGGACTCGACGGGAATTTTTTTCAGCCTCGTGGTGGGATCCACGAGGTGCTCGCCCGTGCGGAGATCAAACTCCCAGCCGTGCCAAGGGCAGCGCAGGATGCAACCGTCGAGTCCGTAATCGTACTCGTACACCCGCGAGGGCAAGGTCGTGCCGGTGATTTTGCCCAGGCAAACGGGCGCGCCGCCATGCGGGCAGACGTTGCGGTAGGCGTGGACCTTACCGGCCACATTGAAAAGGCCGATTTCCACCCCCGCCACGTGCACGAGTTTGCGCGCGCCGGGCGGTAGATCACTCTCTTTCATTACAGGATAGCGGGGCATGCTAGGAGTGACGGCGATGATTACCGGCGCAGGATCGCTACAAGCGCGGTCAGGACAAGATCGACGCTCCGCACGGTCGCGCCGTGGCCCATCAGCCCGATGCGCCGCGCGTGGCCGGCCATCCACTTTCCACTCACGGGGATAGTCAGCGGATTCACGGTACGGAAAACCTCGCGCAACCGGGCGCAGCCGTGATCCACGATCTGGAGGTACTGCGGGTCCATGTGCCCGAGCGTGGGCGCGCCGAGGGCGCGCAGGACGCGCTGGGGGACGGAACTGGGACCTGGCCCGAGCAACAGACGTTTGTTAGGGTGCATCAGAAGATGGGGACGGAACCGGACGTGGGCGGAGCGCAGGGGGAGGGAAGGCTGGCGGCGGGAGCGCGATCACTTTCGCGCAGCCGCGGCCCGCACATCCTCCGGCAAAAATGTCTCGTCCAAGACGTCGGCAAGTTTGACCGGTCGGCCCAGCACGCCGATGGCGGTGAGCTCGGTGATTTCATTCGCGAAACGCACCGGATCGATCTGCCCGATCCGCTCCCCTTTCGAGGGATCACCCTCGACGAGCTTGAACTCTCGCATCACACCCACGCTGTAGGCGATGAACTCGGGAACCATTTTCGGATTCAGCGAACCGATGAGCGCATCGGCTTCCTTCCGGTCGCCCTCTATATAGTCACGCCAACCGCGGATCGATGCGGCCGTAAACGCCCGCGCCGCCGCCGGATTCTTGGTCAGAAACGAGCGGCTCGTATACCATATCCGGTAGGGTCTGATGCCGGCATCTGACAACAACAGCGTGCCGGCATCGGCCCCCTGCTGCCGCACGTAGAAAGGCTCGTTGGTGATAAAGCACTGCTGCACGAATTTCTTGTCCGCCAAGAACCGGCTCAGGCCGTAGTCCAGCGGCAATGTCGACATTTTCAGGCCCATCTTCTTCTCCAAAATCTTCAGCCACACCGCGCCCGGCTCCGCCATGAGTCCGCGGCCGTCGAGGTCCTTGAAATTACGGATGCCACTTTCTTTGTGGAATAAGATCGCCTGAGGATCGCGCTGCATCAGCGCGCCGAGCGCCACCAGTGGAACCCCCTGCCCGGCCGCCACCAGAAGTTCATCGGTCCGCCCGACGCCGAATTCCACCGCACCGGTCGCGACTTTCTGGCGCGGGATCGCATTCGGCCCGCCTTGGTTGATCGTCACGTCGAGGCCGACCTCGCGATAGTAGCCCTTGACTAGCGCCTGATAAAATCCGCCGTGCTCCGGTTGCGCATACCAATTCGTCTGCACCGTTATCTTCGTCAGGAGCGGCGCGGCGCCCGCGGGGGGGGCCGACGCCTTTTCGCCGCACCCGGTCAGGCCGATCAGGATAAACGCGAAGGATACGCCGATGGAGAATCGTTTCATAGTGAGAGTGTTCATTCCTTCTTGACCATCGAGTCGTGCCAAGAGTGCAGCAGGCGCCAGTGGAGCCAATTGACTCCGCCGACAAACAGGAAACCCATCACGCAGGCGACCAGACCGGTCGCGAAGAGGGCGGGCGTCTTGAGCTGAGAGAAATACGAGATCGTCATGTAGCCGATGCCCCCCACCCCGCCCTGCGCGCTGCCCGCAAGAAAGTCCCCGACAATCGCCGCGATGCGCTCAAGTGCGGTACCGATTCCCTGCAACGTGGTCGGCCGGTCTTCGACCGGCAGGTAAACCAGATCGATGTCCACGGATAGGCGGGGAAAATCGCGCACGAAGAAATTGATCGCGGTGCCGCCCTTGAGTGCGAAGCACGCTTCGGCGTTCACGAACGGCATGACCTGCACGAGCAGGTCGGCTTACTTGAAAAACGGGCTTTCTTTCATGGAGCGTCGGGCGGTATTTCCGCTGCTGCCGGAACGGTTATAAGGTATTTGGGATCGAGCCGGCCGCCAGCGACGAGCATGCGCTTGCCGCTGCCGAGCGAAACCTTCGACACGTCGAGCTGCTTGAACCACGGATGGGCCTGCTTTTCCGCCAAGTGGAGGAAAAGCCGTTTCACCTTCACGGAGGTGCACGCCTCCAAGAGCGAGCGCACTACGTCCGGCCGCAATGTGCCGAGTCCTTCGAAGACGAGATTCGCGTGCTCGTAGCCGGCCTCGTCGAGCGTGAGGTGTTGGAGGAACTCCAGCGCGGCGCGCTCCGGTGCGGATACGCTCACGACGAGTTCCCCGTCGCGGTGCTCGCGCAATCCGAGATCCTGCGGAAGGAAGTTTGTGCTAGCGTGCAGCACGCGACTGGCCAAAGGCAGGCGCTTGAACCATAAGGGAAGCCGGTCGCTCGTGTGGCTAAAGAGATGGATAGGATAGGCGTCACCTAAAGGAAGAAAATGCGCGAGGCCGGCGAGTTCCAAGGCCGTGCGTCCGCCCGGATGGATTGACTTCGATTTCTGTTGGAGGCCGAAGACCGCACCCAGCCAAGTGGGAGCCTCGGACTGCGTGGTAAATGCTCCGTTGCCGACGCGGTGCAACCAACCAGAACTCGCGTAGTAGTCGGCTAGGCGGTTAGAGATACCCTCGCGCTTGAGCCATGCGGACGTAAGCACCGCCCCGGTCGGCGCGGAGACGAGCCGTTGGTTTAATTTCTGACGTTTTAGTCTAGTTTCGCTGGTCATAAACGCTATAAAATAAACCGAACGGCTGTTTAGGTTTATTTATGCGAATATGAAACAAGCATTACTGATTTAATTGACAATAAAATAAACCAATACGTCTGAGCGTAGGGAGAACGGAAAACTCATAACGGCGGGTGCCAATTTGGAGAATCTTGGCAGCTTAGGAAGCAGCCAACGCCGAAACTGATTGAGCAACATGTTTTCCATCAACTATTTAGACGCACAATCAATCTTATGTTTAATATCTAATAAGTTCCCGGGCGTCATATTGAGAGCAGGAGTCAATGCCTGTTGGCGAGGTTGCTTCTTGACAACTGCTATCAATGATAGCGTTTATAAATCATGCCTCAACTTCTTGTCCGTGACATCGAACCCGCCGTCGTAAGAAAGCTGCGCAGTAGTGCTGCTGCACAAGGGGTTTCCGTCGAAGAAGCACATCGGCGGTTGCTCCGTTCGGCCTTGGTCGGAAACAACCCTGGGCCGAAACGTAACTTCATCGAATATTTGCGCAGCATCCCTCAAAGCGAAGCCGTGGAGTTTCCTCGGGATAGCGATCTTCCACGTCCCGTCGAACTCTGATGGCCTACCTGCTGGACACCTGCGTCATTTCGGAACTTCGAAAGCCACACTGCAATCACGGTGTGGCAACTTGGATGGCAGGCATCCAGCCAGACGAAGCGTTCCTCAGCGTGCTCACGCTCGGAGAAATCCGACGGGGCATAGAACTGCATCGCGCCAAGGATCCGAAAGCCGCCGGCGCACTCGAACGGTGGCTGCTTGGCTTGGAGGCACACTACGCGGAGCGAATCCTGCCGATCACCGCCGCCATCACTGACCGCTGGGGTCGCCTCTGCTTAAACCAACCGCTCCCTGTTTCGGATGGCCTGATCGCGGCAATGGGACTCGAACATAAACTTACGGTAGTGACGCGCAATGTCTCCGATTTCCAGCGCTCCGGCGTCAATACACTCAACCCCTTTTCGTGAGTGAGGCCGGTCTGATTTCCTACACACATCCTCGGCATGTGTCGGCGACTCGTCGTGGGGTTCGCCTGTGCGTGGCTGCGCACCGCGAAAGGGATCAAGAAAAATTGCCGCAAGAGCATGCGCGATTTTCAAGACCATCTCACCGCCCACGGCTTCACGTGCGCCTTCGCGCTGGTTACCGCTACCACCCCTTCCGCGTGGCTCCCAAATTAGAAAAAATCGGCCCTAGGAGAAATCGATGTTTTCGCTTATCTACTCGCAAGTGTCCGGTGCGCCTGAAATTCCATTCGGCTAAACCTATGGGCCGAATTCCTCACATGCCTTTTCCGGCTTGGAAATTCCTCTGCCTTCTTTTCGCAGCCTGCCTTGTCCTCGGTTGGATCGATCGCGCCACCGCCGCCGAACTGAGACCAAACATCGTCCTGATTGTGAGCGACGACGAGGGCTGGACGGACTACGGTTTCATGGGCCATGCCCATATCAAAACACCCCACCTCGACCAACTGGCGGACCGCAGCGTCCTTTTCGAGCGGGGCTACGTGGCCGCGTCGCTGTGTCGTCCGTCACTCGCCTCCATGATCACGGGCCTGTATCCGTTCACTCATCGGATCACTGGAAACGATGTGGACGGAAGAAACAATCGCGAGGCCTTGGATCAGCCGTTGCGCGCCGCATTTCACACCTTGCCCAGTTTCGTCCGCGAGCTAACCGCAAACGGTTACCTCGCGCACCAATCGGGCAAGTGGTGGGAGGGGTCGTTTGAGGACGGAGGCTTCACTCATGGCATGACCCGTGGAGGCCGGCACGGGGATACGGGCCTCACGATCGGACGCACCGGCATGAGCCCCGTCACCGAGTTCATCGACGCCGCGTCTGCGGAGAAAAAACCGTTTCTGGTCTGGTATGCGCCGTTCCTACCCCATACCCCGCACAATCCGCCGCAACGCCTGCTCGACAAATACATCCGCCCGAACCGCGCCGAAGACGTCGCCAAATACTACGCGATGTGTGAGTGGTTCGACGAAACCTGCGGTGAGCTGCTCGACCATCTCGATCGCCGGGGACTGCAGGAAAACACCGTAGTTATCTATATCAGCGACAATGGCTGGGCCGCCCGCAGCACGAACACGGCCGACCCCAATCAAGAACTCTGGTCTGGCTATGCCCTGCGATCGAAGAGTTCACCGTACGAAATGGGCATTCGCACCCCGATCATGATCTCCTGGCCGCGCCACGTGAAACCCAGCCGCTCGCCGGACTTGGCCCACGCGATTGATCTATTCCCCACCATCGCCGCTGCTGCCGGAATCGAAGCTCCAAAAAATCTCCCGGGCATCAATCTCCTCGACGCGAAGGCCCGGGCCAAGCGGGACACAGTGTTCGGCGTCTGCCATGCCGTCTTCAATATGACCCCCGACAACCCTGATGCGACGCTTCACTACCGGTGGGGCGTTTCCGGAGACTGGAAACTTCTGCTCCGCAATAACGGCTTGGACACAACCGACTATAAAAACATCCACATCTGGGACCAGCAGCCGGTGAGGCTATATAATCTGAAGGAAGATCCGCATGAGCAAAACGAACAATCAGCCTCGCATCCGGAGGTCGTTGATCGATTACGAAAGAAAATTGAGGCGTGGCATCCCGTCGGCAAGAATTAGCTCGAGTACGTTCGACGCATCACCGTCTCCGCCTTGACGCGCTCCAGCCGGCCCCGTGAAATGAACGAATCGAAATCTGGTATTTACCGGCAGTCGTGAGGTCGTCCGCAGTCGGGGAAAATCCCTTCGAAAGACGACACTCGCCTCATCCTCTGACCAACATTTAAGGAAGGCCAGCGAGTCAGGGAAAAGCGGCGCCCAATTTCAGTGAACGGTATCCACGATTCACCTCTCCCGCAGTAGGTGCGTCTTCGGCGGCTCGCGCCGACATAAAAGCAAACGCGAGGATCAGCAAACTCCTCCCAAATCCGATCCCCCTCGATGCGCCTCATTTGCGTTTCGGGACCTTTGGGCGCTTGGAGATGCCATCACGGATAATCTTCAGCACAGCTTTGCGCTCGTCGCCGGTGATGGTCAGGCGCGGGGCACGGACCCACTCGGAACCAAGCCCCGTCTGCTGCTCGCAGAGCTTGATGTATTGAATAAAGTGTACGTGGGTGTCGAGTTTGAGGAGTGGCTGGAACCAACGGTAGAGCGCGCGTGCCTCGTCCCACTTACCCGCGCGTGTGAGCTCCCACAGACGTTGATTTTCGGCGGGGAACGCGATGCCCGTGCCTGCTACCCAGCCGTCGATGCCGAGGATGGCCGCTTCAAGTAGCAGGTCATCCACGCCAGTGAAGACGGCGTAGCGATCGCCGACAGCGTTGCGCAGCTCGGTAATACGCCGTGGATCGCCGGAGCTTTCCTTGATGGCGACGAACTTCGGCTCATCTGCCAGTTCGACAATCAGGGCGGGCGGGATATCGTTCGCATAGCTCAGTGGATTGTTGTAAATCATGATGGGTAAGCCGCCACCCTTCGCGACCGCCCGGAGGTAAGTCATGCTCTCGCGCGGATCGCCTTTGTAACTCATCGCCGGCATCAGCATCACGCCCGCTGCGCCGAGTTGCTCCACATCGCGCACGTAACAGATGGCCGCACGCGTGGAGGATTCGGCGACGCCACTCAAGACCGGTACGCGGCCCTTCGCGGTTTCGATGGCGCACTTCACCACCGCGCGTTTCTCATCGGGGTCGAGCGTCTGGTTTTCGCCGAGCGAGCCGCAAACGATGAGACCCGAAACACCGCTTTGAATGAGCACTTCGAAATGCCGCGCCGTGGCGAGCAAGTCGATGGACTGATCTTTTTTAAGTTGAGTTGTGCAGGCGGGGAAAACGCCGGTCCAGTAGGGTTTCATAGAGTCGTAATCAGAGTTTAGGATTCGGGTCTGCCGAGTTTAACGGTTCATTAAGTCCTCAATTTCATCGACTTCGACCGGCGTGTTTTCCATCAAGTCAATCGGGCCATCCGCCGTGACCACGATGTCGTTTTCCAACCGCACGCCAAAGCCTTCCTCCGGAATATAGATTCCCGGCTCGACGGTAAGTACCCAGCTGGGCGCAAAGGGCTCTGTGGTGAAGCCAACGTCATGGACATCCAGCCCTAGCGGATGGCCGAGGCCGTGCATGAAATACTTTCGGGAAGCGGGCTCGTCCTCGTTCCGCTTCTTGATGTCCGACTTCTTGAGCAAGCCGAGCGCGAGCAATTCCTCATTCATCATCGCCTGTGACTCCTTGAGCCAGTCACGCGAAAGCTTGCCGACGGTCGCGCCCGCAATGCTCGCGCGCATGACCCGGAGGACAGCATTGTAAACCGCCTTCTGCCGACGCGTGAAGCGACCGCTCACAGGAATGGTGCGGGTGAGATCGGCGTTGTAGTTCGCGTAGCATGCACCAACGTCTAGCAACAAAAGATCACCTGTTTTACAAACTTGGTCGTTTTGGTTGTAGTGCAGTACGCAGGCATTTTTACCGCTCGCGATGATGGGATTATAGGCGAACCTTGCGCGGCGGCGGAGAAACTCGTGTGCAAGCTCTGCTTCAGCTTCATATTCCGTGATACCCGGCTTCACGAACTTGAGCACTCGCCGAAAGCCCTTCTCCGTGATGAGGACAGATTCCTTGAGCAGTTCAATCTCCGCGGCGCTCTTCACCACGCGCAGCGGGTGCAGGAGTCGCGCGAGCCGATGGTAGGTGTGCAATGGGAATTGGCGCTGGCACTCGCGAGCGAATCGGGCGTCGCGCGTCTCCACCTCCACATGGGCGCGCGTGTGTTCGTTAGAGTTGAGCCAGACTTGCTCCTGCTCGCACATGAGAATGCGAAAGATGACGGGAAACTCAGAAAGCCATTTGACCTGCTTGATGCCCGAGATCTGGGTGGCCTCGTCTTTGGAATGCTTGTGGCCCTCCCAAATTTTCAAGCGCGCGCTTGGCTCGCGCAGGAAAAGGATTTCTCGGTGTTTCGGCTCATGAGCATCGGGCGCGAGGAGCAGGATGCTTTCCTCCTGCTCGATGCCGGTGAGGTAAAAGAGGTCGGAGTTCGGCTGGAGTGGGAGCGAACCATCGGCGTTCGTGGGCAAGACGTCGTTGGCGTTGACGATGGCGAGGGACTTCGGTGGCAGCGATTTTTTGAGGCGCTCGCGGCTTCCAGTGAATAGCTTCGGGTCAATTGGAGCATGACGCATAATGACACGGTGTCAGAATACGGGCGGCAAAGGAAGCCTCGCGCCAGTATTTCACAGAAAGAATAGAAGCTGGACATAAACGACGCTCGCAAGGGCCCGCAATAAGTCCCTTGGCACAGCGGTCGCGTGAACCGGGTCCCCTGCGCGGCGCGGCTGTCAATGTTCGGCGTCTTGCAGTCCCGCTTCTCTAAGGAAAAAGTCTCCGCGGCCCAAGGGGTCGGTCTCGGGCCGTCCGCCGTTTCTCCTCCCGACGAAACGCTGCGCGCTCCGGCGGCGACGCTTACGATCGCTTAGTTCAGTTTCGGCCGAGGTCGTTGGCGTGGACTTCCTTCATCTTCGCGGCGAGCTTCGTCTTGAAACTTTCCACGACGGACGCGAACTCCGGATTCATGGCGAGGTTGGTGTATTGCTTGGGGTCTTTCGCCATGTCGAATAGCTCGATACCCTTCGACGCATTCTCCTCATACTGGATGTACGCCCACTCATCTTCGCGCAACAAGTAACCCTTGGTGGACGGCGCAACGCTGAACGCCGCAGAGCGCACCGAATGCTTCGGGTCGTCGAACATCCGCGAGATATTTTTACCTTGAAGTCGCGGAGGCACCTCTAGACCGCACAGGGCAGCAACAGTTGGGTAAAGATCGAGCAACTCGACCAGTGAATGACACACGGCTGGTTTCTTACCAGGTACCTTGATGATCAGCGGCACCATCGAAGATTCGTCGCGCAAACTGACCTTCGCCCAGAAATCGTGCTCTCCCAAATGGTAGCCGTGGTCGCTGGTGAAGATAACGATGGTATTTTCTGCCTGCCCCGATTTCTCCAGCGCATCGAGCACCTTGCCGACCTGCTCGTCCATGAACGCGACCGACGCATAGTATCCGCCGATGGCTTTGCGTTGACGGCGCTCGTCCATCTTCATGTTCAAGCTCGTCTTGTAGTTGATGCCAGGCCTAGGGATGTCTTCCCAGTCGCCCGCAATCTTCGGTGGCAGCGGCAGCTTGTCGTAGGGCAGATACGGCTCGAAATACTTCTTCGGCGCGACGAACGGCACATGCGGCCGCACGAAGCCAACCGCGAGGAAGAACGGCTTGCTCGCGTGCTTCTGAATCAAATCGACCGCCTTCGCCGCCGTCTTGCCGTCGGAGTGGACCATGCCATCGCCGTCCGCCTCCACCACGACGAAGGTGTTCCCGCCCACGACCGGCCGTTTGAGATCGGGATTCCCTTCCAGCGTCTCGCCGTTGCCCGGTGCCCTCCACTCGGGGCCGGGGCTGTTGAACCTCTCCGTCCACGACATCGGGTCATCCGCGCCATCACCGCTATTATGGTCGCGCCCGTCATTGCCCTCCTCGATGCCTCCAGGCACGCCCATGTGATAAATCTTGCTCACCCGCGCCGAGTAGTAGCCGGCCTCTTTAAAATGCTGCGGCCACGTCGCGCGGTCCCCGATGGCCGAGCGCGGACTGGCGTAGCCGAGCACACCCGTCGAGTGGGGATAGTAGCCGGACATAAACGACGCTCGCGACGGCCCGCAATAAGTCCCCTGGCACAGCGCACGCGTGAACCGGGTCCCCTGCGCGGCGAGCCGATCAATGTTCGGCGTCTTACAGATCGTGTTTCCGTAGCACGACAACGCCGTAGCCGTCAGGTCATCCGAAATTATGAACAGGACGTTGGGCTTGGCGGCGGCCCCGAACACCGGCGCACTGATAAAGCAACCCAACACCACAAACACGGCGAACAGCGAAGTAATTCTCATGTTCCGAATTATAACCGAAGAGACCGGCTGCTGGGAAGTCGAAGGTTCACCCGAACGAGCACTCCAAATTTGGTGACTGTTGACCATCCACACTCTCTTAGGTAAGCAACCACCAGACATGAACGCCACCGCCAGCAATCCCAGCCTTTCCGTGGCGGCGTCCGTTTCACGTTCCAACACCAGCGGCATCCACCCCGATGGCCAAGGCGATGCGGACTGCTACAATCCGCCCTTCAACGACTCGGACACTGGCAAATGTCGCGCTGTGTCCGAACTCGAACTCGCCTTAGCCGCATGAAAGAAGCCGCCGCCCGCATCAAAATCAACAAGCTGCTCGAAAACGCAGGCTGGCGCTTCTTCGCGGACGCGAAAGGCCCCGCGAACATCCGGCTTGAACCCAGCGTCACGGTGAAGACGCAAGACCTCGATGCGCTCGGCGAGAACTTCGAGAAATCCAGCAAAGGTTTCATCGACTTCCTCCTCCTCAACGAAAAATCTTTCCCCTTCATTGTCCTCGAAGCCAAGGCCGAGGACAAAAACCCGCTCGTCGGCAAGGAGCAGGCGCGCAAATACGCCAAGTCGCAGAACTGCCGCTTCGTCATCCTCTCGAACGGCAACCTGCATTACTTCTGGGACCTCGAACGCGGCAATCCCTACGTCATCACCGCCTTCCCGACCCCGACCTCCGTCACGGGCTACCAAAAAAGCGTTCCCGACCCAAAGCGGCTCATCGAGGAAGTGATCGACGACGACTACGTGGTGCTCACCCAGCGCCCCGGCTACTTATCCGAAGCCGCATGGAAGAACGAAGCTGAGCGCCCGCGCTTCATCGAAATCAACAGCCTCCGCTTCCTGCGGCCTTACCAAAAGAAAGCCATCGTCGCCATCCAGCAGACGGTGAAGAAAGGCAGCGACCGCTTCCTGCTCGAAATGGCCACCGGAACCGGCAAGACGCTCACCGCCGCCGCCATCATCAAGCTCTTCCTCCGCACCGGGAACGCCCGCCGCGTCCTCTTCCTCGTGGACCGGCTCGAACTCGAAGACCAAGCACTCAAGGCGTTCAAGAAGGTTCTCGCGAACGACTACAAGAGCGTCATCTACAAAGAGAATCGCGACGACTGGCGGCACGCCGAGATCGTCGTCACCACCGTTCAGTCGCTGCTCTTCAACAACAAATACCAGCAGCTCTTTTCGCCCACGGACTTCGACCTCGTCATCTCCGACGAAGCGCACCGCTCGATTGGCGGCAATGCCCGTGCCGTCTTCGACTACTTCATCGGCTACAAGCTCGGCCTCACCGCCACGCCGCGCGACTACCTCAAGAAGTTCAGCAAGGACACACCCACGACCAAAGACCCGCGCGAGTTTGAGCGCCGCCTGCTGCTCGACACCTACCGCACCTTCGGCTGCGACGACGGCCAACCCACTTACCGCTACTCGCTGCTCGATGGCGTGAAGGACGGCTTCCTCATCAATCCCACCGTCGTGGACGCCCGCAGCGAGGTCACCACCCAGTTGCTTTCAGATTCCGGCTTCGTCGCCCAGTTCAAGGACGAGAACGGCGACGACCAGGAGGAGGCTTACAAGCAGCGCGAGTTCGAGAAACGCTTCTTCTCGCCCGCCACCAATCAGCTCTTTTGCAAAATCTTCCTCGAAAACGCGCTCCGCGATCCAATCAGCGGCGAGATCGGAAAGTCCATCGTCTTTGCCGTTAGCCAAAATCACGCGGCCAAGCTCGCGCAGGTTCTCAACGAGATGGCCGACCGCATGTTCCCCGGCAAATACAGTTCCGACTTCGCCGTGCAGGTCACTTCGCAGGTGGACGGCGCGCAACAGCACACGATCAACTTCACCAACAACAACCTGCTCGGCTCCGCCAACTTCATCCCCACCTACAAGACCAGCAAAGCCCGCGTCTGTGTCACCGTTGGCATGAAGCGCTGGTGGCCGCCAACCGCGAACTGATCACCCGCTTCGAGCAAAAGATCCAAGGCACCCTCGCCCGCATCTGGGGCGAAGCCTCGGAGGGAGAAGAATGAATGAAGAGGGATGAAGTGAAAACACAGACACCGACGGAGCGGCAGGGACAGTTCCTTGCCTACATCTTTCAATACAGCCTTGTGAATGGCTGCGCCCCGGCGGAGGCGGACATGCAACGCTATTTCCAAATTACGCCGCCGAGCGTGCATTCCATGGTGCTCACCCTCGAACGGCGCGGCTTCATCCAGCGCGTCCCCGGTCAGGCCCGCAGCATCACCCTGATGGTTCCACCGGAATCCCTGCCGCCCTTGAAACGTATCTCGCGCTGAAGCTTCATCATTTTACCGCCATGGCCTTCACCGCCCTCGAAATCGCCGAGCACACGCTCACCCTTGAGCAGCACTTCTGGGCGCACCGCCGCCCGCCCCTGCAATTACGCGACCAGGTCCGCGAGGGCCAGCGCTTCTCCGACCAAGCCATCGAGCTTTTCATCGTGCGCCCTGCTTTCAATCGTCCCGGCGAACACGTCGAGGAATCCATCGCCAGGGTGACGTACGTCCGCAGTAAGGATGTCTGGCACCTCTTCTGGAAACGCGCCGATGGCAAATGGCACCGCTACCCGCCCCACCCGGAAGCCAAATCTCTCACTGCGGCCCTCCGCATCATCCACGAAGACCCGAAGGGCTGTTTCTTTGGATGAGTTCGCCGCTTCCTCGAAGAGAGCAACGCCCCCGAAGACCGTAAAAGGGTCGGTTCTTGATAATGGCTAATCGCGGAGGGCAGTAGTTCAAAACCCCGCGCGAACGCATGAAATGCCTGCGGGCCGGTTTATTTGGCTTTGGGCTGCTTCGTCTTGCTATTGGCGTTGCCGGTCAGTGACAGCGCAAACTCATTCTTCTGCGGTGCGCCGGGTGTGCTGCGGCCTCGGTCAATGTAGTTCTGCATGAGGGAGGTGAGCCGGACGGCGGTATCGGCGTTGGCGGACAAGAGGTCCTTGGTTTCGCTCAGATCGGTTTCGAGGTTGTAGAGTTCCCGCCGGCCGTCCTTGAGGAAGACGAGCTTCCACGGACCCTGGCGAATTGCGAGATCGCCCGCCATGGACTGATGCACGGTCGCTTCGCGCGCGCCATTCTTCGCGGTGCCGAGCAGAGCCGGCACAAGGCTGACGCTGTCCTCGCCGGCATTAGCAGGGATTTTTGCGCCGACGATTTCGGCGGCGGTGGCCATGAGGTCGTTGAGGCAAATGGTGTGGTCGTTGAGCGAGCCGGGTTTCACCTTGCCGGGCCAGCGCGCGATGAACGGCACGCGATGTCCGCCCTCGTAGATGCTGCGCTTGGATTCGCGCAGTGGTTCGTAGGTGCGCTGCTCGGCGCCGTTGTCGCTGGTGGCGATGATGAGGGTGTTGTCGGCGAGTTTGTTTCGCTCCAGCGCGGCCATGAGTTCGCCGAGCATGGCGTCGCCTTGGAAAACCCAGTCGCCGTATTTCGGATACTGCTTCGCCAGGTCCTGCGCGCCGCTTTTGCCGACGAATTCCGGCGCGGGCACAACGGGCGTGTGCGGCGGGCACATGGGGAAGTAGAGGAAGAACGGTTCGCCCGGTTTGCGGCGGTCAATCCACTCAACCGCTTTCTTGATCATGAGCGGCTGGTTCTCGACGGCTGTCACGTGGGCGACGACGCGGTCCTGCTCGATGATTGACCCGATGTTCCGCGCATGGGTGAAGCCGCAGAAGTAATCGAAGCCAATGGCATTCGGCCCGCCGATCATCTTCGCGCCGATGGGCACGGTGGATTCCGCGCCGGGTTTGCCATCGACCCAGTCCATGCCGAGGTGCCATTTGCCGATGCTGGCGGTGGTGTAGCCGTTTTGCTTGAGCAAGGAGGCCACGGTCATGCGGCTCGCGGGAATGATGGGCTTGGAAAATGTCGTCAGCACACCGAACTGCCCGATGCGCGAAGGGTAGCGGCCGGTGAGCACGCCGTAGCGCGTGGGCGTGCAGACGGCGGCGGCGGAATGGGCGTCGGTGAAGCGCATGCCCTGGGCGGCGAGCTTGTCGAGGTTCGGCGTGCGCAGGGCGGAGTGCGGCTTGTAACTCTGCGGCTGGCCGTAGCCCATGTCGTCGAAAAGAACGAAGACGATGTTGGGCTTGTCCGCTGCGGACAGGGGGGCGCTGCTGAGGAGGAAGAAAGCAAGCAAGTGGAGCACCGATTTCATGCTGAGCTTATTTCGGGTCGTGCGGGATGAGTGGCTTGGGGTTTTGCACCCGGCCAAGCTCGCGGCAGGCGGGGGTGATGCCATCGAGGCCGAGGTCGTCTTTCGTTGCGGCGATGAGGACTTGGAGTTGGGCGACGATTTCGGGATTGGCGGCGGCGACGTCGTTCGCTTCGCCGATGTCGGTGCGGAGGTTGTAGAGCTTGGGCTGGAACTTCTCATCTGCAGCGGCCGCTTTGTTGTTGATGGCGATTTGCAGTTTCCAATCGCCGTGGCGGACGGCGTTCAAGCGCAGGCCCCAGTAATAATAGAACGTGTCGTGCGCCGGCTTGGCGTCGGGGGTTCCGGCGAGGTGCGGCCAGATGTTTGCGCCGTCGAGTTTGCGGTCGGCGGGCAGCGGCGCACCGGCGAGCGCGGCGAAGGTGGGCAGAATATCGAACATGCCGGTGATGGCGTCGCTCGCGGTGCCGTTGGGGATTTTACCTGGCCACCACGCCACGGTGGGCACGCGCATTCCGCCTTCGAGCGTGCTGCCTTTATGGCCGCGCAGGGGAGTGTTCACGGCGCGCGGTGTGCCGCCATTGTCGGAGGTGAAAATAACGAGAGTCTGTTTCGCGAGGCCGTGGTCGCGAACCGCATCGAGCACGCGGCCGACGCTCCAGTCCACTTCTTCAACCCAGTCCGCGTAGATGCCGTGCGGCGATTTACCGGCCCACTTCTTGCCGGGGTAAAGGGGGAAATGCACGGCGTTGTGAGGGAGGTAGAGGAAGAAGGGCGCGCCCTTTTTCTCCGCGATGAATTTCACCGCCTCATCCGTGTAAATCTCCACGAACGACTGCTGGTCGTCGGGCAACACACGCTTCACCACTGCGCCGTTGCGGAGCAGCGGGAGCGGCGGTTGACCTTTGCCTTTGGCTTTGGGATTGGCGGCGGGAATCGGCTTGCCGAGATCGCTGCGAACGCCGTCCTCAACCGGGCCCATGTCATTCGAGTAGGGCAGACCGAAGTGGAGGTCGAAGCCCTGCGCGTTCGGCAGGAACTCCGGTTGGTCGCCGAGATGCCACTTGCCGATGATGGCCGTCGCGTAGCCCGCGCCTTTGAGCACTTCGGCCACGGTGATTTCCTGCGGCGAAAGCCCGATGGCGTTCTCGGGAAAAAGCACGTGCGGAATCGGCAGCGCGCGTTTCGCGTAGCAGCCGGTCATCAACGCCGCGCGCGACGGTGAGCAGACGGGCGCAGCGTAGAACGACGTGAGCTTGCGCCCCTCCTTCGCCATGCGGTCAAGGTGCGGCGTGCGGTTCAGCTTCGAGCCAAACGGCCCGATATCCGCGTAGCCCAGGTCATCAATATTGATGACGATGAAGTTCGGCTTCTCCGCAGCTTGGGCGGGAAAACCGCCGAGGAGGCTGAGAGTGCAAAGGAGGGTGAGGAGCTTCATAGCTTGGTGGGAGACGATAAACGGTCGGGTAACATGACGAGCTGCTGAGGAAAGAAACATCGCCGAAGTTCGGTGGGGCAAGCCTTGGCGCTGCTAGGCTTTCAACCGCAATCAACCATTACAAGCGCTACTCGGTGGCCTCCGCGCTGGAAGCACCCGACCGCACGTTGATCGCAAAACGCCGCAACCACACCGCGCCGAGCATTCCTCACTTCCCTGTTGGCGTCCTCCTCAAAAAGCCTGATCTTCATGCATGCACACTTTTCGAATGCTGTCTCTCGAAAGTAGAGAGCTCGGGCTGCTTGGTGCCGTAACACCCTAAAGCGTGACTCCCGATTCCACCTTTTCGGCATCTAAAGTCGGCGTGCTTGCGGCGACCGGCATCGACCGCGCGCTGCTGGAGGAGCTGTTCGATCACACGCCGGACATCGCCTTTTTCATCAAAGACGCCGCCGGCCGCTACACCACCGTGAACCATTCGTTGGTGGAACGCCACGGTCTGCAAAGCAAGGCGGAGATGCTTGGGCGACGCCCCGCCGACGTGTGCGTGGGCAGCTTCGGACGCATCCCGACCGAACAGGATGCAACCGTGCTGCGCACCGGGCACCCCATCGTCGAGCACCTCGAACTCCACTGGCTGCAGCCCCATCGCCCGGTCTGGTGTCTCACCACCAAACTGCCGCTGCGCGATGCGACGGGAAAGATCTGCGGCCTGATCGGCCTCTCCAAAGACGTGCGCGCACCGATTTCGCCGCGGGAGATCCAGCCGGAAATCGCCGCGGCCATTTTGCACTTGGAAACCCACTACGCGGAGCCCCTCTCGCCGTCTCGCCTCGCCCGCCTCGCACGGGTGCCGGCGGCGAGGTTCGGACGCGCCGTCAAGCGGATCTTCGGTCTCACTCCCGTCCAGTTAATCACCAAGACGCGCATCGCCGCCGGCTCGCTGGCCCTCCGCGATACTCCCCGCGCCGTCGCCGAAATCGCGCACGCGTGCGGCTTCTCCGATCACAGCGCCTTCACGCGGGCATTCCGCGCGGCCACGGGAATCACGCCGACCGAGTTTCGCCAGATGCACCGCACCGCCCAAGCCCGCGGCAAATCGGGAGCAGTCCGCCAGGCTGCGCGGCGGCGTTGACGTGCGCCGCCCGCTCCGGCCTGGACGCGAGCCGGCGCGCCTCGGCGGCGGTTGTGCCGACTTCGCCAGTTTCGCGCGTTTCCCAGTCAAGACGCTGCGACGCCGACATGGTAGGCTCGTGCCGTTCCCATTCCACCCCTTCCGATGCCGATGACCCAAGGAACCGACAGCCGCTCCACTGCCGAGCCCAGCTTCCGTGCAGCAACGCACCAGGGCGCGCGGCGCGCCGGGTCTGGGCGCGGTCGCATGGCCGCTTCCCAGGCACCTCGCCTCGGCATCCCCCCGAAGTGGGATGTCCTCGGTGGTCCCGCGGTGGAAATCTCCCAGAAATAAATCCTGTTTCCGGCCCCTACCCCAAAACCGATAAAACGCCATGAACAGAACGACCGTTCCTTCCCTAATCGCGGCCATGGTCGGCCGGCTGGCTGCCCCGCCCGCCGCCCCGATGCACCCCACCCCACCCTTCCCCCGGCGGACGCTGGGGCGCGCCTTCGCGCTCGGCACGTCCTGCCTTTGCCTCAGCCTGCCCGCCCGCGCGCAAGTCGCGCCTCCACCTGCGACTGCGCCCGCCGCTGGTGACCCGATCAAGCTCTCCGTCTTCGAAGTCTCCTCCGAGAAGGACACCGGTTACGCCGCCTCCACCGCGATGACCGGCACCCGCACCAACGAGTTGCTCGCGAACCTCCCGAACTCGATCTCGGTCATGACGCAGGAGCTCCTCCAGGACCTCGCCCTCAACAATTACTTCGACGCCGTCGATTTCGGGATGAGCACCGAGAACCAATTCAACGACCAAGGCACCATCGGCGCCGTCGTCGGCAACCGCAGCGGCAATCAGGTTAACATCCGCGGCCTCGCCTCCATCCGCCAGCTCCGCGACGGCTTCCCGTGGTATCTCGCCGCCGACGTCTTTAACACCGAGCGCATCGAATTCAGCCGCGGCCCCAGCGGCCTCGCCTTCGGCGACGTCGATGCCGGCGGCACCATCAATATCGCCAGCAAGCGGGCATCCTTCCAGCGCCGCGGCTCCGTCCAGGTTCGCTACGACAATTTCGGCACACAGCGCTACTCTCTCGATTTCAACCAGCCCATCCTCCCCGGCCGCCTCGCCATCCGCGTCAACGCCATCCAGTCCGAGGTCGAGAATTTCAAGCAGCGCATGGGCCGCGACCTCGAGGGCTACGCCGGCTCGCTCCGCTGGCAACCCTTCGCGCACCGCCGCACGCAGATCGACGCCGCCTATGAGACCGGCAACACCACCTACTACATCGGCCATCTCGGACCCGGCGACTACCGCGCCGCCTACGTTTACGGCTCCGGCACCAGCGAAATCGATGCTGACCCGGTGCGCCCCGGCATCCAGATCAACGGCGTCGGCATGCAGCCGATCCGTGCCGCCACCTCGCTCAATCACGCCCTCGTCGACGTCGGCGGCGTCATCAACAACTGGCAGTCCACCGCCGCGAACACCTTCCGCATTTCGTTCACACCTACCAGCGCCGCCGCCACGTCCGCCACCGACCCGCAGAATCCCAATCGCCTCGCGGTTCGCCGCGTCCCCGAGAGCATCATCCCGCTGAGCCAGGACTGGGGCGGCCCCGACACCAAACAGAGCTCCAAATATTTTGCCTACACCGTCGAGCTAAAGCACGCGTTTTCCGACCAGCTCCAGGCCCTCGTCGCCCACAACGCCCAACTCGACGACACCATCCGGAAGCAGGCCTTCTCCACCGTCACCGTCATCGCTCCCGCCAGCCGTTACCTCCATATCGACGTCAACCCTGTGCTCCCCAATCCCAATGGCCCCGGCACCGTCCCCAACCCCAACTACGAGCAGATGTATGTCGTGCACGTGCCGATCTATAATCCCGGCGGCCACGACATCCTTAACTGGCGCGGCCAGCTTGTCTACGACGCCGCCCTCCCCTGGGGCATCACTCAGCGCGTCGTCCTTGGCGCCAACTACCGCCACGAGAAAGTCTACTCTGAATTCTTCAGTTACTCGCTGACCCGTGAGGAGATCGCCCGCCGCGGCTACACCGGTGACGCCGCCTGGTTCACGAACAACCTCGTCTCTAATATCCATTACCTGCGCGACGGTAACAGCGACGAGAAGCTCGGCTGGAACGTCCGCCCCGGCGTCACCCAGCTTTTCCGCTCGAATGCGGGCCTCAACCGCCACCAGGACCAGAGCCTCACCTCCGGCTCCCTCAGCATCCTCGGCTCCTA
The DNA here is from genome assembly GCA_002304445.1 of Opitutia bacterium Tous-C4FEB. GTDB lineage: Bacteria > Verrucomicrobiota > Verrucomicrobiia > Opitutales > Opitutaceae > Tous-C4FEB. Next base: position 29,377 of record NEVA01000022.1, on the reverse strand, counting down.
CTTCAAGGGCAACCTCCGCACCAGCATCGGCCTCAGCCGTGAGCGCTGGCTGCAGAGCGTCAGCGCCGCCACCACCGCCGATCGCGCCAACTTCAACCAGGCCACTTTCTTCGCCGCCGACGGCTCCCGCACTCCCAACGACGGCATCCGCAAGGCCAGTGGCATGGCGCTGAATCCCTTCTCCGATGACTGGAGCACCAACCAGACCTTCGGCGCCGTCTGGCACATCCGCCCCTGGCTCGCGCTCACCGGCGGCTACTTCGAGTCGTCGCAGTTCTCCGACAACATCGGCACCGACCTCACCGGCCGCGCCGTCGTCCCGCTCACCGGCGAAGGCGTCGATTTCAGCGCGCGCTTCAAACTCTTCGCCGGCAGAGTCGAGGCCACCGTCACGCGCTTCGACACCAAGCAGGAAAACCTCCAAGCCGGGATTAGCACCCAAGTCCGCGACGAGCTGAATCTGCTGCTCGCGACAGACCTCGCCAATTCGATCGACTACCGCGACCGCACCTCGACCGGCTGGGAATACCAGGTGCTCGTTAATCTCAACCGCAACTGGACGCTCCTCGGCTCCTACTCGCGCAACCAGACTGAGTTCACCCGATTCTTCCCGCTGCTCGGCGAGATCATCACCCAGGCCCGGGCCATCGCCAAAAGCCAAGGACTCGATCCCGATGACGCCACCCTGCTCACCCGCGATTTCCTCGAGGACCAGGAGGGCGTGATCTCGCTCACGCGGCGCGCCACCGGCAGCGTCACCACCCGCTACAGCTTCAACGAGGGCCGGCTCAAGGGCTTCACCGCCGGCGTCGCTGCCCGCTACACCCGCGGCCGGGAGCGCGCCGCGCAAGTCGTCTCCGGCGTGGAGGTCCTACCCCCGGTCAGGAGTGAAAATTATATCCTCACCAATCCCTTCGTGAGCTACCGCCGCAAGTTTGGCCGCTACAACTGGACCCTCCAGCTTAACGTCAACAATGCCTTCGACGAGAAAGTCGACGTCGGCAACGGCTACACGTGGACGCGCTACACTGAACCCCGCCAATACGTCACCACAGCGACCGTCGCGTTCTGAGAGCGCCGCTCGTTGCAGCCCGGGGCGTGGGCCGCGGGACCTTCCTTCCGCTCGAAAAAACGCGCCTCCTCCCGCCGATCTCCGCCGATCGCGCGACTCCATGTCGTCATCCGCTTCACCCAACTCTAGTCACCCGCCCCGGAGTGTCCGGCGCGAGCCGCTCGGCAAGCGCATCGTCCCCCCTCGGGCACCTGGGCCCTGCCGAGGACTCGAATTCCTGTGCCGGACCCGGGCGGAAATCGCACCCATCCCGCATCCGCCATGAAGCTCCTCGCCATCCTCTGCCTCCTCGGCGCTTCCGCCATGGCCGCGCCGCTGAACATCCTGCTCTTCACCGCGGACGACATGAACTTCGATTCCAGCGGCGTTTATGGCGGCCCCATTAAAGACCTCACGCCGCACATTGACCGGCTCGCCGCGCAGGGGCTGCGCTTCGAGCGCGCCTACACCACGGTCGCGGTCTGCCAGCCGTCGCGCCAAACCATGTTCACCGGACGCTATCCGCACCGCACTGGCTCAATGGGTTTCTTTCCGCTGCAAACCGAGGTGCGGACGCTTCAGCAGCAGTTGCACGACGCGGGGTATCTCATCTCGGCGTTTGGGAAGACGCCGCACCACCAACCGGCGGAGAAATTCCATGCCCAAGAAGCGGACGACAAGATCGCGCGTCACCCGATGAAACTCGCGGCCGCCACGCGCCAGTTTCTCCGGACCGCGCGCGAGCAGCGCCGCCCGTTTTTCCACAACGTGAATTGCTACGACCCGCACCGCCCGTTCATCGGCATGCGGGGCGCGGACGATCTCGCGGGCGGCGAGGAGCCCAGCCGCCGCGTGACGGTGGAGGAAATCACGCGCGTGCCCGGCTTTCTCGAAGACCTGCCCGACGTCCGGCGCGAACTCGCCGGCTACTACACGAATGTGCGCCGGCTCGATGACGCGCTCGGCGCCGTGCTCGCCGTGCTGGCCGAGGAAGACCTCGCCGACAGCACGCTCGTCGTCTTTTGGGCTGGCGACCACGGCATGTCGTTTCCGTTCGGCAAATCGAATTGCTACGAGAATAGCTCGCGCGGCGCTCTCATTCTGCGCTGGCCCGGCGTGACGAAGCCCGGTGCCGTGGATCGCGCGCACCTCGTCGCCGCGCTCGACTTCACACCCACGCTGCTCGACGCCGCTGGGTTGCCGCCGATTCCCGGCGTAGACGGGCGCTCATTCCTGCCCGTGGTGAAGGGTGAAACGCTGCCCGGCTGGGACCGCGTTTTCACCTTCTACAATGCCGCCTTCGGCAACAATTGGCTCCCCATGCGCTGCGTCCGCACGCGTGACCGCGCCTACATTTGGAACGTCTGGAGTGATGGCCAGCGCAAGTATTCCACCGAAAACATGTCCGGCCTCACTTGGAAGGCGATGCTCGCCGCCGCCGCAACGAGCCCGGAAATCAAAGCCCGCACCGACTTCTATCTCCGCCGCGCTCCAGAAGAATACTACGACCTCCGTACCGACCCGAACGAGCGCACCAATCTCATCGCCGACGCCACGCGACGCGAAGAAATCGAAGCCATGCGCGCCGACCTCCTCGCCCTCATGCGCCGCACCGGCGACCCGTTTAGCGAAGCATACGCTGACCGGGAAAACAAAGCCCTCGTCGCCGCCACACTCAAGAAAGTGGCGAACGGCTACGCAAAAAAGCCCGCCGCCGCAAAGCAGTGAAGTGCTCTTGTGTTTTACCACTCATCATGAAAACCCCGTCGTTCCTTTTGGCAGCGTGTACCGCGATGTTGCTCGCCTTCGTGCCTTGCGCGCAGGCGCAGACTACGCCCGGCGCCGTCTCCGGCCGCGTGCAGAGCGAAGTCACCGGCCAATACCTCCTCAACGTCCGCGTGACCGTCAAGGGCACCGATCTCATGGCGTTCACCGACAGCTACGGAATCTTCCGGCTCGCCGGGGTCCCCAGCGGCACGGTGATTCTGGAAACGTTTTATTCCGGACTCGATCCGCAGCAGATCGCACTGTCGCTCGCGCCGGGCCAAGCCGTCGTGCGCGACATCAGCCTCACCAGTCGGGCGACTGCTGAGGACAAATCCCGCGTCATGAAACTCGATCCGTTCGTGCTCACGGCTTCCAAACTCACCGAAGGCGAGGCGCTCGCGACCAACGAGCAGCGCTTCGCGCCGAACATCAAGAACGTCGTCTCCACCGACGCCTTCGGCGACGTCCCTGAGGGCAACATCGCCGAATTTATGCGCTTCCTGCCGGGAGTGACCGTCGGCTACGAGGACGAGATGCCCACAGCGGTCTCGATCCGCGGCTTCGGCAGCGCCCTGACCAACGTGACGACTGACGGCGCCACCATGGCCAATTCCGCGCGCATCGGTTCCTCCCGCGGATTCGACTTCATCCAGGTCTCGATCAACAACGTCTCGCGCATCGAGGTAACCAAGGTGCCCACGCCCGCCAATCCCGCCAGCGGCCTCTCGGGCAACGTGAACATGGTCAGCAAAAACTCGTTCGAGCGCAGCCGCGCCCAACTCAACTACCGCCTGACCTTTTCTGGCCATGGCGACAATCTAAAGACCTCCCCGCAGCCGTTCCCCTTCGACACCCGCGAGCGCCCGGTGAAGCTCGGCTTTGACTTCGATTACACTCTCCCGGTCACCAAGAACTTCGGCCTCGTGCTGACAGCGCTGCAGTCATTCACGATGACCAACCAAGATACGGTGAACACGACGTGGAACGCCACCGCCGCCGGCGCCACTCCGTCGCGGCCGTATCTCCAGACCCACACGCTGCTCGAAGCGCCCAAATGGCGCGACCGCAACTCGGCCGGTCTGAAGCTCGACTGGCGCGTCTCCCCTAACTCCGTCCTCACACTCGGCATGCAGGCCAACTATTACCGCTACGTGAACGGCAACCTCCAGCGCACCACCAGCGTCGGCACCCTTGCGGCGCCCTCGATCGCCGGCGGCGTACCGCTCACCTTCGGCGAAAACTTCGCGCGCAGCGCGACAGGGCGCGGTACCGCCGGCTTCGGCTCGAATTTTCTCCACGACTACGCGAAGACTCTCAGCGCCAACACGCGCTACCGTTATCAAAGCGCCGAGTGGTTGATCGACGCCGGCGCTAACGCCTCGAAGTCCATTACCTGGCGTCGCACCATCGCGAAGGGCCATTTCAACAGCTTCGGCAGCAGCCTGCTGGCGGCTACCGGCGTACGCGTGAATTTCGAGGACATTCGCCCCGAGGGCCCGGGCATCACCCGCGTGTTCGACGCCAACAACCGCGAGATCGACCTCTTCGACCTGCGTAACTTCCGCCTCAACACCGCAAACTCCGGCACGTATCGCAATTACACCGACGACACGGCCGGGCTAGATCTCAACGTGAAGCGCAGCCTGAGCTTGTTCAAAGTGCCCGTCTCCCTACAGGTCGGTGGCCTCCTCGGTATCCAAGACCGCGACCACCGACGGGCGTCGCTCGGCTACACCTACAATCCGGCCAATCCCGCCGACCCCACACTCACGCCGTTCGCCATGCAAGTTTACCGCGGCCACCCCAACTACTGGGCCCAGCAGCCTATTCCCTGGGCTTCGCCCAACCGCATGGTCGAGGCATGGGGGAAAAATCCGAACCTTTTCACGCAAACGGCCGCGCAGCTGGTGGCCTCGGAGCAGGCTCGCATCAACGGCTCGGAGACATTCAAGGAAATCACCACGGGCATTTACCTTCAGGGTGAGGCGAAGCTCCTCAACAACCGGCTGAACGCGCTCGCGGGTGTGCGCTTCGAGCGGATCCACACCAAGGCGCAGGGCCCGCTCTTTGAGCCCGGCAACGCCTTTGTCCGTACCGCGTCCGGGGCCTTCGCCCGCGATGCCGCGGGCGTCCGCCTCCGCCGCCCCGAGGCCGGCGCCGTCGGCTCGATGGAGGATTTGCGCCTAGTCCGCACCGAACTCGGTCAGGGCACCAACGGCGGCTACCAAGACTACTATCCCAGCGTCCATCTCACCTACAACGCCACAGCCAACCTCTTGTTCCGCGCCGCCTATGCGCTGACCTACGGCAAGCCCGACTACGGCAACCTCATTCCCAATACGACCGTCACTGAAAATGACGTCGCCGAGGGCGCGGATCCGTCCGTCCTTCGCGGTTCGCTCAACGTCAGCAATCCGGCACTCCAACCGTGGAAGGCGGACAACTTCGACCTCTCCGCCGAATACTACACCGACACCGGCGGCGTATGGAGTGTCGGCGCATTTCGCAAGGATATCGCCGGCTTCTTTGATAACCGCGTGACGCTAGCCACCGCGGCGGACCTAGAGGCACTCGGCATCGAGCCGGAATACGTCGGCTGGATGCTCACCACTACGGTCAACGGCGGCGATGCGCGCGTGGACGGGATCGAGTTCAACGTCCGCCAGTCCCTCCAGTCACTGGGCAAATGGGGCCGGCATTTCTCCGTCTTCGCCAACGCCACGAAACTGAAGCTCATGGGCAGCCGCACCGCGGCGTTCGGGAGTTTCATCCCCGAAAACGTCAACTGGGGCGGCACCTTCACGCGAAATCCCGTCACCGTCATGCTCAAGTGGAACGCCCGCGGAGAACAGTCATTTGGCAGCGTGCCGACCATGGGACCGGATGCGCGCAACGCTCAGGAGAAGCGAACCACGATGGACGTGAACGCCACCTATCAGTTCAACCGCCGGCTGTCGCTGTTCCTCAATGGCCGCAACATTCTCGACGTAAATAATCTTCAGCTCCGCTACGGTTCGCAGACGCCCGGCTACGCCAAGGTTGGAATCACCAATAAGTTTGGCGTGGCGTGGACGGCCGGGGTGAAGGGCACCTTCTGATCGGCGCCAATCGCCCCCTGTCTATCCCGCCATCTGTCCTCGCATGATGAAAACCATTTACCCACTTTTCGGCCTGTGGCTCTGCACGCTGGGCATCACCCTGTGCGCTGCGCCCAAGCCGAACATTGTTGTCATCATGGCTGATGATCTCGGCTGGCGGGATCTTCATTGCTACGGCAACGAGCAGATCGACACACCGTTCCTCGACCAGTTGGCCGCGGAGGGTATGCGGTTTACGGATGCCTATGCCGCAGCTCCCGTCTGCTCGCCTACCCGCGCCGCGATGATGACCGGTCTGGCCCCGGCGCGATTGCGGCTCACCAATCATGCCCCGGGTAATCCGGACGGATTCTCGCTGCCCGGCTCCGATCTGCAGGAGCCCGAAACCGTCCGGAATCTCGCGCTTTCCTACACGACCATCGCCGAGCGCTTGTCCGCGGCCGGCTACGCCACCGGTCACGTCGGCAAGTGGCATCTTTCGTATGTCAACCCGCGCGGTAGCGAGCAGCTCGATCAGCGCGAGCTCTATCCCGAGAAGCAGGGCTTCGACGTGAATGTTGGAGGCAACTCGAGCGGAGGCCCGCCCAGCTACTTTTCACCGTATCGAAACTCCACCCTCAAGGATGGCGCAGCGGGGGAATATTTGCCGTCGCGGCTGGCCGACGAGGCGATGAACTTTGTTAGCAGCAACCGTGACCGTCCGTTCTTTTTGAATTGGTGGCCTTACTCCGTTCATTACCCGATGCAGGCGCCCGCCGAGCTGATCGCGAAATACCGGCAGGGCAAAGAGGTGAAAGATCCGGTTTACGCTGCAATGATCGAGGGTATGGATGCCGCCATCGGGGGCTTCCTCAAGCAACTCGATGAAGCGGGGCTGCGCGACAACACGCTGATCCTCTTTAAGTCCGACAATGGTGGATACAGCGGCGACAACCGGCCGCTGCGCGGCTTCAAGGGAACGCTCTATGAGGGCGGCCTTCGCGTGCCGTGGATCGTCCGCTGGCCGGGCAGGGTGCCGACCGGGTCCATTTGCGCCACCCCAGTCATCAGTACGGACTGCCACCCCACGCTGCTCGAAGCCGCCGGCCTGCAGCCGGCTCCTGGCAGCACTTTGGATGGGCGCAGTCTGATCACTTTGTTCGAGCAAAAACCAGGCTTCGACCGCGACGCCATCTTCTTCCACTACCCCAACTACGCCTTCCACAAGAAAAACCGTCTCGGCAGCGCGATGCGTGCAGGGGATTTCAAGCTCATCACCTACTACGACAACGGTGAGCTCGAACTCTATCGACTCTCCAGCGACATCGGCGAGGAAGAGAACCTGTCTCAACAACACCCGGAAATTGTCCGGCGGCTCAAGGACAAGCTTGATGCGTGGCTGCGGCAAACCGACGCGCGGCTGCCGGTTCGCAAAGCGGCGAAGTAATCTCCGACCCCTTCCACAAAATTCATGAAATCCATCGGTATCGCGCTCCTCCTGCTCCTCAGTGGAGTTTGCACGACACGCTCGGCCGCACCGAGCAACCCAAGCCAAACGGCTCGCCCTCGGCTCCAGATCATCAACGGCAGCCAGCAGGCCGCGGACGTGTTCTGGCTCAAGAGCGAAAACGAGCGCGTGCCGCACGGCTCCGTCGCGCCGGGTGCGAACACCGTCATCCCAACCACGCTCGGCCACCGCTTCACCATCGTTGGCCGCGACGACCAGGCCGAGCGCGTCGTCACCAGCCAGGTGCCGGTGCAGGGGGTTCGTTTTGATCCGCCGGACAAGGACGGCGTGCCGGCGTTCTACACGCAACGGGTGAGCGCGGGCGGTTTTCCGATCGTGGCATCGGCCACGGTGAACCCCTACGCGCTCAAGGAAGCCGCCTATCTCGTGGACTTGATGCTGGCCAAACGCCCTGACGTGCGCGCCGCGATGATACAAAGTGGCGCGCGCCTCTCCATCCTCGCGTGGAACGAGTTCACCTGCGACCAGCCGGAGTGGCAATGGATGGCGGCGACTCCTGTGCCGGATTTCCCCGGCGTTCCCGCCCGCGATTACCGCGATGCGCGCGCGCGCGGCATGGGCGGCAGCGAGCGGGATCCGTTCTGTTCCTGCGCTGAGGAAAACCTGCTCGCTTACGTCGGCGATCCTTACGCGAAGGAGAACATCCTCATCCACGAATTCGCCCATAACATGCACCTGCGCGGCTTGTCGAACGTGGACCCGACGTTCGACGCACGCGTCAAGGCCGCCTACGACGACGCGATGAAGGCCGGGTTATGGAAGGGCAAATACGCGAGCGTGAATCATTACGAGTATTTCGCGGAGGGCGTGCAGAGCTGGTTTGATGACAACCGGGAGAACGACCACGACCACAATCACGTCAACACGCGCGCCGAGCTGCTCGAATACGATCCCGGCCTCGCCGCTATCTGCAGAGAGGTCTTTGGTGACACTGAGTTGAAGTACACCAAACCCACCACGCGCCTCACGGGTCACATGGTGGGCTATGACCCGGCGAAGGCGCCGGCGTTCGTTTGGCCCGAGCGGCTGGCGAAGTTGAAAGCCCTGATCCGACAGCAAGCGCAGGCCCGCAGCGATGCGGCCAACGCCACCCCGCAGCCCTTGGAGAAGCCATCCGAATCAAAGCCAACGGGCGCCGTGCGCTTCGATCCCGTCGTGCGCGACATCGAGGGCTGGAAGGTTCACATCGAGCCGACGCTGATTGATGGCGAGCATCGCGAGGAAGGCGCGAAGGCGCTGGCGATGCTCGCGAACCATTTGCAGCGCATCAAAATCTTCATCCCCGCGGGGCCGTTGGTGAAAATGCAGACGCTGGAAATCTGGATCGAGCACAGCCACCCGACGCTGAAGTCCAAACAATACCATCCGAGCCGCGACTGGCTGGTGGCGAACCGCCATGACCCGCGCCTCACGAGCAAGGTACATATCCCGCAGGCGCGCGACCTGCTCTCGCGCGAGCAGATGCTCAAGCACCCCGCCGTGGTTCTCCACGAGCTGGCCCACGCGTATCACGATCAGATCCTGAGTTTCGACCACCCGGAGATTATCGCGGCTTTCGAGAAGGCAAAGGCGGCGGGCAATTACGAAAACGTCCTCGCCCACACGGGCAAAAGGGTGAAGCACTACGGCCTGACCAATCACAAGGAATACTTCGCTGAGGGCACGGAGGCGTTTTTCTATCGAAACGATTTCTATCCCTTCGTCCGCGCCGAGCTGAAGGAGCATGATCCCGCGTTGCAGGACTTGCTCATTAAAATCTGGGAGCCGGCTCAGTGACCAAGTGAATATGCAGCCGCTCATCGCCATCATCGTCGCCGCGCTTCCGTTCACCACGAGCGGTGCCAGCGCGGAGCCGCCGTTCATCGGCGGGTTGGCGCGGCCTGAGCAGGTATCGCCCAGAATCGCCGGCGCGGTGCTGATCAGCGAACTCAGTTGTGCGGCGTGTCACGCCACGACGCGCGCGGATTTGGCGGCGAAGCCCGGCCCGGACCTCTCCGCCGTCGGCGCGCGGGCGCACGGCGCGCATCTGCGCGAATTCATCGCCAACCCTACCGCCACCAAGCCCGGCACCACGATGCCCGCTGTGCTCGGCCATTTGCCGGCGGCCGAACGCACCGCCACGGCGGACGCGCTCGCGCATTACCTCGCCACGCTCGGCGGCGCGGCGCAGACCTTCACGCGGCCCGCTCCCCCGGCCGTCGAGCGCGGGCGGAAGCTGTATCACTCTGTCGGTTGCGTCGCGTGCCACTCGCCGGAGACACCGCTCGCGGACTCGGTGCCGCTCGGGCCGGTGGCGGAGAAGTACTCCCTCGCCAGCCTCGCAAAATTTCTCGAGGACCCGCTGACGGTTCGGCCCGGCGGTCGAATGCCGGATGCGAAGCTCGACCACTTCGAGGCGGTGGACATCGCGAGCTATCTCCTGCGTGACCAAGCGGAGCCTCCGCCCGCCTTCCATCCCGATCCGCAACTCGCCACGCGCGGCCAGATGCTGTTCACCCACCATCGCTGCGATGCGTGTCACACCGTCGACGGACCGCGCGCGATGCCGTCCCTCGCGGCGTTGGACCAGGTCCGCGCCGAGCGCGGGTGCCTGTCGCCCCAGCCCGGCGCGTGGCCGCAGTATTCGCTATCGGACGCGCAACGCACGGCGGTGCGCGCCGCGCTCGCTCCGCCGGCGGAGCCGTTGAGTGTCGCCGAAAACGTCGAGCTTTCACTCACCCGTTTGAACTGCCTCGCTTGCCACGAGCGCGGCGAACTCGGCGGTGTGCCCGCGAATCGCAACGCCTACTTCACCAGCCAGGACGAAAATCTCGGCGACCAAGGCCGCCTGCCACCATCGCTCACCGGCATCGGCGCGAAGCTCAAGCGCGACTGGCTCCACGAGGTGGTCGTGAACGGCGCGTCGGCGCGGCCCTATCTCAATACGCGGATGCCGAAGTTTGGCGCGGCCAACGCCGAGCGCTTCGCCAATTGGCTGAAGCAGCTCGACACCTTACCCTCTGCGGAGTTTACGCGCGTCGCCAAGCGCGACAAGCCGCACGAGATCGGACGCGAACTCGCCGGCAGCAAGGCGTTCAATTGCATCGCCTGCCACACCTTCCGAGGGAAGAGCGCCGCGCCCATCCGCGCGCTGGACTTGACGACCATGACCGAGCGGCTGGAGGAAAACTGGTTTCACCATTTCCTCGCCAATCCGCAGCAATTCTCGCCGCTCACCATCATGCCGAGCTTTTGGCCAGACGGCAAATCGCCTTTGCCTAATGTGCTCGGCGGCGACTCCGGCAAGCAGCGCGATGTGCTCTGGCAATATCTTGAGCGCGGTCCCGAGGCGCGTGAGCCGCAGGGCTTGGTGCTGGAGCCGCTCGTCATCTCGGTGCCGAATGAGGCGGTCATCATCCGGCGAGCGTTCCCCGGCGTCGGCAAGCGCGGCATCGGCGTGGGTTATCCCGGCGGCATCAACCTTTCCTTCGACGCAGGCCAGATGCGGCTTGGCTCAATCTGGAGCGGCGGGTTCATCGAGGCCTCTGGCCTCTGGCGCGGCCAGGGTTCGGGTCAGGCGCGCATTCTGGGCAAGGACATCACTACTTTCCCGCCCGGGCCTGCGTTTGCGGTGCTCGCCTCTCCAGAGGCCGGATGGCCGGCGCTCGATGCCACGCCGGGCCCATCGCCGCATTCGTTCACGGGCTACTCGCTCGACGCCCAGCAACGTCCCACGCTTCGCTATTCCGTGGATGGCTTTTCTGTGGAGGATTTCTTCATCGAACGCCGTGACGCAGCTGGGAGGGTGTTTATCGAACGGACCCTGAAGTTCCCCGCCGCGCCTCCGGCGGCCATGCACTTCCGGGTGGCCCTAGACAAAATCATCGAGCCACGCGGTGCCCATGAGTGGGAAGTCGGCAAGCACCTTCGCGTGCGTCTGCCCTCCGAGCCCATCGTCCGCAGTGCCGGTGAAGGGAAGGAACTCCTGGTGCCCGTGCGCGGGGAACTGCGCATCGAATACCACATCGCTGCGAAACCATGAAATTTCGCTTCATCATCTCGATGTGCATGCTCCCGTTTGCCGCCGCGGCGGCGGAGAATTTCGGCGATGCCTGGGGCACGGCGGAACGGGAAGCGGCTTACTACCGCATCGTCAACGTTCCGCTGCCCGAGGGCGTGTACCTGGAGGCCGGGAGTTTCGTTTCGCTGCCGGATGGTCGGCTCGCGGTGGGCACGCGGCGCGGGGAAATTCTGCTGGTAAACGGCATGATGGACGAACACCCGCGTCCGACCGTGCATCGTTTCGCCAGCGGGCTGGATGAAGTGTTGGGCCTCGCGCATCGCGACGGGGCGTTCTACGCCACGCACGCCACGGAAGTCACCCGCATCACGGACGCAAACGGCGACAGTCGCGCGGACCGATTCGACACCGTGAGCGACAAGTGGGGTTTTGGGCACTACCACGAGTTCGCGCTCGGCTCGAAGTTTGACGCGGCGGGGAACCTATACGTCGCGCTCGGGTTGTCGGAATCGTACAACTCGAAAGCGTTGTTTCGCGGGTGGGCGTTGAAAATTACCCCGGACGGGAAGACCGTCCCATTGTGCAGCGGCCTGCGCAGCCCCCTCGGCGTGGGCGAGAACGAGCACGGCGAAATGTTCTACGTCGAGAGCCAGGGGCCGTGGAACGGCGCGTGTTCGCTGAAGCATCTCAAGCCCGGCGGCTTCATGGGACACCCCGTCAGTTTCAACTGGTATCCGTTCGCGCCAAACATGGGACCGGAGCCGGTGAAGCCCAACACGCCCTCGCGCATGGAAGTCGAGCGCAAGCGCGTGAAGGAACTCGTGCCTTACGCCGTGGTGTTCCCTTACAAGAAAATGGGCCGCTCGATTTCCGCGTTCGAGGTGAACCGCTCGGGCGGAAAGTTTGGGCCCTTTGAGAACCAGATGTTCGTCGGCGACTACTCGTTGAGCGTCGTGATGCGCGTGACGACCGAGCTGGTCAACGGCGTGTGGCAGGGCGCGTGTTACCCGTTCCGCGAGGGACTGGGCACGGGCATTCTTGCGGTGCATTTCACGCCGCGCGGACAACTCATCGCCGGCGGCACGAACCGCGGCTGGCCCGTGCGCGGCATGAAGGACAACCTGCTCCAGCGCCTCGACTGGACCGGCAAGATGCCTTTCGAAATTCTCGACATTCGAGCGCAGTCCGATGGATTCATTGTGCGTTTTACGAAGCCCGTGGATTCCGCGCTCGCCTCGCGCCCGGACAGCTACGTGCTCAAGACCTACACGCACATTTACCAGCAAGGCTACGGCAGCCCCGAGGTGGATCACACGCGCCCGACCGTGACCACTGCCGAGGTGGCACCCGATGGCATGAGCGCGCGTCTGCGGGTGAACGGGCTGGTGCAAGGCCACGTCCACGACTTTCACCTACCAGCGCTGAAATCCCGCGACGGCGAGCCGCTGCTGCACGATCGCGCCTACTACACGTTGAACGAAATTCCCAAGCACTGAACCACGACATTCCGAAACACTTTCCGTGAAAATAAAACGCATCCTCGCCTACCGAGTTGAACTTCCGCTGCACGAGACCACCTACAAGTGGAGCGGCGGCAAATCCGTCACTGTGTTCGACAGCACCATCGTGCGCGTCGAGACCGACACGGGACTCGTCGGCCACGGCGAGGTTTGTCCGCTCGGACCATTTTATCTCCCGGCTTATGCCGAGGGCGTGCGCGCCGGTTTGCGCGAACTCGGCCCCCACCTCATCGGCGAAGACCCGCGCCAGCTGGCGAAACTTAATCGCACGATGGATGCCGCGCTCAAAGGTCATCCCTACGTGAAGAGCGGCCTCGACATCGCGTGCTGGGACATTCTCGGTCAGGCGTGCGGCATGCCCGTGTGCGAATTGCTCGGCGGCCGTTACGGCGAAGACGTGCATCTCTACCGCGCCATCTCGCAGGAGTCGCCGGAGCACATGGCCGCGAAGGTCGCGGGCTATCGCGCGGAGGGTTACCGCCGCTTCCAGCTCAAGGTCGGCGGCGATCCGGACACCGACATTGCGCGCATTTTCGCCGTCGCCGCTAAGCTCCAGCCCGGCGACCGGCTTGTGGCCGACGCCAATACCGGTTGGGTGCAGCACGAGGCCGTGCGCGTGGCCAAGGCCGTGCGCGACGTGGATATCTATATTGAGCAACCTTGCCTCACCTACGAGGAATGCCTCGCCGTGCGCCGCCAGATTCCGCACCCGTTCATACTGGATGAAAATATTGACGACCTCGGCATTCTGCTCCGCGCCAAGGCCGATCTCGGGATGGACGTGGTGAATCTCAAGATCAGCAAGCTCGGCGGCCTCACGAAGATCAAACAGGCCCGCGACCTCTGCGTGAGCATGGGCATCGGCATGACGCTGGAGGATTCATGGGGCGGCGACATCGCCACCGCCGCCATTGCGCACCTCGCGCACAGCACGCCCACGGAGTTCCTCTTCAGCACCACCGACTTCAACAGCTACGGTCCGGTGAGCATCGCCGATGGCGCGCCGCAACGCGTGAACGGTCGCATGGCCGCCTCCACGTCACCCGGTCTGGGCATCACACCAAAGATGGATGTGCTCGGGCAGACGGTTGTCGTCGTGTCATGAAAACATTGCCGCTCTTTTTTGTCGCGCTCTGTGCAGCACTTGCGTCCGCAAGCGCGGCTCAGAAACCCAACATCCTGCTCATTCTCGCTGACGACCTCGGTTACGGCGATGTGCGCTGCTACAACGACCAGTCGAAGGTCGCCACGCCGCATCTCGACCGGCTCGCGCGCGAAGGGATGCGCTTCACCGACGCGCACAGTCCCGCCACGGTCTGCACGCCGACGCGCTACAGTTTGATGACTGGCCAAATGGCGTTTCGCGTGCCGAATGGCGGCACGGTGTTCCAAGGCGCCGGCGGACCTTCCTTGATCGCTCCGGGTCGCCTGACGCTGCCGGCGATGCTGAAGCACCAAGGCTACGCCACCGCTGCAGTCGGCAAATGGCATGTGGGCCTGACGCTTCGCGACCAGGCGGGTGCGCCGATTCACTCGGGCAAACTGGACGAGGTGAAGCGCATTGACTTCAGTCGTCGCGTCGAAGGCGGGCCGGTGGACCACGGGTTTGAGAAATTCTTCGGCACCGCGTGCTGCCCCACGACCGATTGGATTTACGCCTTCATCGACGGCGACCGCGTGCCCGTGCCGCCCGCCGGTCCGCTCGATAAATCGAAGCTGCCGAAACACCCTTACGCGAACGACTGCCGCCCCGGCTTGATCGCCCCGAATTTTCCCATGGAGGAAGTGGACCTCGTCTTTCTGCAAAAGAGCCGTGAGTTTTTGGAGCAGCACGTCCGCGCCACGCCGGGCAAACCCTTCTTCCTCTACCACGCGGCGCAGGCCGTGCATCTGCCCTCGTTCGCCGCCCCGCAGTTCAAGGGAAAGTCAGGCGCCGGACCGCACGGCGACTTCATTCACCAGCTCGATTGGGTCGTGGGTGAGCTGATGAGCACGCTGGAAAAACTCGGCATCGCCGACAACACCCTCGTCATTTTCACCAGCGACAACGGTCCGGAAGTCGACAGCGTCATCCACATGCGCGCCGATCACGGCCACGACGGCGCGCGACCGTGGCGCGGCATCAAACGCGACAGTTGGGAGGGCGGCCATCGCGTGCCCTTCCTCGTCCGCTGGCCCGCCCGGGTGAAACCCGGCACCACCAGCGCTCAACTCACCAGCCTCACCGACGTGATGGCGACCATTGCGGCCATCAGCGACGCCAAGCTGCCCGACAACGCCGCCGAAGACAGTTTCAACCTGCTGCCCGCATTGCGCGGCGAAGCCACCGCGCCCATCCGCCCCTACCTGCTCACCCAAGCCTTCGCCGGCGCGCGCACGCTCTCCATCCGGCGCGGACCTTGGAAATATCTCGATCACCCCGGATCCGGCGGAAACCGCTACGAAAACAATCCCCGCTTGAAACCTTTCATGCTCCCCGACACCGCGCCGGACGCTCCCGTCCATCTCTACAACCTCGACACCGACCCTGGTGAAACGAGGAACCTCTACGCCGAGCGCCCGGAACTGGTGAAGGAACTCAAGGCCCTGCTCGAACAATCCAAAGCCAGCGGCCGGAGTGCACCGAAGTTCTAGTCCCACCATGAAACTCCTCTGCGCACTCGTCGCGCCGGCCTTCCTCTCCGGCCACGCCTCGGCGGCGGACAAAATGAACTCCGCGCCCTGAACGGGGGCGGTCACAACCCAACCCATGATTCGCGCCTTTTTGATGCTGCTGGTTTGCACGCCAGTCCTCGCCCATCTCGTGCCGGAAAGCCCGCAGTGGCTCGTCTATTCCGGCGGTGATGGCCCGGGCCAGGGCAGGCACATCGTGTTGATTGCCGCCGACCAGGAGTATCGCAGCGAGCAGTCCATGCCGATGCTGGCGAAGATTCTGAGCCGGCACCATGGCTTCGATTGCACCGTGCTCTTCGGCGTGAACGCGAAGGGCGAGGTGGACCCCACCCTTCCCGTTTATCCGGAGAAGGGGAAGGAAGCCGAGTTCAAGCCACACCACATCCCCGGCCTGGAGCATCTCGCCTCGGCGGACTTGGTGGTCTTCTTCACCCGGTTGCTCACGCTCCCGATGGCGCAGCAACAGCAGATCGTGAACTATGTGGACTCCGGCCGGCCGTTCATCGCGCTGCGCACCGCCAACCACGGGTTCCGCGGACCGCTGCCCTACAAACTCAACGGCAAGCAGGTGCGCTGGGGCGAGGACGTGCTGGGCGGCAGCTTCTTGGGCCATCACGGACGCTGGCAGGCCGACTCCACCCGCGGCGTCCTCGTTGCCGAGCAACGGCAGCATCCCGTTCTCAGCGGCGTCAGCGACATCTGGGGAAACTCCGATGTGTATCGAACCTATAAAGACGGAACCGCCCTCCCGGCCGACTGCACCGCGCTCGTCTGGGGCCAGCCGCTCATGGGCCGCAATCACGATGACGCACCGAATCCCAAGCTGGAGCCGCTGCCCGTCGCGTGGGTCAAACTCTGGCAGACGAGCACCGGCAAGAGTGCCCGCGTGTTTCACTCCACGATGGGCAGCGGCACCGACCTCCAGAGCGCCGGCCTGCGCCGCCTCATCATCAATGCCGCCTACTGGTGTCTCGCGATGGAGTCCGCCATCACCGCCACCCGCAGCGTGGACATCGTCGGCGACTACCAGCCGCTTTCCAGCGGATTCAACTACCTCAAACTCGGCGTGAAGCCGCAACCGGTCTCCGCCTACCAATGAACACCCGCCGGGCTCAACCCCGCGCGCCCGTTGCCGCAACCTGATCTCACCACCGCACCCCATCCAACCATGAAACGATCGATTAAACGTCTGCTCTCCGTCGTTGCGCTCTCCGCTCTCGCTTGCGGCCCGACCGTCGCGGCGGACAAGAAGCCCGTAAAAGTCTTCATCCTCGCCGGGCAGTCGAACATGGAGGGCCACGGCTTCGTCGCCGCCGATCCTCAGCGCAACGGCGGCCGCGGCTCGCTCGAGTTCCTCGTGAAAAATCCCGCGACCGCGCCCCGCTTCGCGCCGCTCGCCACGCCCGACGGCCAGTGGCGCAAGCGCGACGACGTGTGGATTACTTATCTCCAACGCCAGGGGCCGCTCACTGTGGGCTACGGCGCGCTCCCAGAGCCCACCCGCCCGGCAAAGATTGGGCCCGAACTCGGTTTCGGCTGGGTGATGGGCAACGCACTCGACGAGCCCGTGCTCCTCATCAAATGCGCGTGGGGCGGCAAAAGCCTCGCGGTCGACTTTCGTCCGCCCAGCGCGGGCCGCCCGCCGTATTCGCTCGGCGCGAAAGCCGACGCCGCCGTCGCGCAGGACCCTGCGATCGTTGGCCGATATTTCCGCGAAACCCTCGCGCTCGTGAGGGCCGCGCTCGCCCGCGTCCCTGAACTCGTGCCGGGCAGCGACGGTCGTTATGAGCTCGCCGGCTTCGGCTGGCACCAGGGTTGGAACGATCGCGTCAACGAAAAGTTCACCGCCGAATACGAAGCCAATTTCGGCCACTTCGTCCGCGACATGCGCACCGCCCTCGGTGCGCCTACCCTCCCCTTCGTCGTCGCCGAGACCGGCATGACCGGTCTGACCGAAAATCACCCGCGCGCGCTTTCCCTCATGCGGGCGCAAGCCGCGGTGGCGACGCATCCGGAATTCAAGGGCAACGTGGCCTTCGTCAGCACGCGGGAGTTCTGGCGTACCGCCGAACACTCACCCAACAACCAAGGTTACCACTGGAATTGCAACGCCGAGACTTACTTCCTCATCGGCGCGGCGACGGGCGAGGCGATGAAGCAGTTGCTCGGCCTTCCTTCCCACCCCTGAACCGGGCGCCCGTGCCGGTAGCCGGCGGCACCGTCTAGCTGCCCGGGACCACTGCCCGTTTGAATTCCTCGATCGCCCTCCGCATTGAGGCCGCGACTTCCGGTTTTTCTTCGACGAGGTCACGGGTCTCTTTCAGATCGTCCTTTAGATTATAGAGCTGCGCCTCGCCGTTCTTCAGGATCAACTTCCAGTCCCCGCGCCGCATCGCCGTGCCAAGCTTGGGCTCGTAACCGAAAAACAAGTCCCGCGCCGGCAACGGATCCCGGGCCAGCCAATGCCGTCTGACACTGATACCATCGAGATTGGACGGCATACCCGAAACCGCGCCCGCAATCTCAGCGAAGGTCGGGAACAGGTCGAATCCTGCAATCAAAGCATCCGATCGTATCCCCGCCTTGATCTGACCGGGCCACCAGACGACCGCCGGCACGCGATGGCCTCCTTCGTAATGACTGAACTTGCCGCCGCGGTAGAGCCGCTGCGACGGCGCCATCCCCACATCCCCGTTGTCCGACCAGAAAAAGACCAAGGTGTTTTCCGCCAAGCCCAGATCATCGAGGGTATCTAGGATTCGGCCTACGCTGTGGTCGAGGTCCTCGACGAGGGCCTGGTAGCGCGGAAGATTGACCTCATCGACACGATTCTGCTTCCAGTCCGCCGCACGCAACTCCGGTGTGTCGGTGCGCATCTGGTAGGGGTTGTGCACCGCTTGGTGACCGATGTGCAGGAAAAACGGGCGGTCCCGGTGACTCTTGATGAAGTCCACGCTGCGTTGGGTGATGATGTCGGTCGAGTAGCCGTCTACGTTCTCCACCTTCACCCCGTTGCGCCACGCCTGGTGCCGATGGTAGTCCGCCCCGCCGTGCAGGAAGCCGACGAATTCGTCGAATCCGAGCCGGGTGGGGTTAGATTCGTCCCGATGGCCGCAGTGCCACTTGCCGAACAAGGCGGTCGCGTAGCCGGACTTCCGCAGCATCTTCGCTAAGGTCGGCGTTTCCGGCGGCAGGCCTTTCTCCGAAGCATCGCGGCCGACGATCACATCCACGATGCCGGCCCGTTGCTGGTAGCGACCGGTATGGAACGCCACGCGCGTCGGGCTGCAGACCGAGGAGTTGGCGTGAAAATCCGTGAACATCATCCCCTCCCGGGCCATCCGGTCGATCCGCGGCGTCCGCACCCAGCCGCCATACAGGCTGATGTCGCCGCAACCGAGATCATCGGCGAGGATGACGATTAGGTTGGGCGCACGTCCGGCGGCGGCCGCCTCCGCGCTAGGCAGCGCGGTCACGACCAGCAGCAGGGAGTAAATGAGGCTTCGCATCGTTTTCCGATTTTAGCGCGCGAAACTACGCGGGGAAAGATTGTGCAAGTCGCTGCGGTTAATCACGAGGTCGTTTGCGGTGAAGTCGCGAGACAGGCGGCCTTTGTCGTCGAGTTTCACTTACGCCGCTTTAGCAGCGAGGAACTGGGCGCTCGGGCAGAGTTCGGATTTTGGTCGGCTCCCGCGCGAGGGGCCGCTGCATTCTGAGAATGGCGATTTTAACGGATTTAACCCGTGCGCGCAGCGTTTCAATCGGATGCGGGGTCAGGAACATGAAAAGCAGCGGGGGTAAGCGATCGTTGTAAGGCTCTTTAACTTGTAGCCAAGGCTTGCTGCACCAATCCGCTCGTTTCGGTGGGGCACATCAACCCCAAACTACAAAAGCCTACCCCGTTTTTTGGCCGGGCTAAATGATCGCGAATTAGGCTGGCCTCCGGCGGCGGTACGTGCACCACGTCACGTCACATTAGGGCCGATTTTTTCGGGCGGGCAAGTATATGATGAAGTACAAGGATAGGTGTTTTTTCCGGGAGCTAAAATACTAATCATCAATTAATTCCGTGTTCTTTAGCAGCTTATATTCGCGATAGAAAAAGGGTTCGAATCCCTCCCTCTCCGCCAGTTTTTTCAAGCCTACGACTGGCTGGCCCATGGTCACTGCAAGGGGAAACTCTCTTTCGCCTCACTCGGCCTTTTCCCTCACGGCCAGGATTTTCCGTAAGCAGCCAAGCAACGACGCAGCATCGTGAGTATTTCCAGCGTGCGCTTGTCCCAGCGGCCGTCACCAAGCGAGTGGTATGGAAACCAGAACTTCGGGGCGAATTCGCGCCAAAACCGACCAACCGTTAAAATGCCGGACGCGTCGAAGCGTGTCACCACCGCTTCATACCGAAACGTGGGTGGAGTTTCTCGTGCTTGAGAATCGTGACCCTCACGACGTCCAGTTTCTCGCGATAGACGACAACGTAAGGAAAATGGCGGAGTCGAATACGTCGGAATGCGGTGGTACATTGGTAAAACGCAAACTGCCGCGGCTCGGACTTAATCGCCGTCAGACAGTCCCGCATTTCAGCCTCGAACCGATCTGCCAAGTGCCCGCCGCCTTCCGCGGCATAATAATCGATCGCGGCGTTGAAGTCCTGCTGAACGGCCGGATGGAACTCCAGCGTCATCCGCGCGGGCGCCGCACCCCTGCCCAGAATTGCTCTTCACTCAGCGGCTGCACTCGGCCGCTTTCAAGCTCCGCATCTCGACGGAGTGCCTCGGCAATTATCTCGTCCGGTTCGTGAGCGGCTGGCGGCAGGGGAAGGCTCCCCAAGAGCGTGTCAGCAAGGTGCAGCCGATCGCTCTCCGGTAGACGGAGGATAGCAGCTTCAATCTCTTGCAGGGTGCTCATGGGTCGAAAACTACTGCACGCGAAACCACTGGCAAGGTCAGACACGATTTCGACAGCGGCGCCTGCCAGTTGCCCACTGCGATCGGGAGAAGAAGAGCGCTCGAGGAACCGCCAGCACTCGACCTCTTCTGCAGTCATTAGCGCCGCGGATGTTCTTGTTAAAATCGCAGACGCTCCGCCAGTTTCCTAACGAACCGGAAATCCGCCAGTTGCACTCCTGCCTCAGCAGGCGAGTGGTTGGATGACGCGAACTACCGCGCAAGAAATTAAAGCCAGGATTCTGGCGTTTTCCAAATGGGACATACGTTGCAGCCGTGTGCGGAGGCGCCTGACATTGACAAGCTTGTTCGTGTGTATCACTTGTGTTGACAATAAAGTTCACCAATCATGGCCACCGCTACTGCTCAAATCCATCTGCGCACTCCGCCCAAGACCAAATCATTGCTGATCTTGGCAGCGGAACTCTCAGGCGCGACCAATCTGACTGACTACATTCTGCGTGCTGCCGTCGAGCGGGCCCAAGCCGACCTCCTCAGCCAGCAGACTTTCGCGCTTAAGAAAGGTCCATGGAATGAATTTGCGAAACGGTTGGACGCGACGGGACGTGACTTGCCCCGTTTGCGCAAACTTCTGACGACTCCAGATGTCTTCGCCCAAAACGCTCAATCAACCTGACCCGCTGGGAGCGCATCATCAGGTTGCCGCATTCGATTGCGGTGCTTCGACACTTGACGAGTTTTTGTCCCGCCACGCGCTTGGCAACCACCAAGCCGGGACGGCCAAGACCTACGTCGCGACAACTGACAGCCATATCGTTGTCGGCTATTATAGTTTGGCTGCATCACAGATCCTCTATGCGGATGCACCGACCCGCCTGCAAAAGGGTGCGCCGCGCCACCCGATTCCGGTCGTGCTCTTGGCGAGACTCGCAGTGGACCGTTCCTGGCAAGGCCAAGGAATTGGAGCCGGACTACTCAAGGACGCGATTATCCGCGTGTTGACCGCAGCCGAGGGCGGCGGCGTGCGCGCGTTGCTCGTGCATGCCAAGGACGAAGCGGCCAAAGCCTTTTATGAGCGTTACGATTTCGCGCCGCTACCAGGTTACCCGATGCACCTCGTGCTCCTCCTCAAGGATGCTCGGCGCATCGTCGGTGGTTAATCACAAACCTGCGCACCAACCACATGCGCCAGGCAGCCGGAAAACCCGATGGTGCGTCCAAGGCCAGCGAATTTCGATCGCCGATACGTCAATGACGCACCAGTGGACGAAGTGGCGCGAATTCCCTCGGTGGTAACCGGAATTCCCTCTCGACCATTTTGACATCTCGCGCCACGGGCAGGCACGTTCGCTGAAGATTTCAGCGGGATTGCCTTGGCTGCCTCCGACCCATTGACATCCCGCGGGATCTTCACTCCACCGCCAGCACCGGATCTTGCACGAAATGGAGACGCACCGCTCTAGGCAAAGCCTCACCGTCGAAATATCCGCGCACCGCATCCGTAACCATCGATTGCAACTCGGCGAGCGTATCGCCCTGCGTGCCAATGCCGCCGCGCTCGCCGTGTTCACCGATCTCCACGACCGCGCCCGCGCTTACCGCTACTGGTGTGGCTCGCTGCGCAGCGTCTGCGCTTGGTGTGCGGACGTCTACGGCTACCTCGCCGCGACCAAGGCCGCCGACCGCGCGCGCCACGAAAAATCCCTGCAAGCCACGATCGACCTCGAACTCGCCAACACGCAGGCGCTCCACGCGCTGCTCACCACCGCCAAGACCGAGGTCATCTGCGTCTCGGCCGTCGGCAACAACACCTTCTTCTACGGCGAAGATCTGCCCGACCTGTTACTCACGAAAATCCGGCTCATGCAGAAATACCGGAACCGCAAACCCCACATCCCCGCCGACACGATGTGGCTCCCCGCCCCCGGCACGACGTGGCCGAAATTCGACTGATACCAACGTCCCTGGATAGCCAAACTGTCATTGCGAGACGCGTAGCGACGAAGCAATCCAGCCGGATTGTCACGGCGCGCTTCGCGCCCCTCGCAATGACCAACGCCCGGAAGTTAATGGACGTTGGTATGCGTCGGCGGCCTCACCCGCCCCGCACTTTTTTCCGAAACTCCGAGGGCGTCAGCCCCACGACTTGCTTGAACGCCTTCGAGAAGTGGAACACGTCGCAGAACTCCAACTGCTCCGCCAATTCCTTGAAGCTCTCGTTGCCCTGATACAGCGCCGCACACGCCCGCTCGATCCGCTGCCGCTTCTGGTGCAGGCCCGGCGAGACGCCGGTCCGGGCCGCGAACTGCTTGCGAAAATTATCGTAACTCAGACCCACGGCGCGGGCGACATGCTGGGGCGTCGGCCAACCGTCGGCCGAGGGCGTGCCGAGCAGTTGCAACGCCTGCTCCAGCCAGGCCTCACGGTTGCCCCGCGCGTCCGCATTCGCCGCCAGAATGTCGCTCAACAAATGCAGAAAACGGCCCATCGCGCGCAGCGGAGCCCCCGCGCCGTGACGCGACTCCGCGCCGACGACTTCCTCAAACCGGCGTCGCCAATAGTCCACTGGCTCCAAGTGCAGCACCGGCCGCTCGGGCGACAGCAACCCTCGCTCCCGCCAGAACTCAAATTCCGGCCCGTCGAATACAAAGTAAATCTGGTTCCACCCTTTGCCCTGCTTCGGGCCGTAAGCATGCGCCAGCTCCGGCCAGATCAGCACGAGGTCGCCCGAGACGAGGTCGCGCTTCACCCCGTGCGCGTCGCAATAGTAGCCGTCCATATCCACCATGTAGATCAACGAAAAACTCCCCAGCACCCGCATCGCCCGCGGATCGAGCCCGCGCGCGTCCTTCAGCGTCCCGGCGAGCTGCAACTCGCCGAGCGGCGTGCGCACCGCACTCGTCAACCAAGGTTGCGTCCGAAATGAGACTGACATCGTTGGACCAAAATCTACATGCGAAATCCCATTACAACCATTTTGTCCGCCCTTGTTCGGGTGTATCTTCGACCATCGATCTTATCGCTTACTTCAACCGTCTTATTCCATATCACACATGAGCACCGCCACCCTTCCGCAAATCTGGTCGTTCGGTCATCCGCTCGATACGAGCGAAGATAAATTTGGAATCCTGCGCGACTCGTCCGACGCGGCCACCGATTTCGCCGAACTCCGACGCCGCTTCGACACCGACGGCTATCTCTACATGAAGGGCTACCTCGACCGCGAGCAGGTGCTCGATGCCCGCGCCAGCCTCACCGACGGTCTCGCCGAAGCCGGCGTCCTCGATGAGAATTTTCCGCGGATCGACGGGGTCTGCAAACCGGGTGCCGGCTACGTTTTCAAGCCCGAGCTCACCAACAATAATGCGAAGATTCAGGACCTGCTCTACTCGGGCCGCCTGCCCGAATTCTATCGCCAATTCTACGGCGAAGAAATCCGCCACTACGACTTTACCTGGCTCCGTGCCATCGGCCCGGGCAAGGGCACCAACCCCCACTGCGACCTGCCCTACATGGGCCGCGGCACACACGGTCACATGACGTGCTGGCTGCCCTACGGCGATATCTCCTTCGAACTCGGCGGCCTCATGGTCCTCGAGGGTTCGCACAAGCGGATGGATCTGCTGGAAAACTACGTGTACCGCGACGTCGATTCCTACTGCGAGAACAAGCCCGATCAGGTCAAGAACGCCACCAGCGGCGCCAAGGGCTTCGGCTGGACGTTTAGCGGCACGCTTTCCCACAACCCGCCGGTCCTCCGCAACAAATTCGGCGGTCGCTGGCTCACCGCCGAGTTTGAACCTGGCGACTTCATCACCTTCGGGATGTTCCTTGTGCACGCCTCCCTCGATAACCGCACCGAGAACCGCCTCCGCATCTCCAGCGACGCCCGCTACCAACGCGCCAGCGAACCGATCGACGACCGCTGGATCGGCGTCAATCCCCCCGGTCACACCACCGCCGGCAAACGCGGCCGCATCTGCTGATGCGAATCTTTCTCGTTCCTCTTGGTCGTTCTCTTTGCTCCGCCTGATTTCGAAACGGGAGCCGGAGAAAGATTAAGCGAAAGAAGAAAGATGTAGGTCGGAAATCTCCGCCTCCGTCCTCCCACCTCCTCTGTCTTCCACATGAGCACCTCCGCTCCCGCCACTCCCGCCCGTCCCGCCGCCGGCCGCATGGCCGCCGTCAGCGAAATGGCGCGCCTGCTCCGCCTTCTTTTCGAAGTCGAGCGCGAGTTCCTCCGCACTGTCACCACGCTCATCTATCGGGTCGGCGAGCCCGAGTTGAAATATCTCCTCTGCCAACACGCTTGGGAATCCGCCGGCCACGCCCGCTTCCTCCGCGAGCGCGGTCGCGAGCTGTCGTCCTTCGGCACGACCGAGTCCGTCCGCGACTCCGTCCGCCGCATCTTCAACGAGGCCACCGGCACCAGCGCCCAAGACCCGCTCGTCCTCACCGCCGGTTTTTATCAGATCCTCAAACCCGCGCTGCTTTCGGCCTACCGCCACTACCTAAAGGTCACCGATCCGCTCGCCGATTGGCCGTCCAAGAAACTCGTCGAAGAATTCATCGCCGACGAGGACCGCCATGCCCGTGAGATCGCGCCCTATCTGGCCGGCATCGACGCCCGCGAGTGGTCGCTCCATCTCACGCAGGCTCTGGACGATCTCGGCGGCTGGCTCGGCCAAGAAACCCGGCTCCCACTCGCGGCTAACTACGTGTGGCAACACACGCAGACCCCTTTCTCCCATCCCGCCACCTGCAACCGGGGCAAGTACCCGACCTGCTCGAGCGCATTCAGCCAAGATCCCACCGAGACGCCGATTGTGCGCTCGTGGCTCGTCGACCCCAAGACCGATGCCCGTGTCATCCGCCTCATGGTTTACGTGTGGCTCATGCTGGAAATGGACGCCGTGGACTACCTCGCGACCGTCTTTGTCGACACGCCCAACGCGCCCTTCGACCTGCACCACGACCTGGCCCGCCATCTTTGGGATGAGTCCCGCCACAGCCAGTTCGGTTTCCGCCAACTCCCCAAGCTCGGCGTCGATCTCATGACCGTCGAGCACTCGCTCGATCTCTACAACATCCTCGTCCAGATGCCGCCCCACGAGCGCTACGCGATGATGACGATGGAGTTCGAAGCCGGCAGCTTTCCCACCAAAGCACTCGTGATGGACCGCGTGCGCGAGCTCAACGATTTCGAGGCCGACACCCTCCTCGCCTTCGACCGCAACGACGAACAGAACCATGTCCGCTACGGCCACCGCTGGCTGCCTGAGATCATGGCCCTTTGCGGCGAGACCCGGCCGACCGATCAGTTCGTGAAAGCCACCCAGGAAAAATTCAAAGAGTTCGCCGTGATCTACGGAAACCGCACGCCTCATGCGCTCCCGCCCGAGCGGCGGCTCACCGGGGAGAAGATCCTCCGCCTGGCGGGCGTCTCCTGACTCGGCTTGGCGAACAATCACGCCGCGCCTGACGAAGCGCGGCTTTTTTTCGCTCGGTGCGTGCGGCTGAATGTTCGTGAAATAGCGGCTTGAAACAAGCCGCCGCTCTTCTGAATTTCAGCGCGATGCCCCACTGTTTTCGCCGCGCTCCACTCTTGTTTCTACTCTTGGTCGTCGCTTCATGGTCGGCGCACGCCGCCGAACCGGAGGCTCCGCTCACCGAGCTCCGTCTCACGTCCCTCACGCCCGCCGCCGCCGCACTCCTCGCGCCGCCTGCCGCCATCGCCGCCGCCGATCTGCCCAAAAAGCCCGCGCCGAGTCCGCTTTTTGGCGACGTCCTGGTCCGCAGCGCCCAAGCGCATCTCCTGGGCGCCACCCTCTCCGGCCCGCGCGAACTTACGGTGCTGGCCTACCACACGATCACCGACACGTGGGCCCCTTTCGGCAAGGTTACGTTGCCCGGTGAACTGATCACGCTTCGCCCGGCCCCCGCCGGCTTTGTCGCCGAGACGCGCGCCGCAACCGTCGGCGCACCTAACGAAGTCTCACGGGTCGAGCTCACCGCCAACCAGCGTCACCTGCGAACTCTCGATTGGGTCATTATCGTCGGCTACCTCGCGTTCTCGGCCGGCATCGGGCTCTACTTTTATCTGAGAGAGAAAAAGCAGAGCAACGACGACTTCTTCCTCGGAGGCCGATCGATCCCATGGTGGGCCGCCGGTCTCAGCCTCTATGCCACCGGCACCAGCGCGATCTCGTTCATCGGCATCCCCGCCAAATCCTTCGCCACCAACTGGCAGATTCTCGCCCGCGACGCCGTCGGTCTAATCAGCACCGCCCTCGTGGCCATCTACATCGTGCCGATGATCCGCCGGCTGAACGTCACCTCGGTCTACCAATACCTTGAGATGCGCTTCCATCCGTCGATCCGCGTCCTCGCCAGCGCACTCAACATTCTGATCCAGCTCGGCGGCCGCATGAGCACCGTGCTGTTTCTCCCTTCTCTCGCCCTGTCCGCGGTCACCGGACTCAATGTCATTTTGAGCATCGTGCTGATGGGCATCGTCACCATCGCCTACACGCTGCTTGGCGGCATGAAGGCGGTCATTTGGACCGACGTGCTCCAAGTCTTTGTCATGCTCGGCGGCGCATTTTTCGCGATCGGCTACGTGATCACGGGCATCGACGGCGGCCTGCCGGAATTCGTCCGGGTCGCCAATGAGAACGCCAAGATGCACACCTTCGACTGGAGCTTCGATCTGCTCCGACCCACGGTCTGGGCCTTCGTCATGTTCGCCATCATCGATCTGATTACGTACCCGAAAGATCAGGTCATGATGCAGCGCGCCCTCTCGACCAAAAACCCCAAAGAGGCCGGCTGGTCGATGTGGACGCTCGCCGCCGTGGTCGTGCCGGGCAGCATCACGTTCTTCGCCATCGGCACCGCGCTCTTCGTTTTCTACCAACAACATCCCGAGAAGCTCAACCCGCTGTTGTCTGTTGATGCGACGTTCCCTCACTTCATCGCGTCCGAGCTGCCCGTCGGTGTCACCGGTCTGATTATCGCCGGCATCTTCGCCGCCTCCATGTCCACCCTCTCCAGTTGCATGAACAGTGTGGCGACCCTCGTCTCCGTGGACTTCTACGAGCGTTTTAACCGGAGCGCCACCCCCGCCAAGAGCGTGCGGCTTGCCGAATGGATGACCGTGATCTCGGGCGTCATCGGCGTCGGCACCGCGTTGTTGCTCGCGCTCTTCGACATCGCGTCCGCCTTCGACGCTTGGTTCGCCTTGCAGGCGGTGCTCGGCGGCGGCTTTGCCGGCTGCTACGGGCTCGGGATGTTCACCAAGCGCGCCAACTGGCAGGGCTCGGTCATCGGCGTCATTTGCAGCCTCCTCATCACGCTCGTCCTTTGGCAGGGCTCGATGGTCACACCCGTCCTCTACCCGACGTTCTCCATCCTCGCCTGCCTCGTATGCGGCTACCTCGCCAGCTACGCCTTCCCCGCACCGACCCAGTCGTTGCTCGGTCTCACTGTCTTCACCCAACGCAAGGACCCTGCTTGAGCACCTCCAAGACCTACCGCGCCATTCTTGTCGGCACCGGCGGCATCGCCGACGCCCACGTTCGCGCCGCCGAGAGTTCCGGCGGCCGTGTCGTGCTCTCGGCCGCCGTCGACATCGACGCCGACCGCGTGCGCACCTTCAGCGAGAAGCACAAGCTCGCGCATTTCTACACCGACTACGCTACCGCGCTCGCGGCCGAAAAGCCCGATCTGGTCTTCATCGCCGCGCCGCCCTCCTTCCACGCGGCCATGAGCATCGCCGCCATGGAGGCCGGAGCCTGGGTGCTGTGTGAAAAACCGTTTTGCGCGTCGCTCGCCGAACTCGATCTCATTGAAGCCGCCGAACGGCGCACGGGAAAATTTGCTTCCTGTGTGTTCCAGATGCGCTTCGCCTCTTCGACCGCCCATCTCCGCCGCCTCGCCGACGAAGGCCGGCTCGGCCGACCTCTCGTCGCGATCTGCAACACCGTCTGGTTCCGCGACGCCGCCTACTACGCGGTGCCATGGCGCGGCAAATGGGCCACCGAACTCGGCGGGCCCACCATGGGACTCGGTATCCACGCCATGGATCATCTGCTCCATCTCCTCGGTGACTGGACCGAGATCCGCGCGATGGCCGCCACCCTCGACCGCGCGATCGAGGTCGAAGACGTCTCGATGGCCCTCGTCCAATTCGCCAACGGCGCTCAAGCCTCTGTCGTCAACAGCGCCCTCAGTCCGCGCCAGGAGACTTATCTCCGCCTCGATTACCAGCGCGCCACCGTCGAACTGACCCACCTCTACAGTTACAACCGCGACCATTGGCGGTTCACCCCCGCCGCTGTCAGCGAGGGCGACACGTTGACCCAGGCCTGGAAACAGTTCCCCACCGACGTGGGTTCAACCCACGCCGCGCAGCTCGAAACCCTCATCGCTGACATGGACGCAAACCGCCGCCCCCTCCTCAGCGGCCCCGAGGCCCGGCGCACGCTCGAGTTGTTGACCGCGCTCTACAAGAGCGCGTTCACCGGCCGTCCCGTCGTTCGCGGCAGCATCGTCCCCGGCGACCCTTACTACCACGCCCTCCACGGGGACGGTAGCCCGCGAAGCCACCCACGATAAGGTCTGCGGCCGGGCCGTCGGTCGGCCGCAAAAGCCCCTTGGCGTCCCGCGCGCCTTGGCTACGTTCCGCGCCGTCATGTCCCACGAGCCGCTCCAAGCGCCCACTCTCCTCGGTTATCTGTGGCGGGTCCGCCGCGCCCTTGCGCCGGGCGTCGGCCTCGCGTTGCTGCGCAGCCTTGCCATCGCGCCTTGCCCGCTGATCTTCGCCCACATCATCGACCGTTCGGTGCCCGCGGGCGAC
>NEVA01000021.1 GCA_002304445.1 Opitutia bacterium Tous-C4FEB | reverse complement strand
CCAATTGAGTGCCGACGAGCACTGCGATGCAGTTGCCGCTCTCTCCGCCAGAGCCGGTCCTCACCAACTTATCCTACCCTCAATTGCATGAGTCCGGCTCAGGGACGGCTGCCTGAACTCAGGGGTCTTCCTCAGCCTCGCAGATGTGCGCGAAAAGATTGAGCAATGGCGCCACGACTATAACCATTTTCGTCTGCACAGCTCCTTGGCAAATCGGCCTCCGGCCGAATTTGCCAGGGAGCTACACGGAATTTACAACCCGACCGTTCAACCGCCCGAAATCTGAGGTCTGCGTTGTCCAGTCATCTGGGGCAGGTCATTAGTCCTTTCTTTGGACCCAACTCGTGTCCCTCAAACCGGGGGCAACCTCACTTTGGAGTTTTGGTGATGGGTGGCAGTTTGTGGCGGCCACGGAGGCGATTGTTGGCGCCGATTCGGTTGGGCGGGCGGCGCGCGGCGATCGCGACGGATGGGGTTGGCCGAGGTTGAGGTCGGAGAATCGAAAGCGTTACCCGGTTTTGACGTCGGCTTTCGCCGGGCGGATCCCGCCTGCTCCAGTCGATTCCGGCCTGCCGGCGAACGGACGCGGGCATTCGTGGTGGGGGTGAGGCGGGTTGGGTCATACCACGCTGGCGGTGGAAAATTTTGTTATTTTCTCCGAACCGAATTTTGAAAGAGACCGTCTGTTCCCGTATCGTTTTCCTTTCGGACCCCGTTACCCCGCTCCCATGCCCCAGTTTGCCGTGACTCCTTGGTTTGGTTTATCGCGCTTCGTCGTGCTCGGCGGCGTGGCGTGGAGCGGGGTGTCAGCAGGCTTCGCGCAGAACAGCGGCGCGGCGACGCATCCGACTGAAACGTTGATCCAAGGGTTTTGCCTCGATTGCCACGACGACGGGATTCGGAAGGGCAAGTTTTCGCTGGAGGGTTTAGATGCGAAAAATCCGGCGACGAATCCGGCGGTCTGGGAGAAGGTCTTGCGCAAGCTCGACCATCGGCAGATGCCGCCGATCGCCGACGAACGGCCGGATGCGGAGAGTTACCAGCGGGTCGTGGCGGAGTTGGAGCGTTCGCTCGATCTGGCTGCCGCCGCCGCGCCTAATCCCGGGCGCACGGACACGTTTCGCCGGTTGAACCGCACGGAGTATCAGAACGCCGTCCGCGATCTGCTCGCGCTCGAAATCGATGCGACCACGTTGCTGCCGAACGACGAGCCGAGTCACGGTTTCGACAACGTCACCGTTGGGAATCTCTCTCCGACGCTGCTGGATCGCTACGTCTCGGCGGCGCAAAAGATCGCGCGGCTGGCGATCGGAACGCCGCGCAAGGTGCCGGGCGGAGACACCTTTCGCGTGCGGGCGGATCTGACGCAGGAAGAGCGCATCGCGGGGCTGCCGCCGGGCACGCGCGGCGGGACGCTCATTCCCTATGTCTTTCCCCAGGACGGGGACTATGAGATTCAGATCCGACTCCAGCGTGACCGGAACGAGCAGGTGGAAGGGCTGCGCAAGCCGCACGAAGTCGAGGTGTTGATCGATCGGGAGCGCGTGAGGCTCTTTACGGTCAAGCCGACCGGGAGCGACAAGAACGCGGAGGGCGTGGATGCGCATCTCAAATTTCGGGTGCCGGTAAAGGCGGGCGCTCGTGACGTGGGGGTGACGTTTATCAAGAATCCCTCGGCGCTGATTGAGACGGAGCGGCTGCCGTTTTTGGCGCGGTTTAACATGCACCGGCACCCGCGCACGGCACCGGCGCTTTTTCAGGTGACGATCACGGGTCCGTTTGACGCGAAAGGGCCGGGCGAGTCGGAGAGTCGGCGCGCGATTTTCGGCGACGCGAAACCGCTCGCGGCGGCCGCGACGGTGGCCGAGCAGGATGCACGCGCCCGCGAGATTTTGACGCCCCTGATCCGCCGCGCCTATCGCCGGCCGGTCACGGAGGACGATTTGCGCAAACCCCTGCAGTTCTTCCGCGAGGCGCGGGATGAAAACGGCTTCGAAGCCGGGATCGAGGGCGCTCTGACGGCAGTCTTGGTGAGTCCGCGATTTTTGATCCGCGTCGAAGAGGACCCGGTCGGGCTCGCGGCGGGTTCAGTTTACCGGGTCAGCGACCTCGAACTGGCGTCTCGGCTGGCGTTCTTCATCTGGAGCAGTCTGCCCGACGATGAATTGATCGCGGCAGCGGTGCGGGGCGACCTGCGGCAACCGAAGCTGTTGGAGGCGCAAGTGCGCCGGATGCTGGCCGACGGCCGCTCGGGCAGTTTGGTGACGAATTTTGCGAGCCAGTGGTTGTATCTGCGCAAGCTCGAAGCGGCCACGCCCGATCTGCGGTTGTTCCCCGACTTCGACGACAACTTGCGCCAGGCCCTGCGCCAAGAGACGGAACTTTTTTTCGAAAGCATCCTGCGCGAAGACCGCAGTGTCACCGACTTGCTCAGCGCGGATTACACGTTCCTCAACGAGCGCCTCGCGAAACACTACGGCATCCCGCACATCTATGGTCCCCGCTTCCGGCGGGTGTCGTTTGCGGGTGAGCCGGAGCGGCCGCGCGGCGGCTTGCTGCGGCATGGGAGTATTTTGACCGTGACCTCCTACGCGACGCGCACCTCGCCGACGATCCGCGGGCATTGGGTTTTGGAAAACATCGTGGGGGAGCCGCCACCGCCGGCGCCGCCCGATATTCCGACGCTGGAAGACAACACCGTCTCATCCTTTTTGCCGATGCGGGCCCGGCTCGCGGCCCACCGCGCGAATCCCGTGTGCGCGAGCTGCCACGACGTGATCGACCCGGTCGGTTTCTCGCTGGAAAACTTCGACGCGGTGGGACGCTGGCGGTCGGCGGAGGGCGGTCAGCCGGTCGATGCCTCGGGCGGTTTGGCGGACGGCAGCACGTTTGTCGGCGTCGCCGCACTTGAGCGCGCCCTGTTGCAACGCCCGGAGCATTTCGCGGGCGCTTTGACGGAAAAGCTCCTGATTTACGCGCTGGGCCGCGGCGTCGAGCCGTTTGACGCGCCGGCGATTCGGCAAATAGTCCGTCGGGCCAGCGCGGAGGATTTTCGTTTCTCCGCTTTGATTCTCGGTATCGTGACCAGCACCCCGTTTCAGATGAGGAAGACCCCATGATCATTACAAAAAAAGCCCTGCCCCGTCGGACGTTTTTGCGCGGAATGGGCGCCTCCTTGGCGCTACCGTTGCTCGATGCGATGATTCCTGCCGCCACCGCCGCGTCCGCGACGGCGGCCCTGCCGGTGAAGCGGCTCGGCTACATTTTTATGCCGATGGGCTGCGATATCGGCCGATGGACGCCCGGCGGCACCGATGGGAAACTCGGCGAGCTGTCACCGATTCTGAAATCGCTCGAAAGCGTGAAGAGCCACGTCACGGCGATTACAAACCTCGAGCTGCGCACAGCCTACCCCGGCTCCCACGCGACCTCGAACGCGGCCTTTCTGAGCGCAGCCAAGGCGAAGCACACCGAAAGCTCCGACTACTATCTTGGCACGACCGCCGACCAAATCGCCGCGCAGCAGATCGGGCACGCGACCCAGCTCCCGTCCCTCGAGCTCTCGATGGACATGCTGCAGACGACCGGCCAGTGCGACAACGGCTACGCCTGCGTCTACCAAAACAATCTCTCGTGGTCCTCGCCGACGACGCCGCTGCCCTCGGAGGCGCACCCGCGCATCGTGTTTGAACGGCTCTTCGGCGAAGGCGGCTCGCTGGCCGAGCGCCAAGCGGCGTTGCGCAAGCGGGCGAGTCTGCTCGACTGGATCACCGAGGATATCGCGAGCCTGCGCCGGAATCTGGGGCCGGCTGATCGGGCCAAGATCGCCGAGTATCTCGACACCGTGCGCGAGGTGGAACGCCGCATCCAGAAGGCGGAGACGGATGTCGCGAAAAACAATCTCCCGGCCGATCTGGACCGGCCGCTGGGCGTACCGGCCTCGTATGCCGACCATGCGCGGCTGATGTTCGATCTCCAGGTGCTTGCGATGCAGGGCGACATCACGCGGGTCACGACCTTTCAACTCGCCCGTGAGACCAGCAATCGCACCTATGTCGCCGAGACGGGCGTCGCCGATCCGCACCATCCGCTTTCCCACCACGGAAACGACCCGGAGAAGGTTGCGCGCATGGCCAAGATCAACGCGTTTCACGTGTCGCTTTTTGCCTACTTCCTCGAACGCCTCAAGGCCACGCCCGAAGGCAACGGCACGCTGCTCGATCACTCGCTCCTGCTCTACGGCAGCGGCATCGGCAATCCGAACGTCCACGATCACACGAATCTCCCCGTGCTCGTCGCGGGCGGTGCGGCCGGCGGGATGAAGGGCGGCCGACACATCCGTTACAAAGAGCCCACGCCGCTCGCCAATCTCCACCTCTCGCTCCTCGACAAAGTCGGGGTGAAGTTGGACCGCTTCGGCGACAGCAGCGGCAAGATGGACGAGATTTTTCAACCGCTCTCGGTATGACCGGCGGTCGGCACGCGTTTTCGCCGGTGAGGCGGCTTCGGTTGGTGCCAGGCTCGCGCGCCCTGATCTTGGCTGCCGGCCTGATGTTGGGCGGGGCGAACGCAAGCGCCTCGCCCGCGCCGATCGCCGACGCTGCCGAGCGAAAAGACGCCGAGGTCCTGCGCGGGCTGCTCGCCAAAACGGCGAAGGCCGACGTCAACGTCGCGCAGGTTGACGGCATGACGGCGCTCCATTGGGCGGCGTATCACGATGATCTTGAGACCGGGAAAACTCTGCTCGCCGCCGGAGCGACGGCCGAGATTACAAATCGCTATGGCGTGACGCCGCTCTCGCTCGTCTGCACGAACGGCAATGCGGAGTTTGCGGAACTGCTGCTGGCCCACGGCGCGAATCCGAACACGGCGCTTCACGGCGGTGAGACGCCGCTCATGACGGCGGCGCGCACGGGCAAAGTGGCGGTGGTGAACGTGCTGTTGGCCCGCGGCGCGGGCAGCGACGCAAAACTGCCGGACGGCCAGACGGCGATGATGTGGGCGGCGGCCGAAGGGCATCTGGCGGTCGTCAAGGCGTTGCTCGCGGCGGGAGCGGATTTTCGGACGCCCTTGGCCACGGGGTTCACGCCTCTGTTGTTCGCGGTCCGGGCGGGACAGCTCGAGATCGTGTCGGCATTCTTGAAGGCGGGCGTTGATGTGAACGCGGCGACGGAACCGACGATGAAGCTGACCCGAAAGCACCCGCGAAAAGGATCCAGCGCGCTGACGATGGCGGTGGAGAACGGGCATTTTGAACTCGCGGGCTTTCTGCTTGATGCTGGCGCCAACCCCAACGATCTGCGCTCGGGCTTCGCGCCCCTGCATATTCTCACCTGGATTCGGAAGCCGCCGAGCGGTGAGGATGAAGGCGATCCGATCCCCGAGGGAAAAGGCGCGATGACGAATGAACAACTCGTTCGGAAACTCGTCTCAAAAGGAGCCGACGTGAACCTGCGGTTGACCGGTGGCCCGAAGGGTGGCGGCCGCGTTGATGCCAACGGAAGCGCGCCTTTCTTGATGGCGGCCGATACGGCAGACCTTGCCTACATGAAGTTGCTCGCGGAACTGGGGGCCGATCCGACGATGGTGAATGTGGACCGGGTCACGCCGCTGATGGCGGCGGCGGGCCTCGGGACGCGGGCGGTGCAGGAAGAGGCGGGCACCGACGAGGAGGCGGTCGCGACCGTCGAGTATCTGCTCGGGCTCGGGGCCGACATCAACGCGGTGGCGGCCACGGGGGACACGGCGATGCACGGCGCGGCGTTCGCGAATTTCTGCAAGGTTATGAAACTTTTGGACGCCAAAGGCGCCAAGATCGAGGTGTGGAATCAGAAAAACAAACGGGGTTGGACGCCGCTGCTGATCGCGGAGGGGCACCGGTTTGGGAATTTCAAGCCCGGGTTCGAGGCGATCGCGACGATGAGAGAGATCATGATCGCCCGCGGGGTGACGCCCCCGCCGCCAACGCCGCCCGAGGCGACGCTGGGCTACGAAGCGCTGTGAGTTTTGAAGACCGACCGCCGGTCGGTGCTATAGCCAGACGCCTCGCGCGGCAAATAATGGCGGGGACTCCCGCTGCGCGGTTGCAGGCGCTGGTTTGGGCCGGGTAATTTAGGGATCATGCAAACGTTTAGTCGAAAGATCGTGGAGTCGAAAGGGTTTCAGCGCGCCGTGTTGGGCGTGATTCTTTTTGCGGGGGTGCTCGTGGGTTTGGAGACGAGCGTGACGTTGATGGCGCGGGCCGGCGGCGTGCTCCATGCGATCGACCGCGTGGTGTTGGCGTTTTTTGTGGTCGAGCTGGCGCTGCGGATCGGCGCGTGTGGGACGCGGCCGTGGAAGTTCTTCGCCGACGGCTGGAACGTCTTTGATTTCGTGATTGTGGCGGTGTGTTTGCTGCCGGTGCAGGCGGAGTTTGCGGCGGTGTTGCGGTTGGTGCGCGTGCTGCGGGTGTTGCGTTTGATCACGGCGGTGCCGCGGTTGCAGATTCTCGTGGGCGCGTTGCTAAAGAGCATTCCCTCGATGAGCTACGTGGCGCTGCTGTTGAGCGTGTTGTTTTACGTGTATGCCGTGTTGGGCGTGTCGCTTTTCGGGCGGACGGACCCGGAGCATTTCGGCACGCTGGGCGCGACGGCACTGACCCTGTTCCAAGTCGTCACGCTGGAGGGTTGGGCCGACATTATGCGCACGCAGATCGCCGGGCCGGCGGGTGCGGCGGTATCGATCGCGTATTTCGTGTCGTTCATTTTGCTGGGGACGATGATCACGTTGAATTTGTTGATCGGCGTGATCGTGAACGGCATGGACGAAGCACGGCAGGATATGGAAGACGACACCCGCGAGCGGCACTTGACGGCGACAGGCGAGGCGCGGCTCGGTGACGATGTGGTGGAGCTGCGGAGGCAGGCGGCGGCGCTGGAAGCGGCGTTGGCCGCGCTACAACGGCGGTTGAAGTGAGCGCGGTCGGTGCGGCGCGGGACGCGCGGTTGCCGGGGCGGGGTCCGCGATCTCAAAAGGGCGGGTCGGAGACCCCCTACTTTCAGTTCAGGAAGATCGCTTCGTTGGTCTGGAAGAGGGCGTGGGCGAGTTTGGTCCAGGCGTCGACGGGGGCCAGAGACGCGTTCATCGCGATGCCGCCGGGGGGGCGGTTGTCTGTGCCGCCTTTTTTGCTGGCGGCCATGGCGGCGACTTTGTCGGCGATGCGTTGCTTGCGTTTCGCTTCTTGGGTACTCGCGATGGAGAGGGCGAGCGGGACTTCGAGGGCTTTGCCGGTGGGGTTCGCTTTTACGTAGCGGACGCCGAGTGAAACTTCCTGTTCGCTGGGCGGGCGTTGGTAGATGGCGAGATAGAGCGAGGTCACGCGTTCTTGGTCGCTCTTGAGATCGGCGAAGGCGGGGCGGTGCGTGAGTTTGCGGGCGGTCTCGACGACGAGAGGGCTGTTCATGAGGAAGAGCGCTTGGGCGGGAACGATGGTTTCGTAGCGGCGGCCGCTGGGAACATCGGGGCTGGGGAAATCGAACTGCGTGAGGAGTTCGGGCGGGTTGCGGCGGTCGATGTAGGTGTAGACGGCGCGGCGGGTGGCGAAATCTTCGGTGCCCATGCCGATGGATTTGCCGCCGAGCTTGGGCTCGAGGGTGCCGGCGATCGCTAGGAGGGAATCGTGGAGCTGCTCGAAGTCGAGGCGGCGGAGATTGGCGCGCCAGAGGTAATGGTTGTTGGGATCCTGCGCGGCGAACTTGGGATTGTTGGCCGAGCTTTGGCGATAAGTCGCGCTGGTCACGATGAGGCGGTGGAGCTTCTTGATGGACCAGCCGTCCTCGACAAAGCGGGCGGCAAGATAGTCGAGAAGTTCGGGATGGGTGGGCGGAGAGGACATGTTGCCGAGGTCGTCGGGGGTGGCGACGAACCCGGCGCCGAAGTGTTGTTGCCAGATGCGATTTACGAGGACGCGGGCGGTCATGGGGTTCTTCGGATCGACAATGGCGAGGGCGAGTTGGAGGCGGCCGCTGCCGTCTTTCCACTCGGGTCGATTTTTCGGATCGGGTGAAAGAATTTCGAGGAAACGGCGGGGGACGACGGGGCCTTTATTCTGGGCTTCGCCGCGGATGAGCACGGGATAGTCGCGGGAGCGGGGGACGTCGGAGACGACATGGGCGCGCGCGGGGGCTCCGGGGTGGGAGGAATCGAGGTCGCCGATCTCGCGGAGAACCTTGGTCTCGGCGCGGACCAACTCGCGGCGTTTTTCGGCGTCGCGAGAGCGGGATTTGCGGAAAGCGGCGTAGTCGGCCTCGACTTGGTCGGCCTGTTTTTTCAGCTCGTCCGACTTGGCGAGGTAGTCGATGAGCTCGGGCGTTTTTGGAACTTTGGCGAAGAGCGTGGGCTGATCGCGGGCGAACTTGGGCTCGGTGACATTGGCGAAGACGCCGTAGAGCGAGTAGTAGTCCTTGGTGGGAATGGGATCGAACTTGTGGTCGTGGCAACGGGCGCAGGTGGCGGTCAGGCCGAGGAAGGCTTTCGAGGTGACGTCGATGCGGTCGTTGATGATGTCGTGGGGATTGCCGTCGAATTTATTGCCGAGGGAAAGGAAGCCGAGGGCGGCGAGAACGCGCTGATCGTGGGGCGGTTCGGCGGAGGGGTTCTTGGCTTTGGCTTTCTTGACGGACTCGGCGAGGAGGCGGTCGGCGGCGAGTTGTTCGACGACGAACTGGTTGTAGGGTTTGTCGCGGTTGAAGGCATCGATGACGTAGTCGCGGTAAGTCCAGGCGTTGGCGTAGCGCAGGTCTTCGCGGCCTTTGGCGTCGCCCTTGGTGTCGGAGTAGCGGGCGACATCGAGCCAGTAGCGGCCCCAGCGTTCGCCATAGGCAGGGGAGGCAAGCAGGCGGTCGACGAGGGCGGCGTAGGCGGAGTCGGAATCACGGAGCGAATCGGATTCGAAGGCGATGATCTCGGCTTCGGTGGGTGGGAGGCCGGTGAGGTCGAAGGTGAGGCGGCGGATCAACGTGCGGCGATCGGCAGCGGGGTTGGGGCTGAGGCCATGGTCTGCGAGTTTGGCGAGGATGAATTTATCGACGGGGTTCTTGATCCACGCGGTGTCGGCGGGAGTGGCGGCGGCGGGGACGGCGGGCTTGCTTACGGGCTGGAACGCCCAGTGTTTTTTGCCGACGCCGCCGTAGCCGGCGGTGGCGGAACCGGGCTTGGTGGCGGTGGGGACGCGGGGATCGGGGGCGCCGCGGCGGATCCACTCGGTGAAGTCGGCGATTTGCGCGTCAGTGAGTTTTTTGCCCTTGGGGGGCATTTGGAGTTCTTCGTCTTTGTAACTTATCGCGGTGAGGAGAAGGCTCTCCGCAGGTTTGCCGGGGATGATAGCCGGGCCGGTGTCGCCGCCGGCGAGCAGAGCGGAGGAAGAGTCGAGAAAGAGGCCGCCCTTGACGCGGTCGGCATCGTGGCTGTGGCACTTGTAGCAATTTTCGGCGAGGACGGGGCGGATCTTGTTTTCGAAAAACTGGAGATCGGCGTGGGAAATCGCCGCGGGCGCGGCGATGGGTGCAGCGGCTTGGGCGCGGGCGGTGGGGAGAAAGGGTAAGAGAAAGAGGAAAGCGAAAGAGAGGGGACGCATGGTGGGCGGGGCGCCTAGGCGAGGACGGTTTTGACGACGTCGCCGGCGACGTCGGTGAGGCGGAAGTCGCGGCCGTTGAAGCGATACGTGAGCTTGGTGTGATCGAGGCCGAGGCAGTGGAGCATCGTCGCGTGGAGGTCGTGGACGTGGACCTTGTCGGTGACGGAGGCGGCGCCGAATTCATCGGTCGCGCCGTGGACGGTGCCGCCCTTGATGCCGCCGCCGGCCAGCACGACGGAGAAGGCCTTGGCGTTGTGGTCGCGGCCGGGGTTGTCGTAGCCGTTTTTGTCTTTGTTGGGCTTGCGGCCGAACTCGCCGCCCCAAACGACGAGGGTGCTGTCGAGGAGGCCGCGTTGTTTGAGGTCGGCGAAGAGCGCGGCGAGCGGGCCGTCGATCTCACCGGCCTTGGCGGATAGTTTCTCGTGGAGGTCTTGGTGATGGTCCCAGCCGTTGTGCCAGACTTGGACGACGCGCACGCCGCGCTCGACGAGCCGGCGGGCGATAAGGAGTTGTTTGCCCTGTTGGCTGGTGCCGTAGGCGGCGCGGGTGGATTCGGTTTCTTTGGTGATGTCGAACGCGTCGGTGGCCTCGGTCTGCATCCGGAAGGCGATCTCGTAGGATTCGAGGCGCGTCTCTAGGGCGGATTCGCGTTGGAGATTTTGGGCGTGGACCTGGTTGAGCTGGTTGACGAAGTCGAGTTGGCGGCGCTGCTCTTTCGGGGCGACGTAGCTGTTGCGGATGTTTTGAATCATCTGCTGCACGTTGGCGGCGGTGGTGTTGACGGAGGCGCCTTGGAACGTGCCGGGGAGGAAGGCGGAGCCGTAGTTGGTGACGCCGCCGACGGGGAGGCGGCCGTCGCGCAGGGCGATGAAGCCGGGGAGATTTTGATTTTCGGTGCCAAGGCCGTAGACGAGCCAAGAGCCGAGGCTGGGCTTCACGATGCGGAGCGAGCCGGTGTTCATGAAGACGGTGGCGACGTCGTGGGCGGGAATGTCGGTCCACATGGAGCGGATGACGGCGAGGTCGTCGGCATGGGCGGCGGTCTTGGCAAAGGCGTCGCTGACCTCGAGGCCGGAGCGGCCGTATTTCTGAAATTTGAAGGGCGAGCCCATGGCGATGCCGCCATCGGGGAGAGTTTTGCCATTGAGGCGGGAAAGGGCGGGCTTGGGGTCCCACGTGTCGAGGTGCGAAGGGGCACCTTGGGCGAAGATATGAATGATGGCTTTGGCCTTGCCGGAGAAATGCGGAGGCTTGGGGAGAAGCGGACTGGGCCCGAGGGCGAGGGCGGAGGCGGCCGGCGCGCCAAGGAGTTGGGATTGAGGGACGAGCGAGGCGAGGCCGAGGGCGCCGACGCCCATGCCGACGCGGGAGAGGAACTGGCGGCGGGTCAGAAAATAGTCCTCGAGATCGGTCGAGATACCGTGGCAGGGGCGGCCGAGGTGAGGGGCGTGGTCGGCGGCTTGGGCGGGGTTGGATAACATGAGGAGTAAGACGCTGCTTTCGGGAAGCGGTTTCGCGTGGGGTAAGATCGTTTGCGATTGGATGGGGCCGCCGCACCGAGGTTCGACCCGGCTTGAACGGATCGGTTAGGATGCGCAGGGAGCCCAAACGAGTGAAGGAATTGTTTCGGCCGAGTTACAGCAGCACGCAATTGTCACAAAGCGGGACGTGCGCCGCGTCATTGGTTTCGCCTTAAAATTGAGGATGTTCTCAAAATCCATCAACCGTTTGGCATCAGCTCTTCTCCTGTTGCTTGTAACGACTTCGGCCCGGGCCGAATTGAGGTTTGTCTCGGGGGTTTCTATCCCCGGAGGCGGCGAAGTGGTCGCTCACTACAATCATCCATCCGGGGCCGATTTGGTTCTCGTGACCAACTCGCTGGGTCGCACCACCGGTGTCAGCCACAAGGTCGACATCTACTCGTTGGCGGCATCGGGCGCGCTCACGTTTGTCGCCTCGGCCAATTTCGACAATATTCTCGGCGCCGCCGCCACGCTCTCGGTGAGCAGCGTCGCAGCCGATCCGAACGGTCGCGGTTTCGGCGTCGCGACGATTATCCCGACGGACAATACGCGGGTGCTCGGCAAGGTCGCATTCTTTGAATTGGCCACCGGCAACGTGGTGCGGACAGTCGACGTCGGCTTCCACCCGGACGCGGTCAAGTTCACGCCCGATGGTACGAAGGTGATCGTGGCGAATGAAGGCGAGTTTACGGCCAACGCGGCGCAGGCGCCCGGCTCGGTCAGCGTCGTGAATGTCGCGGCGATCACGTCGGCGGCCAGTTTCAACACCGAGGTCCCGGCGGTGACGACGGTGGACTTCAACACCGGCTTGGCTGCCGGCGTTAACCTCAACGCCGTCCGCATCAATGTCGTGAATATCCCGGCGGCGGAGCGTTATCTCTATATCGAGCCGGAGTTCACGGCGCCGACGAACGACAAAGTTTACGTCACGTTGCAGGAGAACAACGCCATCGCGGTCCTCGATCTCACCGGGCCCAACGCCAACAAGTTTACCGCGATCAATTATCTCGGCACGATCACGCAGCGCATCGACGGTTCCGACCAAGATCCGACGGGCGGCGGCATCAATGCGATCAACATCAACGATGTCGTGCCCGGTTTGCCGATGCCCGACACGATGCAGACGTTTGTGCACGGTGGCCGGCGCCTGATGGCCACCGCCAATGAAGGTGACGCGCGCACGGACGACGGTGACATCGCCCGGGCGGGTGCCGCCGGAATCGTCGATGTCGTGCTCGATGGCGCGGGCGATCTGGTTTTTGCCGGCAGCGTGAACAACTCGGCCGGGATCGGCCGCCTCAATATCTCGCGCGTTGACGGCAACCTCGACGCCGATGCGGGCATCGAGGTGCCGACGATGATCGGCACGCGCAGCTTCACGCTGTGGGACGAAGCCGGCAACCGCGTGTTCGACAGCGGTTCGATGATCGAGGAGTTCGTGCGCAACAATTTCCCGCTCACGTTCAACATGAACAACGGCACGGCCAATGCGATCGACACGCGCTCCGACGACAAAGGGCCGGAGCCCGAGGCGTTGGCCTATGGAGAAATCGGCGGCCGCCAGTATATCTTTTTGGGCGCCGAGCGGCAGAACGGGCTGTTCCAATTCGACATCACCGATCTGAACAAGGTGCAGATCGTCGGTTACTTTAACGTGGTCAACGGGACCTCGGTCGTGACCGGCACGCAGTATGTTTCTCCTGAGACTTTGGTGTTTGTTTCCGCGGCGGAAAGCCCCACCGGTCGGCCCTGCTTGATCGCGGGTTATGAAGGGGTGCCTGATGCGAATATCGACGGATCCGTCGCCATCATCGAGATCGTGCCGTCGGCCGCGCAAATCGCCGCCAGTTCGATTCGTGCTAATGTGGTGGCCAATCAATTGCTCACGGTCGGCTTTCGGGTGGCCGGTGCGGACTCGGTTTTGACCCGCGCGGTCGGACCCGGTCTCGCGGGCTTCGGCGTGACGAATGCCTTGGAAGATCCGCGGATCGCGCTGTTCAGCGGCACGACCCAACTCGACAGCAACGATGATTGGAGCGCGACCACGACGCCGGCCTCGTTGTTCAGCGCGGCCGGGGCGTTTCCGCTTACGGCCGGCAGTCGGGATGCCGCATTGGCCCGGGTGGGCGCCAGCGGCACCTTTACGCTGCAAATGGCGGCTCGGACTGCGGGCAACACCTTGGTCGAACTCTACGGACTCGGGGCCGGCGCCCGCTTTGGTGCGCTCTCCGCCTTGGGCTGGACGGGCGGGGCGGGCGACATGTTTATCGGCGGCTTTGCGATCACTGGCACCGGTACCAAGACGGTGCTGATCCGGGCGGTCGGCGCGCGGCTCTCGGCTTTTGGTCTCAGCGGCGGCTTGGCCGATCCGAAGATCGAGGTTTATCGCGGCGCGCTTCGGGTCGCCGACAACGACGATTGGGCGAGCGGCGTGACGGCGGCCGACTTCACGGCGGCGGGCGCGTTTGGTCTCGATACGGATGCGAAGTCGGCGGCGGTGAAGATCACGCTTACCGCCGGGGCCGCCTACACGGTGCATGTCACCGGGACCGGCTCGGTCTCCGGTCATCTGCTGCTTGAAGTTTACGATCTGCCGTAACCGGTTTCTCCAAGAGTATAGTTTTGGCGAGAGCCGCTTCCTTTGGGAGCGGCTCTTTTTTTGCGCAGGCGGGCGGGACGGGGCGGGCGTCGGCGAGCGGTGATCTTACCTCGGCAGGGGCGGAAGGGGAATGTCGAGGGTGGCGGCGATCGCGCGGAGGAGTTCGTATTCTTCGACGTGAACTTCGCCGTTGGCGGTGACGACGGCGGTCGCGGCGACGAGGAGGCGCTGTTTGATGGGCGCGCTGGCGGTGGCGAGTTTGTCGAGCGCGAGGTCGAGAGCGGCGAGATCGATGGACACCGCGGGCGCGTCGAGGCGACGGTCGAGAAGTTTGAGTTGCGCGGCGCCGGCGGCGAACGCTGCGGCGGTGTCGCCGGGGCTGGCGTGGGCTAGCACGGAAAGGACGGTGGCGATCTCGGGC
This sequence comes from Opitutia bacterium Tous-C4FEB, assembly GCA_002304445.1. Taxonomy (GTDB): domain Bacteria; phylum Verrucomicrobiota; class Verrucomicrobiia; order Opitutales; family Opitutaceae; genus Tous-C4FEB. The sequence continues at coordinate 41,485 of NEVA01000021.1, read as the reverse complement.
GCGACGGCTTGGAAGGAGTAGATCTGGGTGATCGCGGTTGCGGGGGCGCGGTTGGCGGCGACGTTGCGCAGGAGAAACTTTTGCAGGGCGAACTCGAACGGGGAGACGCGGGAGTCGGCGTGGACGAGCTCATCGAGCAGTTCGAAAAACGGTGCGAGGACGGTGGGCCGCAGGGTTTTTAACGCGGGCAGGGCGAGTTGGAGCAGCGGAAGTTTTTGCTCGGGGCCGAGCGAGCGAAGAGGGGCGTCGAGGTTTTCGAGGAGATGCAGCGCCTCACCGCCGGCGCGGCTGGCGATGAGGGAAATCTGGCGACGTTGGACGGATTCGTCGTCGGAGAGGAGCAGTCCGTAGAGGAGAACCGGAGCCTGGACGGGCGAATGGGCGGCGGCGAGGAGGCGGGGCGGGAGGGAGGCGTGGAGCGAATGGGCGTCGTCGAGGAGCGCGAGGTTGAGGGAGCCGGGCGGGAAGAATTTTGGATTAGAGACCGGAGACACGGGATCGATCCGGGACTTGGAGGATTGCGCGGCGATGCCGCGGACTTGGGACCAGGTGTCGTAGTTCACATCCACGATTTTCGGGGGATCGAAAACCTTGCCGTCGAAGCCGGGCTCGACGGCGCGGATACGTTCTTCGACGGGCGGGTGCGTGGCCCAGAGACCACCGAACATGGAGCGGAAACCTTGGGCGAAAAAGAAGTGGCCGATGGCGGCGCTCTTTTGGGAGGCGAGGGCGGAACCCATGGCGTAGCCGGCGATTTTCTTGAGGGCGCCGCCGATGCCGGTGGGATTGCGGGTGAATTGGACGGCGGCGGCGTCGGCCAAAAATTCGCGTTGGCGGGAGACGGCGGCCTGGATGAGACGACCGAAAAAATAGCCGACGTAGCCGATGACCAGAAGGCCGAGGCCGGCGGCGCCGATGGCGACGAGAATGCCGCCGGAGTTCTTGCTGTTGCGCGAAGAGGTGACGCGGGCGCGGCCGAGCGACGAGAGGATGCCGCGGCCGATGAGACCGAGGACGAGGATGCCGAAGATGAGCGACGTGAGGCGCAGGTTGAGGCGCATGTCGCCGTTGAGGATGTGGCTGAACTCGTGGGCGACGACGCCCTGGAGTTCGTCGCGCGTGAGTTTTTCTAGGGTGCCGCGGGTGACGGCGACGACGGCATCGGCGGTGGTGAGGCCGGCGGCGAAGGCGTTGATGGCGGGTTCGTCGTCGAGGACGTAGACGCCGGGCATGGGGACGCCGGAAGCGAGGGCCATTTCCTCAACGACGTTGAGGAGACGGCGCTCGGCGAGATCCGTGGTGTGCGGATCGACGCGTCGACCGCCGACACTCTCGGCGACGGCGGAGCCGCCGCCGGAGAACTGGTGCCATTTATAAAGAGAGGCGAGGCCGACGACGGCGAGGGTGCCGAGGGAAACGAGGGCGAAGAGCTTGGGCTGCCAGAGGGAGGCGGAGGGGGAGAGCTGAGAGCGAAAAGCGGAGAGCTGAGAGCGTTCGGAGTATCGGCTTGAGCGAGGGCGGTAATCGCTCTCGGAGATTTGGCGCGACAGGAAAACGGCGCCGAAGTAGCCGGCGGCGATGGTGCCGAGGACGGCGAGCGAGAAAAGCGCAACGAGCCGTGACGTGCGCTTTTTGGCGCGGGCTTGGGCTTCGAAGAAGTCCATCGGAGCGCTAACTTTGGCTGGCCCGATTCGCTTTGCTACGCGGAGGGATCATCTCACGAACCGCAACGTCAGCGGGTAACGGTAGCAGCCACCGTCCGCGGCTTTTACCGCGGCGATGATCGAGAGCACCAAATAGGCTAAGCCGATCAAAATCATCAACGGCAGACCGATCAAAATGACGCTGAGCAGCAGACAAATTAGGCAATAGAGCAGGATAGAAAGGTGGAAATTTAAGGCTTCCCGGGCGTTGTCTATCACGTAGCGAGAATCGCCGCGCATCGAGAGGTAAACGACGAGGGGCAGCAAAAACGGAACACCGATAAGTCCGGAGAGATGACTCAGAAGAGACCAAATCTTTTCGCTCCCGCTCGGTTTCGCGTAGCCGCTGATCGTTTCCATTGGGCGAAAGTTAAGGTGACGAGGAAAGGATTCCCGGTCCTGCGGTAGTCGTCAGTTGAAGGAAACCTTCGGAGCATTCCGCTCGGTGGGGTCTTCGATCTTGAAGAGTTCGGCGGGTTGGAAGCCGAACATGCCGGCGAAAATCACGTTGGGGAAGATCTCGCGGGCGGTGTTGTAGGCCATGACGGCGTCGTTGTAGGCCTGACGCGCGAAGCCGACTTTGTTCTCGGTCGAAGTGAGCTCCTCGGTGAGCTGCATCATGTTTTGGTTGGCCTTGAGGTCGGGGTATTGCTCGGAGACGACCATGAGGCGGGAGAGCGCGCCGCCGAGGCCGGCTTCGGCAGAAAGCAGGCCTTTCATCGCGTTGCCATCGGCGGGATTGGCGGCGACGGCGGAAGCGGCGGCGGCGGCGATGTTGCGGGCCTTGATGACGGCTTCGAGCGTGGTGCTCTCGTGCTTCATGTAGCCCTTGGCGGTCTCGACGAGGTTGGGGATGAGATCGTAGCGGCGCTTGAGTTGGACGTCGATTTGGGCGAAGGCGTTTTTGAAGCGATTGCGGAGGGCGACGAGGGCGTTGTAGATGCTGGTGATCCAGAACGCGGCGATGAGAAAAATGGCGAAGATGATGCCGAGGATGATAAGGATGAGCATGGTAGCGTGGGAGTTCGGAGTGGGAGTGCGGAGGTTCGAAAGTCGTGGGCGGAGCGGATGAACCTACGCAGATGATAGGTCTAATCATGCGTCGGGCGAGGCGGAACTGGCCACATCGCGATTGATTGTTGGCCGAGGTCGAGCACGTTGGAGGGGAATCATGCGTCCTCGTCGAAGTTCGACTTTTTTTCTCTCTTGGGTGGCGGCGTTTGCGGTTTTGCCGTGGACGTTGGCCCAAACTGAAGCGCCGTTGAACCGAGTGGTGCCACTGGCCAGCACGACCGAAGCGGGGTCAACGAGTGGGATAGCGGCCTTGACGGCGTCGGCGGCCCAACGGGCACACGAACTGGGATTCCCGGTCACAGCGGCAGAGCTTTACCGCGTGGCGTTGGCCGATCCCGGCGCAGACCGCGCAGCGCTGACTTTGGGTCTGGCGACGGCTTTGCTTGACGAAGGCCGCGCGGCGGAGGCGGAGAAGGTGCTGAACGAATTTGTCGGGCTGCGTGGCAGTGCGTGGCAGTTGCGCGCAGGGTTGGCGGCGCTGGCCCTGCGCAAGATGGAGGCGGCGGGTGCGGCGGTGGCAGCGGTGAAAGAGACGGAGCTGACCGAAGTGGATCGGGCTTGGTGGTTTTTCGCGCAGGCGTTGTTGGCCGGCGCGGCGGGCGATGTGAAAGCGACGAACAAGGCCTTCGAGCAGGCGCAGGCGGCCGCAGGATCGGACTTGGTACGCACGCGGTTTCGGCTTGAGGAAGAGTGGTCGCTGTTGCGCCGTAGCGGGAGTGGTAACGAGGCCCAACTCGCGGAACAGCGGCTGGCCATGGAACGGTCGGCCGGCCAGGCGCTCGGATTCCTGGCGGCCCGGGGTTATGCCGCGAATCTCAATGCGCTCGGTCGGAAAGCGCAGGCGATCGAGGTCATCAAGCAGCAGCTGCTGATTCTGCCGCGGGATGAACGGCAGTATTCCGATGATTTTCGTTTGTGGCTTGGGTTGATTGCGGGTGCGGGGGAAGGGGAGGGGCGGGTGGCCTTGAGCGAATTGGTCGCGACGGGCAAAGATCCGGTGCGGCAACGGATGGCGCTGCGTTTGCTGGCGCAGGCCTCGGAAAAGAATCCGGCGCGCGGGCAATTGCGGGCGGAATTGGGGCGGTTGATCGCGTTGGTGCCGGCCCATCCGTTGCAGGAAGATTTTTATCTGTATCGGGCGAGTTTGCTTTTGGGCGACAAGAGCTATGCGGCGGCGGAGAATGACGCCCGGGCTCTGTTGGAAAAATTTCCCGGATCGGGGCTGAAGGCGGAAGCGTTGGCCGTGTTGACCGGAGCGGCCTGGGAGCAGCGGCGTTACCGGTTGGCGGCGGACAGCGCAACGCGCGCGGCGGCGGCGATGGCGGCGGGCACACGGCGCGCTGAATTGGGCGTATTGGTGGCGGAAGCGTGGTTTCGGGCGCAGGATTTCAGATCGGCGGCGGACGCCTACGCGGCGGTGTTGAGGGACCCACCGGCGAACTTGACCGGGGTGAGGTTGAGCGAACTCAAGTTTCAGCGGGTGCAAGCGGAGATCGAAGCGGGTGCCTTGGATGCGGCGAGCACAGCGCTCGATGGGCTGGTGCGTGAGCCAGAGTTTCGTGCTGAGGAGCGTTGGAAAGCGGAATGGAATTTGGCGCGGGCCCTCCAAGCGCGTGGCGCGGGGGGAGCGGCGGCGGCGTTCGAGCGGGTGGAGCGGCTTTTGGGCGGCGAAGTCGATCCGGGCCTATCGGCGGACCTGCGAGCGCGGCTCGAGTGGTTGAGGGCGCGGTTGACGTTGGACATTTCCCCGCCGCAGCCGGCGAAGACTTTGGACTATCTCGTCATTCTGGAGAAGACTCTGGGCGGGGTGTCTCCTGCGATGGGCAAGGAAATCGCAAGCTCCGCGGCCGTGGTAAAGGCGCAGGCGTTCTTCCGGCAAAAAAACGAGGCGGCGGCGCTGGAGCAGTTGCGAAAATTGCGGGTAGAGTTTCCCGAATCCGAAGCAGCGGTATCGTCTTACCTCGAGGAGGCGGACTATTACGTGAAGCAGTTCAAATTGGTGGAAGCGCAGCAACTCTACACAAAATTGGCGGACGACTTTCCGAAGAACATCAACGCGCCGTATGCGCTGTATTTTGCGGCGTTGCAGGCTGAAGCTAGGGGCGAGGCCAATCTCGCGGAGGCCAATCGTTTGATCGAGGATTTGGTGAAGCGTTATCCCGAAAGCGACCTGATTTTCGCTGCGCGGCTAAAACAAGGACACCTTTTGCGAAAGCTGAATCAGTTTCCGCAAGCGCAGCAGGCCTACGAGGATTTGGTGAACAATTTCGCGGCGAGACCGGACGTGGTACTCGCGCAGTTGGCCTTGGCGCTAACTCACAATGCGCAGGCGGCGAGCGATCCTGCTCATCAAGAAAGCGCGCTCGCATTGCTCGAAAATCTGCGTGATCGGGTGGATGCTCCGGTGGATGTGCGGGTCGAGGCGGGATTTAATCTCGGGGCGGTGCTCAAACAACGCGGTGAGGCCGAGAAAGCGGCGACCGTATGGTGGCGAGATGTTGTGATGGCCTTTTTGATCGAACCTAAAATGAGAGCGCAGCTGGGATCAAAAGGGCCCTATTGGATAGCGAAAACACTGTTGGAGTTTGGCGCGTTAAGGGAGCGACAGGGAAATTTGGAGGAAGCGAAAAAGGCCTGGCTTTTACTGCTGAAGAGCGGGCTTCCGGGCGCGGGTCAGGCCACTGAAAAACTCGCGGCTTACGGAGTGCCCGCGCCCGCGCAATGAAGCGGGCGATGAACCTTTCGCGTTTACGCGGCGTCGAGAATGACGTGTAGTGTGCGGCTTTTCGCGATGTCTGCTTACAATCTAACTCTTTTTGCCAAAGGTGGGCCGATGATGTGGGTGCTCTTGGCCCTAGGAATATTGGCGCTCTTGCTGGTCTTTGAACGGTTGCTGTTTCTCCATCGGGGCCAAATCCGGGCGACGACATTCTTGGACGGAATAAAGAACAGTCTCGCTAAGCGGCGTTTGGTGGAGGCTTTGACCCTTTGTGAAGAGACGCCCGGGCCGGTGGCGGCCGTGGTCAAAGCTGCGCTGCTTCACGTCGATGCGAACGCGGAAACCATGCGTTTTCACGTTCAGGAAGCTGCGATTGTTGAACTGCCGGCGCTTGAGCGAAGACTTGGAAGTATCGCGACGATTGCCCAAGTTGCGCCTCTGGTTGGCCTCTTGGGGACGGTTTTGGGAATGGCGACCACATTCTTGGCGTTTGAACGAGATTACATGAGTGCAAGTGCCTTGGCGACTGGGATGTGGCAGGCTCTCCTGTGCACTGCCGGCAGTTTGATCTTGGTGATTCCCGTCCATGTGGCGCACCATTTTTTAAACGGTCGGGTGCGATCAATTGTGCGCGATGTCGAATGGTCCGGAAACGAGATTATGCGGTATTTGCAAAATGACTATCGCGGCCTCAAACCGGTAGTGAGCGAAGCCGTAGAGGCCGCAAATCGGGAAGGACCAAACTCAAAGAGGCCAGAATGATAACGCGGCCGCTGAATCTTTTGGGGCATCTTAGGGGAGAACCCACCCGTCTCGACGCGATGTTCTATGTAAATGTCGGATTGTTGGCGGTGTTCTTCCTCATGTTTGGCTCGCGTTTTGTTTTGGCGCCCGGATTGGGCGTGGATTTTTTGGTTCCCAGCGTACAGGGAGCTTCCAAAGGTGCGCGAACAACCACCCACCAAATTACAGTTCAGCGTTCGGGCCAAATCCTTGCTGATGATGGATTGGTAACGAAAAGGCAGCTAATGGAATGGCTGCGTCGCGAGAAATCCAAAACGCCCAAGCCCTCGCTGTTGATTTTGGCGAGTGCAGGCGTGCCAAGCGATGAACTGGCTGAAATTTTCAGTTTGGCGCAAGACGCAGGATTTTCCGTTATTTGGGGAGCCTTGGATCCAACAGCCCCCGGAGCGGGCCCAAAGTGAAGAATAAAGCGGGTGAGAAACTGCGCTGGTTGGCAGCGGGCTTTGGCGCGACCATCATCGGATTTGGGCTGCTCTTTTGGTTCAAAGTGCCTTCGGCCTCGTCGGACCAGGCTGCGGGAAGTTTGGGCCACGAAGCGTTGGTCGTTCAACGCGTCGTGGCCGATGAAGCGGCTTTACTTGATAAAACCCCTTTGTTTTTGCCCACAGCATGGAACACCTCAATTAAAGATGTTTCGCTCCCGGCAACCGGGGGAGTGTTTGCTGATTTCCCGTCAGCCTTTGCTTATAACGAGGGAGACCATAGCTATGGCGTTTTACGCTCCGACCAAGAAGGTTTCGGTGATGCGATTCTCACTGCAGAAGGGCCAAATTCTGCGTTTCTCTCTTTTGGTCAAAAACCGCAAAGTCTGCAGTTGACGCGCAGAGAAGTGGGATACCTGGAGGTCTATTCGGCAAAAGACGGAATTGCCGTCATTCGGGAAGCTCTGACGCTCGATATGCCGTCAGCAGCAATCAACTGGTCTCCGATAGAATTGATGGCGGTTGTTTCGGCTGCAGGACTTGTCGGTCCTCCCGTTTTGATTACTCGATCAGGACTGGATGAGGTTGATCTTTATTTTGCCGACCTCCTGGTCAAAGTGCTCAGATTCGGAGGGAAACTGTCACCCGGAGTTTATCGAATCGTCGTAGGCCCTTAGTTTCTTCTAAAAACGGCAAGTTTGCTGTTGACGACGCAAAATGCTCAAAGCAGGTTCACCCCTCATTTTCGTTTTTTGGCACGGTGGCTTAGTCTGCCCAGATAGCTCAGTTGGTAGAGCACGTTCTTGGTAAGGACGAGGTCGCCGGTTCGACTCCGGTTCTGGGCTCCATGTCATAAAACAACGTCGGATCAACTTCTGCGACGATAAATCAGAAGTAACATTTAATCCAAATCAAAACACCCGTATCCCATGGCTAAAAGTAACTTCGAACGCACCAAACCGCACGTAAACGTCGGCACGATCGGACACGTCGATCATGGAAAGACAACGACGACGACCGCAATTCTGGCTGTTCAAGCCCGGAAAGGTCTCGCGGAAGTGAAGACGTACGCGGACATTGCAAAGGGTGGAACTGTGCGTGACGCCTCCAAGATCGTTACGATCTCTGTTGCGCACGTTGAGTATCAAACCGAAAAACGCCACTACGCCCACGTCGATTGCCCCGGCCACGCGGATTTCGTCAAGAATATGATCACCGGCGCCGCGCAAATGGACGGTGCTATTTTGGTTGTTTCTGCAGCGGACGGTCCAATGCCTCAAACCCGTGAACATATTTTGCTCGCGCGCCAAGTAGGCGTTCCGAAGATTGTAGTCTGGCTCAACAAAGTTGATCTAATTGATGACAAGGAGCTTCTCGATCTTGTTGAGATGGAGATTCGTGAGTTGCTCACCAAATATCAATTTGACGGTGACAACGCGACCATCGTACGCGGTTCCGCTACGGCGGCGCTCGACAATAAGCCAGAGGGCAATGCGGCAATCACCGCCCTCATGGACGCGATCGATAAAGATATCCCAGAGCCGATTCGTGAAAATGATAAGCCATTCTTGATGTCGGTTGAGGATGTTTTCTCAATCACTGGCCGCGGGACGGTTGCTACCGGTCGAATCGAGCGTGGGTCCTGCAAAATCAACGAAACCGTTGAGATTGTTGGTCTCAAAGACACGGTAACCACCGTAATCACGGGTATCGAAATGTTCCGTAAGCTCCTCGATTCAGGTCAGGCCGGAGATAATGTTGGTATGCTTCTCCGAGGCATTGAAAAGGACGGTATTGAGCGCGGCCAAGTCATCGCGGCGCCCAAGTCGATCAAACCGCACAAAAAGGCAAAAGCCGAAATTTATGTCCTCTCAAAAGACGAAGGCGGTCGGCATACGCCATTCTTCAATGGATACCGGCCTCAGTTCTATTTTCGGACGACGGATGTTACGGGCATTGTGAATCTTCCCAAAGGCGTTGAAATGATCATGCCGGGCGATAACATTGCGGTCGAGATCGATCTCATCGTTCCAATCGCGATGGAGACGACCCAGAAATTTGCTATCCGTGAAGGTGGTCGCACGATTGGTGCAGGTCGCGTCACGGAAATTATCGAATAAGTTCGATCAAAACCTTAAACTCGACTCTGCCGAGGTCTCGCAATGGGGCCTCGGCTGCGTCGTCTAAGAAAGCCCATCCCACAGGCGTGTAGCTCAATTGGTAGAGTAGCGGTCTCCAAAACCGTTGGTTGGGGGTTCGATTCCCTCCGCGCCTGCCAAATTTAAGTCCATGAAAAATCCGTTTCGCAGCACTCGCATCTTTATCGGTGAAATGGTTGGCGAGCTCCAAAAAGCTTCTTGGCCGACGCGCACGGAGCTACGAGATTCAACAATTGTTGTGGTGCTCGCTGGCGTATTGCTCGGTGTTTTCACTAGCATCAGCGACTTCGCTCTTCTCAATGTTGTCGACCTGCTCACGTCTTGGGTTAGCTAATCCAAACAACCATGTCTGCCACTCCTCCGATTCCTTCTACGGCTCAATGGTTTGCGTTGCATACGCTTTCGGGTCAAGAGAACAAGGTTAAAGCCTACATCGAGAAATTCAAGAAAGCAGAAGAGCTTGAAGATCACATTTTCGAAGTCTTGTTGCCCACTGAAGTGGTGTCTGAGGTAAAGAATGGCAAAAAATCAACCAAGGTCCGCAAGCTCTATCCAGGCTATGTCTTTATCCAGATGTGGCTTTATGGAGAGGATAAGAAGGTCATCAATAAACCTTGGTATTTCGTAAAGGAAGTGGCTGGAGTAATTGGTTTTGTTGGCGGTGAACGACCAGCGGCGTTACAGCCCTCGGAAATTGTTGAGATTCGGTCACGAATCGAAGCCGCTAACGGAAAGGAAGTCCCGAAGATTCAGTATACTGTTGGCGAGGAAGTTAAGATTACTGACGGTGCCTTTACTAGTCTGACAGGCAGAATCGACGAGATCGATCCTGAGCGTGGCAAGCTGAAGGTATCTGTTTCCATCTTCGGGCGCTTTACTCCGGTTGAGTTGGAGTATTGGCAGGTCCAACGAAACACCGAATAGACCCATCTCTCTCTCTTTACCACGCGACCTCTGTCAACGCCCCCGATCTAACTCTATTTTAAAATGGCTAAGAAAATTCAAGGTTATATCCGCCTCCAACTTCCTGCCGGTGCTGCAAATCCTGCTCCTCCGGTGGGTCCAGCTCTCGGTGCCCAAGGCGTCAACATCATGGCGTTTTGTAAGGACTTCAACGCCCGAACCAAGGATCAAAACGGAATGATCCTTCCCGTAGTAATTACGGTTTATTCGGACAAGAGTTTCACATTTATCCTCAAGTCGCCCCCGGCGTCTGTGCTTCTCAAAAAAGCCGCAAACATTGCGAGCGGCTCTGCGCGACCTAACCAAGACAAGGTCGGTAAGGTGTCCAAGAAGCAACTGCTCGAGATTTATAAACTCAAGGCGAAGGACTTGAATGCAAAAGACGATGAGGCAGGCATTCGGATCATCGCGGGTACCGCCAGAAATATGGGCATCGAAGTCGTCGGTTAACTTTTCCTCCAACACAACAACTCACCGCGGGAGTTCCACTCGGAACACTTGCACCGCAAGGAGTCACCATGAAGAAACAAAGCAAACGTTATCGTAGCGCCCAAAAAGTCGCTGATTTATCTAAGGAATACTCCCTCGCAGAGGCCGTATCGATTTTGGGTAAATTCCCAAAAGCAAAGTTCGATGAGACCGTTGAACTCTCTTTCAAGCTTGGCGTAGACGGCGCCTCTGGAGATCAAAACGTTCGCGGAACCACCCCGTTGCCCAACGGCTCGGGCAAGAAAGTTAGAATCGTGGTATTTACAGATAATCCAGCAGCTGCTTTGGCCGCCGGAGCCGACACCGCGGGACTGGCGGATATCATGCAGAAAATTAACGAAGGTTGGCTAGAATTCGATGTCGCTATCGCCACGACTGAGGCAATGAAACAGGTTCGCACTCTGGCCCGTGTGCTAGGTCCAAAGGGTTTAATGCCAAATCCGAAGAGCGGAACGGTAACCGACGATATCGTTGCCGGAATCAAGGCCGTGAAGGCCGGTCGGGTTGAGTTCAAGATGGATAAGGCTGCTATCATCGGAGTGGGTGTGGGTAAGTGTTCGTTTACCTCCGCGCAAATCCTGGAGAATGCGTCGGTCGTGATTGATGCCGTTGGCAAGGCAAAACCCGCTTCATTCAAGGGCGGCGTCTTTATCAAATCTATAACCTTGTCCTCCAGCATGAGCCCCGGCGTTCGCGTCGCCTCAAGCGAGTTCAGCAAATACTAAACGGAGCCTGACCCATGAGACCCGAAAAAAATTATCTGATCGCCGAAGTTGAGACGCATCTCAAGAAATCCGAATATGTCATCTTGGCCAATTTCACCAAGGTAACCGTTAGCGATGTGGCGGACCTTCGTTCCAAGCTTAACGCGGAGAAGGCAGAGTTTCACGTCGTAAAGAACAGTTCACTCCGCGTTGCGGCCAAAGCACTGGGTCTCCCTGAGATCGAAACGGCTTTGACCGGTCCGACCGCCGTTATTGTCGGCGGGAAGAACCCGGCGGGTGTGGCTAAGGTCCTCAAGAAGTTCTTCGAAGACAAGCAGAAGCTCGAAGTGAAGATCGGCGTGCTCAACAAGAAGTTGGTGAGTGCGGCTGATTTGGCGAAAATGGCGGACCTCCCGTCTTTCGAAGCTCTTCGTTCCCAATTTCTCAGTCTTCTCATCAGCAACGCAGGAGCTTTCGTCCGCGTGTTGGATGCGAAAGTCAAGAAGGAGCAACCGGCAGCATAACTTTCCTGCGGCGCTGCTCTTTATGGTAGTGCCATAGGTTTTTAACTACATCCTTTGGGGTGAGCTAGGAGATTCGTCTCTTAAACGTGTTTCACTTTTAGAAACCGCTAGTAATCCCCAGAAAATACAAACATGAGCAATATCACCAAAGACCAAGTAATCGAGTGGCTGTCCGCACAAACTGTGCTCGACCTCGCAACCCTCGTCAAAGACCTTGAAGGAAAGTGGGGCGTCTCCGCCGCCGCTGCCGTCGCCGCCGCTGGACCTGCCGCCGGTGCCGCCGCCGCGGCACCTGCCGAGGAGAAAACTGAATTTAACGTGATCCTCGTTGAGGCTGGCGCAAACAAGATTGGCGTCATTAAGGAGGTCCGTGTGATTACCGGTTTGGGCCTGAAGGAAGCCAAGGATCTTGTAGAGGCCGCTCCGAAGCCCGTCAAAGAGGGCGCCAACAAGGCAGACGCCGAAGAGATCAAGAAGAAACTCGAGGCCGCTGGCGCCAAAGTCGAACTCAAGTAATCACTTGGTCGACTTAGTTGGCATTGATTTACAAATCCATCGAGGGGATTGCGCCATGCGCGTCCCCTCCGATGGGTTTTTCTCTGTTCTTTTGTCAGGTTCCCGCGCGGGGCGATTCTAGCCCTGTGTATCCGTTCCCTCGTTAATCACCTCCTCCGGAAATTCCCATGGCCGACCGCACACATCCCGAACGCACTAACTTCGGAAAACTCCGCGAAGTCATTCAGCCGCCGAATCTCATCGAGATTCAGATCACGTCCTATCTCGAGTTCCTGCAGAAAGGAATTCCTGAGAAACAACGTAAGCCTCAGGGCTTGGAAGCCGTTTTTAGGGAGGTTTTCCCGATCCATTCCTACGATGAACGTCTGGTGCTGGAGTATGTTTCCTATAATTTAGGCGACTCCAAAAATACCGAACTCGAGTGCTTGCGCGAAGGAATCACTTACTCCGTGCCGCTTTACGTGAAGCTCCGGTTGCGCGAGGAGGATTTCATTAAGGATGAAGATATATACATGGGCGAGATCCCGATGGTGACTGAACGTGGTTCCTTCATCATCAACGGCGCAGAGCGGGTTGTTGTCTCCCAGCTCCACCGCTCGCCTGGTATCGCCTTCGAAGTCACGCCGCACCCGAACGGAAAGTTGCTGCACTCCTTCCGGATCATTCCCGACCGCGGGACTTGGCTCGAGGTCCAGTTTGACAATAATGACTTGCTTTACGTCTACCTTGATCGTCGTCGTCGCCGACGAAAATTTTTGATCACTACTTTGTTAAGGGCAATTGGCTATTCGAGCGACATCGATATTTTGAATCTCTTTTACGAGATCAAGGATCTCAAAGTTGCTAAAGCTTTGGACCTCGAAAACGTCTCGACTCTGGTGTTGGTCGAAGATGCGATCGACGCACAGCAAGGGGTTGTTTTGGCGCGCGCATTTGAACCGCTAACGAAGCAGATCGTGCGGACTTTCCAGAAACACGGGATCTCCACGATTCGCGTGATCGATACGACCGTGGACGAGGGAGCGCTGATCCGCGCGCTCAAAAAAGATCCAACTCGTAACGAAGAAGAAGCGCTCAAGGAGATTTACAAGCGTCTGCGTCCCGGTGAGCCGCCGACTACGGCGAACGCCAAAGCCCTTTTGAAGCGACTGTTCTTTGATCCTAAGCGCTATGACCTCGGCCGTGTTGGCCGCTACAAGGTCAACCAAAAGCTCGGTCTCAAGGTAACGCTTGAACAGCGCATCATCGAAAGCGGAGATATCGTCGCGGCGACGAAGTATCTCGGCCGCCTCAAGAAGGGTGAAGGCGTTGTCGACGACATCGATCATCTTGGTTCCCGGCGCGTGCGCACCGTGGGCGAGTTGCTCGCCAATCAGTGCCGCGTTGGTCTCAGCCGCACCGAGCGCCTAGTGCGCGAGCGCATGACCATGTATGACCAGAGCGTCGATTCGATCACCCCGCAGAAGCTCATCAATCCGAAGGCGCTGACGACCGTCATCCGCGACTTCTTTGCCCGAAGCCAGCTTTCGCAGTTCATGGATCAAATCAACCCGCTCGCCGAAGTGACCCACAAACGTCGCCTTTCCGCGCTAGGGCCAGGTGGTCTAAATCGCGAGCGGGCCGGCTTCGAAGTTCGCGACGTTCATCCGTCGCACTACGGGCGCATTTGCCCCATTGAAACTCCAGAAGGTCCAAACATCGGTCTGATCAATTCCCTGTCGACTTACGCGCGGGTGAATGAATTCGGTTTCATCGAGACTCCTTACCGGATCGTTAAAGACGGTCGTGTCTCCGATAAAATCGAATACCTTACCGCCGACCAAGAAGAGGCCAAGGTTATCGCCCAAGCCAACTCCGAGCTCGACGATAAGAGCAATTTCATTGGCAAAGTCACTGTTCGCCAAGATGGCGAATTCCTCGAAGTCGCCGCCTCCGAAGTCCATTACATGGACGTCTCGCCGAAGCAGGTAATCTCGATTGCTGCCGGGATGATTCCATTTCTTGAGCACGATGACGCAAATCGCGCGCTCATGGGCGCCAACATGCAACGCCAAGGCGTGCCGCTCCTCCAAGCCGAGTCGCCGCTGGTTGGCACCGGAATCGAAGAACGCGTCGCCCGCGACTCAAAGATCGTGGTCGTCGCCGACGAGGCCGGCGTTGTCGCCTCCGTCGATGCCAAGCGCATTGTCGTCACCAAAGACGGTGAGTTGCCGCGTAATCTGAAGCACGACCCCAAAAATCACGTTTATATCTACGAGTTGCGGAAATTCATGCGCTCGAACGCCGGCACATGCTTCAATCAGAAGCCGATCGTTGCCCTCAACCAGAAGATCAAGGCCGGCCAGATTATCGCCGATGGTCCTTCGACCGACAAAGGCGAGATGGCCCTTGGACGCAACGTGCTCGTCGGCTTCATGCCGTGGAACGGTTATAACTTCGAAGACGCCATCCTCATTTCGGAGAAAGTTCTGAAGGAAGACATCTTCACCTCGATTCACATCCAAGAGTTCGAGGTCAACGCTCGCGACACCAAGCTCGGGCCGGAAGAGATCACGCGCGATATCCCGAACATCGGTGAAGAGGCGCTCAAGAACCTCGATCATAACGGTGTTATTCGTATCGGTGCGGAAGTGAAGCCTGGTGACATTCTCGTCGGCAAAATTACGCCGAAGTCTGAAACCGAGCTTGCCCCTGAAGAAAAGCTGCTCCGCGCGATCTTCGGTGAAAAAGCCGCCGATGTTAAGGATACTTCGCTGGTTGTTCCATCGGGCGTTGGTGGAATCATCATGGACGTAAAGGTATCGTCCCGGATCGACAATCAAGAGGAGAAACTCTCGCCCTCTGACCGGCGCCGCCAAGGCAAACAAATTCAAGAGGAATACAAAACGCAGATCGATAAATTGCGCGAGGGCCTGACTGAAGCCCTTTCCAACATCCTTCTTGGCGAAAAAATCCCGCTCGACGTGATCAACGGTGAATCCGGCGAAATCATCATCCCAGCCAACCGAAAGATCACGAAGACTCTTCTCCGGCGTCTTGCAGCCGTATCCAAGCACGTCCAGATTGATCCTTCGCCGGTCCGAATCAAGATCATGGAGATCATCGGCGGCTATCAAACGAAGTTCGATGAACTCGAAACTGATCGCGAGCGTAAGATGGGTGCGGTTGAAGCTGGAGAGGGCTCCGGTGACGGCGCGATCAAGCAGGTCAAAGTCTATGTCGCCACGAAGCAGAAGCTTGAAGTCGGAGACAAGATGGCCGGTCGCCACGGTAACAAGGGCGTTGTTGCGAAGATTGTTCCGGAAGAAGATATGCCGTTCCTTCCGGATGGTACTCCAGTCGAAATCTGCCTGAACCCCCTCGGAGTGCCTTCGCGCATGAATGTCGGCCAGGTTCTGGAAACGCATCTCGGTTGGGCTTGTAAGAAGCTCGGCTTGAAAGTCGCGACTCCGGTCTTCGACGGTATTTCCGAGAAACGCGTCCGCGAATATCTCAAGGAGGCCAAGTTGCCGACTTCCGGTAAGAGCGTGCTCTTCGACGGTCGCACCGGCGAGAAAATCGATCAGGAGGTCGTGGTCGGCTACATCTACATGATGAAGTTGAACCATCTTGTTTCGCACAAGATCCACGCCCGTGCCGTTGGCCCGTACTCACTGGTCACGCAACAACCGTTGGGCGGTAAGGCCCAATACGGCGGCCAGCGTTTTGGCGAAATGGAAGTCTGGGCGCTCGAAGCCTACGGCGCCGCGCACACGCTCCAGGAACTTCTCACCGTTAAGTCAGACGACGTGCAGGGCCGCACGAAGATCTATGAGTCGCTCGTCAAGGGCGACAACACCTTGGTCGCCGGAACGCCCGAGTCGTTCAACGTCCTCATTAAGGAAATCCAGTCCCTCGGCCTGGATATCAAACTCCAGAAACGCGACTCGCTCAGCTACGGCTCTTAAGCCACCGCCCGAGTCCCGTTCACCTTCCACAAAATTCAGGAGCAAAAGCCATGATTCAACCCGCCGAAACCGCCGCCTCCAACCGTGATGAAGCCCGCGCCGCTCTGGGCCTCGAAGAGAGCCCGTTCGACTGCGTGTCCATCACCGTCGCTTCGCCCGAGACCATCCGTAAATGGTCCAAGGGCGAGGTGAAGAATCCCGAGACGATTAACTATCGCACGTTTAAACCCGAGCCGGGCGGTCTGTTCTGCCAAAAGATCTTTGGGCCCGTTCGTGACTACGAGTGCGCGTGCGGAAAATACAAACGCATCAAGTATAAGGATGTTGTCTGCGATCGTTGCGGAGTCGAAGTCACCATCGCCCGCGTCCGCCGCGAGCGCATGGGTCACATCGAGATGGCTGTGCCGGTTACGCACATTTGGTTCCTTAAGTCCATGCCGAGCCGTCTCGGTTTGTTGCTCGATATGACCGCGCGCTCTCTTGAGCGCGTGATTTACTACGAGAACTACATGGTCATCGATCCGGGCAAGACCCCGCTCGAACTCAAACAGCTGCTCACGGATACTGAATATCGCCAAGCTCTCGACGAATACGGCGCGGATTCCTTCGTTGCCAAGATGGGCGCTGAGGCCGTGCGTGATGCGCTGGTCAAGACCGATATGGAGGCCACTGTGGCCGAGTTGCACGAGCAGATGCGCGCGACGAAATCGAAGCAGATCAAAAAGAAGCTCTCCAAGCGGCTGAAGGTGATCCAGGGCTTCATCCACTCGAAGTCTCGTCCGGAATGGATGGTCCTCGAGGTGTTGCCGGTGATCCCGCCCGATCTTCGTCCGCTTGTTCCCCTTGAGGGCGGTCGTTTCGCGACCTCCGATCTCAACGATCTGTATCGACGAGTCATCAACCGCAACAACCGGTTGAAAAACCTGATGCAGCTCAAGACGCCCGACGTTATCATCCATAACGAAAAACGCATGCTGCAAGAGGCCGTCGATGCGCTCTTCGATAACGGTCGCCACGGACGTCCTGTAACGGGCGCCGGCAATCGTCCTTTGAAATCCCTTTCGGACATGCTGAAGGGCAAGCAGGGGCGTTTCCGTCAAAACTTGCTCGGCAAACGCGTGGACTACTCCGGACGTTCCGTCATCGTCATCGGTCCCGAACTCAAGCTCAGCCAATGCGGTCTGCCGAAGAAGATGGCGCTCGTGCTATTCGAGCCATTCATCATTCGCCGTCTCAAGGAACTCGGCTTCGTGCACACCGTCCGCGGCGCTCGTAAGATGATCGAGAAGAAGTCACCCGAGGTTTGGGATATTCTCGAGGAAGTGACCAAGGGTCATCCGGTGCTTCTCAACCGTGCGCCGACCCTTCACCGACTCTCCATCCAGGCGTTCGAGCCCGTCCTGATCGAAGGCGAAGCCATCCGTGTTCATCCGCTTGTCTGCACCGCCTACAACGCGGATTTCGACGGAGACCAAATGGCCGTTCACGTGCCGTTGTCCCTAGAGGCCATTCTTGAGTGCAAGCTGCTGATGATGGCCACTAATAACATCTTCTCGCCGTCTTCCGGTAAGCCGATCCTCACCCCGTCCCAAGACATCGTTCTCGGTGCCTATTATCTCACCATCGAGCCGCGCACCAAGCCGGCTAAGGGTGTTCGAGTGCCGCTTCTCAGTGGCTTGCATGAAGTGCTCTATGCGAAAGCAGACGGAGCACTAAAGGTCCATGACTGGGTCGAGGTGCCTAATCCTGATTTCGGTCAAGACACCGTCTACGGTAACAAAGAGAAGAAGGTTCTCCGCTCCACCGTCGGTCGCGTGATCTTCAATCAGATCTGGCCGAAAGAACTGGGTTTTGTAAACTTCCCGGTCCCCAAGGCGAAATTGGGCGACTTGATCCTCAATACTTACAAGAGCGCCGGTCACTCGATGACTGTCGAGACCCTAGACAAACTCAAGGAACTCGGTTTCCAAACCGCGTTCCAGGCGGGTATCTCGATCGGTATCGATGACATGATCATCCCCGAGTCAAAGAAAGCGATTGTCACCGACTCGCGCAAAAAGATCACCGAGGTCGAAGCCCAGTTTAACAAGGGCACGATCACCGATGGTGAGCGTTACAACAAGGTCGTCGATATCTGGACCGCCGCCACCGATCAAATCGCGAAGGAAGTCTTCTCGAAGCTTCAAACCAACGAAGGCAAGACCGAGGTCAACCCGGTCTACATCATGATGGACTCCGGCGCGCGTGGTAACAAACAGCAGGTCCGCCAGCTTTGCGGCGCCCGCGGTTTGATGGCCAAGCCCTCCGGCGAAATTATCGAGCGCCCGATCCTTTCGTCATTCCGCGAGGGTCTCACCGTCCTGGAATACTTTATTTCGACTCACGGCGCCCGGAAGGGCCTCGCCGACACCGCGCTCAAGACCGCCGACGCCGGCTACCTCACTCGTAAGTTGTGCGATGTCGCCATGGACGTGATCATCTGCGAAGACGACTCTGGCGCCCGTGATGGCGTTTGGAAAAAGGCGATCTTCGAAGGTGACGATGAAATCGTCGCGCTTAAGGAACGCCTGATCGGTCGTTGCTCCAGCGACGATGTTTACAACCCGCTCAATCCGTCCGAACTCATCGTCGGATCTGGCGAACTCATCACCGAGGAAGCCGCATCCAAGATCGACGACGTCGGCATTGAGCGCGTCAAAGTCATGTCCCCGCTCACCTGCACGAGCCCGGCCGGAATCGACGCCAAATCATACGGCATCAATCCTGCCACCAGCCGCGTTGCAAAGATTGGCGATTCGGTCGGCATTATTGCCGCGCAGTCGATTGGCGAGCCAGGAACGCAGCTCACGATGCGAACGTTCCATATCGGCGGCGTCGCGTCCGGCGGGTTCAAGACCCCTGAGATCCGCGTCCGTTCGGCAGGCATCATCAAATATAAAGGTCTGCGACTCGTGCAAACGGCCGAGGGCGGCAATATTGCCCTGAACAAAACTGGCACGATCCAAGTCATCGACGACGAGGGCAAGGAACTCGAAAACTACAACATTGTGGTCGGTTCCTTCCTGCACGTCGGCGACGGCGAGAAGATCGGCAAGGGCGATATCCTCGCTCAATGGGATCCTTACAATGTTCCCGTTCTCTCTGAGAAGGGCGGCTCGCTGCATTTCAAGGACATGATCCCGGGCGTTACCGTGAAGCGCGAACTCGATGAATCGTCGGGCCGCATCGCCACGGTCGTCATTGAGCACAAGGAAGACCTCAATCCTCAGATCGAGATTCGCGACGCGAAGAACAAGGCGCTCGCCGCCTATTCGATTCCCGTCGGCGCCCAGATCGCGGTCAACGAGGGTGACACTATCGCCCCCGGCGCGCTCCTCGCCAAGACGCCCCGTCAGGCGTCGAAGACGAAAGACATCACCGGTGGTCTTCCCCGCGTCGCCGAGCTCTTCGAGGCTCGTCGTCCGAAGGACGCGGCCGAGATGGCTCGCATCGACGGCGTCGTCGCTTTCGAGGGCACCGTCCGCGGAAAACGTAAGTTGGTCGTGAAGAATGAGGAGACTTCCCAAGAAGAAGAGCATCTCATTCCGACCGGAAAGCACATCATCGTGCAGCCCGGCGACGTGGTTCACAAAGGCCAGCATCTTACGGAAGGCTCCGCCGATCCGCACGAGATTTTGGAAATTCTTGGGCCGTCCGCGCTCTACGATTTCCTGATTTCGCAAGTGCAGGAAGTTTATCGTCTCCAAGGTGTAACGATTAACGACAAGCACATCGAGATCATCATCCGCCAGATGCTGCGCAAAGTTCGGATTACCGATCCAGGCGATAGCGAATACTTCTGGGGCGAGCAAGTGGATCGCGCCGCGTTCCTCGCGGACAATCGGCGCATCGACGAAGCTGGCGGCAAGCCGGCCGAAGCGGAACCGATCCTCTTGGGTATTACCAAGGCCTCGCTCGAGACCGAAAGCTTCATCTCCGCAGCCTCCTTCCAAGAGACGACCCGCGTCCTCACCGACGCTTCGACCCTCGGCAAGGTAGATCTCCTGCGCGGCTTCAAGGAGAACGTCATCATGGGCCACTTGATTCCGGCGGGCACTGGCTTGCCGCGTTACAAGAAACTCAAGATCAGTTTGCCCTTTGGAGCTGAGCTGCCGGTCGACGAGAATGCGATGGCCGAAGTCAGCGCTGGCTGAACCACGGGTCGCTGAGTCCTCTCACAACAATCAAAGCCGCGGATTCGTCCGCGGCTTTTTTATGGAAAATCGCGGCTGCGGACACGGGTTACTTTGGGCGTCAGGACTGCCTCTCATTTCTTGTGCCCATCGGCCAGAGTCGAAGATACTAAAGTTCCTAGGCTAGCC
This sequence comes from Opitutia bacterium Tous-C4FEB, assembly GCA_002304445.1. GTDB lineage: Bacteria > Verrucomicrobiota > Verrucomicrobiia > Opitutales > Opitutaceae > Tous-C4FEB. The sequence goes on along the minus strand of NEVA01000021.1, from coordinate 21,100 downwards.
TCATGTGCATTTAGAGGAAGAGGGCAGAGATGACGGGCGGATGGAGCTGGACCTCAGTCGGGGGGCCGGGTGGACGCAACTGAGAGCCAGCCATTTTCCTTTTAAGTCCGCAGGGAATCCGGCTGGCCTAGCTGCTCACGGATTGCTCCCGCAGGATTTCCAGCAAGACGTTACAGAGCCAGCGCGCCGACTGCTGAGGGGAGCCGAGCGGGCGGGTCAGTAGTGCGACGCAAGACTCGCACGCTGGGCCGCCGCCTGCGGACCGACCCGCGCGGACGTGATCCCGGCTGCGGTGCACGACGAGCTACGATGCTTCGCCGCTGGAAATTTCAGTCCTGCCGCAGCCAGTCCAAAAAAATGTTGTTCTCTGAATAGACAGCATCGCGGGGCTTGGGTAAGGTCAGGTGCCTCGCTGTTTTCGCCCCGCTGTCTCATACCCTTATGCGCCGTATTTTTCTCTCTTTTTCTGCAGTATCGGCTGCTGCCGTTTTGCTCGCCCATGCCGGATGCGGCACGAGCCAAGTCTCCCCCGACGCCGACCGCCCGGCCGCGGTCGCGGCTTCAGTTCCTGTTGAGGCGCCGGCCAAAGTGCCCGCGAAGCTTTCGTTCAACGAGCACATCCAGCCGATTCTCGCCGAGAACTGCTTTCATTGCCACGGGCCCGACTCCGGCACGCGGAAGGCCAAGTTGCGGCTCGATCGCGCCGAATTTGCGACCGTTGACCGCGGTGACGCCGAGCCCGCGATCGTCCCGGGTAAACCCGATGTGAGCCCGCTCATCGAGCGCATCCTCGCCGCCGATCCTGACGAGATCATGCCGCCTCCTGAAGCGCACAAGACGATGAAACCGGCCGAGATCGCGTTACTCAAACGCTGGATCGCCGAGGGCGCCGAGTATCAGGAGCATTGGTCGTTTCTCCCGCCGGTCGTAAAGCCGCCTGCGCTTTCTTCCGGCTCTCAGCTCTCAGCTCTCAACTCGCAACTTCCGGTCAACCCCATCGACGGCTACATCCTCGCTAAACTGCGTGAGGAGAACCTCACTCCGAGCCCGCCGGAGTCGCCCGTACGGCTGCTGCGCCGGGTCACGCTCGACCTGACCGGTCTGCCGCCCACGCCGGCCGAGCTCGCGGCGTTTACCCGCGATCCTTCACCCGCCGCTTACGAGCGCGCGGTGGACCGCCTGCTTGCGAGCGACGCTTCCGCCGAACACTTCGGCCGCCAGTGGCTCGACGCGGTGCGCTACGCCGACACCCACGGCATCCACATCGACAATTACCGCTCGATCTGGCCCTACCGCGATTGGGTGATCAACGCGTTCAAACAGAACATGCCGTTCGACCGGTTTACGATCGAGCAGATGGCCGGCGATCTTATGCCCGATGCGACCGTCGACCAAAAAGTCGCGTCCGGTTTCAACCGTTGCCTACCCACTACGAGCGAGGGCGGGGCCATCGCGGCCGAGTATGAAGCCATTTACGCCAAGGACCGCGTTGAGACGATGTCCACGGTGTGGCTCGGGCTCACGACCGGTTGCGCGGCGTGCCACGACCATAAATTCGACCCGATCAGCACCAAAGATTTTTACGCGCTGACCGCGTTTTTCCGCAACAATACCATGCCCGCGATGGACGGGAACATCTCCGACACGCCGCCGAGTATGTTCGTGCCGGCGGTCGTGGACCGGGCGCGCTGGCCGGCTTTGCAGGCAGAGATGGCGATCGTGAAGAAAGCCCAAAGGGACCGCGCTGCCCGTGCCGACGCGGATTTTGAGCAGTGGCTCGCCTCCGCCAAGTCCCTCGCGCCCCTGCCGGCGAAGCGCTACGTTCGCCAGATCTGGCCCAATGTCGGGTCGGTTGATGGTGGCGCGACGGTGGCTGGTCCGTTTGGCGAAGCGCCCCAGATTGACGGCCGCGGCCAGATCCTCGCGCCGCCGGTGGCCATGACCCGGGAAGGTGCGGAAAGTTTCGGCCTGCTCGTCCGCGTCTCGGGAACACCGAGCGGCCCGCTGCTCTCCTGTCTCGAGCCGGACGGCAAGGCGAACGGCTGGGAGCTGTTTTTGGAAGAGGGTAAAGTTGGCCTCGTGTTTACCGACGGCAAAGGCGGGGTAAGTGGCCGGGGTGTGGCCCGAACCGCGCTGGCTCCGGACCAGTGGCACCATGTGTTTCTCAGCTACGATGCGGCGTCGCAGCGCAGTCGCTCGATCGACGTCTTCGTGAACGGTGGGGCGGTCGCGAATTCCGGCGAAGTCAGCCGCTTTCCCAACGACATCGTGCCGACGGCTCCCTTGCGCCTCGGCGCGCGCGCGGCCGAGACGGGTCAACCGGCCGTGACGCTGACCGGCGGTGGAGTCTGGGTGCAGGACGTGCGGCACTACAGCGGCGGTTTCCTGCCGGCCGATTCAAAACAAGTTGTCTCCGACAAACCCGGGGCCGACACGGTCGCGGTTTATAAGGCGTTCCTGGCCGCGCCCACCGAGCGCACCGAGCCGCAGAAAGAGAGCCTGCGCACGCACTACCTCGCGACGGTGGACGCGGCGTCGTTGCCGCTCGCGGCCAAGCTCGACGCTTTGATCGGCGAGGACGATGCGATACGCGCCCGCGGCGGCATCACCCTTGTGATGGAAGAGAAGAAAGGCACGGCACCCTTTGCCCATGTGCTCACGCGCGGTGAATACTCCCAACTCGGTGAACTCGTCCCGGCCGCGACCCCGGCCGTGCTCCCGCCGCTGCCGGCCGATGCGCCGCTCAACCGCCTGACGTTGGCCCATTGGCTCGTTGATCCGAAGAATCCGCTCACGGCGCGCGTCACGGTGAATCGCGTGTGGCAAAATTTCTTCGGTACCGGCCTCGTCGAATCTTCCGGGGATTTTGGCGTGACGGGCACCCGCCCTACGCACCCCGAATTGCTCGACTGGCTCGCGGTGGATTTCCGCGACTCCGGATGGGACTACCGTCGGCTTGTGCGCCAACTGGTCATGACCTCGACCTACCGCCAATCGGCTGCGGTCTCGCCCGCGCTGCTCGAGCGCGACCCGGCGAATGTTCTGCTCGCGCGTGGCCCGCGCTACCGGCTCGACGCCGAGCAATTGCGCGATCAAGTCCTCGCCGCCTCCGGATTGCTCGTGACCAAACTCGGTGGTCGGCCCGTGCGGCCGTATCAGCCCGAAGGCATCTGGGAAGAGGTCGCGATGAAGCAATCGACTACGCGCTTTTACAAACAGGATGTCGGCGACGCGCTCTATCGCCGCTCGCTCTACACGATTCTTAAGCGCACGGCGCCGCCGCCGGCGATGGACATCCTGAACGCGCCGAACCGCGAGGTCTCATGCGTGCGCCGCGACCGCACCAACACGCCATTGCAGGCGCTCGTTACGCTCAACGAGCCGCTCTTCGTCGAGGCATCGCGCTCGCTGGCCACGCGGGCGTTGCATGCGGCTTCGTCGATCGACGCACGGCTCGATTTCGTGTCGTTGAACCTGATCGGGCGTCCCTTCGAAAAAGCCGAGCGGGCCATCGTCCGCCGCACGCTCGACGACGCGCTCGCGACTTACCGCCGCACGCCGGCGGCCGCGCTCGAGCTGCTCGACGTGGGCGACTCGCCCGCCGATACCAAACTTCCCGCCCCCGAACTCGCCGCTTGGACCCTCGTCGCGAGTCAGGTGCTAAACCTCGATGAATCGCTGACCAAATAACCGCCATGACACCCCTCCCTCCCGACTGGCAGGCCACGTTTGATGCTTACAATGCCGCGCTCACCCGCCGGCAGTTTTTCCGCAACTCCGGCACGGGACTGGGCGTGGCCGCGCTCGCGTCGTTGCTCGGTCCGCGTTTGTTGGGCGCGAACACCGCCTCGGCGGACACGCTGCGCACCGCGATGACGGAACCGTGGAAAATCGCGCCCAAGGCCAAGCGGGCGATCTATATCTCGCTTATTGGCGCGCCCTCGCAGCTCGACCTCTTCGACTACAAGCCCGCGCTCAAGACCCGCTTCCGGGAAGACCTCAAATCCTACCTCGGTAACCAAGGCGAGCGCCTCACCGGGATGACCTCGGGCCAGGCGTCGTTTCCGCTCGCGCCGTCGATCTTCAAGTTTGCGCAGCACGGGCAAAGCGGGATGTGGATCAGCGAACTGCTGCCTTACATCGCGAAGATGAGCGACGACCTCTGCTTCATCCGCTCGATGAAGACCGACGCCATCAACCACGAGCCGGCCAACCAACTCGTCTACACCGGCTCGATGCAGAACGGCAAAGCCTCGATGGGCTCTTGGCTCTCCTACGGGCTCGGCTCGATGAACGAAGATCTGCCCTCGTTCGTCGTGCTGCACGCGAAACACTCCAGTCCGTTTTCCAACGTGCAGGCCATTTCCTCGCGGCTGTGGGGCAGCGGCTTTCTCCCCGGGAAATATGCGGGCGTTTCCCTGCGGACCCAGGGCGACCCGGTGCTCTACCTCAACGATGCGCCCGGCATCCCGCGTGAACTGCGCCGCCGGATGCTGGACGGTTTGGGCGAACTCAACCGCCGCAGCTACGAGCAGATCGGCGACCCCGAGATCCAGACGCGCACGCAGCAATACGAAATGGCGTTCCGGATGCAGAGCAGTGTGCCGGAGCTGGCCGACATGTCGGGCGAGTCCGCCGCGACCTACGATCTCTACGGCGAGTATTCGCGCACGCGCGGATCCTTCGCCAGCTCGGCGTTGATGGCGCGGCGGCTGGTCGAGCGCGGGGTGCGCTTTGTGCAGATTTTCCACCGTGGCTGGGACCAGCACGGCTCGTTGCCCCGCGATCTCGCGGCCCAGTGCAAAGACGTGGATCAGGCGTGCTACGGACTCGTGCAGGACTTGAAACAACGCGGTATGCTCGACGACACCCTGGTGATCTGGGGCGGAGAATTCGGCCGCACGGTGTATAGCCAAGGCACGCTCACCGAGACCAACTACGGGCGCGACCACCACCCGCGTTGCTTTACCATTTGGATGGCGGGCGGCGGCGTGAAACCCGGCACAGTTTACGGCGAGACCGACGAGATGTCCTATAACATCGTGCGCGATCCGGTCCATGTCCGCGATCTGCATGCGACGATTTTGCACCTGATGGGGATCAACCACCACCGCTTCTCGTTCAAGTCGCAGGGCCTCGATCAAAAACTCACCGGCGTCGTCGAGGCAAACGTGGTGAAGGGGATTCTGGCGTAGGCGGCGGACAGGACGTTGCAGGACGTAGCCTTGCCCATAGCAGGGAGGCTCATGAGGGGCGTAACGCCGGTTACGCTTTCACCGCGTGGGAGCCTAAAAATCGAAGCCGCTCGTCAGGAGAAACACCCGGGGCTCGGGATATTGGAAGACGACGGGCGTGCTCGCGGCGGACAACCCGTTTTGCGCGATGAGCGTGTCGTCGTTGAGCACGTTGCGGACGTTGAGCGACAGATTCCAGCGGATCCGTTTCTTGAACAGGGTGGTCGAGTAGCCGACGACCGCATCGGTGTTCCAGTTTGAACCGCCCATAATCGGTTGATCGATGTTGGCGATCGAGATGCTCGAGCCCGGGGCGAAGAGGCCGGGTGTGCCCAGGATCGGATCGGCCGAGAGGTCGGAGGTATTTACGGTCTTGTTGCGATAGCCGAGAATGCGATCGCCGCGGTAGCGCAGGCTGCCGCCGAAGCGCAGTCCTTGGAGCGGGCCGCGTTGAATGCGATACGAGGTGGTAAGATTGCCGCGCCACTCTACCTCCTGTCTGGTGGCCGCGCCCTCGCTTTCACGGAGGAATGCCCAACCGAGGGCCGAGCTGCGGACGTAGTCGAGCAGGCTTTCGTTGGCGTTGGTCGCAGCGTTGATGTGGAGCTGGGTCGGGCCGGTACCGCCGGCGCGTTGGGGCGTTGTGGCGTCGTTGGCCGCAGTCAACCAACTCTTGAGTCGCAAGCCGATGACCCCGAACCAGTCGGCAGAGATGTTGGAGCTGCGGGTGTTATTCTGGGACAGGCTCGCGCTTATGCTCCACCCGCGCACGGGATTGGCGATCAGACGATACTCAACGCCTTTGGCAATTCGGTCCGCCGCATTCACGTATTTGAGCGAAAAAGCGGTGCCCGCAGCGGTTTCGCTGATCCACGTTGAAACATCATCTTGGAAAAAGCGGATCGGACTACCCGAATCGATCCCGTTCGCCGTGCCACCAAGAACCGGAGTGCCGGTGGCCGCTGTTTCATACCGCCCGCCCGACTTGAGCAGATTGTAGTTTTGCACCGACTTCTCGATGTGGATGGAGGTCCAGCGGATGTCGGTCCGATCCATGCCGGAATTCCCTCCGACCGCCACCGGGTTGGGCGGGGTGGGCGCTCCGCCATTGATTCCCAAATAAACCGATTCGTAGGCGTTCACCCGCAGCACGAGCTTGTTTTCCAAGAAACGGACGGAAAAGCCGTATTCGCGGGTGGTGCCGTCATCGAGTTGAGCCTCGGCGCCGTTGGGTGCTTTCCGGGTAAAATCCGCGACAAACGCGGAGGAAGATTCGGTGTAATGCAGGCTGGGAATTCCGTCCCGCCCCAGCGGATGAACGACGACGCTCTTTAGGCGGGAGGAGACATCATACTTGGTCGGAGCATCGAGCGAGTCGTGTTCGCCGCCCCGGCTCAGCATGGCATCCCAAGGTTCAAAGCCGGCGTTGCCGACCGCCCGTCCGTCGCTCGGAAAAACGATGGCCGTCCCGCGGCGGACGGGCTCTTCGTAGGTGCCCGTCAGTGCATTGTAGCGCCGAGGGAGTCGTCCCGTCGTGTTGCCCTGTCCGACCCAGGGGGCAAATGAGGCCTTGGAGAAACGCTCGCCCACCGTGAGGTTGAGGCGGCCTTCGAGAAAGCTGCTTTGCATCCCGTATTGGATCGAGTCCTCCTTTTTTTTGCCGTTCGAGGTCGCGACCTGGGCACCGTAGGGGTTGCTCATGCCGGAGTTGATCACGACGTCGCGCCCGGCGGAATCCTTGCCGATGATGCGCGTCTCGGCGTCCCAGAGATTGAACGGAGCCTGCACCTGAAATTGATTCCGGCCGCTGTTGTTTTGCGGCGTATCAAGATAGAAACGGGAGCGGAGCCGACGGGTGTTACGGGTGCTGTCGTTGGCGGCATTGGTGCCGGCGGGATAGACGATGCCGTCAAACGTGTTGTCGGAAATGATCCGGGCGTTGTTGTTGTTTTGCTGCACGCGCATGTTTTCGGCGCCGGTATACATCACGGCGCCCTGATGAGACCCGAGCCAGCGCCAGAAGCCCCCGCGCCGCCCGAGGTCTTGGGCGAAAGCGATCTGAAGGCGGCGTTCGGTGCGGCGATTCCTCCACATGCTGCCGGTGATGTCGTCCTCGACGAAATAACGGCCGACGTTGGAATTTGGCGTCACGCCATCGGGCTGGAAACGGTTCAGATCGACGCGCAGGTCGGTATTGTTGCCGGAAACGAAACTGAGCGACCGGGTATCGAAGATCTCGCGGTTGTAGCCGCCCTCGACGAAGACGTCGCGCCAGGGATTTAGCTCGAAGATCAGGCCGTGGATACTGCCGCGCCAGCGGCGCTGCAGGGCGTTGCCGATCACGTTTTGATCGAGCGGATAGATGGCGGGATCGACTATGCTGGGGTCTTGCGTGCCGTCGAGGGGTCGCCGGGAGGCGACGGTGTTGGTCCAGTTGCGAATCGCCGTCGGCTGGCTGCCGTCGAGGTTAAAGACCACGGTGCCGGCCGAGGTGACGTTGTTGAAACGTTCGGCCGACGCCGCGAGGTCGGCGCCCTGTGCGTTGAAGGCGGTGTTGAACTGGGCGGCCGTGCTGCTCGGTGTAAGCCCGGCGTTGTTGAAGAAGGGCCGCGAGGCGGTCGCGAGCCAGGGACTCACGCGGTCGGCCACCAGGGTGTTCGCGGCGTTGCGTTGCTTCGACTCATACTTCTCCAACCAGCCGCGCACGGAGATCCGCTTGGTCGGCTGGATCAACAGCGACGTGTAGAGACGGTCCGTGATCGAGCCGACGCCCTCGCGGTAGTCGCGTTCGTCGGCGCGGAGACCCGCGATCCGCAGGCCGACGAGGTCGCGGATGAGCGGTTGGTTGAGATTGACCGAGGCGCGCAGGCTGCCGTTCGAGTCGGTGCGGATCGTGGTGTTGCCGGAAAACTTGCGCAAAACGGGCCGATCAAAGGCGACGTCGTTGGTGCCGCCGGCGAAGCCGGCACCGAAGAGAATCGCGTTTGAGCCGGAGACGAGGGTGAAGCGCCGGCCGGTGTTGTAGGTGTCGAGCGGGACATTGGTCTCAAAGAAATCGTGGGTGTTGTTGGACCGGCTCAACCCGCGGGTCCGACTGCCTGAGCCGGATCCGAAGATGCTGTTTGAATTGGGATCGGTGCCGGGGGAAAAGTTCTCCTCGTTTGATTCGATATTCATCGAGTAGCGCACCGCTTCATCGAGCGTCAGAGCTCCGATGTCCTCGAGAAATTCCGAGGTCATCACGTCGATCTGTGAGGCAACGTCGCGCAATTCACTCTTGAGCCGGGTGCCTCCGAGCGTGCTGGTCGCGGCGTAGCCCGTGTCGGTGGTGGCGTTGATCGCAAACGGACTGAGGACGATCGCTTCCTCCACTGCCGCAGTACGCGGCGGGGTGTTTTGGGCCGGAGCCGCCGCGGCGACTTGCGCGGTGAGCGGGGGCGCGGAGAGAAGTGCAACAACGACAAGGGTGACGAACGAGCGCATGGGTAATGGAGGAGGGGCTGGGCAGGCGCGGGGGAGCGCCGGGGGGAAACGGGGTGGAACGACGGAAGCAAACTTTGCCCACTTTAGGCGTCAATTCAGGATTGGTGACCTAAGGAAATGACGTTGGCCCCGCCCGAACCGAGGAGCTTTTCGCCTGCAGAAAATTCCGGCGTCAACCGTCCTAGGGACAGAGACGAAATGAGCGCCCGCGAAGCTGGAATAACGCGCCGAGCGCCGGCCACTGCGCAGCGAATCGGTTACTTTTTGATCCAGCCCAGATCGACGAGGAAGCGGTCGGCTTCGGCGAGGGTCTTGTCAAAATACTGCGCCGTGTTGAAGAAGCCGTGGCCCGCTTTTTCGTAACCGATCAGCGTGCAGGGACGGTTCGATTTCTTCATCATGCTTTCGAAAGCGACCACACTCGCATAGGGCACGGTGGTGTCAGTCTTCCCGTGAAGAATCAGGGTTGGCGGCGTGTGTGGGCCGATGTGATGTGCGGGTGAGATCGATTGAGCCGGCACCCCGAGTCGTTCAAGGCCGACCGCAGAGCCGCTGCCGCGGGCGTCCCAGCCCGCGACCGGAGCGAGGGCGGCGGCCGGGTTGAAGAGGATCAAGGCATTCGGACGTTCGTCGCTGCCGAAGCCGTTGATGGTGCCGGTGCAGGCGGCGAGATGGCCGCCGGCCGAGCCTCCGCCAGCGGCAATTTTGTCGGGATCGATGCCGAGACGTCGGGCATTTTCGCGGATCCAGGCGATGGCAGCCTTGGCGTCTTTCACACATTCCACCACTTGAACGCCGTGCCGGGACTTCACGCGGTAATCGGCGGTGATGGCGATCATGCCGCGCTGGGCAAAGTGCCGGGCGTGGCGTTCGAACTGGGCCGGCGATCCTGAATTCCAGCCTCCGCCGAAAAAGAACACGACCGCAGGTTTCTGCGCTCCGGGATCGGATTCGCCGAAAATCCAGAGCTTCAACTCGGTGGCATCGATCTTTCGGTAAACTTCAACGCGGGCGTCCGCGAAGGTCGGGGGATAGTTCGTCTGCGCGAAGAGCGGGGCTGCGAGCAGGCAAAGACACAGACAAACGAGGGTTTTCATGGAAATGCGGTGGATGAATTGGAGCGCGTCGACTTGAGGTTGAGACGGCTGCAACCGGGTGGACTCGGTGCTAAGGGTTCGTCGGAGTGGCCCGCACGCCGCTCATCGGGTGGGCGGTTACAGCCTCCCAGGCGAGTTGCTGGAGGAGTTGGTTGAGGGCGTCGGCTTCGGGGTTGTCCTTCAAGGCGGCCGGCACGGGGAGTCCGACGGGACTGCGGCCGTAAATCGCGGCAAAATGACAATACGTGACGAGCACGGCGAGGGGCGGACGCGGATGGCCGAGGGCGTCGCTAAAGAGATCGGTCTGCCGGGTGAGGCCGGGCGCCCGGCCTTCGGCGACGCGCTCGCGCAGCGCGAAGACGGCGTTGCTCACTGGCACGATGAACACCGCTTGACGGCCGACGGTGTCGTTGAGGTTGCGGATTTGAGCCTCAAGGTTGACGAGCCAGCCGGAGTTGTGGGCGTCGCGCTGAGTGCGGAGGCTCGTGACGGTGGCGGTGTTGCGCGTCAGGTTAGCGAAGGCCTTGTTTGAAGTGCCGTCGTGGGTGGGCCACGAGGCCTGGACGAGCACGCGCAGACCCGGATTTTTATCGAGACCAAGTCGGGTAAATTGGTCGATCCCCGGGTCTGGCAGCAGCGTGTGGGGCGAGAGGGTGAGCACATCGACTTTCCCTTCGCGGAGGGCGGTCTTGGCGCCGTTTTTCGCGTCCGGCAGATTCCAATGCTGGATGACGCGGGAGCCTCCGATCATCTGTTGGCCCGCGTTGACGTGGGGGATGCCCGCGGCTTCGGCCATCGGCGGCAGGAGCTTGGCGGTGAAAAGCATGAAGCTGTGCGCGCAGACGAAAACCCGCTGGCCGGCGGGCGCGACGGCATCTGCGGCTTGGGCCCAAGGCGCAACCAAGGCCACGGCGAAGGTGGCGACCTGGAGAACGCGATTAAACTGAATCGGGAAGATCATGCGGCTTGGTCGGATTTTGGAGTGAGGGCGCTGAATCCGCCAGGCGCGCGGCGCACGGCGAAAATGGCCGCAGGAAGGCGTGATGCTTTCGCAAAGAATCCGGGCCGCGACGATCGCAAATTGAACGTAAGGTTTTCCTTCCGGGAGACGGGGCTTCCGTGATTCGGATGCGGCGGGATCGCCGGCGGGGCCGGGACCGCATGGTAGTGGTCCCGGCCCTTGGCTGGTTGGCTCAGAACTGTCCGCTTACGCCCACGGTCAGCGTCACACCGGGGATGCGATACTCGGAGATATTGTCGGCGATGCCGCGGTAGAAGACCTGCGCTTCGTTGAAGATGTTTCCGACGTCGGCGGTGAAGCTGAGGGTTGGGCGCAGGCGATATGCGGCGCCGACATTCACAACGGTGCGTTCCAAGGTGTATTGATTGCGACCGGAACCGGGAGCGGTGAAGGCGTTGATGAATTCGCCGGTGCGGTTGATATTGATGCGGGTGCCCAGATTTCGGTGGCGCCAGCTCAGGCTGAGGTTGGCGGTCTGCGGCACGAAGCCGGGGACTTCACCGGTTCGGCGGGTTTGGGTCGTGGAACCGAAATTGCCGCGGGTTTCAAGAATCGTGGCGTTGGCGGAAATGCCGAGGCCTTTGAGTAGCCCGGGCAGAAATGTGAACTGCTGCTGATAGGCCAGCTCCCAACCTTGGACGATGGCCATGCCGAGATTGCCGGAAGTCAAAATGGAGAAGCCGCTATACTCGCCGTTATAGCCGTTGTCGGCGCCGGAGCCGACCGTGCCGCTGATCTGTCCGGCGACGATGTAGTCCTTGATCGTTTTGTGAAACCAGCTCGCGGAAAAGCTGCCGACGGGCTCGAAGTAGTATTCCAAGGAAGTGTCCCAGTTTTCGGCGGTCTGCGGTTTCAAGCTCGGATTGTTGATTGTGAGCGTTTGGGCCGTCTCGTTGACGGTTTCGTTGGGCAAGAGGCTGGACATCGGAGGCCGGCCGAAACTGTTGGACCAACTGAGCCGGGCTTTGAGATTGGGCGTGAGGTCTTGGGTGAGATGCGCGCTGGGGAACATCTTGGAGTAGTTGCCGGAAAGATTCCGCCGGTTGTTGGCGTAATCTTTGCGCGCGGCGCCGACGGGGTCGGCGTTCTGCTCGGCGACCGTGCTGGCGAAGCGCGAGCGAACCCAGCCTCCACTTTCGGTGGCGGTGTCTTCACCCCGCACGCCGCCGATGAAACCGGTCTGCCCGATCGTCCCTTGGGTCATGATGTAGGCGGCTTTCACGGTTTCGACGACCTCGCGGGTGCCGATGAATTTCGTAGTCTCGGCGAAATAGATATCGTCCCGCCAGAGGGCCGGGTTAACCGGCCTGCGACCGACGCTGATCGCGTTGGCATTCCACGCGGGAATGTTCAGACCGGTCTTTTGGTTCCCGAACGTTCTGATCGTCGGGTCGGTGGGCAGCTGGGAGGAGTTGGTGCCGAGGAAAATCGAGCGACGATTCCGGCCCTCGTCGGCCGATCGCTCTTCGCGGTAGCGAAAACCGGTTTTCAGGAACGCGGAAATCGCGATGGGCAGGCGATAGCGGGCGTTGCCCCGCACTTCGCGGACTTCGTGGATATTGGTGCTATCGGCAAAGTTCAGACTGTTGGGTCGGTAGCTGGCCGGGTTGCTGATATCCGGTCCGGCGGTCTGGGTGAAACGCGGGTAGAGATCGGACGCGGTGCGATCCAGCGTCCAGCCTACTCCGGTCACGCGGTTGACGAGCACGCCGCCGTCGCCGCCGCCGCCATTGATATAGGAGGCGCTGTAGACGACGTCGTGGTCGAGTTCGAGCGCGCCGAACTTGTGTTCGCCGCCAAACGCCACGTGCCGCTGGCGGTTGTAGAAATGGGACATCTGCGAGGTGATATCGATGAGCGAGCCCGCGACGGGGCGCACCTGGGTGATCCGGCTGGTAAAGCCCGGGATGATGCCGGAGGTCGTGTTGTCGGGGACGGACGCTTGGTTGCCGGTGGTGGCCCGGAACAGATAGCGCAGGCGGAATCGTTCGAACGCGTCGTTGTAGATCAGGTTCAGCGAGAACTTGGAGTTCGCCGAAAGCCGGAAGTCGAACTTGGTGTTCACGCTGGCCTGCTTGCGGTTGTTGTAGTTGTCCTGCGTGCGGTAGTCCCAGACGTAGGCGGGCACAGCGACGGTATTTTGGAAATCGCGGGTTGTGCTGAAGAAGCCGACGGCCTGCTCGCTGTAAAACAGGTTAACCGCGACGCCGAGGTTGCGCTCGCCGCCCAGCACATCGAAGAGCTCCTGATAGCTGACGTTGACCAACGGGTGGGCGCGGTGCTGCTCGCGCATCGGGATCTGTTGGGTGCCCGGCGGGGCGATGCGGGTGGAGAAATTGTAGGAGATGCGTTGCTTTTCCTTCATGCTCAGGGTGGAGCGGCTCTTCAGATTCACAGTGCCGCCCAGCGAGCCGGCTTCTTTGTCGGGAGTGTGGCCCTTGGTGACCTCGAGGGCCTCGAACATCGAGCCGGTGATGGTGTGCATGCGCGTGGCGCGGGCCATGCCGCCCTGACTTCCCATGAGTGCGCCGTCGATCGTGATGGTGTTCATGGCCGGCGGCATGCCGCGCACGGTGAAGCCGATGATATTACCCTCGTCCGAGAGACTGCCGGCCACGCCCGGGAGGAGAACGGCGAGTTCGCTGGCGTTCATGTTGGGCAAGTTGCCGTAGGCATCGAGTGCGACGACGTCCTTCTTGTTCGTCGCGTTGCGCTGGGAGGTCAGGGCGGCGGCATTGCCTTCGCGTTCGCCCGTGACGGCGAATGCCTGGAGTTTATACACCGCGGCGGTGAGGTCGAAGTCGCGGGTCGCGCGCTGGCCGGCGGAGACGACGACGGCCGCGGTGACCGGATCGAGGCCGAGGTAAGTGGCCACGATCTCGTGGGAGCCGGCAGGAACATTGCGGAGCACAAACCGGCCGGTCTGGTCGGTCAGGACCGACAGGCCCAACTTGGGCAAATCGACTCTGGCGCCTTCAAGCAGGCGACCGGTGGCGATGTTGCCGACGTTGCCGGAGATTTCTCCGAAGGCAGTGACCGCTGCGGCCGGATCGACCGCCGCCCTGGACAGGGGAACGAACAGGGCCGTTGCGGCGAGGGCCGCGGCCATCAGGGGATTGAGGTATTTTGGTTTCATGGGTGGGAAGAAAGGGTGGTTGTGGGATAGAAGAGCGCCGGGGTGGTGCCTTCAAGCACGGCGAGGGTGTGGTTCAGGATGTGTTGCGGCGCGTAGGTGCCGTTGGGTGTGGGCTTGGCGGCGGCGAGAGGAGGACGAGTGAGGCGGCGGCGCAGAGACGGAGGCGACGTGGGGGCATGGCAGGATGGGGTTTTGCGCGAACGGGGGAACTCGCGCGGGGTTGCGGTGGGAAAGAGAAATGGCGCGTTTGCGTGTGAGCACAATTCCCGCGTCACACTTTCGACTGACGATTTTCCACATCGAGACGGCACGGCGCACGGGCAGTGCGTCCGTGCCCCTGCGGGCGACGAGCCGACGAGCCGACGAGCGGGCGCGCTGGATGGCGCTAGCGGGCGAGCTTCAGGTAGGCCTCGGCGTAGCGGCGGCCGAACTCGCGGCAAGACTCGGAATCGAAGTGGGTCTTGTCGCCTTTGTCGGTCAGGCCCTCGGCGCTCACGAAGGCGGTGCGGGGAATCTTGGCGGGCAGTTCACGGTGCGCGCGGTCGACCTCGGTTTTGAATTCGTTCCACGGGGCACCGGCGAAGCGACCCAGTTGGCCCACGATAAACGGGATGTTGGGAGCGCGGAGTTCGGCGCGGAAACGGGCGATCAGGGCTTGGAGTTTGGTGGCGTAGGCGGGGGCGAGCTCGCGGTTGGAGTCGGACTCGCCTTGGTGCCAGAGGATACCCTTGAGCGTGCCGGTGGGGAGCGCGAGTAGCGCGCGGCGGAGGGCGTCGTCCCACGGGTGGCTCTGGGTGGGTTGGTAGTAGAAGCCGGGAGTCCATGCGTCGATGGGCGAGCCGCCGACGGCGCACGGGATCAGGCCGATGGTGACGCCGGGGGTGGCGGCGGCGATGGCCTCGGCAAACGAGCGACCGAGGCCGACGCCGGCGGCGGGTTTGTCGAAGTGGAGCGGATCGACGGCGGGGACCCACGCTCCGGATTTGTCGAGCATGAGGACACGCGGGCGGGGGACTTTGTCGGAGTCGGCGACGACACCGCGGCCGGCCATGTTGGACTGGCCGACGAGGAGGAAGAGATGGAAGTTTTCCTTGGGCGGGAGCTCGGGGGCCGCCGCTTGGGCGAATGCGATTGGGGCAATCAGGATAATAAGAGCGGTGCGGAGGCGGCGAAAGGAGCGCATGGATTAGGGAAATGAGGGTGGGACTATTAGCTCGGGCGCGCAATCACTACGACTGGAAAGCAGCCCGTTTGCTCTTTACGACGGACGCAAAGCCGGGCGGCCCAAAGCTCGGTGATGGAGCAAGGGTGGAGCGGAATCGTTTTGGCCGTGGAAACTGAACATCGCCTTGACTCGATCTGTGGTATCATAACGATACTGCTTATGCCTCGGAAGGTTCGCCAATTGATCGCAGACTTGGAGCGCGCCGGGTTTGTCGATCGCGGCGGCAAAGGCAGTCATCGCAACTATGTTCATCCCAAAGGTCCGCGAGTTACCGTTTCAGGAAAACCCGGGGACGACGCCTATCATTATCAGGAAAAACAAATTCGTCAGCGTATCGGAGAAGCTCAAAAATGAAACCAACCCCCGGCCAAATCAAAATTCACGCCCGTCGTTATCTCAAGGTGGTCGAGTGGAGCGAAAAAGATGGAGTCTATGTGGGCAGTGCACCGCCGATCATCGGGCAGTGCTGCCACGGCGCGACCGAAGCCGAGGTGCTGGCGGAATTGGCGGTGATCGTCGACGAATGGGTTGAGGTGTTTTTGCGGGAGGGGAAGCCGTTGCCGGCACCGTCCGCCGGCAAGAGCTACAGCGGTAAGTTTTTGGTGCGGGTGTCGCCGGAGATTCACCAAAAAGCGGCGCTCAAGGCCCAAGCCCGCGGGGAAAGCCTCAATCAATTTGTCGCCGGGGCCATCGCCAGCGCCTAGGTGTGCGTGACTTTTTCGCAGGAAGGCCGAGCCGGCGGCGCGCTGGAGAACAGCGAGTCGCATGAAACGGTGGTGGGAGCAAGCGGCCGGTTTGGTCGTACTTCCGACTGTTGTCATTTCGCCCAGATGAAGCGGACGAGGGCGATGGCGACGGCGAAGAGCCAGGCGTAAAAGAATCGCTCGAGCCGGTCCGGCTCGTGGCCGCGCCGGCGATGCCATGCACCGAGTGCGGCAAACGCTAGGCCGGTGAGCAACGGCACGAGGATGAGCGTAAGGAGTCGCAGCGCCAAAGGAGACGAGGCCGACGTCGGCCAAAAATCACGCTCACTAGGCCAACCGCGGCACCGAGAGTGCCGTAGCCGAGGGCGATCAAAATTGGCGGCGATGATCGCGAGCGAAACGGCCGCCCGGCCAGATTGGTCAAAAGTTCGACCAGTAGTTGGAGGACCAGTTCGACGAGAAACTCCATCGCTCAAGGCGCCGCGCTGAACTTGCGCCACGCAGCGATGCTGCGGGCGAGGGCTTCGCGGGGCTCGAGCTTGATGTTGTAGCCTTGGAACCCGACGGGGCCGGTGTAGCCGACTTTGTTTAGCGTGCGCACGAAACGGGCGAGGTCGTAGGTGCCGGCGTCGAGCGGCTGGATGAGATGGTCCCAGCCCATCGCCTTCGTGTCGCCGGTGTCGGCGCCGCTGATCGTGACGAACATGAGGCGCGGGAGGGCGGCGCGGAGGACGGGGACGGGATCGCGTTCGGCGCCTTCGACTTTGAGCCAGTGGCAGAGATTGAAGGTCACACCGACATCGGGGCGATTGATTTGGTCGGCGACCCGCTGCGCGTCGTCGACGCGGGCGAGCCAGAAGGCGGTGTGCGGGTAGAGCGCGACGCGGACGCCGTTGGCTTGGGCGACGTCGGCGATCGCGCGGAGTTGGGTGAGGACGTAGGCGTCGGCCTCGGGGGAAGAAATCGGGTAGAGCGTGCCGTCGGCGCGGGCGACCTTGTTGATGGCGAGCCAGAGGGCGACATCTTGGCCGCGCATCGCGGTGAGCCAGCGGCGAAGCGCGTCGTTGGGCGCGGGTTGGGCAGGGTTGAGGTCGAGGACGTGGTAGCCGTTGAAAAACTTCAGGCCGCGGGCCTTGATCGCGGGGAGCATCGTCTCGTCGGGCACGCGACCGCCGAAGCCGTCGTAGCCGAGTTCCTTGAGCATCGCGGGGGCGACGTCGGGGCCGCCGCGGGCGATGTTGTCCATCGCGAAGAAGGGATTGGCGGCAAAGGCGGACGAAGCGAGGGCGAGGAGAAGGAGCAGTGGGGTTAAGATGAAGGCGGATTTCATTGGACGGAGATGGTGAAGCCTAGGTTCACCAGAAGACGGAGACCCCCTGCCATCGAGTGATCTCCTTGTCCTGAGTGACAAGGGTCAGATTGTGCTCGAGGGCGGTGGCGCAGATCAGGCGGTCCGCCGGATCTCTGTGCTCCCAGTCGAGTTGAACGGAGCGCCAGGCGACTTGGGATGTGAGGGGCAAAATGCGGAAACGATGGGCGAGATCGTCGAGCCACGTGGAGGCATCGGGTTGCAGGTCGATTTCACCGGTGTGGGCTTTACGGGCGATTTCGAGGAGGCTGATGGCTGCAACGGCAAAGTCGTCCGAATCCGAGCGACTGGCCAGCACGCGAACTTTGGACGACAGGCGGGGCGAAGATTCGGCGATCCACAACACCGCGTGGGTATCGAGCAAATACTTCATCAGGCGAGAGGGCCCCATTCTTCGAGCGGGATGGCGGGACCCTCGCGCAATTTTCCGAGCTTGGCGCGGCCGGTCATGCAACCCAGCACGCCGGGCCCGCGGCGACGGGCGCGGAACTCAAAGGCTTGGTCATCGGCTTCTACAATGATGACGGTGCCGGCGGCCGCGAGTCGTCGCATCCGGGGGAAGTCGCGTTGGAAGGCGCGGATGTTGGTCTTCATATGTGGCAGTCAACGGTGACTGACGCAGTGGTCAAACGGCAAAACGCGGGACGGAAGGCGCGGCAGCTGGACCAAAACACGGGCAGGATGCCCGTGCCACTTCGGGATTAGGCGAGGATGGCTTTTACGACTTCGCCGTGGACGTCGGTGAGGCGGTATTGGCGGCCTTGGAATTTAAACGTGAGCCGCGTGTGGTCGATGCCGAGGCAGTGCATGATCGTCGCCTGGAGGTCGTGGATGTGCACGGGGTTTTCGACGACGTTGAAACCGAAGTCGTCGGTCGTGCCGTGGGTCATGCCGCCCTTGATGCCGCCGCCGGCCATCCAGATCGAGAAGGCTTTGCCGTGGTGGTCGCGGCCGTATTTTTCGCGGTTGGCGTCGCCTTGCGCGTAGGGCGTGCGGCCGAATTCGCCGCCCCAGATGACGAGGGTCTCGTCGAGCAGACCACGTTGCTTGAGGTCTTTCACGAGGGCGGCGCTGGCTTGATCGACGTCGGTCGCGAGGCGCGGGAGGTGGTCTTGGAGGCCGCCGTGGTGGTCCCAGTCGCGGTGGTAGAGTTGGATGAACCGCACGCCGCGCTCGGCGAGGCGGCGGGCGACGAGGCAATTGCGGGCGAAGGAGCCGGGCTCGTTCACATCGGCCCCGTAGCTTTCGATCGTGGCGGCGGATTCGCCGGCGAGGTTCATGAGCTCGGGCACGCTGGTCTGCATCCGGTAGGCCAGTTCGAACTGGCTGATCCGCGTTTCGATCTCGGGGTCGCCGCTGGTGGCAAGTTGCTGGCGGTTTAAATCGGCGATGCCGTCGAGCATGAGGCGGCGGCGTTCGCGGGTGAGGCCGGGTGGGTCGTTGAGGTAGAGGACGGGTTCGCCGGCGCTGCGGAATTGCACGCCCTGATGCTGGCTCGGGAGGAAGCCGCTGCCCCAGAGGCGGGCGAGCAGGCCTTGGCCGGAGCGGGCTTTGTTGACCGACAACAGCACGACGAAGGACGGGAGATTCTCGTTGATCTTGCCGAGTCCGTAGTCGGTCCATGCGCCCATGCTGGGGCGGCCGGGCAGTTGGCTGCCGCTCTGGAAAAACGTGATGGCGGGATCGTGGTTGATGGCCTCCGTGTGCATCGAGCGGATGACGCAGATCTCGTCGGCGATGTCGCGGATGCGGGGCAGGAGGTCGCTGATGACGGTGCCGCTTTTGCCGCCGGGCTTGAAGTCCCACTTGCTGGGCTGGACGGCGAGGCGCGATTGCGAGGCGACCATGCCGGTGATGCGTTGGCCCCGGCGGACGGAGTCGGGGAGGTCTTCGTTGAAGCGCTGGCGGAGGACGGGTTTGTCGTCGAGGAGGTCGAGGTGGGACGGACCGCCGGATTGAAAGAGACAGATGACGCGTTTGGCTTTCGGGGCGAAGTGGGGCAGGCCGGGGAGTGCGCCGGTGGCGCCGGAGGAAAGTTGAGAGTTGAGAGCTGAGAGCGGAGAGACCGGAGATGATGCGGCGAAGGCGTCGCGGCCGAGGAGTTGGGCGAGGGCGGCGGTGCCGAGGCCGAGGCCGGTCTTGGTGAGGAAGTCGCGCCGGGAGTGGAATGATTGGTAGTTGTGGCAGGACATGTGGGGTCAGTTCTTCGAGATCGTTTCGTCGAGGCTTAGGATCATGTTGGCGACGGCGGCGTGGGCGGCGATTTCGGCGGGCGCGAGCAATGCGTCGATGGGCGAGGCGCCGGTCGTGACGAAGGCGTAGGCATCGGCGCCGTGGGCGGTGAACTCGTGGCGGAGCTGGGCAAGGGTTTTGGTGAGCACGGCGGTCTCGTTGGCGTGCGGGCGGCGACCGGTGGCGAGGCGGAAGGCAAAGGCGACGCGGGCGTCATCATTGGCGCCACCTTCGCGCACCATGCGGGTGCCGAGATTGCGCGCGGCCTCGAGCGCGCCGGGCTCGTTCCAAAGGGCGAGGGCTTGCAGGGGCGTGTTGGTGCGGGCCCGGCGGACGGTGCAGAATTCACGGTCGGGCGCGTCGAAGGTCGTCATTGCCGGATGGGGGATGGTGCGTTTCCAAAACGTGTAGAGGCTGCGGCGGTGAAGGTCGGCGCCGGTGCTCACGCCCCACTTGGTGCTCGGGTAGGGCGCGTCGACGACGATGCCGACGTAGAGTTTCTCGGGTTGGTAAGGATAGACGCTCGGGCCGCCGAGTTGCGGGGCGAGCAGGCCGGAGACAGCGAGCGCTTGGTCGCGGATCAACTCGGCGGGCAGGCGTCCGCGGGGGCCGCGGGCGAGCAGCCGGTTCTCGGGATCTCGGGCAGTAAGAGCGGGCGTGGTGGCGCTGGACTGGCGGTAGGTGGCGGAGAGGACGATCGTCTTGAGCAGTTCTTTGGTGTTCCAGCCGCCGTCGATGAAGTCGCGGGCGAGCGTGTCGAGTAGCTCGGGATGGCTCGGCCATTCGCTTTGGTAACCGAAATCCTCGAGGGTCTTCACGAGGCCGGTGCCGAACAGTTGTGCCCAGAAACGGTTCACGACTACGCGGGCGGTAAGCGGGTGATCGGGCTGGGTGAGCCAGCGGGCGAGGCCGAGGCGGTTGTGGGGCGCGCCGGCGGGCCACGGGGTCGAGAGCAACGCCTCGGGCACGCCGGCGGTGACGGGTTCGCCGGGTGCGTGGTAGTTGCCGCGATCCAACACGAAGGTGGGGCGGGGCTCGGGCAGTTCGTCCATGATCATGGCCGTGGGCAGGCTGCGGTGGAGGGCGAGGTGGGCTTCGTGCAAAGCGGTGCGGCGCGCGAAGAGGGCGCGGGTCGGATCGGCGTCGGCGAGCACGGTGTCGCGCAGCCAACCGAGTGTCACGGTATCGGCGGCGCCGGAGGCGGCGCGGGCGGCGGCATAGGGCAGGGCCTCGGATTGAAAGCGGGCGCGGACGGCCGCGGCGTCCAGCGCGCGCGGGAAACTGCGGGCTTCGTCGAGCGCGCCGCGCCAGCGGGAGCCGGCCGGGGCGTTGTCCGCTCCGAGGAGAAACTCCGCCTGCTTGGGCTCGCCCGGCAGCCCGTCGAAGTGGACGTGGACCGGTTGCTCCTGCCCGTCGATGAAGCAGCGAACGCCGGCGGCGTTCTTTCCGCCCGAGTAAACCACGGCAACGTGGCGCCATTGGCCGGGACGGATCGCGGCGCCGACGGTGCGGACGACGACCGCATAAGCGGGGTAGCGCTCGCTCAGGCGGAGTTCGATCTCGCCGTCGATGAGGCGCAGTTCGCGGCCGCGGCCGTAG
>NEVA01000020.1 GCA_002304445.1 Opitutia bacterium Tous-C4FEB | reverse complement strand
AGGCGAGCAGGCGGTCGACGGCGTTTTCGTAGGCGGATTTTGGATTTTCGATTACGGCGCGGGCAAAGGCGTCGAGTTCAGCGGGAGTCGGTGGCAGGCCGATGAGATCGAAGCTGGCGCGGCGCAGCCATGTCTCGGGGGCGGCGGGAGGGGACGGGGAAAGATTCTCGCGGGCGAGGCGGGCCAGGACGAAGGCATCGATGGGGTTGCGGGAGAGTTGAGCGTTGAGAGCTGAGGGTTGAGCGACCGGACCGGGCAACGGGGCGCGGACGGGTGCGACGAAGGACCAGTGCTTTTCGTAGGTTGCGCCCTCGGCGATCCAGCGGCGGAGCAGCGCGGTCTGTTCGGGCGTGACGTGTTTGTTGGCGTTGGGCGGGGGCATCTGCTCCTCGGGATCTTTAGAGAGCAGGCGCGCGATGAGTTCGCTCTCCTCGGGTTTACCGGGGGCGATGACGAAAAAGCCGTCGCGGTCGCGGGTGGCGTCGTCGCGTTCGTCGAGGCGGAGCTTGGCCTCGCGGTGACTCGCGTCCTGACCGTGGCAGTAGAAACAGTTCTCCGAGAGGATGGGGCGGATGTCGCGGTTGAACTGGATTTTCTCCGGCGTGTCCGCCGCGCGGACGGACGTGATCAGGAACAGGGCAGACAGGCAGAAGGCAGCGGTCAGGGAGGGCATCGGAGAAGAAGGGCGCGGGAGGGGGAAACCTCGCGCTCGAATCCAGAGTTTGCGGCTCCGACGCCGGTGCAAACGCGAAGTGGGTGTGGACCCAAAAAACCTCGTCCCGGGGCTTGAAAAATCAGGACGCCGGTTTGGCGGCGAAGGCGGCGGACTCGGCGGCGGCTTTGGTTTCGACGCCGGGTTTTTCGAGGAAGCCGAGGTCGCGGAACCAGTCGATGAAGCGATCGGGCCAGGTGCCGAGCGGGATGCCGCCGCGGGCTTTCAGACCGCCGCCGTGGGTGCCGCGGCCGTAGATGTGCATTTCAAGATTGGGCACGCCGCGCTGAAGCATCGCGGTGAAATACTCGGTGGCCCACAGCGCATGGACGCGGTCGCCGGAACCGGGTGAGGCGATGAAGCTCGGCGGCACGTTACCCGGGATCGCGGGCGTCGCGCCCTTGGCGAACGGCGTGGGGCCGGGGTAAATGAGGCCGACGAAATCGGGGCGCGGGGAAATCGCGGCAAGGGGATCGGCGGGCGCGTTGTTTTTCGCGGCGAAGTCGGCGAAGAAAATTGCGGCGGGCGCGGAGAGTTCGGCACCTGCGGAGAAGCCGAGCAGGCCGATCTTGGCGGGGTCGATTTTCCATTTCGCGGCGTTGGCGCGGACTAGGCGGACGGCCTGGAAGGCGTCGTTCACGGCGTCGAATTTGGCATCGTATCCGTCGACGCGCAGGCGGTGGCGGAGGACGATGGTGGAGATGCCGTAGCGGGCGAAAAGAGGGACGCAATCGTGGCCCTCGGGGCCGATCCACAGGATTTTGTGTCCGCCGCCGGCGATGACGATGATGGCGGCGCCGTTGTTGGCGCGGTCAGGGGCGAGGTGAATCTCGATGCTGGGGTTGTGGACGTTGAGCGTGCTTTGAACTTTGCCGCCGGGAGCGACACCGCCAGAGGTGTTGTTGTAGGCTTCGGCCTCGTGGAGCCGTTCGCGTTTCAGGAGCGGGGAATCGGGTGGGTAGAGGGCGAGGACGATCCCGCCAGGTAGCGCGGCGGCGGGCAGAAACGGGCCGTCGGCGGGAGTGCGGGCGGGAGCTTGAGCGGCGGCGAGGGGGAGAAGGAGAGACGGAGAGGCGGAGAGCAGGAAGGCGAGAGCGAGGGGGCGGAGGAACATCGAAGGAGAGGGGTGTTGTCGGTTTAAGGGGTGGACAGTTCGCGGAGCTTGATGGCGCGGAACTCGGCGGCGTCGCCGTGATCGGTGAGCATGATGTGCCCTCGGAGTTTTTGGCCGAAGTCGGGGTGTTTCGCGAATTTGCTTTTGGCGATGCCGACTTTGACGGCGGGGCTGCCGAGTTCGTAGGCGAGGACCAGACGCTCGTTGAGCCAGTGCTCGACGAGCTGGCCGCGGACGACGACGCGCGAGCGGTTCCACTGGCCGGCTGGGTTTAGCGGGCGATCGGCGGCGGGCGGGAGGACCTCGTAGAAGGAAGCGGTCTTGGACTCGGCGTGGAGCGAGGCCCATTTCGGGGAGTCGTCGTCGATCATCTGATATTCGTGGCCGGGAGCGCCCGGGCGTTTTTCGGTGACGAGGTATTTTATCCCGTTGTTGCCGTCTTTTTCGATGCGCCATTCTCAGGTCAGTTCGAAATTGTCGAAGGTCTGCTCGGTGATGAGGTCGCCGGTTTTGATGCCGGCGATTTTCTTGAGGATGCCGTTTTCCACGCGCCAACCGGGACCGATGGGGGTGCCGGCGGGTTTGCCGTAGAGACGCCAACCGGCGAGCGACTGACCGTCGAAGAGCGAACGCCAGCCGGCGGCTTTTTCCTCGGCGGTGAGCTCGGCGGCCGTGGAGGCGGGAGCCAAGGGAGAGTTGGCCGCGGCCAACGTAGTGAGCGGTCCGCCGGAGCAAAAAGCGGCGATGACTAATGGGGTGAAAACGCGAAGGGGCATGGTGAGGGAACGACGGGTAGACAGATGGAGTAGGCGAGCAGAGCAGAGACTGTGAGTGGAGTAGGGCGGGTGTACCGGCGCGGAAGCGAGGTCAGAGAAACGAGGCGCCGGAATCTTTCCTGGGGCAGAGGTTGGCGGAGACGTGGTCGAACTCAAGATTGGCGCCGAGCACCAGTGTGGCGGCGAGGACGGTGTTAGCGTGTGCGCAGGCGGGGCTTTTGTGAGGTGGAGGTAGCGGCCTTAGTCCCCGTGCTCGCTCGGCATGAGAGGAGAGCGGGGGTGCTTGAGCTTCACGGCGTCGCCTTTGGGTCGCCCGGCGGCAACGGTGAGCAAAATCGAGGCGAGCAGGTCGGACGGACCGGGGTATTCCTTGACGGAGTTCGGGCCGACCGGAGTTACCGCCGGAATATCGGCCATGGGAATGCCGAGTTGAAGCGGCTTTATACCGACCATCGGCCTTCACCGGCCTACGGTGGGTTGGATAGTGGCCGGCGAACGGCTACGCTTCGTTGTCGAGGCGAACGGCTTCTCGGAGTTCGTCGAGAAAGTCCGGCAAGGCGGATTCGACGCGGTTCCAGTTCGAGATCAGGGGGGCGCCGAGCGGGTCATCCTGCAGTTGCTTCGATGCCAAGCGGATGCTGCGGACAAACGTGGCGACCGCCGTCTCCTCTTCGTGGCGGGGATATTTGAGCCCGTTGAGGGCGGAGTCGGCGGCGTAGAAGCGGAGGGTGTCCTCGGCTTGGCGCATGTAGGCGCTCATGAGCGTATCGAAGAGGCCGGCGTCGAGTTTGATGCCCTCGGCGGCCATGCGTTGGAAAAAGGCGCGGGCGATGTCGGCGGCCATTTTGTTCAGGCCCCGTTCGGCATCGCGGGCGGAGAGTTCCTGGTGTTTGTGATCGTAGTTCTCGCAGAGCTCCGACTGGCAGATCGCGCGGGGCGCACAATTGCGGATCACCTCGGAAAGCATGCCGACTTCGAGGGCCCAGTCCGCCGGGACCCGGACTCGGCGGACGACATCGAGGTCCATGGAAAACTCGCCGGCGAGCAGGTAGCGGAAGGTGTCCATGTAAACCAGATAAGGGTGTTGGCCGATGATGCTCTTCAGGGCGCGGAGAAGCGGGGTGACGAGCAATCGCATCACGCGGCCATTGAGGCGGTCGGTGACGCGCGCGTAGTAGCCTTTGCAAAAATCGAAGCCCAGACTTGGGTGGGCGACGGGATAACAGAGCCGGGCGAGCAGTTCGCGATTGTAAGTGAGAATGTCGCAGTCGTGCACGGCGACCATACGCGACTTCTCGCTGGCGAGCACGTAGCCGAGGCAGGCCCAGACGTTGCGGCCCTTGCCCGTTTGGCCGGCGCCGAGCTCGGCATGCTCGAGTTTTTTGAACAATTGCTGCATGCGCGGACCGTCGTTCCAAAGCAGCATCGGTTTCTGCGGGAGCTGGGCGAAGAAGCGTCGGGCTTTTTTCCAGCTGCGGAGATTGGCCCCGTCGATGCCGACGACGATTTCATTGAGGTAGGAAACTTGCTTCAACTCGCGGGCGATGCCGCGGAGGGCCTTGGTGCCGACTTCGCGAATATGGCAGGGGAGAACAAGCGCGATGGGTGTCTCCGCGGCAAAAAGCCCGAGTTCACGTTCGAGTCGGGCGACATTGGGCGTGCCGAGGCGGTGGAGGGTGGCAACGGCACCTGTTTGGTAGAAATCGGACATGAGCGAAAGGTGCGCACGGGGCGCGTCGTCGTTTACTGCGACGGGTGGCCCGACCTGTCGCGTGACCTCCGGGATTTTCCAGTCCCGGACCCTTGGCACCGCGCACAATTGCCCGATGCGTGGAGCGAATGAGCAGTGGTCCGTGAAACGAGACAAGCCGCATCCGAAGTTTGTCGAAAAAAGTTCGTGCGCCCGGTGGTGCGCGGGGGAATCTTCCGACGATGCGGCTCATCGTGTTTCACAGCCACTATCGTCCGGGTGGAGTGCGTCGGATCATCGAACTGGCGTTGCCCGCGTTGGTGGGTGAATGCCGGCCCGACGTGACGTCGGTGGTGCTCGCCGGCGGTGAGGCACCGCCGGCGGCGTGGGTCGCCGCGCTGCGTCGGCGGCTGCCCGGGGTGAATCTGACGATCGCGACGGAGGCGGCGGTGGGCTACGTCTCTGAAATCGGAGGAAATTGGACGGCGGGGCAGTTCAAAACGGCGGTGGTGGCGTGGGTCGAAGCGGTCTTGGAGGGGGCGAGTGGAGCCGATACGGTGGTGTGGGCGCACAATCTCGGGCTCGGGAGAAATCTGACGGCGTCTCGGGCGTGGGTGGACGCATGTGGCCGGCGCGGGGTGCGGCTGGTGGCGCATCATCATGATTGGTGGTTCGACAATCGCTGGCAGCGCTGGCCGGAACTGCGGCGGACGGGTGGGCGCTCGTTGGCGGCGGTGGCGCGGACGATTTTTTCGACCGCAACCCACGTGCGGCACGCGACGATCAACCGGGCGGATAAGCGCGTGCTCGCCGGGGAACTTGGAAGGCGGGCGGGTTGGTTGCCCAATTTGGCGGTAGCAGGCGCGGCGCCGGCGAAGGCGGTGGTGGGCGCGGCGCGGGCATGGCTCGACGGATTGCTGGGCGGGCGGGCACCGGTGTGGTTGGTCCCGTGCCGGATGCTGCGGCGGAAAAATTTCGCGGAGGCGCTGCTGGTCGCGCGCTGGCTGCGGCCCGAGGCGTGGCTGGTGACAACCGGCGGAGTGAGCTCGGCGGATGAACAGCCCTACGCGACGGCGTTGCGGGCGGCGGCGACACGCCACGGGTGGCGCGTAAAATTCGGTGTGCTGGCGGGAGCGGAAGACGCCAAGCCGACGGTGGCGGCGCTGCTGGCGGCGAGTGAAGCGGTGTTGCTCACATCGCTGCAGGAAGGGTTCGGCCTGCCCAATCTCGAGGCGGCGGCGGCGGAGCGGCCCTTGCTCGTACGGACGTTGCCGAACATAGCGCCGGACCTGGCGGAGTTTGGTTTCCGGTTTCCGCAGGCTTACGACGAAGTGTGGATCGAGCGCGGGCTCCTCGACGCGCGGGCGGAGACGAAGCGGCAGGAAACGCGCTGGCGGGCGTGGCGTGCGGGGCTACCACGGGCGTGTCGGGCCTGGGCGACGCGACCGCCGTGGTGGGACGCGAAGGGCCCGATGCCGTTCAGTCGGCTGACGCTCACGGCCCAGCTCGAAGTGCTCGCCCATCCGGCAGAGACATCGTGGGCGCGTTGCGCGCCGCTGAATCCCGCGCTCCGCCGGTGGCGGGGGCGAGCGGAGACGGGGACGCTGGCGGTGTCGCGCTGGCCGAGCGGCGCGGCGCGGCGCTTAGGAGCGGAGGCCTATGGGCGCGGATGGGCGGAACTCGTGGCCACCGCGCCGGGGACCGTGGTGGACGGGGCGGCGGAGCGGATCGCGGAAGAGTTTTTCCGCGCCAAGCTCGCGGGAGAGAATCAATATCCGATGTTATGGAATCTCAGCCCATGAACCCGCGCGCCGTCATCTGCGATGTTTACCGGACGATCCTCGACGTCGGGCCGGCACCCGCGGACGCGGAGGCGCAGTGGGAGGCGTTGTGGCGCGAGCGGTTGGGCGGGAACGCGCGGTTGACGTTGGGCGAATTTCGCGTGGCGACCGAGGAAGCCGTAGCGCGGGAGCATGCGGCGGCGCGGGCGGTGGGCATCGCGTTTCCCGAGGTGGACTGGGCGGGGATCGTGCGTGAGGCAGTGCCCGAAGTGACGACGCTCAATGTTGCGGAGCAGGCGGAGTTTGCTTTTCGACACGCGGCGCTGGGGCACACGGTGCGGGCGATGGCGGGAGCTGCGCCGGTGTTGCGGGCGTTGAGAGAGCGCGGAGTGGTACTCGGGATCGCGTCGAACGCGCAGCCGTATACCCTGCGCGAGCTCGACGAGTCGCTGGCGGGCACGGGGGCGGAGCGCACATGGTTCGAGCCGGCGTTGTGCTTTTGGTCGTTTGACCACGGCTACAGCAAGCCGGACCCGAGGGTGTTTCGCGTGCTGGCGGCGCGCCTGCGTGCGCGGGGAATCGCGCCGGGCGAAACGCTGATGGTGGGTGACCGGGCGGACAACGACATCGCACCGGCGTGCGCGCAGGGTTGGCAAACGTGGCGGCTGGGCGAGGGCGACGGGGTGAGCGGGGGCGACTGGGCGCGGCTCGCGGCGCTGGTGTGAATTGAAGTTGCGGGGGGCGTTGCCAAGGCGGCCGGCGTGGCTTTCGTCGGCAGATGGAACGTTGCATTTTGGCCACCGGGGCGCCCCGCCGGATCGGATTTATTTCGACGCGTTTTCACGGGTCGGACGGCGTGACGCTGGAGATGCGGAAGTGGGCGGACATTCTTACCGACCTCGGACACACCTGTTACTGGATGGCCGGGCAGCTCGATGCCCCGCCTGCAAGCAGCCACGAGGCTCCGCTCGCGTTTTTCAATCATCCTGAGGTCGCAGCGCTGCAGGAGAAATTATTCGGCGTCACGGTGCGGTCGCGGGCGGTGACGAACGAAATCCAGCGCATCAAGGAATTGCTCAAAGATGAGCTCTACCGGTTCATCGAGAAATTCGGGATCGAGTTGCTGATCCCCGAGAACATCCACGCGATCCCGATGCATGTGCCGCTGGGGCTGGCGATGACGGAGGTAGTCGCGGAGACAGGGCTGCCGACGATTGCCCATCACCACGATTTTGCGTGGGAGCGGGAGCGGTTTGTGGTGAGTGCGGTCAACGACTGCCTGCGCGCGGCCTTCCCGGGTGCGCTGCCGCGGGTGGAGCACGTGGTGATCAATTCGATGGCGCAGAAAGAACTCGCGCGGCGGTGTAGCCTGCCGTCGGTGGTGATCCCCAATGTGCTCGATTTCGAGACGCCGCCGACCGGAATCGACGCCTATAACGCGGATCTGCGGGCGGAGATCGGGTTGAAAGACGACGACGTGTTTATCCTGCAGCCGACGCGGGTGGTGATGCGCAAGGGCATCGAGCACGCGATCGAGCTCGTGCGGCGCCTTGACCATCCGAACGCGAAGCTCGTGATCTCCCATGCAGCCGGCGACGAGGGCGGCGGATACATCCAGATGCTGCGCGAACGCATCGCGGAAGCGCGGATTGATGTGCGCTTCATCTCCGAGCGCGTGGGTGAACGGCGCGGGCTGACGCCGGAGGGCCGAAAAATCTACACGCTCGCGGACGTTTATCCGCACGCCGATCTCGTGACCTATGCGAGCCACTACGAAGGTTTCGGGAACGCCTTTCTGGAGGCCATCTACTTTCGCAAGCCGGTTTTGGTAAACCGCTACGCCGTTTACGCGCGCGACATTGATCCTTTGGGCTTCAAAGTGATCGCGTTGACGCAATTGGTGACCAACGACGTCGTCGCGCAGACGCGGGCGCTGTTGGCCGACCGGGCGCAGCGCGAAGCGTGGGCGGAAACCAACTTCGCGCTGGGCCTGAAATATTTTTCCTACGCGGTGGCCCGGCGGAAACTCGTGGCGCGGCTGGCGAACCTTTACGGCGAAGGGGTGTGAGGTGCGGGTATGGCGGGAACGGTCGGAGTGTGCGCCCCGGAGCGTCGGCGAGAGCGACGTCGGAGGGCTTGGGTGAGTGCGCAGATTTAGCGGGAATTGGCGGACGAGATCTTTGCCGTAGTGGGATTTGACCGACATGTAGTCGGTGTGCTTCGAGTCGAAGGGGCAGAAGCCGTCGTGGTGCTTCGCGGTGAAGCAGAGATAGCTCATGCGGGCGGCCTTAGCGGCGGTGGCAGGCGTCGGGATTGAACTTGGTGTGGTTTCAGCGCGCTTGGAGTTTCATTAAGTCGGCGTGCGGGATGCGGCGGCGCCATTGGTCCTGCTCGTGCCAGCTTTCGATCGAGCAGGGGCTCCATTGGGCGAAGGGGTTAAAACGCGGGGCGAGCGCGGAGCGAGAGTGCCGCTCCGGGTGAGAGAGTGTCGGCGGTTCATGGGGGAATTCGGCGTGGTAAGAACTTATTCAGAACACTCCCGCAACGTCGCCAGCGCCGCGGGTAGCGAGACCGCTTCGACGCCGTCACCGAGTCCATACGAGTCTTCGCCGGCGTGGACGACGATTCGTCTGGTCGCCTTGATGTCGTCGCAGCCGAAATAAAATCCCTTGGCCAACACCGGCGCGGAGGAGCGTTTGATTTCAATGGCCCAGCGTCCCTTCGGCGGAATCTCCAGCACGAGATCGATCTCGGCGCCGACCGCGGTCCGGTAGAACCAAGCTTGCGTGCCGGCGGGCGCAGCGGCGAGCAGGTTTTCGATCACAAAGCCCTCCCAGCTTCCGCCGGTCACGGGATGACCGAGCACAGCGTCAAGGTCGCGGAGCCCGAGCAAGGCATGCACCAAACCGCTGTCGCGCACATAGATTTTGGGCGAACGGACCAAGCGCTTGCCGGCATTCTTTGCCCAAGGCTGCAAACGGCGCACGAGGAGCAGGTCGACCATGAGGTCGAGATAGCGTCCCACGGTCTGGCCGCTAACGCCGATGGCGCCGGCGACGGCGGCCGCGTTGAGCAGCGTGCCTTGTTCGTGGGCCAGCATGGTCCAGAAGCGGCGCAACGTTTCGGCCGGAATTTTCGGGCCGAGCAGAGGAATGTCCCGCTCGAGATAGGTGCCGATGAACTCCTCGCGCCACTCGACGCTCGCGGCATCGTCCCGCGCCAGAAAGCAGTCGGGGAAGCCGCCGCGCAACCACAGCCGATCCCGGTCGGTCCGTTTTTTGGCGGCGGCTTCCTCCACCAGCAGCGGCGTGAGTTCGGAATAGGCGATGCGCCCGGCCAGGGTCTCGGACGACTGCTTGAGCAGTTCGATCGACGCCGATCCGAGCAGCAGAAAATGACCGTTGCGGCGGCCCTTTCTGCGCCGCTCATCGATGACGCCCCGCAGAATCTCGAAAAGCCCCGGCACGCGTTGGATTTCATCCAGAATGACCAAGCGGTCTTCCTGCGTTTTGAAGTAGAGTTCCGGGTCGGAAAGTTTGGCCCGGTGCGAGGGTAGCTCCAGATCCAAGTAAGCAAACGTGGCGTCGGTTGCCCCGGCGAGGCGGAGCGCCAGCGTCGTCTTGCCGACCTGACGCGGACCCAAGACGGCGACGGCGGGAAAACGCGCGAGCAGGTCGCGGATTCGAGCTTCGGCGAGACGAGCGATCATATTGCGATTATTCCTTACGATGGAAGAAATGCAAGTTTGTGTTTTGAGAGGCGAATCGCCGGACCGAGGGTGGCAAGAGAAGCCAGGCGACCCGCGCTGCGTGAAGTTCAGCTCAAAAGCCGGGCGAGGACAGCCACCGTGTCGCGCCGGTAGGTTTCGACGAGGGTGGGAACGCGGCCGGGCGGCACGTTTCGACACCTTTAGATTTGGCTTCTGGGGCGAGGTGAGGAGTGCCGATTCGAAGGAGAAGGAAGCCCATGCTCGGCGAGATACCCGCGATTGCGCCTCGACGTGAACGGGGTGGCTTTCAAGCTTTGAGGTTAAGCCCCGTTTTACCCATGAAAACTCCCGTTCACTCGCGTCGTAACTTCATCAAAACCGGAATCGCCGGCATCTTTGCCGCCGGGGTCGGGCCGCAGTTGATCTCGGCCCGGTTGCTCGGGGCCAACGCGCCTTCAAAGCAGGTGACGCTCGGCTTCATCGGCCTGGGCGCGCACGGGATCGGGGTGAATTTGAAGTCGTTTTTGCAGCAGGACGATTGCCGTGTGGTCGCGGTGTGCGATGTGTGGGGCAAGCGGCGCGAGGAGGCGCGGAAGCTCGTGGACGAGCACTACGGCGCGACGGGCTGCGCGATGATCGCGGATTTTCGGGCGCTGCTGGCGCGGCCCGATATCGACGCGGTGGTCATCACGACGCCCGATTATTGGCATGTGCCGATGGCGCGGATGGCGTTGGCGGCGGGAAAAAAAGTGTTCTGCGAGAAGCCCACGCTCACGATCGCCGAGGGGCGCGAGCTGGCGGACGACGTGGCGGCGCGAAAGGCGTTGTTTGCCGTCGGCCTCGAGGACCGCGCGGTGATTTATTATCACAAACTCGCGGAGGCGGTGCGCAACGGCGCGATCGGGAAACTGGAGCGCATGAAGGTGAGTCTGCCGATCAAACCGATCTTCGCGCGCGAAGAGCCGGTGAAGGTGCCGGACGATCTGGACTACGAGATGTGGTTGGGGCCGGCGCCGTTCCGACCCTACACGCCGACGCTGACGGATCCGCAGGTGTGGCGGCAGATCCGGGATTTTTCCGGCGGTTCGCTGACGGATTGGGGCGCGCATCTGGTGGATACGGCGCAGGTGGCGAATTTCTCCGAAAACTCCGGGCCGGTGGCGGTGCGGGGCAAGGGGTTCATTCCGCCGAACTCGGTCAACTCGGTGCCGCAGACTTACGATCTCACCTACACGTATGCGAACGGCGTGGAACTGGAAGTTACGGCAGGAGAAGTCGCGTTGCGTTTCGAAGGCAGCACCGGTTGGGTCGGCAACAAGGGTTGGGCCGGTCCGGTGGCGGGCAGCGATATGAACGTGTTTCGCAAGGTTTACGATCCGGCGACGAACAAGCTTTGGCCGCGGCGCCCGCGGGAGCAGCGGGATTTTCTCGATGTGATCAAGGGTGGCGGGGAGCCGATGTATACGGCGGAGGCGTTGCAACGGCTGAGCACGGCGCTGCACGTGGGTGCGATCGCGATGGAGCTGGAGCGGCCGTTGAAGTGGGACCCGGTAACGGAAAAATTTGATGACGCCGCGGCGAATGCATTGCGCTCGCGGCCGCAGCGCGACGATTGGAAGAAATCGGCGCGAGGGTGAGCGGTGGTCGGGTCGGCGAGATCGGGAACATCCGGCGACCCTTGTAGGAGCCCGCACGGCCGGCGGCGACCGTTCGGAATCGCCCGCGAGCGGGCTCCTACGGGGCGAGAGGATGATCCGAACTTCGGTGGGTCGTCTGCGGCGCGTGGGGCGGAATCAGACGACGCGCTCGAGGTAGATCGGGTAGGTCTGGAAGGCGTTCCATTGGCAGACGATCATGTCGCCGTTGGTGAGGACGCAGACATCGTGGCCGTGGTCGATGATCGGTTGGGCGCGCGTGAGCGGTGTGAGTTTGCCGTCCGTGTAAACGGGCTCCGTGCCGCCGGGAGCGCTGATAACTTTGCCAGCCGCGTCGAGGATGACGGTGAAACCGGAGGGGTTGCCGGGGAGTTTGCTGGCGACGGGATCTTTGGACCAGCAGACACCGGCGTAGAGTTCTTGGCCGGAGATGACGGGGCGACAGACGTTGCAACCGGGGACGGGGAGCGTTTCGAGGTAGCGACCGTCGAGGGAGAAGCGGCGGAAGCAAAGATCGTTGCGTGAAGTGACGAGGAGGGTGGCTTTGTCGGCGCCGGCGCGGAGATCGACGGCGATGCCGTGGGCGGAGTCGAGCCGTTGCTCGGCGGGCACGCCGGTTTTGCCGCCGAAGCGGGCGATGAACTTTCCGTTGCGGTCGTAGCGCAGGACGAAGTTGGAACCGTAGCCGTCGGCGATGTAGATGTCGCCGTTGGGCGCGACGGCGGTCTCGGTGGGATTGAAAGGCATCTTCGGCTCATACGCGCCGACGGTGGCGGGGTGGCTGAGGGAGAAAATCTCACGACCGGTGAGGTCGATCTTGGTGACGCGGCCCGTTTGGCGATAAGCACCGGTGCCGGTTTTCCACAGGCCGCAATCCGTGACGAAGAGGAACTCGGCGCCGTTTTCGTCGGCGAGCGTGAGGCCATGGCCGCCGGGCCAGACGCTGCCCCACGATTCGAGGATGGTGCCGTCGGGCTTGAAGACGAGCATCTGATGGTCGGGATGATCGCCGACCATGAAGAGGCGACCGTCGCGGACCTGGACCATTTCGTGGCAGTTTAGGATCGGGTGATTACGGCCCTGGCCGGGGGGGACCCAGTTTTTGTTGGCGCGGTAGCGGAAACGACCGTGGCCGAGGAGAGGGTCTTTGGCGGGATCGCCGGCGGCGGCGCGGAGCGGTTGGAGCCAGGTGGCGGCGGCGGCGGTGGAGAGACCGGCTAGGAAGTGGCGGCGGGTGAGCATGGGATGGGGGATTCTTGATTTTGGATTTTCGATCCTGACGCTCGCTGAGCTCGGCAGCTCGATTGCGGAGTGCGGGACGAGGAAAGCGGCGTGGTCGTTTAAGGAATAGCGTTCATGCCGCGCAAACCGAAATGAGTGGAGGCCAGCAAAAAGTACCCGTCGCTTGAGCGGATTTCGCAGAAGCCCTGTGCGGCGGAACCCCCAGAAAAGTGATAGGGCCACGCTGTCTGTGGTCGTTGAACGCGCGGGGTCGAATACCTCCGGCGGCGACGCGATACGGTCCTCGCGGAATCGCGCGGCCGCTCGCCGCTCTTTTGGCGTAAATCGAAAAGTGCAAGTCCTGACACTTTCTTGAGGCCCAGAGCGGGCCAGTGGGGGCGCGGCTCAGAATGTGCCCTTCACGCCGAGCGTGAGTTGGACGCCGGTGGTCAGGACTTGGTAGCCGCGGGCGTAGCCGGGGGTTTGCGAACCGAAGCGCAGGAGGGTCTCCGGCACGTCGAAGATGTTTTGGGCGCTCGCGTAGAGAAAGAAATTGGAACGTAGCTGGTAGTCGACGTTGAGGTCGAGGCGGGTGCGCGCCTTGGCGTATTCGTAGGCATCGGTACCGAGGGCGGCGATGCGGCCGAGGCGTTGCTGGCCGCGGTGGTTCCAATTGGCCATTACGCTGAAACGCTTGCTTTTGAAATCGAGGCCCCAGTTGGCGCTCTCCGGGATAAAGCCGCTGAAGTCGGAGTCGGTGCCGCCCTGCAGTCTGAGTTTTGTGCCGTTGGCGAAGGCGCTGAAATGGCGACCCCACGAACCGAGGGCCCGGAGCGAGTGGCGGGCGTTGAACTCCACGCCATCGACGCGGGCGGTGCCGGGAACGTTGAAGGCGGTCGTGATCTGCCAGCCAACGTAGCGGGGGTCGAGTTCGAGCAGCTCAAGATCGGCGGCGGTGGCGACCTTCACGGCGTTGCCGAAGAAGTTGCTGATTTCCTTGCGAAAGGCACCGGCGCTGAAAACGCCGCCTTGAGGCGTGTAGTATTCGACGGACAGATCGTAGTTATCGCCGGTCCATGGGCGCAGGCCGGTATTGCGCGTCGTGATGCGGCCGGGGATTTGGTTGGGGTCGGGCGTGGCGTTGCCGAAATCGGTTTCGTCGACGGTGGTATTCGGGACGATGGAGGCGAAATCGGGGCGGCCGTAGGTCTTGGCGTAGGCCAAACGAACGAGGAGATTTTCGCGGATCTGGTAGGTGAGGTGCAGGCTCGGGTAATAGCCGTCGTAGGTGCGTGAGGCTTTGGTGCCGCGCTCCCGGCGGGTGACGGCGAGCTCTTGCAACGAGCCGACGGCGCCGGCCTCGGGGCGGCGGATACGGGCGCCGTCGGCGGTGCGAGCGAAGGAACCGTCGGCGTTGCGGAGCCAGACCGCGTTGGCGTCGGTGCGGATGCCTTGGCCGTCGGCGTCGGTCCGTTCGTAGCGCACGCCGGTGAGGACTTTGAGGCGGTTTTGGAAGAGGCCGAGCTCGGCTTGGACGTAGCCGGCGGTCACGGCTTCTTGCAGCCGCTCGGAATTATTCAGGCGGAAAAGTTCCTCGGCGGTCGTCTGCGCCGTGGTCTTGCTGAAGAGCGTCGGGTTGGATTGGAACGCGCGGAGGGCGTTGGCCGTGGAGACGAACGGCAAGTTTTTGAAACCGAAGTTTTCGCTCTGGTTCACGTAGACGGTATTGCGGAAGAGCGACGGCGAATCGGGCGTCGCGGGATTTCCATCGGGACCGTTGTAGTTCCAGTTGATGCTCTCGCGGCGCACGTCGCGGACCTGCACGCGGCGGAGTCCGCCGACCTGAATCGCGGCGGGAAACGAAAACATCGGCAAGGTCTTGCGCACATCCAGTTTCCCATTGGCAAGACTGTCGCGGATGACGCGCGGGGTGGAGGTGGCGGAGTTCACCTGGTAGTTGTCGAGATTGGTGATGTCGAAGGAGCGGTCGGAGTTGTCGAAGACCTGGATCGATTGCGGGCGGACGTCGTCGATCTGGGCGAAACTCACGCGGACGGGGATGCGGTTGGTGATCACGAGGGCGCGGAAGCGGCCGTGGATGGTGTCTTGGTAGCCGCCGGAGGAATTCGACTGGCCGAGGGCGGCGACGACGCGCCAGTTGCCATCGTCGAAACGGTAGCGCAGGCCGACGGCTTCGGTGTCGAGTTGCTGGCGGACGCCGGCACCGCCATTGCCGATTGTGATGGCCCCGCGCCCGGTGGCGCCGGACGTGAAGTTATCGCCGAAGGTGAGCGGCAAGCCGGTGGCGGGATTGGGCACGCCGTTGGTGCCGGTAGAGAGCAAAATGGAGGCATTGGAGCGGTCCGAGACGAAGCGGCTGCGTTCCAGGTTGAGCGAGAGGACGCCATTGGGCGTGGCGCGCCAATCCGCTTTCAGACCGACGGCGTTGCGGGTGTTGGCGCGCGGGACGCTGTTCAGCTGAAAGGATTGCAGGTAGGGCCGGCTGACCGAGGCGCCGGAAACGCCGGTCGCGGTGGTACCAAATCCGCGCGGCACCCACTGCATCTCGATGAAGCGATTCTGGCTCTGACCCGTGACGACGAGGCCGAAGTTTTTGGTGACGGGCAGAGTGTAGTCGAAGGTGAAACTCGGTAGCACCTTGTAGACGCGCTCGTCGGTGGTGTGCGGGACTTTTTGGACGCTAGCCGTGCGGTGATTGCCCGAAATCCCCACGCTGTAGCGGAGCTGGGCGTCTTTGCGCTCGAAGGCGCTCTTGCTCACCATGTCGATCGAGCCGGCCATGGAGTCGGCGGGGGTCGAGGGTGTCGGCACCTTGGTCACTTCGATGCGCGAGATGTTGTTGATGGAAACCTGGGTGAACTGGAAGACGCGCGACGAGCCTTGGGGGTTGCCGGTATTGGCCATCTGGAGGCCGTCGCCTGAGACCACGGCCTGCGCGGTGGGAAAGCCGCGCACAGACACCGAGGCGACGGAGCCGCCGGATTCGCGGTCATACTCGGCGGTGACACCGGGCATGAATTTGAGGAACTCGCCAACATTCCCGTCCATGACATCGCCGAGCGCATCGGCCGCGACGACGTTCTTGATGTTCGGGGCGAAGCGCTGCTCGTTGATGGCGATGGCGGCGCCGTCGGTCTCACGGCCGGTGGTGACGACGAACGAGTCGAGTTTGACCGTGCCGGAAGCGTCCGTGCCGTAGCGCGTGGCGCTCGTCAGGCTGACGTCTTGCTCGATGACTTCGCCGGCGCGGATCGTCACCGGAAGTTGAAGTGGATCGAGGCCGGTGAAGAACACCTCGAGAACGGTCGAGCCGGCGGGCAAACCGGTCAGGCGATAGCTGCCGGTTTGGTCGGTGAAGGCGACGCTTTCGGTGCCTTTCACGGTGACACGGGCGTTGTTCAGATACTGGCCGGTGGCGACATTTTGGACCCGGCCGGAGATCGCGCCGGTAGCCTGCGCCGCCAATGCAGTCGTGGCAGCCGCAGCGGAGCAGACGGTGGACGTGAAGACGAGGGCAAGGCAGGCGATTGCAGTGCAGATGGGAGATGAGCGGGTTGTCATGGGTGGGGGTAACTTCCCGGACGACGACTGATCGGGGGAAACCGGGGGAACGCCGCAGAGTGCGGAAAAGCGGCGACGAGGTTCAAGCGCAAATGCCGGGCTTTCGCAGTGAGTCGGGCTGGAAAATGAGTCAGTGCTGCCAAGCTCCGGGCATTGAAGCTACAGGAGGTAACTGGAATCGTAGTAAGCACCGATCATCGGGCATCACGTTCGTCGGAAATCATACGGGTGGAGTCGATGGAGTGATCCGACGGGGTCGAACGGAGAGCTGCCTCAAGCTAGGGCAGAACGCGGCGCGAGCCCCAATGGGAGGGGCCGGAGCGCACGGGTGGGTTTGGGGGCGTAATCGCCAGAGCTCGCTCTAAAAGATGAATGGTCTCTTGGGGCACGGAGCGGCGGTGAGCGGCGGCCGTTTGTTCCAGCCGGGCGTGGAGTGATTAGGGAAATGATTCGATCACGAGAGTGGCCATAATCGATGAAGCGAGCAGAAGGGCCGCTGGCGGCAAAGAGGACGTTCGGATGGAGAAATCAGCGCGTCGTAAAGCGATACTCGGTGGTGGAGCGGAACGTGTCCCCGGGGCGGAGGATCGTCGAGGGGAAGTGGGGGTGGTTGACGGAGTCGGGGAAGTGCTGGGTCTCAAGGCAGAAGAAGCCGACGCGGCCGATCACGGGCGTGAGGCTGAGCACGCTGGTGTAAAGTTGCAGGCCGGGTTCGGTGGTCCACGTCTCCATTTGGCGGCCGCTCGCGGCGTCGTAGACCCGCGCGGCAAAACGGAGCGAGGCGTCGCCGGCGGGACGGTCGATCACGAAGTTGTGATCGTAGATCGGGCGGGGGCCGAGCTGGGCGGCGCGGGCCGCGAGGCGGGTGGGCGTGGTGAAATCGAGGGGCGTGCCGCGCACGGGCGCGATTTCGCCGGTGGGGAAGCGGCGGTCGTCAGCGACGGTGAAGCGGGCGGCGGCGAGGGTGAGTTCGTAGTCGGTGACGTCGCCGCCGGAACCGAGGTTGAAGTAGGCGTGGTTGGTGAGGTTGACCGGCGTGGGCGCATCGGTCGTCGCCTCGTAATCGAGGCGGAGGGTGTTGGCCTCGGTGAGCGTGTAAGTGACCGAGACGTTGAGGGTGCCGGGGTAGCCTTCCTCGCCGGCAGGGCTCACGAGCGAGAGGCGCACGCGCGCGGGCCCCGTGGGGGCGGGCGGCTCGGCGAGCCAGATTTTTTTGTCGAAGCCGCGGCGGCCGCCGTGGATGTGGTGGATGCCGGCGTTGGGGGTGACCTCGACGGTGCGTCCGTCGAGGGTGAAGCGGGCGTTGGCGATCCGGTTGGCGAAACGGCCGATGACGGCGGCCGGGCTTTTGAAACCTTTTGCAAAGCCCTCGGCGCTGGGGGTGATTTTCTCGACGACGCCGGACATCACGCCGGAGCGATCGGGGACGCGGAGATCGGCGATGATGGCGCCAAGAGTGATGATCTGCGCGGTGGCGCCGGCGCGGTTGGTGAGGGTGTAGCTCTCGACTTCGATGCCGTCGGCGGTGCGGCCGAAGATGCCGCGGCGGACGGCGGGCCGGGCGGCGGCGAGCGCAGGGTCGGTGGCGACGGGGACGAGCCGGGCGAAGCGGCCGGGTGTGCCGTCGAAGAGCACGTAGGGCAGGCCGTCGGGTCGGATGGTGACGGTGCGGATGCGGCCGAAGCCTTTGAACAGAACTTCTTGGCGGACGACGCGGTCGCCCTCGGTCTCGACGCGGCGGAGCTGTTGGCCGGCGAGACCGGCGACGAGCAATTGGTTTTTCCACGAGGGAAATTTGTCGCCGGTGTAGAAGGCGATGCCGGAAGGCGCGATACTGGGCGTCCATTGCGCGGCGGGCGCGGTGAGGCCGGGGCGGGCGTCGGTGTAGACGCGGGTGGGATCGACACCGGTGGAGATCAAGGGCCAGCCGTAGTTGCGGCCGGGCTCGATGAAATTGAGTTCGTCGCCGCCGACGGGGCCGTGCTCGGTGGTCCAGAGTTTCCCGGTGACGGGGTGATAACTCAGCCCCT
The DNA here is from genome assembly GCA_002304445.1 of Opitutia bacterium Tous-C4FEB. Taxonomy (GTDB): domain Bacteria; phylum Verrucomicrobiota; class Verrucomicrobiia; order Opitutales; family Opitutaceae; genus Tous-C4FEB. Next base: position 40,781 of record NEVA01000020.1, on the reverse strand, counting down.
GCACGTGGCGATGGCCGTAACTCCAAACCGAGCCGAGGGCATCGGGGCGGTTGACGAACGGGTTGTCGGGCGGGATGCGGCCATCGGCGGTGACGCGGAGGATTTTGCCGAAAGGGCTGGAGAGGTCTTGGGCCTGGGCGGCGTCGCCGCGGTCGCCGATGGTGAAAAAGAGATGGCCGGTGGGATCGAAGAGAAAGCGGCAACCGTAGTGCGAGGTGTCGGTGGTGTAAAATTTGGGGTCGGCGCGGAAAATAGTTTCCTGATCGGTCCAGCGGTTTTCCCAGATGCGGCCGCGGACGACGACGGCCATGGAGGTGCGCTCGACCGGGCCGGCTTCGGTGTAGGCGAGATAGATCCAGCCGTTGTTCGCGAAATCGGGGTGGGCGATAAGGTCGAGCAGGCCGCCGTCCTGTTTGACGAAGATCTCGGGGAGTCCGGCGACCGGCGCGGGGAGGAGCCGGCCGTTTTCAATGATGCGGAGGCGCCCGGGGCGCTCGGTGACGAGGACGCGGCCGTCGGGGAGAAAGGCGAAACCCCACGGGCGTTCGAGACCCTCGACGAGGGTTTCGATGCGAAACGAGTGAAGCTGACTCTCGACTGGCTCGGCGGGCGGCGGGGGTGGCGGGGCGATGCGACCGGCGGCGAACTCGGCGGCCTGACGGCGGAGGTAGGCGAGGAGATCGCGTTGCTCGGTGGTGGAAAGGACGGCGCCGTAACCGGGCATCCCGAGGAGCGGAAAGCCCTCGGCGATGCTGCGCAGCACGGAGGCGTCGTCACTGCCGTGGAGCCAGCGGTCGTCGAGCAGGCTGGGGGCGCGTTCGCCGGTGAGCTGCGCGCCGTGGCAGGCGGTACAGAAGGTGGCGACGATGGTTTCGGGTGAGCGCGGGGCGGGTTCGGCAGCGGTTGCGGTGGCGGAAAAGGCGAGAACGAGGGCGAGGGAGCGGCGCAACATTTTGGCAAAGGCTATCGGGCCGCCGTGGTGCGCTGACCGTCGACGAGGCGCATGAGGCCGAGAGGGTTGGCGTCCTGCAACGCCGCGGGGAGCAGCGCGGCGGGGAAGCTCTGGTAGCAGATCGGGCGCGCGAAACGCAGGAGCGCGGCGGTGCCAACGGAGGTGAAGCGGGTGTCGCTCGCGGCGGGCGACGGGCCGCCGTGGTTCATCGCCGGGCTGACTTCGACGCCGGTGGGAAACGCGTTGAGGACGAGACGGCCGGCCTTTTGTTCGAGCAGGGCCACGAGCGGCGCGGCGGAGGCGAGGTCATCGGTGTTGCCGTGGAGCGTGGCCGTGAGCTGGCCCTCGAGGGCGCGCGCGCAGGCGGTGAGCTCGGCGGCGGTTTCCGCGGTGACGACGAGGGTGAACGGGCCGAACGCCTCGGTGGCGAGCGCGGGGTGAGCGAGGAAATTTTGCGCGGTGGTGACGGCGACGCTGGGCTGGGCTTCGGTTTTTTTCGCGTCGGGCGCGGCGGACGCGGCGGCGAGCAACGTGACGCCGGCGAGCCCGGTGACGGCGGCGCGGTTCTCCAAAAACGCGGAGCGAATGCCGGGCGTAAGCATCGTGGCGCAGGCGGCGCCCTGGACGGCGGCGGAAAGTTTTTCGAGAAAGGCTGAGGTGTCGGCGCCGCGGAGAGCGAAGACGAGACCGGGCTTCGTGCAGAACTGGCCGACGCCGAGCGTGAACGAACCGCACAGGCCGGTGGCGATGGCGGGGCCGCGATCGCGGAGGGCGCCGGGCAGGAGGAAGACGGGATTGAGGCTGCTCATCTCGGCGAAGACGGGGATCGGATGCGGGCGCGAGGCGGCAGCGTCGCAGAGCGCGCGGCCGGCGGCGTGCGAGCCGGTGAAGCCGACGGCGGTGACGGCGGGATGCTTGACCATCGCAATGCCGACGGTGGAGCCGCCGCCGTGCACGAGGGAAAACAGGCCGGCGGGTAGGCCGCAGGCGGCGACGGCGCGGACGACGGCGTGGCCGACCAGCTCGGCGGTGCCGGCGTGGGCGCGGTGGGCCTTCACGACGACGGGACAGCCGGCGGCGAGGGCCGAAGCGGTGTCGCCGCCGGCGACGGAGAACGCGAAAGGAAAATTGCTGGAGCCGAAAACGACGACGGGGCCGAGGGCGATCAACATGCGGCGCAAATCGGGCCGCGGGAGCGGTTGACGATCGGGCAACGCGGTGTCGATGCGGGCGTCGACCCACGAGCCCTCGCGCACGACGGCGGCGAAGAGGCGGAGCTGGCCGCAGGTGCGGGCGCGCTCGCCGGTGAGGCGCGGGAGCGGGAGGCCGGTCTCGGCGTGGGCGCGTTGGAGGAGAGCGTCGCCGAGGGCTTCGATCTCGGCGGCGATGGTGTCGAGCAAGCGGGCGCGAGTCTCGGCGGGGACGGCGCGGTAGATTTCAAAGGCAGCGGCCGCGGCGTTAAGGGCGGAGTTGACCTCGGCGAGAGAGGCCTCGTGGAAATCGGGCGCGAGGTTTTCGCCGGTGGTGGGATTGACGGCATGGAAGACGGTGCCGCCGGTGGCACCGGTTTGGCCGGCGAGAAGGCTGAGGCCGAGGAGAGAGGAGGACATGGAAGAGTTAGAGAAGAGGAGAGGGAGAGAAGGAGAGGCGGAGGGGGAGGACTAGGCGATGGAGTTGATGAGCGTGCCGATGGGCGCGATGGTGATGCGGACCTCGTCACCGGAGTGCAGGGTAAAATTGTCGGGCGGGACGACGCCGGTGCCGGTCATGAGGTAGCAGCCGTGCGGGAAGGAGTTGTCGCGAAAGAGGAATTCCGCGAGCGAGACGAAGGTGCGCTTGATCTGGCTGATCGTCGTCGCGCCGGAGAAAACGGCGGCGCCGGCGCGGCGGATCTCGATGGAGATTTCGGTGGTGGGCGGGAGCGGTTCGTCGGTGACGAGGAGGGCGGGGCCGAGAGCGGCGGAGCGGTCGTAGACTTTGGCCTGCGGGAGGTAGAGGGGGTTTTCGCCCTCGATGTCGCGCGAACTCATGTCGTTGCCGATGGTGTAACCGAAGATTTTTCCGGCGGAGTTGATCGCGAGGGTGAGCTCGGGCTCGGGGACGTTCCACTTGGAATCGGCGCGGATGCGGACGGGTGTGCCGGGGGCGGCGACACGGTGCGGCGTGGATTTGAAAAAGATTTCGGGGCGGTCGGCGTGGTAGACGCGGTCGTAGAACGTGCCGCCGCCGGAGTCTTTGGATTCCTCTTTGCGGGCCGTCATGCTGCGGAAATACGTGACGCCGGCGGCCCAAACTTCCTGGGATTGCAGCGGCGCGCGCGGGTGCGCGGGCAACGTGGCCGTGGGCGCGGCGGCGATCAGCGAGCGCAGGAGTGCGGCGGGATCGGCGGCGACGAAGAGCGCGTCGAGCGTGAGATCGAGGCGGACGGTGCGGCCGGCGGAGACGGCGACGAGGTGATCGGAGGCGGCGTGGAGGAGGATCATTTTTTTTGAGTGGAAGAGTGGGCGAGACCGACGGCGAGGAGTTCTTTGATGCGGGGAGCGTCGTAGACGCAGCCGCCCCAGCTGCCACCGCTCACGCTCTGGAGGGCGGCCCAGAGATCGGTGTCGGCGGGCACGGCGGGATTGGGGATGAGTTTTTCGCTCACTGGGCGCGCGGCGAGCTCGGCGGCGGCAAGTTCGGGTGTGGCGTGCGCGCCGATGTAGTTGACCGAGCCCTCGAGTTTGCGGGTGTCGATGCGCACGCGGAGAACGTCGCCGTCGCGGAGTTTGCCGAGGGGGCCGCCGGCGGCGGACTCAGGACTCATGTGGCCGATGCACGGACCGGTGGAGACGCCGGAGAAACGGCCGTCAGTGAGGAGCACGACACCCTTGGCCTTCGGCAGATATTTGAGGGCGGAGGTGACTTGGTAAGTCTCGGGCATGCCGGCAGCGGGACCGAGCCCGATGAGGACGACGATCTCGCCTTGGCGGAGAGCGTCGGGGCCGCGGGATTTGATCGCGACCATCGCGGCGGCCTCGGAGCCGAAGACGCGGGCGGGGCCTTCGTGGGCAAAAACGCCGTCGGCATCGAGGAGCGTGGGATCGATGGCGGTGCTCTTAACGAGGGCGCCTTCAGGGGCGAGGTTGCCGCGGAGGAACGAAACGGTGCTGGTCATGCCGATGGCGCGGGCGGCGGGCGGCGCGAGGATCACGCGGTCGGGATCGACGCGGTCGAGCTCGCGGAGTTTTTCGCGGAGACGGGCGCGGCGCTCGGATTTTTCCCACCACGCGAGATTTTCGCCGAGGGATTGGCCGGTGACGGTGAGGGCGTCGAGTTTGAGCAGGCCGAGGTTGCGCAGGTGGAGCATCAGCTCGGGGACGCCGCCGGCGAGGAAGACCTGCACGGTGGCGAAGTGCGTCGGGCCGTTGGGGAGGACGTCGACGAGGCGGGGGACGAGGGCGTTGATGCGCGTCCAGTCGTCGACGGTGGGGCGGCGCAGGCCGGCGGCGTGGGCGATGGCGGGGACGTGGACGACGAGGTTGGTCGAGCCGCCGACGGCGGCGTGGGCAACCATGGCGTTGTGCAATGAATCCTCGGTGAGAATCGAGGCGAGGGTGAGGCCCTTTTGCTCCATGGCCATGACGGCGAGAGCGGAGCGGCGGGCCATGTCGCGCCAGATCGGGGCGCCGGAGGGACTGAGCGCGGAGTGGGGGAGCGACATGCCGAGGGCCTCGCCGACGACTTGGGACGTCGCGGCGGTGCCCATGAACTGGCAGCCGCCGCCGGGGGAACCGCAGGCGCGGCAGCCCATCTCGGCGGCGTAATCGAGAGTGATTTCCTCTTGGGCGAAACGGACGGCGAGGGTCTGGACCTTGGCGGTGTCTTCGCCCTCTTCGGAGCGGAGGGTGGTGCCCCCGGGGACGAGGACGCTCGCGAGATGTTTCGTGCCGGCGAGGGCCATCATCATCGCGGGCAGACCCTTGTCGCAGGTGGCGACGCCGACGACGCCGCGACAGGTGGGGAGCGAACGGATGAGACGGCGGAAGACGGTGGCGGCATCGTTGCGGTAGGGCAGGCTGTCGAGCATCGCGGGCGTGCCGTTGGAACGACCGTCGCACGGATCGCTGACGTAGCCGGCAAACGGAGTCGCCCCGTGGGCGGAGAACGTGCGCGCGGCTTCCTCCATGAGCAGGCCGACTTCCCAGTGACCGGTGTGGTAACCGAGGGCGACGGGCGTGCCGTCGGTGGCGCGGATGCCGCCTTGGGTGCTGAGAATGAGAAATTCTTTGCCGAGCAGTTTGCGCGGGTCCCAGCCCATGCCGGCGTTCTGCGTCAGGCCGAAGATGTGCCCGCTGGTGGCGTTGCGCAGCATCTGTGCGGTGAGCGGGAGTTTGCCGGCGGGGCCGGGCGCGGTGGTGCGCAGGGTGTAGATCGAGGGATCGGCGGAATCGAGGAAAGCGGGATGCGGCATCGGGCTAAGGGCTACGGGCGATTGGCGATCGGGTGAAAGAAGCGGCGCAGGATGGAAAACGGTCGGAGGAGAATCGGACAATGGGAGCTGAAGCGCGGACCTGAAGGAAAAAACAGCGTCCGGCATCGCGCGGGAGAGGCGGGAAAGAACCAAGACGCCGAGCCGGCTGCTACGAACGTTTTCCGATGGATCGCCGGTCGGCGGCGGGCGCAAAAAAGGGCGGGGTTCGGCGACCCCGCCCTGAGAAAATACAGATCGCAGCGGACGGTTCGGAGAGCCGTCCCTACTGGAAAATGACCGAGGCTCAGAGCTCGCGGATGCGCGCGTTGCGGAATTTGTAGGTCTGGCCTTTTTCGCCGTGGTGCTGGAGGCCGATGGGGCCGCTGGCGTCCATGGAGTCCTTGATGTCGGTGGTGACGACGCCGTTGACCTCGATCTTGAGACTTTGGCCCTGGCAGGTGATGCGGTAGGTGTTCCAGCCGTCGCGCTTGAACGAGGAGCCGGCGCGGTCGCGGAAGGCTTTCTCGCTGGCAGCGTCGCCCTTGATCGGGCTGGCGAACCACATGCGGCGACCCTCGTCGTAGAGGCCGCCGGACCAGAGGCGGACCGGGTCGCCGTCGACCTCGGCTTGGTAGCCGGTGACTTTATTGGGCTGAACTTGCGCGCGGAACATCACGCCGCTGTTGGCCTTGCCGGCCGGCAGGAGGATTTCCACCTCGAACACGAAGTCGGAATAGGACTTCTCGGTGACGAGGAAAAATTTCTTGTCGGCGATGAGGTGGACCTCGTCACCGACGACTTTGGATTCGCCCCAAGTGTAAGGGTTGCGCCAGCCGTCGAGGTTTTTGCCGTTGAAGAGGGCCTTCCACGCCGGCTGGGCGGCGGGAGCGGCGACGAGGGCGGAGCCGAGGAGGGCGAGGGAGACGAGAGAGCGGACGAGGTTTTTCATTGGGGAACGGAGTGGAGGAAAGGGTGGACGCTGGCAGCGGCAGTCGGGCGAGGCCAAGGAAAATTTCCGATTGAGGGCTCGCTGTTGCGGCCCGATCGGCCGCGCTCGCGGTCAGACGAATGGGAAAAACTTCGCAGCCACCATCACGGCGAGAAAGCCGACGGTGCCCATGATCGAAAACATCACGGACATCGTGCGCAGAGTTTCGCGCTCGGTGAGGCCGGCGGTTTTCGAAACAACCCAGAAACCGCTGTCGTTCATCCACGGCACGAGTTTGGAGGCGCAGCCGATCGTGAGGGCGAGGTAGACCGGGTGACAGCCGAGGGTCTCCGGCGTGGCAAACGCGCCGACGATGCCGACGCTCGTGACCATCGCGACGGTGGCGGAACCTTGGGCGGTGCGGATGAGCGCGGTGACGAGAAACGCGAGCGGCAACACGCCGATGCGATATTCGCGGGCGAGGCCCTGGATGCGTTCGCCGACACCCGTCTCCTGGAGCACGCCGCCGAAGACGCCGCCGGCCGCCGTGATGAGGATGATCATGCCCGCATCGGCGAGGGAGGATTGGACGGTGTCCTTCACAGCTTTGGGGTCGCGGCCGGGACGCGTGGCGACGGTGATGAGGCCGATGGCGGCGGCGAGGGCGAGCGCGATGTTGGGATGACCGAAGGTGTCGATCAGGTGGTTCAGTTGTGGCGGCAGTTTGTAGAGGTCGGCGATGGTCGAACCGGAAATCAAAATCACCGGGAGAACGATGGGGGCGAGCGCGAGCCAGAGCGGGGGCAATTCGTGGTCGGATCGCTCGGCGACGGGGGCCGCGACGCCTTGGTCGGACGGTGCGCGGACGGCGATGGGCCAGCGGCGGTTGGCCCAAAAGGCATACATGAGACCCACACTCGCGGTGAACGTGCTGAGCAGCAGGCCGGCGAGAATCATGGTGCCGATGTCGATGCCGAGGGCGTTGGCGGCGAAGAGCGGACCGGGCGTCGGCGGCACGAGAGAGTGGGTCATTGTGGTGCCGACGGCGATCGCGAGCACGTAGAGCAGGTAGTCCTTGCCGGTGCGTGTGGCCATGGCGCGCGCGAGCGGAATGAGCAGGAGAAACACGGTGTCGAAGAACACCGGCACGCCGAGCACGAGCCCGCTGGTGGCGAAGACGAACGGCGACCGTTTCTCGCCGAACAGACCGAGCGTCGAGCGCACGATGCGGTCGGCGCCGCCGCTGTGCAGCAGGCAGACGCCGACGATGGAAGCCATGGCGATGAGGACGCCGAGATTGGTGCAGGTGCCGCCGAATTTATGGGCGATTTTTGCGCCGAGGGATTCGTCGGCGCGGGCTTTCGCCTCGGCGGCAGGGCGTTTTTGGGCGAGCACGGCCTGTTCGATCGTGGCGCGCGGGGTCAGCGACGAGACGACAATTGCGGCGGCGAACAGGGCGACGAACGCGTGGAGTTTTAGAAAAACGATGCCTCCGACGACGATGACGATGCCGATCGACAGCAGAAGAAATGGGTCCATGGGCGGGGTAAGGTGAGTGGGCGCCGGAGGCGCCGGAGTAGGATAGACGGAGAGAACGAGAGAGGGAGAGACGGGGAGATCGAGAGGGGCGGAGCGATTTTTCCGGGGGAGACTCGAACCTCAACAGGGAGTCCGCTGGGGTGCGGCGCGGGGGCGGGTCGGAGACCCCGCCCTACTTTCGGGGCTACTAGTCGAGCGGGGCGGGTTCAAAATCGGTGGGGTTGACCCAACCGGCTTTGACTTTTTCGCCGCGCATGAAGCGTTCGTAGAAGTTTACGTTGGCGGCGTTGGAGTGCGGGTAGCGGTCGAAGACGGAGCCTTGGCCGGACATGCGCGGATCGCCCTGGGCCTTGAGTTCGGCTTCCATCCGGGTCTTCAGCACGAGGCGGCGGGTGGCGGTCTCGGTCGCGGTGGCGAGGTTTTTTACGCAGTCGCGGTCGGTCATGAGATTGTAGAACTCAATCGCGGGCCGGCGGCCGAAGCAGAGCGCCCAAAACGGGTCGGCGGGATTCTGGCGGCGGGCTTCGAGGATGAGCGTCTTGGTCGGGCTGCCGTCGACGTTGAGGTAGCCTGTCTCGGGATTGCACGCGGGCCAGCGCATGGGCTCATAGTTTTCGAGGTAGAGCGAGTCGGCGGTCACGATGCCGCGGATGGGATAACCGACATCGCCGGGGCGACCGATGTCGTGGCGCTCCATGCCGATGAGGACGTGGTCGCGGGCCGGGTCGATCTGGCCCGAGCGCGGGGTGCGAAAGATCGGGGTGAGGCTGCGGCCGGGGGATGGGGCGAGGCCGGTTTTTTCCCAAGGGAGGCCGGCGACATCGAAGAAGGTGGGCGCGAGGTCGACGAAGCTCACGAAATCGGTGACGGTGCGGCCGTGGCCGGCGATGCCGGCGGGCCACATGACGGCGAACGGGACGTGGTTGGAGAACGCGTACGCGCCGCCTTTGCCGCGGGGGAAGGGCGGACCGTGATCGGAAGTGACGACGATGAGCGTGTTGGCGAGGAGGCCGCGTTGCTCGAGCAAGGCCAACATGCGGCCGAGGTGGGCATCTAGGCTCTCGACCTCGTAGGCGTAGTCGAGGATGTCGGTGCGGACGGTGGGGTGGTCGGGCCAGAAGGCGGGGACGCGGTCGATATCGGAGAGTTTCTTGCCGCCCTTTTTAAGGCCGGAGCCGAATTCATAGCCGCGGTGCGGTTCGAGGGAGCCGGCCCAAAAGGCCCACGGTTTGCCGGTGGGAGCGGCGGCGAGGAAGTCGTCGAAGTTGGCGGAGTAGTTGTTTTCGCTGATCTCGGCAGTGGCGGATTTTTGTTTGCGGGCGTTGAAGGTTTTACCGGTGAGCTCGCGGGCTTGGCCTTTGAAGTCTTTGGCCACGCCGGGGCCCCAGCCCTTGCCGGTGTGGCCGACGGTCCAGCCGTTTTCGGCGAGAGCCTCGCCCCAGCCCTTGAATTCGACAGGAAAAAAACAGAGGTGGTTGGCGGCTTCCTTAAGTTGCCAGGAATTGCGGCCGGTGAGGATGGCGGCGCGGGAAGGGGCGCACTTGGCGTTGGGCGTGTAGGCGTTTTGAAACAGAATGCCGTCACGGGCGACGCGGTCGAAGGCGGGCGTCTTGACCCAGGGCGTGCCATAAGCGCCGGCGTGCGGGCCCCAGTCGTCGGCGATGACGAAGAGGATGTTGGGCGGAGTCGCGGCCGTGGCGGGCGCGGGCGCCGCGGGGACCGCCGAAGTCGCGGCGAAAGCGGAGAGCGGAAGAAGGAGGGAGAGAAAGAGGGCGAGAAGGAGAGAGGGGGAGAAAGAGAGCGTGACCATGGCGGGGCGGGAGCGGGGTGGATTCATTATGGGAGGTATCGGGAGGGGCGAAGACGACGGTGGGTAAACGGCGGTGACGGCACAAGCCCGGCGACGCAACGGCTCGAAGCGGACAGACGGATCGACCGGACGAATGTCGGGCCAACCGGGCGCGTCGAGGGTCGGGCGGAAAGGGTGGCGGAAGGGGTTGCGCTCGGCGGCGGAGGCGCGGGCTTGAGGGTCTTCGGGTGCAGGGGCCACGAAAGAAATCAACGTGGCGTGGTGACGGCGGTGGCGGCGTGGAGGGCGCCCAGCTCGGCGGCGGTGAGGGCGCGGTTGAAGACGGCGACGCCGCCGATCCAACCGGTGAAGCCGACGGTGCGTCCGCTGTGGATCACGCGGCCGATGGTGAAGGGGCCGCCGGTGCCGTCGTTGGCGGGCGTGTAGAGGCGGTCGTGGGAAAACCACCACGGGTTCAGGCGCAGCGCGGTGAGATCGCGGGCGGTCTCGGTGAAGGTGCCGTCGGCGCCGCGGCGGAGCGTGACCTGGATGCGGGTGTAGCGGAACTCGCGGAGTTCGACGCGTTCGTCGGCGGATTCGCGGATGATTTTGGAGGAGACGAGCTGATCCTCGGGCGGGTTGTAGAATTGGTCGGGCGGAAACACGGGGTCCTCGCCGGGCTGGAGTCCGGGCTCGCGGTGGAGGCGGCCTTGGAGCCATGCGTTGTAGGCGGATGAGATGAGCCGGTCGCTCTTGGGGTTCTCCAGCCAACGGTCGCCGGCGACGCCGTTGAGCCAGCCGGTGAGTTCCTGCGTCGCGTGGTTGTAGGTCATCGCGAAGCATTGCCACGAGGCGTCGAGCACGGCGGCGGGGGAATCGGCGGGAACCTTGGGTGACTGGTCGGCCGAGTTACTTTTGTGCAACGCGTAGCGGTTAAGGAAAGAACTGGCGCCGTTTTCAGAGACGTGGCCGCAGGCAGAGCCTTCCTTGTTGAGGCCGGCGAAGAGCGCGTATTGGCGCTGGCCGCGCTCGACCTTCTTGACGGTGGCGGTCTCGGCCCGTTTCAGATCCGTGCCCTCGTGCCAGATGCCGGCGAGGGCGTGGTTGCCGCTCTCGCGGATGGCCCAGACGACGACGGTGACGGATTGGTTGGGGCCCTTGAGGTCGATGGGTGAGTCGTGCAGGCGGGCGCGCGGGACGAAGAGGAACGGGCGAAACGTGGCGTCGGTTTCCTGCCGGATGCGGATCGCCTCGCCGAAGGGACCGCCGCCGAGGAGCGGGAAATCCGCGTAGGTGGCGGTGCGACCCTCGCCCCAGTAGTCGTGGACGTAGTTGCCGGCATCGAGGGGGAAACGGTTGGTCGCGCCGGCGGGCACATGAGCGGTGAAGCGGTGCGGAGCGGCGGGCTCGCGTTGGACAAAATCCCAGAACGCAACGCAGCCCGGCGTGCCGGTGACGGTGGCAACGCGGTCGGCGGGTGTGGCGGCAAACACAGTCGCAGCCGCGAGGGTCGCGCAGACTACGAAAAACGCGGTGAGTGGTGAACGGGGGGATTTCATAGGAAACCAGAGGTCAAGAACGTCAGCTACACCGTCGATTTTGGGTTGAGCCCGGGGCGAGTGGCAAGGCGGCGCAGGGCGAAGGAGAGAACAGCGAAAGCTTGGCAAGCGGAGGCATTGCGAGCAGCGTCCGGGCATGAATCTCAGCGAGCGCATCACCGTCGATCCCGAGCAATGTGGTGGGAAACCGTGCATTCGCGGGATGCGTATTCGGGTGAAGGACATTTTGGAGATGCTTGGCTCCGGCATGACGGATGCGGATATTCTTGCCGAGTTCCCCTATTTGGAGGCCGCCGATCTGCGGGCTTCGCAGCTCTACGCAGCCCGGCTGACCGACCACACGGTCCTGCGCTCGGCCTGAGCCGACGGCCATGCGCTTCCTGATCGACGCGCAGTTGCCGCCCTCGCTCGCGGTGACCTGGCGGGAATGCGGTCAGGAGGCCGCCCACGTTTTCGATCTCTTGCCTCCGGACGCGCGGGACACGGTGATCTGGCGGATTGCAGTCGATTCCGGCTATGTGCTCGTGACGAAAGACGAAGACTTCGCCGAGTGGTCGCGGCTGCGCGAGCCCGCACCCGCGGTGCTTTGGCTCCGGATCGGCAATCTCAAAAAAGTCGAGCTTCGGGCCAAACTCGTTCCGCTGTTGCCGGAACTCGTGGAGAGGCTCCAAGCAGGCGAGACTCTAATCGAGGTATTCTGATGGTAGCGACTTTGACGGAGGCGCCGTTAGTCTCCCCGCCGCCTCTGTGGCAGGTGTGTAGGACAAGCGCCTGATCATGGAGGAATTTCGCGGGCGGAGTTGAGAACTCTCGGTATCAGCAGTCGCAGTGATCGTGAGCGCCGGCCGTAGCGATCTGTCGAGAGGTAGGACATGACGCGGTTTACCTCTTATCAAATAGTAGGAGTGCAGCCAGGAGGCCGCGCGAGCGGAGTAATCGAATTCAGGCGAACTGGCGGGCGACGACGGCCATGGTGTCGCGTTGGTAGCGCTCGACGATGGCGCGGGCTTTTTCGGCTTTGGCGCGGGCGGCGGCGGGGTCTTTGGCCATCGCGAGGACGGCGGGGGCGACTTTCTTTTTGTCGGCTTCCACGTCCATGTTGAACAGCCAGTCGCCGAGGCCGATGGTGCGCCACATGTCGCCCTTGGTCGTCTGCTCCGCCCAGCGGCAGACGATGGCGGGGATGCCCGCGCCGATGCACATGATCGGGCTGTGCTGCTCGTGGCCGAAGAGGCCGGCGCTGCGCACGTAGGTGCTGAGGGCTTCGTCGGTCAGCCAGAATTTTTCGCGCCAGACGACGCGCGGTTTCACGTCGGCGGGGAGGTGGTCGTAGAGCTGCTCCTTGTTTACGGTCATCTGGGTTTTGTCCTCGGGGCAGAGCAGGATCTTCATTTTTGTCTCGCGGACGACGGCGTTGATGGCCTCGAGGAGCGGAGCATGGTCGGCGACCTTCATGGCCTCGTTGCGCGCGTGGCGGGTCTCGTCCTTCGGGGAATTTCGAATCAACCAATAGGGCGTGAAGCGAAGTTTGGGTATGCAGCAGAGAAACTGGCCGGGGGTGAGGTCGTGGGCGGCGAGAAAAGCATCGGCCGCGGTGTCGTTGCGCAGGTCGCAGGCGAAGGCGCCGTCGGGGGCGAAGTCGACGATCGGGCTCTTGAGGTTCTGCGTGCGGGCGAGTTTTAACGACAGCTCGTCGCGGAAGAAAACGAAACGCGCGCCGTCAAAGACGGTCCGCTCGTCGGCGGTGGGCGGGTTCGTGCCATGGGTGATGCCGTAAACGCCATAGGGCTTGCCAACGTGCTTGGCGAAGGCGGCGACGTCCCTGGCGGCGACGAGCGACGGGCCGGAGCCGTGGAGGAGAAAATCGGTCCAGGCGAGCGCGTCGGCGAGCTCGGGTTTAGAGGCCTTGCCGTTGGCGCCGATGGAGCCCTTGACGATCTGCAACTGCGGGAAGCGGCGATGCTCCATGGCGATCACTTCCTCGGAAAGATCGCCGGAGGCCCAGAGGCGGACCTCGGCCTTGGGCAGGTGGCGCTCGATGAGGGTGAGGACGCCGGGGGTGTGGGCGATGTCGCCGATGTTTACGATTTGCCACGAGGAGCGGAGGAGGATGCGCGGGGCGCGCCCGGCGGGAGCGGCGGCGCGGAGGGCGGTGACGAGAGCGGCGGCGGACGCGGAGGCGAGGAAGGTGCGGCGGTTCATGGGTGGGTGCAGGTTTGGACGGAGCGGCGAGGCGGGCCAACAAAAAGCCGCCGGGTTGGCGGCGGCTTCGTGGGCGAGGGGTTACCACGAAAAACACGAACACCACGAACGGGGGAGTGGGCCCACGGAACACACGGACTACACGGAAGAATAAGGCGAAAGTTGCCCGCGAATGGGCGCGGATGGGCGCGAATTCACCGACGATAGAATTTGCCTCGAAGGACTGCGCTGATGGCAACGAGGAGGGAATATTCGGCGGTCGGCGATTAGCCGGCCCGATCTTTAGGACGAAGCCGTCAAGACCGTGCTCGCACAGGCGAATCTGCTGTGTGCGGAGTGGGCGTGAAGCCGATCACCCGAGAGGGATAGATTTTGGGCGGCTGCACGCCGGAGGGCCCGATCCAGAACGGCGCGGCAGCGAGCGCCGGCCCGCAATCGGCCGGCGGCCGGTTCTACAGGACTACAAATGGAACGAGCGGCCGGCCGCTCAGAATTTCACGCCAGTCGAAAGCAGCCAGGTACGCGGCTCGAGCTGATCGTAAATGAGGATCGCGCCGTCGGTCGCGCTGGCGCTCTTCTCGATCAGGCGGTCTTCATCTAGGAGATTCCGGACGTGGAGCGAGACGTTCCAGTCGTATTTGCCGAAGACGCGGCGTTCGTAGCGGACGTGCACGCCCACGATCGTGTAGCCGGTGCCCTTTAAGGGATTCGCAAAATCGGGGAGGTTGGTCGTGGGATTTACGAGCGACCCGATGACGGCGGAACCGCGATACTGGATATTGCCGCCGAGGTTGATGCCTTTCGCGCGACCGGTTGAGAAACGGTAGTTCGTCACGAGGTTGCCGTTCCACTCCCGGAGCAGCTCGGCCTGCTGGCCCTCGACGGCGGTCTTGTTGTTGCGGATGCTGGTGCGGAAATCGTTGATCTCTTGGCGCACGGTCTGGCCGCTGGGCACCACGACGGCGCCGAATTGCGTCTCAAGCGGGTAGATCACTTCCGTGAGAAAGGCGGCGGCGCGGGAGTTGACGTTGTTCAGGACGTTGTTGTTGCGGCTGGCGTTGAGCGCGAGGCGCCAATTGGCCGTGGGATTGTAGATCAGTTCCAGCTCGTAGCCTTTGGCGACGACGTCCTGCGTGTCGCGCGGATCGGTGACGGCGATGAGCTGCGGGAGGTTGAGCACGGTCCCGATGGCACTGATGCGCGGGCCGAGGGCCTGGATGGAGGAGATGGCCTGGTTGTCCTGCGTGCTCTTGTAGCGTGTGAGCGTGCCGGTGAGGCGTCCGCCGAGGAGTGAAAATTTCACGCCGTAGTCCTCGCCGGTGCCTACAGGTGTGGGCAGCGTGCGGCCATACATGTCGAAGAGTCCGGGTGCAGGCGCGGAGGTCTCGGATTGGTTCGCCTGAAAACTCAGCTGGGGGAGGACGTGGAGGACGATGCCGCCGGTGAAGGTGCCGTTCTTCAGCGTGCTGCTGGGCGACGTTTCGAGCGGTAGGGCGCGCCAGCCGGGGAATTCACCGTCGGCGCGGCGCACCGTGGTGGCGGGCGCGAGATTGTAACCCTTGAGGTCGTCCCAGCGGTAGCCGAACGTCGTCGCGAGGCGGTCTTTCAGTGTCTTGCTCTGCAAGGCCAGCACGAGGGAATCGGTGCGGCTGTCGTTGCGGAGCGGACGCTCGTTGTAGTAGCGCGAGGTGATGCCGCCGGAGTTGACCGCAGGGATTTCGTCGAATGTGCGGCCTGCCTGCCATACATTGCCCGCTCCGTTGTAGATATAGCTGCGGCGGACGAGGCGATTCTGGACGTTGTCGATTCGGGAGGGGAACCCGGCGAGCGGCGTGCCGTTCGTCTCGTAATAATCGTCGAGTGCAAAGGTGCCGAACTCGCGGCTGGCCAGCGCGCCAAAGCGGTGCTGGCCGAGCCAGGCGCTGGTGCGGCGGAGATCGATAGCGTGGGATACGGTCGCGCGCACCTGACGCGAGAGGTCGTACTGTTTCTGGAGGCGGTTCGTGCCCTGCGTGTAGTATTTGCCCGCGTTGGGATTGGGTTCCCCGTTTGGCAGGAGCCGGTTGGTATCCACGAAGATCTGACCGCCGCCGTCGGAGCGAACCCAATCGAGGTCGCGCTCGGACTGGCCGTAGGCCAGTTCCACGGAGGTCGCCTCGCCGAGTTCCTGTTCGAGGAAAAAGGTGAAGTTGTTGCCGTCGTAGCCGCTGCTGCGCGTTGCGCCGTTGTAATTAAGCGTGATGGGAATCGGGCTCGAATTGTTGAGCGCACGGTTTTGAAAGCCGGTCACGCCGCCCCGCGCGGTATTGAGCCAGTTGAGGACGGGAATGGCCGTCGGACTGCCGTCGATGACGACCAATTGGTTGGTGCCGGCGGCGCGGACATTGCCGGGAGGGAGTAACGCGACGGTGGTCGCACCGCGAATCCCGGAGACGAGGTTGGATCCGGCATTGATCCATGGGGAGACGATGTCGGTCGGAGTGCGGAGATCGGGCACGACGCGGTCGCTCGTCGCAAATTCCGCGTTGAAGCGGAGCGTGGAATTCCAGTGGCGGCGCATGAAGAGCCGACCCGTGCCGGCGAAGTAGAGGCGATCTTCCTCCCAGAACGACGGCCGGAGGAAATGCTTGGTGTCGCGGTGAAGCGCGGCGACGCGCAGGGCCACGCGCTGCGGCACGATCACCTGGTTGAGATCAAGGGTGGCGCGCCATCCGTCCCAGCGGTCAAAGCTCGCGCCGACCTCGTAGCGGTTGGTGAAGATCGCGCGTTTGCCCACGCCGGTAAGCGTCCCCGCGGGATTGCCGACGCCGAAGAGCAGCGAGTTGGGGCCGCGGTTGATGCTGATCTGGTCGAGGCTGTAGATATCAAGCGGAAGCTGCGTGTTGAAAAAGTCCTGAGTGTTGCCGTTGACGCGCGCGCCGCGGATGCGGGCAGATGCGACGGTGTTGTTGACGGTATTGAAGTTCGACGGATTGAGCTCGGCGTTAACGGTGAAGCCCACGGCATCTTGGAGGGTGAAGGCGCCGAGGTCGGCCATGAACTCGGGGGTGATGACGGTAACCGCGGCGGCGACATCGCGAAGCGAAGTGTTGAGCCGCGTGCCGGCGAGCGTGCTGCTGGCGGCGTAGCCGCGATCCATGGCGGTGGAGACGGTGAAGGGATTGAGCACGAGGGTCTCGTCGGCTTGAGGAGCGGACGCGTTTTGCGCGTCCGCCGGAATTGCGGTCACGGCAAGCAAGACCGCGAGGGTGCATGGGAAGCAGGATTTCATGGGGTTGTAAGAGGTTCGCGGGAGGAGCTCAGAAGCGAAACGTGCTGGCGAGCCTGAAGGAACCCGTTTCACGCGGAAGGACGGTCCACGCCCCCAGCTCAATGGAGGTGCTGTTGGGTCCGACCACCGCATCATTCAAAAGCGGCGAACGTTCCTGCATCAGAATGTGGACGTTGAGTTGGAGTTTTCAGTCCACCGGCATGAACAACTGCTTCCACCTGTCGGATGGATGCGGTCCCCGGGCGGGCCGGTCTTCGCCGAGGGACTTGATGTTGAGGGCTGACGTCCGAAGGGCGTTGCCGCCTTCGCCACCCCTCGCGTCGGGCCTACGAAAAATGGGTGGTTGGTGCGCAACGTGGACTTCCTGCGGCGCTCGGAAAATTCGAGCCGTTCAGTCGGGCCGTTTCGTGACCGCGGAAGCCCTCGAAGCCTGGATCGCCCGTGAATGAGTTGGGTCGCTTTCGCGTCGTCTTCGAAAAGGAGGCGAGCGAGTTTGTTGCGGCGCAGTCCGGGCTAACTGGACCGCTTCGTCGCTGCGCTCCTCACGATGAAAGACGGTGCATAGCGGTCGGTCGGAATGAAACCACGGGCAAAATGCCCGTGCCACCCGGGGGATCGATGACTTTGTCGCGGCGCTTCGCGCTGTGGTAGTCGAGCTGGATCGCTTCGCCGCTGCGCTCCTTGCAATGACGGATGATCCTATCCGAGAACCGCTATTTTTTCGCGGCGGGGCGGGGGGCTTCGCGGCCGTTTGGTTTGGCGGGGTCGTAGGCGGGGTTGGGCGTGGGGAATTTGGCGCCGACATTTTTTTGCCACGCGGCGAGCTCGGTGCGGAGGGCTGCGACGCGGGCGGGTTCGCGGGCGGCGAGGTCGGTGCTTTCGGCGAGGTCGGTATCGACGTTGAAGAGTTCGAAGCGGTCGCCTTCAAACCAGTGGATGAGTTTCCAGGGGCCGCGGCGGACGGCGGCGGCGGGGGCACCGCCTTGGTTGCCATAGTGCGGGTAGTGCCAGAAGAGCGCGCGATCGGGGGCGGCGGCGCCGAGCAAAATGGGCTTGAGGTCGATGCCGTCGAGAATCTGGCCGGGAGCGGGCTTCGCGCCGGCGGCGGCGAGGAAGGTGGGGAAGAAATCGGGGCTGCTCACGGCCGCGGTGATGACGGAGCCGGGCCGCGCGACGCCGGGCCAGCGCACGATGAGCGGTTCGCGGATGCCGCCTTCATACATCCAGCCTTTGCCGGCGCGGAGTGGTAGATTGGAGGTGGGCGAGCCTTCGCTGGTGGAGAGGCCGCCGTTGTCACTGGTGAAGATCACGATCGTGTTTTCGGCGAGGCCGAGGGCGTCGAGCTGGGCGAGGATCTGGCCGACGGCGAGGTCCATGGTTTCGACCATGCCGGCGTAAACGGCGTGGGCTTGGGTGAGGCGAACGTCGCGCGGTGCTTCGCGGCCCCATTTCTCGGTGAGCGCGAGGCGGGCGCGTTTGTCTTCGTATTTCTTTTTCAGCTCGGGCCGGGTCATGAGCGGCGTGTGAACGGAGTAGAACGGGAAGTAGATGAGGAAGGGGCGGTCTTTGTGGTCGGCCATGAATTTGCCGGCCTCGGTGGCGAGCCGGTCTTCGAGGTGTTCGCCGGGCGGGCCGTCGGTCAGGCGGGGGTTACCGTAGGGGGAGAAGTATTGTTTTCCGCCGTAGGGGCCACCCTTGTCGATGCCACCAAAGTTATGATCAAAGCCCTGATTTTCGGGCCACCAGCCCGCGGGGCCGAGGTGCCATTTGCCGGCGAAGAACGTGGCGTAGCCGGCGGTTTTTAGGGATTTGGCGAGCGTGGGCGCGTCGAGGGCGAGGCGGTCGGTGTAGTCGGCGGGGAGGAGCGGGGTGTTGCGTTTCCACGCGGCGGATTGCGGGGCACCGATGTAGTCGGTGATGCCGGTGCGCTGGGGCCACTGGCCGGTGAGGACGCTGGCGCGCGTGGGGGAGCAGACGGGGCAGGCGGCGTAGGCATCGGTGAAGCGCGCGCCCTCGCGGGCGAGGCGGTCGAGGTGCGGGGTCTCGTAGAACGTGCTGCCGTAGCTGCCGAGGTCTTGGCGGCCGAGGTCGTCGGCGAGGAAGAAGACGATGTTGGGCGGGCGCTTCGCGGGTGTGGCGGCAGTCGCGGTTGCGGCGGAAAGGGCGAGGGAGAGGAGGAGGGAAAAAGCGAGAGGGCGAAGGAGGGAAAAGAGGCGGGGGTAGTTCATACGGGTGGTCCGATGCACGCAGAATCCGGCGACTTGTCGAGCGTGGGGGCAGCAGTAAGGACTGCGCCATTCGACTGGACTTGAAAACGGAGCGAAGGGGTGGAGTAATTCGCGGCATGAGAGTGGTGCTCGATACCAACGTATTGGTGGCGGCGTCCCGTTCGCGAAATGGAGCGTCTCACGCGCTGCTTTCCCAACTTCCCGACGAGCGCTTCACTCCGGCGGTGTCGGTGCCGTTGTTTCTCGAATACCGCGCCGTCTTACTGCGCCCCGAGAATCTCCTCGGGCGTCCGCCGGCGCAGGCCGAGGGTTTCTTGGATTTTCTGCTGTCGGCGAGCCACCTTCAGGAAATTTTCTTCACGTGGCGCCCAATGCTACCCGATCCAAGTGACGATATGCTGCTGGAGCTTGCGGTCGCGGCCGGAGCCAAGACGATCGTCACCCACAATCTTCGGGACTTCCGCGGCGCCGAGAAATGGGGAGTTGCAGCACTGCCGCCTTCTGACTTCTTAAAGCAACTCGCCCAATCGTCATGAGCACTCTCACGATCCAAATGCCCGAAAGTCTCGCGCGGCAGCTCCGCGAGTATGCGGCCAGCGAAGGGGTGACGATGGACCAGCTGCTGTCTTCAGCTGCGGGGGAAAAATTGAGCGCGCTACTGTCGGTCGAGCACCTCCGGCAGAGGGCCGCACGCGGTGTACGCGAGGACTACGCTGCTTTCTTGGCGGCCTCGCCGGATGTGCCGCCGATGCACGGCGATGAACGGTAAGCGCCGGGAGTGTGGCGGGGCAGGCTGCGAATAATGAGGTTCGGATCTCAGAGGGCTACTTCTTGACGGGGGCTTTGGCTTTTTTCGCGGCGGGGATGTCGGGATCGTTGACGGGGCCGGACATGGGCGGGGTTTCGAAGAATTTGCCGTTGTCGATGAGGCGCGGGTCGCCGGTGCGCGTGAGCTCGTCCATCAGGCGCTTTTCTAGGGCGGCGCGGGCGGCGGCGTAGGCGGGCTCGGCGGCGACGTTGCGCAGTTGTTGCGGGTCGGATTTAAGGTCGTAGAGCTCTTCGCGCGGGCGTTTGCCATAGGCCCACTCGAAGTGGCGTTTCCACTGCGGGTCGTTGCGGTGGGTGACGAGCCAGGCTTTGGTGGGGCCGGCGTCTTCATCGGGCAACGTGACGCGCGTCTCCTCGGTGAGTTCTTCGACCGTGGGTGGGTTGTCGCCGTCGAGCCGGTAGGGATCGCCGATGGGCCAGCGGTCGGGGCGGAAGTTGACGATGTAGAGGAAATCGTGGGTGCGGATCGCGCGTTGCGGATACGGCATGAAATCGGCGCGGGCGCTCTCGACGTGGCGTTCGCGGCCGATGTAAACGGCGTCACGGGCGGCTTCGACTTGGCCGGACTTGGGCGAGCGCAGGAGATTCACTAAGCTGCGGCCCGTCATGACGGCGGGCGGTTTGAGGCCGCCGGCTTCGAGGAAAGTGGGGGCGAGGTCGGGCAAGGTGATCAGGTCGTCGACGACCCGGCCGCCGGTGACGCCGGGGCCGCGGATGGCGAGGGAGACGGCGGAGCCGAAATCGTAGAGGTTGCACTTGCCGTGGGGGAAACCGGGTGCGCCGTGATCGCCGCTGACGACGATGAGCGTGTTGTCCAATTCGCCGATTTCCGTGAGGCGGGCGACCAGCAGGCCGAGGGCGGTGTCGAGGGCTTGGGCCTCGCCGAGGTAATCGGCGAAGTCTTCGCGGACCTCGGGGACATCGGGTAGGAAGGCGGGCATTTTACCTTTGAGGGAATCGGGTTGGATGCCCCAGAGCTTTAGACCGGAGCCTTTCATCCACTTGCGGTGAACGTTGGTCGGGCCGAACCAGTAGCAGAATGGTTGGCCGGGTTTACGGTCGGCGAGGAAGGCGTCGAAGTTGGCGCGGACCTCGGCGTAGATTTCGTTTTTCGCGGCGGCGAGCGGCTGGCCTTTGGCGACCAAGTTCGTGACGTGGGTGGAGAACTTGTTGAAGCGATTGCCGGCCTTTTCGTAGGCGTGTTTGCCGGCGCCGTAGGGCGCGTCGTTGGGCGTGCCGGGGCCCCAGACCTTGTAAGTCTCGCCGAGGTGGTAGCCGGATTCGCCGAGGAGGAGGGCGTAGGAAGGATTGGTGTAATCCCAGACGGCGCCGCGGAGAATCGAGCCGCGGCCGGTGCGCCAAAAGTGTTGGCCCGAGAGCAGGGCGCTGCGGCAGGGCGTGCAACTGGGGGCCGAGACGAAGGCTTTGCGGAAGAGCACGCCCTCGCGGGCGATGCGGTCGAAGTTCGGCGTTTGCACGGCGTCGCTGAGGGTGCCGGGACCGTCGAGCTTGGCGTAGGCGCTGGCGTAGCGGCCCCAGTCGTCGGCGAAGACAAAGAGGATGTTGGGACGTTTGGCGGTTTCGGCGGCAGCGGCGGAGAGCGAAGCCGAGCCGGATAGAATCAAAGCAAGAGCGAGCAGGCGAAGGGGGGCGCGAGAGAGGAGTCGTTTCATGGGGAATGAGGTGATGGCGGATGGACGAAGGGAGGGAGGCAAACGTTGCTCGGGGCGGCGAGGGAGTTGGAACGCCTCGAAGTGGCGGCACTACGATTTCTGCGGTTTGTAGAGCGTACGGGTGCGCTCGCGCCGGCTATTTCGCGTTTTGGTTCAGCGGTTTTTCGACGACGAAGGGGGCGGGGAAATCGGCGCCGGTCTGGCCGCCGCGGTCGAGGAGGCGCTTGTTGTTGATGCCGCCTTTGGGGGCGTTGAGCGGGATGCTCATACCGCCGAGTTCGTCCATGCGGGCGTAGAGTTGGGCTTCCATCGCCTCGGCGGTTTTACGGTGGGCGGGATCGTAAAACAGATTCTTCGTCTCGTGCGGATCGGTTTGGAGATCGTAGAGCTCGTCGACATCCCAGAGGCCGTAGTAGCTGATGAATTTGTAGCGGTCGCCGCGCAGGGCGAAGACGGTGGGGGACTGCGGGAAGTTTTTCTCCCAGTAGTAAACGTAGAGGAAGGCGTCGCGCCAAGGCGTCGGTTCGCCGCGGGCGAGGGGCAGGAAGTTCAGGCCGTCCATGTGGGCGGGCGGCTTGAGGCCCATGGCCGTCATGATGGTGGGGCCGACGTCGAGATTGGCGACGACCTGGTCGATCACGCGGCCGCCGGGGAAGAGGGACGGACACTGCATGAGCATGGGGATGCGGATCGACGGTTCGTAGGCGACGCGTTTGTCGATGAGGCCGTGCTCGCCGAACATGAAGCCGTTGTCGCCCATGTAGAGAATGAGGGTGTCGTCGTGGACGCCGAGGGTTTTGAGTTCGGCGACGATGCGGCCGACGCTGTCGTCCACGGCGAGGAGGGTTTCGCAGTAGCGGCGGTAGTAATTCGTGATGTCGAGGTCGCTGTGATAGGGAAAATCAACGCCGTGCCAGGAGTTGCGCTGGTCGCGGAGCCAGCGGGGTTTGCCGGCGTAATTCTCCGGGGTGTTGGCGGCGGTGGCGGGCAGAACGAAGTTCTTGTGGGCGAATTTTCCCTCGTGACGGGGAGCAGGGGTGAAGTTGGCGTGGACGGCTTTGTGCGAGAGATAGATGAAGAACGGTTTCTCGGCGGGCTTTTGGCGGCGAAGCCAATCGACGGCGTAGTCGGTGAGCTCATCGGTGATGTAGCCCTTTTGTTTTTCGCGGCGGCCGTCGACGTTGAGCGTGTAGTTGGGCGTGGGCGGCAGGTATTCGCCCTGGCCGCGGAAACTCACCCAGCGGTCGAAGCCGGGCTGGGGCTGGTCGCCCTCGCCGCCCATGTGCCACTTGCCAAAAAAGGCCGTGGCGAAGCCGGCGCGCTGGAGATACTGCGGGAAGTAAACGGTGCCGGGGGGAATGGCGCGGTTGTTGTCGATGACGCGGTGGCGAAAGGTGTAGAGGCCGGTGAGAATGGAGGCGCGGCTGGGCGAGCAGAGGGCGGTGGTGACGAGGGCGTTTTTGACGTGGACGCCGTTGCGCGCGAGGGCGTCGAGGTGGGGCGTCTCGGCGACGGGATGGCCCATGAAGCCCATCGCATCGTAGCGGTGGTCGTCGGTGAGGATGAGGATGACGTTCTTCGGTTTGGCGCCGGGGATGCGCTCGGGGACGATCTCGGTGGGGATGGGGACAACGGCGGCGCGGAGGGCGCACGCAAGGACGAAGGCGAGGAGGAGGGGTGGACGCATGAGGGGAAGTTGGGAAATGCCGCGCCGATTTACCAGAGGAGATTGGCGGTGGTGTTGACTTGGCGGGACCGGTTGTAGGGTTTGAACCGGGGCGCAGCTGGAGCTTGGCTCGGCTGATGACTTTCAAAGGGGCGCGGGCAATGGTGGCGATAGTGGGATTTGGGGTGTGCCTGATTGCGGCGGAGCCGCGCAATCTTTCGGTGCTGAAGCAGGAGATCGTGGCCTACGTCGAGTCGGGGGCCTACGACCGTGACATCAAGGCGGTGATTGCTCCGGCGGTCACGTTCGTGAAGGAACGGGCGGCTGCGAAGAGGCCGGGTGAGCGGCTGGTGCTGGTGCTCGATATCGACGAGACGGCGATCTCGAATTTTGCGCAGATGCGTGCGCAGGATTTCGGCTACGTGCCGCCGGTATGGGACGCTTGGGTGGCGCGCGGGGAGGCTCCGGCGATCGCGCCGGTGTTGGAGTTGTTTCGTGCGGCGCGGGCGGCGGGCGTGGAGGTGATCTTTATCACCGGCCGCAGGGAGAGCGACCGGTCGGGTTCAGAGAAAAATCTACGCGCGGCGGGCTTTGGCGACTATGCGGCGCTGTGGCTCAAACCAAACGGCGCGAACAGTTCGACCGAGCAGTTCAAGACCGAGACGCGGCGGCGGATTGAGGCCGATGGTCGCACGATTGTCGCCAATGTCGGCGATTAAGCGAGCGACCTAGCGGGCGGTTTTTCGGAGCGGACCTATAAGGTGCCCGGACCGTTCTACCAGACGAAGTGACGCATGGGCGCGGGCGGTGCGGTCACTCGACCCAACGGCCGGCGAGTAGAGTGGAAGTTTGGGCGGCGGCTTCGTGGCGGGAGCGGCGTTCGAGCATGTTCGACAACAGATCGGCGGCGGCGGCCCCGATCGACGACGGGCGTTCGTCGATGCCTGCGATCTCCGACTTGTTCGGGCCGGTCCGGCTCGTGACGACGAAACGCACCGCGCCGGTCAAGCTGCGCCGAAGGATCCGGGCGCAGGATTGGGCGGACGAGAATTCGTTGGTGATGATGGCATCGGGTCGCTCGCGTTCGAACCAAGTTCGCAAGGCGACGGTCGAGTCACCCCAGGTGACCAGCGGCGGCACGAAATGGCGCGCCTCGTTCAGGCCATGCCAGGTGGCGGCGGACGAAAAGCCAAAGCTCGTGCGGCGGTCGTGATCGGCGTCGATGACGAGGCCGATGCGGGTGGAGCCGGCGGCGGCGAGCGAGCGGCACAAGAGCAAGGCGTTCGCAAAATGGTCGGGCGTGACCCGATGGGCCCCGGGCACAGTCGCGCTCGCGGAGGCGGCGACCGCGGTGAACTCCGACCAGTTGAGCAAGCCCGAGAGATCGACGGGCTGTTTCTGCGGCAGCAGCAGAATTCCTTCAACGCCCCGCGTGCGCAGGATGCGGCCCAAACCGGCCGGCCCTTTGCCATCGGCGGTCACTTGCAGAATGTCGAATTCGTAGCCGCGGCTTTTGAACTGGTCGCGCGCTCCGGTGGCGAGACTTTGGAAATAGGTCTCCCGATCGTCGGGTCGCCTAGTCGTGAGGCCGACGACCAGGCTTTGAAAACGCCGGGTGCGTCGGGTGCGCAGATGATACATCAATTTGGCGACCTCCGGATCGGGCCGATATCCGTGCTGCGCGGCCAAGGCCGCGATCCGGGCGCGGGTATCGGCCGCAATCCGGCCGCGGCCATTGAGGGCGCGCGAGACCGTCATCTGGCTCACGCCCGAGACGGCGGCGAGTTGGCGCAAAGTGAAGGCCGGCGTAGGGGCGTGACGTGGGGCGAGTGGCATCGATTTGCGTTACGTTAACGCATCAAAGAGATCGAAGGGCAAGAGCGCCCAGCGTTTGATGCGTTTTCGTATCGGTCGCCCGCGACCATCACCCTTCAACCCCGAAACTTACCGCTAATTCCAGGCGTTCGCCCTGTCTCCCGACCCATGAACTCATCTCGCTTTATTTTCCGCTCGCCGCGTCTGCCCGTGGTTTGGCTTGCCGCCAAGCTTGTTGCCGCCGCTGCGGGCTTCGCCCAAACGGCGCCGGCCCCGGTGGCCCTCGCGCTGGAGAAGGAAGCCCCGGCGGTCAAGCTCTCGCCCTTCGAGGTCAATACGAGCCGGGATGAAGGCTTTGTTGCCGCCAGTTCGCTCGCCGGCGGTCGCCTCGCCAGCGATCTCGCCGAGACGCCCGTCGCCTATTCGGTGCAGACCCGCGAGTTTCTAGATGCGCTCAATCTGAGTGATCTCAACGAAGCGATCAACTGGACCGTGAGTGCGACGACGACGCCCGACGACGGCGGTGGGCAGCTCTTCGGCGGCACCGGCAGCAGCACGATCCGCGGGGTGGGGTCCAATGCGGTCAACCGCAACTTCTTCACCGGCGGCACCAATCCTTCGACCTACAACCTCGAGCGCATGGACTACGCCCGCGGCCCCAACTCGATCCTGTTTGGCACCGGCACAATCAGCGGCACCTCCAATGCCGTGGTGAAAAGCGCCCGCATCGGCCGCAATGCGACCGAAGTGCGCGCCGAAATCGGCTCGTGGGATTCCTACCGCGCAACCGTCGATGCCAACTATTCGTTGAAAAGCAAAGTCGCCGCCCGGGTGGTGGCCACGTGGCAGGATACCCACACCTTCCGCGACTGGGAGCGCACGCAGCGTCGTGGCGTTTCGCCGTCGCTAACGGTCGAGTTCACGCGCAACACCCGCGTGTCGGTCATCGGCGACTACTACGAGCAGAAGGCCACCGCCGGGATGAACGCGCTGAACGATGCCCTCACCGGATGGGACGGCAGGACGGTCTACTCCGGTCTTCAGGCTGCGACCCTCCCGAGCCAGTCCGCGTTCGGCGCGTCCCGAGTGGGCACCAACGCCTGGGTCGTTTCGCCCGCCTCCGGACGTGGTTTCAACACCGCCCTGAGCTACACCGGGATGATGCAGACCACTACCTACGGCGGCAACCGCCCGATCAACGGCGTCGCCGCAGCCAATGGCGGCAACCTCGGCTTCAACGGCGGTCCGCTCATAGACACATCGATGATCACCCCGGGCATCTACGACGCCGCGATTGCCGGCTCCTCCTTCCGCGTGCCGAGCCGTTCGTTCACCAACATCGGGCCGAACCCCACGGCGATTAACCGTTTTCGCGATATCACCGTTTTCCTCGACCAACGGATCGGCGACTCGGTCAACGTTCAGTTCTCCGGCGCCGTGAACAAACTGTTCAGCTACGGCCTCATCGATTACTACACCAATCAGGGCTACCAAAATACCTACATCGACATCAACCGCCTCCTGCCCGACGGCGCGACGAACTCCAATTTTCTGAAGCCCTACAACGAATTCAGCCGCCCCGAGCGTCAGAAAGTCGACACGACGAACAAGGCCGGGCGTTTTGCCGTCGCCTACGCGAAGAGCACGCGCTGGTTCGATCTCCGCGCCAACGTCATCGGCGCGGTTGAGAATCAGCAGCTCTTTCGCTCCCGCGAATACTACATGATTCCGGTCGATGCGGACCCGCGAGCGTGGGGCCTCGTCACGAGCACGCGCACTCAGACGCTGCGTTACCGCTACTATTGGGACCAACGCGAGCGCGAGCTGACCGAGATGAAAGAGATTGCCCTCGTCGATCCCGTGGCCGGTACCTCGCGCACTTACAATCCCCTCTGGGTGCTGGGCTCCGACCGCAATGACGCGACCACGTTCAGCGACGCCACCACCAAGTATTACCAGGCGTCCGCCACGGTTTCGTTTTGGCAGAAGCGCCTGATTCTCCTCGGCGCCTACCGCGCCGACCAAGTCGACCGCAGCCAGCGTCTCTTCCTCCGCCCGCTTGATCATCCGTCCGGCTACGGCGCGCTCACCCGCGACCATTTCATCTACCGCCCCAACGCCCCCGCCGATTATTTCAAACTCACCTACGTCCCGAAAAACGCCGCCGGCGCGCCCACCGGTCCATCGCAACTCGCCCCCGCCACTCGGCCCCGCGACAGGACCACCGGCGTCGCTCAGCCCCAATACGCCCGCGACCGCTTCCAAGACGACTTCAACCCACCACCCACCAGCACCAAAAAACCGACGAAATCCGCCGGTGGTATTCTCAATGTGGGTTGGGGCGTCTCGGTCTGGGGCAACTTCGCTCAAACCTTTAACCCCACGGATTTTTCCAAGACCACCATCGACTACGGCACCCCGCCTCCCTCCGTCTCCGAAGGCAAGGACTACGGCCTCCGCGTCTCCTTCGGCCCTAAACTCTACGTCACCCTCAGCCGCTACGAGTCGAAGGAAAACGACGCCTCGATCTCTCAGCCGTCGGGCTTTAGCGCCATCCAGACTCTCATCAACGCCAACGCGGTCGACGACCTCAGCTCCGATGGGCGGAACCGCCGCGGTCTTGGCGATGTGCCCATCGGGTGGAACGACACCCTGGACCGTCGCAGCCGCGGTTACGAATTTGAGACCGTCGCCAACCTTACGCCGCAATGGCGCCTCACGCTCAACTTCGGTCTGGCCGATGCGACGCAGACCGACGCCTACCGCCAAACCCGAGCCTGGGTCGACGCCCAGACCCCCACGTTAAAACAGATTCTCGACGATGCGGGTATTCAGCTCGACGCCGGCGGAGTCGCCACTGCCAAACCCGACATCACCACCGCGAACTCGCCGGATCTCACGAATACCGTCAATGCGTGGAACAACCTTCGGGCCAGTCGAGCCAACTGGGTCAGTGGCACGCAACGCCTCAACCGCCTCACGAAATACACCGCCAACGCCTACAGCGATTACCGCTTCAGCCGCGGTAAACTCAGCGGTCTTCGCGTCGGTTACGGCATGCAGTTTCGCGGACCGCAAGTAATCGGCTACCGCGGTGCCGACACCATCGTGAGCCCCACCAACCCGCTCCTCGCCATCGACGATCCCAAAGCCGATGCATATACCGCGGTCTGGCAGAAAGCCTACTTCCTCGGCACTGCCACGATTGGCTACCCCGTCAAAGTCGCTCGCCACAAAATCGACTTCAACCTCTCGATCACGAATCTCTTCAACTACGACACCCCGCTCTACAACACGATCGGCCTGCGCGCCGCTGACGGCAATATAGCCTCGCCCGCCCGGGTCAGCTATCCGCGCTATTTCAGCTATACCACGCCACGGAGCTTCCGGCTCTCGGCCACCAAGACCTTCTGATTTCTCCTGCTCCCGAGATGCCATCTCTTGGCCGCCGCTCTTTTCTGACCCAGCTCGCAAGTGCGGCCGTTGCCGTCCCGGTCACGTCGGTCCTCCGCGCCGCTGATCCAGACGGCAGGCGCACCGCCGATGTGTGCGTGTATTCCGGCAATGCCGCCGGTATCGCCGCCGCGGTGGCTGCCGCCCGCGAAGGTTGTCGGGTGCTCGTGATCGAACCGAGTCGTTGGCTCGGCGGCATGACCGGCGGAGGGCTCGTCCACATCGACTGGGGCCGCTCGGAAGCCGCCGGCGGCTCGGCGAAGAAAATCCTTAAAGACGGCCTCGCCGATCCGCAATATCGCGGCATGTTCGCCAATCTTGCGAAGGAGCACGGGGTCGAAATCCTCTACGTACATCGCGTTGCCTCCGTCACGAAAAACGGCGCCGCGATCACGTCCATCACACTCGATCACGCTCCGCCGGATCGTCTTGGTTGTCCCAGCGCGCAGGTCAAAACCGCAGACGCCGTCATCGTGAGTGCGCGCATGTTCATCGACTGTTCTTACGAGGGGGATTTGATGGCGAAATCCGGCGTGGGCTACACCTATGGCCGTGAATCAAGTGATCACTACGGCGAAAACCTCGCCGGCGTCCGTCCGCCGCTCGCCGTCTACGGCGTCGATCCCTATGTGAAGCCCGGCGACCCACGCAGCGGACTGCTTCCGTTGCTGCAGGACCACACGCCCGGCCCGATCGGCAGCGCGGACAAACTGACGATGGGCTACGGCTTCCGTTGGAAATTTACGCTGGAGAAGAACCAACTGCCCATCGAACCGCCCGACGATTACGACCCGTTTACGTTCGAGGTTTATCGCCGCGCCTTCACCGGTAAGATCAAGATTGAGGGCCGGCGGATGAGGAAGCTCGGCGTTTACGAGGAGGCTGCTGGCGGCGTCCACACTCCGGAGACTGGCAATCTGACCCGGAGCCTCGTCGCGCCCACGGTTTATGGCTCCAATGCCGCCTATCCCGACGGCGACTGGCCGACGCGCGCGCGCATCTGGAAATTCCATCAGGATTTCATGCGCGGCATGACCCACTTCCTGCGCACCGACCCGTCGGCCCCGGCGAAACTGAAGACCCGCGCCGCCGCCATCGGCTTTTCCCCCGGCCAGTTCGACGACACGGCGGGCTGGCCGCACCAACTCTATGTGCGCGAGGCGCGTCGGATGATTTCGAGCTACGTCGTCACGCAGAAAGACATGGAGGGCACCACCGACCCCAGCGATTCCGTCGGCCTCGCCTCCTATGGCGTCGACGACTGGCCTTACGCGATGCACCCGCTCGACGGCAAGGTCGCGCTGCAAGGCGGCGAATTCTCGATGCTCTACCTAGATGAGAAACATCGCGGGATTTACAAGATTCCCTACCGCTCGATAACTCCGCACGAGCGGGAATGCCGCAACCTGTTCGTCCCCGTCTGCTGCTCGGCGAGCCACATCGCGATGACCTCGATCCGGATGGAGCCCGTCTGGATGGCGCTCGCCGAGGCCTCCGGCATCGCCGCGGCGCTGGCGATCAAGTCCGACGTCGCCGTGCAACGGGTCGACTACGCGGCATTGAAGTCAAAGCTCCTCGTCGTGGGAGCCAAACTCGAGCGCCCGGCCGCGGCCCTGTAGGGGACATGCCCGCAATGCCCGCGCGAGGACATAGGTGCGTTTGATCGGGCCCGGGCCCCGGTTTCACTCGCTGCACACGGATCAACCGAATGCTCTCCACGTGGTTGGATTTCTGAACCCGCGCTAGGTTGACCGACTATCGGTGCGATTCGGGGAAAAACAACGGGGCGCTGAGGGCGAGGCCGTCGGCGACGCTCGTGAATTCCTCGCCGTCGCGGATCTTCTCCGCCCCGAAGCGGAGAATGAATTCCTGGCGGAGTTTGTGGATGAGCGATGTGCCGCCGGTGAGGAAAACGGTTTCAATGCTTGCGGGTGGGATTTGGGCTTTCGCGAGAAAGGCGTCGAGGTAGCCGGTGATCGCATCCGTGAGGTCGGCGGAGTTTTTTTCGAATTCGCTGCGGGTGAGCCGGAGATCGATCGGAATGCGCGGATGGCTGAATTTGAGCGGCGCCGTGACCTTGGTGGTGAGTTCGATCTTGGCGGTCTCGATCACTTGAAAGAGCGCGAAGCCCTGGTTCTCCCGAATGAGAGTCTGGAAACGCTCAAAGGCGGCCGGGTCGCTAGAGAGGCCGGTGAGGCGCCAAAGCAGGTCCATTTTTTTGGCGTTTCGCAGGAAAACGATTTGATCCCACTGGCAGATCGTGCGGTAAAGCGAGTCGGGGACTTCGAGTTGCTTGCCCCAACTGTCGTAGGTGGCGCCACGGCCGAAGAGCGGGGTAACCTTGTGCCACATGGTGGCGCCGTCGTATTTGTTGCCGGCGATGGGCAGGCCGCCCGTGGCGAGGATGTCGGCCATGCGGTCGGTGAGGCCTTGGCGGGCGGGATCAAGTTGGACGACGGTGAAATCGGAGGTGCCGCCGCCGAAGTCGCCGACGAGCACGCGTTCGGGTTGGGTGATGCGCGACTCGTAGGCGAAGGCGGCGGCGATGGGCTCGTATTGGAAATGAATCTCCTTGAACCCGGAGAGCACGGCGGCGCGGTGCAGCCGGGTCTCGGCGAGTTGGTCCTCGGCGGGATCGGTGGAGAAGACGGCGGGGCGGCCCATGACCACGCGTTTCACGTCTTGGCCCGTGACGGCGTCGGCGCGGGCCTTGAGATTGCGGAGGAAGAGCGCGATGAGTTCTTCGATCTGGAACGACTGGTTGTTGATGACCGTCTCGGTGAAGGAGCTGAACGGGAGGATGGTCTTGATCGCCTGAAAAAAGCGGCCGCGCATCTCGTCTTCGACGTAGCGCAGTTTGGCGGCGTTGCCAATAACGGGCGCGGTCCGAGCCGTGGTGGCGGGGAAATACAGCAACGTGGCATCTACGCCGGCGATACGCGGGTCGCGGACGAGCGAGCGCGTGGTGGCGTTCCAGATGGTGACCGCCGAATTGCTGGTGCCGAAATCGATGCCGTAAATGAAAGTGTCCATGAGCGCGCGGAAGAGGGACGCGGAGCAGGGGGTGAAGCGGCAGGGAAGACGAGAACGAAGACGCGGTGATCAGATTCTGAGGTATGCGGACCTGTTTTGTCGCTTCGGACCGGGTGTTTGATGCAGGCCTCGGCGTTCAAACCGGATCTGCTGATGACTGCTGGCTTTAAGAACATCGTGGCCGTGCGGCTCGATTTTATCGTCGGGTCGATCGTCACTATGGCGGTCATCGCGGCCAGCCCCAGCTCATCCCTCCACCGGCGTCGATGGCTCGAAGGTCAAGAGCATGAAGGTCTCCAAGCCTCGGTTTGAGGCGAAGCGTTTCCGCTTCATTTCCCGCTCATGCACTCGGCGCCTTTGTCGGCGCGTTCATCGCTTTTTTGGCGGCCGGCTCCTGCTGGGATGCATTCGCCTCCACGATCGGGAGACTGTTTCTCGCCGGCGGGAAAATCGTGTGTTTTGTGCTCCTGGCTCCCGGTCGGCTTATGGCGGTTGATCTGGTCGGCGCTTATTTGCCGATGGCTCGGGTAACCACACGCCTGAGTTTTGGTTTAATCACCAAGTCTCCGATTGGTTGCCAGGTAGTTCTGCACATAATCGCGGATTGCGTCTTCGATCGGCGTCATCGCCCGTCGATAGCCCGCATTTCGCAGCTTTGTGATGTCGGCCTTGGTGTAATATTGATATTTCCCCTTCAGGGCTTCGGGCATCTCGATAAAATCAATTTTCGGCGGCAAATTTAACGCGGAGAAAATTGCTCGGGTGAGAGTCAGCCAAGTATTGGCGTTGCCTGAGCCCAGATTAAAAAGGCCACCCGCTGTGGTCGCGCCCTCTGCAAAGTGCAGCGTCATCTCCACCGCATCCTTCACGTAAAGGAAGTCTCGCATTTGTTCACCGTCTTTAAAGTCAGGGTGATAGCTTTTGAATAAGCCAACTCGCCCCGTCGTTCTAATCTGTTCGTAGGCTTTGTTCACCAAAGAACGCATATCGCCTTTATGATCTTCGTTTGGGCCAAAAACGTTGAAATACTTCACGCCGACGATCCGATCCAGCCAACCTTTACGCTGCGCGTGTTGGTCGAACAAATGTTTGGAGTATCCATACATGTTCAGCGGGCGCAGCCTGCCGAGATTTGGATCTTGGTCATCCATACCTTGGGCGCCATCGCCGTAGGTCGCGGCGGAGGACGCGTAGATAAAGCGGATATTTTTCGCTAGTGACCAAGCGGCCAACTCTTTGGTCACGTTGAAATTGTTATCGATCAGATAGCTCGCGTTCTTTTCCGTTGTAGCGGAGCAGGCTCCGAGGTGGAAGACGGCGGAGAAATCACCCAGTGCCGCTTGGTTTTGTCCGATTCTTTTCCGGAAATCATCGGCTTCCAGATAGTCTGCAAATTTTAAAGGTGTCAGATTCCGCCACTTTTCGTCGGAGCCAAGAAGGTCTGTAATCACAATGTCAGAGATCCCTCTTTGGTTAAGCGCAGCAACAAGCGCGCTTCCGATAAATCCCGCGCCACCGGTTACCAAAATCCGCCCTTCAAGAGTGCTCATGTTGAAACAGTTTCTTACAGATTATATACGAAAACACGGAATTTGTTCTCTGAGGAAAATCAGCGTTGGTATGGCCCGACTTCAGCAGCTTTTCGAAAGCTCCGCCGACCGGGCTTTTGCGGCCATAATGGCTTCTGAAACGAGATTTCTGAAGCCGAGGGATTCCATCTTTTTTAGGCCGGAAAATGTCACGCCGTTGGGCGAAGTTACCTGATTTCGCAATATCTCCGGCTCGATTTGGCGATGTGCGAGCAATCTGCTGGATCCGAGTAGTGTTTCGACGGTCAGCGCTTGGGCGAGTTCGCGGGGGAGGCCGGCGGCGATCCCTCCTTCGCGCAGTGCAGCAGCAAATTCAAAAAGATAGGCTGGGCCGCACCCACTGAGCGCCGTGAGAGCGTCCATTTGGTTTTCCGGAACCTCGAATTGCTTCCCAAGTGCACCCAGCAACGTTTCGACTTGGGCATGATCTGCTGAAGATAGTTTTTGGAGTGAACACCATCCTGTGACTCCCGCGCCGATTTGACCCGGAGTGTTGGGCATGGCCCGCACGATATTCCGAGCGTTGGGAAAAACTTGGGCCAGCCGGGCGAGGTGTTGTCCCGCTAGGACTGAAATTATCAATTTTCCAGCCGTCAGCATCGTCAGGCGAGGGTCGGCTGTGGCCAAGTGCTGGGGCTTGAACGCCACAACGACGGTAGAGGCGTCGGCCAGCAGGGCGTCTAGATCAGGGGCCTGCTTGATCCCCGTTTTTTCTGAGAGGATCTGCGCGGATTGGCCCGATCCACCCATACAAATCAAATCGGCAGGGGATATTTTTTTTGCAATCAAACCGGAGATCATGGCCGAGGCCATATTACCTGTTCCGATGAAGGCGATCATATGCATCAAAAAGCGGCTGCGGTCTGGGGTAGTCCGGTGAAACGTGCTTTAATCCGAGAACTGAGCTCAACTCTGTTTTCGGATTCGTCGTTCTAGCGGGTGAATTGTAATACAAGCGGTTCCGCCGCCGGCGAAATCATCGGGATCGAGCGGAGCTCTTCCTGCGCCTGGAGGCGTTGCCACGCGCCAATTTCGTCCATGCCGGGCATCATGACATCAAGCAGAATCAGGTCTGGCTTCTCGCGGGCGACAAGATCGATGGCCTCAAGTCCCGAGTAAGCCGTGATCAGTACAAGGCCTTCACGCTCGAGTTTACGTTTGAGCAACTGGACGTTGATCGGTTGATCGTCTACGACCAAAATTTTTGAAACGGCCATTGGGTTATCCTCAAACAGGGGGAGATACGCAGCCGGGTGCAAGGTTAGGGCGTGAGGCTTAAGTTCCGGCGCTTTCGGGCACGGATCGTATTCCGCATCAGCATTGCTACGGTCATCGGTCCAACCCCTCCGGGAACGGGCGTGATTTTTGAGCAAATCGGAGCAACGGAGAGAAAGTGAACGTCACCGGTCAGGCGATATCCGGCTTTTTTCGTATCGTCCGGAACGCGATTGATGCCGACATCGATTACAACGGCCCCCGGCTTTACCATCTGATCCGTCACAAATTCAGGTCGACCGATCGCGACAATGAGCACGTCGGCCAATCGAGTAATGGCGGCAAGATTGTGCGTGCCCGAATGGCAAACAGTCACAGTTGCATTCGCCCCGGCGCGTTTCTGGAGGGCAAGCAACGCGACGGGTTTGCCGACGATCAACGAGCGGCCGAGCACGACGACGTGTTTACCGGCCAGATCAACGCCGCTTCGAGAGAGTAATTCCATCACACCGGCCGGCGTGCACGCGACGAAACCGGTTGGATCGTCTTGAGCGACTTTCCCGAGGTTCAAAGGGTGGAAACCGTCGACGTCTTTGTCGGGGGCGATTCTACGAAAGATTTCGGCCTCGATCAGAGTCGGAGGGAGCGGTGATTGAACGAGAATTCCATCGACGGAGGGATCGGCGTTTAAATCGTCAATCAATCCCTCCAATTCCGTCTGGGTGATTGTGGGTGGCGGCAAGATTACTCTGCTCCGAACGCCAATCTCGGCCGCAGTTTTTTCCTTTTTTCGAACGTAAGATACCGACGCCGGATCTTCGCCGATTCGAACAAGAGCCAAACACGGAGCTCGTCCTTCGAGGGTTGCGACGGATTGTTTCAGCTCGGCAATGAGACTGGCGGCGATGGCGTTCCCGTCGATCAACTCCATGGCTAGTTTGAAAAAGGACTGAAAGCGTTTGAACGCGCGGGCGATTCAGAATAGACGAGCTGAGTTAGCATTCTGATTTGAGAATTATTTCAATTGAAGTGACTCGATCTCAATCAAGAGGTCTTTGCCGTCCGCAGTGTTTTTTGCCGTGCCATAGACAATCACAGCGCGATCCAGGTATTTCTCGATTTGTTCGGTAAGAAGAAGTTTGCTCACGTCTAGGAAGGCGTATCGACGACCGGCGTCGTCGTTTAGAGCCCAATCGTGAGGCCGACGTGGAGTGAAGGGCCGACGAGTCGAGACGAACTTTCCGGAGAACTGACGGGGAAGCGAACTCGTGCCACCGTCGCCAAGATTGACCATTGGAGCGGCGCGGCCCGGGGCGCCGCTGCCGTAGGCCACGGCTGAGGACGGGGGAGGTGACAACGGTGCGGGACGGCCTCCGGTGGAAGCGGGAGTGGTGGCAATCGGCGGCAAATAGCCCGGGATTGCACTAACGGCGATGTAGCCAACCAGCTTACGGTCGAGGCGGATTTGGGTCCATTTCCCATAAAGCCCCGTGATGGTGACTTTATCGCTTGCAACGGACTTCGTCAAAACACCGGCCCCGGCCTTAGGCTCCAGCGTCAGTGGAGCACCCGGAACCACATCCAATGCTTTCGTAAGATCCTTGTTGAGAACGTAGGCTTCGAATGGACCCTGCAACTCGACCGCCATCCAGCCTGCCGGGGTATTCGCCACCGAATCAGGGGATAAAGTCGGTTCAGATCCCGCTTTGAGATAGGTGACTACTGGAGCTAAGGCGTCGGGTTTAACGTGCACCGCTGTTGTTTGGCCCAAGGGGGCCGCGAGCAGGGCCGATGCGGTGCTGATGAGAACTACAAGCGCCGAGAATTTAAGCTTCATCGAGAGGAACAGGTTTAACGGTTCGGGGAGATTTGTTCAGCGTAGCCTGAAAGGGTGCCTTGGGAGTGGCGGGTGAGTGAAACAACATGCCGATATCACGGTTCGAAAGCTTTTTCCCGGCCCCCATTGGAATACCTTTTAGCTGAAGCGCTCCGATTTGGTAGCGCTTGAGCCGCTTAACATCATAGCCGAGAGCGGTGAAGAGCAGGCGAATTTCCCGCTTCTTGCCGTGGTGCATGTGAACATCGAGATTGGGGGCCGTGCCCGCCACGCCCGCGTTCACCAAGGCAGCTCGCTCAACTTTCAAGCGCTCCCCTTCGATTACGATTCCTTTGATCAACAAGGGAAGGCGGGCTGAGGGGAATGGTTGCTTTAGCACCACAAGATATCGCTTCACCACCACGGTGGAGGGGTGCATCAAGCGATGGGCGAGTTCGCCGTCCGTCGTAAGAATCACCAATCCCTCGCTGTCCTTGTCGAGCCGTCCGGCACAAAAGAAACGTAAATGCGAGAGCTCGCGTGGAATCATCGAAAAAACGGTTTCCGGGTTGTGCGGGTCGTCGTTTGAGCAAACCAGACCACGGGGTTTATGGACCGCCAACGTCATCAGCTCTTGGGCAGCTCCTCGCACGGGCTTTCCGCTGACCGTAATTTTGTCTATGCCGAGTGTGACTTTCTGGCCAAGGGTGGCGGCCTTGCCGTTGACCCACACCTCCTGTTGCGCGATAAGAACCTCGGCGGCACGGCGCGAGCATACGCCTGCTTCGGCCAAGAATTTTTGCAGTCGGATAGGTTCGGCGCTCATTGTTTGCTGGAGTGGGCTGTAATTTTGAAGACGCTGCAAGCCTGAGCACTGGCACTCGTTTTCTTTGCAAAGCAACTTGCCTGTTCGAACGGCGCTTTGCTTTCTCTTTCGTCAAAATGTCGACTAAAGCGGACTCTCCCTACACCAAAGACAATCCCTGCTCAGCGGTCATTACAGATAACATCGTCTTGAATCGGCAAGGTTCGGCGAAAGACACCCGACATATCGTCGTGGATTTTTCCAAGCAGGATCTGCACTACAAGGCGGGGGATTCTTTAGGCGTGTTTGCGACCAACCGACCGGAGGAGGTTGAGGAAATTTTGCACTGTCTTGGCGCGACAGGGGATGAGTTGGTCGCACCTCCGGCCCTAAAGTTGCCGGCGCCGCAGCCTTTGCGGGATGTTCTGTTTTCAAAATTGGCGCTAGCGGGGCCCACCCGAAAGATGATTGAAACTTTGGCTTCGAAAGCGACGGCACCCGATCAAAAGACGCGGCTATCCCAGTTATTGGAACCGGAATCTAAAGAGGCTCTCGCCGCGTTTCTTGCGGAACGGCATTTTGTTGACCTGCTCGTTGAATTCTCAAGCGCGCGACTGACTGCTCAAGAATTTGTGGACCACCAGCGCCGTCTGATGCCCAGACTCTATTCAATTGCCTCCTCGCCGCGGGTTCATCCGACGGAGATCCATTTGACGGTCGCGGCGGTGCGTTATCAGACGAATGGGCGAGATCGGGTGGGCGTATGCTCCAGTTTCCTCGCCGACCGCGTTCGACTGAGGGAAACCTTGATTCCTGTTTTTGTTTCGAACTCGCACTTCGGCCCTCCGGAAGATGGTTCAAAAGATTGTATTATGGTTGGGCCAGGCACTGGGATCGCCCCTTTCCGTGCGTTTCTTCAGGATCGCGTGGCCGCGGGTGCAACCGGCAGAAATTGGTTGTTCTTCGGCGACCAGAAATCCGCCACCGATTTTCTCTACGAAGAAGAATGGAGTGCTTATCTTGAACGTGGTCAGCTCACGCGTTTAGACACGGCGTTTTCGCGGGATCAGCCTGAAAAAATCTATGTGCAAGATCGCATGCGGGAGAGTGCCGGCGAACTTTGGCGGTGGTTGCAAGGAGGCGCGTGCTTCTTCGTGTGCGGAGATGCGAAGCGAATGGCCAAGGATGTTGATCAGGCGCTCCATGAGATTGCGGTCTCCGAAGGCGGGATGACACCTGCTTCGGCGGTGGATTTCGTGAAGCAATTGAAGAAAGATAAACGATATCAACGGGACGTGTATTGATTCATCGACGGTTCCCGCTGGCGGCCGTGCTCGAATATGCGTTCCAACGCAGTTTGAGGGACGATTTTCGCCTCGCTACTCCGTCGAAGGATTCTTCAGCTTTCGGTCCGCATGAATCTGACGTTCAAAAATCGAACAGCGCTCGTAACTGGAGCCGGCCGTGGAATCGGCAAAGCCATCGCCGAGACGCTTGCCCGTAGTGGCGTGATGGTCATTTGCGTATCCAAGTCGGCCGAATCTTGCGGGGCAACAGCCGCGGGAATCGTTGCTGCCGGCGGCAAGGCTAGCGCATTTGCGGTTGATGTCGCGGATAGTGCGGCCGTTGCCAAGGCTTCGGAGGAGCTGTTGAAGGCCTATCCGCTGATCGATATTCTGGTAAACAATGCCGGAATCACCCGCGACGGTCTTTTGTTCAGAATGGGCGAAGGCGATTGGAACGATGTTATTTCGACCAACCTCTCCAGCTGTTTTCATTGGACGAAGCATCTGGCTCGCCCCATGACCCGCGCCCGCTGGGGTCGGATCGTAAACATTACTTCCGTTAGCGGAATTCTGGGGAACGCAGGACAAGCGAATTACTCTGCTGCAAAAGCCGGTATGATTGGACTCACAAAGGCATTGGCTCGTGAATTCGCCGGCCGAAACATAACGGTGAACGCCGTCGCGCCTGGTTTTATAAAGACGGATATGACCACTGAATTTGTGAACAACCCCGAGGTTGCGTCGAAAATTCTGGAAGCAGTGCCGTTGAAGCGATTCGGTGAGTCGGCTGATATTGCTGCGGCGACAGCTTTTCTCTGCTCGGAAGAGGCGTCTTACGTCACCGGGCAAGTTTTTGCCGTTGACGGCGGCATGGCGATGTGAAGCCTGTTCCTAATCCAATTTCTGCTCCAATGGCTGACCAAAAAACCATCGAACAACGCGTAAAAGAGATCATCGTGAATCAGCTCAACGTAAACGAAGAGCAGATCACGGCGACCGCCTCATTCCTAGATGACCTAGGAGCTGACTCACTCGACACCGTCGAGTTGATTATGGCTTTCGAGGAGGAATTTAAGGACGAAATCAAAGGCGAGATTCCTGAATCGGACGCTGA
This sequence comes from Opitutia bacterium Tous-C4FEB, assembly GCA_002304445.1. GTDB lineage: Bacteria > Verrucomicrobiota > Verrucomicrobiia > Opitutales > Opitutaceae > Tous-C4FEB. Next base: position 1,567 of record NEVA01000020.1, on the reverse strand, counting down.
AAAGCTTCAAACCGTCGGCCAAGTCATCGATTATATCAAAGCTAAGGCGGGTTCGGTTTAGTTTCCGACTTTTCAAATTTTTTGGCGTTTCGTCTGTTTCCTTTTGGAAATTGTAGGCGGAACGCCTTTTTTGTTCCCGAATTGGCCTTCATCGGGTTCTTCAAAGCATGGACACGTTTTCGCGATCACGTCGAGTTGTTGTAACGGGATTGGGTGCGGTTACTTCGATCGGCCACGACGTAAACTCGTTCTGGGACTCTCTCGTATCCGGGCGATCTGGGATCGACCGCGTGACGCTTTTTGATCCCGCTCAATTTTCTTCGCAGATTGGGGCGGAAGTTAAGGACTGGGATGCAGCCCAGCATATGGATCCGAAGGAGGCCCGACGGAATGATCGCTACACTCATTTCGGTTACGTTGCCGCGAGGCAGGCGGTTAAAGATGCCGGATTGGACATGACCAAGGAGGACGGCGATCTGGTTGGTGTGATTATTGGATCGGGAATTGGCGGAATGTTCACCTACGAGTCTCAACTCCGCGTCCTCGCTGAACGCGGACCGCGTAAGGTCTCGCCGTTTACGATTCCATCCCTGATTGGGAACATGTGCGCGGGGTTGGTGGCGATAGACCTCGGGGCGCGCGGTCCAAGCTTCGGGATCGTGTCGGCGTGCGCGACGGGCACGCACTCTATTGGCGAGGCGGCTCATTCGATCCGCCGCGGCGACGCCGATGTGATGATTGCAGGCGGAAGTGAAGCCGCAATAACGCCCTTTTCTTACGCCAGTTTTTGCTCAATGAAGGCGATGAGCACACGAAATGGCGAACCACATAGGGCATGCCGTCCGTTTGATGTGAACCGCGACGGATTTGTTATGGGTGAGGGTGCTGGTGTCCTCGTTCTCGAATCCTTGGAGCATGCGCAAGCTCGTGGAGCGCGCATTTATTGTGAACTCGTCGGATATGCGGCATCGTGCGATGCCTACCATATCACATCGCCCGACCCGGACGGCAAAGGCTTGTCGCTAGCGATGCGGCGTGCGCTCGCCAGCGGCGGTGTACTGCCGGAGCAGGTGGATTATATCAACGCTCACGGGACTTCGACCCCCTACAATGATAAATTTGAGACTATGTCCATAAAGCGTGTATTTGGCGACCACGCCCGGCGGGTTGCCATCAGTTCGACAAAGTCGATGACCGGCCATTTGCTAGGGGCTGCCGGCGGAATCGAGTCGGTTATAGCGGTTAAGACGATTCAAACGGGGATGATCGCCCCGACCATCAATCTCGAGGAACCAGATCTGGATTGCGATTTAGATTACGTCCCCAACGTCGCCCGGCGAGTGAACGTGCGGGTAGTTTTGAGTAACAATCTGGGTTTTGGCGGTCAAAATGCGGCGATCGTGTTTCGCGCGATTTAGCCTTCCTCCTGGCTATCAACGACCTTTTTCGGGATTTCGAATCCTTTAAGGGTAAACGGCCGGCCGAGGACCCACTATGAAAGGAAGAGAGGGTCAGATAGGGTGACGTTGTGGAATCGATTACAACGGAAGTAGTGGACGACAAACAG
>NEVA01000002.1 GCA_002304445.1 Opitutia bacterium Tous-C4FEB | reverse complement strand
CCAATTGAGTGCCGACGAGCACTGCGATGCAGTTGCCGCTCTCTCCGCCAGAGCCGGTCCTCACCAACTTATCCTACCCTCAATTGCATGAGTCCGGCTTAGACTCGACGCGAACAACATCCGGGTTCCGTCCGGCGACCAGCGCGGACTCCCCGCGCCAAATTCCGACTTCGTCAGGGCAAAAGCCTCGCCGCCCTCCAGCGGTAGCACAAAAATCTGGGCCTTGTCTGCCGGTGCCGCTCCGCCCCGCACAAAGGCGATCCGCCGTCCGTCCGGGCTCCAGGCAGGGGCCGAGTTGCTCGTCCCGGCGCGGGTCAACAGCCGCGGCGGAGTTTTTCCGTCCGTGGCCGCGAGCCAGAGATGCTGATGGTAAACCCACTCATCCTTCGCGTCCGGCTTTGGCTCGATCGAACGCACAACGTAAACGACCGACCGTCCGTCCGGCGACAACGCGGGACTCTCGAGTTGCTTCAATCTCAACAGATCGCTCGCCACGATCAGCGCTGACGCGGGTTTCTCCGCCGCGTGAACCGGAGTTCCGATCATACATCCGACCACCGCACCCCAAAGAACCGCCAACATCAGCTTTGTCTTCATCGACCCAAATTCCCCCGCCCACCCCTTCGTGTCGAAACGAATTCCGGCTTCAGGCCCGGGATTTCCCGTCGGCCTTTTTCGTCTCTTCTCCCCTGCCATTTCCTTGTTCGGCCTGAAATCGTCGCCAAACGAACGGCGCGACCAATTGCCCCCAAAAAGTGGCCGGCATCGCCTCGCGAATCCCGATCTTGGCCGGCGGTCGGCGTCGCGTGTCGTCGAAATAGGTGCCAAACATCAGATCCCAGAGCACGAGGTTCTCCCCGTAGTTTTTGTTTCCCTCCCGCAGATCCATGCTGTGGTGCCAGCGGTGCAAACCGGGGGTGTTGAAGACATAATTCAGCCACCCGAATCGCATCCGCACGTTGCAATGCGTGAGGATGCCGATGAAAGCCGTGATCGCGCTCACCCAGATAATGATGTCGCCGGGAGCGCCGGCCACCATGAGCAGGGGCATCGCAAACACCATGCTCTTGAGTGTGTCCACGAAATGAAATCTGCCGGTGTTGAAGAACCACAGTTTCGTCGAGCTGTGATGCACCGCGTGGAAACGCCAGAGCGGCAACCACTCGTGGCCGAGGCGATGGGCCCAGTAGAGTCCGAATTCCACGAGGACCAAACCCAGTCCCACCTGCACAAAAACCGGCGCGCCTTCCGGCCACCACGCGCCGCCGTCGCGCGCGCCCAGTTGTTGCACGATCCCGAAGTTCGTCAGCGCCACGACGGTCACCTGCACCGCGATTTTGGTGAACAGCGTATGGGCCAAATCGGGACCCACCTGCCCGTCCGATTCCAGCCACTCGGTTTCATGCGGGCGCCGCCGCTCCAGCCAAAAGAGCGCCGAGGCGAGCAGCAAATAAACGATGTTGAACGCCAACGGGCCTCGGCCGTGCGCCATGCCCCAAGCCAGTCCCGTGCACGCGCCCGTCATCAAAGCGGGCCAAAGCCCGAAGTCCACGAGCGTTCCCAGTGTTTTGGAGCCTGATCTAGCGGCGTCCGACATAGATCAAATACTCCCACACGCCGCCATACGCGTTTCGTAAATCGTCAATTACCGGCGTGAACGTCCGCCGTAAAATCGGCCGGAGTTGGCCATCCATCCGCACGTGGTTGACGCCCATCCAGCGCGCAAACCCGCGCACCTGCGTCGCGTGAAAATCCACCAGCGCAAACCGTCCGCCGGGCACCAAGTCGCGCTCCGCCGCGGCGATCGCGGCCTCGAATCCCGGATTGAACATCGAGAGCGCATACGAGCACAGCACGAGGTCGAAGCCCGCTGTCGCCCCCAGCGGCGCGTTGTAAGCCTGCCGGATCAACCGCACGCGCGGGCCGTAGGGCGCGGCCTTGCGCGCCGCCACCGCCAACATCGCCGCCGAAAGGTCCACGCCGATGATCTCCGCTTTCGGAAACCGCCGTGCGAGCGAGAGCAGGTTGCGCCCGGTACCGCAGCCTATTTCCAGAATCCGCGTCGGCGCCGGCCCCTCGGCCGCAACCCGGTGCAGCACCGCTTCGCGGCCAAAAAGAAAACTCCACCGCGTCGCGTCGTAGATCCGCGCGTGCCAACGATAGTAACCTTCGATCCCGCCGCGATCCGACTTCGACGGTAACACTGGGGTTTCAGTCGGAGTCATCGGGTGAGGGCGTCGCGGGGATTAGATCACTTCGGCAAAGTGCAGGCTGCCGTAGGTGCCGACCCGATCCGTCAGGTGCATCGGCGTCGTTTTCTCCGCAAAGAACCGCAGTCGGCCCCTCACGTTTTCGGGCACAAAACTCAGATCCAGCCCCGCCGAGCGCATCAGGATCCGCGTGCCCGGCCGGCTATTGGCGAAGATCAGTTCCCACTCCTCCGCCAACGCTTCCGGAGCGTGCCAGGCGAGCCAGTCCTGGTGATCAAGCAAGACGAAGTGCGAATAGACGCCGGGGTTGTCCTTTAGGAACTGCGACACGGTGCAGGTGTGCGTGCGCACCCGGTCCGCCCGCTCGGCCAAGGTCGCAAGGTTCTCCTCGCGCAGGTAATTCGGACAACACGACAACGTGTAGGAGCCCGTCATGTAGACGCGCCAGAAATAATTCTCCCGCGCCGGCAGCTCCGACATCACGTGCCGAAGCTTGTCTTTAACATACGCCGAGATGCCGCCCGGGTAGTGGTCTTCGATCAGCTTGATCTGCGGCGCCGGGACGCCGAGCAGCGTCATGATCATGCGCTGGCGGATGAGCCAATGACTGAGCTTACCCCAGATCTTGGGCTCCAACAGCGAGTAGACCCGTGTCTGCTGGGCCAACGTGTCGGCATCCAGCAGGCAAAGGGCGTGATTCTTGATATTTGGTTTGGCCCGAAAAAGCGCACCGCCCAACAACCACGCCGCCATGCCCGCGGCCCCGTGGTAGTAGAACGATTTCTTCATGCTGCTCGGATCGAAAAAGGAAATTTTGTCGTCCCAAAACTCCTGCGCCGACGCCGGCAACCCGGACCGGATCGAGCGATAGACCGCCTTGTAGCGCTCATGCGAACCGATGCCAAAAAACTCGAACAGATCGCCGAAATCACCGCGCCGGATCAGCGCGAGCTTGAGCTCGAGCACGGCGTTTTGGCGGTAGTTGACGTCGACCGCGTGGATCTCGGCGGGCCCGTCGAGCAAGTAGTCGAGCGCGTTGCACCCGGCGCTGGTGATCATGACGACGCGGCTCTTGGCATTGAGCCGCATGAGCTCGCGATCGATGCGCGGATCTTCCCAGCAGGCGTTGTAGATCAGTTGCCCGCCATGGACGTGGTGAAAGACCAAGTCATGCGTGGCTTTGAGGAAACGGCGCGCAGGCGACGGACGAGTTCCAACAGTCATTAACGCGAGCAATCCACGCGATTTGGCCAAGCTCAAGGCCAAGCCCCGCGTGCGCCAAAAATGTCACCCGTTCGACACATTTGCCATCGAGCGCAGCGGAGAAGAATTTCCGCCCTTCCCAACGCCAACGCCCGGTCCCCAATGGTTCGGCGCCGACTATCGCGCGGATTTTGGTGCATGAGCGTGTCGAGGATCTCGGCGATGATACTCAGGTGATCGGCCCGATCCTGGAATTAGTTTTTGATCCTCGCGGGGTCGCGGTGCAACGAGTCGAACCGCTACGCGCACACCACGGCCACTTCGATAGTCGTCCCCAAATTTTGCTAAAACTGCTCCGCCGGATCAGCCGAGGGCCGCAACGCGTACGTCGTGCTCGCCTTCACCAAAACCGTGGGCGCCGTATTCAACCGCCACGACCGTCAGCCCAACACCGCGACGGGCTCGGAAATCTCCCCGATCAAGACGCCGCGTTTGAAAACTTCGACCTCCCCCAACTCCAGAAAATCCCGCGCGACCCGCGGCCTCCCTAGGGAATCAAGCCGTGCCCGGCGGAACGTTGATGAGTGGGACCGATTGCAGCGCGGGTAAAATCCTGCATCGGCGACGAAATTTTCCGTATCAATTCTTCGGAAAACAACAGATTCGCCGCGCAAAACAGTCGTCGCAGAGAACATTATGTCCTCCCTTACTCCGACCGAAAATGCGTCCCGTTCACCTTTCAAGCGCCTTCCCTGTTCAAGCCCGGAAACCTGGGTCCGCTCTACGGCGGCTTACCCTGCTCGTCTTGTTTTTCCCGGGCGCGATCACACTCCAAAGCGCCGAAAACCACTCCGCCCCCGCTTCCGTCGTTGCGCTCTCAGGCACCGTTTCGAATGCGCCCGTTGGCTTGACGGAGCCCGTCACGGGTGATCGCCCCAGTGTCGCGGCCGATCCACAGCGCCTGGATCGCTTCATCGTGACCTCCGCCCGGACCCGACAAGCCCTCGACCGCGTGGCATTTTCCGCCCGTCTGATTGACGGCGCTGACCTTCGCTCGGCCCCCACGGTCACCCTCGACGGCGCCCTCCGCGCGGTCCCGGGTTTCAGTCTCTTCCGCCGCAGCGACAGCCTTTCCGCCAATCCCACCGCGCAAGGCGTTTCCCTTCGCGGGCTCGGCCCCAGCGGAGCCAGCCGCTCGCTCGTCCTCCTCGACGGTGTTCCGCTCAACGACCCGTTCGGCGGCTGGGTGCTCTGGAGCCAGCTCCCACGGGAATCTCTCGCCGGCGTCGAAGTAATCCGCGGCGGCGGCGCGACCGCCTGGGGCAACGCCGCGCTCGGCGGGGTCGTGCAGTTGATCACCGTTCCCGTGCGAGGCCGAAGCGCGCGGGCCAGCGCCAGCACCGGCTCCTACCAGACCCGCAGCTTCGAGTTCAGCGCCACCCAGCCCGCCGGCAAAGGCACCGTGCAACTTCTCGGCCGCGCGTTCTCCACCGCTGGGTTTACCCTCGTCGCCCCGGAACGGCGTGGTTCGATCGATGTGCCGGCCGCCAGCGACCACCGCTGGCTCGCCGCCCGTTGGCGCACCCCGTTGACCGACCGCCTCGAAGTCACCGTCACCGCCCGGAGCTTCGACGAAACCCGCCACAACGGCACCCCCTACCAAACCAACCGCTCCCGCTCCGATTTTGCCTCCGTCGTGCTCGTGGCGGAGCCCACAAAAAATTTCTCGTGGAACGCCACCGCTTATGCCCAAAGCGGCCGATTCGCTTCAACGTTCAGCGCCGTCAATGCCGCTCGCACCGCAGAGACGCCCGCCAGCGACCAGTTCGCCGTGCCCGCCACCGCCGCCGGGGCCGCTTGGTCCGGGACTCTGGCCAACGCCGCCGGCGCCCGCACGTCCTTCGGCGTCGATGCCCGCACGGTCCGCGGCGAAACCCGGGAGAACTTCACGTTCACCAACGGTGCCTTCACGCGCCAACGCTTCGCCGGCGGCAAACAATCCTTCGTCGGCCTTTATGCGCTCCACGAGCAACCCCTCGATTCAGACTGGACCGCTACGTTCGGCGCCCGCCTCGACGACTGGCGCGAAACCGACGGACACCGGCGAGAGTCCGTCACCGCCACCGGCGCACTCGTCCGCGACGATCGTTACGCCGATCGTGATGGCCTCGAATTCAGCCCGAGTGCCGGCCTCGTCTGGCGCGCCCGTCCCGACCTCCGCCTCCGGGCCGCCGCCCAGCAAGCCTTCCGCCGCCCCACGTTGAACGAACTTTACCGGCCCTTCCGCGCCGGCTCGACGGTGACCGAAGCAAATCCCGCTCTTTCTACCGAGCGCGTGCGCACCGCCGAAATCGGTGCCGACTGGACCCGTGGTCCCGCGACGCTGGGCAGCGCCATCTTCTGGAACGAACTGCACGATGCCGTGGGCAACGTTACGATCGCCCGCGGTCCCGGCACCTTCCCCATCGTCGGCTCACTCCCCGTCGGTGGCCTCGGCCGCCAACGCCTCAACCTAGACCGCACCCAAGTCCGCGGGCTCGAGCTCTCGGCCGGTTGGCGGGCCAACGAAACGCTCCGCTTCAACGCCGAAGCGCTGATCAGCGATGCCTCGGTGCTGCGCGCGACCCAAAGTCTTGCCTTGGCCGGCAAACGCATCCCCCAAGTCCCCCGCCACAGCGCCACCATCGGCGGGACGTGGCGCGTTCCCCGTGGCCTCACCCTGATCCCTCGGCTGCGCTGGATCGGGTCCCAATTCGAAGACGACGAAAACGCCCTCCGCCTCGGTGAGGTCGTGGTTGCCGACCTCGGGCTGGGCTACCCCCTTGGCCGTAACCTTGAGGTGTTTCTCAATCTCGAAAACCTCGGTAACGCCCGGATCGAGACCGGCCGAAGCGCCGACGGCATCGTCAACACCGGCACACCCCGTCTGTTCCTCGCCGGCCTGCGCGGCGCATGGTAGCTATCGACCAAAACAAAAAAGCCTCCCCACGGGAGGGAGGCTTTAACAAAAATGGAGCGGGCGAAGAGACTCGAACTGCTCATCGAGCTTCTGCAAGAGTGCTCGTTTAAATAAATTTACAACAGCCTCCTGCAGGCCGGTGCACAAGAAGGTGCACACGCCAAAAACGCGCCTGAAATTGACCCAAATTGGAAACCTGGATGGCGGAGAGGGAAGCGGTCATCAAAGCTTGAGCGAAGATCGAGCCAGCCGTGCGCACGAGCCTGGTCCACTCGCACCACGGTTATGCAGGGCACAAAGCGGTGAATCGAATGGCCCAGGTCCAAAGCAAGCTGGGGCATTTTAAAATCGCCGAAAATCGGGAACGTAAAATCGGGGCAGTGAGAATCGCATCGAAGAGCCACGAAAATTCGTCTCACGCACCAGACTATAGATAGCTCGACGGGCCTGCTCGTCACGCACCGCTCGGCGAACCGTGACTCCGACTACCGGGCGGATTCGCGCGCAAACTCCACGTCGTAAGTTTGCTGTTGTTGCGCCTGAAAATAGGTCCCGACCCAGCGGTCCGTCGCCGGCACGTAGCTGAGGGTATAGAGACAACCGGGATAATTTACGTCCCGCAGTTCCGCCTTCGCCTTCAGTACCGCGCCTTCGCTTGAGATCTTGCACCACGCGACCTTGATCGGGTTGGGATTGAAATACGCCGCCTCGGCGCGGCCATCGGCATCAACGGCGTTGATCGCCAAAACGTAGCCCCCGTCCGTGCGCGCCCAGCGACCTTTCGCCTTCCCGAAATCAACGCGCGCCACCGCCGGAGCCGTCGTATCCCCGGTGGCTTTCGGCGTCGGCCCCGCCACCACCGTCGGCTTCTCCGGGGTGCAGCCCGTCAGAAACAAACCTGCCACCGCGACCCTGAGCCTGATGCCCCATCCGAACAGAGTTCTCGCCGATCCGAAAAATTTCATCCCAGCAATTCACGCTCGCGCCGCGTCCGGTGCGAGCCTGGAAACACAGCGGGGCCGTGTGTTTTTTCAACGGACCTTGGGCGCTTGCGCAAATCCGACTTCCCTCCGTGCCGCGCCCTGAACTCCCTTGGGCTCAAACCGCACTCTCGCCGAAACATCGCGCTCAAATACTCCGGGTTCTCAAAACCCGTCGCGGCGACGACTCCCCCCACCGGCAGAGTCATGCCCACCAAGAGCTCCTCTACCCGCTCCATCCGCAGCTTCCTCAGTTGCGCGTGCGGCGTCGTGCCCAGCGCCGCTTTGAACCGCCGCTCCAACGCCGTCCGCGCCATCGGCACCGCGCGCAACACGTCGGACACGTTTGCCCCGTTCGCCGCCCGTTCCCGCCTGAAGCGCACGATATTCGCGATCTTGACGTCACCCACCGCCGCCACGTCCGTCGACTGCCGTGGCGGCCACGCCCAACGGCGCGATTTCGTGCAGCACCACCCGCAGCGGTTTTCCGGTCATCGCCCGTCGGAGCAATGCCGCCGCCTCATAGCCCGCACGTTGCCCATTCGGAATCACACGGGAGAGCCGCGGGTCGCAGAGCTCGCACAGCAACTCGTCGTTGTGCACGCCGATCACCGTCACGTCGTCCGGCACGGTCAGCCCGGCCAAACGACACGCCGCCAGTTTCGCCGCGACCTCGGCGTCGGTCGCCACCCGGGGAAACACCAGTCTTGGCAAAGCCGCACTGACATCGATCACCGGGAAGCCCGTCGCCCGCAGTTCCCAAGCGGTCCGGTCGCTTTCCACGCGGGCGATCACGCCGTCACCGTGCCAGCCCTTCAAACACTCCGGCAAGGCCGCCACCCCCCGCCCGCCCCTGCTCGTTCAACCGACTGGACCAAGGCCCTTGCTCCCGCACCCACGCGCGCACCCCGTGGAGCAGCTCCCGCGCATAGCTGTTCGAGGTCTCGATCAACAGCGCGACTTTCGGCACTTTTTTCATCACCCCTCCGACCGGTCACTTTGCGGTCGCCGTGCCTTCCCCCGATCTTCAATCGTTGTTTTCACCCGCCGACCGTGTGCCGTCCCCCGCTGGCCTGCGACGCAGAATCTTTGATTAAATGTGGATTAACTCCTGCCCTTAACCCCGCCTTCCTGTTATCCTCTTACCCGCATGTTACCCCTGTTTAAGGTCGCAATCCTCGGCGGCGATGGAATCGGCCCCGAAGTCATCGCCGAAGGCGTCAAGGTCCTCCGCGCCGTCGAAACTCTGCTCTCCGGCGCTCGCTTCGAGCTCGTTGAACACTCCGTCGGCGCCGGCGAATTCCTCCGCAGCGGCGACCCGCTACCGCCGGCCACGCTCGAACGTATCCGCGAGGCCGATGCCATTCTGCTCGGAGCCATGGGCCTACCCTCCGTCCGTTGGCCAAGCGGGGTCGAGATGACGCCGCAGATCGATATCCGCGAGCAGCTCGATCTGTTTAACGGCGTCCGGCCCATTCGTCTCTTCCACGAAACTCACTCGCCGCTCAAGGGCTACGGCGGCGCCGGCGGTCACCCCATCGACTTCGTCATCATCCGTGAAAACTGCGAGGGCCTCTTCTCCGAGCGCCGTACGCCGCGTCCCTCCGGCCGCGACTTCGAGACCGACACGATGAAGATCACGCGCCGCGGGGCCGAGCGGGTCTGCCGCGCCGCCTTTCAACTCGCTCTCAAACGCCGGCAACATTGCACCCTCGTCGACAAGGCCAACGTCCTCCCGTCGATGGCGTTTTTCCGCAAAATCTTCGATGAAATCGCCCGCGAGTATCCCACCGTCACCACGGACCGCGTCTACGTCGACGCGATGGCCCTCTTCTTGGTGCAGCGCCCTGAATCCTTCGACGTCATGGTCACCGAAAATATGTTCGGCGACATCCTCTCCGACCTCGCCGCCGGTATCATTGGCGGCATGGGCATGGCGCCCTCCGCCGATGTCGGCGAGACCTACGGCGTCTTCCAGCCCTCCCACGGCACCGCGCCGACCATCGCCGGAAAAGGCATCGCCAACCCGATCGCCACCATTCTTTCCGTCGCGATGATGCTCGAATGGCTCGACGACCCCGAGACCCTCCGCGGCGCCCGCCTCATAAGGGACGCCGTCGCGCGCGTCTTGGCCAACCCCGACCATTGTACCGCCGACCTCGGCGGCAAGACCTCCACCACCCAGATGGGCGATCTCATCTGCCAAGCTCTCGCTTAATCCCGTCCTACCTCCGCCCAAAAAAATCATGATTCCCCGGCTCCTCCTCCTGCTGCTTGCCACCGCCACCGCTTCCCTGGCCGCCGACTCGACACCTCCGTGGCGCCAACTTTTCAACGGCCGCGATCTCCAAGGCTGGAAAATTGTCGGCGCCACGCCGAAGGCCGCGGCCTACGTGGACGAGGGCGCACTCACCGGTCACATGGTCCGCGGCACACCTGAGCACACGTTCTTTTGCACCGACGAGAGCTTCGGCGACTTCATTCTCGAAGTGGACTGCTATCAAACCGGCGGCTTCAACACCGGCGTCCTTTTCCGCTGCATTGAAACGCCCCCGACGGCTAGCGTGCGGCTCCATGGCTACCAAATGAAGATCGATCCGTCCCCGACTCGCCAGTGGACCGGCGGCATCTTCGATGACTACGGCAAGAACTGGCTCTGGCTGCAGAATCTGAAGACCAACGACCGTGGCCGCACCGCCTACAAGTTCAATGAATGGGCCCGCTTCCGCATCGAAGCCGTCGGCTCAACCGTCAAAATCTGGGTCAACGGCATCCCCACCGCGCACTTGATCGACGACAAATATACCCGCGGCCCGATCGCCTTTAAGATCCACTCCTTTCCCGCCAAGGGCGACGCCGCGCAGGAGAAAAATCTCATTCGCTTCAAAAATATCCGCATCCTCACCACCGACCTCGCGCGCTACGCCCAGCCCATCGACCTGCCTGCATTGCCTCGCGACCCCACCCAGACCGTCCTCCCCAAGCCCTAGCCCCGGACCAGCGGCTCTCCCGCCGCCCGGTCCCGCCCGCCCCATGCCCCTACCCCGTATCGTCGACCTCACGCTGCCGCTTACCCCCGGCCAGCGCGGCGTCACGATGGAACCCAAATTTACCGTGACCCGCGACGGCTGGAACGCCGCGACTTGGCACCTCTACTCGCACGCCGGCACGCACATGGATGCACCGGTGCATTTCGACGCTGGCCCTGAGACCATCGACACCAAGCCCCTCAAAAACTGCCTCGGTCCCGCGATGGTCGTTAACCTCGCCCCAGTCGCTCCGCGCACGCTCCTCACCGTCGCTCACCTCGGCCCCGTCGCCGCCAGCTTTACCGACGGCGAAAGCCTCCTGCTCCGCACCGACTGGCACAAACAGGTCGCCGATCCCGCGATCTACCGCGATGGCCTGCCGAGAATTTCGGAGGATCTTGCCCTCTGGTGTGTCGCACGCCGCGTCAAGATTCTCGGGGTTGAGCCGCCCTCGATCGCCGACGTGAACAACCTCCCGGAGGTCACGCGCATCCACCGCATTTTGCTCGGCGGCGGCGTCACGGTCGTCGAGGGTCTCGCCTACCTCGATCAACTCACGCAGCCTCGCGTCTTCTTCACCGCCCTTCCTCTCAAGCTCGCCGCCGGTGACGGCTGCCCGGTCCGTGCTTTCGCTTACGACTCGCCCCCCGCCACCTGGCCTCACGACTGAACGCCACCTTCCTCCGCTTTTCTCCCCGCCCCAACCCGTGATTCCGTCCCGTCTTCCTGTTCTCTCCGCGCCATGAAGAAACTCCGCGGCATCTGTCTCGGCGCCGGTTATTTTTCCCGTTTCCAATACGAGGCTTGGGCGCGCATTCCCGAGGTTGAAATCGTCGCCCTCGCCAACCGCTCCCTCGACAAGGCCCGCGAGGCCGCCGCGCTCCACCGCATCCCGCGCGCCTATGCTTGGGCCGACCTCGCCGCGATGCTCGACGCGGAGAAGCCCGACTTCGTCGACATCATTACGCCCCCCGAGACCCACCTCGAAGTCGTCCGACTCGCGGCCGCCCGCGGTATCGCGATCATCTGCCAAAAGCCCATCGCGCCCACCTTCGCCGAGTGCGAAACCATCGTTGAGACGGCCCGCCGCGCCGGTGTGCGCCTGATGATCCACGAAAATTTCCGGTGGCAGCCGTGGTATCGGGAGATGCGCCGTCTGCTCGACGCCGGCATGCTCGGCGAACTTTTCTCCATCAATATCCGCACCCGCCTCGGCGACGGTTGGCAGGACGACGCCTACCTCGCGCGCCAGCCGTTTTTTCGAACCTACCCGCGCCTGTTTTGCTACGAAACGGGCGTTCATTTCCTAGATACCTTTCGCTACCTCGGCGGCGAAATCACCTCGGTTTATACGCGTTTCCAAAAACGCAATCCCGCCATCCTCGGCGAAGACGCCGCCCAGATCGTCTGTGGCTTCGCCAGCGGCGCGACCGCAATCCTCGACGCCTCGCGCTACAACGAATCCGACGCCGCCGATCCACGCTATACCTTCGGCCTCGTCCGAATCGACGGTCGCAAGGGTCACGTCGAACTCGATCTGGCGGGCAAGCTTACCCTTAAACTGCTCGGGCAGCCCACGCGCCTCCTCGACTACCCGCACACCCGCGGGGGCTTCGCCGGCGATTGTGTCCACGCCCTCCAACGGCACTTCGTCGATTGCATGATGAGCGGCGGGCCGTTTGAAAACACCGGCGAGGATTACCTCAAATCCACCGCGCTGATGGAAGCCTGCTACCGCTCACAGGCCACCAACCAAGTCGTCACCCTCCCCTAAACAGACCGGTGGCTTTTCGGCCGCCGACATCATCCCCGTCCCATGTCCACCCCAACCCCAACTCCCGAAACGACGCCCCGCGAATCCCGCACCGGTCTGCTCCCTTGGACCGTCGGCGAACTCGCCGCCCCGCCCCGCCGCAATTGGCGGCAACTCCTCGGTCCGGGCATCGTCATGGCCGGTGCCTCCCTCGGCGCCGGCGAGTGGCTGATCGGTCCGGCCATCACCGCCCGCTACGGCGGCGCGCTGCTTTGGATCACTCTGCTCACCCTGTTCGCGCAATACATCTACAACGTCGAAGCGAGCCGCTACACGCTCGCCACCGGCGAGGGTATCATGACCGGCAAACTCCGGCTGAAACCGGGCTCGCGGTTTTGGACGTTCACCTACCTTGCGATCGACTTCTGGACGATGTTGCCGTTTCAGCTTTCGGCCGTCGCCGTCACCGCCGCCGCCGTGATTCTCGCGCGTATTCCCGACCCCGCGACCGAGACCGGCCTCATGCGCACCGTGACGTTTGTCCTCCTCGCGCTCGTGCCGCTGCCGCTCATTTTCGGCGGTACAATCTACCGCTTCGTGAAAGGGCTCGTGATGGTAAAGGTGTTCTACGTGCTCGGTCTCTTGCTCGTGCTCTGCCTCGCGCTCACCTCGTGGCGCACCCTCGGCGAAGTGCTCCTCGGCTTCGTGAGTTTCGGCTCGCTGCCCGCCGCCGACGGCAAGGTGGTCAACGTCTTCGCGCAGCTTTGGTCCGGGGGCCCGTGGCCCAGCCTCGACCTCGAGTCCATGAAGCTGTTCACCACGCTCGCGGGAATTGCCGGCGTCGGCGGCCTCACCCAAACCGCCATCTGCGCTTACACCCGCGAACAGGGTTGGGGCATGGGCGCAAAAGTCGGCGCGATTCCGAGCATGATCGGCGGCGAACCCGTCGCCCTCGCGCACACCGGCACCGTCTTCCGGCCCACGCCTGATGCGCTGACCCGCTGGCGCGGTTGGCTGCGCATGGTGCATCTCGACCAGTGGCAAGTCTGGCTGCCCGCCTCGCTCATCGGCCTCGCGTTGCCCGCGATCTTGTCGATGGAAGTGATTCCGCGCGGGACCACCGCCGATCGTTGGGTGCTCGCCGGCCTCATGGCCGAGGGCGTGAATTCGCGACTCGGCGGCCTGCTCGGCCAAGTCTGCTGGTATCTCATGCTGGTGGCCGGATTCCTTGTCCTCTTCCCAGTGACGATCACCACGGTCGACGGCTTTCTTCGCCGCTGGGTGGATGTCGTGTGGACGTCGTCCGGCCACGCCCGCCGGCTCGATCCGCGCCATGTCTTCCGCATCTATTACGGCTTTCTCGCCGGCTACGTGCTGATGGCCGCGGGGTTTCTCTCGTTCGCGAGTCCGCTCTGGCTCGTCGTGGTGGCGGCCAACGTGAACAACTTCGCCCTCGGCCTGAGTTGTCTGCACACGCTCGCCGTCAACACCCGCCTCCTTCCCGCCGAGCTCCGCCCCGGGCGCATGTCGCGCTGCGCCCTCGCTCTCTCTGGCGCCTACTTCCTCGGCCTCGCCGCCCTCACCGTGTGGCTCATCGCCGTCAACTGACCCAAAAAAATGAAACTCCGTCCTCTCCTCGCTTGTTTGCTCCTCGTGGTCGCGCCGTTCGTCTGCCCCCTCGCCGCCGCGCCGAAAACTACCGTCTCCATCGTTGGGGACAAATTCTTCATCAACGGAAAGCCGACCTACGAGGGCCGCACGTGGAAGGGCAAACCGATCGAGGGGCTCATGATGAACTCCCGCATGGTGCAGGGCGTCTTCGACGATCTGAATCCCGGGACGGTCTCCCGCTGGGCTTACCCCGACACCGGCAAGTGGGACGCCGAGCGCAACGTCCGCGAGTTTCTCGCCGCCATGCCAGCTTGGCGCGCGCATGGCCTGCTCTCGTTCACCATCAATTTCCAAGGCGGATCGCCCGAGGGCTATTCCAAAGATCAGCCTTGGATCAACAACGCCTTTCGCGCCGATGGCACGCTCCTACCTGAATATGTCGCGCGGATGAAACGCGTCATCGATTTCGCCGACGACCTCGGGATGGTCGTCGTCCTCGGCTATTTCTATTTTGGCCAAGACCAACGCCTCACCGACGAGGCCGCCGTCATCCGCGCCGTCGACAGCGCCACTGGCTGGGTCTTGGAAAACGGCTGGCGCAACGTGATCATCGAGGTGAACAACGAGTGCAATATCCGCTACGATCACAAAATCCTCCAACCCGAACGTGTCCACGAACTCATCGAGCGCGTGAAAAACACCAAAGCCCCCGACGGGCACCGCCTCTTGGTCAGCACCTCCTACGGCGGCAACACCGTCCCAAAGGAAAACGTCGTCCGCGCCTCCGACTATATACTCCTCCACGGCAACGGCGTCAGCGATCCCAAGCGCATCGCCGAGATCGTCCGCCTTACCCGCCAAGTGGCCGGCTACACGCCAAAACCAATTTTTTACAACGAGGACGACCACTTCAATTTTGAAGTCCCCGACAACAACTTCACGGCCGCCGTCGGCGAATACGCCGGCTGGGGCTATTTCGATTTCCGCATGAAGGGCGAGGGCTACGCCGAAGGCTACCAAAGCATCCCGGCCAATTGGACCATCAGCTCCCCGCGTAAAGCCGGCTTCTTCCGTCTGCTCGCTGAAATCACCGGCCACACCCCCGGCGCAAGATAAACCCCGAGCCCGGCGACTTCCTGCAAACCCCTAGTCTGGGAAACCGGTGCCTGATTCGACCCCACTTTCCAAGAGCGCGACCTTCGCCGCGCTCCCGCCCGTCTGGCCGCACGACGTGCTCCCCACCAACGCCGCCGCTGCCGGTCGCACGCTCGTCATCCTCGACGACGACCCCACCGGCACGCAGACCGTGCGCAATATCGCCGTCGTCACCGCATGGGATGTCGCGACCCTCACCGCCGAACTTTCCGCCGCGCCCGCCTGTTTCTACATCCTGACGAACTCCCGCAGCCTCACGCCCGCCGCCACCCGCGCACTCCACTTCGAACTCGCCGCCAATCTCCGCGCGGCCTCCGCCTCGACGCACCGCGCGTTCGTCGTCGCCAGTCGGAGCGACTCCACATTGCGCGGCCACTACCCGCTCGAAACCGACACCCTCGCCGAAATCCTCGGCCCTTTCGACGCCACTATCCTCACGCCCTACTTTGAAGCCGGCGGACGCTACACGCTTCACGACACTCACTACGTCGCCGAGGGCGACCGCCTCGTCCCCGCCGCCGAGACGCCCTTCGCCCGTGACGCCGCCTTTGGCTACCGTTCCTCTCATCTCCCCGACTACGTCGAAGAAAAAACCGCCGGCCGCATCCGCGCCGCCGACGTCGCGACGATCTCTCTCGATCTCCTCCGCTCCTGCGGCCCGCTCGCCGTTGCTGAGAAACTCCTTGGCCTTCCACGCGGTTCCGTCTGCATCGTAAATGCCGCCGCCCCGCGCGACATCGAGGTCTTCGCCGCCGCGACGCTCGCCGCCGAGTCCGCCGGCTCGCGTTTCCTCTACCGTACCGCCGCCGGTTTCGTCGCGGCCCGCATCGGCCAATCGCCCCAACACGCCCTGCTCGCGCCCACCGCCTTCAGTCTGCCCAAGGCCCACGGCGGCCTGACGATCGTCGGCTCCTATGTCCCCAAAACCACCGCCCAACTCTCCGCCCTACTCGCCAACTCCCCCGTCACTCCCATTGAGCTCAATGTTGCCGCGCTGCTCGATGAAACCCGCCGCCAGCCCACTCTCACTGCCGCGCTGACCGCCCTCAACGCCGCCCTCGCTGCCGGCCGCGACACCGTTGTCTACACGAGCCGTCAGCTCATCAGCTCAACCGACGCCGCGGCGAGCCTCGCCATCGGCCGACGCGTTTCCGACGCGCTGATTCACTTGGTTCAAAATCTCGCCGTCACCCCGCGCTACTTGATCGCCAAAGGCGGCATCACCTCCAGCGACACCGCGACCCTCGGCCTCGGAGTCCGCCGCGCCCTCGTCCTCGGCCAAGCCCTGCCCGGCGTCCCCGTCTGGCGACTCGGTCCCGAAGCCAAATTCCCCGGCCTCGGCTATGTGGTCTTCCCGGGAAACGTCGGCTCCGACACCGCACTCGCCGACCTCGTCCAGCGCCTCGGCCCCGTCTGACTTTTCTTTGATAATGAATACCCGCCTCGCTTCCGCCCTCGCACTCTCCCTTGCCCTTTTGGGTGCACCCCTTGCCGCCCGCGCTGCGGCCACCGGCGCCCCTGCCGATCTGGTGTTCGCAGAAAACGGCGGACTTGTCGCCGTTGAGGCCGAACATTTTTTTCAACAGGAACTCACCGCTCAGCGTGCGTGGCACGTCTTTACCCCGGTGCAGCGTCCGCGCCATGCGCCCGATACCGACGGCACTCACATCATCGGCGCGAGCGGCGGCGCCTACCTCGAAGCCCTCCCCGATACCCGCTGGACGCACGACGAGAAACTCGTCCCCGGCGAAAACTTCTCCAACGAGCCCGGAAAGATCGCCGTGCTCTCCTACAAAGTCCACTTCACGAAGCCCGGCCGCTACCACTTTTGGGCGCGCATTTACTCCACCGGCGGCGAAGACAACGGCCTCCACGTCGGCCTCAACGGCAATTGGCCCGAAAGCGGCCGCCGTTGGCAGACCATCAAGAAAAACGCGTGGCAGTGGGACAGCCGTCAGCGCACCGAGGCCGTCCACGTCGGTGTCCCCGGGCAACTCTACCTCGATGTCCCGGCCGCCGGAGAACACACCGTTCAAATCTCGATGCGCGAAGACGGCTTCGAGATCGACAAATGGATCATGACTATGGACGCAAATTACGCGCCTGAAGGCACGGGCCCGGCGCCCGTGGCCAAGTCCGGCCATATCCCCGCCGCATTCGCGCTCCCCGCCGCCTACCAAGACCTGCCCGCCCCTACCCTTCGGCCCCCCGGCGCTTCCAGTGCAGCCATACCCGTAACGCCCACTCCCGCTACAACGAGCACCGTCACCGCCGCATCGCTGAAACTCGAAAGCACCGGCTACTACCTCGATCAAGGCAAGTGGGCGGCGATCAATCCCAACGAGCGAAAAGAAGCCTCGGTCAAGTTTACCGTTCCCGCGCGCAATGGTCCGCATCGCATCGAGCTCCACACCGTCGGCGAAAACGATGGCGCGTCCACCTACGAGGTCTATCTGGCCGATCAGTTGCTGGGACGTTTTGAGAACCCGCTCTCCAATCAAACCTTCGAGGAAGGAGAACGCTTCCGGGCCGTTTGGTTCGATGTCGATATCAGCGAAGGCACCTTCGTAGAGATTCGCTCGCGTGTCGGCTCGCGCGACGGCCAGGAATGGGCGCGCGCCCGTTGGTCCAAGATCGTGTTCATTCCCCGAACCGCCGAAGTAGGTCACGGCCGGTCTCAATTGACGCTCGCAGCGGCCCAGCGCGAACAGCTTTTCCGACCCGTTCCACGTCAGACATCCGGTGACGGCACCGTGACCATCAACGGCGAACTACGCCAATGGCACAAGGTCACCCTCGACCTGGCCGGACCTTTCGCCGCCGAGACCGACACGGCGCCAAATCCGTTTACGGGCTATCGCTTCGACGTCACGTTCACCCACGAGTCCGGCTCGCCTTCCTACGTCGTGCCCGGCTACTTCGCCGCCGACGGCAAAGCCGCCGAATCCTCCGCCACCGCCGGCACCGCGTGGCGCGCCCATCTCTCCCCCGACAAGCCGGGCAAATGGAACTACCGCGTATCATTCACCGCCGGCACCAACGCCGCCACCTACGGAAATGGCCAAGCCCTCGCACCCTACGACGGCAAGAGCGGCAGCTTCAACGTGGCCACGACGAACAAGGCCGCGCCCGATTTTCGTTCCAGCGGCCGACTCACCTACCGCAATGGCCACTACCTGATCGCGGCCGGCTCGGGCCAACCCTTCCTCAAGGCCGGTGCCGACTCACCCGAAACCCTCCTCGCCTACACCGACTTTGATGACCCTCTGGCGTTGAAAAAAGAGGTTCCGCTGAAGACTTGGGCCCCGCACATCGACGATTGGCGCGCAGGCGATCCCACTTGGAAAGACGGCAAAGGGAAGGGTCTGATCGGTGCGATCAACTACCTCGGCGCCAAAGGTGCCAACGCCATCTCCTTTCTCACCTACAACGCCGCCGGTGATGGCGACAATGTCTGGCCCTTCGTCGCCCGCGACGAAAAGTTACACTACGACTGCTCCCGCCTCGACCAGTGGGGCATCGTCTTCGAGCACGCGCAGGCCCGCGGCGTATTTTTGCATTTCAAGCTTCAGGAAAACGAAAGCGACGACGACCGCATCGGCCCCCAAGCAAAGCCCGGTCGCGTCCCCGAGTCGCTCGACGGCGGCGCGTGCGGACCGGAACGCCGGCTTTACCTCCGCGAACTCATCGCGCGCTTCGGCCACCTCCTCGCCCTCAACTGGAATCTTGGCGAAGAAAATACCCAATCGCCCGACGAGCAGCGCGCCATGTCCCAGTTCATCCACGACACCGACCCTTATCGGCACCTGATCGTGATCCACAGTTTCCCCAATCAGCAGGACAAAGTTTATCAAGCCCTGCTCGGCCAGCAGTCCATCCTCACCGGCGCCTCCGTCCAAAACAGCTGGAAGATCGCCCATCAACAGACCATCCGATGGGTCCGCGCCTCTGCCGCCGCCGGCCGCCCGTGGGTGGTCTGCAACGACGAACAGAATCCGGCCCACCTCGGCGTGCCGCCCGACCTCGGTTACAAAGGCTACACCGGCAAGGACAAGAATGTACGAAACGTTGATTTCGATATCAACGATGTGCGCAAAAACACGCTCTGGGGCACCTTCATGGCCGGCGGCGCCGGGGTGGAATACTACTTCGGCTATCAGCTCGTCGAAAACGATCTCCTGCTCGAAGACTTCCGCAGCCGGGACAAATCCTGGGACTACTGCCGCCTCGCGCTGGGTTTTTTCCGCGACCAAAAAATCCCGCTCGATAAGATGAGCAATGCCAACGAGCTCGTCGGCAACATCGCGCACGACAACTCTGTCTATTGTCTCACGCAACCGGGCTCCCTCTACCTCGTTTTTCTGCCGCAAGGCGGCGCAACCACGCTCGATCTCACCGCCGCCGCGGGCGACTTCGCACTCTCATGGTTCAATCCCCGCGAAGGCGGCCCGCTCACCGCCGCCACTCCTGCCACCGGCGGCGCGAAGCTCTCGCTCACCGCTCCTTCCAGCGACGATTGGCTCGCCATTGTCCGGCGTCGTTAACCTCAAGCCCCCCTCCACCTCATGTCTCACTCCCTCGTCCTTCGCGCGTTCTGCGCTTTGCTCCTATCCTCCCTGCCCAGCTTAAGCGCCACCGCTTCACGCGACGAGCGTCCCAACGTCCTCCTCATCGTCGTCGACGACCTTGGCTACAACGACGTGGGCTTTCAGGGCGGTCGGGACATTCCCACGCCGCACCTTGATCGGCTCGCCGCGAGCGGCGTGCGTTGCACGAGCGGCTACGTCAGCTATCCCGTGTGCAGTCCCTCGCGGGCGGGGTTTATCACCGGACGCTACCAGCAACGCTTCGGCCATGAATTCAACCCGCGTTGGAATCCGGCGAGCCAGATTGACGGTCTGCCGCTCACCGAAAAAACCATTGCCGACGTCCTGCGCGGCGCCGGCTACGCCACCGCCGCGATCGGCAAATGGCACTTGGGCGCGCACCCGCAGTTTCATCCCAACCGCCGCGGCTTCGATGAATTCTACGGCTTCTTGGGCGGCGGCCATCGCTTTCTTCCCGGCTCTCACGTCGACGTCGAAGTCGGTGCGGGCAAAAAAATGGAAACCCACGCCGACGCCGAGCACGCCTCGCCGATGCTCCGCAATGGCACCGAAGAACCGGAGCCGCCCGAGCTCACCACCAAACTCGGCGAAGAAGCCGCCGCCAGCATCGCACGTCATGCTAGCCGGTCCAAACCTTGGTTCCTTTATCTCTCATTCAACGCTCCGCATACGCCCCTGCAGGCGCGCGCCGATATGTTGAAAAAATTTGCGCACATCGCCGATGAACGCCGCCGCACCTATGCCGCGATGATGGCGACCGTGGACGAAGCCGTCGGCCGCACGCTCGGCGCGCTGGATGCCACGGGACAACGCTCGCGCACCCTCGTGTTCTTCTTTTCCGACAACGGCGGCCCGATGACGAAGCGCAACGCCAACGCCTCAAACAACGGCGTCCTTCGCGGCCAAAAAGGCGATGTCTTCGAGGGCGGTATACGTGTGCCCTTCCTTGTGTCCTGGCCCGATCGCCTGCCCGCCGGGCGCACCTACGATGCACCGGTGATCTCGCTCGACGTGCTGCCGACCGCCCTCGCCGCCGCCGGCGCAAAACGCGATCCCGAGCTCCCGCCGCTCGACGGTGTTAACCTGATTCCTTTTCTCACCGGGGAAAACAAAACCGTTCCGCACGAACGGCTCTATTGGCGAATGGACTACGGCGCTGCCTTCGCCGTGCGCGAAGGTAAATGGAAATGGTTCCGCACCTACGAGAATCTCGCGCAACTCTACGATCTTGACGCAGATCCCGGAGAAAAAACCGATCTCGCGACCCGGCACCCCGATGTCGCCACGCGCCTCGCGACTGCCGCTGCCGACTGGAATCGCGGCCTCGCCGCTCCAGTGTGGGTAAACAACCCCTTCGGCGGCTTCATCAATCTCCCGGGTCCGTCCGCCAAGCCTGCCGCGCCTTGAAGTGCTCCTATAACTCTGCACGCGACGAGGTCGCCGTGCCACGCCCGCACTTGCGTTTCCGATCAGATCGCTTGGTTTCGACGCACCCAATCCCTATGAAAAAATCTTTCCGCGCGGTTCTCTTCGCCACCTTTTTGGTCTTATCCGGCTCCGATTGCTTGCGCGCACAGCCGGATGCTATCGGCGAACCTCCGGTCAAAGCCCCCTTCCTCAAGGGCGAAGACAGTCTCTGTGTGAACGACTGGTGGAATCGTCCGAAAAATCCCATCATCGATCTCAAGGTTCCCCGCGACCAAGCCGTCGCCTTTGGCCTCTACACGCTCTCCGGTCGTATTCTCAAACTCAGTGCGCAGCTCTATCCGCTCTATCCCGCCGAAACCCGTGAAGTCCGTCTTGAGATCGAACGCGACGGCCGCTGGACCGAGTTGGCGCGCCGTTCCGTCAACGATCTCGGGTGGTCGACCGTCTTCCGCATCGAGCGGTGGGACGACTCCCGCGATCACAAATACCGGCTCCGTCATGGCGAAAGCGCCGTCTTCGAAGGCCTGATCCGCAAGAACCCCTCGGCTAAAGACGAAATCAAAATCGTCGCCTTGTCGTGCAACTCGAACCGCGACCGCGGCCTCCGCCCCGAATACACCCGTAACATAAATCACCAGGATCCGGATCTCGTCTTTTTCTCCGGCGATCAAAGCTACGATCACAAAGAACACACCGCGGCGTGGCTGAAGTTCGGTCTCGCCTTCAAAGAAATCTTCCGCAGCCGGCCCTGCATTTCCATCCCCGACGACCACGACATCGGCCAAGGCAATCTCTGGGGTGAGAACGGCAAAGTCGCGACCGTGCCGACCGGAGACAGCGGCGGTTATTTTTTCCACCACGAATACGTCAAGATGGTTGAGCGCCAACAGACCGGCAACCTGCCCGACCCTTACGATCCCACTCCGGTCGAACAAGGCATCGGCGTTTACCACACCAGCCTCAACCTCGGCGGGGTCGACTTCGCAATTATTGAGGACCGTAAATTCAAGACCGGCCCGCTCGGCCGCCATCCGATGAAAGGCCCGCGCCCCGATCACATCCTTGATCCCGCTTACGATCCGGCCGTCATCGACACTCCCGGGCTCCAACTCCTCGGCGAACGCCAGCTCAAGTTTCTCTCCGACTGGGCGCAACGCACCGACGGAATCAGTCTTCGCGCCGTGCTTTCGCAAACGGGCTTCTGCGGCGGCGCCCATCTTCACGGCAATCCGAAGGGCCGCCTTCATGCCGATCTTGATTCCAACGGTTGGCCGCAATCCGGTCGGCTCGCCGCCCTTCGCCTAATCAAGCGCGCCAACGCCGTGCACATCGCCGGCGACCAACACATCGCCACCTTGATCCAACACGGCATCGACCAACACCGCGACGGCCCGTGGGCGTTCGTCGTGCCGGCGATCGACAACAGCTACTACGGCCGATGGTGGTGGCCCGCCGACGAAAAGCCCGGCGCCAACCCGGTGCCAAACTCACCGCTGCCCTGGACCGGCGATTTCCTCGACGGCTTCAACAACAAGATCACGATGTTCGCCTACGCCAACCCCGACACCGCACAATACGCCTCCCCTGCCACGCGCACGGCCCATATCGGCAAACCCGGCTGGGCCGACGGCTGGGGTCTGATTCGCTTCAAGAAATCCACCCGCGAAGTGACCTTCGAATGCTGGCCCCGGTTCGTCGACGTCACCCAGCCCGGAGCCCAGCAGTTCCCGGGCTGGCCACACACGATCAAACTCTGACTCTGCCGCGCTAGCCCCGCTGTAATCGCTCCCCTTCGTGACCACCCGTTCATTTGGCAAACTCCCCGACGGCCGCACCGCCCGCCTTTTCACGCTAACGAGTGCCTCCGGTTTTCAGGCCGAGATCTCCGACTTTGGCGGCACCGTTGTCCGCCTCTTCGCCCCCGACCGCACCGGCCGTTTGGTCGATGTGGTACTAGGCTTTGATTCGGTCGAGCGTTACCCGGCCGAGTCCCCCCATTTTGGCGCTATCATTGGCCGGGTCGGAAACCGCATCGCCGGCGGCAAATTCAGCCTCGGGGCGAAGACCTACAGCCTCGCCACGAACAACTCCCCCGACGGAATTCCCTGCCATCTTCATGGCGGCAACGTCGGTTTCGACAAAGTCCTCTGGTCGGCCGAGCTGGCCACCGTCGCCGGTCAACCTGCACTTCGTCTCCGCTACACGAGCGCAGACGGTGAAGAGGGTTACCCCGGCGAGCTTTCCACCGAAGTCACCTATTCGCTCACCCCCGATCAAGGTCTTCGCATCGATTACAGGGCCACGACGGATCAAAGCACGCCCGTCAATCTCACCAACCACTCTTATTTCAATCTCGCCGGCGCCGGCCATGGCGACGTGCTCGACCACGAACTCACGCTTCGCGCCTCCCGCTTCACTCCGGTCCACCCCGGCCTGATTCCCACCGGCGATCGTGCCCCCGTCGCGGGGACCCCGTTCGACTTTACTTCGACCCAACGCATCGGCGCGCGTATTGGCGCCGACCACGAGCAACTCCGCCTCGGCGCCGGCTACGATCATAACTGGGTACTCGACTCTACCGACGGCCAGCTCGCACTCGCCGCCACCGTCTATGAACCCGCCTCCGGCCGCGTCCTCGAAGTTTTGACCACCGAACCCGGCATCCAGTTCTATACCGGAAACTTTCTTACCGGGAGCCTCACCGGAAAATCAGGGGCGACCTATGCCCACCGCGGCGGTTTGTGCCTTGAGACCCAGCATTTTCCCGACTCCGTCAACCAACCGAGTTTCCCCAGCACGCTGCTGCACCCCGGCCAGACCTACCGTAGCACAACTGTTTATCGATTCTCCTCGGCCTAAGGCCGAAGCACCCCAGATTCAGCCCGATTTTCTTGCGACTCTATAGCCCAAAAATCACCCCGACCGAACAGTGTCGAAAGTAGTTAAACTGCTGAAATGGTGGACCTTACTGGACTCGAACCAGTGACCTTTTCGATGTCAACGAAACGCTCTAACCAACTGAGCTAAAAGTCCCCTAAAACCTGAGTTGCAAATAACGCGAGCCGTTCGCCTCAGGGCAAGAAAAATTCCGCGCGGGCTGCCGCCACGTCCCGCCCGATCTGCGCCCGCAATTGGTCCAATCCGGAAAACTTCATTTCAGGTCGAAGGAACTTGAGCCACTCGACCGTGATTTCGTCCCCTTCGCCAAACGGACACGCTCCGAGCACATGCGTCTCCAAGCGCGGTTCCGTTGCTGCCTCCACTGTCGGCCGCAGCCCGTAGTTGGCGATCGCCGGCAAACCGGCCGTCGCGCCCTCGCCGGTGACCCGCACCATATAGACGCCATAGCGCGGCTTCAGTCCCGGGTTCCAATGCAGATTCAAAGTGGGAAACTGAATCGTCCGACCGAGCCGCTTCCCCGGCCGCACCACGCCCTTTGCGGCGTAGGTGCGCCCCAGCAGAGCATTCGCTTGGACGATGTCACCGTCGCTCAAAAGCCCGCGGATGCGCGTGCTGCTGATCGGCTCGCCGTTAAAATTAACCCGCGGCGCACTAAAAACGCCGAGCCCCAACTTGCGCCCTTCCGCGATCAACATCGCCACGTCGCCCCTTCGACCGCGCCCGAAGCGCCAGTTCTCCCCGACATACACCGCGGCGAGGTACGGCAGATGGCTGCGCAAATGCGCGAGGAAATCCTCCGCCTCGATGCGCGCGTATTCCGGGGTAAACGGCTCGGCGACGACGGCTTCGACGCCAAGCGCACCCAACAGGGTCACTTTCGTTTCCAACTCCATGATCAACGGCGTAGGATTCTCCGGCCGAAACAGAAAACTCGGATGCGGCGAAAACGTCAGCACCGCCGCGATCCCGTCGCTCCGATGGGCCGACTGCACCGCTGCCTCAATCACGGCGCGATGCCCCAAATGCACGCCATCAAAAATCCCGATGGCGAGATGCAGCGGCCGATTCGGCAGCGCGTTTCGGGCGAGGCCCGCAAAGTTCGCCGGTGAGTTCACAACGCCAGACTCGGCACCACGTCGCGCGGGTGCAGCAGATGTTTCTCGATCTCTGGAATCGTGAGCGCGTTGATCTGGTCGATCGTGAGCGCCCGCTCGAGCGTGAGCTTATCCGTGCCCGTTCGCCGCAACGCCGTAAGGTGCGCCCCGCAGCCTAATTTCTCACCGAGATCATGCGCCAACGTGCGCACATAGGTGCCTTTCGTGCAGCGCACGCGAAAATCAAGTTCCGGCGGAGCGAAACGCGTCAGTTCCCAGCTCGCGACCCGGATAAATCTCGGTTCCCGCACGATCTCCTCGCCCTTGCGCGCGAGTTTATAGAGCGGAACCCCATCGATCTTGATGGCGGAGAACATCGGCGGCATCTGGTATTGATCGCCGAGCATCGTCTTGATCGCAGCGAGCACCTCGGTCTCCGTGAGCGACGGTGACACCGGGCGCGTCACGAGCACTTCACCGTCGGCGTCCTGTGAATTCGTCGTCACACCCAGCTTGATCGTGCCCGTATACTCCTTGTCGAGACTGATGAGATACTGGGAAACCGACGTTGCCTTACCGACGAGCACGACGAGCAACCCGGTCGCCATCGGGTCGAGCGTGCCGGCGTGTCCAATCCGTTTCATACGCAGTTTACCCCGCAAGCGGGCGATCACGTCGTGCGACGTGTGGTCAGCCGGTTTGTCCACCAGCAAAATGCCGTCGAGTTCTTTGGTCGGGATCAACATAGCTCAAATTTTTACGTGCTCCGCCGCAACCTGCGCTAACCGGGCGGCCAAAGCCGCCACCAGGCCCGCGTAGAAGTCGTCACCTGCCGACGTGACGCTGAGTCCCGCCGCGCAGGCATGACCGCCTCCCGCATACTGCGCTGCGATCCGATCTACTCGGATCGCCGGGTCCTTCGAACGCAAACTCGCCTTAACCCCGCCCCCGGCCCGACGTTCGAGCAACACACCGATTTCGACGCCCTCGATACAGCGCGCGTAGTCAACGAGGCCCTCGGTGTCTTCGGTCTTTGTCCCGGTTTCAACGAAGATACCCTCGGGCAAAAAACCGATACATACCTTGCCGTCGCATTCGAACCGCAACGACGCAAGGAACCGCTGTAACAAGTGCATCTTGCCCGCCGTCTCCCGTTCGTAGATCTGATAACCCACTTCGCTAGGGCTCGCGCCACGCGCGACCAACTCCCCGGCCAAAACAAAACAGCGCTGCGAGGTGGCGTTGAAACGGAACTGCCCGGTGTCGGTGAGAATTCCGGTGTAGAGCGCTTGAGCCATCCGGGGATCGATCGGCACACCGGCATCGAGAAAGACGCCGGCCAGAATTTCACACGTCGCCGCGGCCTGCGTATCGATCACGTTCACCGCGCCGTAACGGGCATTGGAGATATGATGGTCAATAACGCCGACAGGATTAGGAAACCGGGCCTTTATTTGTTCACCGCCACGCGCAGGGTCGGCGCAATCAACAAAAATCGCCACCCGACTTTCCGCGCCGACAACCGCCTCGTCGGTGCGCTGAAAAGCGATTCCTCGGGCAAGAAACTCCAATCGACGCGGCACCGGGTCAGCGTTGACGCACACGACTTCGTGCCCGAGAGCGCTCAGAGCGTGAGCCAACGCCACTTGCGATCCGATGCAATCGCCGTCGGGTCGCGCATGGCCGACGACGGCGACGGTGCGGCCTGCTATCATCGCTCTCAAACGGGCAAACTCCGGGGCAAGAGCTGGAAAATACTGCTCCACCTTAAGGGGCCGCGTGAGGATTCGGCGTTGTAGCAGGGACAGGGGCGACCGTTGCCGGCGGGGTCGCCAGCGCGGGATTGAGCTTAACCATATCGTCGAGCATCTGGAGCACCTTGGCGCTACGCGGTGTCGTTTCGTCGATTGAATAACTCAAATTCGGCAAAAACTTCAGCGTGATCCGACGCGCCAGTTCGGCGCGAATTTCGCGCGCCTGCCGACGTAGCCAAGCCATGCGTCGCAGCACGAACTCTTCATCGCCGATGATGGCCACAAAAACCTTTCCGTCGCGCAGATCGGTCGAGATGCGCACTTCGGTGACCGTGATCGAAATGGACTCGGTTTGGTAATGCCGCCGCAGGATGTCGTTCAGCTCACGCTGGATCAGCTCATTGACTCGAATGGTGCGATTACTCACGGAGAACGGGGCCGAGGCGTTGACGAATTTCCCGGCAGTTTACGGGTCGTTTCGGCGGGTTCGAAAGCTAAGGATAAATCCTTCAAAGTGCTGCCCGAACTTTCTGCACCTCGAAGCACTCGATGAAGTCGCCCTTTTGATACCCATTGAAATCGTCGAGCTTGATTCCGCATTCGAGACCGGCGCGAACTTCGTTCGCATCGTCCTTGAAACGCTTGAGGGTGCCGATCTTGCCCTCGTGCACAATTTCCTTGCCGCGCCGAACCCGGGCGGACGCGTTGCGGTTGATCTTGCCCTCGGTGACAAGACAGCCGGCAACAAATCCTTTGGCCAAAGGGAACGTCGCGCGCACTTCGGCAACACCGGTCTTGGTTTCCTTAAGATCAGGATCCAACAAATCCGCCATCATTTCACGGACCTTGTCGCCCAATTCGTAAATGATCGCATACGTCTCGATCCTCACGCCGTGATGTTTGGCCAACGGAGTAACCCCGTTCTCAGATTTGGTGTTGAAACCGATGATAACCGAACCGGCTGCTCCGGCCATCAACACATCGTTTTTGGTGATTATACCGACATCCGTCGAAACAATCTCGAGCGAAACCTTAGTGCTCTTGATGGCCTCGAGAATATTGCGCACCGCCTCGGTGGAGCCGAATACGTCCGTCTTGATGATTACCTTGAGCACCTTTTGCTGCGTGGCCGCGATATTCGCAAACAACGAGTCGAGCGTGTTCTCTTTCGGCACCGCGTCAGCAGTCGTGGTGATTTTCTTCAGTCGATACTGCTCTTCTTCGGCAAGCTTCTCCGCCTCGCGAGCGTTCTTAACGACCTTGAAAGTTGTGCCACTGTCCGGAGTTCCCGTCCAACCGATGACCCGCGCCGGCGTCGAAGGCGGCGCTTCTTTGATCGATCGGCCTTGATCGTCGAACATAGCCCGGACTTTCGCCCAATTGGCCCCACAAACAATCGCGTCGCCCACCCGCAACGTGCCGCGCTGAACGATCACCGTCGCAAGCGGGCCACGACCGACATCAACTTGGGATTCGATGATAACGCCGCTGGCCTCCGCCTTGGGGTTTGCCTTCAACTCAAGCACGTCGGCTTGGAGTAAAATCATCTCAAGGAGCTCGTTGATACCCGTCCCCTTGATCGCAGAAACCGGCACCGTCACGGTCTCACCGCCCCAGTCTTCCGGAGCAATATTGCGCTGCTGCATCTGACCTTTTACCTGATCCAGATTTGCACCTTTCACGTCCATTTTGTTCACGGCGACGAGCAACGCGAACTTCTCGGTGTGCTGTTGCTTCTCGTTGAGGGCAATTTTCAACGCCTCGTCGGTCTGCGGCATGAATCCGTCGTCCGCCGCCACCACCAGGATCGCCACATCCGTCGCACTTGCACCGCGGGAACGCATCTTCGTAAACGCCGCGTGACCGGGTGTATCGAGAAAGGTAATCTTCCGATCATTGAAATCGATCTGGTAGGCCCCGATGTGCTGGGTGATTCCGCCAGCTTCACCTTTCGCCACATCGGCTTTGCGAATGGCATCGAGCAACGAGGTCTTTCCGTGGTCGACATGACCCAAAATACATACCACCGGCGGCCGGAGCACCAAATCCTTGGTGTCGTCTTCTACCACCAACTTCTTTTCCTTCTTCTCTTTCTCTTTTTGAGCCAACGCGACCGGGTCGCCGCGGTGTTTTACCTCGAGCAGAAAACCGTGTTTCTCGGCGAGCTTCGCCGCGACGGCCTCGTCCAAAGATTGGGTAATCGCCGCAAAAATCCCCATCTGCATCAACTCGGAGATCAGCTGAAATGGCCTCATCCCAAGAGCCGTCGCAAAATCGCGCACAATGACCGGCGGCTTCATACTGATCAACTTAACATCACCCACTTGAGTGACGGTCACCAATGAACTCGGCGGCATTAAGGCCGTAACTGGGCTTGGCCCGGCCCCAGGGAGCGGAGGTGCTTTTTGGGGCGCAGCCCCAGGACGTCCGGGCATCGCGGGCAAAGCAACCGGTGCTTTGCTAACAGGTGCCGCAGCCGGCGCAGAGGCAACTGCCACCGGGGCCGAGATTGGAGAAGCCGGAGTGATCGTGGGCACGACCGCAGGAGGAGCGACCGGCGCAATCGCGGGACTCTTAACGGTCGGAAATGCAGCAGCCGGAACGGCGCTGATGAACCGAGGCGGCAACGCTGGCGGTGCGCTCGGGGCCTTAGCCATTACTTGGGGAATCGCTACGGTTGGCGGCGCAGAATTCGGCCGAGGCGGCAGCGGAGCCGGAGCTTTCGAAACCGGGCTTGGCGGCACTACCGGCGCTGCGGGCGGAACAATAACCGGCGTCGGTGCGGGCTTTGAGGCTGCCGCCGCTTTGGCCACAGCAACTGCTTCTTTTTCGCGCGCGATATCTTGCGTGCTCTTCACGAAAACACCGGCGGGAATGTTAACCCGGGAGGGCTCATTAACTGCGGCGACTTGCGCAGCAGGCGCCGGAGCTGGGCTCGAAACCACCGCTGCCACCACCGGCTTTAGCCCAAATTCCTTCTCAATTTCATCAAAATAAATCTTACTGACCGTGCTCGCAACTGATTTGGTCTCCGCCGACACATAGCCGCGCTCTTTCAGCCACGAGAGCAAAGCCTTCGAGTCTTGGTTGTATTGCTTCGCGAGTTCGTGGATGCGGGTGCTCATTCAGTGCGGGAAAAGACGTAGGACGATGTAAACTTGTTAGGTGGTGACTCGGGTGATGACGTCCTGCGCCTCTTCGGCAGTAAATCCACCCCCAACGAGATCCTCCGCCGCCACTCCTTCGAAAGCGGCCGGTGAATTGATGCCCATGTCGACCAAACGCCCCGCGATCGCGGGATCGAAAGCAAATGTCTTCACCAAAACATTTATCGCTGTCTCACGGGGGTTGTCACCCGCAGCCCTGAACTCTTCAATATCGAGGCGCCAGCCCAAGAGGCGCGAGGTTAGTCTTGCGTTCTGGCCCTTGCGTCCGATCGCAATCGCCAAATCATCCGTGGCGACCTTGAGCAAAATCCGGTGAGCTACCTCATCGATTATGATCTCGCGGGGGACTGCGGGCTTAAAGGCTTCGATGATCATCTCCTTGGGATCAGCGTGATACTTAACGATGTCGATCTTCTCGCCGTTAAGCTCCCGCACGATCGTCTTCACCCGCGAGCCGCGGGCCCCCACACAGGCACCGACAGGATCAACTTTTTGATCAGCGCTGGTGACCGCAATCTTGGTGCGATATCCCGGCTCACGGGCGAACGCCTCAATCTTGACCGTCCCATCGGCGATTTCGGTGACCTCCAACTCAAAAAGACGGCGAACAAATTTAGGACTGGCGCGGCTCAAGATCACCTCGGGGCCTCGCGGGGTGCTTTCGATATCCAGCAAGATGCAGCGAATGCGATCTCCGGGCTGATACTCTTCACCTGGCACTTGCTCTTTCCCGGGCATGACCGCCTCAGCTTTGCCCAGATCAATGAAGATGTCATTGCGCTCACGCCGGCGAACAGTGCCTGTCACGATATTGCCGATCTGGTCCTTAAAGTCATCGAAGATCCGGTCTTTCTCGAATTGCCGTAACCGCTGCATGACCGCCTGTCGGGCGGTTTGCGCGGCGATACGCCCAAGAGACGAAGGATCAACCTCCTTCTCAATCACGTCGCCAACCACCGCACCCGGCTTGAAAGCTTGGGCCTTTTCAACGTGTATGTCCGTTTTCTGGTTTCCGATCGAATCGACGACCTTCATTACAGCCCACACGTGGAGTTGGCCGTTCTTTGGGTTGATATCGATCCTGAGCTCTTGGCCCGAGTTAATCCCCTTTAACGCGGCTGTTTTCAGGGCATTGACGATCGTCGCGATCATGTCAGTGCGCGGAATGCCCTTTTCCTTTTCCATGTATTCTAGGACGGACAGTATTTCGCTGCTCATAGTGATGTATTTAAGGAAAAAAAAAGCAGGCCGCAGGGCCCACCTTTTTGTAAAGAGTGGTTGATTGAACCTCAAAACTTATCAAACGCGTCGAAAGATTGTCAAGCCCGCCGCCCCTCGACCGAAGACAGACCCGATCATATCTCAGGCGAGGCAACCGACCGAGAAAGATAAGCACGCGAATGGTTAGGCAACCGGTTTAAGGTTCTGATGTGAAACAATACTTAAGCTGTATTGCCGACAGGAGCAGGGTCACTGCAAAGGTGAGCGAAAAGGCAGACTTTTCCACAAGACTATCCATAGCAAATTAATGCGAATCGATCGGTGGAATCGCTTGGCCAATCCAAATAAGACTTGCCGGTTCGCACTGCCAGTCCTGCCGAAAGAGCGAAGCAACCCAACTGTTCATACGCTCGTTACGATCACACACCACATCATTGGACTGCTCGCCGAGCAACTGACCGCCGCCTTCGCTACGGCCCCGAAGTCATCCATCAAATCGAGCACCGCTACGCCGCCCGGGAACGCAACACCGTGACAACCGCCATCAGCGGAAACCCATCATCCGTTGATGGATGGCCGCTATTCGAACACAGCAAACACAACGAAAGTTGCCATAACTTTTCAACGGCTTGCTTGATGTTGGTGCGAGCGGCGGGAATCGAACCCACATCAATAGCTTCGGAGGCTACTACACTATCCATTGTGCTACGCTCGCAGAACCGACGCGCCATGAAGTGTGTCGTGTTCGACCGCGTCAAGCCCGTGCCTTCGCTCCGGCCTGCAACTGCGGCGTTGATTCACATCCGACCTCCTTTCAATTTGTCCCGCTATGACCGCCGCCGAGTCTTCCGCCGCCGCGCCCGCACCCTCCGATTTCATCCGCGATATCGTCGCGGCTCACGTCGCCGAAAAGCGTTACGCGAAGATCGTCACTCGCTTTCCCCCCGAGCCGAATGGCTACCTCCACATCGGCCACGCCAAATCGATTTGCTTAAATTTCGGCATCGCCCGCGAAAACGCCGGCCAGTGCAATCTTCGCTTCGACGATACCAATCCGGTCAAAGAAGATATCGAATTCGTCGACTCCATCACCACCGATGTCCGTTGGCTCATAGCCGGCTGGGCGGACGAAGTTTTGGGCGTGAAAGCCAAGGGCACCACGCCCGCTCTCGTTACTTCTCTCGGCCGGCACGACTACTTTCAACCTCCAGCCATGCCTGGCAGTGGAATTGAGACCGAGCCGTTTTTCGCCTCCGATTACTTCACGGCGCTTTACGAGTGCGCCGTCGAGCTCATCAAGCGGGGTAAGGCATACGTCTGTGATTTGAGTGCAGAGGACACGGAGAGCTTTCGTGGCTCGCCCGATTTACCCGGCCGGGACAGCCCGTTTCGAAACCGCAGTGCCGCCGAGAATCTCGATCTGTTCCAGCGGATGAAGGCCGGCGAGTTTCCCAACGGCGCGCGCTCACTCCGGGCGAAAATCGATATGGCCGCGCCCAACCTCTGGCTTCGTGACCCCCTGCTCTACCGCATCCGTCATGTGCCCCACCACCACGCCGGTGCGGCTTGGTGCATATACCCGCTCTACGACTACGCCCACTGCCTTAGTGATTATTTCGAAGGTATCACCCACAGCATTTGCACGCTCGAATTCGTCGATCACCGGCCGCTCTACGACTGGCTTCTCGGCTCGCTCGATCTGCCTCGCGCCCTGCCCCACCAATACGAATTCGCGAAACTTACCCTCGGCTACACTCTTGTTTCGAAACGCAAATTGCTTCGCCTCGTGCAGGAAAACAAAGTCGCCGGGTGGGATGATCCCCGCATGCCGACACTTTCCGGGCTCCGTCGGCGCGGCATCCCCGCCCATGCGATCCGCCAATTCGTCGCAAACCTCGGAGTGACCAAGCACGATAGCCTCACCGACGTCGCCGTTTTCGAACACACCATTCGCGAGGCGCTGAATCACTCCTCCGAACGCCGCCTCGCCGTGCTGAAGCCCATCAAGATCGTCCTCACCAACCTTGCGCCGGGTGAAGTCTTGGTCTGCCAAGCCACCAACAACCCTCAGTCCGATTCCCCGTCCACGCGGGCAGTCGAGTTGACTCGCGAGGTCTTTATCGAAAGCGACGATTTTGCCGAGGTTCCTCCGCCCAAATATTTCCGCCTAAAACCGGGCGGCGAAGTCCGCTTAAAATACGCCTGCATCATCAAGCTCGACGAGATCGTGAAGGATGCCGCCGGTGCCATCATCGAGCTGCGTTGCACCGCCGACCTTACGACCCGAAGCGGTCAACCCTACTGCGATAAGAAGGTCAAAGGCACCATCCACTGGGTCAGTGCCGAACAAGCCATCGACGCCGAGGTCCGTCTTTACGACCGGCTTTTCACGGTGCCCGAACCCGGCGCCAGCGAGGATTTCCTCAGTCTCGTTAATCCACACTCGCTTGAAACCGTGCAGGCGAAGCTCGAGCCCTCACTCGCTGCGAGCGCCGCTCCGGTGTGCTATCAGTTCGAACGGCTCGGGTACTTCACCCCCGACGCCAAAGAAAGCACGCCGGCCCGATTGATCTTTAACCGCACGATCACTCTGCGCGACGCCTGGGCCAAGTAACTAGGCGGCAAGGAGTCGTTCGAGGCGAACGCGCACGCGCTCGCGCCCGAGCACGCGAAACATACTCGTGATGCTAGGACCCGCGTTGGTGCCCGAGATCGCAAGTCGCGTCACCGCCTGATAGTCGCC
Organism: Opitutia bacterium Tous-C4FEB; assembly: GCA_002304445.1. Classification (GTDB taxonomy): domain Bacteria; phylum Verrucomicrobiota; class Verrucomicrobiia; order Opitutales; family Opitutaceae; genus Tous-C4FEB. The sequence continues at coordinate 332,369 of NEVA01000002.1, read as the reverse complement.
AAAGCCCAGACCTTTGCCGGCAGCCAGAGATTTGATGGCTTCTTCAATCGCCGAGTCGTTGGAGAAATCCATCGCCGGCAATGCCCCCAGCAACTCGCCGAGGCGCGCCTTCGGGTCGCCTTTGCCCATGACCTTCTCCCGCACTTTCGCGTCGATCAAGAAGTCGTCCGTAAAGAAATAGGCCGTGTAAGCGGGCAACTCCTCGAGTCCTTTGATCTTCGGTTGGGCGAGCCGCATGACATCGCGAAAAACCGCCGCATCGGCCAAGGCCGGAGCACCCGCCGGATGCGCCCGAAAAAACGCGGTGGCTTGCTCAAGAAATTTCTCCTCGGGCAGTTCGAGCAGGTAGCTCATGTTCATATGCGCGAGTTTCTTCTCATCAAACCGCGCATTGCTCTGGTTGACGCCCGGCAGGTCAAACAACGCCACGATATCGGAGATCGCCATCTTCTCGCGGTCGTCTTTCGGGTTCCACCCAAGCAAACACAGGAAGTTTACCAAGGCCTCGGGCAAGAATCCGCGCTTCTGATATTCCTCGATGAGAGCGCCTTGGTCGCGCTTCGACATCTTGCCCGGGCCATTCTGTTTCAAAATGAGCGGTATGTGCGCAAACGACGGCACGGGCACGCCGAAGGCTTTAAATAGTTCCACGTGTTTGCTCGTGTTGGACAGGTGGTCTTCGCCGCGGATCACGTGGGTGATCTTCATCGCGATATCGTCGACGACGTTCACGAAGTGGAACACCGGATTCCCGTCGGAACGAACGATCACAAAATCTTCGTCCTCCATCCGCTCGACCCGGCCACGAATCTGATCCTCGATCACCGTCGGCGCCACCCTTACTTTGGTCACCGTCTTCTTGCGGTGTTCGTCGAAAATCTCGTAACGGTCGCCAATCAATTTGAACCAAGTTGCTCCGTCCTTTTCATACGTGCGCCCCGCTGCCCGCAATTTCTCCAAATACTCGGAGTAAACCGCCGCGCGCTCGCTTTGCCGATACGGTCCAAACGCGCCGCCGATCCCCGGGCCTTCGTCCCAATTCATCCCCAGCCAACGCAACGAGTCGTAAATCACATTCAGGAATTGCTCGCTGTTGCGCTCCTTGTCCGTGTCTTCAATGCGCAAAATAAAGACCCCGCCGGTGTGCCGCGCATAAAGCCAGTTGAACAACGCCGTGCGGGCACTGCCGATGTGGAAAAAACCGGTCGGACTCGGAGCAAAACGGACGCGGACTTGGGACATTGTCGGAGAGGAAGATTGTAGCTTGTGCTGCGCGAAAACGGTCAGCAAGAAGCACCCCATGTCCTCTGTCAAAGCCGCTCCATTTGATCCGTCTGCGTTTGCCTCGCGGATCGAAGGTACCGGCCGATCGGCCGGACTTCGCGTCGAGCCCTACGGCGAGATCGGAGGCTGCCCCCTCCTCGCACTCACCCGGCGCGCGTCCGGTCTGCGTCCTAGGATCTATCTGTCCGCAGGCATCCACGGAGACGAACCGGCTCCACCTCTGGCTCTTTTGAACATGATCGAGGCCGGTATCTTCGATGACCGGGCCACATGGTTCATCTGTCCCCAACTCAATCCCACCGGCCTCGCCCTTGGCACCCGTGAAAACGTCTCCGGTCTCGACCTTAACCGCGACTACCTCGATCTCAACGAATCGGAGACGCGGGCCCACGTCGCATGGCTGCAACGTCAGCCGCCGTTCGATCTCACGCTCTGCCTGCACGAGGATTGGGAGTCCACCGGCTTCTATCTTTACGAGCTCAACTCCGAAAATCGCCGCAGCTTAGCCAAATCCATTCTAGAGGCCGTCCGCCCGCTCTGCCCCATCGACGAAGCCCTCACCATCGACGGTCGAGCGACGGCCGCCCCCGGCATCATACGGCCAATCGACGATCCCTTGCTGCGGGAAACATGGCCCGAAGCGATCTACCTCCGCGCCCATCACACCACGTTGAGTTACACGCTTGAATCGCCCTCGGCATTTCCTCTCGCGCAACGTCTCGCCGCGCTCCGCGCCGCCGTCGAAGCCGCTTTGGCCAGCCTCAGCCCTCGGGGAGCTTGATTCCTCTAGCCACACAAAACTCGCGCAGGTCTGCCGCCAGCTCCGCCCGGAAAATCTCCGGCGCCCCGACCCCGCGAAGATCAATCGACGCGCAATGCAACGCCTGCCGAGCCAACAGGAGCCGGTCGGCCAACGCCGACGTCCAACCGGTCGAGATAAAATCCAAATACAAAAGCGCATCCGGCCCGTAAATTTTGTCCCCGACCAACGAGCGCCCAAGCCACTGCGCGTGCGCCCGGATCTGATGCTTTCGTCCCGTCTCCGTCACCACGCGGACCAAGGTGAATCCCGCGGCAACGCTCAACGGCGTGAAATGCGTCACCGCCGGTTGCCCGCCCTCCGCCACCACCGTCGACTTGATAAACACCGGACTGGCCGTGTCGTCGCCGAGCGGCTGATTCACGCTTACCGGCTCGGACAACTCGCCCACCATCACCGCCAGATACTCCTTGCCGGCCTTCCGCTCCATCATCGCAGTCTGCAGCCGGCTCGCCATCGTGGCATTTTTCGCGAGCACCACGACGCCGCTGGTCTCCCGGTCGAGGCGGAAGACCAGATGCATCACCGGCAAACCCGTATACTCCCGCGTTGCGCCGACCAAACTCGACCACGGCCCCGCCTTCGACGGATGGCACACGACGTCGCCCGGCTTGTTTACCACCAGCAGCTGCTCGTCCTCGAAAATAATCCACGACTTCACCTCGTCCGCCGTGATCAGGCGCACGCGGCCCGTCGTCTCCCGCCGCGGCCACGCCGACGCCCGCCGTGAATCCAGCCAAGGCTCCCGATCCGCCCCACTCACCGCGTCACCTTTTTCAGGCGAAACTGTGCCAGCACCATCGCGGCCAACCGTGCCGCCACCGGCTTAGGCAATTTAGAAACGAGAAACGTCGAGACCTTATTCTTCCAGCCCGGCACGACCTGCGACCGGCCACTCGCAATCGCCCGTATCGTCGCCTCGACGACATCCTCGCACGTCATGCCGAACGCATCGGGCACGCTCCCTTGTTGCAATCCTGCGCGCAGGAAAAACTCCGTCGCCGTCGGCCCCGGACACAGCGCCAAGGCGCGCACCCCCGAGCCACGCAATTCCTCGTTCAACGCCAGACTCCAATTGAGCACAAACGCCTTGGTCGCCCCATAGGTCCCCATGTAGGCCGTCGGCTGAAAAGCCGCCGTCGAGGCCACGTTGACGATCACGCCCCCCCGACGTTTGAGCAGTGGCAACAAGCGCGCCGTGAGTTCGACCACCGCGCGCACGTTCACATCGATCATTTCCGTCAAAGCTGAAATGTCCGGCTCCGGGAAATGCCCATAGGCGCCAAAGCCGCTGTTGTTCAACAAAAGTATCCGGCCAGTTGGAGCCTCGCTTTCAAGAAATTCTTCCACGGCTTTTGCCGTCGCCGCCAAAGACGAAGTTTGTGCGAGATCACATGGAAAGTGGCGCAGCTTAAGCTCACGCACATTTATGACCGGCGAGCGACGAGAGAGGTTGCAAAACTGCAAACCGGGTCTTAACGCTCCGGTCTGTTCGATGAATGATTTTCCAATACCGGAAGATCCGCCCGTCACCACGACGGTCGTGAAATCCTTCAGCACTTCGTTTAACGGGGGCATGGGATGTGACGGTAGCTATACTTTCGACAGCCGACCATCCGGCCGACTGCGGTTAACCAAAACATACGCAGAAATATGAACAGACAAAACCAACATGAACTGATCGTTTCCGGCATCCATCTCGAGCTGACTCCGTCGCTCAAGACCTTTGTGCAGGAGAAAACAGAACGATTGTTTCGTCATGAAGAACGCATCGTGCGCATCCGCGTTGAGCTCGAATGCGACCCCAAAGAAACCGTCAGCGCGCGCTTCAAGGCCAAGGGCCACATCGCAATCCACGGTCCCGATATGAACGCCGCAGTCGAGTCAGACGAATGCCATAAAGCCGTGGCGCTCCTCGTCGACAAACTGGATCGCATGCTCCGCCGTCGCTCCCGCTTGATGAAGGTGAAACGCCACCTCAACCACGTGCAGGAACAGGACGCGGAGATCTCAAGCGCCGCCTGACGCCGACGCTGTCTTTCCTTCCGGCCCGGATCCGCCCCGCGGATCCGGGCTTTTCTTTGTTCTCCCCTAGCAAAGAACGAGATTCTGGTCGCCGCGCCCCACCTAAGCCGTAGTTTCTACCGCCATGCCCGGTCCCGCTCCTTTCGCCAAAAAGTCACCGTCTTCACCTCGTCCGGTCCCCGCCACCGCCGGCGAGGCCGATCCGGATCTGGAGCCCAACACCCTGCCCGAACCACCCGCTCCACGAGCACCGATTGACCGGTCGGCGTGGGCGAAGCCTTGGGCACAGCTCAAATACTTCACGTTTCAACCGGCCATCTTCCCGCGTCTCCTCGGTCAAGTGTCGCCCGACGCGCGCCCCGGGGATTTCGTCAACGTCTACGACAAGAACGGCAATCTGACCGGTGGCGGTCTTTTCAATCCCCGAGCCAAAATCCCCCTCCGGGTCGTCTGTCATTCCACCACCCCCATCGACGAATCCTATTTCGAGACCGCCATTCGCCGCGCCATCGCCCTGCGCCGGGACCTCTTTAAACTCGACGAGACCACCGATGCCTACCGCCTGATCGGCTCGGACGGCGACGGCCTCAGCGGCCTCATGATCGACCGCTATGGAGATACCCTGCTCTGCGAGATCTACTCCCTCGGCATCGCCCAACGTCTCCTCGGCTGGCTCCCGCTCATCCACGAACTCGCCGGCACGAAATTCGCCCGCGTTCACGTCGATCACGATCTCGGTTCCCTCGAAGGCATCAAACCGTCCCTCTTCAACGAGACCAACGCCGCCGCCCCGACCAAGGTAAAGATCCGCGAGCATGGCATTCGTTACGAAGTCGATTTTGCCGAAGGCCACAAAACCGGGTTCTTCTGTGACCAACGCGAGAATCGCCGCGCCCTTGCGCGCTTCACCAAGGACGCCCGAGTCCTCGACTTGTGCTGCTATACCGGCGGTTTTTCCCTTAACGCCAAACTCACCGGCGGCGCGGCGGATGTCACGTGTGTCGACCTCGACGAGATCGCTCTCGCCCAAGCCAAACGCAACGCCAACCTTAACCAGGCGCGCCTGAAGTTCGTCCACGCCGATGCTTTCGCCTACGCCCGCCAGATGCAGCAAAACGGCGAGAAATGGGACGTCATCGTGCTCGATCCGCCGAAATTTATCTTCACCCGCGAACTCGCCGGCAACTGGGAGGGCCGGCAGAAATACGAGGACCTCAACCTTCTCGCCATGTCACTGCTCAAGCCCGGCGGCGTGTTCGTGACCTGCTCCTGTTCGGGCCTGCTTTCGACGGAGGACTTTGAGAGCCACGTTATCAAAGCCGCACACCGGCAACAACGCCGCCTCCAATTTTTCGACCGCACCGGCGCCGGCGTGGATCACCCCGTTTACTCCAACTGCCTCGAAAGCCGTTACCTGAAACTCCTTTGGGCGCGGGTTTTTTGATCCCGGAGGCGCCCGTCGAATCTTATGGCTGATCTCGATCATCTTTTTGCCCAGAACCGGACTTGGGCCGGCGCAATCAAACACCGCGACCCGGAGTTTTTTCAAAAGCTCTCGCGCCAACAGAATCCGGAGCACCTCTGGATCGGCTGCTCCGACAGTCGCGTGCCAGCCAACGAAATTATCGGCCTGCTGCCCGGCGAGGTCTTCGTCCACCGTAACATCGCCAACGTCGTTGTTCACACCGATCTGAATTGTCTCTCGGTCATTCAATACGCGGTCGATGTCCTCCGCGTGAAACACATCATGGTCGTCGGACACTACGGTTGCGGCGGCGTCCGCACCGTGTTGCGCTGCGAACGCGTCGGGCTGGCCGACAACTGGCTCCGCCACGTCCAAGACGTACGCGAGAAACACGAATGCCGTTTGCGCGATCTGCCCGACGAGACCGCCCGCTCCAATCGGCTCTGCGAACTCAACGTCATCGAACAGGTCGCCAACGTCTGCCAGACCACCATCGTCCAAGACGCTTGGGCGCGTGGCCAGCAACTAGCGATTCATGGGTGGATTTACGGGCTGCACGACGGTCTCCTCCGCGAGCTATGCCCCGATATTTCCCAACCCGACCGCTTGGCCCCGGCGCACGCCGCGGCCATCGCCGGGCTCGCGCGCCCCATCTAGCGTTTGAATCTGGCCCAGGTTAAAGCTAAAAACGGCGATTAAACCACGGATAGACACGGATAGCTGCGAGCCAACCGGCTTCACGTTGCGGGTGAAACGGTCGATGTTTTGAAGTGCTCAGTATCCGCGTTCATCCGGGTCTATCCGTAGTTCAACTGCGGTTTTTAGATTCAAGGATCACGCCATCGAGCGCGCCGTAAACGAGCCGTGGGACATCGTCTTCATCGATCTTCGTATGCCGGGTATCGATGGCTTGGAAACGACCCGGCGCATCCGCCATCGCCTTGCTGGCCAACCGCTCCTCATTGTCGCGATGACGGCCAACGCCATGGACGACGACCGCGCCGATTGCATGGCCGCCGGCATGGATGATTTTGTCACCAAACCCGTCAAGCAGGCCGAACTGCGAAAACGCTTGGAAGGCTGCCTCAAGCCGCCCGCGTCCCGGCGCTAAACGCCCCCGTTCCCGAGACACAAAAAACCCGCAGCGAACGCTGCGGGCTGAAAATAAACGCGACTTCGGAGCTGATTAGCTGCGGCCGAGGTAGCTTCCATCCTCGGTGCTGATCTTGATGATCTCACCTTCTTTGATGAAGAGCGGCACCTGCACGACCAATCCCGTCTCAAGTTTCGCGGGCTTCTGCACGTTGCTGGCGGTGTCGCCCTTGATGCCCTCGGAGCTTTCAATGACTTTGAGGGCTACGGTCGAGGGCAGTTCGATGGAAAGAGGCTTCTCATCAACGAAGAGCACATCAACCCGCCCGCCCGTCGTCAGATAATTCTTCGCATCGCCCAAGAGCAGCGCACTGAGCTCTACTTGCTCATACGTGTCGGGATCGATGAACGCATAGGCATCGCGGTCAGCGTAGCTGTATTCGAGCGATTTCTTCTCGGTCGGCAGCACTTCGATGGTGTCCGTCGACGCAAAACGTTGGTCGAGAGCTTTGCCGTAGCGCAGATTCCGCATCTTAATTTGCACGAACGCCCGCAAATTACCCGGCGTGCGGTGCTGCGTCTCCATCACGAGATGCGGCTCATTGTTGAATTTGATGACTTGGCCTCGGCGAATGTCGTTGGCTGCGGGCATAACGTAGATGACTTGATGTTGAGGGTTGCGACGTGCGAAAGGAAAAGGGTTTAACGGTCGAGCTTTCGCACTGTCAAGGCCTGCATCGGCTCCGCCCGCCCGAGGGCAATCCACGAGCCGCCGTTTAACTGATCACGCCCTTGACCACGCTGCCATGCACGTCGGTCAAACGGTAATTTCGGCCCTCAAAACGGAAGGTCAGCCGCTCATGGCTGAACCCGAGTTGGTGCAAAAGCGTCGCTTGCAGGTCATGGACGTGAACCTTGTCCCGCACGACGTTGAAGCCGAGTTCGTCGGTCTCGCCGTAGGAGAGTCCGCCTTTGATCCCGCCGCCGGCCAATACCATCGTGTAGCAGTCCGGGTAGTGGTCGCGACCCAGAATCTCACCGGCCGAGGTGCGCCCTTCACGGAACGGAGTGCGGCCAAATTCGCCGCCCAACACGATCAACGTTTCGTCAAGCAGGCCGCGTTGGCGCAGGTCATTGATCAACGCCGCCACGGGCTGATCCATGGTGCGGCACTTCTTCGTCAGGCCGTCGCGGATGTCCTCTCTCTCGCTCGTCCCGTGAAAATCCCAGCCCCAATCGAAGAGTTGCACGAAACGCACTCCCTGCTCCACCAAGCGCCGCGCGAGCAGACAGTTGTTGGCAAAACTCGATTCGCCCGGTTGCGCGCCGTAGCTGGCGATCGTCGCCGGAGTTTCCCGCGAGATATCCATCACTTCGGGCACGGACATCTGCATCCGGTAAGCGAGCTCGTATTGGGCGATTCGCGTGCGGGTCTCAGGGTGGCCGAGTTCGCTCGCCTGCAGTTCGTTCAATACCTGCAAGGCATCGAGGCTTTCACGCCGCAAATCGCGCGTGAAACCCGCCGGATCCGAGACATACAGCACCGGGTCGCCCTTGGATCGGCACTGCACGCCTTGAAACACCGAGGGCAAAAACCCGCTGCCGTAGGAATTCTTGCCGCCATTCGGCTGCACGCCACTCGAGATCAACACCACGAAACCGGGCAAATTCTGGTTCTCGGTGCCAAGGCCGTAGGTCACCCACGATCCCATCGAGGGACGGCCGGGGCGCGGCGACCCGGAGAGCAAAAGCAACTCTGCCGGCGCGTGGTTGAACTGGTCGGTGTTCATCGAGTGGATGATGCACAACTCGTCGGCTACCGTATGGAGATGAGGAATCGCGTCCGACATCCACTGACCGCTTTTCCCGTATTGGGCGAACGTTCGAGGGCTTCCCATCAGCTTTGGCTTCCCCGCCGTGAAAGCGAATTTCTTGCCCTTGATGAACTCATCAGGGCAATCCTGCCCGTCGCGCTTCACCAACTCGGGCTTGTAGTCGAAAAGGTCCAGGTTCGGCGGCGACCCCGTGAGGTGCAGATAGATCACGCGTTTCGCCTTCGGCGCAAAGTGGGGCAAGCGCGCCGCCAACGGATTCACCGCCGCCATTCCCGTCGGCGCCGCCATCGCGTTGCGCCCAAGCAGCGCACTCAACGCAATCGCACCGAGGCCCGCGGCGGACTCTTTGAGAAAATGACGCCGAGTCGTGTGGCGCAGGGAGTCGAGGTAGGGATTCATAGAGCGAACGCGGTTCAGGGCTTCATCAAGAATTCGTCGAGATTGAGCAGGACATTGGCGACCACCGTCCACGCGGCGAGATCCGCCACATCTGCGCCCGGCGGCAACGGCCCCAGGGGGTCCGTGGCGATCTGCCGCGCCCGAGTCGCATCCCCGGTGAAACGCGCTCGCGTCCGCTCCAACAGGGCCAGCATCTCTCGTTGCTCGATCGGCTTTGGCGCTCGTGCCAACGCGAGCCGGAACGCCGCGTTCAATCGATCCTCCGGTGTCCCGCCTTGCGCGGCGAGGCGACGGGCCAGCGCCTGCGCCGCCTCGATGTAAACCGGATCATTCAACGTCACGAGCGCCTGCAACGGCGTATTGGAGCGTTCCCGCCGCACCGTGCAGACCTCGCGGCTGGGCGCATCAAACGTCGCCATCGAGGCATACGGATTCGAACGTCGCCAGGTCGTGTAGAGTCCGCGCCGATAGCGGTCCTCCCCGGTGCTGGTCTCCCAATCGAGCCCCGAGCCGAACGCCGCGCTTACGCCCATTTTGGGCTGGGGCGGATTCACCGGCGGGCCATACATTTTGGCACTCAGTAATCCGCTCACCGCGAGCGTCTGATCGCGGATCATCTCGGCCGAAAGCCGGAACCGCGGCCCGCGCGCGTGCAACTGATTGTCCACATCCCGCGCCAACATTTCGGGCGTAATCCGCGACGACTGCCGGTAAGTCCGCGAGGTTACCATCAACCGCAGCAGATGTTTCACGTCCCAACCGCTCTCGCGAAACTCCACCGCGAGCCAATCTAGGAGCTCCGGATGCGAGGGCAGATCACCTTGGCTGCCAAAATCCTCACTCGTCCGCACCAAGCCGAGCCCGAAGACATTCTCCCAGAATAAATTTGAAATCACCCGGGTCGTCAGGGGATTGCTCGGATCGAGCAACCATTGGGCGAGCCCCAGCCGATTCGAAGCCGCTCCCGCCGGGAGGGGATGCAACGCCTCCGGTGTGCCCGGCGAGACTTCCTCGCCCAGATCGAGGTAGTTCCCGCGACGGTGGATCTGCGTCGTGCGGCGCGCGCTACCCACCACCTCCGACATGACCGGCACCGTCGTGCTGGGCTTCACTGCTTCGAGTTTCGCCAACAAAGCCGCGTGCCGTTCACGCTCGGGCTGCAAGCCCGGCGCGACGGTCATATAGTGAGAGGTCACCGTCTCGTTCTCAGCTGCCGAGCGCTCTCCGGGTGCGCGCGCGATCAACGCCAACACCGGCGGTGGCGTCCGAACGATCTCGTTGGCCCGAACGTCGCTTGATGTCGTAATACGGAACGCCCGCAAGGTAGCGTGCTTTCGATTGGAGAATTGTTCAATCGTCACTTTCAACTGCCCGCCCGCCGGCACCACCACCGGCTTTTTCGGCAAAAGCGCGAGGGTGTGGGCCGTCGTAGTCGCCCCGCCCACGGACCAACCTTTCTCTTTGCCAGCTTTGGTCAAAACCGTGTTCGCCGCGAAACCTTCGGCGGTAAAGTCTGCGTGCGCCGAAACAAAAACGATCGAGCTCACTTCGCTCACCACCAATGCCTCATTCTTGACCGGGGCGGTTTCCAGCGTGGTGGACCACACCGGAGTTCGCTGCGCATCAAGGACCGTGATCTTCGCGCCGGCGAGACGTGCTCCGTAGTCGCCATCCGTGCGGTTCCAAATAACCACGCGCTCCACCGACCGCTCCGTCACTTGGTCGTTCTTCAAGTCGAGCTCCCACCATGGATTCTCCGAGCGCAGGGTGAGCGTCGTCGTTTTTGCCTGCACCAAATCGCCATTGGTTTTCCCGTCGATGGCGAGAGCTGAAACCGCCTCACCGTCGGTGCTGCTCTGGCTCGCCCGACCGGCCGGCGCGATGTTCTCGTCGCCCTCGTAAACTTGCACCTCGGCCAGCGACAGCACGCGGTCGTTTCCGGGTAACTCAATCCGAAGAAAGCGACCGGAGATTTCAGGCTTACCCGCCGGGATCACTGCGGCCCGCACGCGCGTGACTACGAATTCGCCCGTGTCCTTCGTTGGCAGCGCCTCGACCCTGAGAGCCGTCAGCGTCTGTTCCGCCTCGGTCACCGTTCTGAGCGTGTAGATGTCCTTTTCGCCTTTACGCTCAACTCCGATCACCCCATCGCTGCCGACGGTCATCGCCGCACCCGCTTTCGAAACCAGACCCGTCGGTCTCAGACCCGACCACCCGAGCCCCGGCTCGAACCGTTTTTCCCAAGCGGGTTGCGCGGCCAACAACTCGGGCGTCCGGGCGCTCAACGTCGGCTGGATCGCTGCGATCTGACCTTCGAGTTCCTTCCTCTCTTTTTTTTGCTCCGGGGTGAACAGCCCGAGCACCGGCGATTCGTCTTTCTGGTCGTTGTCCGCGGTGTTGTTGAAAATCGCAAAAAGCCGGAAGTAATCGGTATGGGTAAACGGATCATATTTATGCGTGTGGCACTGGGCGCAGGCCATGGTTGAGCCCATCCAGACGGTCATCGTCGTGTTCACGCGGTCCACCACGGCGACGTTGCGAAACTCTTCGTCGATCGTGCCGCCTTCGCTGTTGGTCGGCGTGTTGCGGTGAAACGCCGTGGCCACGAGTTGCTCATCCGTCGGGTTCGGCAGCAGGTCCCCCGCGAGTTGTTCGGTGGTGAACTGGTCGAACGGTTTGTTGGAGTTGAACGCCCGGACGAGATAATCCCGATAAGCCCAGATCGTGCGCAACGGATCGTCCGCATATCCGGCCGAGTCCGCATAGCGCGCCTGATCGAGCCAGAGGCGCGCCCAATGTTCGCCGAAAGCCGGTTGCGCCAACAGGCGGTCGACCATGCGTTCATAAGCACCCGGAGCGGCATCCTGCTCGAAACGTTGCACATCGGCCGGAGTCGCGGGCAGGCCGGTCAAATCCAACGCCACCCGGCGCGCAATCGTGGCGCGCTCGGCCTCAGGTGCCGGCGAAAGTTTCTCGCGTTCCAGTCGGCTGAGAATGAAGCGGTCCACCGGGTTCGCGCCCCAAGTCACATCGCGCACCTCCGGGAGTGTCGGTCGCTTCGGCGCGACGTAAGCCCAGTGCGGTGCATACGGCGCACCTTGCTCGATCCATTTTTTGACCAGCTCTTTTTGCCGCGACGTGAGTTTCTTGTTGGATTCCGGCGGAGGCATCACCTCCGTCTCGTCGGCCGTCATGATGCGCACCAGCAGTTCGCTTTCGTCCGGCCGCCCCGGGACAATAGCTGCAAACCCATTCATGACCGCGAGCGCGCCTTCCCGCGTGTCCAACCTCAGCCCGCCCTTGCTCCGCTCGCCACCTTTGCGATCGTCGGCATCCGGTCCGTGACAACGAATGCAGTTCTCCGAAAGGATCGGCCGGATGTCCCGGTTGAAATCAATCGTTTCGGCCGCCGGTGTCGCGGCGCCAAGCACTCCGGAAATCCCACCCACCGCACCCAAACATACCGTCAAAACGAATAACCGGAGGGTTGCTTGGGGGCGGGAGCTCACCATGACGCTTTCAGTGATTCAGGGCGCTCCCGGTGGCAAGTCGCACCGCTAAATTTTTTCCATGAAATTTCGCCGCCGGAGACCGCTGCTTAGCTTCCAGCCCGCCTTCCCGAAACGCCACCGCTGACCGCGCCGCGGCGCCGGAGCTACGCTTTCTCCATGCTGATTAGCTTATAAAACCAGCGGCACTGAGTTCGGGATGATTCCCCATAGGCCGCCGGTCATGTGACATTGGCTTAAACGGTGGCTGCCACCACCGCCCCAGTGATTGGAAATCGACCCAACCTGCTGCCTCCATAAGCCCGCTAAGCTAACACCTTCTCGAAGCGCCGCGCCAGTTCCACGTCCAGCGCTGTCACCTTGCCACCGGCGTCATGCGTGGAAAGCCGCACCGCGACCGTCTTGTAAACGTTCATCCATTCCGGATGGTGGTTCAGCTCCTCGGCCTCGAACCCCGCGCGCACCATAAACGCCAGCGCAGCCCTGAAATCTGCAAATTCAAAGGTCTTGGCCAGCGCGTCGTGCTCCCACGCCCAGCCCGGCAATTTGACCAACTCCGCCGCAATTTTTTTCGCCGTCAGGGGTTTGCTCATGGCTCCACGCTCACCCGGGCTTCCCCCTTGTCAAACTTCCGCCCGCCTCGCTACCTTCGCTTTTTCCGCATGGCCGAATCCATCCCACCGCCCGCTGTTTTGGGCCCTGTTCCCGCGCATATCGCCATCATCATGGACGGCAACGGCCGCTGGGCCAAAGCCCGTGGCCTCCCCCGCCTGGAAGGGCACCGCCGGGGAGTCGAAACCGTTCGCACCACCACGTTTGCGGCCCGAGACCTCGGCGTGAAAGTCCTCACGCTTTACGCCTTTTCGGTCGAAAACTGGAAACGCCCCCAAGACGAGGTAGGCGGGCTCATGGGTCTGCTCGAGTATTACCTCAAGAAGGAACTCGCCACCTTCGTCCGCGATCGTGTCCGTTTCCGTACCATCGGTCGCACCGCCGACCTCCCGGCCAATATCCAAAAGCTGCTCAACGACACCACCGCGGCCACGCAGCACTTCTCCGATTACACCCTTGTTCTCGCGCTTAACTACGGAGCCCGCACCGAGGTCGTTGACGCCGCCCGCGCCTACGCCGCCGCCGTTGCCGCCGGCCGGGAGAATCTCAACGACGATTCTTGGTCCACTTTCTCCCGCTACCTCACCACCCCCGATCTCCCCGATCCCGACCTCGTGATCCGCACCTCCGGCGAGACCCGTATCAGCAACTTCCTTTTGATGCAGGCCGCCTACGCCGAGTTCGTTTTCACGCCCACGCTTTGGCCCGACTTTTCCAAAGCCGATCTCACTGCCGCCATTGCCGATTACAATCGCCGCGAGCGCCGCTTTGGCCTCACCAGCGAGCAATTGAAGCCCACCCACCGCTAGCCGATCCGCCCAGATCCGACATCCGACCTCAGATCGCCCTGCTTACGACTCTCAACGCGCAGCTCCCAGTTCCTCTCTTGATCAAACGCATCCTCAGCACCGTCGCCCTCTGGAGTATCATCGCCGTCACGCTGTGGTTTTTCCGCACCTCGGGCGCGCTCGTGCTCATCGCGATCATCTCCGCACTCACGCTCCGCGAGTTTTTCGGCCTCATGCGTGGCGCCGGTTACGCGCCGTTCACTATCTTCGGCTCAAGTTTCGGCGTGCTCATCACGCTCTCGCCCTGGATCGAGACGGTCATCGGGCGGCCCGCCCACATCCTGCTCGCCCTTTCCACCGTGGTCTTCGCCGTCCGCCTGCTCGGCGAACGCACCCCGGAAAATCGCGTCGAATCCCTCGCCACCACAATCTTCGGCATCGTTTACGTCGGCGTACTTTTGCAATACATGGTGCGGATCGTCGTCCCGCTCCCCGGCGATACCGTCACCCCCGACGGGCGGCTGCTGCTTGCCCTGTGGCTCATCGCTGTCGCCAAGTTTTGCGACGTCGGCGCGCTCCTCACCGGCCTCGCCATCGGCCGCCATAAGATGTCCCCTCACATCAGCCCGAAAAAAACGTGGGAGGGCGCCGCCGGCGGTATCATCACGTCGATGGGTGTCGGCGCCTTGATTGCTTGGATTTCACGCGACCACTTCCCCGGTCACATGACGCCGCTGATCGCCGCGCTGATTGCCGCACCGGTCGCGGCCATCGGCATCGTCGCCGACCTCGTCGAATCCGTGATCAAACGCCGCGCCAACATGAAGGACTCCGGCCGTAGCATCCCCGGCATCGGCGGCATGTTTGACCTGAGCGACAGTCTGCTGCTGGCCGCGCCGGTCGGTTATTTTTTCTTTGGCCTGCCGTAGCGCATGAACATTTCCCCCGCCCCCCGCAAACGCGTCGTCCTCCTCGGCGCCACCGGTTCCATCGGCGAGAGCACGCTGCGCGTCATCGCCGCCCACCCCGATAAACTCGAGCTCGTCGCGGTCGCCGCCCGGGGCAATTGGGAAAAACTCGCGGCCATCGCATCCGCCCATGGCGTCCGCCACGTCGGCCTCTTCGATGAAAAAGCCTTCGCCGCCGCTCGCGCCCACCCCGCCGCCTTTCCGGCCGGCACGCGCCTCGTCGGCGGCCTCGCCGGCCTCGTCGAACTCGCCCAACTGCCCGCGGCCGATATCGTCCTCGTCGCCGTCGTGGGCACCACCGGCCTCGAACCCGCCCTCGCCGCGCTTAACGCCGGCAAAGACCTCGCCCTCGCTTCCAAAGAGATCCTCGTTCTCGCCGGCCAGCACGTGCTCGCCGCCGCCGCGAAGAGCGGCGCGAAACTTCTCCCGGTCGACAGCGAACACAGCGCCGTTTTCCAATGTCTTGAGGGCAACCCCCACGCCTCCGTCCGCCGCGTCACCATCACCGCGAGCGGCGGCGCGTTCCGCGACTGGCCCGTCGACCGCCTAACCACCGTCACCCCCGCCGACGCCGTCAAACATCCCAATTGGTCGATGGGCCCCAAAATCACCGTCGACTCCGCCACGTTGGCCAACAAAGGCCTCGAACTGATCGAGGCCCAATGCCTCTTCGGCCTCCGCCCCGAGCAGTGCACCGCCGTCATGCACCCGCAGAGCATCGTCCACGCGATCGTCGAATTCACCGACGGCTCGATGCTCGCCCAGCTCTGCCCGCCGTCGATGACATTTCCCATCCAACATGCCTTGCTCCACCCCGCCCGTGCGCCGGGAGTCGATGCCGCGCTTGATTTCCGGAAACTGCTCACGCTCGATTTCCGGCCGCTCGACGAAGTTCGCTTCCCGATGCTCCGCCTCGCCCGGGAAACCATGACCGCCGGCGGCGGTGCCCCGGCCGTTTACAACGCCGCCAACGAGGTCGCCGTCGCCTCCTTCCTCGCGCATCAGATCCCCTTTCTTGCGATTCCGCGCGTCGTCGAACACATTCTCGGCCAACTTTCCCGCTCCGCCCCCGCCGATCTTCCCGCCATCCTCGCCCTCGACCAAGAAGCCCGCCGCCTCGCGAAGTCAGAAATCGAAAATCGGGAATCAAGAATCTAAAATCCTAAAATGGAACTCCTCTCCGCCGTCTTCTCCAACATCTGGTCGATCTTTCTCGTCGTCATCTTTTTCGGCGGCTCGATCTTTGTCCACGAGCTCGGACATTTCCTCGCCGCCCGACGACGCGGGGTGCTCGTTGAGCGCTTCTCCATCGGTTTCGGCCCCGCCATTTGGTCCCACCGCGCCAAAGACGGCGTCGAATACCGCATCGCTTGGTTTCCTCTCGGCGGCTACGTTCTCCTCCCCCAACTCGCCGACCTCGGCCCCATCGAGGGTGCGAGCAACGCCGACGTCGCCAAACTCCCGCCCATTTCCTACTCCACCCGGATGTTGGTCTTCGTGGCCGGTGCGGCGTTCAACGTCCTCTTTGCCTTTATCCTCGCCTGCATTATCACCGTCGTCGGCCTGCCCGAGAGCAGCATGACCGCTACCACCCGGATCGGCTATGTGGCCAAAACCCTGGAGGGCCCCAATGGCGTCAAGTCTCCCAGTCCCGCCCTTCAGGCCGGCTTCCGCGCCGGCGACATTGTCCGCGCCATCGACGGCAAAACCGTCACCGACTGGCAGGACTTGATGCAGACCCTCGTCACCACCTCCGGCCGCACCGCCGACGGTCAACCCCGCGCCGTTTTCACCGTGGAGCGCGACGGCGAGATGCTCGATCTGCCCGTCAATCCCCGCCTCTCCGGCGATGAAAAATTCCGCAAAGTCGGCATCGCCCCTGGCTTCGAACTCATCGCCTTTAAGATTAACCCAGGCACCCTCGCCGCCACCGCGGGCCTCATCGAGAAAGACGAAATCGTCTCCGCCAACGGCGTGAAGATCTACGGCACCGAGACTCTTTTCGAGACCCTCCTCACCCAACCCTCCGCCCCCGCCAAGCTCATCGTCCGTCGCGCCGGCGCCGAGGTCACCCTCACATTGCCCGCGCACACCGCGACCACCAACGCCGCCCTCGCCAAAGCCCTCGGCGTGGACTTTACCACCGGCTTCCGCACCACCCATCCGTCGCCCCTCAAGCAGATCGTCGCGCCCGTCCTCATGACGATTCGCACGCTCTCCAGCCTCATCAACCCCAACTCCGACATCGGCATCTCCAAACTCGCCGGACCCGTCGGGATCGTCCGGATCTTCCACAGCGCCGCCGAGGCGGGGATCGTCGCCATCTTGATGTTCACGATCCTCATCAACATCAACCTCGCCGTCTTTAACCTGCTGCCGATTCCCGTGCTCGACGGTGGCCAGATGCTCTTCGCCACCATCGGCAAACTCCGCGGCCGCGCCCTGCCCGTGAATTTCATCATGAGCGCCCAAAGCGTCTTCATGGTCCTGTTGCTCTCCATGATTCTCTACGTGAGCTTCTTCGACGTCCGCCGCATCGTCCGCGACGTGAACACCTCCCGCGCCGAGTCCAGCACGCCCGCCAAGTAATCTCCGGCCATTGCGAGGAGCGCAGCGACGCGGCAATCCATCACTCCGCCGACGGCGCGCCACGCGCTCCACCCGCCATTCTCCATCCCGCCATGTCGCCCTACTGCGCCTCCCGTTTCCAAACCATCCGCCGTCACACTCATGAAGTCCGGGTCGGCTCCGTCGGCGTCGGCGCCACCCATCCCGTGCGCATCCAGTCGATGACGACGAGCGACACGCAGGACATCGCCGCCACCGTGCAGCAATCCATCGCTCTCGCCGAAGTCGGCTGCGAGATCGTCCGCATCACCGCGCCCAACGTCGCCGCCGCCCGCTGCCTTCGCGACATCCGCGCCCAGCTCGCCGCCGCCGGCTTCGCCCACGTTCCCATCGTCGCCGACATCCACTTCCTCCCCAGCGCCGCGATGGAGGCGGTCGAGCACGTGGAAAAAATCCGGGTCAACCCCGGCAACTACGCCGACAAGAAAAAATTCGCCGTCCGCGAATACTCGGACTCCGACTACGACGCCGAGCTCGCCCGCCTGCACGAGGCGTTCTCCCCGCTGGTGATCCGCTGCAAAGAACTCGGCCGCTCGATGCGCATCGGCACCAATCACGGCTCGCTTTCCGACCGCATCATGAACCGCTACGGCGACACGCCGCTCGGGATGGTCGAGAGCGCCCTCGAATTCCTCCGGATCGCCGCCAGTCATTCCTACGATCAGATCATCCTTTCGATGAAGGCCTCGAATCCCAAGGTGATGATCCAGGCCTACCGTCTGCTCGTCGCCCGGATGAACGAGGAGCAGATGACCTATCCGCTCCACCTCGGCGTCACCGAGGCCGGCGACGGTGAAGACGGCCGAATCAAAAGCGCCATCGGCATTGGCTCACTCCTGCTCGACGGTCTAGGCGATACCATCCGAGTTTCCCTCACGGAAGACAGTGTCTACGAAATCCCCGTCGCCCGCGCCATCGCCGACAAAGCCATGTCGCTCTGGTCCCTGGGCGCCGGCCTCCAAACGCCGCCGCCCGATCAAATCGACCCCTATCACTTTAATCGCCGCCCGACCCAAACCCTCGCACTCGCGCCAAAAATCAAGATCGGCCCCGAGCACGCCCCTACCGTCGTCACGCGCGTGGCCCTCTCCGCCCTAGCGAATTTCAAATCGCAGATTCCCCTACCGAAATCCCCCGACACCCCCCACGAGGGCCTCCTCGTCCCGGTCAACACCTCCGCCGATCTCTCTATCGTCGCCGCGAGCGTGAGCGAATGGTCGGCCCCCGGCCGCTTTCTCGTCCTCGAACTCGCCCCGTCTCTCACCCCTGCTGAGCTCGAATCGACAATCCCCAAATTTCTCCCCGCCGTCCTTCTTCGCGAATTCACCGCCGCCGACTCCTCCGCTCTCGCCGCCTTCGCAACGCTTGCCCGCCGCCACGGCCACACCCTCGCCATCGCCGTCACCGCCGAAGACATCGCGGCACTCGCCCCTGCGCTCGTTGCCCTTGGCGACGCCGCGCTGCTTTTCACCCTCACCGCTCGGCTCTCATCGCTCAATTCGTCGGCCCACCCACTCGGTCGCACCCGATCTCTTGCGGCTGCGCTCCACACCCTTGGCTCCCGCGCCCCGCTCTGGATTCGCAACACGTCCGCCACCGCGATCAAACCCGATGGTTCGTTTCTCTCTCGCCTCCTCGACGCGTCGTTCCTCATCGGCGGCCTGCTCTGCGATGGGCTCGGCGATCTGATCAGCATTGAGACCGAAACCGATCCCGTGCGGGCGACCACCCTCGCCTATAATGTCCTTCAAGGCGCCGGCGCCCGTTCTTCCAAGACCGAGTTCGTCGCCTGCCCCAGTTGCGGCCGTACCCTGTTCGACCTTCAAACGACCACCCAGCGCATCCGCGCGCAGACGGGACACCTGAAAGGAGTGAAGCTCGCGATCATGGGCTGTATCGTCAACGGCCCCGGAGAAATGGCCGACGCCGACTTCGGCTACGTCGGCGGCGCGCCCGGAAAAATCAACCTCTACGTCGGCAAGACCTGCGTGCAATACAACCTGCCCCAAGCCGAGGCCGATGCCCGCCTGATCGCCCTGATCAAGGAACACGGCAAGTGGGTCGACCCCGCGCCGGCGGCGGTCTAAGTTTCTCTTTTGGTTCGGCGTCTTCGCGTATCGCCAAACGCACTCCCCTTTCACGGCCGTAACATTCCTGTAACTATTTCAGGGCGCTTTTCCCTCTGAATTTCCGCCTCTGTATTTCCCCTCAAAATACACGAAAAAAGCGGTCGAATCGCCTGCCCCAACCAAGGGAAAAGTAGGCAACAAAAAATTCCAAAAAGTTATGCCCATAGGGCCTGTGAGTAACTTGGCAAAAACTTCGCCTTGTCATGCATTTTTGCTTCGCAGTTATTGCCCCCTTCGCCACCTCTTCTGGTCGGTCCGAACGTTCCTTCTCACCTCCTTTTTGCTTCATCCTGTCAGCCGCCCGCCGATAGCACACGCTATCACTTGGAAAACAGTATTTTACATCTTTTCAGTTTACCGTTTTTCCCCTGTTGGCCCACTCACCCAATTTTCCCGCCCGTGCCCCCGGATGTAGCCTAGAGCGAATGTGAAGAAAGAGCCGTCCGTCCCGCCTGTGAATAAAATCGCTCCCATCGCCCGCTAATGCCCACCTTGTCTCTCTCGCCCAGCCTTTGGGAAACCGTGAAATGCGACTTCAAATCGCTGTTTCCGGAAGATGTCTTTCATATGTGGTTCGAGCCCATCGTTTGCCTCGAAACCAGCGAAGAACTCATCACGTTGGGCGTGCCCAACGAATTCGCCTCGATTTGGATCAACGACAACTACCTCGATTTGATCACCCAACGGCTTCGGCTCGTCGCCGGCCGCCTCGTCCACGTCAAAATCAACACCACCGGCGTCACCCCATCGGCCACCAGCGAACGCGCCGGGGCCGACTCCGCCCTCGCCCGCAGCCGCGCGTCCGCCGGCGCCACCCGTAAGGCCACCCGCTATGACGAACGCGGCCCCGCCGCCGGCCTGCTCAATCCCCGCAACACCTTTGAAACCTTTGTCGTCGGCTCCAATAGCCAGATGGCTCACGCCGCCGCCCTCGCCGTCGCCCAATCCCCCGCGCAGGCCTACAATCCGCTCTTTCTCTACGGCGACACCGGCCTGGGTAAAACCCACCTGATGCACGCCATCGGGCACGCCATTCTTAGCCGCAAGCCCGATGCCCGCGTCGCCTACCTCTCCACGGAGAAGTTTACCAACGAGTTCATCCAGGCGCTCCAGGAAAACAGCCTCACGAAATTCCGCCAACGCTACCGCCAAGCCGACGTCCTCCTGCTCGACGACGTCCAATTCCTCGCCAACAAGGAGCGTATCCAGGAAGAATTCTTCCATACGTTCAACGACCTCTTTGAAGCCGGCAAACAGATCGTCCTCTCCAGCGACCGCCGCGCCTCCGAGATCCAGAAACTCGAAGCCCGCCTCGTCTCCCGCTTCGAATGGGGCCTCCCCGCCGACATCCAGTCGCCCGACGTCGAGACTCGCATCGCCATTCTGCGCACCAAGGCCGCCGTGCTCAAATGCGACCTCCCCGCGCCGATCATCAATTTCATCGCGCAGAACATCACGAAGAACATCCGCCGCCTCGAAGGCGCGTTGATCAAGGTCGCCAGCTACACCGCCCTCACCAGTAAGCCTATCGACCTCGCGACCGCCGAACGCCTCCTGCACGACGTGCTCATGGAGCAGGCGCAGACCATCCTCACCATCGAGACGATTCAAAAACGCGTGGCCGATCATTTTCAGATCCGCCACAGCGACATGACCAGCAAGCGCCGGCCCAACAACATCGCCATCCCCCGCCAGATCGCGATGTACATCACCCGCACGCTCACCAAGCACTCCCTTCAGGAAATCGGTGACGCCTTCGGCGGCCGCGATCACGGCACCGTCATCCACGCCTGCAAAGCCGTGGACAACATGATGGAGCAAGACGCCACCACGCGCAGCAGCGTGGAATTCCTCAAGAACCAGCTCGGCCGCTGATTTGGCGGAGCGCGTCATCTTTAACGCGCCCAACGCGTGCCGGCGTAGCTCACCCGACGCCCGTTGGCACCGCCCGCCTTGGTCTACGCGCACTCGCCGCGTTGACTGCGCCGGACTCACGCCTATCTCTCAACGCTTAACTTCAGCCACCGACTCTCAACTCTCCGACCTACGCCGACCATGTCCCTCACCCCCGAGCAAAAAACCACCGTCGCCACTTGGGTAGCCGCCGGCGACAACCTCTCCGCCGTCCAGAAAAAACTGCTCGAGCATTTTAAGATTACGCTCACCTACCGCGACGTCCGCTTCCTCGTCGACGACCTGGAACTCACGCTCAAAGACCCCGCCCCCAAAGCCGATGTGAGTGACGTCAGCAAGTCCGCTCCCGCCCCGAAGCCCGCCGCCGCACCCGCGGCCGCCGGCCCCACCGATCTCCCGCCCGACGACGGCTCCGAATTCCCCGAGGGCGAAGAATCCGATCTTCCCCCTGAAGACGCCGCCGACCTGCCGCCCGCCGACCCCGCCGGTCCCAGCACCGTCACCGTCGTCGTGGACAAGGTGACCCTCATTCCCGGCGCGATCGCCGGGGGCTCCGTGACCTTCAGCGACGGCGTGACCGGCAAGTGGATCATCGACCAACAATACCGCCCCGGCTTTACGGAGATCAGCCAACCCGGCTACCGCCCCTCGCCCGCCGACGCTCAGGCCTTCATGAAAGAGCTCGGTCGGGCCATGCAATCCCGCGGTTTCTGAACCGCTCGGTAGATTAGGACTGCCCGAGCAGTCTAACCAGTTCCGCCTCGTCGATCACCGGGACGCCGAGCGCTTGCGCCTTCTCCAGCTTCGAACCGGCGTCGGCCCCCGCGAGCACGTAGCTCGTTTTCTTGCTTACGCTGCCGCTCACTTTTCCTCCGGCCGACAAAATTCTTTGCTCGGCTTCCTCGCGCTTCAACGTCGGCAAAGTCCCCGTCAGCACAAAGGTCTTCCCAGTAAACCCGCCCGCCGCCACCACCGTCCCCTGCGGATCAATCCCCAGCGCGCCGAGCTTGGTCAGAATCCGCCGGCCCGGCTCACTCGCGAAAAACTCCAACACGCTCGCAGCCACCGCCGGCCCGATGTCCGCCGGCGCCCCGGCCAATATCCCCGCATCGAGCGCCGCGATCTCGGCGTCGAGCCGAACGCACAGCTCTTTGCGCCGCGCTTTGTCCTCGTCTGACTTCGCGGGATTTTTCCGCGACGCCGGCGCTTCGAGTTCCCGCCGCGCGAGCAACTCCGCCTTCTGCAACACCGCACGCAACAGCGCCGATTCTCTCAATTCCGCAAAGCTACGGTGCCGTCGCCCCAGCTCCCGCGCCGTGCTTTCGCCCACGTCCGGCACGCTCAACGCATACAGCCATTTCTCCAGCGGCAAAGCCTTCGCCGCCTCGCGCGCCGCGACAATCTTCGCCGCATTCTTCTCGCCGAAAATCCTCGGTTCCTCCGCTGTCCCGAGGTTGAGCGTGGCCAACGTCTCCAACGCCACATCGTAAATCTCTGGCGGATCTTTCACCAACTCGAGTTCGACGAGCCTCGCCGCCACCACCTCGCCCAGCCCGTCGATCGCGAGCGCCTTTCGGCTGCAAAAAAACGTCAGCCTTCCTGTCCGCTGCGCGCGGCAATCGTAATTCTGGCATTTCCACGCCACGCCGCGCCCGTCCTCACTAGCGACTTCCAGCCGGGCGATTCCACTGCCGCACACCGGACATTTTCCTCCGACCATCGCGCATAGATCGAACTCCACCGCCCCGGCGACGCGCTCTTCGGGGAACGATTTCAACACCGCCGGAATTACCTCGCCCGCCTTCTCGATCTCCACCAGATCGCCCACCCGGATATCCTTGCGGCGAATCTCATCCTCGTTGTGCAAGGTTGCCCGGCTGATGGTGCTGCCCGCGAGCAACACCGGCTCCAGCTCCGCCACCGGGCTCAAGATCCCCGTCTTCCCCACTTGGATCGTGATCGCGCGCAGCCGCGTGCGCGCCGTGTCGGGTTTAAATTTATACGCGATCGCCCAGCGCGGCGCCTTCGCCGTTTCACCCACCGCGCGTTGCAGCGCCCGGTCATCCAGCTTCACCACCGCACCGTCGGTGCCGTAGGCGAAACTCCGACGCAGGCCATCGAGTTCTCCGATCGCGTCCCACGCCGCGTCGATCCCGCGCACGCGCCACATTTTCTCGACCACGGGCAGACCCCAAGCCCGGAGCCGCTCATGCAATTCCGACTGCGAGCCCACGACCTCCGGCTCACAATACCCCAGACTGTAGAGCACGATCGCCAACTTGCGCCGCGCCACCTCGGCGGAATCGAGCTGCTTGATCGTGCCCGCCGCGAGGTTGCGCGGATTCGCGTAAAGATCTTCGCCCGCCGCCGCCCGCTCGGCGTTGATCCGGTCAAACTCCGCCGCGGTAAGATAGATCTCGCCTCGAATCTCCACCACGCGCGGCGCAACTCCGGCTAACGTGTGCGGCAACATCGTGATCGTGCGCACATTCGCGGTCACGTCGTCACCTTTGTCGCCTTTTCCCCGCGTCACCGCCCGCACGAGTTTTCCGTCCTCGTAGGTAAGACTCACCGC
Organism: Opitutia bacterium Tous-C4FEB; assembly: GCA_002304445.1. Classification (GTDB taxonomy): domain Bacteria; phylum Verrucomicrobiota; class Verrucomicrobiia; order Opitutales; family Opitutaceae; genus Tous-C4FEB. The sequence continues at coordinate 308,326 of NEVA01000002.1, read as the reverse complement.
CAACCCGTCGATCTTCGGCTCAACCGTAAACTCTAATTCCCCGGCGCTCTCGACCAGCTTGCCCACGCGCACGCCGAACGCCCGCACTTCCGCTTCGTTGTAGGTATTGTCGAGACTCAGCATTTTCTGCCGATGGGCGACCTCGACGAATCCCTGCACCCGGTCGTCACCCACCTGTTGCGTCGGCGAGTCCGCCCGCGCGAACTGCGGAAACTTTACCTCCAATTCCGCCAACTCGTGCTTCAATAAATCATACTCAAAATCCGTGATCTCCGGTTTCGCCTGACGGTAATAACGCTCATCGTGCCGGACGATTTCAGCTCGCAGCGCTTCGATTTTGGACTGGATTTCGTCGGGCTTCATGCGGCGCCTCGAGTCCGGCGTTGCCCAATTCGCACCGGCGACTCCAGCCGTTGCCGGTAAGCCGTCCACCGCGTGTAAGCCAGCACCGCCACCGACGCCCCGAGGGTATCGGCCACCCAATCGGCGAGCTCCATCGAACGGCCCGGCGTGAAAGACTGGTGCACCTCGTCGCTCACGCCAAAGCCCGAGACCAACACCACCGCCCAAATCGCCCGCGGCCGCCCCAGCGCCCGCACCACCAGCGTGCCCAGCAATCCGTAGACAGAAAAGTGCACGATCTTATCGAAATGCTCGACCTTCGGCCCTTCGACCGCACTCCGGCCGGAGGCGATCACAATCAGGATCGCCACCACCACCGCATACGCCGATCGGCGAACCAAAGACTGTTGCACAGAAAACACGGTTCAAACCTTGGATACCCGGCCTCGAAACCCAAGTCGGAACCTAAATTTTATCCTGACCGCTGTTGCCGCCCGCTTGGTGTGTTGGGGCCAAAAGCCAAAGCTCCGCGATCGACCAACAAGCCTCAGGCAACCGAAGCGAAACCCGTCTTCCTAATCGCACCACCACGACACCCGACCGCCGTGCGCGCGCCCGTTCAGAGATGATTCATCAAGTCTTCTCGGCAACATCACAACGACCGCAAAACTTGGTGCCCAGGGTGGGGGTCGAACCCACAAACCTTGCGGTGGTAGATTTTGAGTCTACTGCGTCTGCCAATTCCGCCACCTGGGCCTTCAAGCGACCGCGAAACTTGGAAAACCCCTTCGCCCGTGTCCACGTAAATTTCACCGACCTGAATTTTGAACGCCTCGAACCCCACGGCGTCTCTCCCGGCGTCAGTTACCCGTTCTTTTTAGGTTCATACATTCAGTTAAGTCGGCAAGGGCGCTCGGCCTCACGGTCGGGCGCCCTTTCTGTTTTCCCCTCGACCCGCGTTTCCCTCCGCCATCCGCTCTTTCTATGCCCGATTTTCGCGCCTACGCCCTGCCCTCCTCCACCGAACCCGTAGAGCTCACCCTTTCAGCCGCAGAGTCCCATCATCTGATCGTCGTCAACCGCGCCGCCGCCGGTCACGCGGTGGTCGCTTTCGACGGCCGCGGTTCCGAGTGGATCTGCGAACTCGCCGTCCCCGACAAACGCGCCGCCCGCCTCAAAGTCCGCTTCGCCCAGAAAACCAAGCCGCTTCCTTTCGCCATCACCCTCGGCCAAGCGCTGCCCAAGGGCGGCACCATGGACGACATCGTCCGCAAGGCCACGGAGATCGGTGCCGCCTGCATCGTCCCGCTCGCCAGCGAGCGAACCCAAGTCCACTTTGATGCCGACCGCTCCGACAAAAAGATCGAGAAATGGCAGACGGCCGCCCTCGAAGCCGCGAAACAATGCGGCAACCCTTGGCTCCCCGAAATCTCCCCGGTCCAATCCGCCACTGCCTTCATGGACTCCGCTCGCGGCTACGACCTGAAGCTCATCGCCAGTCTCCAACCCGGGGCCAAATCCCTCAAGGCTGTCCTCGCCGCAACCACGACCACCCTCGGCCGGCCGCCGCGCAGCGTCGTTTGGCTGATCGGCCCCGAGGGCGACTTCACTCCCGCCGAACTTAGCGTCGCCCGGTCGGCCGGCTTCGAGCCCATTACGCTCGGTCCCCTCGTCCTGCGCTGCGAGACCGCCGCCGTTTATGCTCTCAGCGTGCTCAGTTACGAATTGCAAAACTGACATCCACGTCCTCGGTCTCTCTTCCACCATGAAACTCCGCCGCTTCCTCGCCCTCGCCATGCTTTCCATCCCCCCTCTTTCCGCCGCCACCACGCCAGCCACGCCACCCCCCGATGATCCCTACCTCTGGCTCGAAGACGTCGAGGGCGCGAAACCGCTCGAATGGGTCGAAGCGCAAAATAAAGTTTCCCTCGCCGAGCTCACCGCCGCTCCCGGCTACCAAGCCCTCTACGATCGGCTGCTTGCGATCAACGATTCCCGCGCCCGCATTCCCGCCGTCGTGAAGCGCGGCGCGTTTTACTACAACTTCTGGCAAGACAAGACCAACCCCCGCGGCCTCTGGCGCCGCACGACGCCCGAAGACTACCGCAACGACAACCCCAAGTGGGAAACCGTCCTCGACCTCGACGCCCTCGCTCGTGACGAAAAACAAAACTGGGTCTGGAGCGCTCCCGTCCCCCTCTATCCCAACTACGACCGCTATCTCCTCCGGCTCTCCCGCGGCGGCGGTGACGCCACCGTCGTCCGCGAGTTCGATCTCGCCACCAAGACCTTCGTCAAAGCGCAACCGTTCGACCTCCCCGAGGGCAAGAACAGCGTCACGTGGCTCGACCGCGACATCCTCTTCGTCGGCACCAATTTCGGCCCCGGCGCACTCACCGATTCCGGTTATCCGCGCACCGTGAAACTTTGGCGCCGCGGCACCGCCCTCGCCGACGCTCCTCTCGTCTTCGCGGGCGAGGCGACCGATGTCGCCGTCAACGGCTACGTGACCAACGAGCCCGGCTACCACCGCGAATTCATCCGCCGCGCAATTACCTTTTACACCAGCGAGACCTACCTGCACGAAGCCGGCAAACTCACCAAACTCGAGCTACCCCTCGACGCCCAACCCGGCACCTACCGCGACCAAATCACCGTCGAGCTCCGTTCCGCCTGGACCACCGGAGGCCGCACCTATCCCGCCGGTGCCCTCCTCGCGATGAACTACGCCCGCTTCCTCAAGGGCGAACGCGACTTCGCCTTCCTTTTCACCCCCGGACCGCGCACCTCGCTGGTCGGCACGAGCGACACGAAAAATCACCTCATCGTCAACGAGCTCGATAACGTCCGCAACCGGCTCTACACGCTCACCCTTCGTGCCGACGGCGGCTGGCAGCGCACGCCCCTCGCCGCTCCGGCCTTCGGCACCGTCAGCGCCAACGCGGTGGACAGCGATGAATCCGACGAATTTTTCCTGAGCGTCACCGACTTCCTAACTCCCTCCACGCTCGCGATCGGCACCATCGGCCACGATGCACGCACGGTCCTCAAGCAGCTCCCCGGCTTCTTCGACAAAACCGGTCTCGCCATCACCCAACACGAGGCGCTCTCCAAAGACGGCACCCGCGTCCCCTACTTCCAAGTTGCCCGCGAGAATCTCGCCCTCGACGGCAAGAACCCGACTCTTCTCTACGGCTACGGCGGCTTCGAGGTCTCCATGACGCCCTCCTACAGCGGCGGCATCGGGGCCGCATGGCTGGAGCAAGGCGGGGTCTACATCCTCGCCAACATCCGCGGCGGCGGCGAGTTCGGCCCCGGCTGGCACCAAGCCGCCCTCAAGCCCAACCGGCAACGCGCGTACGATGACTTCGCCGCGATCGCCGAGGACCTCATCGCCCGCAAAGTCACCTCACCCGCCCACCTCGGCATTCAGGGCGGTAGCAACGGCGGTCTGCTCATGGGCGTGATGCTCACGCAGCGCCCTGAACTCTTCGGCGCCGTCGTCTGCCAAGTTCCGCTCCTCGACATGAAGCGCTACCATCTGCTGCTCGCCGGCGCCAGTTGGATGGGCGAATACGGGAATCCCGATGTGCCCGCCGAGTGGGATTACATCTCGCGTTACTCCCCGTATCAAAAGGTCGTCGCCGGGAAAAAATATCCGCGCACCCTCTTGATGACTTCGACCCGCGACGACCGCGTCCACCCCGGCCATGCCCGCAAAATGGCCGCGAAACTCGCCGACCAAGGCCACGACGTCCTCTACTACGAAAACACCGAGGGCGGCCACGGCGGCGCCGCGAACAACGCACAACGCGCCCGCATGACGGCCCTCGCGTTTACCTTTCTCCAAAAGCAACTCAAGTAGGGCCGCCGGGTCTTCGACCCGCCCCCGCCCGCGCTTACCACTCCAGCAGACCGCCGGCAAAGGTGAGCCCGGCGCCCACGCTGCAGAAGATGATCTTGTCGCCGTCGGCGAAAATTCCTTCTTCCGCCGCCCAGCCCAGCGCCATCGAGACGCTCGCCGCGCTCGTGTTGCCGTATTTTGAGATCGTCATGACGAACTTGTCGTAGGGAATCCCCACGCGCTTGCTCACGGCTTTCAGGATGCGCTCGTTCGCCTGGTGCGGCACCACCCACGCGATGTCCTCGGGCTTCAGGTTTTCCCGCGCGAGCGTCTGCTCTATCTGCTCCGCGAAACCCACCACCGCGTGCTTAAACACCGAGGTGCCGTTCATCTGGAGGTAGAAATTTGCCTCATGCCCGTCCGCCGCCACCGGCCAGGGCATCCGCGCCCCGCCGCCCTTGCGCTGGATCGCCTCGAACTGATCCGCATCGCCGCCTAGCCCCATCCGATGCAGCCGATGCCCGCCCGCGCCCTTGGTCAAAATCGCCGCGCCGGCGCCGTCGCCAAAGAGAAACGCCGTCTCGTGGTCCTGCGGATTCGTGATGCGCGACAACAACTCCGCAGTGACGACGATCAGGTTACTCGCCGTACCCGAGAGAATAAACGACCGCCCCACTTCGAGCGCATAAAGCCAGCCCGAGCACGCCGCGTTCAGGTCAAACGCCAGCACGCGGGGAATCCCCAGCCGCCGCGCCAGATCGCTCGCCGCCGCCGGCACGGGCTGGTCGGGAATGAGCGTCGCCATGATGATCCCGTCTATCTGCGCGGCCGTCATGCCCGCCTGCGCGAGCGCATGTTGCACCGCGATCACCGCGAGGTCCGTCGCGCTTTCGTCATCCGCTGCATAACGCCGCTCGCGGATACCCGTCAGCCGCACCATCTCGTCCTCCGTGCGATTCGGAAAAGCCTTCAGGATTTCACTGTTGGCGTGGATTTTGACGGGCGCCGCGTGACCTACGCCGGCGATGCAGACCGTGGCTTGGGAGTTCAATCTGAGAAAGATTTAAGATTCGAAAAACTCAGGCTTGGCGCTTGGCGAGCAGGCGCGTCACGTCGTCGCCCGAGACCCGACCACCCGGGCCCGTAGCCTCGATGCCGGTCAACGTCTCTGGATTCAGTCCTGCTTCCTGCGCCAGTTTGAGCGCCCGCGGCGTCCAAATCAGAGCCGCCGTCGCCGCCGACTTCGCCACCGGCACGGGCGCGTCGGCCCCGGTCTTCGATTCCAAGTGACGGAGACTGCCATCCTCGGTTTCGAGCTTAAGAAAGAGCGCCCCGGACTGAAGCACTTCGCCCGGTTTCACCGGCAACGCCAAAACGAGGCCGTCGCCCGGCGCTTCGTATTCAAAAATCGACTTATCGCTCTCCAATTCCGCGATTTTCTGCCCCTTGACCACGCGGTCACCGGGCTTGGTTTTGAGCGTGACGACCGTGAGTTCACTCACAGTCGCGCCCATGGAGGGCACGGGCACGTCGATGATAAAGATAGCCATCAGAGATTGGATTCTCACCCAGTGTGCGGGCCGAGATGCCGTGGTCAAGGTGAGGCATCGCCCGACCCGCCAAACGTCGCCCTAGTCCCGCACCGCCCGCCAGATTGCCCCACACGAAATAAGCAACGCCGGCAACGCATCGAGAGGGATCATGTTGGGTCCGTCGCTGATGGCATTCGCCGGATCAGGGTGCGTCTCGATAAAAAGTCCGTCGGCCCCGGCCGCGAGCGCCGCCTTGGCCAGCGGCGGCACAAACTCGCGCTGGCCGCTGCTCTTCCCTCCACCCGCGCCCGGCAACTGCACCGCGTGCGTGGCATCAAAAATCGTCGGATACCCGTTCTGCGCCATGATCGCAAACGACCGCATGTCCACGACCAGGTTCTGATAACCAAAGGTCGTGCCGCGCTCCGTCTGCCAGATCTCCTGGGCCGCGCCTTCCCGCAGTTTGCCCGTCACGTGCACCATCTCTTGCGGCGAGAGGAACTGACCTTTCTTCACGTTCACCGTGCGCCCGGTCGCCGCCGCCGCGAGCAAGAGGTCGGTCTGCCGGCATAGAAATGCCGGGATCTGGATCACATCACACACGGCCGCGATCTCGGCGACTTGCGCCCGTTCGTGCACATCGGTGAGCACCGGAAATCCGTAGTCGCGCTTGATCAACGCAAGCAGCTTGAGACCTTCCTCAATGCCGGTCCCGCGTGGCCCACTGACGGAGGTCCGATTGGCTTTGTCGAAGGATCCTTTGAAGATGATCGTCAGCTCCGGCTGCGCCTTGCCGATGGCCGCGAGTTTCTCGGCCACCGCCCGGCACACGCCTTCGTTTTCCAACGAGCACGGTCCCGCGATCAAAAGGAGCTTCTTCGGGTCGTAGAGCACGGGCTACTTTGCCTTCGCCCGCGTCGCCGGCTTGGCTTTTGCCTTGGGCGATTTTGAGGCCGACGGCGACGAGCTACCGCGCGCGCCGCTTTTTTTGCCCTTTAACGTCGCCGCAATGAAGGCCGCGAAGAGCGGGTGCGCCTTGTTGGGCTTCGATTGAAACTCCGGGTGCGCCTGCGTACCGAGGAACCAAGGGTGGCCCTTAAGCTCGATGATTTCGACGAGGTTCCGGCGGGGATTGATCCCGCTCACCATCATGCCGGCGCGCTGCATTTGACCCACGTAGGCGTTGTTCACTTCGAACCGGTGCCGATGGCGCTCGCGCACGCTCGCCGTGCCGTAGGCTTTGTAGGCCAAGGTGCCGGGAGTGAGCGCGCACTCGTAACTGCCGAGCCGCATCGTCGCACCTTTATCGATGATCTTTTTCTGCTCTTCCATGATGTTGATCACGGGGTGCGGCGACTTCGCGTCGAATTCCGTGCTGTTCGCGCCCGCGAGCTTCAGCACGTTGCGAGCAAACTCGATCACGGCAATCTGCAGACCGAGACAGAGCCCGTAATACGGCACTTTGTTTTCGCGGGCATACTTCGCCGCCGCGATCTTGCCCTCGGTACCGCGATCGCCGAAGCCGCCCGGCACCAAAATGCCGTCGAGGCCCTTGAGCAACGCGAGCCCGTTCTTCTTCTCCAAATCCTCGGCGTCGATGCGCCGGATGTTCACCTTGCAGTTATTCGCGATCCCCGCGTGCGTGATCGACTCGTAAACTGATTTATAGGCGTCCTGCAGCTCGATGTATTTGCCGACCACGCCGATCGTCACCTCGTATTTCGGATTCAAAATCCGGCTGACGATCGTCTCCCACATGTTCTTCTCCGCCGGCGGATGCTTCAGGCCGAGGAGGTCGATCACGAGTTGGTCCATCCCCTCTTTCTGGAGCGCGAGGGGCAACTGGTAGATCGAGGTATCGACGTCCATGCACTCGATCACGGCCTTCACCGGCACGTTGCAGAACATCGAAATCTTGTCGCGCAGGTCGTGGTCCAGCGGGTGATCCGTACGGCATACGAGCACGTCCGGCTGAATGCCGATCTCGCGCAACTTTGCCACCGATTGTTGGGTCGGCTTCGTCTTGAGTTCACCCGCCGCCTTGAGGAACGGCACAAGCGTCACATGGATAAACACGCAATCTGTCGGGCCCACTTCGAGCGCGAATTGCCGCATCGCTTCGAGAAATGGCAGGCCCTCGATGTCACCGGTCGTGCCGCCGATTTCGGTGATCAGAATATCCACGTCCTTCCCGCCCGAATAGATGCGTTCCTTGATCTCGTTGGTGACGTGCGGGATCACCTGCACGGTCTTGCCGAGGTAATCACCGCGCCGCTCCTTTTGGATGACGGCTTCGTAGATCTGACCCGAGCTCAGGCTGTTGAGCCGGGAGAGCTTTCCGCTCGTGAAACGCTCGTAGTGCCCCAGGTCGAGGTCCGTCTCGGCGCCGTCTTCCAGCACGTAAACTTCGCCGTGTTGATAAGGACTCATCGTGCCCGGATCTACATTCAGATAGGGATCGAATTTCTGGATGCGCACCGTCAGGCCACGCAGCTCCAAGAGCGCACCCAAGGACGCCGCCGTAAGGCCTTTGCCTAGCGACGAAACCACTCCGCCGGTCACGAAGATGTATTTCATCGGCGAGGGATAAACGCCCGCCTCCGCCACGCGCAAGCAAAAGCTCAGCCCGGGCCGTGCTATCGCAACAACAGGAGCGCCACCGTCGCTCCACCGACGACCAAAACCCCGATCAACAACGCCCACAGCGCCCACTTTAGCAGCTTCACCAGCACCCAGATCGCCACCGCGGCGACAATCGTCACGCACGCGACCACGAACCACTCGGGGTAAGCCTTGAGCGACTCCATCACCGTGGGTGCCTGTTGCGCTGTTTTGATGAGGGCTAAGACCATCGGCTCCGTTACTCACCTGCACCGCGCGCCACCGCCAGCAAAATGATTTGCCCCGCCTCGCGCCGCCCGCCCAACTCCGCCAAATGCAATCCAAGCCCCAGCTCCTGTGTTGGCTCACCTGCGATGGCGTCCACATGGACCCCGGCTCGGGCAAACACACCGTTCTCGGCGTGTTTTCCAACATCAAGGCGCACCGTTTTCCCGTCACTCACCCGTTTATGGTCTGGTTCATGACCCTCACCGATTGCTCGCCCGGCGAACACAAGATGCGCATCTCGATGGGCCTCGACGCCACTCAAGTCCAACCCTTGATCGAGCGCCCTTTTGAGGCCCGCAGTCCGCTCGACCGCATCAATCTCATCAACGAAATCCGCAACCTCACTTTTCCCCAGGCCGGCGACTACTCCATCCTCATCGAAATCGATGACGAGCCGATCCTCGCCACCAACCTCACCGTGACCGACTGATCGCCGCAGCCGCAGATTTCCCTCCGTATTTTCACCGCAACTTCACCGACTTTTTTCACCTATGACCTCCTACGACCTCATCGGCGCCGGCAATCCCATCATGGACCTGCTCGCGCGTGTCCCCGACGAATTCCTCACCCAGCACGTCCGCGGCGCCAAGGGCGGCATGGAACTCGTCGATGCCGATGAGATGCACCGCCTCGTCACCCAACTCCACGCCAGCCCCGTGCGCGCCCCCGGCGGTTCCGCCGCCAACACCATTATCTCCGCCGCCCGCCTCGGGCTCAAAACCCGTTATCTGGGCAAAATCGGCTCCGACGAAACCGCCGATACCTACCACCAAAACTTCCTCGACCATGGCGTCGACGGCTCCCGCTTCAAACGCGCGGCCCTCCCCAACGCCCGCTGCCTCTCCCTGATCACGCCCGACGGTCAGCGCACCATGCGCACCTGCCTCGGAGCCGCGATGACCCTCTCGCCCGACGAGGTCAGCCCCGCCGACTTTGCCGACAGCCGCCACGCCCACATCGAGGGCTACCTGATGTTCAACCCCGCTCTCGCCGCCGCCGTCGTCTCGGCCGCCCGCACCGCCGGTTGCACGATCAGCATCGACCTCTCCTCCTTCGAAGTCGTCAACGTCGCCCGCGACTGGATCATGACTCAGCTTCACGAGGGCGTCGACGTCGTGTTTGCCAACGAAGACGAGATTCACGCGCTCTATCAGACGAAAACCACCGCCTACGACGAACTCGCCCGGCGCCTCGCCTCGCATGGTGGACTCGCTGCCGTCAAGATGGGTAAAGACGGCGCTTGGATCGCCCGCGGCGCCGAGCTCCACCGCATCGACCCGGTCACGGTCCCCCAAGCCATCGACACCACGGGCGCAGGCGACGCCTGGGCCGCCGGCTTCCTTCACGGCTATTTGCGCAACTGGTCGCTACCCGCCGCCGGCAGCCTCGGTTCCGTCCTCGGTGCGGAGTGCGTCCAACACATCGGCCCCTCCATTCCGGAATCCCACTGGCCCGCCGTCCGCACCCGCGCCGCCGCTTTGGCCAGCACTTGATCCGTTCTCACTTGTGATGAGCCTCGTGATCTGGCGCTTCGACTGCCGCGAAATCTTCGGCTGATACGTGCGGTTGTCATCGCGAGGCGCGCAAAGCGCGCCGTGGCGATCCATCTGATCTCCCTCTACAGCGTCACCACGATCTTCCCAAACTGCCCGCCGCGCTCCATCAGCTCAAACGCTTCGGCCGCGTGCGCCAGCGGAAACACATCGCTTACCACCGGCACGATTTTGTGCAACGCCACAAAATCCGTCATCGCCCGCCAGTCCGCCGGTGATCCCATCGTCGTCCCGAGCAGGGAGATATTTCGCCAGAAAACTTTTCGCATGGGCAACCCCGCCGGATTGCCCCGCGTCGCTCCAAAGAAGACGATCCGCCCGCCCGGCGCCGCGAGATCGATCAGGTGTTCAAACCCCACGCCGCCTGCACTGTCCACGATCACATCGAAAAAACCGCCGCCCGGCACCTGCGCCGCCACGAGCCCCGCCCAGCCTTCGCGCGTATAGTCAAAACCGCCCCTCGCCCCCAGCGCCACCGCCCGCGCGATCTTGTCCGCGCTGCTCGACGTCACCCACACCTCCGCGCCCTGCGCCACCGCATACTGCAACGCAAACAACGCCACGCCGCCACCGATCCCGGAGACCAACACCTTCTCCCCCGCCCGCAACTGCGCCCGCCCAAACAGCGCCCGATACGCCGTCAATCCCGCCAACGGCAACGCCGCCGCCTCGACCCACGTCAGATGCCCCGGCTTGGCCGCGAGCTGCGTCGCCGGCACCGCAATCTGCTCCGCCAGCGTGCCCGCGCGCGGCAGCCCCAAAATCGTAAACGCGCTGCCTTGCGCCGCTTCGTTCGCGCCCCATTCAAAACTCGGGTTAATGATCACCTCACGCCCCAGCCACGCCGCGTCGACACCTGCCCCGAGCGCCGTCACCACGCCCGCGCCGTCGGAGCCCGGCTGCGCCGGAAACTTCAAGCCCGCATACTGCCCGAGCTTGATCCACACATCCCGGTGGTTAAGCGCCGCCGCCTTGAGCGTCACCACCGCTTCACCCGCCGCCGGCTCGGGCGCGGGCACATCGACGACGCTGAGTTGGTTGATGGCGGTCAGTTGGAGAGCTTGCATGCCGACAACCTGAGCAACCCACGTGCCCTCCGCAACCGGGAGTTGCCCAAAAGTCATCGCCGCATCCCAATCGTCCCGTGCTGCTCGCGTTCCACAAACCCTACGGCGTCCTCTCGCAATTCACGCCCGAGCCCGGCTCGAAATGGCGCCCGCTCGCCGATTTCCGCCTGCCCGCCGGCGTTTACGCCCTCGGCCGCCTCGACGCCGACAGCGAGGGCCTCCTGCTCTTAAGCGACGAGCCCGGTCTCAACTCGCGGCTGCTCGATCCCCGCCACGCCCATCGCCGCGAATACTGGGCGCAGGTTGAAGGCGCCCCGTCCGCCGATACCCTCGCCCGTCTCGCGCGCGGCGGCATCGCGATCGACGACTATCGCACGTTGCCATGTCGCGCGCGCCTGCTCGATCCCGCTCCCGCCATCGCTCCGCGCATCCCGCCCATCCGCGTGCGAAAATCCATCCCCGACACCTGGCTCGCCCTCGAACTCACGGAGGGAAAAAATCGCCAAGTCCGCCGCATGACCGCCGCCGTTGGCCACCCCACGCTCCGCCTGCTCCGCGCCCGCATCGGTAACTTTTCCCTTGGTGATCTCGCCCCCGGCTCCTGGCGCGAACTGACCGCCGCCGAGCGCACCGCCGTCTTTGCGTAGAGGGCCTCCGCAATTTTTCGGAGCCAAGAGGCGGGTGGCCAGACGTGTTAATTTCCGCTAGCCTTCGCGATGAGCCTCAGATCAGTCATTGGTAGGAGCCCGCTTGCGGGCGATTCAGGATTCGAAAATCGCCCGCAAGCGGGCTTCTACCACCCAACCAGCTCAACTCATCTAGATCGCAAATAAGAATAAGTCGGCCCGAAATTTTATCCCAACTGCGCTCGACAGGGCCAGACCCCGTGCACGATACCGGTCTGACGATGAGCACTCCTTTCAATTACCAGCCGACCCTTACCGGCAAGCTGCTAGCGATGCGGCCGTTTACCGAGGCCGATTTCGAACTCCTCTATGCCGTCGCCAGCGATCCGGAAATCTGGGCGCTGCATCCGTTTCGTGAGCGGTATCAGCGCCCGGTCTTTCGGCAATTCATCGACGATGCGGTCGCTGATCGCGGCGGGCTAGTCGCGGTCGAAAACGTGACCGGTCGGATCGTCGGCTACTCGCGCTATTCGCACAGCAAAGTAGGCCCCGACGAAATCGAGATCGGTTGGACCTTTTTGGAAAGGCGGCTTTGGGGCGGCACGTGGAACCGGGACATGAAGCGAATCATGTTGGCGCACGCGCTCGCCGGTTTCCCACGCGTCATTTTCCGAATCGGCGAGGAGAACCTGAGGTCACGCCGCGCCATGGAGAAGATCGGCGGCGTGACGATCCCTTGGAACGAAGTGGGCGAGGTGTTCGGGCGCCCGGTTCGCCACATCGCCTATACGATCACCCGCGAGGTTTTCGCGCGCTGGGACTGACCGCACTCGCTCCAGCGGCACGGTTTTCAAACCCCGGCGCAAGTTTGAAAGCAACCGGTTCCCATCCGCCGCCGAACCGCACGCAGCGCCCCACTCCCTTCGTCACTGCGAGGTGCACCGCGCCGCGGCAATCCATCGCTCCTCGTACCGTGCGCAGCGCCCCACGTCCTCCGGTGAGTGTTTAGCGGCCGACGTTTTCTCTGCACACCCCTCCAGGATCTGATCCACCTGAAAATCCAGTTTCCTTTCAGCCCGGTAAACACGCTCAACGTTCAAAACTGAACGCTGAAGTGATTGCGGCGCGAGGCCTCCCCACGAGCTCGGACTTGCCTATCCTCCCGCCGACGAGCACTCTCCCTCTCATGAACTACGAGCACATCATCACGATCGAAGCCGACAAGCGCGGCGGCAAACCGTGCATCCGAGGGCTTCGTATCACGGTTTACGATGTCCTCGACTATCTCGCCGGCGGCATGACCGAACAGGAAATCCTCGCCGACTTTCCCGATCTTACCGCCGAGGATTTGAAGGCCTGCCTCGCTTTCGCCGCTGACCGTGAACGCCGTCTCTACCGCACCCACGCGGCGTGAAACTGCTGTTTGACGAAATAAACCAAACACTAACAAACAACCCCCAGCCCCTTTGGATCGCGCTATTCGCCGTTGTTCGCCTCGGCATTCGACCAAAATCCTGCTGCCCGTGAAGCGAGAATTCCCTCAGCGCGCGCTCGCAGTTCGTTCATGAGTTCGCTCTCATTGAGCGTTCCGGTATAATTACTGTCCGCGATTGGGTCGATTTCCATCGCAGAGAGTTTCTCAAAAACGGGAATCATTGCGGCATCGGCATCCCGAAAGAAGAGGCTACCTCGGATTCGACGGAAGACCCAACCTAGGCGCTCAAGAATGGCCTGACGCTCGAGGTCTTTTTGCAGCTGCTCCGCAGTGTGCCACCGTTCGCCATCGCATTCTATGGCCAATTTCTTCCCGTTGGCGCCTTGGACAACGATGTCGATTCGGAATGATCCGACTCTCCATTGAGTCGCCGTCCTGTAGCCGGCACGTATGAGTCTCTGTAATACCTGCTTCTCAAACTCAGATTCGGTTCGTTTGGAAAGTTGCTCCATTCGATTCATCAGCTGCAACGGGTCACGGGCGTGATCGATCAAGCGCTTCCGCAAGTCCCCATTGTTTAGGTGCAGCTCAGGATCTAGTGAGTGCACTACCCACAATTGGTTACGCGCACGACTCGCTGCGACGTTGTATCGTTTCTTGTAAAGATCCCGTGGGCCCGCGCTGCGGGTTGGGAGAAGACCTGATTCAGGTGGACCATCGACGAGGGACAGAAAAACCACGTCGCGTTCATCACCTTGAAGATTCGCGGCCGTGCCACAGAGAATTTGATGTCTCGCATAGACAACTGGCGAGAGAGATTGCCGGAGGCGGAAGTCGATCAGCTCAGCTTGTTCCCCACCGAGAAGCGAAATAACGCCAAAGCTCATTGGTGCCCCATTTTCGTTCTCTCTATACGAAGGGTGCTCGAGGCACGCCATAATCAGCGACACAATCGCCTCCGCCTCTGCCTCGTTGATTTTTCCATCGCCGACTCGAAATCCTGAGACTCGGTAGGAAACTAGGGCTGGGCGCAGCCTTGCAGATGAGGGCTCACGCAAAGGGAGAATCGATCCATTGTATGAAAGATCGTTGGAAAACTGGATGATTTCGGGGACGCAACGGAAGTGCTCCCTCAGGGCGACTACGCTACCGAAAGCAGTTTCAGCTAGATCGTAGATCGAGGTTTGGCCGTCGTAGAGAATACTGTTTGGAACACCTTGGAGATGGGAAGCGATCAGGCGGCTCACCTCGCCGACATCTTGTCCAACGGCATCGGGCGTCACTTGCTCTTTATCACCGACGACGATGAGTTCTTTGCCTAGGTAGAGTGCTGCCAAGGCTGTGACATCGCTTTGGCTAGCTTCATCTACGATTACCACGTCGAACTTCGTCGTTCGGGGATCGAAGCTCTCGTATACTCGGTGCAATGGCATGATCCAGACCGGAACTGCGCCACGTGCATTGTTTAGACAATTCCGTGCTTCGCGCAGGAGCTCAGCGTCCCTTACGCCGCGGCCCGTCTTGGTGACCTTGTTGATTATCTGAACGTAGCCTTGCAGTGCTTGTTGCTCGCGCAAGCCAGTGCGCTCGCGCTGCGCTGCCCATGTGCTCTTCTCAATTATCTCAGCGGTAGTAACATGAACTTCGTCTTCCATAGAACGAAGTGTCTCCTGAATGTGAGAGGCGGTTTGTGCGGCTCGAGCTTCTAGCTCTTGGATAAGTAACCGCCACCGCCAAGCGGAGGCAACAGGTCCGGGAGGAACTCCATTTGTGTGCACACCGATTCGAGCGGAGATAGACGATGCCCAATTTTCTGCAGCTGCGCCAAGCGTCTGTAGACGACTACGTCTGTTTGAATAAGTTGCTTCAAGCTGCTCCAGACGCACGGCCTCTTCAAAGGCGTCAGTATATGCGGCAGAGTTCCATGCGTAATGGGCTGCAAGCAACTGCGCGGCCAATAAGGTAGATTGGAACTCCTTGAGGTAATTCGCCTGCTGATTCGCTCGGCCCTGCAACTCTTCCTCTACGAGTCGCGCGACCTCTGCCTCCACCATCTCGACGAGAGCAGTCGAGCAAGCTGCGCAAGCTCTCTTGAGTTCAGCATAGTCGCCCGGTTCGACTCGGTGAGACTGTAGCCAATCATTCCAAAGGAAGCCGCTCTCCTCTAGATCTTGGACGAATGGCTGCCAGAAACTCTCGCGCCAGTTGACGCAGTAGATAATTTTTTCGCAGTGGATCTTAGCGGCGCGCTCGGGCGCGTTGCCAAGACTGTCAAATGCAGGGCCGGCGTATTTCTCGACAGATTTCTCCCACCGGGCACGAAACAGCTGTCGGCCCTTTTCGAAGTCGGCCACTCTCTTTAGACTTCTGAAATCAGCGGCGGTCTTCGGCACTCGCCCCTCGATCTTTGAAGCTTCGATTGTCGTGTGCCATTGGGCATTAAGTAGCTTCGAAATAAAACCAAGACTTCCACCGTTCTCCAAGTGCCCAAGTATCTCACTAAAGTGGGTCGATGCGACTTCGGGAGGAATGTTTTTGGGCAATTCCGGCAGCAAAGTCATTGAGAGCCGCTGGACCTCCCCGGACTCCAGATTTAGCGAGTCGATTGCCGTCACAATCTCAAGCCATGCACTGGAAAGCGGCCCACCAGCCCAGCCGCAATAGAGCATTTCACGCTCCCAATCATTGGCTTCTGACAGAAACTTACCTGCTTGTCGCAGGGCCTCATGAAGTTTCGTCAACTTTTCTGGAGTCTGGTTTCCCGTGTTCCGAGCCCTCCAATACTCTGGCCGGCGTTTTGCAGACTTAGTTGATGCCGATCTTCGCGTTTCCGCCAGCTTTGCAAAGTCTGCCGGCTGTATCAGGCGTGAAGATCGGGGGCGTGAACGACCGAGGAGCGCCTCGTCATTCAAAGCCAAGGCTGTGTTTGAGGTGTATAATTCGCAGATTTCGCTTTCGTTGAGAGGTAAGGAGTTCCTGGTCACGGGGCCTGGAATCCAATCGTGCGCCGCAACACCTGCTTTAATCTCCTTTGCCGCGTCTATCGGACGTAGCGCCTCTCCGTTTATCACAATCTCCGCGATTTCACTTTCTCTTACTGATCGGAGACGAAGTCGAAGTGACTCGATCTTTGCCCGTAAATCATCGCGTTTCTGACGAAGGATGGTCACCTCTCGGCGGAGCTGAGCGGCGTCGCAAGTTGAGAGTTTGGCAACGATCTCCTGTGCTGATTTCGAAAGCTGGCTTTTGCTTTCCGCCTCGCTGTCCAACACGCTTAGACATAAGGGCTGGAGGGGGGGCGCCACCTTTTCCCGCAGGACGCGCAACGCTTTCGTGGTATGAGCGGTGACGAGAACGGTTTTTCCCTGCGCGAGCAAGTCGCCCAAAAGATTTGCTATCGTGTGAGTTTTGCCGGTCCCGGGCGGTCCTTGCACTAGAACCGCTCCGTTTGCTGCCAATTGGGCGGCGATCCTAAATTGTTCAGCATTCGCCGGCTTGCTAAACAGGGTATCAACAGGCTCGGCTCCCAGCGATGGCGGGGTGCCGCCCGGCGTAGACTTGCCGGAGTCACTTTGGATTTCATCGAATCCAACGATTCTAGCTAGCCCGACAGCTGGGATCGAAGCCGCTGACATTAAGTCCTCGACGATTCCATCGAGGGCACTGCTTAAACCGGCAACTTTCTTCCTGACGTATAGCACCGGGCCTCGCCAAATCACCGGAACCGTTTTGCTCGGACGTTGGCTCTGAGTGCTTACAAATTCTCCGTTGCGCCATAGACTTTGAGCGGCGTCCCGGAGGAACTGCGTCGTACTGTGTCCCCCCAGTGGATCGACGGGCAGGTCCTCCAGTCTCTTTTTGAGTCGCGCGATTCCCTTCGGTTCGACTTCGGGCACTTGACGCAGAAGCGCAGTCGCTAATTCCGACTGATCACCCGCGAGACTGACGAGAAACTCTGGTGCGCTTGCGTCAAATTCCAGTTCTACACGACGTGACAGAATCGGGTAGCAGATTGACTCGCTGGGCACGTCGGCAAATCCATCCGCGAGTGCCAACTCGAACCGTCCTCCTTCCTTTTGAAGACGTGACCATGTTGAATAGAGCTCCTCGAATACTGCCCGTGCATAGGCAGCAGGTTTTTCGACCAGTGCCCATGCTTGCCGCTCGGCTACCCAACGAGCCAAGGCTGCGGTGCGGACCACCGAGCTGCCAAATTTCTCAGTGATCGTCTTTCCGTTAGCCCCAGCCAGATTCTTAGCTTCAACTGTCTCAACTCGGCGGGAGCAATCCTCCCAGCCCACGAGCAGCCATTCGGCAATTTCACTCGGCGGTTTCGGGCACGCAGTGAGCTTGGCGCGCTTAACGCGGATGGGGTATTGTAACGCTTCCGCGGCAGATTCGGTAGTTTCGGAAAAGTCTCCCTCGCGGACTTGGATGCTCTCGTGCTTCGGCCAATCTCGGAGCTGAAACACCTGTTCACCATCAAGTGAGCGCGGCACGGGATTCCTCAGGTCATGGAGTTCCTTTAGGAACTCATACACCGTCTTGAGCCGCATCTTTGTGGGAGACGACGGCTGCTCAGCTTTCGTCCTAGTCGCTTCCCGCTGGAGACTGGTATCAGCTGTTGGACTCGCCGCCACTATTCTTTCCACCGGCGAAAGAGGTTCAATTTTTTCGAAGATTTCAAACAGCGATTCCGGGCCGGAGCGAACGAGCGGAGCGGCTGGCGCCACTATTTTATCGTCGATGGCTTTCCTGATTACCCACCTGTGTTCCTCGTTTTTGATAACTTTTGGTGCCAACACCCCATACAGAATCGAGTTCACTGCCGTGGTGTCTAAAGTTGCCCCGCTTCCCTCGGACAATATTCTGGCTATGTCTTTAGCCTTAAGCGGCTCTGTTGCGACCATCAAGACCTCGACAATATGATCTGCGAGCGTTTGTTCGGTCACAAGGAAGTGGCCTGAGATGATCATACAATCACTTCCGAAATCCAGCCTCAAAAGCGCTCAAGTTTTTGAAATCGGGTCTTAAACAGGGTCGGGTTTTGACTGTTAATGTTTTAGCCGGCCGAGGGATTTTTCGACATCGGGTCGAAGGCCGCGGAGGAGTTACCCGATATGGTGACTCACCGCCACCAAGGTGCCCACAATGAGCTGATCGGCCAGCCACCGTCTTGAGGGGTCGGCGACACCTCGGGGCCTGCGCAGCGCTTGGTGAGTTTTCCGTCGAAAATATCGACCTTGATCCCCGTCTCAACGGACCCTGGCAGCGCCGAGCACGCGGCCAGCGATGCGTAGCAAATGAACGCCGGCGGCAAGAACCTACTCCGCGTTGCACAGGCCCGGACCGCTCGGAGAGCGGTCCCTGCCCCTCCGCACTGAGGCTCAGATATGCTCCACGACGTCCGCCGCTTTGAAGCGTACCTTCGGAGCCGAGGCGTATTTGTCATCCGCCGCGCGATAACCTGCCGGGCACGCCACCACCGTTGCGAAATCCGTGCCGTCGAGGCCAAGCACTTCGTCATACTTCGCGCGGTCGATGCCCTCCATCGGGCAAGTATCGACGCCGATTAACGCCCCAGAAAACCCTCCCGGCCCGATCCCCGAAAAGGGCAGCGCTTCATGGGTTCGAAGCGGTGCGAGAGGCTAAGGTCGGCAAAATTACAGAGGCCGTAGAGGAAGGGTGTCGGCTTGGGCTACGATGCCGGAAATTGATTTGCGGGCGCGGCGGATTTGGCCAAGCTGCCGGCATGTCGCTGGCGGAAATCCAATCTCAGGTTAAGGCGTTGCCGCCTTCAGAGCGGGTCGTGCTCTCAGCGTATCTCCGCCATCTGTCCCGCTGTGATTCGGTATCCAACAAGCAATCACTCGATGCCGCAGCGGCGCGGATGGAGGCCGGTGAAAAGGTATCACGCGCCCAACTTGTGCGGCTGCACGAATCCCTCAAGGCCGAGGGTGTGTGAACGATGGAGCCCTACGACTTTGCCCTCGACGCAGAGGCGATCCATGCCTTCACGAGCGAGAGCGGCCGGGAGCGCGAAAAGCTCCTGCAGATTTTTGACGGGCTAGCACGGCATCCGTTCGAACCGGGTGACTATAGTGAATCGGGACTGACGGGCCGCGAGTATCAGGTGAAACTGCAGGACGACTTGATCGTGACGTGGTGGGTTGATCACGCGGCGAAGGAAGTTCGCATCGTGCGACTCGAATGGGCGTGACCCTAGGTTTTGAGCGGAATCACGCGTCGAGTAACGCCGCTCCTGGCCGGATCGCCGGGAAGAACCAGTCTCTAATCCTTAGAGCCGCAGAAAGAGGAACCGTTAACTTCCGCCAATCGACGCTGATGAAAGAGTTTTGAAGAGAATCCAACCCGACCGTCGGTTCACCTGATCGGTGAATCAAAATTCACTTCGGGAAAAATTCTTCCTCATGGATTAGCGGGAATTAGCGAAGATTAGCGGTTAACTCACTGCCGAATGCAGACTAACCGGCAACTCCCTGCGTGGATTCAAATGTGCTCCACTACGTCCGCCGCTTTGAAGCGCACTTTTGGAGCCGTGGCGTATTTATCGTCTACCGCGCGGTAGCCGACCGGGCACGCCACCACCGTTGCGAAATCCGTGCCGTCGAGGCCAAGCACTTCGTCATACTTCGCGCGGTCGATGCCCTCCATCGGGCACGTATCGACGCCGATCATCGCCGCCGCTGCCATAAACTGACCGAGCGCGATATAGATTTGGTTGGCCTGCCAAGCATCGAGCGTCCCGGCCTTCGCGGCGCCCGCGAGGCTGCCCAGCATCATGTCGCGGTAACCGCTCAGTTTCTCCTTCGAGCCGCCGCGCACTTCGACCTGACGGTCCAGAAACTTTTCCACGTGATCGGCCCCGAGACCCTGCTTCACGGCCAAAACAAGCATGTGCGAACAATCCGCCGGCTGGGTCTGGCCCCACGAAATCGGCACCAATCGCGCCTTCACCGCCGGGTCGGTGATCACCAGAAACTTCCACGGCTGCAGCCCAAACGAGGACGGCGAAAGGATCAGCGCCTGTTCGAGCGTCGCCCACGTCTCGGCCGAGAGCTTGCGGGCAGGATCAAACTTTTTGGTGGCATAGCGCCAGTTGAGCGCGTCGAGGAGCGTAGCCGGGGAGATGGGTTGCATAGAGAAATCAGGAAGGGGAACGCCGACGCCAAATAGTCAATCGACCCGGTTCGACGGTTCGGACGGTCGTTTCGACCAACGCTCGGCCAAAACGCCGCACACGAGCAGTTGCAGCGAATGATACACCATAATCGGCAGCAAAATCAGCCCGATCGCCGGATGCGCCCCGAAGATCAATTTCGCCATCGGCACGCCCGAGGCCAACGTCTTCTTCGAGCCGCAGAAAATCGCCGTGATGCGGTCCTCCGCGCTAAACCCCAGCGCCCGCGCGCTCCACGTCGTGACGCCGATCGCCACGGCCAGAATCAAAGCCGAGCCCAGCCCGACGCCGACCAACATCAGCAGCGCGTTGTTGGCCCACACTCCCTGCGTAAACGAATCGCAGAACGACGTGTAAACGAGCACGAGAATCGTCGCGCGGTCCGCGAGCCCGATCTTGGCCTTGTGCCGCTGCACCCATACCCCGATCAACGGCCGGGCGAGTTGCCCGAGCACCAAGGGCAAAATCAACCAGCGAAAGAGGTCGAAGATCACCGGACCATAGTCGAGCGCCTGCCCCGCCGTCTTGAGCACGACCCCGATCCACAGCGGCGTGAGCACCACACCCAGCAAACTCGACAACGTCGCGTTGAACACGGCGCCCGCGACATTGCCCCGCGCCGCCGCCGTGAACGCCACCGAGGATGAAACCGTCGAGGGCAACGCGCACAGGTAGAAGAACCCCAAGCTCAGCCCCGCCGGCACCCGATCGTCCAACAACATCACCGCGAGAAACCCCAGCAGCGGGAACATCAGATACGTGCTCGCCTGCACCAACAGATGCAGCTTCCAGTTGAGCGCGCCCGCCTTGAGCGAGGGAAACGACAGCGCGACCCCGTGCAGAAAAAAAATCAGCGCGATCCCGGCCTTGGTCAGCAACTCCGGATGCAGCCAACCGCCCGCCGCACCCGGCTCCGGCACCAACCACGCCAAAACCATGGCGAGAACCATGCCGGTGAGAAACCAATCGAATTTAAACTTCATGCAAAGAGACGGAACCGATCAGCGATCCTTAGTCCGGAATTTCTCCCACATCGAGGCGATATCCTCGCGGCCCTTGATCCGCATCGCCCACAACAGGCCCGCGTAGCTCCCGGCGCCCAAGCCGATCAAGACCACCAGCCCCGTCGCGTCGCCCCAGGAAGTCGGCGGCACCATTCGCGTCCAAGCCCACCAACCGCCGGCGACCAATCCGCCCATCGCCGCCCCCGCCACCGCGATTTTACCCAAATCGCCCCAAAGATGGCTGAAGCGCAATCCGTCGTGGCCCGCCGCCAACCGGCGTTGCAGGTAGGCCGCCTGCGCGACGACGGCGATGTTGCCCGCGATGGCCAATCCCACGGTGCCCAGCCACTCCATGAGCGCGAGGCTCAGACCGAGATTGACGACGAAGCTCAACAACGCCGCCCGCACCGGCGTCGCCGTATCTTTACGGGCGTAGAATGCCCGCAAGATCAGATTCACAAACGCGAAAAACGGCAGCCCGACCGCATAGGCCGCGAGCACCGGCACCATCAGCGCCGTGTCCCGGGCACCAAACGCCCCGCGCTCAAACAACAATCGAATAATCGGCACGGCCAGCACCGTCAGGCCGATGGCCGCCGGCACGTTGATGACCAAAATCAGCCGCATCCCTTTTTGGTACGCTTCCGCGAGCCGCGTCCCGTCTCCGGCCGCCGCATATTTTGCAATCAGCGGAAACACGACCGTAGAAATCGCCACTGCGAACACCCCGATCGGCAGTTCCATAAGGCGCGTCGCAAGGTTGAGCACCGCCACCGCCGAGTCGTTCAACGACAATCCGACGAGCCGCGCCACCGCCATATTCACAAGGTAGATCGCCGATCCAAACACCGTCGGCCCCATCAGCGCCAAAATTTGTCGTAGCGGGGCGCTCCGCTGAAAGTCCAAACGCGGCCGCCAGCCCTCACTCATCAACGCAGCTGCGGGCACCGCCATCTGCAAAAATCCCCCAAGCAACGCGCCCGAACACAACCAAAGCATCAGCCCCTCGTTTCGATCCGCCCAGCCGCCCCAATAGGCGCCGCCCAGCAGCCCGATCATCGCCAGATTTAACCAGATCGGCGACAGCGCCGGCTCGACGAAGCGCTGTAACGTCTGCAACGCCGCACTGAACGCCGCCGCCAAACACACGAACACCAGATAGGGAAACAGGAAGATCGCAAAATCCGCCGACTCCGCCAAACGCCACGCGGTATCCGCCTCCAGCCCCCATCCACGGGCACGCGCCGTCAGTTCATCCGCCCACGCCAAAGTAAACATCGCCACCGCGACGATTCCGCCCGTCACCACCAAGAGCCAACTCGACACTTGGTTCACCAACTCGAAAGCCCCCGTGCGCGCCTTCGCCTTCAACTCCTCCTGCAAGGTCGGCACCAGCGCGGCCGTCAGCGCGCCCTCGCCCAGCAATCGACGAAACAGATTCGGCAACGTAAACGCCGTATAGAAAATCGAGGCGAGCGCCGAGGTGCCGAAGATCGCCGTCACGAGCATATCGCGCCCGAGGCCGAGCACGCGCGACACCATGGTCAGCGCAGACACGACGCCGATGTTCTTCAGGTTTTTCGACACGGGTTCAATTTCCGCTACCGTAATCTGCGGGGGCAAATGCAATCACTCCGGCGACGCGGAACGTACCTGCCGCGCGCGTTCCGCGGCATTCAGGATCTCCCGGCTGCGATTCTCCAACTCAAACCCCAACGCCCAATCACGCTCATAGGCCGCTGCCCGTTCGTCCCCATCGCTCGCCGGTTCCTTGCCCGGAGACAAGCACTCGGCGAGAGAGACGCCGGCGTTGCGGTAGAACAAATGCAGGGCCGGCAGGACGCGCTCCAATTCCAATGCCTTCACGGCCAACAGCGCCGCGACCGCCGGCTCGTGGGTTTGCCGCCGGGCGAATCGCAGGGGCACCACCACATCGTCGCCGCCCACGGCGACGACCACGCGCGCCAGATCAGTCAAAAACAGTCGGGATTCGGTGCTACCCATCATCGGCAAGGTTCTCACCCGCCGAACCGCATGCCACCCCGTCTGCCACCACAGCTCCTTCTCCGCCGCATCGTCAAAACGGCCGGGGAAACACCTCGCCAACGCCCCCAGCGGTTCGTCGCCGCGCAACAACCTGCGCCGCAGCTCCGGCCACTCCCGCGCGGCCCCACTCTCGTGTTGCAACCAGGTGAGCAACCACACGGCACCGACGGCCAATGACCGCGGCTCGACATCACTGCGGGTCCACCCGAGCACGTCTGCCAGTCTCGGTGGGGCCAGCTCGACTGATTCTGCTTGGAGCGCATCGAACCTCGCAGGTTCAGCCCGAGTCAGCCACCACCCCACGGCCGCATGCTCCAGCCAAAGTGGAGCCGTCAGATTAGGCCCCACCCCATGCTCCGCCACCGCCAAGCGCATGAGCAGCGCTTGCACCAGCGCCCTTCGCAAAAAATATCTCGGGGCCAATTCACTCCATCGTAAACGCAGTGAAACCACGCCTCCGGCCTCGGCGAACACCCGAAACGGCACCGTCTCGGCCCAGTCCGCCGCCGGCACCACTCGCACGAAAATCGGGGTCGAAAAACCCTCCGGCAAACCCAGGGGTTCAGCCAAAATCCGCCACGCGTTCTCTGCTTCCGTCCGCACCAGGGTCGCTGCACCGGCTTCGAGACTGGCGATCTCGAACCGACCCGGCCCCGAGTTGCTCAAAACGGGCGCGGCGGCCGACAACTCACCTGCGGACAGGAGGAGCCCGCCCGCCCAGATCCAGCCCGCGATCGCGAGCGGCGACCTCACGGCATCGTCAGCATCAGGGCCGAGCCGACTACGGCCACGTCGCTTAACTCACCCCAAACTTTCTGAATATCCTCCGGCACCGCTTTCAGAACCTTTCGCACTACCCAGCTCCGCAAGACGGGCAAAGGATCCAGCGGGCAAGAGCCAACCAATAGCGTCGAAGGTTCAAACACGAATTGCTCCCCACGCTTCTCGAATTGTCCCCGGGCCTGCACAACCACCGTCCTGTGGTAACCAAAGGCCTCGAACTTAATGGGCAGGCCGATCTGAAACTCACCCTCCTGAATCCGGAAATTGGGCGCTTCCGGCGTGACGGCGAAACCACCGGCGGCCGGAGCCGCTGCGTCGCCTTCGGCCGCAGGCGCGGGAGGCGGCGGAGCTATCGCCGCGGGCGTGTTCTTGGCGCCCGGGGCAGGTTTGCCCGGTGCGGGTGCAGGGACCGGAGTGCCGACCAACGCATTCAACTCATTCTCGTCCACCAACACGGAACCACCGGCGGCAAACGTCTTCCGCTTCGCCCCCGCGAGTTTCGCCTTCGACAAGTCCTTCGAGCCTTCAAGATACACCACGTCGCCGGGTCCCGGTTTCAAATCGGCCTCGGCGGCCTTGGATCTAGCGGGCGCGCCCGCCTTCGCGGTCACGGTGGGCGACTTGCCGTCCTTGAAAATCGTGACGGGCTTGAAGACCAAGAACGTGATACCCAGCGCCGCACCGATAACGACGCTCAACGCCGCCCCGATCGTGACCTCGGTCCAGCTGGGTTCATATTCACCGCGTTTAAATTTTGCGCACATAAACTTTTGAAAATCAGGACTTGGCCGCCGGTGCCGACGGCTTGCTGGGCGCGGCATCAGGCGTGCCGCTCTTTTTTTTGTAGTCGGTGATATAGAAACCCGTGCCCTTGAAGATGAGCCCGGCGCCGCCGCCGACCAAACGCTTGAGGCTTTGTTTTTTGCATTTCGGACACTTTTTCAGCGGTTCGTCGCGCATCGACTGGAACTGCTCAAATTCGTGACCGCATTTCTGACAGGCATACTCGTAGGTGGGCATAGCTAGATCGGGCTGAGTGAGGGGCAGCTCCGGCGGGTTGGCGAGTTTGTTTCGCGCGGACTCCGTGCCGTTTCGGGAAAAGGTTTGAGACCGCCGGTGAAGCTGTTGCTACTCGGTTTCCCATGGATTTCGCCGCCACCCTGCAACGCCACGTCGCCCAAACGGAGAACGGCCTCGACCGCTGCTTGCCACCAGCCGATGCCCGCCCGGCCCGACTCCACACGGCGATGCGCTACAGCCTCATCAGCGGCGGCAAACTTCTGCGCCCGGTCCTCACTTTAGCCACGGCCGAGCAACTTGGATTGACCGGGGATTCCGCCGTGCCGGCCGCCGTGGCCATCGAGTGCATTCATACCTATTCGCTCATTCACGACGACCTCCCGTGCATGGACAACGACGACCTCCGTCGCGGGCGGCCCACCGCCCACCGCCAATTCGACGAGGCCACCGCCCTCCTCGCCGGCGATGCTTTGCTCACGGAGGCGTTTGCGATTCTCGCCCGGCACTACGCCGACCGCCCCGGGCTGGCCCATAAGTTGATGGGCGAACTGGCCCATGCTGCCGGCAGCCGTCGCCTGATCGGTGGCCAAATGGAAGACCTGCTCGCCGAAAAGCGCCCCGACACCACCGCGGCCGACCTTGAGTTCATCCATCTCAACAAAACGGCCGCCATGATCGAGGTCGCCTTGGTGATGGGCGGACTCTGCGCCGAGGCCTCCCCGGCCCAGGTAGAAATCCTGCGTTCCGTCGGCCACCACCTTGGGCTCACCTTCCAAATTATCGACGATGTGCTGGATGCCACCGCGGACACCGCCACGCTCGGCAAAACCGCCGGCAAAGACGCCAAGGCCAATAAGACCACATTCGTCAAACTCCACGGTATCGAAGCGTCGCGCCGCATCGCCCGCGAACACGCCGACGCGGCTCAAACCGCACTCCGCTCGCTGCCTGGCAACGCTGCATTTCTCACTGCGCTCATCGACTCGATGTCGGCGCGGTCACGCTAAACTGGACACCGTCCGCCGGAATCAGCGAGCCGGGCCCCAGCGCTTTGTAAACGGGTAGTAGATTACCAGCGGCCGGCCAATCGCGTCCTTGAGCGGCACAAAGCCCCAATACCGGCTATCCTGGCTGTTACCCGAATTGTCACCCATCGTAAAAAACCCGTCGGGCGGGATGGTGAGCGTTTCGCCCGCTTTGAGGTAGCTCGAGCCCGACGCAGGATTGCCGTTCAAATAGCCTCGATAAAGTCCGGTCCGCTTGGCGTTGGCATCAAACGCCTCCGAACCGGTGATCGGCTTGCCGTTGCGGAAGATTCCGGGCTCGCGGATTTCAAGCGTGTCCCCGGGAGTGCCGATGAGCCGCTTGATGTAGTACTGGTCCTGCCCGATCCCGGCGATGTTGCCGGTGCGGAAGACAAAGCCCTGACCGGGCGTCGGCCGCACAAAGTGATAACTCATGCGGTCCACAAAGAGCTGATCGCCCGTGAGCAAATCGAACCGGAGCAACGAATCGCCGGCCTTCACCGTGCGGCCGAGCGACAATTTGCGCACCGGAACAAAGCCACCCGCCTTCGCGTTCAACCTCAGCATTGATTCCTCCATCTGGCCCGCTTGCGCCTGGAGCTTCCAGTGCGCCGCAAACGCCTTCGAATCTCCGAAGTAAGTTTCGGTCACCATGCGGTCGAAATCGCCAAAATCCAGCGGCACGCGGACGGTCGCCGGCGTCCCGTCGACGTAAAACGTATATTCCTTCACTTCGGTGGGAATCACCAGCCAAGTGCGGTCGGGCTGCACGGTGTAAGCCATCTGGCCGCTGCTAAAAAACGCCGCCGAGACCTCGCCCGCTTTGGGCGCATCGACCGATTTGCGCTGGGCGCCGAACGCCGCCAGCCGGAAAATCCTTTCCACTGTGCCCGGGGTGTCCTTCGCCGAGGCTAGATTCTCGCCGGTCATGCCGTAATACGTCGGCCACATTGAATTCGTCGGAATCTTAAACGGCTGCGCGAGATAAGTGCGGATGCCGAGGATCACGATGGCGGCGACCACAAAAAACTCCACGTTTTCGCCGATCGTTCCACGGGGATAGATCGCGCCGCCGGTTTGGCGCAGCACCGCTTCCGCCTGCTCGATTTGCAGCTTCAGCTTGGCCGATTCCCAGCGCTGCTTGATGCCGTCCTTCAAAGCGCTGATCTGCTGGACCAGCTTGGCCAAGTCCGCGGGTGGAATCACGTCGCGGCGATAATCATAAACCTTCTCCGCGAGTTCGAGCCAGTTGGCGGCGTTCTCACGCATTTTCTTATCTTGCGATTTGAAGAATCCGAACATGGCCGGGAGCGGTTTAACCGTTTTGGAGAACTTTGATAAACGCGTCGGGTGGGATCGAGACCTTGCCGATCTGCTTCATCTTTTTCTTACCCTCTTTCTGCTTGTCGAGCAGCTTACGCTTGCGGCTGATGTCGCCGCCATAGCACTTCGCCGTCACGTCCTTGCGCATCTCGCGCACGTTGTCGCGGGCGATAATTTTGCCGCCGATCGCGGCTTGGATCGCGACCTTGAACATCTGCGGCGGAATGATCTCGGCGAGCTTTTCGCAAAGGTGGCGCCCTTTGCCTTCAGCCTTCATCCGATGCACGATGCAGGCAAACGCGTCGACCGGGTCACCGTTGATCATGATGTCCATCTTCACGAGATCCGACGGCATATACTCGGCGAGTTCGTAATCCATCGAACCGTAGCCGTGGGTGATACTCTTCAGGCGATCGTTGAAATCGACGAGGATTTCGTTGAGCGGGAGAATGCAGCGAAGCATCACGCGATTCATGTCGAGCGTGTCGGTGTGTTCGCATACCCCGCGCTTTTCCATGATCAGCGAGAGCATGTCGCCCATGGAATCGTTCGGAATAATGATCGACGCTTTGATCGTTGGCTCGCGGATTTCGAGAATCGTGCCGGGGTCGGGCATGTTCACCGGGTTATCCACATCGATCTCTTCGCCGCCTTGTTTCACGATGTGATAGATCACGCTCGGGTAGGTGGAGATGATTTCCACGTCATGCTCCCGCCGCACGCGCTCCTGGATGATCTCCATGTGCAAAAGACCGAGGAAGCCGCAACGGAAACCGAAGCCGAGCGCGAGCGAACTCTCCGACGAATAGACAAACGCCGCGTCGTTGAGCTGGAGGCGCGCCAACCCGGCTTTGAGCTTCTCGTAGTCGTCGCTCTCAAGCGGATAAAGCCCGCAAAAAACCATCGGCCGAACCTCCTTGTAGCCGGGCAACATGTCGGTCGCAGGGCGGGCGGCGAGCGTGATGGTATCACCCGTTTTCACATCGGCCGGAGTCTTGATGCTGGAAACAATGTAGCCGACGTCCCCGGCGTTTAGCACGGCGCACTTCTCCATTTTCGGCGTGAAGATCCCCACTTCCTTCACCTCGGCTTTTTGACCGGTGCTCATCAGCATCATCATGTCGTGGGCCTTGATCGAGCCGGAGAACACCCGCACGTAGGCGATGCACCCGCGATAGGCATCATAGAGGGAATCGAAGACCAAAATCCGGGTCTGAGGGTAGTCGGTCCACCGCGGCGGAGGCACCCGGGCGACAACCGCCTCAAGAATATCGACGATGCCGATACCGGACTTCCCACTGGCGAGAATCGCTTCTTCGGCCGGGATCGTGAGAATATCTTCAAGCTGCCGGGTGCAAAGCTCGAGGTTCGCACTGGGCAAATCGATCTTATTGATGACAGGGATGACCTTAAGTTCCTGCCCGAACGCCAAGTGGGCGTTGGCCACGGTTTGCGCTTCGACCCCTTGCCCGGCGTCAATCAGCAGCACGGCTCCCTCGCACGCGGCGAGGCTGCGGGAAACTTCGTAGGAGAAGTCCACGTGCCCCGGCGTGTCCATGAGGTTCAACTTGTAGTCTTTTCCATCTTTCGCCCGGTAGGTCATCGTGACCGGATGCGACTTGATCGTGATACCGCGCTCGCGCTCGAGGTCCATCGAGTCGAGGTGCTGCGCCGTCATCGAGCGCATGGCGACCGTGTTGGTGTGTTCGAGCAGTCGGTCCGATAGCGTGGTTTTGCCGTGGTCGACGTGGGCGATAATACAGAAATTGCGGGTGTTGGTAGCAGACATCGGCTCAAACATTCGTGAAATCGGAAAACTCGGAAAAACTCTTCACCGGCCACGCCTTTTCGGTGCGCCGCGCCAGACCGGCCAACACTCCGCCGGGCCCGAGTTCCCAGAACTCCGTCGCCCCGGCCGCCGCCGCGCTTCTCATGCACTCTTCCCAGAGGACCGAAGATACCACCTGCTTCACCAAAGCGGCCTTGATCGCGAGCGGGTCGGACAACGCTTGGCCGGTCGTATTGGAAAACACAGTAAACCTCGGAGCCAAGAACGGTACCGATTCCAGAAAGCCGGCGAACGCCGCGCGCGCGGGTTCCATCAAGCGAGAATGATAAGCACCGGCAACCTTGAGCGGGATGACCTTCTTCATTTCCCGGTCCTTGGCCCCGGCGACCGCGGCGGCTACCTTTAATTTCTCGCCCGAGACAATAATCTGCCCGGGGGCATTGAAGTTCGCCGCTTCGATATCAAAGTCACGGCACAACTCGGCCACCTTGGCGCGTTCCTCACCGATAATCGCAGCCATTGCACCTTCGGTCTGCTCACACGCGGCCTGCATGAGGCGGCCCCGTTCAGCCACGATTTTCAGCCCCGTATCAAAATCAAAAACCCCCGCCGCTGCGTAGGCCGTGACTTCGCCCAGACTGAGGCCCAACGCAAAATCGACCGTCGGCCGCTTGCCCTGCTCGCTGAGAGCCGCCCACAACGCCAAGCCGTGCACAAAAAGTGCCGGCTGACAGATTTTAGTCTGCGTGAGATCGGTGTCCGGTCCGTCAAAGCTGACTCTGGCGAGGTCCCAGCCCAGCACCGAATTAGCTCGTTCGTAAAGCGCACGGGCCGCCGGCGACGCCTCAAAAAGCGACTTACCCATGCCCGGTTTTTGGGCACCCTGTCCCGCGAATAATAATGCCAATCCCATGGTGGAAACCGGCAAGACAAACGCCCGCCACCCGCAAAACCAAGCCCTAAAAACGCCTCACTGGTTTGAAGGACGTATCGTACTCATCTGACTTCAAGAATTCACGGGGTGATAATTTCCCGGCCGGCACCGAATTCCGCGCCTCTTGGCCGAAACGGAAGGCCGGATCCACATCCCGAGGAATGAGTTCACGAACCTCAAGTCTGAGTGCAGACCAAACGCCTATGCCGCTCTCGTCTCATTTTTTCCGGAAGACCCCGGGGCCCGCGCTCATCGACGAACGCCTGCGCTTCGGGTCAGCTGATCGGGTCCATCTCCACGGGCTTTCGCCGGCCCGAGAGCCCGAGATAGCGGGGTTTATTCGGCTTAATGACGATATCGCTCGCGCCGCTTTCAACGGCGAGTCGAAGTAGATCGTTGAAAATTTCGGTGTGCAGAGTGATCTCGGGCCTAGTCAAAAAAAGCGTTCGCAATCCCTAAATCGTCCTGCTGTCTCCACCAAGGCAACTTTGCTCACGACCCACTTTTCCTCCATGAAACCACGCTTGCTCACCGGCACGATCACCGCGCTTGTCACGCCTTTCACCAAAGGCCAGGTCTCCTTCGCGGATCTCAAGAAACTGGTCGAGCACCAGATTCGCGGCGGGATCGATGGTCTGGTTCCGGTCGGCACAACCGGAGAATCACCGACGGTCACGCACGAGGAGCATATTGCGATCATTCGAGCTACCGTTGAGGCCGCTCGCGGCCGGGTCCCGGTCATTGCCGGCACAGGCTCAAACTCCACCTATGAGGCGGTGGAACTCACCCGTCTTTCCCACGAGGCCGGAGCCGATGCGATGCTGGTGGTTGCGCCTTATTACAACAAACCCGGCCCAGAGGGTCTCTATCGCCATTTTTGCGCAGTCGCCGACTCCACCGATCGGCCGATCATTCTCTATTCGATTCCGGGACGCTGCGGCATCGAAATCGGAATTCCCGTCGTGGAACGGCTCCGAAAAAAATACAAGCACGTGCGCTGGATCAAGGAAGCCGGTGGCAGCGTCGACCGCGTCGATCAGCTCAAGCAGGCGCTCGGCACGGATATCACGGTCCTAAGCGGCGACGACTCGCTCACCCTGCCGTTTATGGCCGTTGGCGCCGAGGGCGTGATCAGCGTCGGTTCAAATCTCTACGTTCGCGAGATCAGCCAAATGGTGAAGCTCGCTTTGGCCGGCGACTTCACCCGCGCCCGCAAGGCCCACCAACGCCTATACCCGATGTTCAAGGCCATCTTCATCGAATCAAATCCAAGCCCGATCAAGTTCGCGCTCGTACGTGCAGGCATCATTGCCTCCGCCGAAGTGAGACTGCCGTTGACCGAAATCAGCGCGACGAGCGCGCAGGCCTTGACCTCAGTTTTGGCCGGCTTGGACCGCTAGACACCTCGACGCCATGCCCCTTTCAATTCTGCTCAATGGTGCAAAAGGTCGTATGGGCGAAGCCATCGCCCGGACCGCCGGCGAACTCGGTCTTTCCATCGGAGCCGCGCTCGACGCGGGCGACGACGTCGCGCACCACCTGCCGACAACCGACGTTATCATCGACTTTAGTTCGCATCGGGCCACTCCTGCCCTACTAGATCTGGCGGTCACCCACCGCAAGCCCATCGTCATTGGTACCACCGGCCACTCCGCGGATGAGAAAGCCCACTTGATGAAAATCGCCGGAAAGGTGCCGTGCGTCTGGGCGGGAAATTTCTCCGTCGGAGTGAACCTTCTGTTTGCCCTAACCCGTCGGGCGTCCGCCGTTCTTGGATCCGATTACGACGCCGAGGTGGTTGAGATGCACCATCGCTTCAAAAAAGATGCCCCCAGCGGCACGGCCGCACGCCTGCTCGAAATCATCTTGGAAGAAAGAAAACTCGACGCATCCGCCTTGAGACACGGCCGCGAGGGAATCACCGGCGAAAGGACAGCCGGCGAAGTCGGGATCCATGCCCTGCGAGGCGGCGATGTTGTGGGGGATCATACCGTCATGTTCGCGGCCTTGGGCGAACGAATTGAACTGACCCACAAAGCCAGCGATCGAGGTATCTTCGCCCGGGGTGCGCTGCGAGCCGCCCAATGGATCGTGCATCAACCCGCCGGGGTTTACGACATGCAGGATGTGCTCGGCCTTAAGTAGGCTTCCACGCAACAGCCGCCGCTCGCGCCGATCAATATGATCACCTCCATCCAAGGCCTGCTCACGTCGGCTACGCCCTTGCACGCGATCGTCGAGCTTAACGGGTTTGGTTATGAAGTGAACATACCGGTCACCACCGCAGAGCGCCTGCCGGCAACCGGCACCGTCGTCAAACTCCACACCCACGTTATCTACCGGGAAGACGCCCAAACGCTCTACGGGTTCGCCACAACCACCGACCGAGACTTTTTTCGCCTCATGATCGAGCACGTGACGGGCATCGGCCCCAAAAGTGCGCTCACCATCATGAGCCGGCTTTCCGTCGAACTGCTCGAGAGCGCGATCCGGAGCGGCGATATCGGTATGCTCTCGAAGTGCCCCGGGATCGGAAAAAAAACCGCCGAACGCTTGGTCGTGGAGCTTAAATCGAAGGTCGGCTCCGGCCCGCTTGGACAAACCGCTTCCGGCACCACGGATTCCGCCACCTTCCAACCGGTAGCAAGCGTCCAACGTGATGCGATCGCCGCGTTGTTGGCCTTGGGTTACAAAGCCGCCGACGCCGACGCCGCTGTGCGCCAAGCCGCGCTCACCCTTGGGGCCAAAGCCACGACGGAGGCGCTCATCAAAAAAGCCCTCGCTTAGCGGCACCTTCGCCGAGGTGTAAACGGCGGTCAGCCTGCCGCCTCCGACTCAGCGCTGGAATTGAAACGCTGCCTGCTCGACTTGGGCATCGATCAAACGACGGCCACGAAACGAACGTTGGTCCGGTTGCCGTGCGGCTTGGGTTTCAAACACCAAATCGGCTGCGGCAGCACGATTAAGCGCCACCGGATGCACCCGGTTCATCCATTCAAATCGGGTGTCGGCAGTCGCGAGCGTACCTACCTCACGTTGCTGGCGGGTGAGCGCCAAGTTGCGAACAACGATCACCGGCTGAAACTCAGGCGTACGCGGGCTTAATGACAGCAGGGACGGGACCAAACTTCGCGCCTCATCGTCGCTCCCCATCGGCGCTAGAATCTCAACACTCGCGATCAAAGTCGGGTCGCTCGGTTTAGGAGCAGCCGAGACTGAGCCACTGCCCCCTTGAACCACAAAAACTAACGCAATACAGGCCGCCACCGCGCAGATTCCGGCTGCATAAGTCCCAAATCCCCACGATGTCTTCGGCGACGGGAAAGTAATGATTTTTGCATCAACGGGCAGATCCACAGCCGCTTTCTCCGCCCAAACCACACAGGCCTTTTGCATCTGGCAATACTCGCGGTAGACCCGATAGCGGCTTGGGCTGCTCTGCACCTCCACCTCTAGCCGCTTGGCGTCAACCGCACTGATTTCATGGTCGAGGTAGAGATTGAGCAGTTCGATGAATTCCGAATCTTTCATTTGAAATCTTCCCCGAGTTTGGACCGAAGGCTCTCGCGAGCCCGGGCGATGCGGCTTTTCACGGTCCCCACAGAAATATGTAAGATCGCCGCGATCTCTTCGTAACTGAGATTTTGAATATTTCTCATCGTCAGAATTTCCCGGTGTTTGACACTGAGACGGTCCATGCCTTTGCCAATCCGGGCCACAAACTCCGATGTTACCGTGATGTCATCCGGCGACTCAACTTCGGTCGGGATGATGTCCGCCAAGGTCGTGTCGTTATCGGAGCTCATTGGAGCGTCAAACGAAACTGATTTATCGCGTTTCCGCCGCCACCAATACCAGTAACGGTTCCGGGCCAAATTCGTTGCAATCTGGTAAAGCCAAGTAGAGAACGCGGAATCACCACGAAAATTCACCAGCCCGCGATGCGCCCGGATGAATGCGTCCTGCGTGACTTCCTCGGCGTCCTGCTGATTGCGCAGCAACTGGTGCACCATGGAATAAATCCTATCCCAGTAACGGGAAACCATTTCGTCGAACGCCGCTTGGTCACCGTTTTTGAAGCGAAGCACGAGGGCGTGATCTAAGGCTACTTCTTGGGCTTTTGAGGACATACGTTCTGCCTCACTCTGATGGGTATATTTTTCGATTGTTCCCAAGATTTTCCGTGGAGTTTGGGTGGGATACGCACTCATTCGGGCACGGTCAACAGCTCCGGCAAATCAGAGGAGAAATTCCTTGCCAAGCGCGTCCGGCAAAACCCATTTTCCGCAGTTCCATAGGTTTTGGGCTGGTAGCTCAACGGTAGAGCAGCATCCTTTTAAGTTGTTGGTTCCGGGTTCGAATCCCGGCCAGCCCACCACCTAGAGAGCGCCGAAATTCGGTGCGGGCGCACTAAAACCATTCAAATGAAGCGCGTTGCCATAGTTGAAGATCAGAACGCAGTCGCGGCGCTCATGGGCAACGTCGTCGCCAATTCGAATGCTCCATTGAAGAATGCGCCAGATTTCCTCATCAACCGTGAACTTGAGATCCTTCAGTCGGTAGCCGAAAGCTACCGTACCTAGGAAATCGCGGCAAAACTTGGGATCATCACGAAGACCGTGGGCAACCACCACACCAACCGGATGCGGAAGCTCAACCTCCACGACGTCGCGAACTTTACTCGCTAGACCACCGAAGCCGGAATCAGCGACCAGAAAAAACCCGTCTAAATTTCTTGCTGCACGATTCTATTGGCCCAATAGCTTTCGTTTAATCTCTTATTTCAATTCGACCATGAAACTTGTTTCGAAGCCGTTGCTCTTTCTCTCGCTCAGCGCCGCCGTCCTTTTTAGCGGGTGCGCCAAAAAACCCTTCAGGCCAGACCCAAGCACCACGGTACTTGGCCCCAACACGGGCGGCGGTATTAATCCCTCCGACATCGCGACGACCGCCGACCTCAACACCGGCCTGCAGTCACGTCTGGCCGACGGCGTGATCGACGACGGCGTTACCATCCGCGGCCTGCTCGGCGCAGTTTATTTCGAATTTGATCGCTCCGATATCTCAAAACCAGAGGAGCGTGCAAAACTCCAAGCCGCCAAGGACTACCTCGAAAAAAATCCCGGCCAACGCCTCCTCCTTGAAGGTCACGCCGACTGGCGCGGGACCTCGGAATACAATCTCGGTCTCGGTGATCGCCGAGCCAATGGCGCCAAAAAATACCTCGGGACAATCCAAGTATCCGCCGATAAAATTGAGACCCTCTCGAAAGGCAGCGAGGAATCGAAAAAAGGCGGCACCGACGAAGACATGAAAAAAGATCGCCGCGTAGAGCTGGTCATCATCAAACAAAAATAATTTTGGGCGATTCGGCCCACAAACAACCCCGGCTTTTGCCGGGTTTTTTTATGCCCGAGTGCTTATGGGCACGCGAAATTCAGGGACGGTGAACACCTCGCGGGCTACTTTCCCGCCGCCAAAGCTCCCAACATGCGTTCGGTCGTCTCGATCCCCTTTTTCATCACATCCAAGTTAAAGCTCTCATTGGGCGCGTGCAGGTTGTCCTCTGGGAGGAAGAGACCAAACATCACCGAGTCCAAACCGGTCACCCGCTTGATGTCCGCGATGATCGGCACGCTGCCGCCTTCGCGCAGGTAAATCGGTGGCCGGCCCCAAATCTCCGCAATCGCCTTGTCCGCGGCCAAAAAGGCCCGGGCCAAGACGGGCGATTGGTCCTTCGGCGTATTCGAACGACCCGGCGGGACCACGACATAAGCCTCTCCTTTATGCTGATCGACAAACTCCAGCTTCACGCCTTTTGGCGTGCGCGCACGGATCGCATCCATCACCGATTTCTTGATTTTATCCGGCTGCTGATTGGGCACGAGCCGGCAACTGATCTTCGCAAAGGCCTTGCTCGGAATCACCGTTTTGGTGCCCTCCCCTTGGTATCCACCGCCGATTCCGTTGAACTCCAGCGTCGGCTGGAAGCGCGAGGATTCGAACGGAGAGAACCCCGGCGTCGTGTAAAAAGTATCGATACCCAAAAAATCGGCGTAGGCCTTTTCATCCCCGCCGAGTTTCTTGAGTTCGTCGCGCTCCCAAGGATGCACGTCGAGCACATCGTCGTAGAAGCCGGGGACGTTCACTTTTCCCTCGGGCGTGTGCAGGGTCGCGATGATCTCGGCGAGCGCCTGGATCGGGTTCCGCAACACGCCGCCATGCAACCCGGAGTGCAGATCACCTTTTGCGCCGGTGATGTGCACATCGAACAACGTTAGACCGCGCAGCCCGCAGGTCAGCACAACCTGTTGCTCATTGGGTAAAGCTGTGTCGGAGAGGTAGACAAAATCAGCCGCCTTCAAGCGATCCTTGTAGCGTTCCAGAAACTTCGGAAAACTCGGACTGCCCATCTCTTCTTCGCCCTCGATGAGGAACGTGATGCGCAACGGCAAATTCGGATTGGCCTCCAACAGGCGCGCGACCGCCGCAATATTTGTGATTAAGGGCCCCTTGTTGTCCGCCGACCCACGCCCATAAATCCGATTGCCGCGAATGCTCGGCTCGAAAGCCGGCGTCGTCCACAGATTCAACGGATCGGCCGGTTGCACGTCGTAGTGCCCGTAGATCACAACGTGCGGCCAACTCGGATCACTTCCGCGGCTAGCCAATATGATCGGATGAAGCTCCGTCGGCACCACCTCGACGTCGAAGCCCATCGAACCCAGCAGATCGGCCACAAATTTTTGCGCGCCGCGCATTCCTTCGCCGAACTTGGAGTCGGCCGAAACCGACGGATGACGGATAAATTCTTTCAGCTTTTCAACGGGATCGAACATCCGCCCAACGTGGCGCAAAATCTGCCCGTCCGCCAATCGCAAAACGGCTTTCTTCAGCTCCGTTTTTCGCAATCGGCCCGCTCAGTGCTTAAAGTGTCTCGAGCCCGTGAAAACCATCGCCATGCCGCGATCGTCCGCCGCCGCGATCACCTCCGCATCCCGCACCGATCCACCGGGCTGGATGGCACCGGTCGCCCCGGCCTCTGCCGCCGCGATCAATCCGTCCGCAAACGGAAACAAAGCTTCGCTCGCGACCACCGATCCGCGCAAATCGAGCTTCGCCTCACCCGCTTTCCAAACCGCGATCCGCGAGCTGTCCACCCGCGCCATCTGCCCCGCGCCGACGCCGAGGGTCTGCTCCCCCCGACAATACACGATCGAGTTCGACTTCACGTGCTTCCCCACTTTCCAGCCAAACATCATCGCCGCCCATTCCTCAGAGGTCGGTTGGCGCTTCGTCACGACTTTAAACTCGCGCACGTTGCCGAGCGTGCGATCCCGGTCCTGTACCAGCACGCCGCCGATCACGGAGCGGATTTCCTGCAACGCATCCGGCCCCATTCCTTCCTTCGCGATCATGAGCCGCAGATTTTTCTTCTTGGAGAAAATATCGCGTGCTTCCGGGCTGAATCGCGGCGCAATGATCACCTCGGTGAAGATCTCTGCGATCTGCTTGGCGAGCTCAACCTCGAGCGTGTTGTTTACGATTATGATCCCGCCGAATGGAGCCTGCCGGTCCGTCGCGTGGGCTTTCTCCCAGGCTTCGCTCAGCGTGTCCGCACTCGCGACGCCGCACGGATTCGTATGTTTAAGAATCGCTACCGTCGGCCGCTCAAACTCACCGATGAGGTAGGTCGCGGCCGTGATGTCCAAAATGTTGTTATAACTTAGTTCCTTACCCTGCAGTTGCTCATAATGGTCGTTAAACGTGCCGTAGAGCGCCGCCCTTTGGTGCGGGTTCTCGCCATAGCGAAGGCTCTGCGCCTTCTTCCACGAAAGAGACAGTGTCGCCGGCAGACCGCTCAACGCTTCCAGATCCGGCTCCATCGCCTGCGACTCAAGATACCGGGCGATGGCCGCATCGTAGCTCGCGGTCCGTTGAAACACCTTCAACGCGAGCTTCCGGCGCAGATCAGCGAGCACCGCGCTCCCCTCCCCCGCCGCAAGCGCCACAAGCACACCGGCATAATCCGCCGGATCACATACGACTGAAACACTCGCGTGATTCTTCGCGGCACTCCGCAGCATCGAGGGTCCGCCGATATCGATGTTTTCGATCGCCTCGTCGAACTCCACGTGCGGCTTCGCCACGGTCGCTTCGAAGGGATAAAGATTCACCACCACCAAATCGATCAGCTCGATTCCGTTCTCCACCGCCTGCGCGAGATGCTCCGATTTGTCGCGCCGACAAAGCAATCCGCCGTGGATTTTCGGGTGCAACGTCTTCACCCGGCCTTCCATGATTTCCGGAAATCCGGTGTGCGTTCCGACCTCGGTCACCGGCAGTCCCGCCGTCGCGAGC
The DNA here is from genome assembly GCA_002304445.1 of Opitutia bacterium Tous-C4FEB. GTDB lineage: Bacteria > Verrucomicrobiota > Verrucomicrobiia > Opitutales > Opitutaceae > Tous-C4FEB. Next base: position 269,552 of record NEVA01000002.1, on the reverse strand, counting down.
AACTTCGCCGTGCCGCCCGTTGAGAGCAACGTGTAGCCGTGCACCCGCACCAGCGCTGTGGCGAATTCGACGAGTCCGTTTTTGTCGCTGACCGAGAGCAGGGCCAATTTTCCCATGGGACCGCGTTTCTGCGCACCCCGCTTCCACGCCGCAAGCCCGAAGCGACCCGTTCTGTGCCGCCCCGCCAACCACACTTGCGAGCGCGCCATTACCTCGTTATGTTCAGAAAGTGTCCTGCTGCTCTTCAACTCCTTCCGGCCTTTCCGCCCGCCTCGATAAACTCGTCTACCACCATGGCGGCGCGAGTTTGCCCACCAATCAACCGCACGCTTTCGTCTACTTCGTAACGATTCATAACGGATCGGAACACACGCTTACGCTCCTCGGCAGAAAATGGGTGATCGAGCACTTCGATGGATCCCACTTGGTCGTCGAAGGGGAGAAAATCGTCGGCGAAACGCCCCGCCTCGCTCCCGGGGAACAATTTTCCTACAACAGCTATCATGTCACCGACGGCTCGGCCCGGGCCACCGGGAGTTTTCACGGCGTCGACGAACTCGGGCGCAAGATTCACGTCCTGCTGCCGTCGTTCGACTTAGTCACGCCAGCCTCGGCCGATCCTGCTGCGTGATCGCCCCGAACGGCTTTACGACCCGGGACTTTTGCGAGTCGGACAAAATTCGTTCTCGTTCTCCCGGTCGTTCTCCTATTCGTTAGACCTTTTATGAAGTTAACAGACCTTAATCGCAAGGGCGGCATCGGTTCCAATTCGATGCTCATCGAGCTCGGCGACCTCCGCATCGTGATTGATTGCGGCCTCAATCCCAAGGAAGTCGGCCGCGCCGCCACCCCTGATTTTTCGCTCGCTCGCAACAAGCCGATCGACCTCATCATCATCACCCACTGCCACTTGGACCATATCGGAAGCTTGCCGGTCCTGATGCGTGACCATCCGAATACCCCCGTGCTGATGACGACCTCCAGCCGGATGCTCATCGAGCGGATGCTCCACAACTCCGCCAACGTTATGATGCGCCAGCGCGAGGAGGCCAACATCCCGGACTACCCTCTTTTCACCCACGAAGAGATCGATCGCATCGGCAAACGTCTGGTTGGCCTAAACTTCAACCAAGCCAAGATGTTTCGCGGCGCCAAAGACGAGATCGAAATCATCCTTCACCCTGCGGGCCACGTCGCCGGCGCCGCCGCCGTTGAAATCATCCACAAGCATCGCGCTATCTTTTTTACCGGCGACGTGCTCTTCACCGACCAACGCACGCTGAAAGGCGCGCGTTTTCCCGCCGGGCACTTCGACACCGTCATCACTGAAACCACCCGAGGCACCACCGAACGCCCGGTCGGCAAAAGTCGCTCTGAAGAGATGATCCGCCTCATTGCTAGCATCAACGACACCATTTCTCGCGGCGGCTCGTTTCTGATTCCCGTGTTTGCCTTGGGGCGCATGCAGGAGGTCCTCACGATCATCCACGACGCCCGCAAGTTCGGTAAACTCGCCGAATTCCCGATTTTCGCCTCTGGCCTTGGGATGGATCTCGCCGACTACTTCGACGAAATCAGCCGTAAGACCAAACACATCCAGTTCAACCGCGGCATCATCAAGGACCTGAAAATCAAGCCGACCCCGCGCAAGCTCGTCGCCGGCCAAGACCCCGGCCAGAACGCCCTCTATATCATCAGCTCCGGCATGTTGGTCGAACGCACGCCTAGCTACACCCTCGCTTCCGGGCTGCTCGAAAACGCGAAGAACACCATCGGCTTTGTTGGCTATTGCGACCCCACCACACCCGGAGGCGAACTCCTTGCGATGTCCCCGGGCGACACCTTTCTTTTCAAAACTGCCAACGTGAAGGCCAAGATCAAAGCGCGCGTCGAGCGCTTCGAACTCAGCGGCCACGCCGACCGCGAAGAACTGGTGCAATTCGTCGTCCAGACCGGTGCCCGCAGCGTGATCCTAACCCACGGCGATCCCGAAGCCCGCGCTTGGTTCATGGAACAGCTCAAGGAACAGATGCCCAAGAGCACGATCCTGGACCCCGTTCCGCTCCAGACCTACCAGGTCTGATGCCTCATCGGGCGGTTCATTGGAACCGCCCCTTTTTTTGCCCACCTCCGGAGCCCAAGCCGCGCCCTACTCGCTTCCCGGAGCCTCGGTTTTCCAAGCACAGCCCGACGGCCGCCCGTTACCCGACCAATTCCCGCAGCCGCGCCGCCACGATCGGCCCGCCGGCGACGTAGACGATTTTGCCCATCTTAAGGTTAAACGATTTCATCGGCAGTTGCTCGCCGTTGATAAAGGCCACCTCGCCACCGGCCGCACGCACGAGCGGAATTGCCGCCGCGAGGTCCCATATCTTCACGTTGAAATCTACGCAGCCGTCGAACAGCCCCGCCGCCACGTAGGCCAGGTGCAACGTAGCGCTCCCCAATCCGCGAATCTTGAACTGCCCCAAAATCGCGTTGGCCGCCGGCATCCGCGCCGGATCACCGGGCCGGTGGAATCCGACGATGCTCTCCGCGTGCGGCGTCACGTTCAACACCGTGACCGCCCGCTCACCGTCGTGCATGCCGAAACCCGGCCCACCGTGCATCAACACCCGCCGGCTCAAATCATAGACGACGCCGTAAACCGGCTCGCCCCGCACACACAAGCCGAGCGAGATCGCGCAATGCGGGATGCCTAGCGCGAAGTTGTTGGTTCCATCGATCGGATCGAGCACCCAGGAAAACTCCGCCGTCACCGGAATCGGCGCGTCCGTCTCGGCCAATTCCTCGCTGAAAAATTGATCGCCCGAAAATTGCGCCGCCAGCTCGCGAAAAATGTTCTCCGAGATCGCCACGTCGACCGCCGTCACCCGGGTGCCGTCGCTTTTCCAGCGGCTCTCCGCGCGCCCAAACTCACGGTGCAACAGCTCGGTTTGCGCCAGCACCGCACGCTTGGCTGCTTCGATACGTTTCAGGAGTTCGTGGTTCGCCATCCGACCAGCAAATATCCGCCGCCGACGCCCGCCAAATCCTTTCGCACCCGCCTTACTCGTAATCGTAAAGCTTGGGATCACGCAGCGCCGGCCCGCGCCTCGCCTTGAGCCGAGCCCGCGCCTCGCGCTGCTCCTTGGGTTTCATCCCGGCCAGCCCCGGCTCCTTCCCATCCATGTCCGCCTCGCCCTCCGGTCCGCCACCCATCTGTTCCTCCAACGCCTCCGGATCGGCGCCTTCCTCCAGCTTCCGCACCACTTCCTCCATCTCGCCGTCGATTTTCTCTCCGGTCATTTCCGCCATTCGCCGCATCATCCGGCCCATCGCCCGAGGGTCGTTCTCATCCACGTTCGAAAATTCCTTCTCCATCGCGCCCATCGCCGCCTCCATCCGTGCATCTTCCGGTCCGGTTTCGGCACCGCCCGGAGCCGCGGGCGGCAGGGCTTCATCGCTCCGACCGCCGCTCGTCACGGCAAACGTCGACATCATCTTTTGCAGCTTGAATCGCGGGTTATCCGGACACTTCGGCGCCGTTTTTCCCTGCGCCAGCGTCTTGGCGTAGAACTGATAAACCGTGTGGTTCTGCGGACAGTAATACTCGTAGATCGGCATGCCCGGTCGGTTAAAAACGAATCGGCGAATTGCGCAAGCGGTGCCGCAAGGGAACCGCCGAACAATCGACTTTGTTGGCGGTTCAATAATAGATCCACTGCCCCCCACTTGCCCCAACCGGTTCAACCAACCAAGAAACAAGCCAATCACCCCCATGCGTTGTCCGTCCGTCGCCTTTTGCATCGTTGCGTTTTATCTGGCCGCCGCCGCCAGCGCCGAATCCGCCCCCGACATGACCACTTCCCCACCGCTCCGTTGGAACGAACTCCCGGCCTTGCCTGACAGCGAGGGCTTTGCCGGCAGCTACGCCGGCGTCAGCGGGGACGCGCTGATCGTAGCCGGCGGGGCTAATTTCCCCGACAAACGCCCGTGGGAGGGCGGCGCAAAAATATGGTATGACCGCCTCTTTGTGCTCGAGCCCGCCGCGACCACTTGGCGCAACGCCGGACGTTTGCCGCACGCGGGCGGCTACGGTGTGTCGGTGAACACGCCCGAGGGCTTCGTCTTGATCGGCGGGGGTGATGCTACCCGCAATTTCAACGAAGTTTGGCTCGCCCGCTGGGAGCGGGAAACGGTCACCTTCACCGCGTGGCCGCATCTGCCCAAACCGCTGGCGATGGCGGCCGGCGCCCTCGTCGGACGCACCCTCTATGTCGCGGGCGGGCTTGACCGGCCCGACGCCGCCGCGGCCCAAAACGCTTTCTTCGCCCTCGACCTCGATCAGCTCGCGAGCGGCTGGCGCGAGCTCCCGACTTGGCCCGGTGCGGAACGTTTCCTCGCCACCGCCGCCGCTCACGACGGAGCCTTTTTTCTCTTCAGCGGCGCGCGACTCATCGCGGACGGCACCAACAAGCCGGCGCGCGAGTGGCTACGCGACGCGTATCGCTACACCCCGGGAGCGGGCTGGAAACGTATCGCCGATCTGCCTCGCGTAGCCGTCGCCGCGCCCTCCCCAGCTCCCGTGATCGACGGGCGCATCTTGATTTTTGGCGGTGATGACGGTGCCCAAGTCGCGCTCGCCCCCACCGAACATCGGGGATTTCCCCGCGACACCCTGGCCTACCGTGTTGCCGACGACACCTGGAGTCGTGCCGGAGAGGTGCCGTTCTCTCTCGTCACCACAACCCTGACCACGTGGCGCGGACAGATCGTGGTGCCGGGCGGTGAAGCGCGCCCCGGCGTGCGCTCGGCCCGCGTCTGGTCCGCCCCTGTCGCCGAGCATCCGGCCAAAAAATAATTTCGCCGTCGCCGGCTCCGTCGTGCGTGCTCGTAACGCCCATGACGCTGATTCCCCACCGCACCGTCGCCAGCCAACTCGCCGTACATCTGCGCGCCGAGTTGAAGAAAGGCACGTGGCGCGGATGGTTGCCCAGCGAGCGGGTCCTCAGCCGCACCCTGCAGGCGAGCCGCAACACCGTTCGCGCCGCCCTCGAACAACTCAAAGCCGATGGTCTGATCGAACCAGTCCGAGGACTGGGTAATCGTGTGGTCGGCACAGCCAAACCGGCCATCGTCGAACATCAGACGAGAACCGTCGGGGTGCTCATCCCCGAGCCCATCGGGCACCTCCGCCCCCTCATCGCACTATGGATCGACGAGCTCAAAGATTTGCTCATCGAAGAAGGCTATCGGCTTCGCATCCACGAGGGCCGTCAATGCTACCAGACCAATCCGGCGCGCGCACTGGACCGCCTGATCGGCCAGCACGCGCACAGCGCTTGGGTCGTCACGCTTTCCTCGGAAGCGATGCAACGCTGGTTTGCCCGGCGAAACACCCCGTGTCTCGTCGCCGGTTCCACTTATCCGGACATCGCGCTACCCCACTATGATTTGGATTACCGCGCGATTTGCCGGCACGCCGCCGGGATCCTCCTGCGCGCCGGACACCGCCACCTCGCATTGCTCAACCGCGAATCCCGGCGGGCCGGCGATGTGGACAGCGAGCGCGGATTTGTCGAAGGCGTGAGTCGGTCGCCGCACCGCGACGCCACCGCCGTGATCGCTTATCACCGCGACGACGTCGATTCCGTCGCGCGCGCCCTGCGTACTCTCTTTGACCAAAAGAATCCGCCCACCGCCCTCGTGGTGAGCAATTCCTACGCTTACCTCTCGACCGCCAGTGTGCTCGCCCAGCGCGGGCTGCGGGTACCGCAGGACATCTCTCTCATCTCCCGCGACGACGATCCGTTTCTGGCGTCGCTGGTCCCCGAACCCGCGCGCTACCGGGTCGATCCGCATTCGTTCGCGAAGAAAATCGTCGGCTCACTTTTGCAGATGCTCAACCGCAGCACCTCCCTGCGTTCACCCGCCCCACTTCTGCCGAAATTTGCCGCCGGCGGCTCGACGGCGCCTCGGCAGTAGGGCGAGCTCTCCGACCCGCCCTGAACGCGCACGAACTGCGCGAAAAAGGGCGGGTCAGAGACCCTGCCCTACGCCGGACTTCCGGAGTTACGCAACAGGGCGGCAGGCGAATTCAAAAAAGCCGATCTCGGTCAACTTCGCGCGAAGGGTCGTGAGCTGCGTCGCGCTGGGCTGCACCAGCGGCAAGCGGACGGGGCCGCAATCCACCCCGAGCATCGCCATCAGAGCTTTCGACGCGGCGAGGTGGGTGACGCCGATGCCGTTGCAGATCGCGATCATCTTGATCGCGGTATCTTGCAACTTCCGGGCGGTCGCCTCGTCGCCATTTTGGTGCGCCGCCAGGAGCCGCAGATAAAGCGGCGCCGCGTAATTGTAAGTGCTGCCGACCGCCCCGCGGGCACCCGCTTTCCAGCCTTCGAGCAAGAGTTCATCGCGGCCGAACAGGATATCGTAGCGGCCATCGGCGGCGGCCACACAGGCACGGTAGTCGGGCAGATCTTCGTGCGTGTATTTGACGCCGACAAGGGAGGGGATGCGATCGGCGGCGCGAGCGAGGAAGTCGGCGACGGGAAACGAGACGCCGGTCATCGAAGGAATGTTGTAGTAATAAAACGGGAGGGCCGGAGCCGCCGAAGCCACCGCTTCGCACCAATCCACGAGTTCGTCCACCGTACGCGGCTTAAAAAACATCGGGGCCAAAGCCGAGATCGCCGCCGCGCCAATCTGGGCCGCGTGCGCCGAGAGCTTACGGGCGTCCTCAAGGCAGGTGTGCCCGACGTGGACGATCACCGGCAGAGTCGCACCCGTTGACTCCACCCATTTCGCCGAAACGGCGAAACGTTCTTCCAACGTCAGGGAAAGCCCCTCGCCCGTCGTGCCGCAGACGAAGGCGGCGCCGACGCCGTTCTCCTTCAGGAACCGGGCGTAGCCGGGGATGACGTCGAGATTGATCGAGCGATCAGCGTTGAAGGGCGTGAAGGGTGCGGCGACGAGGCCGCGGAATCGATTTTGCATGGCGAATGAGAAACTCAGTTAAATGGTCTAGTTAGAAATGTCGGAAAACGCGGCGGTGATAGGATCGACGATTCGTCGTTCAGATACCTTAGGGAACTCGGCGTCAGCGCGTGGCGGGCGCACCGTTGAGCCAGTCGAGATTGAAACGCGCCGCCACGATGTCGGTGCCTTTTTCATAGAGACAAAGGACGGTGCCGTCGGGCAACACCGCGAGGTCGGAGTAGGCGCTGGGGCCGGCGTCGAGGGTCTTGTTCACGGACCACGTCTTGCCGTCGTCACGGCTGAGCTTGATCGAGAGATTTTCGCGTTTGCCCCGGCCGGCGGGGATCTCCTTGCCGGCGGCGTCGCGCCCGAGGGTGTGGGGCGCGGAATAGATCTGCGTGCCGAGCTGCGCCGGGTGCGCGACGATGCTAGCCATGCAGATCGGCTCCCAGAGTTGGTCGTGGAACTTCGGCGTGCTCCAGCCGGTTGCGCCGTCAGCACTGATGCTGACGAGCTTGCGGTTGGCCTTGGAGACGTTGCGCGCCACGAGCATCACGCGGCCGTCGGCGAGCGTGGTGATCATGGTTTCGTTAGGATCGCCGAATTCGCCGGCATTCGGGAAAGCAATGTCGCCCGCGAGCCACGTCTTGCCGTGGTCATCACTGTAAATCGTCCCAGAGGCGGAGGGTTTGTGGTCTCCGGTGGCACCGTAGGCGAGCCAGATGGGGACAACGAGGCGACCGCTCTTAAGCTGGACGCCGTGGCCCGGACCAGTGGCGATGACCTTCCAATCATACTTGGCGCGAAACGGCTCGAACGTCGCGGTGATGTCGACGGGGGCGCTCCAGGTGAGGCCGTCGTCGGTGCTGCGCATCGAGAAAGCGCGCGCGTAGTTCACGCAGTATAGGAACTCGATCGCGCCGGTCGTGCGGTCGACGATGGCGACCGGGTTGTTGACGGTCTGCTCGCGGTCGCCGCCCTGCTTCTTGCGCGGGTTGCCCTCGAGGCGCGCGGCGCTGTGGGCGATCTGGCAGGGAGCGTCCCACGTCTTTCCTCCATCGGTGGAGCGGCGCAGGTGGACCTCGATCTCGCCCCAGTCGGAACTGCTGTTTTTACGCGCTTCGCAGTAGGCGAGCACGGTGCCCTTGGGCGTGACGACGACACCGGGGATGCGGTGGCGCACGATGCCGTTGGAGTTGGCGGGGAAGACGTCGGAGAATTCCAACAGCGGCGCGGCGCAGAGTGCGGAGACGGCGACGAGGATCAGGAGGAGCGAACGGATGAGGTGCATGAAGGGAGTTTTTTGGGGGCGGTGCCGGTATCAGCGGTTCGCGGTGGCGGGTAGCGGGCGCACGGCGTTAAGCAGCAGACTCACGGTATAGCCAACGATCACGCACACGCCGATGCCAGTGAGTGCGTAAAGATACACGTGCACCTTCGTCTGGGACTGCACGAGGTAGAGCACGAAAGCACTGGTGAGCGCCCCGGTGAGCGCGCCGGCGGTGCGGGTGCGCCGGGTAAAAATCCCGAGGATGAAAAGGCCGGCTAGGCCGCTCGAAGTCAGGCCCAGCAGCCGCTGGAAGAAATCGAAAGCCGATTCCATAGGAGTGACGGCGAGGAGGCAGGCCAGGGACACCGCCACGACGCCGGCGATCGCCGTGATCACTTTGGCTCGGCGGAGCCAATAAGCGTCGTCGCGTGGCGGACTAAGGCGTTGCAGGAAGTCGGTGACGATCACCGTGGAAGTCGAGTTCAGGCTGGTCGAAATCGCGGACTGGGCGGCGGCAAAGATGCCCGCCACCACGAGGCCCGCCACACCGGGCGGCAGCTCGCGCGCGATGAAGAAGGGCAAGATCGCGTCGGCCTTCGGCAGGCCGGCGAGGTGCGTGGGAAATTGCCGGTAGTAGACAAACATCGCCGTGCCCACACCAAGCAGCAGGCAGGTGTTGATCAGTGCGATCCCGGCATTGGTCCACAACGCGCGACCGGCCGCCGCGACATCGGTGGTCGTCTGGTAGCGCTGGATCATGCTCTGATCCGAAATATAGGGCACCAACTGGCTGAACAGACTGCCGATCAGCACGACCCAGATCGCAGTCGTCGTGTAGTCACCCGACCAACGGATCGAGCGGAACTTGTCGTGCTCCGAGGCGACCTGGACCAGCGTGCCGAAACCACCGTCGAGCCGCCACACGATAAGCGCGAAACTCAGCAGCGCCGCACCGATGAGAAACACCGTCTGGGCGAAATCCGTCCACACCACGCCTTCGATGCCGCCGACCACCGAATAGACCGCGCTGACGGCGCCGATGAGCATGATGCATGCGATGACGTTCAGATCGGTGACGGCGGCGAGCGCGAGGGCAGGCAGATAAATGACGAGCGCCATGCGGCCGAGTTGGAGCAGCACGAAAGCCGTGGCCCCGTAGAGCCGCGCGCCGAGCCCAAAGCGCGTTTCCAAAAACTCGTAGGCCGAGGCCGAGCGCAGCCGCGCGAACACCGGCAGCAGCACGAGAATCACGACCGGAGCGAGCAGCACGATCGGCACGTTGACCCAGAAAATCGTCCAGTTCTCCGCGTAGGCCTTCGCGGGAATCGACATGTAGGAGATCGAACTGACGTTCGAGATGCTGATGCCCATCACCCACCAGGGAATCCGTCGGCCGGCCGAAAAGTAATCGGACGTGCTGCGGTTGCGCCGCGCAAACCAAAGGCCGAGCGACAAGGTGCCGATCAGGTAGGCACCGAGCGCGAGGTAGTTTAGGGCGCCAAAAGCGACGGAGGTGGACGACATGGGGGTGAGGATGAATCAGGCGCGGTTCAGGGCGTCACGGATACGGCCAACGGCCCGGCTGTGAGCCAATCGAGGTTGAAGCGGGCGAGCGTGAGGCGGGCGTAGGCCCAGTCGCCGTTGCGGCGGGTCTCGCCGGGTTTACCGTTTTCGTAGAGGCAGAGCACGGTGCCATCGGGCAGCACCGCGAGATCGCTGTAGGCGCTCGGGCCGGCTTGGAGCAATTTCCGCGCGGGCCAGGTGCGGCCGTCGTCTTGGCTGACGTGGATCGTGACGTTCTTCCGCTCGCGATGGGCGCGGTCAGTCGTCCGCGGGCTGGAGTGGAGCAGCAGAGAGCCGTTGGCGCCGAGCAGCCCCGGGGCGATCACGAGGCCCGCCATGCAACCGGGTTCCAGCAGTTCGTCGACAAACTCGGGCTTCGTCCAGCCGGTAGCGCCATCGCGGCTGTACACCACGGCACGACGGTTGCGCGGGTCAGTGTTGCGCGAACTGAGCATGACGCGATCATCGGAGAGCTGGGCCACGCTCGACTCGCCGCCAATCGACATCGCCATGTCTCCGCGCTGCCACGTGGCCCCTTGGTCGTCGCTGAAGATTACGGAACAGCCCCTGCGCTGTGGCGACGTTTTTTCATACGTCGCAAGCCACACCGGCACGAGCAGGCGGCCGCTGCGCAACTGGATGCCATGTCCGGGCCCGGTGGCGATAGCCTGCCAGTCGAGCTCGGACCGGAAGCGATCAAAAGTGGCCGTGATCTCGACGGGCTTGGACCAGGTAACGCCGTCGTCGTCGCTGCGGGCGTGGAAGGCCCGCATGTACTCCACGCAGTAAACGAAATGCACCGGGCCGTCGCGGGCGGCGATCAGCATGGGGTTGTTGACCGTCTGCTCATCCGGGCCGCCCATGTCCTTTTTCTTTTTGTCGTCCGGCATGTGCGGATTGCGCGGCAAGCGCGGGCCGTGGTGCGCAATTTGGCGGGCGGGGCTAAACGTGCGGCCACCATCGGTGCTGCGACGGAGGTGGATCTCGATCTCACCACGGTCAGCGGAGGTAAATTTTCGCGCTTCGCAGTAGGCGAGCACCGTGCCCTTGGCAGTGACGACAATACCCGGGATGCGATAGCAGGCGATACCCGCCTGCTTTTCCACGAAAACGTCGACTGTCTCGAGCAGCGGCGAGGCAAGTGCGCCGAACCATGGCAGCGCGAAGAACAGGACGCGGAGAGCGGTCTTCATTCGCGCTTCTTCTTACGCTTGGTTTTCGCCGCGTCGTCGCCGCTCGCCGGGCCCTCCGGGGTAACGATGGAGCGGTCGCGCAGCACTTGGTCCATCATGCCGCGGAGGCGGTCTCGGGCGCCGGCGGTGGCGGGATCGTCGATCAGGTTGCGGCGTTCAACGAAGGCCGTCCAACGGGGTTCCGCGCTGGCTGGTTGCGTGTAGTCGTAGAGCTCCTCGGCAAACGCCTCGCGCGAGGGCCACTTCACCCAGCGGGTGTAGCGCTGCGTGGCCGTGCGGATCGAGTAGCCCATCGTCTCGGGTGGGCCGGCGTTGAAAGGGCGGGAAAATTGGCTGAGCGCAAAGTCGCGGCCGGGGCCGGCAGCATCTTTGAGCAGCGGCACGAGGCTGCGGCCGGAGAGGTAAGCGGGCGCAGGCAGGCCAGCGAGATCAGCAAGCGTCGGGTAAACGTCAACGTATTCGACAATGCCAGACGCGGCCCGGCCGGGCTGGGCGAGACCCGGCGTGCGGATCATGAGAGGAACGCGGGTATCGAGATCCCAGTTGGTGCCTTTGCACCACCGACCGGCGTCGCCGAGCGCGAAGCCGTGGTCGCCCCAGAGGACGACGATGGTGTTGCGATCGAGCTCGAGGCGGCGGAGGGCGTCGAGCACCCGGCCGATCTGGGCGTCGACGTAGCTCACGCAGGCGTAGTAGCCGTGACGCAGCACCCGGGTCTGCGCGGCGTCGAGACGCTCGTCCTTTGGCATGCCGGTGTAGCCGCCGAGTTCGCGGTGCGTGTGATACGCGGGCGCGGGCGCGCCCTGCACGCGCTCGGGTTCGCCCGGCAGGTCGAATTTCTTCGGGTCATGGAGATCCCAATATTTCTTCGGTGCATTGAACGGCAGGTGCGGCTTGAAGAAGCCGACCGCGAGGAAGAACGGCTGCGTCTGCTGCTTGAGGCGGCCGAGGGTGTCGACCGCGAGACTCGCGAGCTTGCCGTCGTCGTAGCCGTCATCGGGCACGTCGGCGGCCTCGTAGGGCGCCTGCTTGCCGGGGGCATCGCCGCGCGGGAGAGCGTAGTTTTTCCAGCCGTCCTGCCTGATGATCTCGGGGACGGACCACGACGCCGGGTCGAGTTCGCGCTCGTCGCCGCTGAAGATCTTGCCCATCGCCTGCGTGTGGTAGCCGTGCTGTTTGAAGAGCTGCGGCAGCGTGACCGTGTCGGGGTTGGCGGCGCGGAAGAGATTCCGGTTGTGCCAGGTGCGGTTGTGGTCGGGCAGGCGGCCGGTGAGGATGGCGGTGCGCGCGGGCCCGCAGACGGCTTGCATGGTGTAGGCGCGCTCGAACCGCCGCGACTCGCCCGCGAGCCGGTCGAGGTTCGGCGTGAGCGCGAGCGGATCGCCGTAGGCGCCGAGCGAGGTGCGGAGGTCGTCGACGGCGATAAAGAGGACGTTGGGCTTGGCGGCGGCACCGCTAAGGGTGGCCGCGGCGGCGAGCGCGGCGAGGACCGCAAAGGTGATGGGATTAATCTTCATTCTTAGAGCCCTTCTTTTTCTTCGCGCCCTTCTCACGCCGTTGGACGGCGGGATCGTAGTCCGGATTCGGCTCCATCATCTGGGCGCCGACGGCGGTGCGCCACGCGGCGAGTTCGCGGCGAAGATCGGCGGCCACGGTCGGCTGGGCGGAGGCGAGGTTGGATTTCTCCGACAGGTCGTCGGCGAGATTGAAGAGCTCCACGCCCTCGGGATCGAAGGTCTCGATGAGTTTCCACGGGCCCTTGCGGATCACGGAGGACGGCACGCTGGACGGGTGCTCGTTGTAGTGCGGGAAGTGCCAGAAGAGCGAGGAACGGCCGAGCGCGCCGGAGCCGGTGAGGATGGGACGCAGGTCAAGGCCGTCGCGGTGCTGGCTCGGACGGAGCGGCTGGCCGGCGGCGGCGAGCAACGTGGGATAAAGATCGGGGCTCGTGACCGGCTCGGCGCTGACCAGGCCGGGGCGGGCGACGCCGGGCCACTTCACGATGAGCGGCACGCGGATGCCGCCCTCGTAGTAGGCGCCCTTGTTGGCGCGGAGCGGGGCGTTGCTGGTGGCGTTCCAGAAACCGCCGTTGTCGCTGGTGAACACGATCACGGTGTTCTGCTCGAGGCCGAGTTCGCGGAGCGTGGCGACGACGCGGCCAACGCTGTCGTCGATGCTCTCGACCATGGCGGCGTAGACCGGCTTGCCCTGCTGCTGCGCCGCAGGGATCTTTTCGTATTTCGCGACGACCTCCGGTTTCGCCTGGAGCGGCGTGTGCACGCCGTAGTGCGGAAAATAGAGGAAGAACGGGCGTTCGCGGTTGGTGCGGATGAACTTCACGGCCTCGTCGGTGAGGCGGTCGGTGAGATATTCGCCGGGCTGGCTGTCAGGCAGGACGTTCCACTTCGCGCGCTGGCCCGTGGAGGGGATCAACCAGTCACCGGCATAGGGAGGGAAAAAACTGCCGGGCGCGCCGTGGGCGTTACCGGCGATGTTGACCTCGAAGCCATGGTGTTCGGGCAGCGAGAATGGTTCACTACCGAGATGCCACTTGCCGATATTGGCGGTGCGGTAGCCGGCCTCGCGTAATGCCTCAGCGAGCGTGAATTCCTCGAGGGGCAGGCTGCGGACGAAGCGGGCGGAACGGAGTTTGGCTTTCGGATCCCAACGGCCCGAGGGCAGCCAATCGGTGAGCAGCAGCCGCGCAGGATACTTGCCGGTGAGAATGGCGGCCCGCGTGGGCGAGCATACAGCGCAGGCGGCGTAGGCGTCGGTGAAACGGGCGCCGTCGCGGGCGAGCCGGTCGATGTGGGGGGTTTGATAATACGTGCTGCCGTTGGCGCCAATGTCGCGCCAGCCGAGGTCGTCGATCAGGAAGAGAACGATGTTGAGTTTGCCCGCGGGCGCCGGCGGCGCAGCGGCGCGAAGCTCGGCCAGCGAAGGGAACGACAAGGCGAACAGAACGAGAAGGCGGAGACGTGGGTTCATGGTTTCAGGCTGAATTTTCCGAAGAGGATGTGCGTGCGCGGCGTGGTGGCGTCGCCGCTGTCCCACACGGCGCGGAACTCGCCGGGGGCGACTTCGACGAGCGTCGGGTAGGAATTTTTCGTGCCGGCGTCGTAGAAGGTCTTCTCGGCGCTCCACGCGCCGCCGGCGGGCTTGGTCTTGTAGCGGAGCGAGGCGCGGCCGCCGTGGGGGAAACCGGGCCAGCTACGGTCGCGCTGCGTCGGGCCGTCGTTGTAGACGTAAAGGTGCGTGCCATCGGCAGCTCGGGCGAAAAAGCCCTTCGACTTGGCGTTGTGCAGGTCGGGCTCGGCGGCAGCAGTGCTCCACGTGCGACCGCCGTCGCGGCTCACGCTCGAGTAGGCCCGCGGCGGGTTGGTGGTCTTCTCCGGGTCGTCGTAGTCCGCCGTGCGCATGACAATCTTGAATTCGCCGGGCGCGTCGCCCGCAGCAAGGTTGCCCTCGTGGAGAAACACACGCGGCGCGGCCGGCTGCGGGATGAACGCCTCGAGTTTCCATTCCAACAAGCTGGAGCTACCGAGCACAAAATGATCGCGCGAGCCGCGGGGATCGGAGGCGAGAGTGTTGCGGTGCGCGGGCAGGAGAAAGCGGCGCTTCCCGTCGATCACCGTCTCGACGATGCCGCCGTTGGTAATCAGCGGGCCGGTGTAGTGCATCGCAAGCTCGACCGGTGTCCATGAACGGCCGCCGTCGGCGGTAAACGCGGCGGTGAGTTGAGACTCCTCGCTGTTCTCTTGGGCGATGAGGCAGCGCATGGCGAAGCACCAGATGATGTCGGTCTCGGGCGCGCGGTAGAGCACGGGGTTGGCGTAGGCGAACTGCACGTTGCCCTGCCGGATCTGGTGGTTGAAGATATGAACCGTCGCGCCCCACGTCGCGCCATCGTCGGTGGAGAGCGTGGCGACGATATCGCCCATGTCCTTTTTGCCGTTGGCCATCGCGGCATAGGCGACGAGCAGGTGGCGCGGGCGTTCGCCGCGGATGAGGAACGGCTGCCAGACGCGCCACGCAGTCGGGTGCTGCGCGACGCGCCCAACGACACTCACGGCGGTGACGTCGCCCTGAGACGCGGTGGCGACCGGCGCGGGGGCGTCAGCGGATTTGGCGGCTTTTTTCTTCTGTGCGAAGGCCGGGGCGGCGACCAACGACATCGCGGTAAAGAGCGTAAGGAGGAAGGAGGTTTTCATGGGATTGGATTCGACACGACCGCGCCGGCTAGGGGTGCCCGGAAAGCGCAAGAAACCGCTGGGCGTAGCGCCGGCCGATCTCGTTCTGCGCCGCGGCGTCGAAATGCACGAAGTCGCCGAGGTGCGTGGTAAGCTCACGGGCGTCTACGCAGTCCGTGTGCGGTCGCTTGGTCGAGAGGGAGAGCAGCAGCCGGTTCATTTCCGCTTTCATCTGGATTCGCTCCGAGCCGTCGCCCGGCTGCTTCATTTCGCCGATGGTGCAGACGAGGAATGGAAGGTCGGGTATTCCGAGATCGGCCCGCAGTTCATCGACGAGTTTGAGCAATTTGGCTTCGTGCGCGGCCAGACCTGCCGTCGTGGCATCGGCTTCGCCTTGGAGCCACAACGCGCCGCGGATCACTCCGCCGGCCGCCGCGGTGGTCTCGCGCGCGAGGAGCGCCCGGCGCAACGCTTCGTCGTAGAGGCGGGCACCTTTCTGCCACAGTTTGATGCTCGAGCCGCCGACGGCGCACGGCACGAGCGCGATCCGCGCTCGCGGATTGCGGGCCAGCAGCGCCTCCGCGAACGCCATGCCCGGCCCGACGCCGGCGTTGTCGGCGCCCTGAAAAGTCCGGGCGTCCCCCACGAGGTGCAGCGGGTGGCGCGCCACATACCAGCGATCGTCCTTCAAGTGCATCATCACGATCCGGGGATCGCGCGCGGGCTCGTCCGGCATGACTCCCCTGCCCTTCATGTTCGACTGACCCAGGAGAAGAAAAACATCGGTGCGATCCTGCCCGGCGGGGAGGGCCGCGATCTCAACGCCCTGCAACGGCGGACGCGTCGGCGGTGGTGTCTGCATCTTGCTCACCCGGCGCTCCGCCTTCGAACTGCCATCGGCTGCTTTCTCGGCCGCAACTCCGGCGACCCACGGAGACGGCAGGAGGAGTCCCGCGGTCACGAAAACGATAGCGGTACGGCGGTTCATTTCTCCTTCTTCTTTTTCCCCCGGTTGGAGAGCGCCGGAGCGGCGTCCGTTTTCGGGAGCGATTTCGCGAGGTCGGCCTTCACTGCGGCGAACTCGGGCTTGCCCGCGAGGTTAGTCCACTCGTGCGGGTCGTTGGCGTGATCGTAAAGTTCCTCACCGCCATCGGCGTAGCGGATGTAGCGCCAGCGTTCGCTGCGCAAGGCATGGTTGCCCCGGCCGTGCGTCGTTAGCGCGGGCCGATCCCACGCGCGCTGAGGATCCCGCAGGAGCGGCACGAGGCTCTGGCCGTCCAGTTCCGCCACCGTCGGCAAGCCGCACAGTTCATTGAGCGTGGGAAACAGATCGACCAACCCCACGGGCCGCGCGGTGCGGGTTTGCGCCCGCGTCACGCCGGGCGCGACGATGAGAAACGGCACGCGGGTGGATCGCTCCCAAAGGGTAAATTTATGCAGGTGATTTTTTTCGCCGAAATGCCAGCCGTGGTCTGACCAAAGGACGATGATGGTGTTGTTCGCCGCCGGGCCGGCCTCGAGCGCGTCGAGCAGGCGGCCGACAAGCGCGTCGCAGTAGGTGATGTTTGCGAGATACGCCTGCAACAGCTCGCGATATTTGCCCTCCTTCAGCACAAGTTCGAGGTCACCACGCCGATCCGCCGCAATGCGTTGGCCACCGGCGGGCACATCGTCGAGGTCATCGGCTTTCACCACCGGCAGCGTGATGCGATCCAGCGGATACATCTCGAAATACTTTCGCGGCGCGTAAAACGGCAGGTGCGGCCGATAAATGCCCGGAGCTAAAAAGAACGGCTGTGACGGCGGGGCCGCGAGAAAATTCACCGCCCACTCGACGAGCTGGCCGTCGCCCATCGCCTCGTCGGTTGCGTCCCACGGGCCCCAGTCGAATTCGTTTGGATTTGCCGGTGGGCGCGAGAACGCCTTCACCGCCGGGATTTGGCTCAGCGGAAAACCCGGGGGCCATGCGAACTTCGACATGTCATCGCCGCGGGCGAGTCCGACCTGGTAGTGGCTGTCGAAAACTTGGTCGAAATACATGTGCCAATCACTCGCGCGGTTGTAGCCCGGCGTGTGGTGGTTGATTTTGCCGCCCCCGGCAACGTGGTAGCCCTGCGCTTTGAAGTGCTGCGGAATCGAGATCACACCGGGCAGCGCCTCGTGCCAGCGCACCTCGTTGCCGTAGATGCCGGTGTGGGCCGGCAGGCGTCCGGTCATCAGCGCCGCTCGGGAGGGATTGCAGACGGGCGCCGGGCAATGCGCATTGGCAAAGACGAGACCGCGCTGGGCCAAGCGGTCAAGGTTGGGCGTTTTCACGTCGGGATGGCCGCCGAGGTAGCCGACCCAGTCGTTGAGATCGTCCACGGCGATCATCAGGATATTCGGGCGGTCCGCCGCGAATGCAGAAGGGCCCAGCGCCAAGAACGATAAGAAAGCGAGGAGCACACTCTTCATGGGTTTTTCTTTTTTTTCCTCGTCGGCGCTTCAACTGAAGTTGCGGCGGGTTCTTTGCCAAAGAAGTAGTCGGGATAGCCCCAGGCGATTCTTCCGCCAGCAGCCCTGCCCTTCAAGGCGGTGACCTCGGCGGTGAGACGCTGGAGGTTTTTCGGGTCCAGCAGTGGATCCTGAGTTTGCTCACGCCAAGCGCTGAGGTGTTTGGCCAGATCTGCGAGGGTCTGGTTGTGTTCGGGAAGACCGGCGAGGTTGCGAAATTCATGCGGATCGGACTGCAAATCGTAGAGTTCGTAACGTGGCGGTTTTTCCATCACGGCATACGCGGCGCGGACTTCAGGACTGGCGGCGGCGATAGCCTTGGGCAGACCGCCTCTAAAGTCCGCCTGCCCACGGTCAATCGCATCGCCCTCTAGCTTGCGGTTCGTATCGGCGTAGCCCGGGTTTATGATATCCGGCAGAAGATTCTCGATGAGTTTGAATCGGTCCGTGCGCACGGCGCGTTGCGGGTGGTAGTTCGCGGCCGCCGCGTGGGTGTGATATTCGCTAAAAAGGTGGGTACGCCACTCGGCCGCTCCATCGCCAAAAAGCGGCTGCAAAGCCCGACCAGCCAAGCCCGAAACCGGAGTGGCACCGGTGGCGGCGAGAAACGTGGGCATAAGGTCTACGGTGGAAACAAGTTCCTCGCGCACCTGGGGCTTGGTCTGCCCAGGCCAGCGCACGATCAGCGGGATGCGCAGGCCGCCTTCATAGCAAGTGCGCTTGCCGCGAAGCATGTCGGCACCGTGATCACCCAGATACACGACAATCGTGTTCTCTGCCTTGCCCGAGCGCTGCAGCGCCGCGAGCAGGTCACCCACCAGCGTATCGAGTCGACTCATGCTATTGTAATAGTCGGCGACCATCTCGCGCATTTCGGGCGGATCGATGCCGAAGTAAGCCATGGCCTTAACGTCACGTCCGGTCTGTGGCGTTTTCGGGAGTCCGTCCACCTGCCGCAGCCAAGGGTCGTGCGCGTCAGGGTAATTTACGCTGAGAAAGAACGGCTGGTCACCGGCCGTGATAAAGCCCTCGGCGCGCTTCGCATAGTCGCCGAGGTTGCGGCGGGCGAAGTTACCTTGGGGAATCTCGGCGAAGTCGAAGGGAAACGCGGACTCGGGATTGACGTGCAATTTTCCAATAATGCCAGTGCGATAACCGGCGGCCTTAAGACTGCGCGGGATATTCGGCGTATCTTCGCGATACAACCGGAAGCTCCATGTCGCCAAGCCGATCTGCCCATGTTGATGCGGATAAAGCCCGGTGAGAAAACTCGCCCGCGACTGACTGCAACCCGCCTGGGCGACAAACGCACGGTTGAAGCGCACTCCCTGGGCGGCGAGATGATCAAGGTTAGGCGTGCGGGCATAGGGGTCTCCGTAGCACCCGAGTTCGGGACCGTTGTCCTCGGATACGATGAGGAGGATGTTGGGGCGAGACGGGGCGGCGAACGCTGCGTTGGCGGAGAGCAAGCCAGCGGCGAGGGTCGCGCCTACGAGGCGGAGAACAGAGCGGAGAGTCATAGTGGCGGGAAAATCGCGGAAACCACTTGGTTGAGTCGATTGCCGAAGGGCTGCCGTTGCTTCGTCGGCACTTGGGTGAGCACGACGACGAACAAATCGCGCTGGAAATCGATGAGCGCGAGCGTCCCGGAGGCGCCGGCGTGCTGCACGCGATCGGCGATACCGTCGGCACCCGCGTGGAGAAGATTGAAGCCGAGGCCGTAACCCTCGCGATTGGTGGCGGGCTGCCGGGTGTAAAGGGCGCGGAGCGAAGCGGGCTTGAGCAGCGGCGTGCCGACGGCCACGCCGCGGTCGCGATGGAGGCGCAGGAAACGGCCCACGTCGTCGAGCGTAGCGACGAGCCCGCCGCCGGGGTTGGGAAATTTCACCCCCGCATCCTCACGTCCGGCAGCGGCGGCGGGCACGAGACGTCCGTCCGTTCGGTCATACATCACAGGTAGGCGTGCGCGCAGGGCGGCGGTGGCCGACGGGTGGAACACGACCTGGTCGGCGCCGATCGGCGCGAGCAGCTTCTCATGCAGAAGCGCGGAAAACTCGCGTCCCGTCGCGACTTCTGCGACCCGGCCGGCGACCATGTAGCCAAACCCGGAATAAGCGTAACCGGACCCGGGCTCGCGCACGAGGCCGGCACGCGCGAGCGACGCGGCTACCTCCGCCAGTGTACTCTCCGGCGGAATATCGACCGCACCGGCGCGACGCTCGTCGTTCCCGGGGAAACCGGCCGTGTGCGAGAGGAGTTCGCGGATCAACGGCGCGCGTTTGGCGCGCCCCTGCCCTCGCACCTCAAGCGCGGCAAACTCCGGCAGAAATTTGTCCACCGGGTCGTCCCACGCCAGCCGGCCTTCCTCGACAAGCCGGGCAAAGAGCGTCGCGGTAAACGGCTTCGTGACCGAAGCGAGGCGGCACGGGGCGTCGACCGTGAACGGCCGGCCCGTGGCGAGATCGGCGACTCCGAAGGCCTCGCGGAAAACGGTCTCGCCGCGATGCACGATCAGCATGGCGCCGCCCGCGACGAATTTTTCCGCGATGCCCCACCGCCAGACCTCGCGCAACTCATCGCGCTGACGAGTGGTGAAGCCTTGGGCGAGCCAAGCAGTTTCACCCGCATGATCGGCGGTGGACACCGGAACCGCGGCCAGCCCAGAAGATCCCCACACACTCGCAAGTAAAGCGGACGCCGTCGCGAGGCGCCACCGCAGCCCTGCCGGGCATACCAGAAGCCGGGGGAGCAACTCGGAGCGAAAGAGGAGTCGCATCAGGGAGGGTGGATGGCCCGAACGGAGCGAGGCGGCGTCAGAACTTGGCCGAGACGCTAAATTGCACGGTGCGTCCCGGCTGGCGCTGAACGCTGACCCGGTCGCCGAGTTTGAAGATGTCTTGGTTATCGAGCGCGTTCTGCAGCTTGGCCCCAAACACATATTGCACCCGACCTTTGGTGCGGAGCGCGTAACGCAACACGACATCGAAGCGCCACTCGCCGGACATCGTCCAAATCGGCGTGTTGACGAGCCCTCCGAGCGTCGTGATCGGCGTCGGGTCAATAGGACGTTCTCCGATGTAGATCGACCCCAGCGAGACATCCAAGCCCTGCAGCTTGCCTTGGCGGAAGGCATACTTGTTGAACGCCGTGAACATGTGATACGGCGCATAGATCGAGCGCACACGAGTCTTCGTGTCGCGGGAGTCGTTGTAGGAGTAGCCGCCCATTACGGACCAAGCGTCCGTGAACCGGGCGTTTAACGTAAACTCCGTGCCACGGGAACGAATGCCGTCAAGTTGCACGAAATAGTCTACCCGGTTCGGATCCGGCTGCGTCACATTCCGCTGTTGGATCTCGTAGACCGAGAGCAGACCTTGGATGCGATCACCGGCGAGGCTGAAGCGCAGACCGGCTTCTTTTTGCTTTCCCTCCTGGGGCTTCAGCGCATCGCCGTCCGGCTGCCTCTGAAACTCCGGGATAAAAGAGCTGTTCGCATTCGCGTAAAGCGTCAGCGATTTCTCACGATTCAGGTGATAGACAACGCCGGTGCTGAAGGTAGTGGACTTGGCGTTGTTATCGAACGCGCGGACGTTGGTCGTGGTATTAAACCGTCCGTCGTCCGTGCGCGTATGCCGCAGGCCACCGGTCACGAAAAGCCGCTCTTCCATGAAGGAGACGACGTCGGCAAGGTAGAACTCGTGGTTGACGGTGGTATCCCGATTGCGGGCCCCGATCGGCAACGGCGGGCGCTCCGCTTTCCCGGACACGGGAGGAGATATGCCGGGGTTCATCACATTAACCGGAGGAATCATAAACGGGTTGAAACCAGCGCGGCGGACATCGACCAAGAAATCGGCATAACTGAGATTGGGGTATTGGTTGAAGCGACTGCCCACACTGGCGGTCGGGAAGCGCTGGTTAAGCGCGGCGGCATTCGCCGCGAGCCCGCCACGGTTATAGATGCCATCGCGATTCCAGACGATGCCGTCGGAGTCGTCCCAACTGTAACCGAACAGCGCGCGATGGCTGGCCGGACCGGTCTTGAACGTGGCCAAAAGCTCTGAGCGCAAACGGAGATTCTCAACGTCTTGGATGCGGACGCGCCAGCGCTTGGGCATGAGAACGGCGTCCTTGAGGATCGTAAGCGAGCCCTGCTCGGGCTGCGTCTCGTCGTAAAGTTGGTCCTTCACATCGTGGGCGAATTGAACCCGCAACTGGACATTGCGGTTGAAGGCGTGCTGGAGGTCGGCCATCGCGAAACCACGTTTCCAAACGCGGATATCACCCGGCGCGGAAAACCCCTGGCGATTATCGCCGGAAGACAGAAAAGTGCCATCCGCTAGCAGAAAGCCGCGCGGATCGCCACGAAACATCGGCTGGCGCCAGACCGCGCCCCCGTCGGTCTCCTCAACATAAAGTTGCTCGAGTGTGAGCCGGGTGGATTTCGCGATCTGCCACGATACGACGGAGGAGAACGCCTTCTCCTTGTGCGAAATCTTGCGGTAGTATTCCCCGTCGTCCCATACCCCGGTGATTCGGAAGGCGAAGGGCGATCCCCTGCCCCCGATCGGGCCGGTCGTGTCCACTTCGGCTCGCCACGAATCGAGCGGACCGAAACTGCCACGCACCGAAGTCGCAGTCTTGTCGCGCGGGCGCTTGGTCACGCGGTTGACCGTAGCGGCGAATCCGCCCTGTCCGAACAGCACCGCGGCCGGGCCCTTAAGCACTTCGACGCGCTCGACGTTTGCCACAGAGACGGTGCCGATGCTCTCCTGCTGGAGAAAGCCGTTGAGGAATTTCGTATTGGCATTGGC
Source organism: Opitutia bacterium Tous-C4FEB (assembly GCA_002304445.1). Taxonomy (GTDB): domain Bacteria; phylum Verrucomicrobiota; class Verrucomicrobiia; order Opitutales; family Opitutaceae; genus Tous-C4FEB. The sequence goes on along the minus strand of NEVA01000002.1, from coordinate 247,066 downwards.
AAAGCCGCGGACCGACCACGAATCGTTGTTCGAGGTCGGAACGAAGCCGGGCACATATTCCAACACGTCCTCTGTTTTGCGAGCCAGCGTGTCCTCGATGAACTGCTGGTTGAGAACGGTCACATTCATCGGAATGTCCGTGATGGCGGTGTTCATGCGCGTCACCTCGGCGGCGTTGGTGGACTGGTAGCCGATGTCTTGGGAGGTGGTAACCTCGAAGACAGAAAGCTGGACGGGGTCTTCCTTGGGGGCCGGGCGGACAGATGCGGGGGGGATGACAGGGGCCGGGGCGGTTTGGGCGACAACGTCGAAAACCGGCGAGAGAGCGCACAGCACGATGAGACGGGGGATTTTTATTAGCAGCATGGGGAGCAGGGTTGAGGGCGACCTCCTTTCAGGACAGACGCATCAGGCAACGTCCTTACGGGAAACCGTTAGTGCCAAGTCTTTGCCGCCAGAGTCGCATCGGACAACCACAAGGCACTGGTTCTTTTTAACGGCCAGCGGCGTGCGCCTAGTCCTTCTTGGCGCCGAGTTGGTGACCGTGCCGCACGGCGGCGGTGCCGCCGCGGTTGTTCAGCTTATCCAACACCCCGGCCAGGCGGCGGCGTTTTTCGTCCGTCTCCGCAAACATCTCCAATTGCTGACGGCTTTGCTCGACGTTGCTAAAACGCACGCTGACCAGGCGCAAAGGCAGCCGCTTTGTCCACGCCTCGCGCAGCAACGGGGCGACCAACGGATAAAACGGCGCCTCCAGATCCGTCGCGTCGGCCAAGCTTCGGCCATGCGTCTCCTGCGTGAAATCGGGGTAGCGCACCTTCACCGTCATCGTCCGCACGCGCTTTCCGTCGGCCCGCACCTTGGGCAACAACTCGTCGATCATCCGCTTCGCGACCCGCTCGATCATGGTAAACTCTCCCACATCTTCGCCAAAGGTCTCCTGCTGCGAATAACTCTTCGCGTCCTCGCTCTCCGTCTCCACCGGCCGCTCGTCGATGCCCCGGGCCATCCCAATCATCTCTCTCCAACCGGAGCCGAACGCACCTTTCAGATCGGCCTCACTTCGCACCAGCAAATCCCCGATCAGCCTAAACCCGCGCTCCGCCAACTCCGCTTCCGTTTTCGCGCCGACACCCGGCAGTTTCCCGAGCGCGAGCGGAGCCAAAAATCCCGCCTCCTCCCCTCGTGCCACCACGACGAACCCGCGCGGCTTCCTCAACTTGCTCGCGATCTGCGCCACCAACTTGTTCGCGGCGATTCCCATCGAAACCGTGATCTGCAACTCGTCCCAAATCCGTTTCTGCAACTTTCGCACCGCCGCCTCCACCGCCTCCGTCGTCGTCAACCCGCACGGCCCCAGGTCCAGATAACCTTCATCGATCGAGTTCCGCTGCACCAACGGCGTCAGCGTCTCGCACAGATCAAACATCCGCCGCGACACTTCCCCATACAGCCCGCTGGTGTGCGGGATCATGATCAGATCCGGACACACCTGCCGCGCCCGTGAGGTCGGCATCGGCGTGTAGACGCCGCACGCCCGCGCCTCGTAGCTCGCCGATGAAATGATGCCCCGCTCGGTCCCGCCAACGGCGCACTTGGTCCCGCGCAACTCCGGTCGCCGCGCCTGTTCGCACGCCACAAAGAACGCATCGGCGTCTAGGTGAACAATGAGCGGCGGCACTTCCATCCCGCCACGATGACCTCCCGCCCGCCCCTCCCGCCAAGCCTTTTCGGCCCGCCCGAGAGTGTCACTCCATAGGTGACACTTCGCCGGCGCTGGCACCGATGGCTCGCACCGCCACGAGTCGCACCACCGCGCGATTTTCAGCCCGCGACGCCGCCATCGCCACGCCGAAAACTGCCTCCCAGTCGTTCGCGCCCTCGGCGTCCACCAGCACCTGCGCCACTTCCAGTTCGCCCACCGCCGCCGTCGCGACGACCCCATCGGTCACCACCGCGCCAAAATGCGTGTGCTTCGCCGAGCGCCCTTCGGGATCGAGTCGGAACCGTCCCCGCGCCTCACCATACGCCGCAAACACCGCGCGCTCCGCTTCGTGCTCATCGTCCCATGAAAGCGCCCGCTGCAACTGCGCAAAAATCTCCGCCCGCACCAGCCGCCGAAACGCTTTTTCGTCCCGCGTGACATCAAAACTCGCGGGCCGCGCCGGCTTGTCTGCGCCGCCTGTTTCCACCGCCACCCACTCCGGATTTTTCAGCCGTTCCCATTCCTCCAACAAACTCGCATCCACGCCCCGGATCAGTTCCCGGAAATACACTTCCATCTCCGCCACTTCCTCGGTCTTCGCGCTGTCCGGCACCGTCTGCGCGAGCACTTTCCACACCTGCGTGAGGTGCCTCAGCAACAGGCCCTCCATGCGCTCGAGCCCGTAGTCCTTCACGTAGTCCGCAAACGACCGATACCCTTCAAACATCTCCCGTGCGATCGACTTCGGCCGCACGTTCTCGCCCTCCACCCACGGATGCGCCGCCGCGAACGCGTTGAACGTATCGTATAAAAACTCCCGTAACGGCTTCACGTGTTCCACTTCCTCCAACTTCGCGATCCGCTCGTCATACTCCACGCCCGCCGCTTTCATCTCCGCCATCTTCTCCGTCTTCAGCCGGTCCACCTGCCGCCGCAGGATCGCCTCGGGGTCCTCCACAATCGCCTCGCACAACGTCAGCACATCAAACGGATAGTCCGCCGACTCCCGCTGCAGCAGCGGCAGCGTGTCCAACAGATATAGCGACAACGCCTGGTGCAGCGAAAAGTCGTCCTGCAACTCCACGTTCACTCGCAGCTTTCCTCCCGATCCGACCGGCCCACGCTCCGCCTTGGGAATGATCGACACGATCTTCCGGTCGATCAGCGCGCGGAACAACTGCCACGCCCGGTCCCGCAGCGCCTTCTTGCGATTCGCCGATTCGTGAGAATCCGCGATCAACCGCTGCATCGCCCGACACCCGTCGCCATCCCGCCCGAGCATCAGCAACATCATCCCGTGCGACACCGCGAACCGCGACGTCAGCCCTTCCGGCGGCGCGGTCTGCAAGCGCTCAAAGGTCTTCGCGTCCCACCCCACCGCGCCTTCGGGGGCCCGCGCCTTCACAAGTTTCCGCAGCTTCTGCGGATTGCCCGCGAGCTTCTCCTCCGCGCGCTTGTTCTCGATCATGTGCGCCGGCGCCTGCGCGATCACGTAGCCGCGATCATCGAAACCCGCCCGGCCCGCCCGCCCTGCAATCTGCCGAAAATCCCGCACCGCCAACACCGCCGCTTTCTTCCCGTCGTATTTCCAAAGCTGCGTAAACAGCACGGTGCGGATCGGCACGTTGATGCCCACGCCGAGCGTATCGGTGCCGCAGATGACCTTCAGCAGCCCCTTCTGCGCGAGTTGCTCCACCAGGATTTTATACTTCGGCAGCAATCCCGCGTGGTGCACGCCCACGCCGTGCCGCAACCAGCGTTTCACTTCTTTGCCATACGGACTGTTGAACTTCACCCGTTCTAACTCCGTCGCGATCGCCGCCTTTTCATCCTTCGAGCACACGTCGAGGCTCATCAGGTCCTGCGCCGCCTCCGCCGCGTCTCGCTGCGTGAAATGCACGAGATACACCGGTGCACGTTTCTGCGTGAGCACTTCCGCCACGCGTTCCGTCAGCGGCGTCTCCGAATACTCGAAACTCAACGGCACCGGCCGCCGGTCGCTCCGCACCGTGAGGCTCGCCGCGCCCGTCACCCGCGTCAGCTCACGCTCAAAAAATTCCGTCGCGCCCAGCGTCGCCGACATCAGCAGAAACCGCGCGCCCGGCAGCGTGAGCAGCGGCACCTGCCACGCCGTCCCGCGCTCCGTGTCCGAGTAGTAGTGAAATTCGTCCATGATCACCGCCTTCACCGCCGCCGCCCGCGGCCCGCCGCCGAGCGCGATATTGGCCAAGATCTCCGCCGTGCAGCACAGCACGGGCGCGTCGAGATTCACGCTCGCATCGCCCGTCATCATCCCGACGTTTTCCGGCCCAAAATCGCGGCACAGCGACAGGAACTTTTCGTTCACCAGCGCCTTGATCGGGCACGTGTAAACCGACCGCTCGCCCGCGCACAGCGTCTTGAAATGCAGCGCGGCGGCCACGAGTGACTTCCCCGAGCCCGTCGGCGTCGCGAGGATCACGTTTTTCCCGTCGAATAGTTCCAGGATCGCCTCCTCCTGCTCCGGGTAGAGGGTCAGGCCTTTGGCCGCTGCGACCGCGAGAAATTTGTCCATGACCGCGTCCACCGTTGGCCGTCCCGCCAACGGCGCGAGCGGAGGCGTCGGCGGCGTCATCCCCTCACAACGCCCGCTCGCCCGCCACAAGACAAGCCCCGGGCCAAATCACGCCCCGATCCGCTCCACCCCGCACACCTCCACCCGATCTCCCTCCAACGCCCGCCAACGCACATTCCACCCCGCCAGATTCATCCCATACACGCGCGCCGGGTCCTGCTGATACGCCGGCTGGTGATCGTGCTGCAGCAGGTGCCGGATCATCGCCAGCGTCGGCGCGCCTTCCCCTCCTGTCTCGCGCATAATTTTCTCCGCCAAATCCGGAGCGATCACGACCGCCTCCGCCGCGCGCGCAGCCGGCGCTGCCTGCGCCCAGTTCGCCCGGGCTCCCGCCGGCGCCTCGCACCACGGCAGATAAGGCTTCACATCAAAAACCGGCGTGCCGTCCACCGCGTCGATTCCCGCCACCCGCAACGCCAACGTCGGCACCGTCTCGATCGCCAACAGCCGCACCAGACTCAGCCCGAGCCCATTCGGCCGATTCGGCGCGCGCGAGGCGAAGACCCCCACGCGCTCATTCCCACCCAGCCGCGGCGGCCGCACCGTCGCCGTGCCGGCCCACACCGGATTCTCGTGAAACTGCGTGATCAGCCAAATGTGCGAAAACGCCTCCAGCCCGCGCACAAATTCCTCCCGCGCAAACTCCGGCGCAAACACCACGCGCCCCTCCGCCTCGGGCACCAATCCGCTCTGCCGCGGCACGCCAAATTTTTCCATGAACGGCGTGCGCAACACCGCCACCGGCCGCAGCACCATCGGTTGATTCACTTCATCGGCAGACATGATCCGCAGTCAGGCAGACCCAGCCGCCCCACCGCAACGCTCCGTCTTCGCGCCCCCCTCTCTTTCCCCTTTCACCCCTCGCCCCTCGCCGTTCATCCTCCCACCCACGACATGAGCCGCCTCACCTGCTACCGCTGCTTCTGGCCGCAATCCCTCTGCTGGTGCGCGTCCATCACGCCGATGCCCACACGCACGCGGTTTGTGTTACTGATGCACCCGAAGGAATTCAAGCACGAGAAGGCCGGCACCGGCCGCCTCACCCACCTCTGCCTCGGCAACAGCGAGATCCACATGGGCCTCAACTTCGACACCGACGAGGTCGTGCAGGAACTCATCGCCGATCCCGCCAACTTCCCCGTGCTCGTCTACCCGGGCCCCACCGCGCGCAACCTGACCACCGGCGCCCTCGCCCCCGCCGAGCTCGGCGGCCGACGTCTCGTCCTCTTCCTCCTCGACGGCACGTGGAGCGGCGCCCGTAAAATACTCCGCCTAAGTCCGAGCCTGCAAAAGCTCCCGCGCGTGATGTTCACGCCCACCGCCCCAAGCCGCTTCCTGATCAAGCAACAGCCCCAGGACGGTTGCCTTTCCACGCTCGAGACCGCGCACGAGCTCCTGCTCGCCCTTACGTCCTCCGGCCTCGACACCTACCCGCTGCCCGCGCAACTCCTCGATCTTTTTGCTCGGATGCAGGCCTTTCAGATGAAATGCGCCGCCGACCCCGCCCTCGCCGGCTACCGCCGCCGCGCCTTCCGCACCCCCGAGCAACGCGTTCTCAGCCCCAACCGCCGCCGCTACATCCCCACGCCCATCGAGCCATCCACGCGGTAGAACCGACCGGTGGTCGAACTCCAAGGCCCACTACCCAAGCGCGCCGTCGGCGCCGGTATGCAACAGGCCCCCGACCACGCCGAGCTGCTCGACGTCCCATTTGCCTACCGTTCCAACGGTCGTCCTCATCCCACCCCTCGCTGAACAGCACCACATCATGGCCAACGTGGCGCAACGGATTGCTTGGATAGACGCGTTGCAGCAATCACTCACCGCCGCCCGCGCGGTCCCGCCATCTTCCTCTCCGCTCTACCCACGACGAACAAAACCCGCGCTCTCCACAGTTCGTCCCCGATGACCCGCTCGATTTATGCCCTTCCCCTACTTCGCGACCGACGGCGCATACACCCGCGCCAGCTCCAACATGAGTCGCTCGAGGTCGCGGTAGTAATCGGCCTCGGCCGCTTTGGACTTGGTCTCGCGCAATGCTTCCACGGCCAGTTCCAATTCATCCCGTCGCGCGCGTTGCTCCGGCGTGAGCTTCTCTTCGGCATCGCTCCGCACCAGCGGCAAATTCCGGGCGCGCGTGCCGTCAAGTTCCGCGCCATCCTTCGCCTTCTTCGTCGCCCGCGTTCCCCGGAACCACTCCGCCGGCGTACCCAATCCGTCGCCGTTGTCATCGATCAAGGCGTGCTCCGTCGCCAGCCGGCCTTCCGTCTTGTAAAACTCCTTCACCCGCGCCGACGCGCTAAGAAACGCCTCCAAAAGCGACGTCTGTCCGTCTTGGTCGAGGTCGCTTTTCGCGTCGCCGATCGCCTCCGCCAAATAGGGACCGAACCGCGCGAAATTCTGCTCCTTGCCCGTCCTCGTGGCGGTGACCACCACCCGGTTCGGCCCGGACAATTTCCCGATAAACGGCGCGCTCGCCGAGGCCGTGTTGATCACCGCCAGCGGTCGCCCGAACGGCTTGAGCCACGCCGCCAAATCGCCCGCCGCCAAGTCGGGCCCGCGCAAATTGAACTTCGATTCCTTTCCGTCGAACGTGCCGTGTCCGATCATCACGACCCAGAGCTCACCGGTGCCCGCCGTCGGCTCCGCCTCCAGCGTCTGCTTGATCTGCGCCCAGTCCGTTTCCGTCTCGATCTCGGGCGCCGCTCCGATCACGACCGGTTTCGCGCCCGCCTGAGCCGCCGCCTTTTCCCAAAGCGGCACCTGCGCCGCAAAACCCGCCTTGTAGTCTGCCTCACCTTCGGCCCCCAAGACGATCAACACCGTTCGCTGCTCCGCCGTCGCCGCTTCGGCCCAAGTCCCCGCCATCAGAGCGGTCAACGAGACCAGTCCGGCCCGACTCCACTTCCAAAATTCGTGCGCATTCGTGCTCATTCGCGGTAGAAAAAATAGTCGCTCATGGCAGGCCCTTCCAACGCCGCACGCCCCACTCCCCCAAAAAACACGCCAGCGCCAACAGAAACATCACCGGCGTGTGCCACAGAGGCTCGAGTCGCGTTTCCATCACCGGTGCCTTCCGTGCCGGCAGGCTGCGGGCAAATTTCTCCAAATCGCCCGCCGCGATCACCTCGCCGCCGGTCTTCTTCGCGAGTTCTTCCAGTAGCGCCACGTTGGGCGTGAGCGAACGAAATTCCTCCGCCGCCAAATCCGTGCTCCAACCGGCCTCAGCCCGACCGACTTCGGCCCCCGCCGCATTCGTCACGATCGCCCGGGCGCGATAGCCGCCCGTCGCGCGGGGCACATACGTCGTCTGAAAGAATCCCGGCTCCGTTCCCACCGCCTCGGCCTGAAGCCGGATCGGGGCCGCCGCCACGGCAGCTTCTCCGCCAAAGGTGATCGACTCAACCTCGACCGTGACGCTCGCCTCGTCCAGCGCCTTGTAGCCCGCATCCCGCGCCCGCACCTGCAATTGCACCGCGCCGTTGGCATCTCCCGCCAAGGGCTCGATCGCCAGCTCCACGCGCCGCGGCACATCGGCGACCAGCCAGCGCATGAGCTGACGCCAGGCCTTGTCCATATCCGTCCGCGCGGCCGCATCCTTCATGCCCCAACGCCACACATCGCCCACCATCAACGCCGAACTCCGACCCCGGCCAAATCGCTGCACCGCGAGCGCCGGCAACTCCCCGCCTTGCTCGTCGCGCACCGTCGCGATCACGCTCGCGCCCGGCTTGATTCCGCGCACCCGGTTCAAAACCTGAAATCCCGGCATCTCCGTCAGCCGCACTTTTTCATCGGCTTCATTGTCCCGCAACCGCGCCCACGGCTGAAGCCAGCCTTCACGCGACAACTCCAATTTCACCGGCGCCTGGGCCGTCTGCTCCGTCGGTTTCTCCAAATACACCGGCAGCAAATCGCCAATCGGCGTCCGGGCGTAATTGCCCTCCTGAAACGACTCCATCCCGCCGAGCATCAGGAAACCGCCGCCCCGTTCCCCGACAAATTTTTGCACGAGCTGCGCCTGTTCCGGCGCGAAATACTCGCTCTCCACATCGTCCAAAATCACCGCGTGGTAACCAAACAGCTCTTCCGCCGTGCGCGGGAATCCCGCCCGCAGTTCCACTTCGTCTTTGGTGTTCAAACGCACCAGCACCGGCTGGTCGTAGCGTTGCACTTCCTCCGCCGCCTGATTGCCAAACCCGCGGAACAGCGGGTTGCTCGTCTCGCCCGCGCGCCCGCGGAAATCAAACTTCGGCTCCCGTTTCGCCACGCGGATCAGTCCGACCAACTGCACTTGGTCGTCCGTCTCCACCGCCCGGTTCAAATACTTGAATTCCCAATTCGGCCGGCCGGCCACGTAGAGAATCCGATACGGTCCTTCCCCGCGATCGACCGTGATCACGCGCCGATTATTGAGCGTCGTCGCTTCGGCCGGTGCCGCCACGGCGCCGGGTTTCGCCGCCACCTTCACTTCGTAAAACGACAATCCTTTCTGCTCCGGCTTCACCTGAAAGCGAAACGCCAGCGCATCACTGTCCTTCTTCGCCGCGAGCGTCTGTTCCTGCACCACTTTCCCCGCCTGATCGGTCAAGGTCGCCACCACGTCTTCGCCCCGAAAGCCCGCCGCCGCGACTTCCGCTTGGATCGACACCGGGGCGTCCTCAAACGCCGTCTGACTCACGTTCACCTGCTGCACCGCCAAATCGCGCGCCGGCTCGCTCCGACCGATCACGACCGGATAGATCGGAGGCATGCCCGACAGGTCCGGCAACGCCACGCCGCTCAGGTCGGTGGCGTTACCATCCGTGAGCAAAAGCACTCCCGCCAACGGCCGGCCTTGGAAGCGCTCTTTCAGCGTGCGCAACGAGCCCGCCAGCGCCGTGGCCCGACCGTCAAAAACCAACTCATGAAAATCCGTCGTCGACTGGAGCCGCGTGTCGAAGAAGTAACGCCTCAGCTCAAACGAGCTTTCCAGCGTCGCCTGCCAGTCGTTTTCCCGCGGGTCCAACAAGGCCCGCAACGACTCGCCGCGCGTGGTCGCCTCGCCCCGGTCCTTGATTTGCAGCCCTTGGCTGTTGTCCGCCGCCACCACGAAGAGGTTGGCCCCCGTCCGCGCCCGCTCCGAGGTCCATAAGGGCTCCAACAGACACGCCGCCAGAGCCGCCAGACCCAAAATCTTCAAAGCCAGACAAGCCCAACGCCAGCCGCCCAACCCCGCAGCCGCCCGGTAGCTCCAAAATACCGCGAGCCCGGCCAACGCCAAAAACACAACCACCGGCCAAAGCCAATGTCCTCCGGAGAATGTCAGCGCCGCGATTCTCATCCGTGTAGGGGCGTCGCTCGCCGACGCCCGTCACCTCCGCCCGAGAAACACTCTAAGTAAAAACTGATCACTTTCCCAGCTCCTCGTAATAGCGCCGCACCGACTCCGAATAACGCCCCGGCACCGGATCGCGATCGATCGGCACGAGGGCATCCTTCGAATCCCGCCGCGCCAGCTCCTCGCCGAGCCGCTTCCGCACTTCGAGCAGCGGCTGCAATACTTGCAAGCGCACCACCGCCCAGTCGGGTTTCTTCAAATCACGTTTGAACTCTTGGCGCATCAAGCGCGCGCGTTCGCGCGCATTCGCGACGGCATCGCGTAACGCCGGTTGATCCACCAGTTCTTCGACATCACGCAAGCGGTCCGCCCACGCCCCAAAATCATCCCCGGTGATCGGTCCGCCGTAGCCCTCTCCCGGCGCACTCGGACGTCGCTCGCCCCGCAAGAGTTCCTCCAAGCGACCAGGACCCCGCGCGTCCCCGCGCTCGCCTCCGCCGCCGCCACCCGCCAAGGAACGCTGGCCCTCACGGGTCCCGCGTTCGCTTGGAGTTTGGCCCGGCCGTTCTCCGGGCTGCCCGCCGGGTTGTCCCCCGGTGGCTTCGCCCGACGGCGTGCCGTTGGGATTCGCCTCCGTGCTCGCTTGGCGCCCCTCACCCGGTTGGCCGGGCGCGTCGGTCGTAGGCGTTTGGGGCTCGCCCTCTCCGGGTTGGCCTTCGCCCGGTTGGCCTTGCGCGAGCTCGCGGGTGAGTTGCTCGGTCACTTGCTCCAGCTCCGAGCGCGCGAGTTTCAACGCCTCGCCGTCGTCGCCGAGCACGTTCTCCACCGCCCGTTCCACTCCTTTTCTCAATTCGTCGATCCCGGCCGCCGCGCGACGTCCGGCTTGGCCGGCCTGGGGCAACAGGCCTTGTTGCAACAGGTCCTTCGTCAGCTCCAAGGCCTTGCCCGAGCCTTCGCGTTTCTCCGCTTCCTTAAGCCGTTCGTTGAAGCTCCGCGTGAGATTGCCCTGCTCCAGTAACTCTTGGCGCGTGTCCTTCACCGCCTTGCCGTCGTCCTGAGCGATCCGGCGCACGCTGTCGTAAAGTTGACGCGACAACAACGGCTCAGAGTTCTCGGCTTGTTCCGAAAGTTGCGTCGCCTTGTCGATCAGGTCGCTCATGCGCTCTTGTTGTTCCGCCAGCTGTTTGAGCGCGGCGTCTTTTTCCGGCGCCTCGCCGAGCGTCTTCTTCTTCGGGTCGTCGAGACCGGCAATTTTCTTCGAGATTTCCTCCTGCTCGCGGGCGAGATCGCGGGCCTCGTTTCGCATCTCTTTCAAGTCCTCGGCGAACTCGCTCGAGCTGCTCTTCCGCAATTCGTCGCGCATCTGTTGCAGATCACGTTGCGCCCGGGTGCCCGCCGCCAAGGCCTGCGAGACTTCGCCTTTGCCCGCCGCATCCGCGGCTTTTTGCGCCTCGGCGCGCGTGCGGTCGAGTTGATCGCGCTGCTCCTGCATGGCCGACTGATTCTCCGGCCGGTCCATTCGCTGCCGTACTTCGTCCATGTCCGCCACCATCTGCTTTTGCTCGTCTTGCAGCCGCTTCAACTGCCGCCGCACTTCTTCTTTTTCCTGCGCGGTACGCGCCGCTTCGAGCGCCGTCTGCAACTCCTTGAGCCGTTCGTTCACGTCCTGTTGCCGTCGCGACAGCTCCTGCAATCGGTTCAAAACTTGATTTTGCTCCCGTCGCTCCGGACTCTGCGGCGAATTGGCCTGCCGCTTCGTTTCATAGCGGTTCTCCGATTGGTCGAGGTCGAGGCCGTCGAGTTCCCGTTGGTCGCCTTGGCTGTCGCCGCCCTGACTTCGGTTGCGGCTATTCGTGACGCTGGTTTCGCGGGCCTGCAGCTTAAGCAACGCCTGATACGCCGCCTGCTCGGCCGTCAGCGCCGCCTTGAGCGCCTCGGGCGATTTCGCCGCCAGCTCCAACTGGCCCTTGGCGTTCTCCATCTCCTTGATGACGGCCGCCCAGAGCCCCTGCCCCCGGGGTCCCGTGGCTTTCCCGGCCTCACCTTCGGCCTGTTGCAACGCCTGCGCCTGTGACTGCGTGACGACCGTGACGTCGGCGCCAAATGTCCCCGCACCCGGAGTGCGGACCAGTTTCCAAGTCGCCGCGATGATCTGCTTCTGCAGCTCGGCGAGCTTCCTCATTTGCTCGCCGCTCCCCGCCTGCCCTTCCGGGGGTTCGCCCTGCATCTCCTGACTCTCCCGGAAAATTTCCTCGAACGGCCGCACTTCCGCAAAAAACATATCGGTCGTCGTCCGCCGCACCAGTCCGTCCGGCCCGATATCGTCCGCCCAGAGATACCAGGAAACCAAATCGTCCGGCTTCACTTTGAGTTCCTCCAAGCGCACCAACTGCGCGAACGGCTGCTTCACCTTCGCCGCCACGGTCCGGCCAAGTTCGATCACCTTCGTCTCCTGCCCGGCCACCGTGTAGGCCAGACCGTAAGCCGGCACGCCGAAGTCGTCCCAGACCGTGCCTTCAAACGCGATCTCCTCGAGCGCCGACGGCCGCACATCGCCACGGGGCGAGACCAGTTTCAGCTCGGGCGTGCGATTCGGCAAAACCTCGACCACGAGCGGCGGCGCGGACTTGTTATCACGCCCTTCCGCATCGGTGAGTTTCACGTCGTAGCTCTGCGTCCCCGTCAGCGTGAATCCGGACAACGTCGCGACGGCCTTCCCGTCCACGACCGCAAGGGGAATCTCCGTCTTCTCCTTGCCCCGCGCGACCAATTTGGCCGTCGCCACCGGTTTATTGAGTTGGAACGTCACGCTGAGCTGGGTGCCCTCGACCGCGCTCACCCGGCGCGTGTCCTCGATCCGGCGGGGCGGCAGCGCGGTGTAGCCGGGGAACACCAGCTCCGCATCGGACCGCACGAGCCGCGGATACTCGAACACCGTGACCTTAAAATCCCGGGAGCGCTCGCCCTTGGTATCGATGTGGTAAACGAAATCCGTCGCGACATCCGGCACCGTCCCGCCAAAGACCGGATCCGCGAGGCTCTTCACCAACGAGATCGTGCGCGCCGGTCCGCTGCCGTCATTGACGACGAGTTCGACCCCGGCCGGTAACGCTCCGCCAAATCGTGCCAGCACCACAAGGCTTTCACCCCGTTCCAACGTCGTATCGCCCGGGCTGACCGTCAGACCACGCTTCGCAAACATCGTCGCACCGACCCCGCCGCCTTCTTTGCGCCAATTCTCGCGCCCCACCCAAAACGTGCCGACGAACAGCACCAGCGCCGCGCCATGCACCAGGTCCGCGGTCCGCACCCGCAATAGCGGCACCGCCGCCCGCCAGTTGCCCGTTTCCTGGCAGTGTTCCACCGCCTGCTGGAGCACCCGGTAGCGCAGGTAACTCCCCTCGCCTCCGTCGTCGGCTTCCAACTGTTCGACTGCCGTAAGCAGCAGTCCGCGCAGTTCGGGATACGCCGTCTCGATCGTGTGGGCGATGGACCGGATCGTTGGCCGCTCTTCCACGCTGCGCCACACCACCAACATCGCACCGCACGCCGCCAGCGCCGCAACCGCAGGGAACGAATAGAGCGAAGACCAGCCGAACTGCGCCTGCACGATCAGCACCACGAGGCCCACCGCCGCCGCAATCGCCCACACCACCGCGAGCCGATAGGAGAGCAGGCGCCACTGGTGCCGTCGGATGACCCGGCGAAGGCGGGCGGTGAGAAAAGCATTCATGGTGCGAGGGGGGCCGGAGCCGTCACGCTGCGGCGCGCGGTTCGACCGGCCAAAAGGGATTCACCAAGCAAAAAAAGCAACGTCGCCACGACGAACCAACGCCAGAGTTTTTGACGCCCTTCGGCCTCGGCTCCCTGCAGCGCCATTTCCTGCCCGGTCGGACCCACGGCACTCGGCTTGGCCCGCGCCACAGGCGCGCCCAAACGCTCCAACTCATCCGTGGGCAACGGCGTCGTGCGCGCCTCCACCGGATCAAGATTCACCGCCTGCACCTCTGTGCGCCCACCGATTTCAAATCGGTAGATGCCCGGCTGCAGGGGCGTGAAACGGTTGGTTCCCACTGCAAGCGTTGTCGCAGGGCCCGTCGGACCGGTCACGACCACGGCTTCGTTCGGTCCGGCCGAAAGCGCCATATTTTCCTCAACGGCCTGCGGCGCACCCGGCGCGGCCAATGCTCCGCTCCACTCAAGCAAAGCGTAAAGCAACGGCACAAACTTCGACGACACCGCCAATTGGCTGTCCTCCGTGTTCCAACCCATGCCGAGCACCACCACCCGGCCTTTGCCCGCTGGAACTTCGACGATGGCCGGATCGCCGCTGTCGAACTTGGCCAATAACCGGGCCTCCGGCCGCGCCGAGAAATCAAGACGACGATACTTCCAAACGTGGATCTTGGTGAAATCACTGAAGCGCGGATCGGCAAAGGCCACGAAGAGCGGATGCTTGAAATCGATCTCCGCCAACATCGCATAGCCCTTCGGCTGACCTTCCTCCACCGGCCACGTCGCCAGCCCAAGCAGCGGCGCAAGCGCGACCGCTGCGGCCACATTCTTCGGCGCGGCCAGTACGGTTTTACCGGCCAAAACCTGTTCGCGCAGCGCCGTCGCTTGGCCCGCCGAAAGCGCATCGGTCACCACGACCACCGCCGCATCCGCCGGGACGCCCGCCCCCGCCGGCACCGGCGTCACCGCCAGCGCCAGCCGCGGCGTCGCGGGCAACGCCCGCCGCAAAAAATAAAGCGGCTGCCGCGCATCGTCGGCCGACTCACTGCCGACATAAGCCACCGAAATCTTCTGCGCGACTGGCGGGATCACGAACACGGTGTTGTCAAAATCTTCGTCATCACCCCGTAGCGCGATCGCCTGCGCGGCCCCCGCGGGCACCGGCAGCGTTACGATCCGGCTCTGCCCCGGCGGCACATAGGTCTCGACCGGCGCGCCCATAAAGGCCCCGCCCGCCTCCGGCACCCAGCCCACGGAAAACTGCTCGCGCTGCGCGTCCGCCGCATTCCTCACCCGCACCCGCACCGTCGCGGCGGTTTGGCGGTCGCCGTCCGTCGGGTCGGCGAGCAGTTGCACGCTCGCATTCGTTCCCGCCTTCGCCGCCACGGTCTCGACCCGCAACGTCACACCCTTTGGCCATTCGTAGCCTTGCAAGCCTTCCGTGTGGCTTCCCGCCGCCAAATCGCTCACGAGCACGATTTCCCTCGGTCCGGTCAACGTCTGGCCTTCGGTGTCGATCAGCGCTTCCGCCGCGCCGATCAGAGCCGCGCCCAAATTCGTCGCCCCCCAGCCCGGCGAGACCTCCGCCAGCTTGGCGTTGACCAGCGCCGCCCGCGCGTCCGGCGACGTCGCCGTCCAGTCGCCGAAGCTCAGCAATGGCCGGCTCTCCCGGGCAAACGTGAACATCGCCACCTGATCGCCCGGGCCGGTCGCCCGCAGCTCTCGGTCCACGCGCGCCCGCGCCTCAGCCCAAAGCCCCGCGCGGCGCATACTAGCGCTGGTATCCACCAGCACGATCCGCCACGCCGCCCCGGACACCGCCGCGTCGTTGGTGGTCGTCTCCTTAAAAAACGGCCGCGCGAAACCCAAGGCCAACAGCGCCAACGCCAGGCAACGCAGGAGCAACAGCAGCCAATGCTCCAGCCGGCTGCGCTTGGTCAGCCGGGGCGGCGTGGGCAGCAAAAACATCAGCGAGCTGAACACCGTGCGCTCCCGCGTCGTCCGCCGGATCAGGTGGAAGATCACGGGCAAAGCCAGCGCAAGTCCTCCCAGCAAAAAGAGCGGCGTCAGGAAACTCATACGCGGCCCCGGGTTTTCCGCCGACGGCGTTGTTCAAGAAACTCGAAAAGCGCCAGCTCCAGCGGCTGATCCGTCGTCACCCGCTGATACGCCACGCCGAGTTTTTCGCAGATTCCGGCCACGGCGGCGAGGTGCGCGGTCATTTTCTCGACATAGCCCGCCCGTGCCGCCGCCGGATCGACGTAAACTTCGCGCCCGGTTTCCATGTCCTGAAACAGCGTCGGCCGCTCGAATGCGAGAGTGAGCTCCGCCGGATCGAGCACCTGAAACACCGCGGTTTCCTGCCCGCTCGCCGCCAGCAACAGGAGGCTGCGCTCGAGTTGTTCCAGTGGCGCGAGAAAATCGGAAATGAGCACCACCAACCCGCGCTTCCGCGTGAGCTGCGCCACCCGTTCCAGCGGCGCCGCGAGATCGGTCGCCCGGCCGCCGGCCGGTTTTTCCAGAGCGAGCATGAGCAGCCGCAAGTGATCGGCCCGTTGCCGCGGTGGAAGAAAATCCCGCACGTTTTCGTCAAAGGTCAGCAACCCCACCGCGTCGCCTTGAAGGTGGAGAAAATAAGCGAGCGTCGCCGCGAGCGTGGCCGCGTAATGGGCTTTGGTGTGCCCGCCCGAGCCAAAGGTCATCGACTGGCTTTGGTCCGCAACGAGCTGGCACCGCAGATTCGTTTCGTCCTCAAACTTCTTGATGTTGTACCGGTCGCTCCGGGCAAACACGCGCCAATCCAGGTAGCGCAGATCGTCGCCCGGCGTGTAGGCCCGATACTCGGTAAACTCCACCGAGAAACCGTGAAACGGACTGCGATGCAATCCGTGCAAAAATCCCTCGACGACCGCCCGCGCCCGCAGCTCGAGGCTACGGATGCCCATGAGCGCCTTCGGCTCGATGAGCGTGCCGGCGGCGAGCGCGGGAGGCAGATTTGCAACGGCCATCGTGAGCGCGGAGCCTTACGCCGCCTTCACCGGCACCGGCACGGCCGCGACCAGGCGGCGGATCACTTCTTCCACGCGCATGCCGTCGGCCTCGGCGCGGTAGTTGAGCAACACGCGGTGTCGCAGCACGGGCGCTACGAGTGCCTGGATGTCCTCGGCCGTCACATGCGCCCGGCCTTGCAGCAGCGTCCGGGCCTTGGCGCCAAGCACCAGAAACTGCGCCGCGCGCGTGCCCGCCCCCCAGCTCACCCAGTCGTTGATGAAATCCGGCGTGCCCGTTTGCCGCGGCCGTGACGCCGCGGCGATCCGCACCGCATAGCGCACCATGTCGTCGGCGACCGGCACGGCCCGCACCAGCTGGTGAAACTGCAGCACATCCTCCCCCGTAAACAGCGGCTCAATCGCCGCCGGCTTGCCGCCGGTGGTCTGCGAGATGACCCGCACTTCGTCATCTTCGGGCAGATAATCCATGACGACGTTAAACATAAAGCGGTCGAGCTGCGCCTCGGGCAGCGGATAGGTGCCTTCCATCTCGATCGGATTCTGCGTCGCGAGCACAAAGAACGGCTCCGGCAACGCGTGGCGCACGCCCGCGGCCGTGACCTGGTGCTCCTGCATCGCCTCGAGCAGCGCGGCCTGCGTCTTCGGCGGCGTGCGGTTAATCTCATCGGCCAGCACCAGATTCGCAAAAATCGGTCCGGGCACGAAGGCGAGTTTCCGTCCGCCCTCCCCGTCCTGCAGAATCTCGGTGCCCGTGATGTCCGCCGGCATCAGATCGGGCGTAAACTGGATGCGCTGGAACTTCAGGTGAAAGATCTGCGCGATCGACTTCACGAGCAGCGTCTTCGCCAGACCGGGAGCACCGGTGATCAGGACGTGCCCGCCCGCCAGCAGCGCGAGCAGGATCTGCTCGATCACGGCGCGTTGGCCGACGATCGCTTTGGCCAGCTCCGCGTCGATGCGCGCGCGGCCGGCGATGAGTTGTTCGACGGCGGCGCGCTCGGCTTGGAAGGCGTCGGGGACGAGAGCGGGAGGAGGGGCAATGCTCATTAGTGGGTCATCAGGTAGAAGACGATATTCACGCCTAACGGATAGGCTATTTTCTCGGAAAACGTTTTGAAATAATCCTCATACTCGCCCTCGCGCTCCCAACCGTCGGCGACGTCGCTGTTGTGAATCGCGAGGATCGAGATGCGTTGCCGGTCGTCGTGCCACGCGCGGATGTGCTTCTTTTCGGACCCTTCACCGCGATTCACCTGCTGAAGACGTGAGTTGGGATTATTCGGATCGAAACTTCGATCCCAGAACTGCATGGTTGGCACCTGTAGCCGTTGCATCGGTCCTT
This sequence comes from Opitutia bacterium Tous-C4FEB, assembly GCA_002304445.1. Taxonomy (GTDB): domain Bacteria; phylum Verrucomicrobiota; class Verrucomicrobiia; order Opitutales; family Opitutaceae; genus Tous-C4FEB. Next base: position 229,339 of record NEVA01000002.1, on the reverse strand, counting down.
CGATTTTGTAGACGCAGTTGAAGATCGGGTGATCGGTCTCAAGCTCCGTCCAGGTCCGTCCGGGCAAAACCCGCTGCATCTGGGTCTCAAAGTTCTTCCATTCGAGCGCGCTCCAAAAATCGTTGATCAACAACACGCCGCCATTGCGCAAGTATCGGGACAGAGCCGTCACCTCCGCGTCGGACAGTTTGATGTAGCCCGGATGCGTCATGTAAAGGAACGGGTAGTTATTCAGATTCGGATCAGTGAGCTTCAAGACCCGGCCGTCGGGATCGGTCCGGATCGACGTCATTTGCTGGAGCCGGAGGGAAAAATTCAAATCGGCGTCCGGGAAATCTACCCACCAATTCAGGTGTGGCCCGGCCCCCCAATTGTAAGTCCCTAGGTAGCCCGAGTCGTCCTTTGATTTGAAGATCACACGGGCAAACGTGAAAACATCGTTCTCGAAACCAGGCCGGTTTATCCAAGTCGGCGTGTCCGTGCTGTTGGGTGCGGTCTCGCGAGCGGTGCGGACCGAGTCTTCGTTCACCAGCACTCCGCCCTCGGTCCGGATGATCGGCGAATAATAATTTCCCCGCCCTCCGTAACCGCCGCTGCCGCCGGACCCAAAACGAAAGCGATTGGGATCGTTGGGCCCAAACTGGGCGAAACCCGCCACCCCGCCGGCCGCAAAGAGCAGGACCGACGTAATTTTCAAAGCTTTGCGCAGAGTCATCATGCTAGTGCGTCATCACGTAAAACATCACATTTATCCCGAGCGGATACGCGATTTTCTCCGAGAAATTTTTGAAGTAGTAGTCGCTCTCGCCTTCACGCTCCCAACCGTCGCCGTTGTCGGTGTTGTGCAACGCCAAAACCATGAGGCGGCCTTTGTCGTCGAACAGCCCGCGATGGTGCACCTGCTCGCTGTCGGGCCCGTGGTCCTCCCACGTGCGGCGATCGGGGTCGTATTCGCTCTGCATGCCCAGATACACGCTCGGCACCTGGCCCTTGGCTTTGATCTGAAACACCGCCGTGTACACCGGGTGGTCCATCGGCAGTTCGGAAAAGGTGCGCTCCGGCAGCACCTTTTTGAGCTCGCCGGCCATGTTGTCCCACTGCGCCGCACCCCAGAAATCGTCGAGCATTAGGAACCCGCCGTTCAGCAAGTAACGCCTCAACGCCGACACCTCGTCGTCGCTAAGGTTGAGGCCGCCGGGCTCGACGATGTAAATGAACGGATACTCGGCGAGCTCCGGGTCAGTCAGGCGCAGATAACGACCATCGGGGTCGACCTTCATCGAGGTCATCTGCTGGAGGCGATAGGAGAGATTGAGATCGCTGTCGGGCGTATCGATGGCCCAGGAATTTGCCCGGCCGCGCCGGCCGAAGCCACCGACCCGTTGACCGAAACCGCCGGCAAACGATGAGCGACCGCCGCCCGAAGAGTAGCGGATCCGCGCAAACGTAAACACGTCCTTTTCGAAGCCCGGCCGGTTGCTCCACTCCGGCGTGCCTGTGCTGTGGGAGGCCACTTCTCGCGCCGTCCGCGTGTTCTCATCAATGCCGCTGCCCTCGCCATACCATCGCTGCGCCAGCAAAAGCCCGGAGCCAAAGGCGAAGCAGACGACGATCAGCGGAGCTTTCCTCATGGTTGGGGTGAGGGCGACCCGGCCGGTCGGGCCGCGTCGATCTCCAATAACAACGACAGTGCCGCCCGGTGCCTCGGCGCGTCTTCGAGAGCCAACAGGACTTCACGCCGTGCCGCAGGGTCGCCCGTTTTCTGCAACAGCCGCGCCAACTCAAAATGCACGTCTGAGGGGTTGGCCGGATCAAACCGCAGCAGCGTCCGGTTGGCCATGATCGCCGTCGCCGTATCTGGGCCCGCCGCGCTCGCCTTGGCCAGCAAGCGCCATGGCGCGGGCACGAGCGGATTGATTTCCAAAAACCGCCGGGCGTTCAGCTTAACCTCGGGCCACTCGCCATCCGCCGCCGCCAGCTCCGCCAGCCGCAAGTAGGCGTCCGCCGCCTCACCGTCGATTGCGGCCCACTTCCGCAAAGTCTCCCGCTCCGCCGCCGTTTCCTTGAGCTCCCGCTGCACCTGCGCGAGCAACCGCAACGCGCTGTCGTCACCACGTTGATCGGGATAATGGTTCAACAATGCCGTGAGCGCGCTCTTCGCTTCCGCCCATTGCTTGTCGTCGAGCAACATCCGGATGCGTCGCTGCTCCAACCAGTAATTCCTCGGCCTCAACGCGCTCCACCCTTGCAACTGCACGGCGGCATCCGGGCGGAGCAGCTCTTTTTCAGGCTTATCCCAGTTAAGGTCCGGGCCCATCGCTCTCGCGAGATCGCGGGCGTAAGCGACAAACGCCGGCTCGATCTCGTCCAGCGGCGCGATGTGCCGCGCCAGCGCCCGGTTGATATCGTCCCCATCCCGCAAGGCCCGCAGCACGGCGCGCAATTTGTCGAGTCCGTGCTTTGCGATCAGGAACTCCACCACCAGCGACGCCTGATAATAGGCAAACTGCAGCCGCTCCGGCGTCGGCGGCGCCAGAAACGCCGCGCTCATGCTGCGCACCGGCGTCAATCCTTCGCGGCCTTCTTTCAAGATGAGTTCCCGGTAAACGGGCGTCATGTGCTGGCCCCACGCCGGATTTGCCTGTCGTTCTTCGTAAACCGAAATCCCTTCGCTCAACCACCGCGGCATCTTGTTTTTGGTGAGCTGGAGCGTGACCACGTGACAGAACTCGTGCCACATCACCGACTGCCAATTCGTGTTGGATTTTGCCGTCGACGCCGGGCTGTTCGCCGTCACCACGCGGCCGAAGCACACGCCGAGAAACCCCGGGATATCCGGCATGCCAAACGTCCGCACGGCGAAATCTTTCGGGTCCGCAAAGATGTCGATCGTGGTCGGCGCGATGAGTTCGGCCCCGTATTTTTCGACCAGCGCCGTCTTCGCCCGGCCCAGCAGATCCATCACCAGCGGCCCGTAAACCGCCGCCTCGTGCGCCGTCATACGAACGACGAAGTCCTCGTTCCGCAGCGTCGTAAACTTCGCCATCGTGTCCTGCAGCGTCACGAGGTTGAACGCTTCCACATCGTAGCCGTCCTCCTTGTGCACCTCTTGGGCGAGCCGCCACCCTTCGGCATCCTCGCCCAACCGCAGCAAATCGGACGCGAGCTGCGCCTTCGCCGCCAGGTAGGTTTTATCGAATTGCAGGGCCTGCCGCTGCCGCTCCGCGCCTTCGGCGAAGCGATATTTCTTCGAGAGTTTCTCTCCGATGCGCCAATCCACGCGCGGATTGGTCGCCCACACGCGCAGCGCCGCCGCCCGGGCCGAGGCCTCGGCCGCCGGATCGTTGCGCAGGTGTGCCAACACCGCCCGCAAGGCCCAGGCATCGGGCTGATCGGGATTCACGCTCAACACGGTCGCGAGATTTTCCTCGGCGTCGGCATACCGTTCGCCATCGATCGCGTGATCCGCTTGGAGCAAAAGACTCGGCACATGCCGCGGGTTTAGCTTCAACGCCGCCAAAAGCGCGGCGAGCATTTCCTTGCGATCGCCTTCTTCATGGGCCCGCGCGAGACCGCTCAGCAGATCAGGATCGTTCGGCACTTGCTTCACGCCTTCCTGAAACGCGGTTGCCGCCAGCGCATAATCACCTTTCGACAAGGCGAGTTCGCCGCGCGCGAGGTAAACGTCGCGCCGATTCGGAGCGGCCTTCTGCGCCGGGGCATAAACTTTCGTCAGCACATCCTTGGGATCCGCTCCGAGCAGCAACGCCGCGCGGCCAAACACCACCAAGTCCGCCGGGTTGCGGTAGGCGCTCGGTCGGCTCCCGTAGAGCTGCCGCACTTGATCGAGCCGGAGCGCCGCCACCTCGGGCCGGCCGTTGGCAAACGCCACGTCGCGCCCCAACCACACCAGACGCAGGCTTTGGGGCAGAACACGCAACGCCTCCGTCAACGCCTCGTCGGCCGCTTCCGCGCGGCCTTGCGCGAGCAAAATCTCGATCCGCAGCAGTTGTCCGTCTTCGCCACCCGGCATGTCCTCGACCGCCGCCGCCGCCTTTTTTAACGCCTCCGTATACTCTCCCGCGAAAAACTCGGTTTGCCCCGCCGGTGCGTCGGCCGCGCTCGCCGCTCCCGCCAGCAACCCCACCGCCAGCAAGGCGACGCCGAAAGATCGCCGGGCGCCGTAGCGCAGGGCGTGAGGCAGGCGTAAATTCCGACTCACTAACATGCGCTACCGGTAGTGCCCCCCCGCGCCGTTGGCAAGGGAGCCACGCGCGAAACTCCAAAATTTCTCCCCAGTCTCACCCCATCGCCAAGCGCACCCGTTTCACCAACTCGGGACTCGCATCCAAAGCTTCCGTCAGGGCCTTGAATCCTCGCAGCGCCTGCCGGCTCACATGATGCTCCATTCCCTCCACATCGCGGTAGATCGTGTGTTCATCCATGCCGAAATGCCGCAGCAGACGGGTCAAAATCAGATGCCGCAAAATGATGTCGGCCGCCAGCTTCTCACCCTCCGCCGTGAGGGTGACCCCCCGATACTTCTCGTACTTGAGCAACCCTTCGATCGCCAGCCGCTGGGTCATGTTCGTCACGCTGGCCTGCGCGATTTCCAGCGTCGCCGCGATGTCCACGGCCCGGGCATAGCCTTTGCTGCCGATCAGCTGCGAAATACATTCCAGATAATCCTCGCGGGCGGCCGACGGTTTCAACCCCGCCGGCTTCCGGGAGCGCGCCCCGCGCGATGCGGATGCAGCCGTTTTTTTGCGGGGACCGGTGCGGGGGTTGGAAGTCGACACGGCCGATCACCGTGCCGGACTTCGGTCCCAATTCAACCCCGCAATCGTTTTTAGTTGCCCCTAACTTCCGCGCCGGAACAAAGTATAGTCATGCCTAAGATTGATATTCTCACCAAATCAAGAGGCTGTGGCATCTCGCTGCTGTTCGTGGCGCTCACCGGTCTCTGCCTCCCGGCCCTCGCCGCCGACTCCGCTCGGCCCCGCGTGCTCACCACATTCACCATCTTGGCCGACATGGCCCGCAACGTTGCCGGCGAGCACGCCGACGTCGATTCCCTCACCAAGCCGGGCTCCGAAATCCACGGCTACGAGCCCACCCCGAGGGATATCGTCAAGACCCAGCGGGCGTCCCTCGTCCTGTGGAACGGCCTGAACCTCGAGCGCTGGTTCGAGAAGTTTTTCGAAAACGTCCGCGGCGTCCCGCAGGTCGTGTTGACGCAGGGCATCGAGCCCATGGGCATCACCGATGGACCGTATACCGGCCGCGCCAATCCCCACGCCTGGATGTCGCCCGCCAACGCCCTCGTCTACGTCGAAAACATCCGGTCCGCCCTCGCCCGCGTTGATCCCGCCAACGCCGCCGCCTATGCCGCCAATGCCGCCGCTTACTCGGCAAAGATCCGCGCCCTCGACGCTCCCGTCCGCGCGCAGATCGAGCGCATCCCCGCCGCCCAGCGTTGGCTCGTGACCAGCGAGGGCGCATTCTCCTACCTCTGCCGCGATTACGGCCTGCGCCAGCTCTACCTTTGGCCCATCAACGCCGATGCCCAAGGCACGCCCCAACAGGTCCGCCGCGTGATCGACCTCGTCCGCGAACACAAAATCCCCGTCGTCTTCAGCGAAAGCACGATCAGCGACAAACCCGCCCGCCAGGTGGCGAAGGAAACTGGGGCCCGCTACGGCGGCGTCCTCTACGTCGATTCCCTCACCGACGCCTCCGGCCCGGCCCCGACCTACCTCGACTTGCTCCGCTACAATGCCGACACGATCGTGCGGGCGTTTCTCGGCGCAGGGAACCCACCGCCGCGCTAAGTTTCCACTTCCCGTGCCCACCTCGTTTTCTCCCCCACTCTCATTGGCCGCAATCGATGTCGCCGTCACTTATCCCAACGGGCTGACCGCTCTCCGGGACGCGAGTTTCCGGCTGGCCGGCGGCACTATCTGCGCGCTCGTCGGCGTCAACGGCTCGGGTAAATCCACGTTGTTCAAGGCCCTCATGGGCTTCGTCACCCCGACCACCGGCCGCGTCGAAATCGACGGCCGTCCGGTCCGCGAAGCGCAGAAGCGGAGTTGGGTCGCCTACGTGCCGCAGGCCGAAGAAGTCGACTGGACGTTTCCCGTCAGCGTGCACGACGTCGTCATGATGGGCCGCTATGGTTACATGAATTTCCTGCGGATCGCCTCCGCAGCCGACCGGTCCGCCGTCGAGACCAGCCTGCGCCGCGTCGGCATGTGGGATTACCGCGACCGCCAGATCGGCGAGCTTTCCGGCGGGCAAAAGAAACGCGTCTTCGTGGCCCGCGCCCTCGCTCAAGCCGGCCGCGTCATCCTCCTCGACGAGCCCTTTACCGGCGTCGATGTCGGCACAGAGGAGGCGATCGTGAGTTTGCTCCGCGAACTCCGCGACGAGGGTCGGCTCATTCTCGTTTCCACCCACAACCTTGGCTCCGTCCCCGAATTCTGCGATCAAGTCGTGCTCATCAACCGCACCGTGCTCGCCTACGGCCCGACGTCCGAGGTGTTCACCGCCGAGAATCTCACGCGCGCGTTCGGCGGCGCCCTGCGCCTCTTCGATCTGGCCCAGTCCACCGTCAACGACCACGACGGCCGCTCCGTCACCGTCCTCACCGACGACGAGCGGCCTCTCGTCCTCGGCAAGCGCGGGCACCTCGAATACCTCGACCGCACCGGCCGCGAGCAGCTCATGTCCGACCGCGAAGAAGAACAGAAAGGGAAAAGCTAACGCCCCAGTCCGACGCCGGGCGCGAGCTTGCTCGCCGCCTACCACCACGCCCGTGTTCACCTCCCTACTCGCACCGTTCCACTACGACTACATGGTCACCGCCCTGTGGACGAGTGCGCTCATCGGCGGCGTCTGCGGACTGCTCTCCGGTTTCGTGACGCTCAAGGGTTGGTCGCTCATGGGTGACGCGCTCTCCCACGCCGTGGTCCCCGGCGTCGCCATCGCCTACCTGCTCGGGCTTCCGTTCGCCGTCGGGGCCTTTACCAGCGGCCTGCTCGCCGCGGGTGCCATGGCCTTCGTCAAAATGAAAACGCCCGTTCGGGAAGACGCCGTGATCGGGATCGTATTCACGGCGTTCTTCGCCCTCGGCCTACTGCTCATCTCGCTGTTTCCCAGCCGGGTTGATTTGAAGGGAATTATCTTTGGCAACATTCTCGGAATCGCCACCGGCGATGTCGTCCAAGTCGTCATCGTGTCGGCGGTCTGCCTGATCGTCCTCGCGCTGAAATGGCGCGACTTGATGCTCTTCTGCTTCGACCCCAACCAAGCCCGCGCCCTCGGCCTCCGCGTCGGCGCGCTCCACGTCACGCTGCTGCTCCTGCTTTCCGCCACCGCCGTCGCCGCGCTCCAAGCCGTCGGCGCCATGCTCGTCGTCGCCATGCTCGTCACCCCGGGCGCGACTGCCTATCTGCTCACCGATCGCTTCAGCGTCATGCTTCGGATCGGCGCCGCGCTGGGTGCGGTGACGTCGTTTTTCGGCACCTACCTCAGCTACTTTCTAGACGGCGCCACCGGCGGCTGCATCGTATCGCTGCAAACCTTGATTTTCGTCGCCGCGCTGTTGTTTGCGCCCAAACACGGCGTTTTCGCCTCGCGCCGGATATTGCGCCGCGCCCGCGCCCAAGAGGCCGTCGTCCCATGATCGAGCACCTCGTCGAGCCCCTGCGTTTCGGCTTCATGCAGCAAGCCTTGGCCATCGGCGCGATCATCGGCGCGGTGGGTGCGGTGCTCTCGTGCTTTCTGGTTTTGCGCGGTTGGTCACTGATGGGCGACGCGATTTCTCATGCGGTCCTTCCCGGCGTGGTGCTCGCGTATATCGCCGGCATCCCGCTCGCCATCGGGGCGTTTGCAAGCGGGCTTTTCTGCGCGGTCGCGACCGGATGGATAAAGGCCAACAGCCGCATCAAGGAAGATACCGTCATGGGCGTCGTGTTCACCGGGCTCTTCGCGTTTGGCCTCGTCCTGTTTTCGAAAACGCCCTCTGACCTTCACCTCGACCACATCCTCTTCGGGAACATCCTCGGGATCTCCGCCGCGCAACTTTGGGAAACCGGCGCTCTTTCGGCCGCGGTGCTCGCCGTGATGCTCACCCTCCGCCGCGATCTACTCTTGGTCTGCTTCGATCCCTCGCACGCCCGCGCTCTTGGCAAATCCGTGCGCGGCCTCACCTACTTGCTGCTTATCCTGCTTTCGCTCGCCATCGTCGCCGCCATGAAAGCCGTGGGGCTGATTCTGGTGATCGCCGTCCTGATCACGCCAGGAGCAACCGCCCAACTGCTCACGCAACGCTTCGACCGTATGATCATCATAGCCGTCGTTGTGGCCGTCGGCTCCGCGCTCGCCGGCATCTACGTGAGCTACTTTATCGACGGTGCCCCGGCCGCCTGCATCGTGCTCGTGCAAACCCTGGTCTTTTTCACGGCCCTCCTGTTCGCCCCGCGTCGCGGCCTCCTCCGCCGGCGCCCCGCCCCTGCCTCCGCCCCCGAGCCCCACGACGAAGTCCCATCTATCACGTAAGACGTGACCGACGGCCTTGCCGCATTTCGCGTCGAGAGGCGTTGAGATGCAGCGCCCTAGCTCCGCAAAAGGCACTTCCGCCTTGCCGCCCTTTGCGCGGTCCTCGCAGTCTCGCCGCCGATGTCGCAGACTTTTGCCCGAGTCGTTTTTGGGTTCACCGCCGTGTTCTTCGCGGCGTTTTTCATCTGGCCGATTTACCAGATTCTCCGCGGCGGATTCATCGATGCCGACGGTCGACTCACCTTCGCCTACCTCGCGACCATTCTGTCCGACCCCACCTACCTCGGCGGTCTGCGCAATTCCTTCTTCCTCGCGTGCGCGGCGACCACCTTCGCCATGGCGATCGCCCTGCCGCTCGCCTTTATCAGCGACCGCTTTCTCTTCCCCGGGAAAACTCTGCTCGGCTCGCTCGTGCTGATCCCGATGATTCTGCCGCCCTTTGTCGGCGCGATCGGGATCAAACAGATTTTCGGCCAATACGGCGCTCTCAACGCCCTCCTCATCGAGCTCAACCTCCGCCCGCCCGGGTGGACCTTCGATTGGTTCGCCGCGAACCAGTTCTGGGGCATCGCCATCGTCGAGGCGCTCACGCTCTACCCGATCATTTACCTCAACGCCGTCGCCGCCCTCGCCAACATCGATCCCGCGATGGAGGAAGCCGCCGAGAATCTTGGCTGCACCGGCTTCCGCCGTTTTTGGAAAATTACTCTCCCGCTCATTAAGCCCGGCCTCTTCGCCGGTGGCACCATCGTCTTCATTTGGGCGTTCACCGAGCTCGGCACGCCCCTGGTGTTCGACTACGCGCAGGTCACCAGCGTCCAAATTTTCTACGGCCTCAAGGACATCGGCGCCAACCCCGCGCCCTTCGCTCTCGTCGCCGTGATGCTCTTCGCCTCGATCACGCTCTACGCGATCGGCAAGGGCCTTTTCGGCCGGGCCGGCCACGCGATGATGGCCAAGGCCACGAGCGCCGGCGGGCCTAGGCGCCTACCCTTGCCCCAAGCCTTGCTCTGCACCGCGCTGTTTGGCGGCGTCACGTTCATCGCTGTCCTCCCCCACTTCGGCGTCGCCCTCGTCGCGTTCTCCCAAGACTGGTATGGCACCGTCCTGCCGCAGTATTACACTCTCGAAAACTTCGCCATCGCCCTCGGCCACGACCTCACCGTGCCCGCCATCGCGAACAGCCTGAAATTCGCCAGTATCTCCACGCTGATCGACGTCATTCTGGGCATCGCCATCGCCTACGTCGTGGTGCGTTCGAAAATCGCCGGGCGGCAGATTCTCGATTTTCTCGCGATGCTGCCCCTCGCCGTGCCCGGCCTGGTTTTGGCCTTCGGCTACCTTGCGATGTCGCAAGAGGGAAAGTTTTTCTCGTTCCTGAATCCGGTCGTCGACCCCACGATTTTGTTGATCGTCGCCTATTCCGTTCGCCGTCTGCCCTACGTCGTCCGGTCCGCCGCCGCCGGCTTCCAGCAAACGAGCGAAACCCTCGAAGAAGCCGCGCAAAACCTCGGTTGCCCGCCCCTCAAGTCCGTCATCAAGATCACGCTCCCGCTCATCGCCGCCAACCTGATTGCCGGAGGCCTGCTCGCTTTCGCCTTTGCGATGCTGGAGGTCAGCGACTCGCTCATCCTCGCGCAAAAACAGGCGTTTTATCCGATCACCAAGGCGATCATGGAGCTCTTCCAATTGCTCGGTGATGGCAAATTCATCGCCAGCGCCCTCGGCGTCTGGGCGATGGTGTTTCTGGGTGTGACCATCGTCGGCATGAGCTTGCTGCTCGGCAAAAAGCTTGGGGCGATTTTCAGGGTGTGAGTTTCCTTCTGCGCCCGGCCTTCGGACAATACCTCCGACCCGCTGACTCCAGCCATGCCCCTGCTTCTGTTAGTCTCCCTTCTTTGGGCATTTTCCTTCGGGCTCATTAAGCACCTGACCGCCGGCTTTGACGGAGCCTTCATCTCCGCCGCGCGGCTCGGTCTCGCGCTCCTCGTTTTCCTGCCATTTCTTCGCCTTCGCGGCATCGCTCCACGCACCGCCTTCGCCCTCGCCGGCATCGGCGCACTCCAATTCGGGCTCATGTATCTCGCCTACAACGAGAGCTTCCGCTTTCTGAAGAGCCACGAGGTCGCCGTTTTTACCCTCACTACCCCGATCTTCGTCACGCTGCTTGCCGACGCCTTTGACCGCACGCTCCGCGGTCCAGCCCTAGGAGCCGCCTTGCTCGCGGTCCTCGGCGGTGCCGCCATCGTCGTGAAATCGGCGCCCACCGCCGGCACGTTTACCGGCGTGGTCCTGATCCAACTCTCCAACCTCGCCTTTGCCCTCGGACAGGTACTCTACCGCCGACTCCGCTCGACCCGGCCCGAGCTACGCGACCGCGATGTTTTCGCGCTGGTCTATCTGGGCGCATTTGCCCTGACCCTGCCCGTCTCACTCGCCCGCACGGACTTTGCCGCCTTGCCCCTCACCCCGCCCAATCTCGCAATTCTACTCTACCTCGGGCTCATCGCTTCCGGGCTCGGTTTCTTCCTCTGGAATATCGGCGCGACCCGCGTCCCCGCCGGCACGCTTGCGGTCATGAACAACGCGAAAATCCCTCTCGCAGTCGCCGTCTCGCTGCTCGTTTTTGGCGAAACCGCCGATCTCACCCGCCTTGCGATCGGCGGCGTCCTACTGGGTCTCGCCGTCTGGCTCGCGGAGCGGCGACCGCCCCGGCGCTCCTCACTTTGAGTAGAACGCCGTGATCTTATCGGCGACATCGCGGTAGCCGATGTCTTCGCCGTAGATCGCCTTAAACTCGGCGATGGCCTCCTCGGGCTTGCCCATCGCTTCATAACAACTGCCGAGCTCGTAAATGACTTCTTTTTTCGTGTCGTCCATCGCGGTGAGGTCGGTCTTCGCCGAATTGAACTGCATGACCGCGAGATCGTAGATCTTCTTCGCGCGGAATCCCCGCCCGAGTCCCACCAGCGCCGCGACCCGCACCTGCGGCCCTTTCTGCGCCTGCTGAAATTGCGCGAGCGCCGCGTCCAGTTGTCCGCTCGCCAGCAGCAGTTCGCCCAGCGCCAATCGCGCCGGGAAGTCATTGGGGTAACGCTCGACCGTGCGCTTGGCTTCCGTGAGCCGCCACGCCGCCAGTTCCGCCTGCGCGGCCGCGAGACCGTCGCCCGACTCGGCCTTCACCCGCGCCTCAAGCAGCGCGGTCTGCAACTCCGACTCTTCCTTTTCCAACGTCGGATCCACCGCGCCGTTCGGCAATGCCCGCGCTTTGCGCACCCAGACGAGCGCCTCGTCACTCCGGCCCAGTTGCCGATACGCCTGCGCGACGGCGCGGTAATGATTCAGATTCGTCGGCTCCGCCTGCACGCGTGCCTTCGCTTCGTCCACGAGGCGCTGCGCCATGTCTCCCGCTGTTACGACTTTGGCCGCCTGTTCGAGCGATACCGCCTGCGCCTCGTCGCGCAGTTTGTCGCGGAAATTCCCCTGCCCGTCCCAATTGCCTTTGGTCACGGTCTGCGCGATCGACGCCTTGCGCATCAAATTCTGCGCGTCTGCGTCCGCCGGCTTCGTCCTCAAGATCGCGTCCGCGGCTTTCAACGCTTCCGCCGGCTTGCCTGCCGTGATCCAGGCCTCACCGAGCGCGAGCAAGTTCGCTCGGTTGTCGGGCTCGATCTCGCGCACCGCATCAAGCGCAAACGCCACCGTCTCCAACAAACCAAGACCGCCCGCCGCCTCGGCCAGCAGTTTCAAGGCCGGCACGCTGGTCGGATCTTTGGCCAACATTCCCTCCGCCGTTTCCAGCACCTTGGCCGGCTCTTTCTTGCCGCCGCCAAACATGAAGGGCGCGGTCGAAAAACCACCCATCGCCTTGGCCATGAATTTGTTTTTCGATTTAAAATCGCGCAGCTGTGCCGCCCGTTGCAGCCGTCGGACCGGCAGGCAGCCCGGGGCCGTCTTCAGCACCTGCGTGCAGGCGTCGAGCGTGTAGTCGAGCTGCCCGCGCTCCAACGCAATGCGGGCGTTATCGATGAGTTTCTGGTGACGGGGATCGAGCGAGGTAACGGCGATTTCGGGCATCGACTCAACTCAGCTCCGGCTCCGAACCGCGTCAACGCTAGAGCTAAATCACCGTCAACTCGGCCCGCACCGCCGTTTCCAGCCGCGCCAGCGCCGATCGGACGATATCATTTGTCGGGCCTTCGACCAAGAGCCGCAGCTTAGCCTCCGTGCCGGAATAACGCACCAGCAAACGGCCCTCGGCCCCCAACTCGCCCGCAAGCGCCGCCATCACCGCCTGCAAGCCGGACAGATTCTCCAGCGGAGTCTTTGTCTTCACCTTCAACGCCGCCGTCATTTGCGGAAATTTTCGCAACACGCGGCGCAACTCCGACAGCGGCTTGCCGGTCGCCCGCATCACCTCAATCACCTTTAACGCTGCCACCAAGCCGTCGCCCGTTGCCGCGTTCTCCAGGCAAATGACGTGCCCCGAGGATTCGCCCCCGAGCGTCGCACCACACGCCAGCATCTCTTCGATCACATAACGGTCGCCCACCGCCGACCGCCGCACCGTGCCGCCCGCCGCCGCGATCGCCGCATCTAAGCCCAGATTGCTCTGCACGGTCGCCACCAGAATTTTTTTCACCAACCGCCCGTGGGCGAGCCCGTGGGTCGCAAGGATCGTGAGAATTTCATCACCGTCGAGCACCCCGCCGTTTTCGTCGCACAACGCACAACGGTCACCATCCCCATCATGGGCGATCCCGAGCCGGGCGCCCTCCGCCACCACGCGTGCCGCCAACGGCTCCGGATGCTCGCTGCCGACGCCCTCATTAATGTTCGTCCCATCAGGCCGGTCGCCGATTCCGGCGACCTCTGCTCCGAGTTCTTTCAACACCCACGGGCTCGATCCGCACGTGGCGCCGTTGGCCGTGTCCAACACGATCTTCCAGCCCCGGAGCGCGCCCGCCGGGAGCAGGGCGTTCGCCGCCATCGCATAACTCTTCAAGGCCTCACCCAAAGGCAACGGCCCCGCAACGACGGCGACCGGCTCCGTCGAAATTAGCTGCTCGATCTCGGACTCCTGCACGTCGGTCAATTTCACGCCGGTCCCGTTAAAAAATTTGATACCGTTGTCCTCGGCGGGATTGTGCGAGGCCGTAATCATGACGCCGAGCGCGGCCCCGTCCGCCCTGACCGCCCGCGACACCGCCGGAGTTGGCAACACCCCAAGATCGACCGCAGTCCATCCGGCCGTGGCCAAACCTGCCGCCAACGCCTCCATCAACACCACCCCCGAAGCGCGCGTATCGCGTCCGATCAAAACCGCCCCCCCGCTTACTTGGGCCTGCGCGCGCAGCCAGCGCCCCACCGCCGCGCCCAAGCGCGCCGCGAACTCCGGGTTGATTACCGGCCCGCCAAATTCGCCACGAATTCCGTCGGTGCCAAAATAGATGCGTTTCATGCGCGGTAAAACTCCCGCGTCGCCGCAATCTTGGCCTTTACCGCGCCGCCGAGCAGCAAGTCTCGGGCGGCATCGATGCCGTCCTTTACTTCCGCTATTTTACCCGTGAGCCACAGCCCCACCGCCGCGTTCAACGCGATCGTCTCGACCAGGCCCACCGGGCCACGTCCGGCCAGCACGGCGTCGGTCAACGCGAGATTCGTTGCCAGATCGCCGCCCTGAAGTTCGACAAACGGCGCCTGCGCCAACCCGAAATCACTTGCGGTCCAATTCGTATCGATGGCCCGCAGCCGACCCGCACCGCGCACGCGGTTCGTCGTCGCCGTCGTGAGTTCATCGATGCCGCCCGTCGGCCCGATCACCCCGTGCGCCACCAGCCCGGCCGTGCAATCAAGCGCGTCCAGCGCCCCGGCCAGCTTGGGCACCCAAGCCTCGGCGAACACGCCCATCAACACATGCGCCGGCCGCCCGGGGTTGATCAGCGGCCCAAGGATATTGAAGACCGAGCGTTGCCCGCGCGCCGCGAGTGCCTTGCGCACCGGCCCGATGTTCTTGAACGCGGGATGATAGTTCGGCGCGAAAAAGAAAACAAAACCGAGCTCGGCCAGCGCACGTCGCAGTTTTTCCGGAGACGCCGCGAGATCCACGCCCAGGCCCGCAAGCAGATCGGCACTGCCGCACTTGGACGTTATCCCACGGTTCCCGTGCTTCATCACGGGCACACCCGCCGACGCCAGCACGAGGACCACGAGACTGGAAATATTGAATCCGCCGGCATGGTCCCCGCCGGTGCCCACGATATCGATCGCCTGCGCCGACCATGCGCCCACTTCGGGATCAACCGCCCGCGCCCGAAACGCCCGAGCAAATGCCGCCAACTCAGCGACCGATTCCCCTTTGGCCGACAGTGCCGTGAGAAACGCCGCCTTCACTTCGTCGGACACCTCAGGCGAGGCCAAAGCCGTCGCCGCGGCTCCGGCGTCCTCGGTCGACAAATCCTGCCGGGCAATCAGCAAGTCGGTAAGCGTGGCAAGGTCGGTCATGCGACTTCGAGAGAGCGAAGGCCAGCGCCGGTCGCAAATAAAATTGCGCCATGCCACCAACCTTGAAACCAAGGACTGGTGCGCCCGCTCCTCGCCGCCCTCACCCTTCTCTTGCTCCCCGTCGCTGCGGCCGAGAGCCCCAAGCCTGCGTCCTCAGCCTCCGCGCCCGCCGCCGAGCTCAGTGTCGCCGATGCCCTCGTCCTTGGGTTGGTTGAAGGCGTGACCGAGTTTCTCCCGGTTTCCTCGACCGGCCACCTAATCATCGCCAATCACTTTTTGGGCTTGGAAGCCGAAGAACCACTACTCGGCACCGATGGCCGGCCGCTTTATTACCGCGCCCCCTCCCCGCAGTATCCCCAGGGTGTCCCGCTCACGATCAAACAAGCCGCCGACACCTATGTCGTCGTGATCCAATTCGGCGCCATCGCCGCCGTCGGTATTTTATATTGGACGCAACTCATCGCCATGCTCCGGGGACTGCTCGGCCGCGATCCGGCCGGACGCCGCCTGCTGATCAACCTGCTGATTGCCTTTCTTCCCGCCGCCGGACTCGGCTTTTGGCTCCACGGCTGGATTGATGCCCATCTCTTTTCGATTCCTGCCGTGATCGTCGCGTTGGTTGCGGGCGCCGGCTTGATGTTTTTCGCCGAATCATGGCGCCGAAAACATGCCAACCGCGCCGCGCCACCCGCCGAGCTGACGCCGAAACAAGCCGCGGGCATCGGCGCGCTCCAATGCCTGGCCCTGTGGCCTGGCACGAGCCGCTCAATGACCACGATCGTGGGCGGTTATTTCGCCGGCCTTGATCCGCGCCGCGCTGCCGAATTCAGTTTCCTCTTGGGCTTCGTGACCCTGACCGCCGCCACCGTCTATAAAAGCTACAAGGGGGGCGCGGCGATGATTCAGGTATTTGGCTGGTCCAACGTGCTGCTCGGCGCGACCGTGGCGGCCGTCACAGCCGCGCTTTCGGTGCGCTTTTTGGTGGGCTGGCTCACCCGCCACGGTCTCGCGGCGTTCGCGTGGTATCGGTTGGTGCTGGCCGCCGCCCTCGCCGTGTTGCTCGCTCTTGATCGGCTTTGATAAGTGCGCTTGACGCGCAAAAGTCGCACCCTTTACCTCTGTACCTTTGATCACTCCCGCGCCCTCGTTTTCGAGGGACACCCTCACTCAAATAACCACCCTCCATGGCCAATCCGAAACGCAAACAGTCCAAACGCCGCAGCGCCAACCGCCGCGCCGCCAATGCTTTTATCGCTCCTGAATTCGCGAAGGACCCGGTCGACGGCTCGCTTTACCGCCGCCACGTTGTAAATCCAACGACCGGCATGTATCGCGGTCGCCAAGTGCTCAACGTCGAGGCTTAAGCCTCACGTTT
This sequence comes from Opitutia bacterium Tous-C4FEB, assembly GCA_002304445.1. Classification (GTDB taxonomy): domain Bacteria; phylum Verrucomicrobiota; class Verrucomicrobiia; order Opitutales; family Opitutaceae; genus Tous-C4FEB. The sequence goes on along the minus strand of NEVA01000002.1, from coordinate 212,901 downwards.
TACCCCAGCCCCGCCCACGCGGTGGATATGTCTTCCGGAGCACCCGGTCGCATCGCGGTAGACGCCATGGGCGGCGACCTCGGCCCGGCTGAAGTCGTCGCCGGCATCCGCCTCGCGCAGCGCCAAGATTCGAACCTCGGTCCCATCACATTGGTGGGCGATCAAGCCGTGCTTGAGCCTCTGCTTCGTCAGTTCGGCCTGCAGCTCGGACCGAGTCTGAGTATTTTCCACGCCTCCGAGGTCGTCACCATGGACGACAAACCGCTCATGGCCCTCAAGAAGAAGAAAGATTCTTCGATGGTTCGGGCGATCGAACTCGTCAAAGGCGGGGATGCTGGAGTGCTCGTGAGTTGCGGCAATACCGGGGCGCTCATGGCTGGCGGTACATTGCGCCTCCGCATGATGGAAGGGGTAAACCGGCCGGCGCTTGCCGCAGTGGTCCCGCGCGAAGGTGGCCACTTCATTTTGATCGACGCGGGGGCCAATCCCGAGGCCAAGCCCGAACATCTGGTGCACAATGCTATTCTCGGTTCCCACTATTGCCGGGTGATGTTGGGCATCGCTTCTCCTCGTATTGGCCTGATGACGATCGGCACCGAGGAGGGTAAGGGAAACGCCCTGATCACCGAAACCAACGAACAGTTACGGCGGCTGGGCGGCCTCATCAACTACGCCGGTCCGATTGAAGGTTTCCAAGTTTTCGAAAACCACGTCGATGTGGTGGTCTGCGACGGCTTCGTCGGAAATATCATGCTCAAGAGTTGGGAGTCCCTAGCCAAATTCTTTTCCGGGACGTTGCGCGTTGAACTTCAGGCAAACCCCCTCCGCACCGCTGGCGCGTTTCTGTCCCGCGGAGCCTTCAACGCCCTGAAGGAGCGGATCAATCCCGAGCGCTACGGCGGTGCCCCGCTTCTCGGGCTCAAGGGCAACATCCTAAAGGCCCATGGTTCCTCCAACCGGCGTGCCATCAGCAGCGCCATTCGGGCGGCCGGAGAGATTATCAAAGCCGACATGAATCACCGCATCGAAGCCGATATCGCCCGCGCCAACGAGATCCTCTCCGCGCCCATTCCCGAGGCTGCGAGTTAAGAGGTCTCCGTCCCGCGCCATGTCTCTTCCCGTTTCCACCGTTATCCTCGGCACTGGTGCCTACGCGCCGGCTCGGGTGCTGACCAATACCGAGCTTGCTTTGACTATCGACACGTCGGACGAGTGGATCGTCTCCCGCAGCGGTATCCGGGAGCGCCATATTGCCGCTCCCGGGGAGATGACTTCAGACATGGCGGTTCACGCGGCGCGACTCGCGCTCGCCGATGCCAAACTTCAACCGGCTGATATCGACCTGCTCGTGATCGCCACGATCACTCCGGATATGCCCATGCCCGCAACCGCGTGCAGTGTTCAACATAAACTCGGCCTCTCGACTTCCACCGCCTGCTTTGACCTGAACGCGGCCTGCTCAGGATTTATCTACGCTCTCGACACCGCCTGCGCCATGGTCGGCTCGGGCAGATACCGGCACGCTCTGGTGATCGGCGTCGAGAAACTCTCGTCGATTGTCGACTGGACCGATCGCACGACCTGCGTGCTGTTCGGAGACGGAGCCGGTGCCGCCGTCATCGGAGCTTCCGCTCGGCCCGCTGTTGGACTCATCGGTGCAAAACTCGGTTCTTACGGTGACTGCGTCGATCTGTTGTGCATTCCGGCCGGCGGCAGCAACACCCCCGCCTCCACGGCCAGTCTCGCAAGTCGTGATCACTTCTTGAAGATGAAGGGAAAAGAAGTCTTCAAATATGCCGTCCGCGGGATGGAAGAAGCCGCGCGGGATATCTTGGAACAACACGGTATCGCCGCGAATCAGATTAATTTAGTGATCCCTCATCAGGCCAACCTCCGCATTATCGAGTCTATCGCCCAATATCTCGAACTCCCCATGGAGCGCTTTTTTGTGAACTTGGACCGGTACGGCAACACGTCGGCGGCCTCGATTCCGATCGCCCTCGATGAAGCTCGCCGGGCGGGCCGAATAAACCCCGGTGACCTCACTTTGCTCGTCGCGTTCGGGGCGGGCTTGACCTACGGAAGCGCGCTGATTCGCTGGTAATTTCTGTCGTCATGTTGAACTTCTCCTCCCGCCGCCTGCCTGTCCTCGCGCTTACGCTCGCGGCACTTTTTCTGTCGATTCCTGCCCGGCTTGCAGCCGAGTTGGTCTGGACCCCCGGCACCGGCTGGACCGTCGTCGGCGGCGCTTTTTCTGGCCTGCTCGGCACCGAAGGTCGCAACGCTTTGGACCTGATGAACCAAGGCCGGGCTTCGGAAGAAAAGGGCTCCGTCGGCTCGGCGTTAAGCGCCTACGGTAAGGTTGCAAAACGCTACCCCAATTCAATCTACGCTCCGGAAGCCCTCTATCGTTCCGCGAAACTTCGCCTCGGCCGCAGGGAGTATTTTAAAGCATTCGAAGATTACCAAGGCGTGGTCGGCCGCTACCCAAACAGCAAACGCTTCTCGGAGATTATCGGCGAACAATACCGCATCGCCAGCTCCATGCTCGACGGTGCCCGCAACCGGACATGGGGTTGGCTGCCCGGCTTCCGGAACCGCGAAAAGGGCATCGAGTTTTTCGAATACATTTTGCTCAACGCCCCGTATAGCGATTACGCGCCCTTGGCCCTGATGAACGTGGCGCGGGGACACCAAAAGCTTCGTCAGCCCGAAGAGGCAATCGATGCCTTGGATCGCATGATCAACAGCTATCCACAGAGCCTGCTCGCACCCGATGCTTACCTAAAGCTGGCCCAGTCTCACTCCAGCCTCGTCGAAGGGCCGTTCTACGACCAAGCCTCCACCAAGGAAGCGGTTACCTACTTCGAAGACTTCATGATTCTCTTTCCCAGCGATCCAAACATTGCCGCTGCGGCCAAGGGGTTGGACAGCATGAAGGTAATGCTCGCCGAGAGCAAAATGAAGATCGGCGACTTCTACCTCTACAAACGCAGTAATTTTAAGGCGGCCAAAGTATTCTACAACGAAGCGATTACCGCGTATCCTGACTCCGAAGTGGCCAAGCGCGCCAAGCTCCGCTTGGTCGACGTCGAAGCTGGCCTTGCCGGGAACCCCGTGGGGCCCGAGGGCGGGAAGAAGAAACGGTTTTGGCTCTTCTAAACGAGCGATCTCGCGGGGCTGACTTCATGTCGCGTTTGTTTTTCGCTATCGTCGCCTGCGCCGTGCTGCTCGGCCTAGGGTCGGGGTGTTCTCATTACCGATTGGGCACCAGCACGCCCCTCCCCTTCGCAACGCTCTACGTCGCGCCGACAACCCTGAAGATTTTGCTGCCACAGGCGCAGGCGATCACCACGGCCCAGATCCGCGCCGCTTTCCTTCGCGATTCACGGGTCACGCTCGTCAATTCGCCGGGAACAGCCGACGCCGCTCTCGAAGTTGAGATCAGCGACTATCGGCGGGATGTGGCCACCCAACGGCGCGACGACACCGGCTTGGCTCGAAAGTTTACCCTGAATCTGATCACGCGTTGTACCCTCAAGGATAACCGCTCCGGCAAAACCTATTTCACCCATCGCGAGATCTCGGTGCGGCGCGATGCCTACACCGACAGTCAACTCAGTCTTCCCTCCGGTACCGAAGTCAGCGGCCAACTGCAGGCGGAGTTTCAAACCTTCCCCCTGCTCGCCGATGCCTTGGCCGAAAAGGTCGTGCACGTCGTCCTCGACGTTTGGTAAGGCGGCAGCGGCGGACACCAACAGTGCTGCCGCCTTGCGCCTTTGACCTGTCTCCGTTTTCTATCCGGACCGTGACCCACGCTCCTATCCTCGCTCCATCGTTGCTGGCCGGTGACCACGCCAACCTGTCCTCCAGCGTAGCGACCGTCGCCGAGCTTGGACTCAACTGGCTCCACATCGACATCATGGACGGGCACTTCGTCCCCAACCTGACCTTCGGCCCCGAAACTCTCACAGCCCTGCGCCGCCGCGGATCCAAGCTCTTTTTCGACACCCACCTGATGCTTTCCGAGCCTCATCGTTATGTCGAAGCCTTCGCCCGCGCCGGTGCGGATCTCATCAGCGTCCATATTGAACCCACTTACGACCATGTCGGCACGCTTGCCCGGATTCGCTCGCTGGGCTCACAAGCCGGGATCGTTCTCAACCCCGATACACCGGCGAGCGCCGTCGAATCTCTGCTGGCGTCGGTCGACCTCGTGCTCGTCATGACGGTGCAACCCGGTTTCGGAGGCCAGCCGTTCCGCTCGGACATGTTGCCCAAGCTCGCCCAACTCGCCGCTTGGAGAAAGGAGAGGAACCTTAGCTTCCGTCTCGAGGTGGATGGCGGGGTGGATCTTTCAACTGCTCGCGAATGCCGCGCCGCCGGCGCCGATACCTTCGTCGCCGGAACGTCTTTTTTTAAGGCCACAGACAAGCCGGCCTTCGCCGCCGAATTCGCCCAGCTCTAGAAGTTCCAGCCAACGCCCGGACCGCATCCGCAACGAAATCCCAGTCCGCACACTTTAATTCGTGCCGTCTTTGGCGATTTGCTCCGCCCTAAGGTAGTTCTGGCGAAACATCGCGCCGAGCTGATTGGCCAGTTTGATCTCGTCGACCTTGTTCTTCGAACCCAACGCCTGCTTCACCTCTTTGTTCGCCCGATCATAATCCACCACCGAAAGATCGCTCAACACCGCCAGCGCCTGCGCTCGCGCTTCGGGCGGTGCCGCGTTGATCGCCCGCCAAGCATCCTTCAATTCGGCGTGGGTATCGAGGCAGACAACCCGGATGATAAACGCCATCTCACGAAAAATTCCGCCCGTCCACTCGCTGCGATAGATCAGCTGGTCCTGTTGCACAAAAGGCTGCGCCTCCGGATCGCTTCGGCGCGCCGTAAACTCGGCGTTCGCGTAGAAATCCCGCCGCACCGGCAAACGGCGCAACGCGAACCGCTCCGGCCCCGCCTCGGTCCCTGGCTTAAAGTTCCAAAGCTTCTGCCCCTCCATTGAGAGCAGATATTCGATGAATAATTTAGCCACTTCCGGGTTTCTCGCTCCGCGCAACAGCGCGACGGGATCTACCGAACTCACCGATCCGCCCGCCGGTGAAGCGTAGCCGATCCGGTCCGATATCCCGCGACGACGCACCGCCTCCTCCTGCTGCCGGCCGTAGAAATCGATGCAAAGCCCCACGGCGCAGTTCCCCGCCGCCACATCAATCGGCGGCTTTTGCGACGTATCGGTGAAGTAGCGCGCGTTTGCCCCCACGATCTGCAGCAATTGCAGGCCGGCCATCCATCCTTCGCGCACTGCCCTCGCCTCGCGCGCTTTCGGCTCCTCTAACGGATTCTCCTTCGTCAAAGCCACCAAGCGTCGCTGCATCTGCTGCTGAATGATGTTCTCAAACGCCTTGGCGATCGAACCGCTCTTGGTCGGATCACATAGCGCCACTTCCCCCATGAGGCGCGGGTCCTTCAGGTCGGTCCATTGGCTTGGCTCGTTCGTGATACCCAGCCGCTTCAGCGAATCCCGGTTAAAAATGATACCGTAGGAACTCAGCACGGATCCGATCCAGCGACCTTCTTTGTCCCAATACTCTTCACCCGCATAAGACCTTGGGATTACCGCATCCGTGAACCATTCCGGGTGTTTCTTCAAAATTCCGCTGTCCACCAGCCGGCCTGCCCGCGCCTGCTTTTCAAAATCAAACGTGCCCCCGCCGAAAAAAAGATCGATCCCGCACGACGCCTCCGACGTCAGAAACGCGGCCCGCGCTTCCTTCACGATGGCCGGCGCATCCGCCGTAAGCCGTGGATTCTGAAACCCCGCCTGCAATTCACCGCTCCATTCCCGGCCCAGTTTCTTGGTCCAGATGTTCTTAAACGAAGCGACATACTCGCCTTCCAAAAACCGCGCAATCTCACTGGTCCCGCCCAACACTCGCCAGTCCATCGCTACTGTTCGCCCGGTGCGCGTACGATACCACTCCGAGAAGCCACGCGTGTATTCATGTCGGATGGCTTCATTGTGCGGGGTCACGAGCACCAGCGTGTCGTCGGCCTTCGCCGCCGACTCTTTCGCCGGCCGCAGCGCAAACGGCAGTACCAACGTCGCCACCAACGTCAGGATTATCAGCGTCTGCCGCAACATATGCCCATCAACTCACCAGCACGACCACGTCCTCGGGCGCTGCGGTCGCGAACAGTTCGCCCCGCGACGCGCCGTCCACAAACCGCGGATTGCGTTCGAACACTTTGAGCGTCCGGTCGCGCACCACAAAGTCATACTGTGCGACTTCTCCGAGATAGACAAAACCTCCGATCGTGCCCTGCACCGAGTTGCGTTCCGAAAGCCGTTCCCGGCTGAGCTCCCAACACTCCGGGCGGACCGAGAGCGTGACGTCGTCGCCGACTTTTGGCCGCTGCCCCGGATCGCCAAGCACCCCGTCGAAGCGGCCGATGGCGGTCTCAACCGTCACGGAATCACCGTGCATCCCGGCCACCTTGCCGGTGATGAAGTCCGTTTCGCCGATAAAATTCGCCACCGTCTTCCGCGTCGGTCGCCGATAGACTTCCCGCGGCGTGCCCACTTGGAGAATGTGCCCGTGCTCCAGGATCGCCATGCGGTCCGACACGGACAGTGCCTCCTTTTGGTCGTGAGTCACGTAAACCGTCGTCAATTTGAACTCCTTGCAGACGCGCCGAATCTCCGTGCGCATTTCCAGCCGCAGTTTGGCATCGAGATTCGAGAGCGGCTCGTCCAGCAGCAAACAACGCGGACGGATCACCAGCGCCCGGGCCAGTGCGACCCGTTGCTGTTGCCCGCCGGACAGTTGGTTTGGTTTCCGGTCGGCATACTGGTTCATCCGCACCGACTCCAACGCCTCGCCCACCCGCCGCTTGATTTCGTCCTTGGGCACCCGCCGCTCCTCCAACCCAAAAGCCACATTGCCGGCCACCGTCATATGCGGCCACAGCGCGTAGCTCTGAAACATCATCCCGGTGTTTCGCTTGTGCGGCGCCAGCCGCGTCACGTCCTCGTCGCCAAAGAGGATCTTCCCTTCTTCTGGAATGTAGAATCCGGCCATGCTGCGCAGCAGCGTCGTTTTGCCGCAGCCACTGGGTCCAAGCAGGAAAAACAACTCACCCGGCTCGATCGTCAGGTCCAGTTTATGCAGCGCCGTGACGGCTCCAAATCGCTTCGTCAGTTGCTGGATTTTGATGGAAATCATGCCGGCGTGGATCGTCGCGGAGGCAAGATTTGGCCTCCAGCCAAGTCAAAGGAATTAACCTCTTTTCCCGGCGGAGAACGGATTGCTTCCGGGGACTCCTCTTGTCTCCCTCCGCCTACGACTATGCCCACCCGTCCGAAGCCGAAACCCGCCGCCATTCACCCCCACTTGGAGAGCGTCCTCTTCACCGAAGCTCAAATCAAACGCCGCGTTCGCTCCATCGCCCAGGAACTCAAGTCAACTTACGGCGACGGCGAGTTCACCATCGTTTCGCTGATCAACGGCGCGATCATGTTTACCGCCGATCTCATGCGGGAAATCGACAATCCCGTGCGCTTGGATTGCATCCGCACTTCAAGCTACGGAGAGAAGACAAAATCCGTCGGCACGCCGCAGGTCGTGGCCAGCCTCACCCTCGATATTCGCAACCGTCACGTGCTCATCATCGACGACATTCTCGACACCGGCAAAACCATGAAGCTCGTGGCCGGCCTTGTGCAAAAACTGCATCCTGCGAGCCTGCGCACCTGCGTCCTGCTCGATAAAGTCGGGCGCCGCGAGGTCGAGTTCAAAGCTGATTTCGTCGGCTTCAAAATTCCCGATAAGTTCGTCATCGGCTACGGCCTCGATTTCGCCGAACGCTACCGCAACCTCCCTTGTGTCGGCGTGCTTGATCCGGCCCGCATTAAATCGCCGGCGTAACGGCGTTGTTCGTCGAAGTCGTCCGCTTCTTCGGCGCGTCACCTCTTCCGCGCCGTCTTCTTCCCCGCGGAGCGCCCCCGGGTCGAGTAGTCCTTCGCCTCTATCTTGGCCATTTTTCGAAAATCACCCGTGCGCAACGCGGTGATCTGGTCCCGGAGTAAGGCCGCCCGCTCGAACTCCAGACGATCCGACGCCGACTGCATGTCTTCTTCCAGCTCGGCTATCACCGCCGCCACGTCGTCCGCGCTCTCCGCCAACACCGGCTCATCGTCCTTGCGCCCGGAGCCATCGTATAGGTGCAGACTCGATTGCGCCGCCCGCTTCACGCCCCGCGGCGTGATTCCGTGCTCCAAGTTGTAGGCGATCTGTTTTTCCCGACGATAGGTCGTGATCGCGATGGTCCGCTTTATCGAGTCCGTCTCTTTGTCCGCGTAGAAGATCACGCGCCCTTTCTCGTGCCGCGCCGCACGCCCCGAGGTTTGCACCAAGCTCGTCTCGCTGCGCAAGAACCCCTCTTTATCCGCGTCGAGGATCGCCACCAAGGCGACCTCGGGCAGATCCAGACCTTCACGCAGCAAATTGATGCCGACCAGCACGTCGAAATTTCCGAGACGCAGATTCCGCAAAATCTCCACGCGCTCGATCGCGTCGATATCCGAGTGCAAATACTCCACCCGGATCTTCGATTCCCGCAGATAACTCGTCAGGTCTTCTGACAGCCGCTTCGTCAGGGTCGTTACCAACACCCGTTCGCCGGCCGCCACGGCCAGGTTGATCTCGCTCTTCAGGTTCTCCACCTGGCCCTTCGTCGGCCGAATCGTTATGATCGGATCGAGCAAACCCGTCGGCCGGATCAGTTGCTCCGCCACCACGCTCGAGCACTCCAGTTCGAACTTCGCCGGCGTCGCCGACACGTAAAGCGATTGCCCGGTGATCTGCTGAAACTCCGCGAAATTCTGCGGCCGGTTATCGAGCGCCGAGGGCAACCTGAAGCCGAAGTTCACCAACGTGCTTTTTCTCGAAAGGTCGCCGTTATACATCGCGCCGATCTGGGAGACAGTCGCGTGGCTCTCGTCGATCATCAGCAGAAAATCCTTCGGAAAGAAATCGATCAGACAAAACGGCCGCGAACCCGCCGTCCGGCCCGTGAGTTGGCGGGAGTAGTTTTCGATCCCGTTACAGAAGCCCATTTCTTGGAGCATCTCGAGATCGTAGCTCACGCGCATCCTGATCCTTTGCGCCTCCAGATACTGCCCCTTCCCCTCAAAAAACGCGACGCGCTCTTCCAGCTCCGCCTTGATCGCCGCGATCGCCGGCTCGAGCCGGCCACGGGTGGTCACGTATTGGTTCGCGGGATAGAGATCGAATTGGTCGAGCGTCCGGATCACGTCACCGCTCACCGGCTCAAACTCGGTGATCGCATCCACCGCGTCGCCGAAGAACTCCACTCGCAAACCGTGTTCGAGGTAGGCCGGCATCACATCGACGACATCGCCCCGCACCCGAAAGCAACCGCGCTTCAAATCATAGTCGTTGCGCTCGTAACGATTCTCCACGAGCCGCTCCAGAAAAACGTTTCGCCCCAATTCATCGTGCATCCGGATAGCGATCCGCATTTCGGAAAAGGTCTCGGGCGAGCCCAAGCCGTAGATGCAGGAAACGCTGGCGATCACGATCACGTCTTTGCGTGAAACGAGCGAGCTCGTCGTCGCGATCCGCAGTCGCTCGATCTCCTGGTTGATCGAGGAATCTTTCTCGATGTAGGTATCGCTCGACGGCACGTAGGCCTCGGGCTGGTAGTAATCGTAGTAGCTGACGAAATATTCGACCGCGTTTTCGGGAAAGAAATTTTTGAACTCCGAATAGAGCTGGGCGGCGAGCGTCTTGTTGTGCGAGATGATGAGGGTCGGCCGGTCGCATTGCGCGATCACATTGGCCATCGTGAAGGTCTTCCCCGAGCCCGTGACGCCCATCAAGGTCTGGTGCTTGTTTCCCGACTTGATCGACGCCACCAACTGCGCGATCGCCTGCGGCTGATCACCCGTCGGTTGGTAGTCGGAAGCGAGTTTGAAGAGCATGACCTCAACCGGAAACCAGCCCTCGCAGATCCGCAACCGTCAGTTCGTCCAACCGGCCCACGACCCGGTGCACCTTCCCGGCGAGCGCCTCCGCCGGGTGGGTCGTCGCCACGCCCACTACCTTCATTCCGCCCGCATGCCCCGCGTCGATCCCGGCAAACGCATCCTCAAAAACCACGCAGCGCGCCGGCATCACTCCCGTCTTCGCCGCCGCCTTCAGGAAAACATCCGGATGCGGTTTCCCTTGGTTAACATCTTCCGATGTCACCATTCCGCCGAACAGCCCCTCGAAACCAAGCACCCCGAGCGTCGTCGTGATGTTCTCCCGGTGCGTGGAAGAGCCGATGCAGTTCGGCACGCCGGCCGCTTTGAGGCGCTCCAGGAATACCAGCACGCCCGGCAAGGCCTTCAGTCCGCGCTCGACGATGATTTCCCGGTAAAGCGCCTCCTTGCGCAACGATAGCCGTTTCACTTCCGCCACATCGTCCGTCCAACGCAGCAGACTCGGAATGATCCACTCGTTCTTCTTCCCGAACCCCACCGTAAAATGATCCCGGGGCAGCGACTTCTTTTCCTCATGGGCGAGTCGTTCCCAGCTCTCCTCATGCTGCCGCGACGAGTCGATAATGACCCCGTCCCAGTCAAACAGCACCGCTACTTGTTCTGCTCCGTTCGTAGACATAGCCCGCCACTCCACCGCCACGTATCTTTGAGTCAAAGCCCGAACACCTTGGTCAAACCGCCCCACAACCCGCTCCAAAAATTCCGGGCCCGGCGGGCATCGCCGTCGGCTGAAATTTCCTGACACAGGAAAATTCCCTGCCCGGCAAACATGTCGTCAAACAACGGATTCACCCCTCGGTAGTAACTCCAAAACGTCTCCGCCCGCACCGGCCGATAGGACAGATTGGGCGTGAAGCCCACGGTTGCATCCTGATTCGCCCGCCGCGCCGGCGCCGGATTGCCTTCACGATCGACCAGGCGCTCCGCGCGCACGCCGCGACTGCCTGCAACAATCAGACGGCACGGCCCCGCAAATTCAAAAAAACGAAACTGGAGCGTGACCCACGCTTGCCAGCGGAACAACTGCCACCGCCTCCGCAGGTCCAGTCGCGCCCCCTCGGGCACGATCACGCCCGCCAAAAAACTCGGCCGCAGCACAACCGCCGCTCCCGCCGGCAGCGTCAGTACCGTCAGTTCACTTTGGGGGTTGGCCTGATTCGACAACGTGAGCCGCTGCTCGCCGCAACCGGCCTTCGCCTTGAGCTCGATCAATTCGACCAGTCCCGTCACCACGCAGGTGACCGGAATTCGCCAATCGAGGACATATTTGGTCGCCCGCGTAACGCCCTCGTCGGAGGCCTGTAAAAACTGCCCCTTCACCCAAAGCCGTTCACCCGGATCCAGCCTGATTTCAGCCGAGACCCGACTCATCGCGACTTCCGGCAATACGGCCAAGTCCGGCGTCAATCGCACCGGCCTTCCACCGGCGATCAACGGCGCCACCCCAAAATACAGCAGCAACTTGCCCGCCGTCGGACCAAAAAAATACAGCACCAGCGCCCCGATTATCCACGGCTTCGACCGCAACCAGGCGTCTTCGATAAATTGCTGCACCCTTGATTTGTTTTTCTGCGCCTCGCGCAGCTCCGCATCTTTTTTTCCCAGCGCCAGCAGCAACCCATCGCGCTCCCACCCCGAGCGCATCAGCACTTCCTGCAAACCGGCCGCCTTGCCCTTGGCCTCCGCACTCACCGCTTCCATCCGCCGGCGTTGTTCCGCGTTGGCGCGTTGTTGTTCGGGATCGCCCACGAGCCGGTCCCACAGGCTTTCCAATGCCCTAAGCTGCGCCACCACCTTGTCGGCCTGCTCTGCTTTGGCCTGCTCACGCGCAATCTCTGCCGCCGTCCGGTTCATCCGTTGCTGCACATCGCCCAGCGCCGCCTGCACCTTTGCCCGCTCTCCGCTCAACGTCGCGACGACCTCGCGCCGCCAGTCGAGCAAGATCACGTTATCCTTCAAATAAACCCAAAGCCCGGCCGCCGCCAAGCCCACGGCTAGGATCAAACCCGCACCCGCAGTTTTACCCAGCACCCAGCGAGTAAAATTTATCAGAGTTCCCATGTTAACAAAGACCCACGTGCGTGGAATAAGTGTAAGCGATGCAAGCTTTCCCCCGGCCTGAAGCCAATTGCTAAACCCCTGCCCTTATTCCATTCTCCGCCCACAAGCAACGGCCGGCCTCTCGGCTCAGATCATCAACCCTCGATGCGGAATCCTTCCGCCCATTCGTATGTCCAAAGCCATTGTTTCGTCCCTTTACGACTCCGAAGTCTTCAAGATGGCCTGCCGTCAGTTCGACCAGGCCGCCGATGCCATCAACCTTCCCGATGCGCTGCGCGATCGCACCAAATACCCCCGCCGCTGTCTCGCCGTCGCGTTGCCAGTGAAGCGCGACGACGGCTCCGTGACCGTCTTTGAGGGCTACCGCGTCCAACACAATCTCTCCACCGGCCCCTCCAAGGGCGGCATCCGCTTTCACCAGCACGTGACCCTCGGCGAGGTCGCCGCGCTCGCCATGTGGATGAGTTGGAAATGCTCCCTCGTCGGCTTGCCCTACGGCGGCGCCAAGGGCGGAGTGATCGTCAACCCCAATGATCTTTCCCTGAACGAACTCGAGCATCTCTCCCGCCGTTACATGCAGGAAATGGTCAATTTCCTCGGACCCCACATCGATGTTGCGGCGCCCGACGTGGGCACCAATGAGCGCATCATGGGCTGGATGATGGACACCTATTCCAATCATATCGGCCACGTCTCCCCCGCGATCGTTACGGGCAAGCCCATCGCCCTCGGCGGCTCGCAAGGACGGCGTGAGGCGACCGGCGCCGGCGTGGCTTACCTCGTCAAAAAGTATCTCGAAGACCTAAAAATTCCGATCAACGAGGCCACGGTCGCCATCCAAGGTTTCGGCAACGTCGGCAGTGAAACCGCCCTTTCCCTCGGAGATTACGGCGCCAAGATCATCGCGATTTCCGACTACACCGGGGCCTACTACAACCCCAAGGGCATCGATGTCCGACGAGCCCTTAACTACGTTCAATACCAGAAAACCCTCCGCGACTTTGATGGCGGCGAAGCGATTACCAACGAACAGCTGCTCGAGCTCACGTGCACCGTTCTCGTCCCGGCCGCCCTCGAGCGGGTCATCACCGATCAGAACGCAGCCAAGCTCAAATGTCGCGTCCTCGCCGAAGCTGCCAATGGCCCCACCACCAACGCCGCCGACAAAATCATCGAGGCCCGCGGCGACATCGAGATTATCCCCGACGTTCTTTGCAATTCCGGCGGCGTGATTGTCTCGTATTTCGAGTGGCTGCAAAATCTCTCCAATTTTTACTGGGGCCGCGATGAAGTCATCACGAAGCTCTTCGGCATCCTCGACAAAGCCAAAGCCGCCGTCGATGCGCAGAAGGCCACATTCCAATTCAGCCGTCGTCTCGCCGCGCTCACCCTCGGCATCCAGCGGGTCGCCGACGCCAAAGCCGCTCGCGGACTGTTTCCCTGATCAAGGAGCGGCCCGGTGTTCTTCGACGGACCAGCCCGTCCCTTTAGAACAACATAAAGCACACACCCATGATGAGCGTTGGCACCAAGGCCCCCAAAAACAGACCCATCGGTGAAACGCCCTCTGGAAAATATTTTTTCAAGATCGTCTGCCCCGCTGGGTTCGGCGCGTTTGCAATGACCGTGAGTCCGCCACCCGTTACCGCCCCGGCGACGACTGCGTATTTCATACCGTCAGTAAACCCCGGCACCAGCGTCGCGAGATAAGTGATTGCGGCATTATCGTTGAATGCGGTCAGCACCGTGGCGCCGAAGAACACTTGCGTCTCGCCCATGCTTTTCAGCACGGGTCCGATCCACCACCCCTGCAACCCGCCGTGGACTACTAACCCGGCGAGAAAGAATCCCACCAACATGGGTCCGCGCAATTCCAACCGGGACTGGTGGTGGTACGTAGCTTCAGTAAACGCCAAGAAAAACAGAAATCCTCCGATGAATAAAACCGGGTAATGCGCCATCCAAACCGTGAACCCTAGAAATCCCAGGTGCACAAAGGTGATCCATATCGGCACCGTTCGTTCCGGTTGCGTCACCGCGGCATCAGCGGCCGATGATTTCAGGCCAAGTAGTTCATCTTTAAACATCACAAAGTAAAAACTCGTCGCGACCACGATTCCAACGGCTGCCTTCCAGCCAAAATTCACGAGCATAAACCCGAAGTCCCAGTTCCAAGGCTTCGCTACCATCAGCACGGGCGGCGCCGCAAAATGCGTCAGCGTTCCCCCTACAGAAATGTTCACAAACAGTAAACCCAGCGTCGCATACTTGAGCCGAGGCGACGGATTTAGTTCGTAGAACTGCCGCCCCAAAAGTAGCGCGGCGATCGTCATAGCCGCCGGCTCGGTGATAAAGGAGCCAAATAGCGGAGCCAAAATCAGGATCGCCAGCCACCACGCCGCCGGCCGGCCACCGCCCAACCTAGCCACGCTCCGTAGCGCCTGTTCCGCGAGCCCCAGGACCGGCCGGGTCGCCGCGATCGCCATGACCACCACGACAAACATTGGCTCGGTAAAATTCACCGTATCAGCCAAATAGTGGATCGCCGTAGCCGTGTCCTTTAAGGCCACAATCGCCGCTGCCAATGCGATCACCCAGATCCCGAAAATCGCTTCGATCTCTCCGCAAAAGTGCAGCACTTTTCCAGTGAAGCTCACCTCATCCGGATTTCCGTCGCCGGTGCTATCGGTAAACCGGCCGGCTGACCTGAGTCGCTGCGCGTGTCGTTTCTCAACGACATGGGCAAGATGCTGAATTTTTGCTGCCGCAAACGTGTGCGCGATCGCGAGCAAGAAGATCACCGTCGCAACCAAGTTAAAGGGGTCAATCTGGATTCGCGACGACAGGATTTCAGTCAGGCCTGCTCCCGGAATTTCCGGGTAGGAACTCAATGTCGGAGGGAAAGCAGGGGTAGAGGGTGCAGCCATGAATTAAGGTTAAGTAGTTTGAGTTAGATCGTCTGTGCCACCAACCAAGCAGTATACCCCAAATAAGCGAACAGAAGCACGGCGCCTTCGAGCCTCGAAATCACCCCGCCGGAACGCGCCGCCGGCAGCATCGCCAACGCGGCTACTACCATCGTCGCCAAGTCGACCCGGCTCAATCCACTGGTGTCGATTGGATTGATCAACGCCGCAATTCCGAGAATCCCGAGCACATTGAAAATATTCGATCCAACCACATTTCCGATCGCCACGTCACCATGCCCGCGCACCACCGCCACGAGCGATGTGGCCAACTCCGGCATACTGGTGCCGACCGCGACTACGGTCAGTCCAATCACCGCCTCCGTCACACCCCACGACTTGGCCAGCACGACCGCCCCGCCAACGAAAAGCTGCGAAGCCACCACCAGCACTCCGAGACCGGCAACCACCAACAGCACCGACTTCCCCAGTCCCATCGAGCCTGCCGGGAAATCCTCCCCATACTCCTGCTCCGCCTTTCCTTTGGTCTCGGCCCGCGCGTCGCGCACGGTGAGCACTGTATAAACGACGATGCCCGCAAACAGCACCCCGCCCTCGGGGCGACTCAACTGTTCGTCCCAGAGCATTGCCGCCAGCACCACCGAAACCCCGATCATGATCGGAATCTCCCGACGGATGATCTGCGCCGAAGCCGAAAGCGGCGAAACGAGCGCGCACACCCCGAGAATCAACGCGATGTTGCAGATATTGGAACCTACCACGTTCCCGATCGCGATCGCCCCGTTGTCCTGAAGCGAAGCGCTCACACTCACCACCATTTCCGGACTGCTCGTACCGTAGGCGATTACAGTCAGCCCGACGACCAGCGCATTCAGCCCCAGTCGCAGCGCGAGCGCGGCGCCTCCCTTTACCAAAATTTGCGCTCCCAGATAGAGCAGACAGAGCCCTGCTATCAGATAAATCCACGAAATCATGCGTACTACGAGAATCGCCGAGCAAGGCCCCCCGTCAAGCAGCCCTCGATCTGCTGCAAAAAAACCCGGCGATTTCCACCCGCCGGTCTATCTTTTTTCGCCAATCAGCAAGCTGGCGACTTCAGCGAGCGAATCCACAAATTGGTCCGCCCCTGCCTTCACTGCCGGCCGGGACACGTAGCGGCCGAAACCGACAAACACGTCCGCGCTTCCTTTGGTTTCCAAATCGCTCGCGCCGTCGCCTACCATCACGATCTTCTCGGGCTTCAGCTCCTCCCGGAGCGCGTGGATTATCCGGGGCTTGCCGCCGCGCTGGCTCGCCGGATGCGTAGCTTCGTAACCCGCATAATTCCCCGCCAGGTCAAACCGCAGGCCCACGGCTTCAACCCGGTCAATGCCGAGGAACGTGGCGAGCGGCTCGATTGCCTGCGTGTAACCGCCGCTGATAATCAGAGGCGTCCATCCTGCCGCCCGCAACACCGCCAATGCGGCCAATGCGGTTGGCTCAACATGTTTGATGTAAAGCTGCCCGATGAGGGCGCTTTCCACCCGCGTTGGCCGGACGATGTCCAGCCTCCGGGCAAAAATACTGTCGAGCGAAATACGCCCTTCCATCGCATCGCGCGTCATCGCATCGATCTCAGCAAAGCACGCGGCGCCCCGCAATCGGGCCATCTCGTCGATCCCTTCGATTCCGCTCAGCGTGCTGTCGCAGTCAAAGGCGATGATTTTTGAGGGGCGCATCCGCTCATAGACGCTCCCGGTGCACCGCTCCGGCAACAAAAAACCCTCCGTTTCCGGAGGGTCTTCCAAAACCAAAGCGCTGGTCTGATCCAATTATTTCTTGGTCGCGACGCGCTTGAACTTGCTGGTGAATTTCTCGACGCGGCCAGCCGTGTCGACGAGACGCTTCTCGCCGGTGTAGGCGGGATGCGAGTCCATCGTCACATCGCGGATCACGACGTAATACTCGATGCCCTCGATGGTCTCCTTGCGGGCAGATTTCATCGTGGACTTGGTGAGAAAGCGTTTGCCGGTTCCGATATCGAGGAAGCAAACGTCGTTGAGAATGGGATGGCCTTCGGGTTTCATCGTAATAAAAGAGGATTAATTAGCCTTGGCGCGCTTTGTAACGCGGCTCGACCTTGTTAATCACATAGATTTTGCCCTTACGACGCACCACTTGGCACGCCGGGTGACGCTTCTTGGCAGATTTGATAGAGGAAACGACTTTCATAAAACGCGTGAAAACAGAGTCCGCTCCAACCCCTGTCAACTGAATTGTCCGCTCTGAGCGTGGGCCGTTTCGCCGCGGCTAATTGCAGTCGTTAGCCCGGTTCAATTCTGCCCCGTTTCCTCCGGCTCGTCGGCCAACAACCGCCACTCCGCGCCCTCCCGCGCCAGCAACGTGCGCCACAAACTCGCGTCCATCGGCAGGCTGAAAAGATCGCGCGGCGCCGTCACCACGACCCATGTGTTCCGCTCGAGCTCTTGCTCGATCTGTCCACCCGTCCACCCGGCATAACCCACAAAGGCCCGCAAGTCCGCGTCCTCCGTGTCGCGCAGTTGTTTCGCGTGATCCGGTTCGATCCCGAAGTGCAGGCGAAACCCGTTGTCCTGCCTCTCCCAAGCGACCAACACGAGCTGCTTTTGCTCGACCGGACCCCCGTTGCATAGCGGCACACCCGCCAGCGGACCGAGGGCAAAATCCCCCTGCAATTCACCCAGCCGTTTCCCCATCGGCCGATTTAACACCACCCCCATCGCACCCTCTGCGCTGTGGGCGGACATCAAGATCACCGTGCGGTTAAAATTGGCCTCTTTGAGCGTTGGGTGCGCCAACAACAATGCACCGGCCAACGTCTCTTCATTCGTCTCTCGTGGCTCGCGCTTCATCGGTTGGATCCGTTTGGTTCCTGGCTACGGTCACAATTTCAAAATCTTGACCCCGGCGTCCGCCAACAAAGGAGCAACCAACGGATCGTTATGATAGTCGGTGCGATACTTCACCTCGGCGATTCCTGCGGCCGCCAAAATCTTGGCGCAATTGACGCACGGGAAATGCGTCACGTAGGCCACGCAGCCCTCGACCGAACTGCCGCGCCGCGCCGCATCGGCCACCGCGTTCTGTTCCGCATGGACGGTCGCTTGTTCGTGCCCGTCGCGCAGCCGAGAAACGTGCGGCGTGCCGGGCAGATAACCGTTATAACCCGCCGCCACGAGGCGGTTCTTCCTCGCCCCGCCCGTCACGATGACGCACCCGACATGGAGTCGCTCGCAGTTCGAGCGCGTGGACATCAACACCGCCGTCGCCATGAAATACTCGTCCCATGAGGGACGGTGCGGAAATTTCTTCGCCGCTTGGGCGATGAGGTCTACGGGCGTGTCGGCTTTGCTCATGGATGAAACTGCTCGGCACACTGGACACCCTTGCGCCGCCGGGCAACCTTCGACTCGCGATGCTTCGCCAGCTCCAGCCAGAAATCCTCGATTCGCTCCCGCCGCATCATCCCGACGCCATCCACAGCCGCCGCGACCTGCGCCTGATCAATCGCATCATGGGCAACTCCCGCTGGTTCCTCCGCACCCTGCCGCCGCTCCTTCTTCCCGGCGAAAACTCCCTCGAGCTCGGTGCCGGCAGCGGTGAACTCAGTCAGGCCCTGCACACCCGCGGCGTCGCTATCGATGGGCTTGACCAAGTTTCCCGCCCAACCCTTTGGCCCGGCTCGCGCCCTTGGCACCAAACCGATCTGCTCGGGTTCTCAAACTACGCCGACTACCCCGCGATCATCGGCAATCTCATCTTTCACCATTTCTCCACGGCAGAACTCGCCGCACTGGGTCAACAATTCCGCGCCCACACCCGGCTGATCGTCGCCTCCGAACCGGCCCGCCACACTCGATTTCAAAAACTATTCGCCGCGTTCGCCCCGCTTTTCCGCGCCAATCACGTCACGCTCCACGACGCGCACGTCAGCATCGCGGCCGGTTTTCGCGCCGATGAACTCCCCCGCTACCTCGGCCTCGAACCTTCGCACTGGGACTGGCGCGTCACCACTTCGCTACTCGGCGCCTACCGCCTCGTTGCGTTGCGCCGCACATGAATTTACCCCGCCCGATCGAGATCGTTGGCGGCGGACTCGCCGGCCTTGCCCTCGCCCTCGCCCTGCGCCGCGCCGATGTGCCCGTTACACTTTTCGACGCCGGCCGTTATCCACGCCATCGGGTGTGTGGCGATTTCATCGCCGGGCTCTCACCCGACACCATCGCCCGCCTGGGACTCGCCCCATTTTTAGCCGACGCCCTCCACCATCGAACGGTCGCGTGGTATCACCGCGCGCGTCTCATCCGCGTTCAACAACTCCCCGCCCCTGCCCTCGGACTCAGCCGGCATGCCCTCGACGCCCGTCTCGCCACTGCTTTTGTCGCCGCCGGCGGCGAACTTCGCTCCGAGACCCGCGCCGTCGATCTTTCGGCCGCGCCCGGCCGAGTGCTCGCCACCGGGCGCGCCCGCCGCGATTCACCTTGGCTCGGTCTTAAGTTTCACGTCCACGGCCTCACGCTCACGCGCGACCTCGAGCTCCACCTCGGCACCGAAGGCTACGTCGGCCTGGCCACCACCGAGTCCGGTGCCGTCAACGTCTGCGGCCTTTTTCGGCGCCGCCCCATCACCGCCGCCGGCCCAGCTCTGCTGCCCGCTTACCTCACCGCCATCGGACTCGGTCCCCTCGCTGCGCGCATCAGCGCAGCGGCACCCGACCCCGCCAGCTGCTGCGCCGTTGCCGCGCTCGACTACTCCGCGCCGGCTCCCGAAGCCGGCATTATACGCCTCGGCGACGCCCTTGGTTTGATTCCGCCTTTCACCGGCAACGGGATGGCGGTGGCCTTGCAAAGCGCCGAGAGCGCACTCGGACCTCTTCTCGCCTACGCTCAGGGATCTTCCGATTGGTCGGCCGCCTGCGCTGCGACCGCGAGGGCACTTCACCTCCGCTTTCGGGTCCGCCTCACCGCCGCCCGCGCCCTGCACCCTTTTTTTCTGCGCCCTCACCTCCAACTCATGCTCGCGCAACTCACCCGCGCCCGCGTGCTTCCGCTCCGCCCCCTTTACGCCCTGCTCCACTAAGCCGTCCCCACCCATGTTCCTCCAAGCCCTCGCCACCGCCGTCCCGCCCACGCAGTTTTCCCAAAGCCAGTGCTGGGACATCGTGGAAAAGTCTCCCGTCCGCGCCCGGCTGCAAAAACGCTCACGACTGATTCTGCACAGTATCCTGCGCGGCGACCACGGTATCGCGACCCGACACTTCGCTGCGCCCGACATCGAAAAGATCTTCGACCGGAGCTCCGACGAATTGAACGCGATCTTCCGCGCCGAAGGCCCCGCACTTGCCGCCCGCGCTCTCACTGCCGCGCTCGCCCAAGCCAACCTCAAAGCCTCGGACCTCGACGCCCTGCTCATCTGCACCTGCACCGGTTACCTCTGCCCTGGACTCACCAGTTACGTTTCCGAACAACTCGGCCTGCGCACCGATGCGATTCTCCAGGATCTCGTCGGTCTCGGTTGCGGCGCCGCGATTCCCACGCTGCGGGCCGCGAGTCACGTGCTCGCCGCGCAGCCCGGCGCCACCGTCGCCTGCATCGCCGTCGAAATCTGCTCGGCCGTCTTCTTTCTCGATGACGACCCCGGCGTGATTATCAGCGCCTGTCTTTTTTCCGACGGTGCCGCCGCCACCCTCTGGCGTGCCACGCCCGGGCCCACCGGTCTCCGCGCGTTTGATTTTCAAACGCTCCATCGGCCCGCCGATCGCGACAAACTCCGCTTCGAACACCGCGACGGCAAACTGCGCAACCTCCTCGACCGCGCCGTGCCCCAACTCGCGGCGTCCGCCGTTACGGACCTTTGGGCGGCCCGCGGTCCGCGCCCCGTCGCCCGCGTCGTCGCCCATCCCGGCGGCCGCGACGTCTTGGATGCCCTCGCACCCGTCGTCGCCCCGCACTCCCTCGACGCCAGTGCCCGCGTCCTCCGCGATTTTGGCAACATGAGCAGCCCCTCCGTGCTGTTCGCACTTGAAGAAACCCTCCGCACCGCCACTCCCACTGCCGCCGACGGTGATTTTTGGCTCGTCAGTTTCGGTGCCGGCTTTAGCGCCCATTCTTGCCGCTTCGGCGTCTGACGTTATTCCGAATCCCCAATGCCCACCCTCGCCGACCTCGTCACCTACTGCGATCAGCGGACCAACCGCTCCGCCTTCAAGGACGCTCCCTCCGCCTTCAACGGCCTCCAAGTCGCCAACTCCGGCCGCGCCACCAAAATCGGTGCTGCCGTCGACGCGGGCGTCGTCCCGTTTCAAAAAGCCGCCGCCGCTGGCGTCGATTTCCTCATTGTTCACCATGGCATGTATTGGGACATGCCCCGCCCGCTCACCGGGCCGGTTTACGATCGCGTGGCCACGCTCTTCCGCGCCGATTGTGCGCTCTACTCCAGCCACCTTCCCCTCGATGCCCATCCCGAACTCGGCAACAACGCTCTTCTGGCCCGCCAGCTCGGCCTGACCGTCACCCGCACTTGGCTCCCCAACGAGGGCGGCCCCATCGGGGCCATCGCCGCCCAATCCTCCCCTCGCGCTGCGCTTCGAGCCAAACTCGAATCACTTTACACGCGCGTGACCGCCATCGAATTCGGCTCCGCTTCGCCCGCTGAGGTCGCCTTCTGCAGCGGCAGCGGCAACAGCGCCCTCGCCTCTTTGGCCTCGGCCGGCTGCGACACGCTCGTCACCGGCGAACTGCGCGAAGAACACTTCAACTTTGCCCAAGAGCAAAAACTCAACCTCTACCTCTGCGGCCACTACGCCACCGAGGTCCACGCCGTCCGCGCCCTCGCCGCCGAACTCGCCGCCAAGTTCAATCTCCCGTGGGAATTCATCGCCACCGACAATCCGCTTTAGTCCCGCGCCCTGCTAAACTTGGTCTTCCCCTTTCGCGGTTTTCGTGTGTTTCGTGATGGACGCTCCACCTCTCCGATGAAACGCATCGCCATCCTCCACGGCCCCAACCTCGACCGCCTCGGCAAGCGCCAGCCCGAGATTTACGGTTCAGCCACGCTCAAAGACCTCGAGAAGCTCATCCGTACCGAGGCAAAGAAACTGGGGTTCACGCCCACGTTTTTCCAGTCGGCCCACGAGGGCGCGCTGGTCGATAAAATCCACGCCCTCACCGATCGAGGTATCGACGCCTTCATCGTCAATTTTGGCGCCTACTCGCACACCAGCATCGCCCTGCGGGATGCGCTCGCCGCTTCCGACAAACCCGCGATCGAGGTCCACATCTCCGACATCAAAAAGCGTGAAAAATTCCGTCACACTTCGATGACCGCCGGCGCCTGCCGCGCGATGATTTGCGGCCAGGGATTTCCCGGTTACGTCCAGGCCCTGCAACGCCTGAAGTCGCTCTGATTCCCTCCTGTGCCGTCCGCCCCCGATCTCGCAATCCCGCCCGCTCGGGCCGCCCAAGCCCTCACGTGGTTCGTCTGCCACGCGAAACCCCGTTGCGAAAAAAAATTCGCCGCCCTCATGGCTGCCGAGCGGTTCGACCACTACCTG
Organism: Opitutia bacterium Tous-C4FEB; assembly: GCA_002304445.1. Classification (GTDB taxonomy): domain Bacteria; phylum Verrucomicrobiota; class Verrucomicrobiia; order Opitutales; family Opitutaceae; genus Tous-C4FEB. Next base: position 190,271 of record NEVA01000002.1, on the reverse strand, counting down.
CCGCTCATCACGAGTGTCCGCCACTACGCGCAGCAGACCAAGAAATTCACCAAACCCCTGTTTCCTGGCTATGTCTTCGCCTGCGTGCCCCTCGAAGAAAAGAGCCGTATTTATCAACAGGATCTGCTCGCCCGCGCCATCGTTGTCTCCGACGAAACAACCTTTCTTCGCCAGCTCGCCGACGTCAAAGCCATCGTCGCGTCCGGCTACGAGGTCAGCGTGATGCCCCTCTTCACCAAGGGTCGCCGCGTCAAAATCATCAGCGGCCCGCTCTTCGGTCTTGAGGGCTTCGTCGACGATCCGAGCAATCCCCACGGCATCGTCCTCTCGGTCGATGTCCTCCGCCAAGGTCTCCTCGTCAAAGTCCCCGTCGAGTCGCTTCTCGCTCTGCCTTAGCGCAACGGCCCGGCTCAAACGAGCTGCCAAATAAGTTGCGCCGCGTGCAATGCCGCGCACGTCGCCAGCGCCGCCGCGACATCGTCCACCACTACGCCCCACCCCGCCGGCAAGCCTTGCAGCCGGGCGATCCCCAGCGGCTTCAGAATATCGAAGAAGCGAAAAAATCCGAAGCCCAGCGCGAGCACCACCCATGCCGGCCAGACGCCGACCAACACCGGCCAGCCCACAAAACACCACGGCATCGCGACGAGTTCGTCCAAAATCACCTCACCCGGATCTTGCTGCCCGAGCCGCACCTCGGCTTCGCCGCAAATTCCGACCGCCCACCAGGCGCCCACCGTACCGGCCGCAAGCAAGACCGCCGGGCCCATCCCCTCGTTAAACCCGAGCAAAATTCCCGCCACCGCGCCCACTCCGACCAGCGATCCCCAAGTTCCGGGCGCCGGCAGCAGCCGACCAATCGGACCCAAGGTCGCCGCACCGACCACAAGCCAAGTTGGGAGGGCCCGCGGCCAGTTTGGATGCGCGAGTCCCATAGCAGGGCTCACTTAAACACCAAGTGTCCGTGACGTCGGAAATACGTCACCCCCGAGGTCACCGTCAGGACCGCCGACAGCACAAACAAACTCAACCCGAGCAGGTGAACCCCAGTGACTTGCCAGCGCGCGTCGCCGGCAAACAAATCCGCAAAATCCTGCTCAAGCATCCTTGCGCCCATCAGCCAGCCGATGGCATTCAGTTGGATAAACGTCTTCACTTTACCGCCCGCGTCGGCCTCCACCACAGTGCCTTTCGTCGCAGCCACCATCCGTAATCCCGACACCATGAACTCGCGACCAAGGATGCACAGCAGCAGCAGCATCCCGGCGACCTTGTAACCCATGAAATACCCGTTCCCCGCGACGAATGCGATCATGATCCCCAGCACCAGTACCTTGTCGATGACCGCATCCATGAAGCGGCCAAACGTCGAAACGGTATTGCTCTGACGCGCGAGTTTTCCGTCCAACCAATCCGTGAGCGCCGCCGCGATGAACAGCCAGAATGCGATCGTCGCCGCCCATTGAAACTCTGCGTTCATCAAACCGACGATCGCAAACATCGCCGGCAATCGGGAGAACGTGAGAATGTTGGGCAGGGTCAGCATCGGAATGACAAGACTTCCACCAACGCACGCGCCTCGCCCGAAATCAATCCCGGACCCGTTCGTACGTTTTTTGTTAGGGCTTCGCGCTTATTCGACCCGACTACGGGCGAAAACATCATCGCCAATCTGCCGGACCTGACTTTTGTTTCACGACACCTCTCGCCATGCGCCATTGCATTTATCCCGGTACGTTCGACCCCATCACCTACGGACATCTCGACGTCCTTGCCCGGGCCGCAAAACTCTTCGACCGCGTCACTGTCGCCGTCGCCCACAACGCCGGCAAAGGCCCGCTCTTCACCGCAGAAGAGCGATTCGCGATGCTCGCGCCCAATCTCGCCCCGTTCCCCAACGTCACAGCCACCACCTTCGGCGGTCTGCTCGTGGACTTTGCCCTCGCACAAAAAGCCGACGCGATCATCCGCGGTCTTCGCGCGCTTTCCGACTTTGAATTCGAATTCAACATGGCGCTGATGAACCGCCACCTTCAGCCCAAAATCGAAACGATCTTCGTCATGCCCAATGAGCAATTCAGCTACACCAGCTCGACCCTCGTAAAGCAGGTCGCGAAATTTGGTGGCGACATCAGTCATTTCGTCCCGCCCAATGTCGCGGAGGAACTCACCCGCGCTTTTTCCCGTTCGACCGGAAAGACCGGCTAAACAGTCCGTCCGCTCGATTACCCAAAATCTTTGTTACCTATTGGCCTTCGTCGCGTCTTTGCGCTACCGGACCGCCGGGCCTGTTTGGTTAACTCCCGCAAACGGCATAACCCAGCCAGATTATATTTTCCAACGTCACCCATTCCCCCTTTCCCTCCTTTCATCATGGCCAAATCCAAAAGCTACGGCGGTCTCATCATTTTGATCCTTATCCTCGCGGTCGGCGGCGGATTAACTTGGCGTTTTTATGAGGTAAAAACCGACAAGGCCCCCGAGTTCCAGACGACCAAAGCAGCCCGCGGAGATATCACCCAATCCGTCACCGCAACCGGCGATCTTCAGCCCGTGGTCACCGTCGATGTGGGCGCGCAAGTTTCCGGTCAAATCAAGGAGGTCTTTGTCGACTTTAACTCCAAGGTGAAAGCCGGCGACCTCCTTGCCCGCATCGACGAAGCCACCCCGACCCAGCGCCTCAAACAGGCTGAAGCCGACTACGAATCGGCCAAGGCGAATAACCGCCTGCTCAGTCTCAACACCGAGCGCGTTCGCGGCCTCAGAGAGAAGAACCTCGTCTCCCAATCGGAGCTCGACAATTCCGAGGCCCAACTCGCGCAGTCCAACGCCACCATGCTCACCCGCACGGCCGCGGTCGAAAACGCAAAGCTCGACCTCTCGCGCTGCACGATCGTCTCGCCCATCGACGGCATGGTCCTCGACCGAAAAACCGACAAGGGCCGCACCGTAAACGCCAGCATGAACGCCCCGGTGCTCTTCACCCTCGTGAACGACCTCACGCGCATGCAGATCAACGCCGCTGTCGCCGAGGCCGATATCGGCACGATCGCGGAAGGCCAAGACGTCAAGTTCACCGTCGACGCCTTCCCCAGCCGGACTTTCACCGGCAAGGTCCGGATGGTGCGCAACGCCGCCAGTATCAGTCAGAGCGTCGTCTCCTACGCCACGATCATCGACGTCGCCAATGAGGACGGCCGACTCAAGCCCGGCATGACCGCCAACGTTTCCATCATCGTTCAACAACGCAGCGGCGTCCTCCGAGTCGCCAACGGTGCCCTCCGCGTTCGCATCCCCGCCGAGGTCCTCGCCGCCACCCCCGCAAACCCAGCCGTCGCCAAATCCACAGAGAAAACAGCCGCCCCTGCCGGCGCCGCAACCAACATGACTGACGACGAACGCATAGCAGCCACTATGGCCATCATGCGCGAGATCGGCTTCGAGCGCGGCACCCCTGCCTCTCCCGACCAAATCGCCAAGGCCAAGGTCCTCGCCAAGGCCAAGGGCCTGGATCCCGAACTTATTGCCGCCCGCTTCGCCACCCCTGGCGGTCGTCCCAAAGGCTCCAAGGGCGGTGGCGATTCCGGCGGCGGCCGCCGTAGCGGTGGAGGCCCCAGCTCTAGCGGCGACCAAGGCTTCAACAACACCGTGGTGCAGCGCACGCTTTATAAATTCGTCGAGCCGAATGCTGCGGATAAAGACAAGAAACTTCAGGCGATCTCGGTGAAGCTCGGCGTCTCCGACGGTTTCACCACCGAAGTCCTCGAAGGCCTCACCGAAGGCGACGACGTGATCACCGCCGTCATTATGCCCGGGGCAACTGCCGCCCCAGGGGCCCCTGGCGCCCAAGGAGGCTCCGCTAATCCCTTCAGCGGCCGCAGCACTTTCGGCGGCAGCAGCCCCGGTAGCTCGCGCGGTGGCCGCTAATCCACCGCCAACGCGCTCAACGCTCCGAAATTCGACCTCCGATTCTCGCTCATGCCCCCTGTCGTCCAAATCAAGGACATCCACAAAATCTACGAGTCCGGGGAAGTTCCCGTCCACGCTGTCCGTGGCGTCAGCCTCGATATCCAGCGCGGCGAGTTCATCGCCTTGATGGGTGCCAGCGGCTCCGGCAAATCCACCCTGATGAATATGCTCGGCTGCCTCGATCGGCAGACCAAGGGTTCCTACCTTCTCGACGGGATCGATATCGACAAACTCGACCGCAACGAGCTCGCCGATCTGCGCAACCAGAAGCTCGGCTTCGTCTTCCAAGGGTTCAATCTCCTCGCCCGCACCACCGCGCTCGAGAACGTCGAGCTTCCCATGCTCTACGGTCGCCACCGCAAAGCCTCTGCTGACGAGATTCGCGAGCGCGCCATGCACTGCCTTGAGATCGTCGGTCTCGCCAACCGCGCCGACCACATGCCCAACCAGCTCTCCGGTGGCCAACAGCAACGCGTCGCCATCGCCCGCGGTCTCGTCAATCAGCCCCAAGTCCTCCTCGCCGACGAACCCACCGGCAACCTCGACTCAAAAACGTCCATCGAGGTCATGGGTGTCTTTCAGAAACTCAATGACCAGGGCATCACGATTGTGATGGTCACCCACGAGCTCGACGTTGCCCGCTACTGCAAGCGCAACCTCATCCTCCGCGATGGCGTCGTCGTCCGCGACGCTCCCGTCGAGGATCGCTCCATCGCCGCCGCCGAGATGCAGCGGATCCAAGCCGCCGAGACCGCCGCCAAACTCACCGCTAACCCCGCCGCCTGAGACGACTCCGCCATGCGCTTTACCAACACTCTCCGCGTCGCCCTCCGCGCCCTCCGGCGCAATACCATGCGGTCCATGCTCACCGCCCTCGGCATGATCATCGGTGTCGCAGCCGTCATCACCATGGTCAGCATCGGCAACGGCGCCAAGGCCCAGGTTGAGGCCCAAGTTGCCTCCCTCGGCCAGAACCTCATCACCGTCATGCCCGGCAGCTCTTCAAGCGGCGGCAGCCGCGGCGGCTGGGGCAGCTCCACTTCCCTCACCCCGGAGGACGCCGATGCCATTCTCGCCGATGTGAAGGATATCGACGGCCTCAGCCCCGAGATTCGCGACCGTAACCAAATCCTCGCCAACGGTCTTAATTGGAACACCAACGTCAACGGCGTCGGTCCCGATTACGGCTACGTCCGCAACTGGCCGATGGCCTCCGGGTCCATGTTTACCGACCAAGACGTCAAGTCCCTCGCCAAGGTCTGCGTCATCGGAAAAACCGTTGCCGACCAAGTTTTCCCCAACGAAGACCCCGTCGGCCAAACGCTCCGAATTCGCAATCTCCCCTTTCGCATCCTCGGCGTCATGACGCCCAAGGGATTCAGTATCTTTGGCTCCGATGAAGACGATGTCGTCCTCATCCCCTACACCTCGCACATGAAGCGAGTCTCCCGACGCACCAATATCAGCATGATCCGCATCCAGGCCGATCTCCCTGAAAACATCGCGAGCGTTAAGCTCGCCGTCGAAGACCTCCTCACTCAACGCCGCCGCGGTCGCGAACCCGACTTCGCCGTCCGCACCCAAGAAGAACTCGCGACCGCCGCCACCGCTACGGCGAAAACCATGACGGGATTGCTCGCGGGCATCGCCGGAGTCTCCCTCATCGTCGGAGGCATCGGTATCATGAACATCATGCTTGTTTCCGTCACCGAGCGCACCCGCGAAATCGGTATCCGCCTCGCCATCGGTGCCCATGGCCGAGACGTCCTCACGCAGTTTCTGATCGAAGCTATTCTCCTGAGCTCGCTCGGCGGCCTCATCGGCGTCGGCATAGGAATCGGAGGCTCTCAACTTCTCTCGGCCTACAACGGCTGGCCGGTGGTAGTGCCCACGATGTGGATTGTGATCTCGGTCGTAGGCAGCGCGTTCGTGGGGATTATCTCTGGCTTCTACCCCGCCTACAAAGCCGCTCAACTCGACCCGATCGACGCCCTCCGCTACGAGTAGCCTCGGCCTTGGCTGGCGCTTCCGTCGCCCCGCGCGCTTCACCGCGGGCTTGAAACTTTTCCGCTCCTCCGCAGTCGTAGAGAGCCGATGCACTCGCGTTCCTTTAGCTCTGACTTGCTCAGATTTGCGCTAGTTTTCAGCCTCGTCGTTTCAGCCGCCCGAGCGACTTCGTTGAGCGAAGCAATCGCGTTTTACGCAGCGAAAAAATACCCCGAGGCCCGGCTCGCCCTTGAAAAAATCACCGCCGCCGAGCCGAAGAACGCGGCCGCAGCCTACTACTACGGCATGACCATCCGCCGACGCGGCGACACCACCGCCCTCGACGAGGCAGTGCCTTGGCTGGCCAAAGCCGCCGAACTCGAGCCCACCAACGCCACTTATCTGGGCGATTTCGGTGGCAGCTCCCTCCAACTCGCCGGCAAAACCCGCTCGCTCTCCGCCGCCACCCGGGGCCGCGAAGCCATGATCCGCGCCGTGGAACTCAACCCCGACTATCTCGATGCCCGCGAAGGTCTCATGCAGTATTACGCCCAAGCCCCCTGGATCGCCGGCGGCAGCAGCAGCAAGGCCTACGCACAGGCCGAGGAGATCCGAAAGCGCGACCCGGCGCGCGGCCTGACCGCGCTGATTTCACTCAAGTCCGGTGAAAAAAAATTCGCCGAAGCGACCGAGCTGTGTGAAGCAGCTCTGCAGGAAAAACCCGACAACTACCTCGCCCTCTATCAAATCGGCCGAATCGCCTCGACGACCGGGGTCAACCTCGACCGTGGCCTCGAGACCCTGCGGCGCTGCCTCGACCTGACCCCGCCACCCAATCAACCCGGTCACGCCGGCACCCATTTTCGCATCGGCGTCATCTTGGAAAAAAAGGGCGACAAAGCCGCGGCCCGCACCTCCTTCGAGGCCGCATTGAAACTCGACCCAAATTTGAAACCCGCCGCCGACGCCCTCGCCAAACTGTAAGCTCAAACGCTGAGCGCGTTTCTTAACCCCTCACCGAGCCTTTCTTCGGTGTCGACGACTCCGGAAAAACACCCCGGCGCAAGTCCGCAGGCCAACTCGCGGGGTAACGTTCGATCTTCTTTGCTTTAGATGGCCAAGCCGCCCCGCAGTCCGCAGCGTTGCGGGATGCCCATCATTCCCGCTCGCGCCCGCTTTTTTGAGCTGCTGTCCGCCGCCCTGACCGAGGGAACGCTCATCAAACTCACCCTCGGCAAACCCGCCTCGCCGCCCGCGGACCCCACCCTGCAAAATATTTTCATCCGTCCGGTCGCCCTCAAAACCGGACCGCACCTTACCTTCGTCTGGCGACACGCCCAACGCGACATCACCAAAAACTTGGTTCCGGCCGAGGGACTCAACCTCGTCACCTATCTTCTCGGCCGCGAATTTCTCGACGCCCACCTTTTCACCGCCACCCACTCGATCCAGCTCGAAACCAAACCCGATGGCTCCGCACGCGTCCGTTCGAAAACCACTGCGCCCACCGCTGCCCCCGTTCCCGGCTCCCATGATCACGCCAAGCACTACGCGATCGCGGCCAACACTCCTTGGCTACGCGCACTCGGTGTCACCAACGACCAAGGCCAACCCCGGGCTGAGCAGGCCGCCAAGTTTCGCCAGATCCAGAAATTCGCCGAGCTGATCGAGCCGTTGGTCGCCGAGACGTTTGGTCCGTCTGAAACGCCGCTCCGCATCGCCGACATGGGTTCCGGCAAAGGTTACCTCACCTTTGCGGTGGCCACGCTGCTCGGTTCACGTGCGACTGTCTCCGGCCGCGAAGTCCGGACCGAACTCGTCGATCTCTGCAACCGCGTCGCCCGGGAAACCGGCGTCACCAACCTCATTTTCACGGCCGGTCCGATTCCCGCGCCTTCGATCGAAAATGAAAAAACGGAGATCGAGGAATCTACCCACGTACTCATCGCCCTGCACGCCTGTGATACCGCCACCGATGACGCACTCGCTTTCGGCCTCAACGCCAGTGCCCGCTTGCTGATCGTTTCTCCCTGCTGCCAAAAGGAAATTCGTCCCCAACTACTTGCTCCCCCCGTGCTCGCCGACGCTCTTCGCCACGGAATCTTTCAAGAACGTCAGGCCGAATTCGTGACCGATGCTCTCCGCTCCCTGCTCCTCGAATGGGCCGGCTACAAAACCAAGGTTTTCGAATTTATCTCCACCGAGCACACCGCCAAAAATCTCCTCATCGTCGCCCAACGCACCCGTCCTGCCGCCGCGGCCGACGACCCCATCGCCGAGCGGATACGCGACTTCGCCCGCTTCTACGGCATTAGGCACCAACGCCTGGCCACCCATCTCGGTTTTGCGCTTTAAAACGGCGAGTACGCCCGACACGCAAACGAGGTTGAGTCACCCCACGCCCTCGTTTTGCCTTTTCCACGTGTCGATTCAGACGCCTCTACTTCGACTTATCCTGTTCGTTTTGTTCAGCGCAGTTGGCCGAGGAGACCACCCGCCGCTTCCCCTCGCGCTCGAAAATCCCGACGGCCCATGGCGCCTGCTCCCCCGCGAGCGTACCTTCGACGACGGTCTTAAACTCGTCGCTGTGCTCACGCCTCGAGCGGCCGCCCCGGCCCGTGCGCTCATTTTCAATCGATCCGCCTCCGATTCAGATCCCGGGCCGCTGCCGGCGTTGGTCGAACAAGTCATCGCAATCGTTCTTTCGGTGCCCGTCACCTCTCTGGAGACCCACGCCGCCGAGCGTCTTGGCTACCCTGGACAACTCACCCGCTTCGAAGTCGGGGCGACCGACGGAGTCTACCGCTGTGAAATCTTCGCGTTCGCCACCGGCGCGGAGCGATGGGGGATCGTGCAGATCATTCGCGAGGAACTGACCGCCCTCCCCTCCGCGTTTGCCTCTCTGGTCGCCGCAAAACCGGTAGCCGCCGGGGCCGTCACCGTCGCGCCGTTCCGCGTCAAAGCCGAACCGATCACCAGTTTTCCGCTCAGCCTGAAAGTCATCGCCGACTCAAACAATGACCGGATCGCCCGGATTCTGGTGACAGAAATCCCGGCCGATTCTTTGACCGAAAGAGCCGGCGTGAAAGTCGGTGACGAAATCCTCTCGCTGGATGCTCGGGCTGTCCGATCCTTCGCCCAAGGTGTCGGCCGGCGCAGCGAGCTGGGTTCGGTGCTCATCGACCGGCCTCCCGGCACGCGCCTGACGCTGGAGATCCTTTCGCCCGGGGACTCCGCCCCGCGCCGCGTGACCATCGAAAGCGCCCAACCGACCGGCGGATTTCGTTGGTGGTAACTCTCCGTTGCAAATCATGACCTGGACCGAACTCGACTGGCCCGCCCTCGACCGCCTCCGCACCGGCTTCCTTTCCGGCACCGCCGCGGCTGGCCCCTACTGGCAAACGCGCTCCGCTCTCGCCAGCTACGACTTTACCTATGGCGCTCGCATCGGTTGGAAGTGGGACGCCGTCCTTGCCGAACTCCGCCTCCGTGGCTGGCGCCCGGCAACGCGCACGGTGCTCGACTGGGGCTGCGGCAGCGGCGTCGCGGGTCGGCGCGTTCTCGCCCACTTCGGTGCGGAAAACTTCGACTCCCTCCACGTTTGGGATCACTCGCCTCTCGCCATCGACTTCGCCGCCGAAGCCGCCCGTCGCGAGTTCCCTGCGCTCAACGTCTCTGGCACGCTTCCACCCGATGGCGCCGTAGAACTGCTCATCGTCAGCCACGTGCTTAACGAACTCAATCCCACCGCTCGGGCCGAGCTGGACGCGCTCGTCGCCCGTGCCGCCGCCGTCATCTGGGTCGAGCCCGGCACCCACGAAGTCAGCCGCCAACTTGGCACCATCCGAGAACCCCTCCGCGCCTCCTTTACCACAATCGCACCCTGCACTCATACCGGCCCTTGCGGCATGTTTCTACCCGAGCACACGCGCGATTGGTGCCACTTCTTCGCCGCCCCGCCCTCCGAGATTTTTGCCATGCCCGATTGGGTGAAATTCGGCCAACGCGCCGGCATCGATTTGCGCAGCTTGCCCTACGCCTTCTTCGCGCTCGATCGTCCGCCCGCGGTCTCCGCTCCGGCCGACCTTTCCCGAATCATCGGCCGACCTGAACACTTTAAACCCTACGCCCGGTTCCTGAACTGCGACGCCCAAGGTCTCACCGCGTTGGAGCTCATGAAGCGCTCCGACCCCGCGCTTTACAAACAGCTCGACCGCGCCCGCGGTCCCCTGATCTACCGCTGGCAACGCGACGGCGATAAAGTCCATGGCGGCGCCCCGTTCGCACCCTAATTCTTCCGCACCAGAAGCTCCTTTTCGCTCGCGCCGACCGGCGAATCTTTCTCGCTTTGGCGGATGATTCTCCCGCGTTTCGCGTTTTTGTTTCTCTCGCTGCTCGTCCCGCTCGCCGCCTCCACTCGCAGCAAGCCTACGCGCCCCGACACCAGCGACCTCGGCACCTACAAAGGAGCCATCGTCACCGACGCCGCCACCGGCGCAGTGCTGTTCGAAAGCAACCCCGACGTCGTCACGCCGCCCGCGAGCATGACCAAGCTCATGACCTACGCCGTGCTCCACGACAAACTCGCCGCCGGCGCTCTCACCCTCGGCACTCCGGTAACGGTGTCAGCGGCCGATTCCCGCATCGGCGGCACTCAAGTTTACCTCAAGGAAAAGGAGGTTTTTACGGTCGAGGAGCTGGTTTATGCTCTCATGATTCAATCGGCCAACGACGCCGCCCACGCGCTGGCCATCGCCGCCGCCGGCTCCACTCAGGCCTTCGTCGAGCTGATGAACGCCAAAGCCCGCGCGCTCGGCATGAACAACACCACTTTCCGTTCGCCGCACGGACTGCCGCCCGCCAGTCGCCGCCTCGCCGAAGGCGATCTCGCCTCACCGCGGGACTTTGCCGTCCTCTGCCGCCACCTCCTTCGAGAAACCGATGTCCTCACTTACACGTCCGCCCGCGTCCGCGAATTTGGGACCAGCCGACCCAACGGCGCCCAGCGCATGGAGAATCACAATAAACTCCTCGGAAAAGTTGAAGGCGTCGACGGGCTAAAAACCGGTTACACCGCCGGCGCCGGCTACTGCCTGAGTGCGACCGCCCAGCGCAACGGCCGGCGGGTAATTGTCGTCATTATGGGTTCATTCGGAAAAAACGGCGAAGTCGACAAGGGCCGGACCCGCGACCTCAGGACCGCCGACCTCATCGAAAAAGGCTTTGCCGCTCTGCCGGCCGGTTCCCCGCCCTTTTCCCGGTCGGTCGCGACGACCGCCAAACCCTCGCCCGCTTCGAATCTCAGCGCCGCGCCCCTCACGACCGCGGAGAAAAGCTCCGCTGCCGCCGCCGAACCGATGATCAAATTCAGCCTGCCGGCAGCCAAGAAAAAGTAACCGCCCGGCTCAATGCTCGTGCTTCAAAACGAGCATCAGCACGCCGAGCACGGTGAATATGACCCCGAGCAAAGCGGCTTCGTAGCGTTCGAATTGTTTCACGGAGAACCGCTCGAAGCCCAACAAGGTCAGCCAGGTGAAGAGCAGCATTCCGAACAGCGTCGCGACCGCCAGAATCCCGCTGAGCACGAAAAATCCGGTCCAACCAAACTGCACTCCCGATAGATAAACCGGCAGGAATCCTTCGCAGGGCGAGAGCGTCAGCATCACAAACAAGCCGCTGATCGCAGCCCAATCGCCCGACTTGCGTGACGCCAACGGGCTCTCCTTCAGCTCGGTGTCCCAATGACTGTTCGCCTCCGCATGATCATGACCGCACGTCGCGCTCGGCCGATGTTGGCCGCCGATAAAGTGGTGGTGCCGCACGCCACCCCCCCGCACTTGTTGCCAAAAATAGTAGGTTCCGATCGCGATCAACAGTCCTCCTACGATCCAAGTGAACATCTCACCGGCATGTTCATCGAGCTGGAAACCGAACCACGCGATCGCCAAGCCCAGCAAACTCGTCAGCGCCACATGGCCCATTCCGGCAAAGACCGTCACCGCCAGCGTCTTCGCGCGGCTCCAGCCTCGCGCACGCGACACGAGCACAAACGGCAACCAGTGCGTGGGAATCGCCGCATGGAAAAATGCCACCGAAAAACCGGTGATCGCGATGGTCGTAAGAACGGGAGATTGCATGAGCGGAAAGGACAGCCAGCACGGGTCGTGCGGCGGTGTCGAACGAGAACCCTATCAAAGTCGTCAAGGGCCTGGTACCCGTTTCTCCCTTTGGAACGCCGACGTCGCCCCTGACCGGCTGAGGAGGTAAAGGAAGCCAGCCGCCTTAAAGTCGCGGATTACCTCTACGCTCGTTGGGGCGGCCCTGAAGCTAAACCACCGTGCCCGGTGGCAAAGCTATGCCCTTCGGCACGACCAGCACGCCATCGCGAATCACGACCGAGCCGCCGACATAGTTGCCATCCCGCTTACCGGTGGCATCCAGCACGCAGCCATCACCGATTCGGGCATTCTTATCGATAATCGCACCCTTGATGCGGCAGTTCTTTCCGAGACCAAGATGCGGCCGACCCTTCGCGATGTTGAGGGCCAATTGCGCCTCGGTCTCGTAAATATCTGAACCCATCACAATCGAGTCTTCGAGCACGCATCCTTCGTCGACGAACGACCGGATGCCAAACACGCAACGCTTGATCACGGAGTCGGCGAGAATCGAACCGTCACCAATGACGGCGTGATTGATGCGGCAGTTGTTCAACTTCGACGCCGGCAAGTAGCGGTCCTGAGTGTAAATCGGGGCCGAAGGATCGAAGAAATTAAACGGCGGCAAGGGCTGTGCGAGCGCCAGGTTGGCCTCAAAGAAGGCCCTGACCGTGCCAATGTCTTCCCAATAACCCTCAAAAATATGGGCGCAGAGTTTCTTCCGCCCAAGCAGGCTGGGAATCACTTCCTTACCAAAGTCGGTCATCGGATTGTCGAGCGCCTCGGCCAACGCTTCACGGTTGAAGACGTAAATACCCATCGAAGCCAGGCAGCGCGGCTCGGCCGAAGGAGTCTTCAGTGATTTCTCCAGAGCCGGGCTGAGGGTCAGACTGGCGATCACCGCCGGGTCTTTGGGCTTCTCGACAAAACGTTGGATCGTAAGGTCATCGTTGACTTGGGTGAGCCCCAAACCTTCGACCTTGCTGACCGGAAACGGAATCACGGCAATAGTAACGTCAGCCTTCGTTTTGACGTGCTGATCGATGATCTCCCGGAAATCCATCCGGTAAAGTTGGTCCCCCGACAGAATCAACACGAGATCGTGCTCAAAGGAGCGGAAATGGACGAGATTTCGCCGCACGGCATCGGCGGTGCCTTGATACCAATCCACGTTCTTTTCCGTCTGCTCGGCCGACATGATGTCAACGAAGCCACCGCCGAACGGATCAAAATGGTAAGTGCCCTGCACGTGGCGATGCAGCGACGCCGTTTGAAACTGGGTGAGCAAAAAGATCCGGTTGATCTCGGAATTGATGCAGTTGGAGATCGGGATATCGACGAGCCGGTACTTGCCGGCCAACGGAACCGCGGGTTTGCAACGCTCCAGCGTTAGCGGCGACAACCGGGTGCCCCGGCCTCCACCCATGACCACAGCCAAGGTTTGTTTACGTCGTTCGGTCATAGTTCAAAGTGATTTTTGGGAAACGCTTGCGAGAATTCGGCGCCTAAACAGAGTCGCAATTCAATAATCAAATCTATGTGTGGAATCGTCGGCTACGTTGGAAAACAAAAAGCATCCCCGTTTATTTTAGAAGGCCTTAAGCGCCTTGAATACCGGGGCTATGACTCCACGGGTGTCGCGATCCTCCAAGGCGGGGCGTTTAGCCTCGTCAAGAAGACGGGCCGAGTGGCGAACTTGGAACGCGAAGTGGCTAAGTTCAACCTCAACGGCACCTTCGGAATCGGCCACACCCGGTGGGCAACCCATGGCGGCGTGACGGATGCAAACGCCCACCCCCATGTGAGCAGCGACGGAAAAATCGCCCTCATCCACAACGGCGTGATCGAGAACTACTCTTCGATGAAAAAGTTTTTGGTTTCAAAGGGGTACACCTTCTCCTCCGAAACCGACACCGAGGTTCTCTGCAATCTGATCGCCTATCACTACGCCAAGGAGCCCGAGGTCGTGGGTGAAAACCGCTTCTTCGCCAGCGTCCGCAAAACACTGCTCCACGCCGAGGGCACCTACGGGATCGTGACCATGTGCGTCGATCTCCCGGGCGAAATGGTTGCCGCCCGCAAGGGCTCGCCGCTGATCCTCGGCTTGGGCGACGGCGAAAACATCGTGGCGAGCGATGTGTCCGCGATCGTCGCGCGCACCCAAAACGTGGTGTACTTGAAGGACGGGGAAATCGTCCGCCTCACTCCCAAGGAATTTCAGATCACCACGCTCGACCAAGAAGCAGTGTCGCCGTTTGTCGACAAAGTCACCTGGAGCATCGCCGATGCGGAGCTGGGGGCTCACGCGCATTTCATGGAGAAGGAAATCTTCGAGCAACCGCTCGCGCTCGAGAATTCCATGCGCGGTCGTTTTTCGGAGGACAGCAGCACCGCCAACTTCGGCGGCTTAAATCTGACTGCGTCCGAGCTGCGCCAAGTAGATCGGTTCATGTTTTGCGCCTGCGGCACCGCTTGGCACGCCTGCCTCGTGACCGAGCATCTGATCGAGCGCTTTGCCCGCCTTCCCGTCGAGGTAGATTACGCTTCGGAGTTCCGCTACCGCAACTCGCCGCTCGATCGCAACACGCTCTTTTTTGTCATGAGCCAGTCCGGCGAGACGATCGACACCTTGGCCGCGCTGCGCGAAGCCCAACGAAAAGGTTACCGCGTGCTCGCAATCAACAACGTCGTCGGATCCACCATCGCCCGCGAAGCCAACGGCGGCATCTATCAGCATGTAGGCCCCGAGATCGGCGTAGCTTCGACCAAGGCGTTTACTTCCCAGATCCTGCTCGGAGCCATGCTCGCTCTCTACATTGCCCGTCTGCGCGACATGAGCTTCAGCGACGGAGTAACTTACGTGAACGCTTTAAAAGGGGCACCGGACCTCGTGCGTGAGGCGCTCAAGCAAGCACCTCACATCAAGGCCATCGCGAAGCGCTTCGCCCACCATTCGGATTTTCTTTTTCTAGGCCGCCTTTCGCTTTTCCCATTGGCCCTAGAGGGCGCTCTTAAACTCAAGGAAATCTCCTACATTCACGCCGAGGGCTACCCGGCGGCCGAGATGAAGCATGGTCCGATCGCGCTGATCAGCGAAAAATGCCCGAGCGTCTTCTTCGCTCCGAAGGGAGAAATTTTTAACAAGGTCGTGTCGTCCATGCAGGAAATTAAGGCGCGTAAAGGCCCCGTGATCGCGATCATCACCGAAGGCTGCGAACTCCCGCCCGGCCTCGCCGACGAAGTCATCACCATCCCCGACTGCCACGAGGCGGTCTTGCCCATCGTCGCGGCGATTCCCGTGCAGTTGCTCAGTTACTACATCGCGGTTGATCGAGGCTGCGACGTCGACAAACCGCGCAACCTCGCAAAATCCGTCACCGTGGAGTGACCCTCATCCGTCGCCGACCGCGACGTCGAAACGGATCGCCCGCCGGGCAGAACAATCTGCGCAATGCGGAATCCGCCTTGCTCGCACCCAGCCTGCTACGCATAAGCCCAAGTTCTCGCCGATGAACATCCACCCGAGCCCTGAAGTTTTTGCCCGTCTCGCTGCCCAAGGTAACGTCGTTCCCGTTTACACGGACCTCATGGCGGATTTCGAAACCCCGGTCTCGGCTTACGCCAAACTCAAGGAAGCCGGTCCCTCCTATTTGCTCGAGTCCATCGAGGGCGGCGAACGTCTTTCGCGTTACAGTTTCATCGGCTGCCGTCCGCGCCAGGTGCTCGTTTGCGGCCCGACGACCACCGAGATCCGCATCCCCGGTCAGCCGACTCAAACCGTCGCGACGCCGAGCGATCCCCTCACTCTCGTTGAAACCGAAATGAAGGGTTACCGCCCCGTAAAGATTCCCGGCCTGCCTCCTTTCACGGGCGGAGCGGTGGGATTCGTCGGCTACGAGTACGTCACGCGCATTGAACCGAGCGTGCCAGTCGCCGCGCACGACGAACTCAAGCTGCCTCTGCTTTATTTCATGTTTTCCGATTCGCTGCTGATCTTTGATCGCGCGAAACAAACCCTCCGACTCTGCGTCAACGCCCACATCACGTCCGACCTCGCCGCCGCTTACGCCTCGGCGGTCGCCGAACTGCGAGCGCTTTATGAGTTACTCAAACAACCGCGCGAGCTGGCGCCAGCCCCGTTGATCGACCCCGGCCCGCTCACAATTCCACCCGGCAACTTCAGCCCGGCCCAATTCGAGAACACGGTCACAGCTGGGCAGGAATTCATCCGCTCCGGCGACATCATTCAATTTGTCCCTTCCCAACGGTTCACCCGTCCGTTTGCCGGCACGCCGCTCGATCTCTATCGGGCGCTGCGCACCGTCAACCCGTCACCCTACATGTTTGTTCTCGATACTGGCGACTTCGCGATCGTCGGGGCTTCGCCTGAGGTTCACGTTCGGCTGACCGACGGCCGCGTCGAAATCCGTCCAATCGCCGGCACCCGCAAACGCGGCGCCACTCCGGCCGAAGATCTCGCCTTGGAGAAAGACCTGCTCGCCGACGAAAAAGAGCGCGCCGAACACCTCATGCTCGTTGACCTCGCTCGCAACGACATCGGTCGGGTCTGTCGCTACGGTTCAACCACCGTCCCCGAGTTCATGGTCGTTGAGCGCTACTCGCACGTGATGCATATTGTCTCCCAAGTGGAAGGCATAATCGCCGAGGGCCATAATGCATACGATCTTATGCGCGCTACGTTCCCTGCCGGCACCGTGAGCGGAGCCCCCAAAATCCGCGCCATGCAAATCATCGCTCAAAGCGAGCCGTCGCAGCGCGGATTCTATGCCGGCGCCCTCGGCTACTTTGGTTACGACGGCAATTCCGACACCTGCATCATGCTTCGAACCGCCCTGCTCAAGGGCGGCCAGCTACACATCCAGTCAGGCGCCGGTGTCGTCGCCGACTCGGTCCCCGCCTCAGAGTATCAAGAGACGATCAGCAAGGCGACCGCTTTGCTGAAAGCCGCCGCCATCGCCTCCGAATTCTGACGGGAAGGGCACGTCGTTGCCCGTTCGAGACGGTCGTGAGCCTGCATTCGGGCCAAGTCGCTCACAGCTTGCGCCAAAAATACCCAAAATTTGTCCCGGCGGCATGCAACCAGCGTTCGCGCTCACTCGTAGAGGAATTTAGAACAGTTTCCGCTAAGGTTAGGAACAACGCAGTCCTTTGAACCTCTCATAACAAACGCACCTCACTATGCCCTCTAAAGCAAAGTTGCCCCGCACTTCGCAACAAGATGACGCTTCCACCTCCGAAGTTCTCCCTACGAGTGCCCTTAACCCCCAACTGGACTCTGCACCTTCATTCCTCGAAAAATCGGACCGCAGCATTGAAGCTCCGATCCCCCACGGCGAACGGAGCAATCTTCAGCTTTATCTCCAAGAGATTGGAAAAACCCCACTGCTCACCATTGCAGAAGAGGTCACTTTGGCTCGCCGGATCCGTCGCGGTGACAAAGCCGCCCGCGACCACATGATCTCAGCCAACTTGCGCCTCGTCGTGAAGATCGCGATGGACTACAAGGACTTCGGCCTGCCGCTGCTCGATCTCATCAGCGAGGGCAACATCGGCCTAATCAAGGCCGTGGAGCGCTTCGATCCTCGAAAAGGCGGAAAGCTATCCACCTACGCCGCTTGGTGGATAAAGCAGTCAATCAAACGTGCTCTCGCCAACCAGTCCAAGACCATCCGCCTGCCTGTCCATCTCGTGGATAAAATCTCGAAGATGCGCAAAATGGCCATGAAGCTTTCCGAGCAACTCGGTCGCGAGCCGACAGACGAAGAATTGGCGATCGAACTCCAAATCCCGACCTCGAAGGTCGCCCATCTCAAGTCGGTCAGTGTTCGTCCAGCCTCGCTTGACGCCCCGATCGGCGAATCGGGTGACTCTGGAACCTTTGGCGAAATCGTTGGCGATGAAAACGCCGTGAGTCCCTACGAGGGCCTGCGGGATCGAAACCGCAATTCCGACCTCAATGAGATGGTCAACTCGCTTGAGAAACGCGAAGCGGAGATCATTAAACTGCGCTTTGGTCTCGACGGCCGCGATGAGCTCACGTTGGAGGAAGTCGGCCGTCGCTTCAACGTCACCCGCGAGCGCATCCGTCAGCTCGAATACTTGGCGCTCTCCAAAATGCGGCGCGCGATGGCGAAACACGAAGCCATCCGCACCACCGAGGAAATCGACGAGGAAGAGCGTAACCGGCAGCGGATGGACATCATCCGCGAATTCATCGAGAGCAAATCCTCAAAGTCCGAGCTCAACTAACCTCCTTTCAGACCAATTTTTGGCCACAAGGCCGGCGCACGGGCGTCGGCCTTTCTTTTGCACCCTAATTCGGCATGAGATCAAACCTGTCGTTTATTCAAGGTCGCTTGAAACCCATGCCATTTTTCCAAAGGCCCAACCTCTCTCGACCATCGGAGACAAAGCACATTTCCCTACCGGATCACTCCTTGACTCCCCTCTGAGCCGACCTAGCCTCCGCCACTTTTCTTCGGCATGGCGCAAGACCTGAAAGACACTCTCCAGCTTCCAAAAACGGACTTCTCAATGCGCGCCGGCCTTGCCCAGCGGGAGCCTGGTCGGGTCGCCCACTGGGAACAGATCGGGCTTTACGCTCGGCTTCAGGCCAACCGCGCCGCGGCTGAAAAAACCTTCGTCCTCCATGATGGACCGCCCTTCACCAACGGTGATGTGCACATCGGCACCGCGCTGAACAAGACCCTCAAGGATATCACTATTCGGTATAAAACCCTCCGTGGCTATCGCACGCCCTACGTTCCGGGCTGGGACTGCCACGGCCTGCCTATCGAGCAGAAAGTCACCCGGGAGCTTCGCGAGAAAAACGAGATCGTCTCCACTGGTGAACTTCGCGCCCGCTGTGATGCATTTTCCGAATCCTGGATCGCCAAGCAGACGACCCAGTTCAAACGACTGGGTATCGTCGCCGACTGGGCCCACGAGTATAAGACCAAGGCACCGACTTTCGAAGCCGACATTCTCCGCACCTTCGCTGCGTTCGTTGAAAAGGGCTTGGTGTACCGCAGCAAGAAGCCTGTTTACTGGAGTATTCCTTTCGAGACCGCCCTCGCCGAGGCTGAGATCGAATACAAGGACCACACCTCCATCGCCATCTGGGTGAAGTTTCTTGTCCCGACCGGGGAGGCCCAAAAATTCGGCCTGCCGACGGACAAACCGCTCTACGTCGTCATCTGGACCACGACTCCTTGGACGATTCCCGCCAATCTCGCGATCGCCCTGCATCCCGATATCGATTACGCTGTCGCTGACACCGGGACCGAGCGCATCGTCGTCGCAGCTGCTTTGCTCGGATCTGTTCTCGCCTCGGCCAAAATCGAGACCGCGCCGACCATCACGGCAACGCGCAAGGGATCCACGCTCGAACACCTCGCGGCCCGTCATCCTTTTATCGACCGCGCGTCCCCCATCGTGCTCGCGGATTACGTCACCACCGACAGCGGCACTGGCGCGGTACACACCGCACCCGGCCATGGCGCCGAAGATTATCTTACCGGTCTGAAATACAAATTGGCGATTTATTGCCCCGTTGGCGATGACGGGCGGTATCTCAACGATGGTCAGGTGCCAGCGGATCTCGTCGGCATCACGACCTTGGAGACCGTTGAAGACTTGGCCGCCAAAAAGCCCTCGCCGGCCAACCTCGCTGTCCTGAAGAAACTCGCCGAAGCCGGCGCACTGTTTGCCAAAGCCAAGTATCCTCACAGCTACCCGCATTGCTGGCGCTCCAAGACTCCGATCATTTTCCGCGCCGTCGACCAGTGGTTTGTGTCGCTCGACAAAGCCGATACCCGTGCAACCGCACTCGCAGCGATCAAAACGGTCCAATGGATTCCGGGCTGGGGCGAGGCCCGCATCCGCGGCGCGGTCGAATCCCGCCCCGATTGGTGCATCAGCCGTCAACGATCGTGGGGCGTGCCGATTCCGGCATTCTTCGACGAAAACAAGAACGCTTATCTCGACGCCGGTGTTGCTCGCGCCGTTGCCGGTAAGATCGCCACCGAAGGCACCAATTTTTGGTATAATGCCAACGCCGCCGATATCCTCGCCGGCATCGCGTTGCCTGCGCACTGGCCCGCGCCGACGGCTCTGACCTGCGGCCGTGACACACTCGATGTTTGGATCGACTCGGGCTCCTCCCATGCCGCGGTTCTGGGCAACGCTCAGGGCGGCACCTCTTGGCCGGCCGACCTGTACCTCGAGGGCAGCGACCAACATCGCGGCTGGTTCCAGTCCTCGCTGTGGACCGGCGTCATCGCCAACGGCGCGCCTTACCGGGCCGTCCTGACCCACGGGTTCATCGTTGATAAAGCCCGTCAAAAAATCTCCAAAAGCAGCACCTACCAAAAACCCCAGACGAGCGACGCCTACATCGCAATCCACGGAGCTGATGTGATTCGCCTCTGGATAGCCTCTCAAGATTTCCGCGACGACATCCCGGTCGATGATGAGATTCTGAAGAATGTCTCCGAGTCGTATCGGCTCCTCCGCAACACCTTTCGCTACCAGCTTTCCAACCTCTTCGATTACCAGTTCGCTCGGGATGCTGTCCCCTACGCGCAACTCGACTTCCTCGACCGCTGGGCCCTGCACCAGACGGCTATCCTCCTGCGCGAATGCACCGCGGCCTACGACGCCTATGAGTTCCATCGCGTTTACCAACTCTGCAACCAATTCTGCGCCGTCACGCTCTCGGCTGTTTACCATGATGTCCTGAAGGACCGCCTCTACACCCTCGGCACCCACGCGCCTCTGCGGCGCTCCTCACAGACTGCGATCCATCATATCTTCCGCATTCTGATAAAGGTTCTTTCGCCCGTCCTCACTTTTACAGCCGACGAAGCCTGGTCTTACGCCACGGCCAACGTGGAATACACTCAGGACTCAGTTCATCTTCAAGACTGGCCCGTGGCGCCGTCCGAGTGGAGCGACCCCACCCTCGAATCGGATTTTGCCGCGCTACTTCGAGTTCGAGCTCAAGTCACCGAAGCCATCGAACCACTTCGGGCAGCCGGCCACTTGGGTAAGTCGCTAGACGCCGCCGTGACTCTGACGGCCGGCGACGACACCACCCTCGCCGTGCTCAATCGGCATCGCGAGTTTCTCCCTGAACTCTTCATCGTTTCGCTCGTGACCATAGAGACTACCGCTGCCGGATCCCCTCTATCCGTTTCTGTCCGCCCGTGCGCGGATCTCGGCTACGTTCGTTGCCCACGCTGCTGGCGCTGGGTTCCCGCGGTGCAAAGCACGCCCGACGGCGACCTTTGCCCACGTTGCATTCAGTCGCTTGTTTCCTAAACTCTACGCTTCCCCCTAAATCCCCATGGCTAAGAAAACAAAAAAGCCCGCCAAGCCTGCTGCGAAAACTGCCAAGCCGAAACTGAAAGCTAAGCCCAAGGCCAAGCCCACCCCAAAGGCTGTCGCAAAGAAACCCGTCAAAAGTCCGCCCAAGTCCGTCCCGGTTAAGCGCAGCAAGCATCCCGTTTCGGAGAAACGTGCGCCCAAGCCCGCCGCCAAACCGGTGCAGCCTTCCGCGCCTGCCGAAATTTCTACCACCATGGAAAAGCCCTCTAAGAAAAACGCCTTGCGCGACAGCATACTGAAGCGCAGAGCCACCGCCAAACCCATCGCGTTCAGCCTTGATGAAGTCCGCGCCATCGCGCAGACCACCGTCGAGAAGCCCGAAAGCGAAAAATCGTCTAAAGCCGCCGTAAAGGTGAGCCCGACGAAACAGGCGCTTGTGCTCGGGAAGGCCGTGAAACCCAGCCACGTGAAGGCGGCTTCTCTCGCCGACATCCTCGGCTTCAATCCGAAGAAGGTAAAATCGATCGAAGCGGTCCTCGAGGTTGAAGTCCCGGAGAAATATAAACGCTATTACAAGCTCTTGCTTGATCTCCGCCGCCACCTGACCGCGGGCATCGAACTTCACTCCGAAGAGACGCTCAAGCGCTCCTCCAAAGACGACTCGGGAGACTTGTCGTCCTACGGCCAGCACCAAGCCGACTCGGGCACCGACACCTTCGACCGCGATTTCGCACTCAGCCTCGTCTCCAGCGAGCAGGAGGCCCTTGGCGAAATCGAGGCTGCCATCAAGCGTATCAAAGACGGCACGTACGGCATCTGCGAGGTTACCCAAGAGCCAATCGCAAGAGATCGTCTGCTGGCCGTGCCCTTTACCCGCTATTCAGCCAGCGCTCAGAAGGAACTTGAGCGGAACCGCCACCGTTCCCGCACCCAAGCCGGCATTCTCGGCGAACTGGGCGAAGACGGTGCTCCCAGCGGCACGAGCGGCGACGACAACGGCGAGTGATTCTCTCGCCCGAGGGCTCACCACTCCGAACGCGAACTAGCCGGTGACGATGCCCGATCCCAGCAAGCCCATCGCTTCGAGTGTCTCGGCGCCCGCGCCTTGGCTAAGTCGGTTGCTGGCTTACCGCAGACTGCTCGTCATCGCCGCTATCGTGCTGATCGCCGATCAGCTGACGAAATTGGCGATCGTCGCCCATCTTCCGTTCCCGACCTACGGCGAAGGCCACGGCGCGATCACCGTAATCAGAGATTTTTTCTACATCGTCCACGTCGGTAACACCGGGGCGGCATGGAGCATGTTCTCAGGGCAGAGCGTCCTGCTCGCAATTTTCGCTCTGGTCACGCTCGCTGCCATAGTCATCTGGCGTCACGCCCTAGGTCTGCGGGAGCGCCGCTCCCAGCTATTTTTTGGTCTCCTGTGCGGCGGTATCGTAGGAAATGTCATCGACCGCTTGGCTTACGGCCATGTGGTCGATTTTGTCGACCTACACTTTGGCAGTTACGTCTACCCGACCTTCAACGTCGCCGACTCCGGCATTTGCGTGGGCGTCGGTTTCTACCTTTGGCACTCACTCCGCGAGCCGAAGTAGACCAAACTGGTTACTCGACGTTGGCGATCTGCTCGCGGATTCGCTCCAGCTCATTTTTCAACTCGATCACCGCGCGAGAGATCGTGAGGTCGTTGGCCTTGCTGCCGATCGTGTTAACCTCGCGGCCTATCTCCTGCAAAATGAACTCCGATTTGCGGCCAATCTCGCCATCCGACTTCAGCAAGGCGGTGAATTGCTCGAGATGACTGCGCAGACGAGTCAGCTCCTCCGTCACATCGCAACGGTCGGCAAAGAGCGCGAGTTCCTTCAGCACTCGCTCGTCGTCCACCTTTAACTCCAATTCCGCCGTCCGCAGGCGAAGCAAGAGTTGATCCCGGTAGATCGGCGGCACGAGCGGTGCTCGCGCGGCGATGAGATCCACTTGCCGGCGCAGCAGCTCGAGGCGGCCAATGAAATCAACGAGGAGCGCTTCGCCTTCCTTGGCGCGCATCGCCACAAACGCCCGCAAAGCCGATTCCAGCGCGGTCAGTACGACTTCCTGAGCCTCTTCCATCGATGGAAAATTGCTCGCTTTTCGCTGCGACCGGGCGATGTCCCACAACAGCTCGGGTGTCGGCCCAAACACGACTCCCTGTCTTGACGCGAACGCAGCCAGTCGGTCGAGCGTCTCAACCGCGGCCGCCTCATCCCAAACCTCCTGCCGACTGCCGGCCGCACCGGTCAGTTCAACCTGCACATGGACCTTACCACGTGACGCATGGCGCCGGCTTTTCTCGTTAATCGCAGGCTCCAGCGCCGCCCACTCCTCCGGCAATTTCACCGTCAGATCGAGCGTCTTCCGGTTAACCGAGCTCACTTGAATCGTAATCGTATCCGACCCGAACCCCACCGACGCCCGTCCATAACCGGTCATGGACTTCATAAAGCGACGCCGAGGATTTTGGCCACTTGGTTCACATCCTTGTCCCCGCGGCCCGAAAGATTCACCACAAGGATCTCATCTTTCCGCATGAGCTTCGCCCGCTTGATCGCGTGCACCACCGCGTGGGTGCTTTCCAACGCGGGGATGATTCCCTCCAATCGCGACAACAGCTGAAACGTCTCCATGACCTCGTCGTCGCAAGCGTATGCAAAGTCGATCCGCTTTTGATCGCGGTAGAAGGCGTGTTCCGGCCCGATCGCGGCATAGTCGAGTCCGGCACTCACCGAGTGCGTGAGTTCAATCTGCCCGTCGGGATCTTGGAGGATGTAGGTCTTGGCGCCTTGTAGGACACCGAGCTTTCCGCCCTCAAATCGCGCCGCATGTTCGCCGCGGCGGATCCCCCGTCCGCCCGCTTCGACCCCGATCAGCCGCACCGATTTCTCCCCGAGAAAATCAAAGAAAAATCCGATCGCATTCGAACCGCCACCCACGCACGCAATCATCTCGTCGGGCAGACGCCCCTCGCGGGCCAGCAACTGCGTCTTCGTCTCTTGGCCAATCACCCGGTGAAAATCCCGGACCATCATGGGATACGGGTGCGAGCCAAGAGCCGAGCCGAGGATGTAGTGGGTGCCACGGACATTGGTCACCCAGTCCCGCATCGCCTCGTTTACTGCGTCTTTGAGCGTCTTCTGACCGGATGTGACGGCCCGCACTTCAGCGCCCATCAATCGCATACGAAACACATTCAGCGCCTGCCGCTCCATATCGACGGCTCCCATATACACGACGCATTCGAGGCCAAACTTCGCGCACACGGCCGCAGTCGCCACCCCGTGTTGACCGGCACCGGTTTCCGCGATGACCCGTTTTTTCCCCATGCGCAACGCGAGCATGGCCTGGCCCAAGGCGTTGTTGATCTTGTGCGCACCCGTGTGCAGCAGATCCTCGCGCTTGAGATAAATCTTGGCGCCCCCGCAGTGCGCCGTGAGTCGCTCGGCGAAATAAAGCTCCGTCGGCCGCCCGGCGAATTCCTTCAGGTGCTCCTTTAACTTCGCTTGAAACGCCGGATCGTCTCGGGCCTCCGAGTAGACTGCGCCCAGCTCTTCAAGCGCCGTCATCAAGGTCTCGGGGACAAAAACTCCGCCATAGCGGCCGAAGTGGCCACCCGCGTCCGGAAGCGAATGCCGGTCCGGCGTGGCAGCGGTGTCAAAAGTGGAGGATGCGATCATGGATGAATTCGGACGATGCGAGACAAAGATGAGGAGGCAAGCGGACGAACTAAACTCGTTTTACCGTCACCAGAGTCAGGTCATCACGCTGCGGGGTTTCGCCCGAAAAACGCCCCACTGCGCTCAGAATCCCGTCGTTCATTTCCTGCGCGGAGCGTTGGTGCAAGGTCCGGACCACATCGGCAAGGCGATGCCCGGAGAACTCTTTGCCGTCTTCGTTCGGGGCTTCGCTGACGCCGTCCGTATAAAGCACGAGCACATCTCCGAGGCCGAAGGGCTCCGTATGATCGGCAATTACCGCCGAAAAAAGCGCGTCCGGCACCATCCCGAGCGGCATACCTTCGGAACCGACAAAAACAGGCAAAAATGCGCCGCTCTTGGCATCGAGTCGCGCGAACAGCGGCAGTTCATGGCCAGCCCGGGCAAAGGTCACGCTCCGTGCGACCGTGTCGATCACCGCGTAAAGCATCGTGATGTAGTGACCTTGATCGATGTCCGCCGCCAACGCGCGGTTCAACTCGATGAGCACCCGGCCAGGGGAATCGTGGCGCGGGGCTATTTGCAGCAAATTCGTCCGACAAATCGCCATCAGCAGCGAGGCCGGGATACCTTTGCCGGCAACATCGGCCACCACGATCGCGAGACGCGTCCGCGACAGCTGGATGACGTCGTAAAGATCGCCTCCGATCTTTTGCGCCGGTTTGTAACGCGCATCCAAATCAATGCCCTCGATGGTGTCGGTCTTGCGCGGCAAAAGCATCCGCTGAATTCCACTCGCGACCGTGATATCCAAATCGAGTTGCTGCTTCTCCATCTGAAGGTGCAAAAACTCGGCGTTGTGCAGGGCCAGAGCCGCTTGCTCCGCCAAAGACTCCATCAGCGAAAACTCCATCTCGGTGAACGCCCGCCCGCCGGCTGGATTCGCTACCGCCAAGATCCCAAACGAACGATCGCGAAAGAAGAGTGGCACCGCGATCACCGAGCGCACGACGAGGGCCGGATCATCGTGCCGAACCACGCGCCGATCTCCGGTCGCGTCGGCCAAAAGTTCCCCCCGGCCGGTCGTCGCCACGCGGCCCACGATTCCCTCGCTGTCGGGAAACTCTTCGGCCTGCAGCACCTGCTCGATAAACTTGGCTCGGGTTGTCAGCTTGGACTTGGCCTCATCGCTGAGCGGCCGATGGGGTGGAAACAATCCTTCTACCGCCGTCCCGCGCATGGTGCCGCGTTCGGTTCGCTGAAACAAACAGGCGCTCAGCGCTCCCGTGCAAAGAATCGACGCGTGCACGATCCGCTGGTGCAACTCGGCCCGCGTCAGGCCTTCTCCCAGCGCTTCAGCCATGAGGTGCATGAACTCAACCACCCGCTGCCGGTCCTGCGTTGCCTGCTGCCGGGCCGTTTCACTGGCATCGGCTGCGGCGCGCGCGCGCCAAAAGGGCACCGCTACGACCGCAACCCCCACCACAAACGCAATGACGACGGCAAAAACCATGGGCCAAAACTGTGTTCCAAAGCGGCCGAGACGGGCAATCGTGAAGACTACAAAAAAGAGAAAAAGCGCCCAGGGCCATCACCGGCGGCGTCGGTCCTCTCCGGGTCAGCTTTGCTCAACGCGATTTTTAAGAAACGACAATACATCCTGAAACTTCGCCCGATTGCTTTCATCGGCGGCCACCAAGTGCTCGTGGGATTCGAGCGCCAACTTCGCGCGATCCAGTTCTCCCGGATTGGACGCCGCCAGAGCCGTCTCACACTTGCCGAAGCTCATCGGCATATCTCCGGCGTCAACGGTGAGAAGACGGTGCAAACCCAAGTTACGGATCAGCTCAAGATTCCGAACTCCCACCCGGGCAAGCACAATGCTACCGGGGGGATTGGTCTTCTTTAGCTCCAGCGCCACACCCGCCAGCACGCCAAGAAACGTGCTGTCCATGCTCGTGCAGTTCTGAAAATCCACCACGAAGCGCTGGCGCCCTTGGCGCAGCATTTCGCCGACGAAATCTCTCAGTCCGGTGCTGTTCTGAAAACATGCCCGGCCCTCGATGCGCACGACCACAGGATCGGAATAAGCATCTACGAGATAAACGTAAGGAGTCGAATCGGGCATGGAGAAGAAAAACGAAACAACCTGCTAGAACGGCATAATTCCCAGATACTTGAACCGTCGCCAGCATCGCCGAAGAGTCACCGACCAACGGTAGCTCAACGGCGGCGCGCGCGAAGTTAAAAATCAACTTTGGGCGACAATCTGCCGCAACACATAGGGCAGAATCCCGCCGTGTTGGTAGTAGTCGATCTCGATCGGGGTATCGATGCGACAACGCACGACCACGTTCTCGACCGCACCGCTCTTGCGCGTGATTTTCAACGTGAGGTCCTGCTGGGGCTTGATCGATTCATCGAGACCCACGACGTCGTAAGACTCGGTGCCATCAAGCTGCAGCGTCTGCGCCGTGGTGCCGTCTTTGAATTGCAGCGGCAGCACGCCCATGCCCACGAGATTGGACCGATGAATGCGCTCGAAGCTTTGGGCGACGACGACTTTGACGCCCAGAAGATTGGTGCCTTTTGCGGCCCAGTCGCGGGACGAACCTGTGCCATATTCCTGACCGGCCAAGATGATCAACGGTATGCCGGCCTTTTGATAAGCCATCGAAGCCTCGTAGATCGAGGTCTTGACCCCATCCGCGCCAAGCGTGTTGCCGCCCTCTTCGCCGCCGAGCATCAGATTCTTGATGCGGACGTTGGCAAAGGTACCGCGCGTCATGATGCGATCATTGCCGCGGCGCGAGCCGTAGGAATTGAAGTCTTCATAGGTCACACCGCTTTCGAGGAGGAACTTGCCCGCGGGCGAGCTCTTCTTGATCGCGCCGGCCGGCGAAATGTGGTCGGTCGTGACCGAGTCACCGAACAGGCCCAGAGCGCGCGCCCCGGTGATCGGCTTGATCGCGCCGGGCGTCATCGAGAAATTCGTGAAAAACGGCGGTTCTTGGATGTAGGTCGATTTCGCCTCGAAGGCGTAAACATTGCCCGTCGTTGAAGGGATCTCGTTCCACTTCGGATTCTGCTCGGCGAAGTTGATGTAGAGACGGCGGAACACCTCGGGCTTGAGGGCGGACTGCATCTGGTCGCGCACCTCTTGCAGCGTAGGCCAGATGTCTTTCAAGAACACGGGGGCGCCGGCTTGATCGTGGCCGAGCGGCTCGGTCGAGAGGTCGATATCGACGCGGCCCGCGAGGGCGAATGCGACGACCAGCGGCGGCGACATCAGGAAGTTAGACTTGATGTTCTGATGGACGCGCGCCTCGAAATTGCGGTTACCCGAAAGCACGGAGGCGGCAACGAGATCGTTTTTCACCACTGCCTCCTCGACCGGCGCCGAGAGCGGGCCGGAGTTTCCGATACAGGTCGTGCAACCGTAGCCGACCGTCTGAAAGCCGAGTTGGTCCAGGTACGGCGTGAGACCGGTCTTATCGAGATAGTCGGTCACAACGCGTGAACCGGGCGCGAGCGACGATTTCACGAGCGGGTTCACCTTGAGTCCTTTGGCGACGGCCTTTTTGGCGAGGAGACCGGCGGCGAGCATGACGCTCGGGTTGGAGGTGTTGGTGCAGCTCGTGATCGCAGCAATCAACACGGAGCCATGGCCGAGCTTCGTGCCACCGATGTCGGCGGTCACAGTCGAGAATTCTTCGGCCTTCTTGCCAAAGCCGTTTTCGGTGACGGGCTTTGAGAACGCCGTGAGGAATTCCTGCTTCATCTTCGAGAGCTCGATCCGGTCCTGCGGACGCTTTGGACCGGCGACGCTCGGCCCGACCGTCGAGAGGTCGAGAGAAAGATCGGTCGAATACTCGATCTGACCTTTCTCGGGAATGCCCCAGAGATTCTGCGCACGGTAGTAAGCCTCGTAGAGCGCGAGCTGCTTGGGATCGCGACCGGTGGCCCGGAGGTAATTGACGCACTCGGCGTCAATCGGGAAGAAGCCCATCGTCGCGCCGTATTCGGGCGCCATATTGGCGATCGTGGCGCGGTCCACGACGGGCAGCGCGGCGGCGCCGGGACCGTAAAACTCGACGAACTTGCCGACGACTTTGGCTTTGCGAAGCTGCTGGGTGAGCGTGAGCGCGAGATCGGTGGCGGTGACGCCTTCACGCAGAGCGCCGGTGAGATAGACGCCGACGACGTCCGGCGTGAGGAAATAAACCGGTTGGCCCAACATGCCGGCCTCGGCCTCAATGCCGCCGACGCCCCAGCCCACGATGCCGAGACCGTTGATCATCGTCGTGTGCGAATCGGTGCCGACGAGCGTGTCGGGATAGTAAACGGGGCCGGCGTTGAGCACGCCTTTCGCGAGATACTCCAAGTTCACTTGGTGCACGATGCCGATGCCGGGAGGGACGACCTTGAAGGTGTCGAACGCCTGCATGCCCCACTTCAGAAATTGGTAGCGCTCGCGGTTGCGCGAAAACTCCAATTCGAGATTCTTCGCCAACGCATCGGCACTGCCCGCAAAATCGACCTGCACCGAGTGGTCAACGACGAGATCCACCGGTACGAGGGGCTCGATGATCTTCGGGTTTTTGCCCAGCTTCGTGACGGCCGAGCGCATCGCCGCGAGGTCCACCAAGAGCGGCACGCCGGTGAAATCCTGCAACACGATGCGCGCAACGACGAAGGGGATTTCGTCCGTGCGGTCAGCCTTCGCCGCCCACGTTGCGAGCGCTTTGATGGCGGGCTCGGCGACCCGCTTGCCGTCGCAATTGCGCAGCAGCGATTCCAGCACAATCCGAATCGAGACCGGCAGCTTGCTCACATTGTAACCGGCCTTTTCGAGGGCGGGCAACGAGTAGAACGAGTGAGATTCACCGTTGGCGGAGAACGTCTGGAGCGTGTTAAACGGATTGGGAAGGCTCATGAAGTTGGATTTTCGATACTCGATTAAAGGGGAGCGCGGGCCGCGAACGTAGCCCGGTTTATTTGGCGAGGACGGCCTTGATGGCGTCGAAGTTCGGCAGATCCTTCGGCGTGGCGGTCTGCTCGGCGTAGGTTACGACGCCATCCTTGCCGACGACGAATGCTGCCCGAGCCGAGGTATCGCCGATGCCCGCGAGCATCGGGAAAAGAACGCCGTACGCCTTGGTCGTTTCTTTGTTCAAGTCCGAGAGCAGCGTGATGCCGATCTTGTTGGCCTTGGCCCAAGCCTCCTGAGCAAACGGGCTGTCCACGCTGATCGCGTAAACCGTGGCCCCGAGTTTCTCGTAGTCACCAAGGCCGCTCGTCTGGTCGCACAGCTCCTGCGTGCAAACGCCCGTGTAAGCGAGCGGGAAGAACAAAATCACGGTCTGCTTAACGCCAAAGTTGGCGCTAAGTTTCACGTCGACGAGACCGTCGGCGGTTTTGGACTTGAGCGTAAAATCAGGGGCTTTTGAGCCGACGGAGATAGGCATGGTAATGATGGATGAGGGTTGGGTGGGAACGAAATGAAAGGGACGAGCTAGACTCCCGCGCAACGTCGCCGCAAACCGTTTTTCCCGATAGCAGACGTTTTTCTACTTTAAGGCGGTGCGGCATTAGAAACGCTCTTGCGCGGCCGGCGCGGCGGGCCGTTAACTTTCTTTCCCCTGATGAACCTGATCGAAGACCTCCAATGGCGCGGCCTCATCGCCGATTGCACCGACCTTGCTGCGCTCACCCAGCGCCTGAGCACGGGGCCGATCACGCTTTATTGCGGCTTCGATCCGACCGGGGACTCGCTCCACGTCGGCCATTTGGTGCCGCAGTTGACTTTGCGACGCTTTCAACTGGCGGGTCATCACGCCATCAGCCTCGCCGGCGGCGCTACCGGCATGATCGGAGACCCGGGCGGCAAGTCCGCCGAGCGCAATCTGCTCAGCCGCGAGCAACTCGCCTACAATTACGGCCGAATCTGCATCCAGCTCGGGCGCCTCCTCGATTTTTCCGCCGCCGGCAATCCGGCGAGGATCGTCAACAACGCCGATTGGACCGCGCCGATCAGCTTCCTCGATTTTCTGCGCGAAGTCGGCAAGCACTTCTCGCTCGGCAGCATGATCGCCAAGGACAGTGTAAAAAACCGCCTCGGCAGCGAGGCCGGCATCAGCTTCACGGAGTTCAGCTACCAATTGCTGCAGGCCAACGATTTTTGCCATCTGAGGCAGGACCTAAACTGCGAACTCCAAATCGGTGGCACCGAGCAATGGGGCAACATCACGGCGGGCACCGATCTCATCCGCAAAAAAACGGGACTCTCCGCCTGGGGACTCACCTTTCCTCTCATCACCAAAGCCGACGGCACAAAGTTCGGCAAAACCGAGGGTGGCGCCGTCTGGCTCGATCCGGAAAAAACGAGCCCCTATAAGTTCTACCAATTCTTCGTAAACACCGAGGATGCCAAGGTCGGCGAATACCTCCGCAAGTTTACGTTCCTCTCCCGCCCCGAAATCGAAGCGCTCGAAGCCAAACACGCCGCCAACCCCGGTGCTCGCGAGGCCCACAAAGCCCTCGCCACCGAAATTACGCGCACCGTTCATGGCCAAGGCGCTCTCGATGCCGCACTCAAAGCGAGCGCGATTCTATTTGGAGCCGAGATCGGCGACACCAGTGAAGCCACCTTTGGTGACGTCGTCGGCGAGGTCCCGACCGTCAGCCTGCCCGCTCACGCCGATTGGCTTTCGGGCAAGACGTTGCCACTGACCGAGGCCTTGGTGCTCGCGCAACTTGCCCCCTCGAAAGGGCAAGCCCGCAAGGACATCGAGGGCGGCGGCGTTTACGTTAACAACATCAAGGTCGCCGACTTCGCTCGGACCCTCGGCCAAGCTGATCTGCTCTTCGGAAAATTTGTCCTCCTGCGCAAAGGCAAGCGCACCTATTCGGTCCTTTCTCTCGTCTAATCCGCCATTATCCCATGAAAACACTCCGCCTCCTCGCCCTGCTGGCCTGTTCATTAGCGCTCTCGTGGAACGCCGCTACCGCGCAGATTGCTCCGCAACTTGGCCTCCAAACTTGGACGTGCCGCAACATGACCTTCGACCAAGTCGTGGCCTTTGCGACCAAGCATGGCATCAAGAACATCCAGTTCATCAAATCCCACCTCGATCCCACGGCGCCTGCTGCCGAGAGCCTCCGTAAGAAGGCCGTGCTCGAGCAAAACGGACTCACCGCCTACACGTTTGGCGTCAACGGCACCTCAATGGACAAAGAGGCGAACCGAAAGCTCTTCGAATTCGCGAAATTGATGGGCATCAAAATCATCGTCGTCGAACCTCGGAACTTGGCCGAATGGGACAATCTCGAAGCCCTCGTTAAGGAATACGACATCAAGCTCGCGATCCACAATCACGGCAAAGGCTCGGTCTACGGCGATCCCGCCACCGTGCAGAAAATCCTCGACGCCCGCGACCGCCGCATCGGGGTGTGCCTCGACATCGGCTGGATCACCGCCGCCGGCTTCGATGCGGCCAAGGTGTTTCGCGATTACGGCGACCGAGTTTTTGACATGCACTTGAAGGACAAAAAAGTTGAGGTGGTCGATGGCAAGACCGTCGCCGTTGACACGGAAATCGGCAAGGGCGACGCAAACTACGCGGGCCTGTTCGCCGAAGTGAAGAAGTCCGGCTGGCAGGGCGTGCTCGCCCTTGAGACCGATAGCAAAACCTTCTCGGAAGACCCCAATCGCCTCGCCACCGAAGCCAGCACGTTTTTCTACGCCAACTTTTCGAAGCCCGCAGCGAAATAGCCGGGAAGGTCAGTCGGACTCAACCGCAAGGGACGGCTCAAACGTCCGCTTCGACTCAAAAGAACATCGCCTCGCTCAGCGCATTCTCAGGCGTGAGCAGGCTCACGGCGGCGGGCAGTTCCGTGCGGCCGGTGCCGAAGTCGGCCAAAAAAAGGGCCGCCCCCGTCCCCGCATCGCCCCGCCAAGAAAAATACTTGTTGTCGGCGTAAGTGAACGCGAGCGCGAGGGCCTGCGGCGCCGCTTCCGTCGATGAGACAAGTTCAAACGTCGCGCGGTTTTCTCCGCCTTGGCCCATACGATCCTGCACCCAAGCGAGCAACACCCGGGCCTCGGCGGCGAGGTGGATCCCATAGCCCAGCGTGACCGCATTCAGCCCGCCACAAAGGGCGGACATCGGATAGCGGCTGAGAAACTGCCCAAGCGACTGCCGCACGGGCAGCAATCGGGCATAGGCCAAATCCCGCACTTTTTCCGGCCGCGGCCACGCGTAAGTGAGCGCGTCCGCCGGGGCGATCGCGCTGTCGAGCAACACACGATGGGCGCGGGTAAGCAGGTAACGATAATCCGCCAAACGCCCGCTCGCGCTGAAACGATGGGCCCAGTAGTAAAGAGGGAGATCGGTCGACAGGCAGATCGACACCTGATTCTCCAGAAATTTCCGGGCGGAACTCGGATAACTCAAAAGGACAAACTCGCAGCAGCGCGTGTCTCCTTTTGATTTCCCGAGAAAGCATTCACCGTAAATTTTCGCCCGTATCTCCGCCGCGCTTGCATCATCCGATGAAGGGCACAGCACGACCACCCGGCAGGGATAGCGGCGCGAAAAACGGACGGCGGTCTCGAACTGCTCGACCGCATCGGCGGCCGTGGAATTAAACCCGAGATGCAACACGAAGTTAACTTGGGTCGCCTTGGTCTCGCCCTTGACCGGCGCCGGGCCGCCGCTGGCGGCAGTATCGGCCCACATCTTCGCCAGGCTCGAGGAGATCGAACCCACAGGCACTTCGATACCAGGAAGCGCGTTGAAAATCGCGGGCACGGCGGCTTAGGGCTGACGCCAAACGTGCTGGTTTGCGGCAACCAGCGCTTCGCCCGTGGCCGGGCCCCACGAGCCGGCCGGATAGCTGTCCATGCCTTTGCGTCCGGCGAGTTTCCAATGTTCCAGCACCGGAGTGTAGAGTTTCCACGAGGTCTCGGCTTCGTCGCCGCGGATAAAAAGCGTGCCATCACCGATCATGGCATCGAGCACCAGCCGCTCGTAAGCCTCCGGGGTGTTGGAACCGAACGTGGTCGCGTAACGGAAGCTCATTTTCACCGGCTGGGTGCGGGTCTCGAGACCGGGAATCTTGGTGTTCATGATCAGGCTCAGGCCTTCGTCGGGCTGAATCTGAAAGGCGAGCGTGTTGGCCGCGAGGTCGAAGCCGCCGTCTTTGGAGAACAACGTGCCGGGCGGGCGCTTGAAGTTGATCGCGATCTCGGACACGCGGCGCGCCATGCGCTTGCCGGAGCGCAGATAAAACGGGACGCCCTGCCATCGCCAATTGTTGATCGAGAGCCGGATGCCGGCGTAGGTCTCGGTGGCCGATTCCGGCGCGATGCCGCCTTCTTGGAGATAACCGGGGACAGCCTTGCCGCCCATCATGCCCGCGGCGTATTGCGCTCGGGCGACGTCTCCATCCGCGCCCAGATTGAGCGGCTGGATCGCCCTGAGCACTTTGACTTTCTCATCCCGCACAGCCTCGGCATCCATGGAAACAGGCGGCTCCATCGCGGTGAGCGCGAGTAATTGCATCGTGTGATTCTGGATCATGTCGCGCAACGCACCGCTCTGCTCGTAATAACCGCCGCGGGTGCCGACACCCACTTCCTCCGCGACGGTGATTTGAACACTGTCGATAAAGTTACGGTTCCAAAGGGGCTCGAAGATCGCGTTGCTGAAGCGCTGCACGAGCAAATCCTGCACCGTCTCCTTGCCGAGGTAATGGTCGATCCGGTAGACTTGATGCTCGGCCAGCACCGAGCGGATCGTGACATTGAGCGCACGGGCCGACTCGAGGTCTTTGCCGAAAGGTTTTTCGATAATGACCTTCGTGTGATGAGCCTGACCGAGATACTTGGCCGCCAGACCGCTGGCACCCAGATTTTCCAAAATCGGAGCAAACACCGAAGGCGGGGTTGAAATATAAAAAAGCGTCTGCACTTCGCGCCCGATCTTCTTTTCCAGCGCCGCGATGTGGGCGGCGAGCCGGTCGAATGCGGATTTTTCATCATAGCCGCCGGCGACGTAAGAGGTATTGGCGGCGACGCGCGCCCAGACATCAGCATTCAGTTCGCGCCGGGAGAATTCCTTGATCGCATCCGTGGCCAGCGCGCGAAATTCTTCATCCGGAATCGCCTTCCGGCCGTAGCCCACGAGAAAGAAATCGGCAGGCAACAGGTTGTCGTGACCAAGATTGTAAACCGCCGGGATGAGCTTGCGGGCCGTCAAATCGCCGGACGCACCGAAAATGACCACAACCGTCGGAGGCGCCCCCCGGTGTTTGCTCAGACCTTGGAGAAATGGATGACGCGCAGATTCGGCCATAGAGGGAATTTCTCTGCAACGCCCGGAATTGAGCAAGGGAAATGGCGGCGGCGCCCCCTGCCGACATGCCGCCGGAACGCACCACTCAGGGTTGGAAGTATTTCGGGAAAAGACGCACGTTCGCAAAATGTCGCACGTCCGCGGCGCCACCCGGTGCAAAAACGACCTCCACAACATCGAGCCGGAAGGTGACTGGAGGATGCTGCAACGTGCGGAGGTAAGCGGTCGCGGCGCGACGGAGCACCGCTTTTTTACGGGCATTCACCGAATGGAACCCAGAGACCAACGCGGCGGCAGCACGGGTCTTTACCTCCACGAAAACCAACACTTCGCCATCACGCGCGACCAGATCAATCTCCTCGCGCAGATCCCTCGGGTTGCGCCAGTTCCGCGCAACGATGGAAAACGCCTGTTCACGTTGCAAAAACTCCGCCGCTGCGGCTTCGCCCCGGGCCCCGGAATTCTCTTCGGCTGCGGAAGGCAACCCCAGGAACTTTTTTAGGCGCGATAACATGCAGGAGTCTCTAAGATTTTTTCTGCGAGTCGAAGGCCCCCCCTACTCTCCTCGATTTTGAAGACGTGCGCTAAGGTCAGGGCAAGGGGCGCACCCAGATGTTCCGCATCCGAATCGGCGGTTCGTTTTTATGATCCTGAAATCGAAACGGCGCCTTTTCCGGAAATATACCGCTATAGTCGGTGGTCTTCTTGTGCAAGGTGGGCCCCATGATCGCAGTATTGTTTTGGACCAGCACGCCGTTGAGGAACGTTGTGATCCGAGCCGCTTCGACCACCTTGCCTTTCTCCAGCTTGGGAGCCGTGAAAATGATATCATATACCTGCCACTCGCCGGCCTTGCGAACGGCGTTCACGAGCGGCGGCGTCTGCCCGTAGATTCCGCCCGGCATACCGTCGGAGTAAGTGGGATTATTGTCGGTATCGAGCATCTGGCTCTCGTAGCGGTCCATGAAAAACACCCCTCCGTTACCCTTCTTCTGCGAGTTGCCCTTCTGAATCTTCGCGTCACTACGCCATTCAACATGGAGCTGGCAGCTCGCAAACTCCAAGTGGGTCCAACAATCACCGCCATTGACGATCAACTCGCCATTCTCGATCACCCAAGGACTCGGGAATTTGCCGGGCGTGTCCTTCTTCTTGCTGTAAAACTGAGAGGTATCTTTGCCATTGAACAAAATGGTCGCGTCCGCAGGTGCATCGCCGGGTTTGGCCCCAGGGACGACAACGGGAGGCGCTGGACGATCTATATCATGAACCTTCCACTTCGTGCCGGGAATAATCGGCGTATCTGTATAGCCCAAAGGGAAAGGTTTGTTTTCCTCGGCCGAGAAAAGTACGGATGAGGCGGCGATAAGAAGCAGAGCAAGTGCAGGGGTTTTCATAATATAATACGAGGGAATCAGTGAACGGCGCGCTAAGTGGCAACTCAGCTGGGTCGAATCATCGCTTAAAAAAGATCTTACCTAGTCCACTGTGCATTACCTACCTCGGACAAAGGAATGCAGGGATCGTAACGCCCTGGAATTGGATCATACTTGAGGACCGTTTTGCCCACGAGCTCGGAGGTAAAATATCCGACGACCGTGAGCTCTTTGATTTGAAGAAAAAAAGATTTGGGCAAGGATTGGGATGCGCGGGCGATATCCCGAAGTAAGAGGTCCTGCTCCTCTGACGAAAGCTGAGAAATGCTTTTCCCGTAGAGTTTCAGCGCCCGTTCTGCAACCCCGTCCAACCCGGCGGAAAACATGATCTTGTCGTCCTCATTAAGATACTTGCCATAAATGATATCAATGAACTCAGGAACCCCCGCATCGACCGCACCGGGGGTGTCAGACTTAGGCAGAATTCGCTCCGCGATAATGGCAACCGTTAGCCGCTGATTTTCATTTAGATACTGGAGGCCTAGGACCTTAGCAGTTGCCCCGCTTTGCGCCTGAAGTGCGGTCGAGAGTAGTGAGGGCGTCAGGGCGACTCCAAGCATCAGCGCTGCGCGCCGGAGAGCTTCCCGTCGCGAAATCTTGAGCGCCCCATCGTCATCTTCGGAGCAAAGGCTAGGATTTGAAAAAATCATCGGGAAAACCTTCTCAAATTAGAGGTTTTGCTTTTTGAGCTCACTCACCGCGTGATCACACGCCCGAGCAGTCAGTGCCATATAAGTAAGCGAGGGATTCACGCACGAGTTTGAGGTCATACACGCCCCGTCCGTCACAAAAACATTGGGCACGGCGTGTACTTGGTTCCACTGGTTGAGGACCGAAGTTTTTGGATCACGCCCCATCCGCGCGGTTCCCATCTCGTGAATACACATACCAGGAGCACTGACGTCATCAAAAGGCGTTACATCCTTTAATCCGGCAGCCTCTAACATTTCCACCGCCGACACCTTCATGTCTTTGCGCATCGCATATTCGTTGGCCTTCCACTCACAATCAAACGTGACCGTCGGTTGACCCCATTTATCGCGCAACTTCGGGTTGAGAAATAGCCGGTTTTCATGATAGGGCAAGCACTCACCCCACGCCCCGATGCCGAAACGCCACGGTCCAGGAGCGATCATGTCGGCCTTAAACTTTGAGCCGAAAGCGGTCAATTCCTTGATTCCACGCGCCCAGTCCGTGCGACTCGCGCTTCCCTGATAGCCAAAGCCCCGCACATAGTCCTTTCGCATTGATTGCCGATCAATATTGCGGAATCGGGGGATATAAATGCCGTTTGGCCGCTGCCCGCGGAAATACATGTCGCCGAATTCTTCGGAAATACCAGCAGCTCCAACTTTGAAATGATGGTCCATCAAGTTGTGCCCCAGCTCGCCGCTATCATTGCCCAGTCCGCGCGGAAAACGATCAGATACCGAGTTCATTAAAATGAACGTCGAAGCAACCGCAGAGGCACACGAGAAAATGACCTTTGCATAATACTCGATGACCTCACTCGTCTCCGCGTCGATGACCTTGACCCCAATTGCACGTTTTTTTTCCTCATCGTAGCTAATTGAATTTACAATCGAGAAAGGTCTGAGCGTTAGGTTACCCGAAGCGTAACCAGCGGGCAAAGTCGCGGCGTTACTACTGAAATAGGCCCCATACGGACAGCCGCGGATACAGCGATTCCGATACTGGCAAGTGGCCCGTCCATTGTGAGATTGGGTGAGATTGGCGACCCGACCGATTATTATTGGCCGCCCACCAAACGAGACCGCAACGCGTCGCTTCACGTCTCGTTCAAGGCAGTTCATCTCCATTGGTGGCAAAAACTGCCCATCGGGCAACTGAGGGAGACCGTCTATAGTGCCACTAATACCTGAAAATCGTTCAACATAGTCATACCAAGGCGCCAAATCCCCATAACGAATTGGCCAATCGATCGCGATGCCCTCTTTTGCATTAGCTTCAAAATCCTGCTCGCTAAAACGATAGGATTGGCGCCCCCAAGTGAGCGATCGTCCCCCGACGTGATAACCGCGCATCCAGTCGAAGCGTTTATCTTCCGAATACGGACTATCGATATCATCAGCGAACCAATGGGCCGACGCTGGACTTGTGGTATAGCCGGTTCGATGTTGTTTTGCCTGTCGGTTAACCGCCTCAGGAAGTATCCGGTTCCGACCTTCAAATTCCCAACTATCTGTTAATGCAGTAGGGTAATCCCCATGCTTAACATCTCGACCACGCTCGAGAACGAGTGTCTTCAAACCTTTCTCGGCAAGTTCCTTCGCCGCCCAACCGCCGCTAATACCCGATCCAATAACAATCGCATCAAAAGTATTTTGCTTCTTCGACTTTACGGAAATGGTGGCCATTAGGTTTTTGACGAACTCTTTCCTTAACTCGCAAAAGTTCAGAGTTTAAAAACAAATCCTGAACGAGAAATTGGGTCTTCCGAGAGTACCAACAAAAAAATCGCCGTCTCAGTTTCCGGAGACGGCGATTTTTGAAAAAAATATCTTAAATTTACCTTAGGATTTAGGCGCGGTCGGTATAGCTGGCGGACGCGTAAGCGAGCTTTCCGCTGCTCGCCGAGATACCATCTCCGTCAATCGCTGGATCTCTATCTCTGCATTGCGTCGGTCGACCTTTGCGCGCTCCACTTGTTTGACCAAATCAAAGGCTTCCCTGCTCGCTTTGTCCTTCGATTTTTTTAGGGAATCAAGCGTTAACTCGAGAGCGGCAACCTCCTTGTTGTAACGATCAGCATCAGCTTGCGCCTTGTCGGTGTCGTCCTGAATTTTCTTGCTCTCATTTTGCCACTTGGCGATCCGATCCGCCTCACGTTTTGCGTCTTCAGCTGCGCGCTCAGCTGAGCGGCGCGCGGAATCTTCGCGAGCCTTCTCCTCGGCCACCTTCTTTTTCGCTTCGTCCGCCGCCTTCATCTTGGCAACTTCTTCCGCTTTTTTTTGCGTCGCCAGTTCAACATCCTTCATCGCTGAAGAATAAATAACCAAGAAGACCGCCAACATGATCCCCGGGAAGATTACATACATCCACTTTTTCATGATATTGTAGAAATTTTAAATTACTTCTTCGCTGCTGCAGCGGCCGCCGCTGCTGCCACTCTCGCCGCTGCCTCGGCAGCGGCATCCGCTGCATTAATTCGCTCGATAACGTCAGTTAGACCTTTCGCGTTACCCTCTACTTTTTTAACAAAGCCTTTGATAAAAGTAACCTCATCGACTAACCGCTTTTTATCATCTTCAATCTTCGAAATCTCCTCTTTGGTGGTAGCCACCTCTTTAGTTAAACGTTCAACCTGCTTTTGTAGCTTCTCGGAGTCGCGGAAAGCTTTGGTTCTAGCTTGGTTTGCATTCTCACGCTCTTCTTTGTCTTTCCGATCACGGGCGTCTTTAACCTCTTTTTCTGCTCTCCGTTTTTCCTGTGAAGATATAGCATCCTTTACCGCCTTTTCTCTCAAACGAGCATCTTCAAGCAACTTGTCGTTACGCATCTTCTTGAATTCAGCAGCTTTTGCAGCTTGGCGCTGTTCATCACCGGCGTTAAAATTCCAATAGATGGCACCAAACACGATCATGCCAATAAGTGGAACGAGAAAATAGGCTTGGGCTTTTTTCATGGGAAAATAGATTTAGGTTATTTCTTGATTTCGGCTGTCTGTTTCATCGCTTCGCGCTCTTTGACGGCATCCTCGATCGCTTGTTTGAGACGAGGAGCTTGAGCATCTTTTTGCCCATCGGGAGACCCAATGGTCTTGTTGATTGCAGCTAGAGCCTCGTCAAATTTTTCAAGTTCAAAAGCGGTGTAGGCGAGGAACATGTAGGCGGAGTGCGGCTTTTCTAGCCCACCTTTTTCTACGGCCTTCGAATAGTATGCATACGCTTCAGCTGTCCTATTATCCATCTGGGAATAAATCTGCCCGATCTGAAACTCTATTTGGCCGCTCGGAAAGGCTGTGCCCGCTTCTTTCAACACCGCAATAGCCTGGGCATCGCGCCCGATTTGTTGATAGGAATAGGCCAGAAGTTGCCAATTTTTCAGATCCGACTCAATCGCTCCCGATTTAAGCCCAGAATAAAGCAGATCGGTGGCTCTCCCGAACTGACCCGCATTGTAATACATTGTAACTAGATTGTAGTTATCCTTGGGGGTCTGCATTAGCCCCAAGGCCTGAGCCCTTTCCATCGTGTTAATCGCACGAGCAAAGCTCTCTCGGCTCTTCTGCTCATCTTTCTCGGTCCCACCACCCAAATTGAGGTAGGTGGCGAGCAACTGTAACCAATAAGTCCTGTTGTCGGGTTTAACCTTCACCATTTGTTCCAAAACCTCGGCGGAACCTGCGAGATCGCCGATCTGTTGAAGCGAGGCCAACAGGAGGACATAAAACCCCTCTTTTGGCTTCAACGAGGTCAACAGTCCCTCCTGAACTTCGGTTTGAACTCGCTTGATCAATTCGAGATCTACCTTGTCTGGATTAACGACGGCCTGATTGTACAGAATCGAAGCGTAGAAAAGTGAGGCTTCTTGATTCTTCTTAGGGGTCGTTTGGAGCCAACGCTTTATATATGCCGAAGACTTGTTGAAATAGTTCTTTTGAACTGTCGGATCCTTACTCGAAGTTCCCTCTTGGTAGTAAATCTGGGCCAGAAAATAGACCACATCTAAAATAGTTTTTTTATCGAAGAAATTCTTGTTCGCATCGGCCAAGCGAAGAGTAGTTTCCATGGGTCCAATCGCCGAGGCGTAATCGTTTTTCTGGAGGAATATCTTGGCCTTAATATCAGATAGGAAGGCGGTATCGTAACCATTGGGATCAAGACCAACCAACACACTATCGATTACTGCCATGGCTCCATCCCAATTCTTAGCATCCAGCAAAGGTTTCATCTTTTGCTGCAGAGCTTCGCTCACCTTTTCATTCAACCCAGGGGGCCCTTGTTCCTCGGCCGCGCCGGACCGGTTAGGGAGAATCGTGACCGAAGTTAGCAACGCAACGAAAAGGAAGAGTGCTCTGGGGCGAAGGCGTAATTGGGTAAGATTAAAAATCACTGTATAATTCTCCTATCAGGATTCTTCGTTGAGCGTGAAAACAATCGGGACCTGCATGTGCGTGTTTACATTCCGACCACCTTTCTTGCCAGGCCTGAACTTCCATTTTGAAACCGCTTGTACGGCAGCAGCCTCGAATTCCCGTTGCGAGGAGCGCACCGCATAAGCATTTCGAACGTCACCATTGGAATCTACGATGAAATCGACCAAAACCTCACCCGCAATCCCAGCGCGACGCATTTCGAATGGATATTGGGGACGTGCTTGAAAACGAGCAACCGGCTGCTGATCGAGTTTCGATATATCGAACACCTCAATACCTTTACCCAAACCGCCTACTTGTCCTTGCGGAATCGTAATGGCGCCACGGTTGATAGTGAGTCCCTCTGGAGGAGGGGGTTGTAGTTTCTGAACGAAAGAGGTATCTGTAATGATCTGCGGAACATCCGTCTGCATCGGCGGCGCAAAATCAGCTGGTTTTGGTGGCGCTTCGTTGGTCTCAACCGGCTCGGGTTCGTCTGGTTCTACTTTCGGCATTTCCATCAACTGGATGGTTGGAGCATCATCAACCACCTTCTTGACATCAGAGGCGGGTTTATACTCACCGATCCAAGCCAACCCTCCGTGAAGAGCGAAGGAAACCAATATACCAATTATGAGGTCGCGGCGCATTTTTCGAGGAGGTTGAATTTACTTTCCCGTGCCGCGCACGACGGTTTCGACGGAGACTTGTTCAA
Organism: Opitutia bacterium Tous-C4FEB; assembly: GCA_002304445.1. Classification (GTDB taxonomy): domain Bacteria; phylum Verrucomicrobiota; class Verrucomicrobiia; order Opitutales; family Opitutaceae; genus Tous-C4FEB. Next base: position 147,514 of record NEVA01000002.1, on the reverse strand, counting down.
TTCCAGCTTTTCGTACTTCATCCAGTGCTAGAACGGCGGTCCCGAAGCGCGCTTTGTCGTCACCGGCGATGAGAACCCGTGGAGTGGGTACTTGGGTTTTATATTGATTCAAACGGGGACGAATTTCCTGAATAGTGATCAGCTCTTTGTTCCAGTAGCACGTGCCTTGATCAGAGACTTGTAGCGTCACGCTATCTTCATCCGGCTTCGAGGTTGGATTTGGATTGGCCACCGGAAGATTCAAAGGAACGGCTTGGATCTTGTTCAACGAGAGTGTGAACAAAACAAAGGTCGCCAAAAGGAAGAAAACGACGTCGATCAATGGAATGATTTCAATACGAGCTTTTTTCATACTATGGTGAGTCGCTAAAGTTTTGGTCGCCCAATTTTCCGGACTATACGCTTAGTTTATGTGGAAGGCGGTTTAACCCGTGTTTCAATCAACACCTTTTGAATTCCCGACTTACGGACCTCGTCGAAAACGTAGATCGCTTGGTTAAACGGAGCATTCTCATCTCCGTTGATCAAAATCTTCGCCTCGTCCGCGTGTGTGTTCTTAAAGGATTTCAGACGGGTGAGAAACTCGTCCAATGTAACCGGGTCCTTATCCCAAGCAATCGTGCCCTCCGACGTTACGGTGATCGTCGCCGTGCCGCTTGGATCGCGAACCTCGCCGGTCTCAGACTGCGGCAAAGTTACGTTCAAACCTTGTGACTTATTCAACGAAAGGGTGAACAAAACGAACGTAGCCAACAAAAAGAAAACAACGTCGATCAGAGGAATAATCTCAATACGCGCCTTCTTTGGGCCATCACCGTGCGAGGCAGAGCTTGTTCCAGCCATATTGAGATGTGTTTTTAAATTCGGCTATCTCTTTTCTGTTGATTAACCGTCTATATCAACGGTTCGTCGCTGCGTGCGTGTCTGACTTCTTCAGGAAGATCTCCAGCGCATGGGAAGCGTCGGAAATTTCTTGTTTCGCCTGCTCGGTGCGGGCGTTCATGTAGTTGTAGGGAAGCAAACCTGCGATCGCAATGGCCAAACCGGCTGCGGTCGCGATGAGAGCTTCAGCAACACCGCCAGTGATCGCACCTGCTGCCGCGCTGATATCGCCCGACATGCTTCCGAAGGTTTTCATCATGCCAGTGACTGTTCCAAGAAGTCCCAAAAGGGGTGCTGAAGTGATTACGGTGTCGAGCGTAGCCATGCCCTGCGAATAACGAGAGAGCTCTTGACCAGAAGCGCGGACGAATGCGTTTCCGAGTGAGTACTGTTTGTTATTTAAGCTGTAGACAAGAATCCGGGCCACAGAATCATTGCTCTTTTTGCCCAGCGCCAAAGCGCCGGCGACATCACCTTTTTCTACGCATTCAAGCATCTTTTCCACAACCTCGGGTTCACGCCGTCCATTTTCCTTAATGATGAAGAGCAGGCGCTCGACGATCACGGTGATACCAAGCAAGGAGATCAACAAAATGGGCCACATGATTGGGCCTCCATGTTTGAAGAGCTCCATTGTGGTCATGTTGAGGAGGAACGCGAGCGGTAGGCTGGTAATCATATGAGTGTGTGGATGGTGGTGAAAAACTTTTTACGTTTGAGACAGTTCAGTTTTTTGAATCAACAAGCGGGTCGGAATTTCAATTTTAGATTTAGGAACACAAATTGGCCCGTTTCGCAGGAATCATGCCGATAAAAAGGCTCGGAACAAGTGCAGTGGTTTATCGGCGGCGGTTACGGGGTGCAGCTGGGAAATAACACAAAGAAAGCGTAAGTGGCCGCATGAAAAGTTTCGTGTCAACCAACTTTCGATCTGACTTAAAAAAATCGAGCCGAAGCGATACGAAATCGACTTTTGTTCCATCCGACTTTTCGAGGGGTACGCGCTTTCACGAGATATTTTGGTGGAATCGTCTGCTAAGTTTTCCATCGAAACTCAGGCGCGTTGGGTGCCCATTTTTCCGAACAGTAATTTTTCCGCAGCGACTCGGCATCCGTCTAGATTCTCGTTCCATTTCGAATCTACTTCTTTTGCCCGCGGTCGGCTTCAGTGGGACCGCAAAGGCTACTCGAGACCCAGAAATCGCTCCATTTCAGCAAGCGGCAAGCAGTTAACCACGTGGTGGGGGCTAAGCCATCCCTTGCGCGCAGCACTTACACCGGCCCGCAAGTGAGTCAGTCCGTCGACGTCGTGAGCGTCGGGATTTATCACGCACCGTAACCCCTTTTCAACGGCGCGCCGCCAAAGACGCCAGTCCATATCCAATCTCCACGGGCTCGCGTTGAGCTCGATCAAGACGCCGTTTGCGATGGCCGCATCGATTACCTTTTCATGGTCCACTGCGTAAGCTTCACGCCTTAACAACAATCGGCCGGTGAGATGCCCAAGCATGGTTGTTCTGGGGTGCTCGATTGCTCGCACTAACCGCGCGGTCATCACGCTCTCGCTTTGGGAAAAGGCGCTGTGCACCGAAACCACAACGTAGTCGAGCTGCGCCAACAAACTATCATCAAAATCAAGACTTCCGTCCGGGAGAATGTCGCATTCCGTCCCTGCGAAAACGTGTGTCGTAAATTGCTTCGAGTTGTTGAGCGCTCGAATCTCGGCGATTTGCTTAAGTAAACGTTCGGGCGCGAGCCCGTTGGCTTGGACGCTAGATTTTGAGTGATCAGCGATACCGAGATACTCCCAGCCAAGGGCTTGAGCCGCAGCCGCCATCTCGACCAACGTAGCCTTTCCGTCCGACGCGGTGGTGTGATTGTGAAAGGCGCCGCGGATGTCCTGAAGTTCAACGAGGCGCGGCAATTGGTTTATTTCCGCCGCTTCGATTTCGCCCAAGCCCTCTCGCAATTCCGGGGTCACGTAGGCGAGACCCAGTGCGCCGAACAACTCGGTTTCATCTTTCGCTGCAACTCGATTGCCCACCAGCGCCGCCTTTTCCTTGGCCGTGCCTTCTCCCGCCGCCGGCACCAATCCCCATTCGCTCAAGCTAAGGCCTCTCGCCAGTGCTCTTTTGCGCATCTGCACATTGTGATCCTTGGAACCGGTGAAGTGATGCAGCGCAAAAATATACTGGTCCTCGGGCACAATGCGCAGGTCCGCCTGAAGCCCGCTGCCGAAACGCACACTCGCCTTCGTTTCGCCTCGCGCCGTCACCTCGACCACCCCCGTCATCGAAGTAAACCACGCCACCACGCCCGCAACATCCGTCCCGGCTACGATAAAGTCTAGGTCGCCCACCGTCTCCATTCCCCTGCGCAGGCTTCCCGCCGCTTCCGCTCGGCTCACGCCGCGTAGCGCCCGCAGGCCCTTTGCGATCGGTTCCGCGATCTCATTGGCCTCCCACCACAAGTGACGCCGGCCATAGGCTTCGCGGTTTTTGATCCCCGCCAAAATTTTTTCCTGCGTCCTCGCACCGAATCCGTCGAGTTCCGCGACGCTGCCGGCACCGCACGCCTCAGCCAGCGCGGCGATACTCGCGATCCCCAGCCGCTCGTTTAGGATTTTGATTTTCTTCGGACCAAGCCCCGGAATCTCCAACATTTCGATCAGTCCCGGCGCCACCGTTGCCTTCAGTTTCTCGAAAAACTCCAGCCGTCCCGTTTGATGCAGCTCGGTCACTTTCTGCACCAGCGCCTCGCCGAATCCTTTCAACGTTCCCAGTTCCTCCGCCGCGATGAGTCGCGCCAATTCCGCTTCCTCGATCGCCGCCAGCGCCCGCGCCCCGCTCTGATACGCCCGAATCTTGAACGGATTCTCGCCCTTCAATTCCAGCAACACCCCGATCTCTTCCAACACGTCGATAATTTCGTTCTTGGTCATCGATCCACGCTAAGCCGCACCCGAAAATTCCCAAACCGAAAATTCTCCCGCGCCCACTCTTCTTTCCGCACCCAATTCGCCCTAGAGCGGTGAACGTCTCGGCACCGCGATCACCGCCGTGGCCGCTGCCAAAACCGCAGCCCGATTGACCTTCCCGAGCTCGTTCCTCGGCCACTGATTCACTTTCACATAGCGCTTTGGTCGCAGCGACCCGGGCAAGTTCCCCACCCCCTCTGTCACGCGCCGCAAAACCGGTTGCCGGCCTTCCGCCGGATAACACGCCACGACCGCCTCGCCCCACTCTGCATCGGGCACGCCGATCACCACCACTTCGTCAAACTCGCCGGTCGCCCGCAACGCCAGTTCGACGTCCGCCGGTTGCACCTTTTTCCCACCGGTGATGATGACCGCGTCGCGCCGACCAAGAATCCGCAGCCGTCCACGTTCATCAAAGCATCCCACATCATCCGTCTCCAATTCACGCGCCTCGACCCTCTCCGGCCAATACCCGCGAAACACCGATTCGCCCGCAATCCGCACGAACCCGCCGGGCCCGATCGAAATCTTGGCATGGGGTAACGCCGCCCCGCTGCTTCTCTCCCCCGCTAGAAACTCCGCCGGCTTCAAAGCCGCCACCATCGCCGCCGTTTCTGTCATCCCGTAGGTCAACGCCACCGGCAAGCCCGCCCGCTCCGCTGCGTCGGCCAACTCCGGCCACACCGGCCCGCCCCCGACGAAGATCGCCCTAAACCCCCGCAACCACGCCACCGCCCCTTCTGATCGGAGTAATCTCTGCAGCTGCGTGGGCACGAGCGAGATCACCCAATCGCCCCCGCCTACCGCCAATGCCGGCCGTTCGCCGGCTTCGATTCGCTTCCAGTCACAAGCCAGGTGCGTCCCACCCGTCACCGAACACCGCACCCGCGCCATCAGCCCGCTCACATGATACGCCGGCAACACATCGATCGCATTCACGCGCTCGATCTCGAAATGCGCACAAAATCCCCCCACCGCCGCGGTCAACGTGCGTTCATCATGCCGCGCAAATTTCGCCACGCCGCTCGATCCACCCGTCGCGATCGCCAACCACCCCAATTCCAAATCTTCCGCGTTCGGCGTTGGTCGCTCCGCCTTCAACGTTTCCTCCCACTTCCTCAACACCGTCGCCTCACCCAACAGCAGCACGCCATTTCGCTCCACCGCCACACCCGTCGCCCGCACGAGCGCCTTCAGTTGGTCGCGTTCCATACGGCCTCCGCATCGATGCGGTCCAAATCCGCCACCCGGATAAACGGCGCCGCATACGGCCCGTCGCACCGCGCGTCCTGAAACAGCGGCCACACGCCAAACCCCAACGCGCGCGCCTCGCCCTTCCAGCCAAAAGCCCACTGCAACGCCGCCCGCGCTCCCACCGCCGTCTCCAGCGACGAGGAAAACACCACCGTTGCCTTTGCCCGCTCCAACCGCGCCAGCGTCCGCGCCACGTCCCCCAGCAAACTCGGTTTCACGACCCACACCCCGCGCCACCCGGCCCCGATCCAGCGCTCCACGTCCCCGTCGCCGGCGAGCGACTCATCGAGCGCGATCGGCGTCGGCCAATCCTCGGCCAGCCCCCGCAAAACATCCTCCGCGCCTCTCGCGTCCGCCGCCACCGGCTGCTCCACAAACTCCACCGGCCGGTCCGCGCACCGTTCGAGCCAACGCTCCGCCTTTCGCCGGTCCCACGCGCCATTGGCATCCAGCCGCAGCTTCGCGCCACTCGGCAGCGCCGCACACACCTCGTCCAAAAGCCCCAACTCATCCGCGACCTCGCCCACCCCCACCTTCCACTTAAACACCCGAAACCCGGCCTCTGCCTTCGGCCCCAACGCCGCGAGCACCGCACGACCCGCCGGCAACAATGCCGCTACTCCGAGGTACGGCGCGTAATCCCTAACCCGCCGCTCCCCTCCGTCCGCGATCTGCACCCGCTCCTCCAACTCCCCCCGCGCCGCCGCCACCGCATTCCTTAAACACACCAAGCTAACCGGCACCTCGTCCAACTCCTCCGCCCCCACCCATTCGCCAAATTTCGCGCACGCCGCCTCGGCCGCGTCCGCCGTCTCCGTCCCAAACCACGGCAAACATGCCGCCTCCCCCAGCCCGGCGAGCCCGCCCTCGTCGCTCACCCGCACCAGGATTCCCTCGCGCTCACTCCACACGCCATGCGCCGTCCGCACTGCCGCGCGAAACGCCAACCGATACCGCCGATACTGAAATCTCACCCGCATATAAAGAGCGACCACCAAACTCACCTCCCCCGCCAACGCAACGCTCCGCCTCAACCTCGCCCGGCCCCCGACTTTTCCGTTGCCCTCGCCCCGCGCCCTCCTACTCCGTTCACGGCAATCATGACCAAGGTTGCCCAAAGCTCTTCGCCTCGTCCCACGCGCGCCGCCCGCGCCGTCGCCTCCGCCGCCGACGCCGAGTTCTACCTCCCCGCCGACGCTTTCTTCCGCGCCAATCTCCCCACCGCGCTCACCTTCGACGACGTCTCCCTCGCGACGCTTCACTCCGAGATTCTCCCCCGCGCCGCCGACACCGCCACCACCCTCTCCGACTCCCTCCGGCTCCATATTCCGATCATCTCCTCGGATATGGACACCGTCACCGAGTCCCGCATGGCCATCGCCATGGCCCTCAACGGCGGTCTCGGCCTCATCCACTACAACATGCCGGCCAAGGAGCAGGTGAAGGAAGTCGCCCGCGTGAAGCGCCACATCCACGGCCTCATCCAAGACCCCATCACCGTCACCCCCGAACTGCTCATCGGCGACATCCTCGCCATGATCGAGGCCAAGAATTTTTCCTTCTCCACCTTTCCCGTCGTCGACGCCGCCGGCCGCCTCGCCGGCCTGCTCTCGAGTAACGTCGTCAAGGACCGCTACCGCACCAAACGTGTCTCCGAGGTCATGACGCCCCGCTCCGCCCTCATCACGGAAACGGTCGCCGCCGCCGCCAAAGACCCCATCGCCGCCGCCGACCGCTTCTTCACCGCCAACATCGGTATTAACAAGATGCTCGTCGTCAGCCCCGACGACCGCCTCAAGGGCCTCATCACCGCCTCCGATGTCGAGCGCATCACCACCGAGGCCAAAGCCCGCCGCAAGCCCGCCCGCGACTCCAGCTTCCGCCTCGTCGTCGGCGCCGCCCTCTCACCCGTTCGCCTCCCCGACGGCACGCTCGACCGCGAAAAAATTCTCTCCCACGTCGGCGCCCTCGTCGAAGAATCCATCGACGCCGTCGCCGTCTCCACCGCCCACGGCCACACCGCCGGGGTCGGCGACATGGTCAAACTCGTCCGCACCGCCTTCCCCGATCTCACCATCATCGCTGGCAACGTTACCAGCGCCTCCGGCACCGAGTTCCTCGCCGACTGCGGCGCCAACGCCATCAAGATCGGCCAGGGCCCCGGCTCCATCTGCACCACGCGCATCGTCGCCGGCGTCGGCATCCCCCAACTCACCGCGCTCTACGTTGCCCGCACCGCCGCGAAAAAGAAAAACGTCAAACTCCTAGCCGACGGCGGCATCACAAAATCCGGCGACATCGTCAAAGCCCTCACCCTCGCCGACGCTGTCATCTGCGGCGGCATCTTGGCCGGTTGCCGCGAAGCGCCCGGAGAGATCATGGAGATCAGCGGCAAACTCTATAAACAATACCGCGGCATGGGCAGCCTCGCCGCGATGAAAGCCGGCAGCGCCGCGCGCTACGGCCACGACAAAAACGACACCGCCCGCAAAGCCGCCGCCGAAGGCATCGAAGCGCTCAAAGAAGTCAGCGGCTCCCTCGACGACACGATCGACAACCTCATCGGTGGCGTCCAAAGCGGCATGGGTTACCTCGGCGCCGCGACGCTCCCCGCGCTCCGCGAAAAAGCCCGCTACATCCGCGTGGGCCCCGCCGGCCAAAAAGAAGCCGCCCCCCACGACGTGATCGAGGTCTCGACCCGCAAAAACTGATCCGAAAAGTAGGTCTCCGACCCGCCCTCCGAGATTCGCTTTCGGGCGCGACCTTAGTCACCGCCGCTCCGAAAACATCCCTTTCCGCCTGTAGGGCGCGACCTCAGTCGCGCCGCCCCGAGACCGATCCGGCGCAAGCAAGCTCGCCGCCCTAATCACCCTTTTGCGTCCATTCACGTCTTTCGCGGGCCACCCTCCTACCGCCCGAACTGCGGATGCCCTTCGATCCGCCGCTCAAACTCCGCCCGCGCTTCCACGGCCAGCGATGCCGGAAACTTCGCATCGCTCCGCCGCCAGCGCATCAGCCATTCCTCGCCAAGCAGCTTCGGCCCCTCGGCCCAGGCCCTCGCGCCGTTCCATTGCGTGAGCGCCACCGTCGTCGCCGCCCGCGGCCCCGTACTCACGCCGTCGCCCACATAAAATCCCGCCGACAGCAGCGCCACCCGCACCGCCGTCGCCGACGAATACGTGAACAGCTCCGCCGCATTCGCGCCGCAATGCGCCCGCACCCGCGCAAACACCTCCGGCACCCACAGCGCCGAATCCGTCTTCGTCGAAAACGGATCGTAGAAGACCACGTCCGGCGCCGGCGTCGCCGCGAACTTCTCCAAAAAGTCCCCATGGTGCAGCTCCCACTCCAGCTTCCCCGAAGCGTGCGTCCACCGACCATCCTTGAGCACCGTGTGCGGTGCCGGATGCCGGAGATGCGGAAACCAACCCGCGTGCTTCGCTGATAGCTTTAGCGGGTCGAGATCGATTTCAAAACTCACCACGCGCACCTTGCGCACACCCTCCACGCCCACTTCCGCGAGCACTTTTTCAAAGCAATGCAGCGCCGCCATCGCGTTCGACGCCGCGCCGAGCCCCACGTCCCAGATCACCAACCCCTCGGCCGCGTCTGCCTGCGCGAACCGCTTCGCCAACCCCGACTGCGCCACATACACGCGCTCCGCCTCATCGCTCGGCCGATTCACCGAGTGCATCACTTCGCCCGAGCTGATCTGGCGGATACTCGCGAAGCCTTCCGCCGATTTCACGATGTCGTAGTCACCGAGCTTCGGCAGCGTCGCCGGCTTCTGCCGTTTCTGCGGCACGCTGGGATTGTCGTCATCCGACCGCGCCAGCTCCGGCTGTTGCCGCTCATAATACTCCGAGAACGTCCCGCCCAAAATCGCCGCCCGCATTTCCCGCATCAGCCGGTGGTAAAACGCCATGTTGTGCGTCGCCAACAGATGCCAGCCGAGCATTTCATCCGCCTTCACCAAATGATGCAGATACGCCCGCGAGAAATTCTTGCACGTATGGCAGTCGCATTTCGCATCCAGCGGCGCCTCGTCGAATTTGTAGCACGCCCGGCTCATCCGCAGTTTGCCATGCGATGAAAACACCGTCCCGCGCTGCGCGAGCTGCGAGGGAATGATGCAGTCAAACATGTCCACCCCGCGATGCACCGCCTCCAAAATATCGATCGGCGTGCCCACCCCCATCAGATATCTCGGCAATGTCTTCGGCAGAAAATCCGTCACGAACCCCGTGAACTCATACCGCTCCGCGTGCGTCTCGCCCACTGCGAGTCCACCGATGGCCAACCCGTCAAACGGCAGCTTCGTCAGATACGCCGCGCTCTGCTTGCGCAGGTCGTGGTGACACGCCCCCTGCACAATCCCGAACATCGCCTGCGGTCCGTCGCCCCGCGCCGCCAGCGAGCGCACCGCCCAACGGTGCGTCAGGTGCATCGCCGCCTCGGCCTGCTCGTAGGGCGCCGTCGAGGGGATGCACTGGTCGAGCACCATGTTGATGTCGCTCCCGATCGCCCGCTGCATCGCCACGCTCGTTTCCGGCGAGAGCATGTAGTGCGTGCCATCGACGTAGCTCTTAAACCGCGCCCCTTCCTCGTTCATCGCCCGCTCGCCCGGCAGCGAAAAAATCTGAAACCCGCCCGAGTCCGTCAGCACCGGCCCGTCCCAATTCATGAAGCGGTGAATGCCGCCAAATTTCTTAAACACCTCCGGACCCGGCCGCAGCAGCAGGTGATACGTGTTCGCCAAGAGCACCCGCGCTCCCGTCGCCTTGAGCGTCTCAACGGTCTGCCCTTTCACCGTCGCCTGCGTGCCCACCGGCATGAAGACCGGCGTCTGCACCTCGCCGTGCAGCGTCGTAAACGAGCCGGCGCGGGCCTTCGAGCCCGTCGCTTCCTTTTCCAATTTGAAATTGAGTCGTGACATGTGCGTTTGAAAAACGGGCGGCGACCACCCAAGCCCGCCATTAGGAAAAACTTTCCGCCCCAAGCGAAGCCCATTGTGCAGGGCCTCCTCCGGCTTCACCGCCGACACCCCGCCGACATTTCCGGCTCTCCGCTGTTTTCAATCGGGATTCTGCCGGCGATCAGCCGGCCCAAAAACCAGCCGTGGAGACGATCAGTCGAACCTCACGTCTAAGGCGCAGCGGTAGCGAAGCCATTCGTGGTTAAAAACCGCTGCCTGCTCGTGGATTTTCCCGTTGCCCACGATTAACCCCACGCCCCGCCGGGGAAAAAGATTTGCCCGCTCCCGCCCCCGGTTCTCTCTTTCTCCCTCCCATGCGTTTCCCCGTATTCTTCGCCGCGTTTGTCTTTTCCCTGCCAACGCTTCTCACCGCCGCGGCTCCCGCCACCCCGCCCGATGGCGCCGCCCTCTACCAACTCAACTGCGCCGTCTGCCACAACGCCGCCGGCGAGGGTATCGCCGGCATATTCCCGCCGCTCGCGAAAGCCGACTACCTCATGGCGGACAAAGAGCGCAGCATCCGCATCGTTCTCCAAGGCCTTTCCGGCCCGATCAAGGTCAACGGCGTCGACTACAACAATGTCATGCCCGGTCAGCTCACTCTCAACGACGACCAGGTCGCCGCCATCCTCACCTACGTCCGCAACTCCTGGGGTAACCAAGGCGAACCCGTCACCCCCGCCGAGGTCGCCGCCGAGCGCGCCAAAGTTGCCGCCAAGCCCGAGCGAGACGACCCATATGCCGCGCTCCCGCCTGCGCCCGCCGGCTTCGCTTTGCGCGAGATCGCCCGTCTCCCCGCCAACGGCCTCCGCCTCGCCACCCTGCCCGGCGCCGACTGGCTCATCGTCCTTCACGAGCGCGGCGATCTCTACCGAGTCACGCTTTCAACCGGCGTCGTGACCAAGCTCCTCGCCTCGGAAGCCTACACCGACACCACCACCGGCAAAGTCGCCGCCCTCGGTCTCACCATCGATTCCGCCCGCCGTCTCTACATCGCCACCAACCGCCAGACCCCCGCCAAACCCTACCACCTCAACCGCGTCATCATTTACCGCACCGCCCCGCTCGACGCCACCGCCGGCCCGATTCCTCTGCCGAAACCTTGGTTCCAAACCTCCTATCCTTGGGGCAATAACTACTACAACCACGGCGTCAGCCACATCGCCGAGGGCCCCGATGGTTTCCTTTACATCTCCAGCGGCTCCCGCACCGACGGCGGCGAGACCGACGGCGGCGTCGCCGGCAAATCCTCGATATACTGGAAAGGCGCCGAGACCGATATCACCGCCGCGATTTGGCGCGTAGATCCACGGTCGGAGAATCCGACCATCGACGTCTTCGCCCGCGGCATCCGCAACGCCTGGAGTTTTGCCTGGAACGATCGCGGCGAACTCTTCAGCGCCAGCAACGGCCCCGATGCCCACGTCCCGGAAGAACTCGATTTCGTCGAGCGCGGCAAACACTACGGCTTTCCCTACCAATACGGCGAAGCGCCCGCCACCGACCGCCCCTACCCCTACACCCCGCCCGCGCCCCCCGGCCTCGTGATCACCCCCGCGATCCGCAACTTCGGCCCCGCCGCCGGCGGCTCGCCCGAAAAACCCATCGCCTCGTTCAACCCGCACTCTTCACCCGCCGGCATGATTTTCTGCGGCCCCGATTGGCCCGCCGCACTGCGCGGGAAATTCATCATGGGTCGCTTCGGCAATTTCATCGGCCAAGGCGATTTCGGCTACGACCTCCTCGCCGTGGACCTCCGCCGCAACGCCGCCGGTGTCTTCGAAGCCCGCATGGAAACGTTCCTCTACCCGCTCTCCCGCCCCATCGACTTTCTGCAAGTCGGCAAAAAACTCTACATCCTCGACTTCACCCGCCACCACGGCACGAAGAGCGGCCGCCCCCTCACCCCCGGCCGCATCCTCGAACTCAGCTGGTAAAAAAGCAGGGCAGGGTCTCCGACTCGCCCTCCCACGCCGCGCCCATTTGTCATTCCGAGCCGCGCAGCGGCGCGGCGATCCAACTCAAATCCTCCACCCGCGAAGCGCTCCCACCCCTCCCGGCCCTCGCCCTTCCGTGTGTTCCGTGTCTTCCGTGTGTTCCGTGGGCCACCCCTCCTAAATTCCCCATCCGACTTTCGTGTTTTTCGTGTGTTTCGTGGCTAAACATCTCCGGTCACCAATAATTTCCATGTCCCACCGCCTCGCATCCCCCCTCGCCCTCCTCTTCGCCATGTTCACCCCGCTCGCCGCCGCGCCCCAAGCCTACCACGTCTACTTCGGCACCTACACCAACGCGAAAACCGAAAGCCAAGGCATCTACCGCTCGCGCCTCGATGTCGCTACGGGCCGCCTCTCGCCCGCCGAGCTTGCCGCCCCCGCCAAAGACCCCGCGTTTCTCGCCCTCCATCCCAACGGCAAATTCCTCTACGCCCTTGACGAAAGCAGCGACCCCAAGCGCACGCCCACCACCGGCCTCTCCGCCTACGCCATCGACCCGACCACCGGCGCGCTCACCCTCCTCAACCAACAATCCCCCGGCGGCCCCGGCCCTTGCCACCTCGCCGTCGACGCCACCGGCCAAACCTTGCTCGTCGCCAACTACAGCGGCGGCAGCGTCTCGGCCATTTCTCTTCAACCCGACGGCCGCCTCGGCGCCCTCGGCTCGATCGTCAAGCACACCGGCTCCAGCGTAAACCCCGGCCGCCAAAAGGCCCCGCACGCCCACGGCATCTACTTCGCCCCCGACAACCGTTTCGCCTTCGCCCCCGACCTCGGTATCGACCGCGTCATTGCTTACCGCATCACCCCCCCTACCGCCCAACTCACCCTGCACCCCAGCTCCCCCAGCTCGCCGCCCACCTCCGTCACGGCCGGCACCGTCCTCCCACCCGGCTCCGGCCCCCGCCACCTCACCTTTCATCCCACGGGCAAGTTCGTCTACGTCATCAACGAGCTGCTCTGCACGATGACCGCCTTCGCCTACGACTCCACCGCCGGCACCCTCACCTCGCTCCAAACGATCTCCACCCTCCCGCCCGGCGAATCCATCCCCAAAGGCACCAGCACCGCCGAAGTCCAAGTTCACCCCAACGGCCGCTTCCTCTACGGCTCCAACCGCGGCGCCAACACCCTCGTCGTTTACGCCATCGACGAAAAGACCGGCCTGCTCACCCATATCGAAAACGTCTCAACCCTAGGCAAAACCCCGCGCCACTTCGCCCTCGACCCCACCGGCACGTGGCTCCTCGCCGAAAACCAAGACTCCAGCACCGTCGCCGTCTTCCGCGTCGACCCAAAAACTGGCCGCCTCACGCCCTCCGGCCCTCTCGTCGCCGTCCCTGCCCCCGTCAGCGCCGTCTTCGTGCCCGCGCCCTGATTTATTCTTCGTGGACCGTTGGTCTTCGCCCCAAAAAACCGAGTTGATCTAAACGCGCGCCTGCTGGGCGACCGACACCCGCACCGCAGCGTCAAAAGCCCCGGCGCGGGTCTGGGCGTTCCCGATGATGGTGGCTCGCCTCGGGAACTATCTCCGCACGGTGAGCTCTTTCACCTGCTGTTTCCGATCCGCCCCTTCCTCCAAGACCTGCTGCTCGATCTTTGAAAAATCGATTTTGCTCAAATCGATCTTACGCACCTGGCGATTGTCCATTGCGTGAAAATACAGCACCCGATTCTTCAAATCCGATACCGTCGTGATCTGGGTCGCGCTCGTGATGTCCTTCGCCAGCTTATCGGGCGTCGCCGACGCTCCCACCGGAATGCTGAAGTTATCGAGGATCCGAAATGCCTCAAACACCGCATCGTCCGCCGTGGCGAGCGGCCGGGCCGAGGCCGTCAACGCTGCGGCCCGCACAAAGCGCGACGGCGGCGTGAAATCACCCGGCAAGCCCACCAACCCCGAGCCACTGCCCAACGGCGAGAGCTTCACCCCGCCAAGCGTCAGCGGCGTGCGGGGCGCCGGCGTGAGCCCCAGATAGTTCCGCAAATTCGTGAGGTGCCAGCTATACTCCGGCGAGTTGGTGACAACGCCCATGACCGCCTCGTAAACCTTTACTTTCCCGCCCTCGACGATCTCCACCACGACGCACGCCCCACTGGCATCGGCGATCTTCCAGTGGAACGGCAGCGCCGCGCCGCCAAATCGCGGATCCTCGACATTCACCACCCGCACTTTGTCCAGGTGCGCCCGCACTTCAGCCACCGTCTGGAAGGACGACAGCATCCACTGCATAAAATCCCCCACGCTCAGCGAGCGCCCCGCTTGCGCCGGTTCATACGGACTGAAATCAGCGAAGCCGGGGAAATAATACATCCCCACGTAAAGCCCCGCCTCATTCATCCCATCGGGCCCGTAATTTTGACCATAGGCCGTGAGGGAAACAAAACCGTAGCGGGACTCCCACTTCAACCCGTTGCTGCCACCCGGGGTCAAACCCGTGAAGGCCTTGCGGCGGGGGAACAGCGCCAGCCGGTCATGCTGCGCATCGCCGAGCGCCCATTCCACCGTGCGAGCCACCACCACGCCGCCGTCGGCGGACCTGAGGGAGATTCCCGTGCACGCGACCACCGGCAACGCGAGGCCCAGCATCACTCCTAACCAAGCAAAAAGCCCGGACGGATGCGGGACCATGATCATGAGGTTTTTTAGTTTTATCTTCATGTGAAAGCATATCGTTAAGTGCTTTGTTTGTCCGCGATTAAATCCGCAACTTAACCGCGACCAAGGGTCCGGACAACCTCGGCCGCACCAGCCTCTTGCGCAAAACTTGTTTACGGAGTTACGCAAAGAGAGACCCCGGCCAGCGCTCCTCGCTCAGCCGGCACAAAAGCCCACCTCGCCACCCTGATTTTTGTTTGCCCTCCCCCCGCCTCCTACGTTTTTCCTTTTCGGCAACAGGGGACGTTCCGCCCGCGGGCCTGACTCGGTTGCACCGCAACCCATGTCACTCCTCCCTTTTTCCAGCCAACTGATCGCCGACGTCGGTATCTCCCTCGGAGACGAAGGCAAAGGCCGCCTCATCCCCGAGGTCGCCGACGAACTTCGCGGCACCCCCCACGCCGTCTCCGTCGTCCTCAAGGTCAACGGCGGCGCCAACTCCGGCCACACCGCCGGCGGCATCAAGCTCAACCTCCTCCCCGCCGGCGTCGTCGTCCGCGACGCGAAACACCTCTGCATCGGCTCCGGCGTCGTCGCCGATCCCCGCAAAATCTGGTGGGAAACCAAACCCCTCGAGGCCAAGGGCCACGCCATCGTTTCACGCCTCCTCATCGACGAGCGCACGATGGTCACCGATCTCACCCACCGCCTCCTCGATCTCGCGTGGGAAGACTACCGCGAAAAAATCCTCGCCGAGGAACCCCGCGGCTCCACCGGCCGCGGCATCACCCCCGCCTACGCCGACGAAATCGGCCAGTGGCAGATGACGTTTTCCGACTTCCACGCCGGGCCCAATTTCTTCGCCCGCAAACTCGCCCAACGCGCCGACCGCGCCCTGCGCGTCATCCAACACGTCTGCCGCGTCAGCCCCGAAACCTTCGCCGGCTTCTTCGACAAACTCACCACCGCCGAACTCCGCGCCAACGCCGAGGCCATCGAACTCGGCATCTTCCCCAAGGAGGAATTCGACTTCACGCGCTTCCGCGGCACCGAGCCCTTCACGCTCAATCTTGAGACGCTCACCACCGTCACCTGGGCCGCCGGCGTTGCCCTCGCGCCCAACATCGGCGAGGTCCGCGAACTCATCCTCCGCGAGCTGCACGCCGGCCGCACCATCATCGGCGAGTTCGGGCAGGCCTACTGGCTCGACAAGCGCCACGGCTTCTCGCCCAACGTCACCGCGTCGCACACCTACACGCCCGAGTTCTTCGAGAGCGCCGGCATTCCCGTGCAGCGCATCCACACCTTCGGCGTCGCCAAGGCCTACGACACCAAGGTCGGCACCCACACCTTCCTCACGCAGATGGACGACGCCCACCCGCTCGCCATCAAACTCAAGCAGATCGAATTCGGCACCAGCACCGGTCGCCAGCGCATGGTCGGCTGGTTCGACGCCGTGGAAAAAGGCGACGCCCTCCGCTACGGCGGCTTCCAAGACGTGATGATCAACAAGTCCGACGCCCTCACGCACGACGGCGCGTGGAAAGGCGAACTCCTCATCTGCACCTCCTACCAAGACGCCTCCGGGAAAATCTACCACCACGTCCCGCGCAACGAGGCCGTCCGCAAAACGCTCAAACCCGTCTACACGCGCCACCCCGGTTGGACGGAGGATATTTCCAAGATCCGCCGCTTCACCGAGCTCCCGAAAAACGCCCAGCGCTACGTCGCCGCGATGATGAAAAGCAAGCTCGACGTCGCCTACGCCGGCGAACCGTGGCCCGCCGCCGAAAAGCTCCCAAATCTCCGCTACCTCGGCGTCGGCCCCGAGCCGTCCCAGATCATCAAAGACGTCCCCGCCACCATCGATCTCGTAAAGCTCGCCTGAGACTGTCCGCTCCGAGGCGGTCCTTCCGCCGTGTAGGCGGGGTGACCCCACCCCGCTCGCGCCCAAGCCGCTGCCTCAAAAATCCTGCAACCGCCCCTCGCCCGGCCCGCGTTGCGGGGCGAGCCGCGCCATCACTTCTCCGAGCAGATAAATCGATCCCGTCACGACGACGACATCGTCGGGCCCGCCCGCCGTGCACGCGTCCCGGCGCGGGAAAATCGTCTCCACGCTCGACCGCACCACGCGTCCGCCTCGAGCAGCAAAACTCGCCGGTAATAACGCCTCCAGTTCCTCATAGCCGCAGGCCCGGCCTTGCTGCGGCACGACGAAATGAATCTCCCGCGCGTAGTGGCAGATCGTCTCCAAGAGCGGCCGCGCCCGCGCCGCTCCCAGCACCCCGGTGACGACCAACGGCGCCCGTCCCGTCTCCGCCACCAACCGCGCCAAGCTCGTCTCCAGCACCTGCGCGCCGTCCGGGTTGTGCGAAGCATCGAGCACCACGAGGCGCCCGCCAAGCCGCACCCGTTGCCAACGCCCGGGCCAATCCACCCGCATCAAGCCGCGCGCGATCAACTCGTCCGTCAAAACTGCGCCCACTTTCGGCTCCCGCGCCGCCAACTCCCGCGCGGCTAAAGTCGCCGTCGCCGCATTCCAGCGTTGGTAATCTCCCTCCAAATTGGTCGCCGGATACTTCGAAAAATCCTCCCCGAACTCCTCGGCGACACTTACGACCCTCGACCCGCACTCGGCCGCCCGCGCGCGGATCACCCGCTCCACCCCGGGCACAACCCGGCCCATCACGACCGGCACCCCCGGCTTGATGATGCCGGCCTTCTCGGCGGCGATCAGCTCGACCGTGTTGCCCAGCATCTCGCAATGATCGAGCCCGATGGACGCGATCACACTCACCGCCGGCGTCACGACATTCGTGGCGTCGAGCCGGCCGCCCAGTCCCACCTCGATCACGTTCACGTCGCACTTTTTCCGGGCGAACTGCAAAAACGCCATCGCCGTCATGAACTCGAAAAAACTCGGATGGTCGTCCGCGCCGCCCTCCGCCGCCAGCCGCGCCGCCACCGGCCGCAACTCCTGCGCATAAGCCATGATCTCGCCCTCGCCCAGCAACAACCGATCCACCTGCACGCGTTCGCCCAGCCGCACCAGATGCGGCGAGGTGTAGAGCCCGCGCCTCAATCCCGTCTCTTTCAAGATCGCGTCGAGCATCGCCGCCACCGAGCCCTTGCCGTTGGTCCCCGCAATGTGCACGCAGGGCACCGCGCGCTCCGGGTGCCCGATCGCCGCCGCGAGCAGCCGCATCCGGTCGATGCCAAACTTCAGGCCCTGCGCCTTCAGGCTGAAGAGATAGTCCTGCACCGCCGCGTAATCGGCGAGTTTCGGTTCGTCACCCATGGCTCAAATAGAAACCACTGCGCCCGGCCTTCCGCAGCGGACAGCCTCAGTTCTTCCCCGCGACCGTCGCCGGCCGCTTCTTCGTGTGGAGCGCCGCGAGCAGATCGCGCAACCGTTCCCGCATCTCCAAGCGCGGGACAATCTGGTCGATCAGGCCGTGCTTGAGCAAAAACTCCGCCGTCTGAAACCCCGGCGGCAGCGATTGCTTCGTGGTGTCCTTGATGACGCGCGCTCCGGCAAAGCCGATCAACGCCGCCGGCTCCGCGATGATCACGTCGCCCAATGTCGCAAAGCTCGCCGTCACTCCGCCCATCGTGGGCGACGTCAGCACCGAAATAAACGGCAACTTCGCCTCCGCCAGCCGACCGAGCGCCGCGCTCGTCTTGGCCATCTGCATCAGCGAGAAAATTCCTTCCTGCATGCGCGCGCCGCCCGAAGCGCTAAAGATGATGCACGGCACTTTCTTCTCCAGGGCCGCCTCGATCGCCCGCGTGATTTTTTCGCCCGCCGCCGCACCCATCGCGCCGCCGCAGAAACGGAAGTCCATCACCGCCACCGAAACTTTGATCCCAAGGATCTTTCCCATCCCGCAGATCACCGCCTCGGGCAGGCCGCTCTCTTTCTTATAGCGTTTGATCCGGTCCGGATACGCCTGTGAATCGACAAACTTCAGAGGATCGCCCGAGGTCACGCCGGCGTCGGTTTCCACAAACGTGCCGCCGTCGAACAGCGACTCGATCCGCGCCCGCGCCCCGATCGGGAAGTGATGCCCGCTACGCGGTACCACCATCTGGTTGTCCTCAATCTCCTTATTGAAGAGGATTTCCCCCGTCAGCGGGTCTTTCGTGTAGAGTCCCTTGGGAATCTCTTTCTTGGCGGTTTTGCGGACTTTGTAAGTCGGTTTGTCGAAATGCATGGCGAAAAGAGGAACGGAAATCAGCCGTGGGCGAAGGTGACGACGTCGAGTTTCAAAGCCCCGGCGCGACGCAGGACCCGCGCGCAACTGTTGAGCGTGGAACCGGTGGTGAAGACATCATCAACGAGCACATATTGTTGGCCCGGAGTAAGCGTTACGCCCCGAGCCAGTGCAAAGGCATTTTTGAGGTTTGCCTGCCGCGTTTTCCGGTCGAACGCCGTCTGCGTCGGCGTGTCCACCTCCCGCCGCAACACCTCCTCGACCCGCCCGCCTGCGAGCCGCGCCAAACTCGCCGCCAGCAACGCGCTTTGGTTGAATCCCCGCTCCCGCGCCTTCCGCGGATGCAGCGGCACCGGCACCAGCACCGCCCCCTTCACCACCGCCAGAATCTCGGGCGACCGCCGAAAGATTTCCGCCATGTCCGCGACGACATGCCGCCCACGATGATACTTGAGCTCGATCACGAGGGCGCGCGCCGGTCCTTTGAACAGCACCGCCGTGCAACCCGACCCAAACGCCGGGTTCAACCCCACGCAATGCGGACACGACCGCTCGCCGTCGACG
Source organism: Opitutia bacterium Tous-C4FEB (assembly GCA_002304445.1). GTDB lineage: Bacteria > Verrucomicrobiota > Verrucomicrobiia > Opitutales > Opitutaceae > Tous-C4FEB. The sequence goes on along the minus strand of NEVA01000002.1, from coordinate 128,052 downwards.
ACGCCGTAGAACGGCGAACCGCACGTCGAGCAGTGCGGCGCCGCCACAAAGTCGAGTTGCCCCGCGCACTTTACGCAGACGTGGTTGAATCCGCTCCTTTCGACCACGCCCCTACACCCCACACACGACGGCGGAAACACCACGTCGCCCAACCCCCGCCACAGTTCGCCGAGCGCGCTCACCGGTAGAGCACCTTCTCCAAGAACAATCCCTCGGGCGGCGCCGTCCGCACGGCGTTCGTCCGCACTTTAGCCGCCAAGATCGCCCGCACCGCCTCCGCTGGCATCCGCCCTTCGCCCGCCGCCACCAGCGCGCCGGCGAGGCTCCGCACCATCTTGTAGAGAAATCCGTTGGCCTCCGCCGTGATCCGCACCTTCGCCCCCCGCCGCGCGATCTCGAGCCGCCGTAAATCCCTCACGGTATCTTCGCGCTCCGTGCCGTTGAACGCCGAGAAGGCCTTAAAATCATGCGTGCCGCGCAACTCCGCCGCCGCCGCTTCCATCGCGACAAAATCGAGCTCGCGAAACACCGGCCAGCAATACGGCCGGGTAAACGGATCCGCATCCCCGATGTGCAGGTAATACGTGTAGATCTTCCCCGTCGCCGAGAACCGCGCATGAAACTCCGGGGACACCTGCCGCACCGAGATGATCTGAATCGCCGGCACCAGTTCGGACCGCATCGCCGCCAACAGCCGTTCCGGGCCATGCCGCCACTCCGCCTCAAAGTGAAACACCTGCGCCCGCGCATGCACCCCCGCGTCCGTTCGCCCGCTGCCGTGAATCCGCCGCGGTGTGCCAAAAATCTGCGTCAACCGCGCCTCGAGCACATCCTGAATGCTGTTTCCTCCCGCCTGGCTCTGCCACCCGGAGAACGGCGCGCCGTCATACGCACACACGCACTTCCACCGCGGCGCTCCCGTCCCGCTTTTTTCCGATTCCGTCATTGCGAGCAGTCCCGCTTCCGCAGGACGACGTGGCAATCCATCTCGCCGCCCGACGCGCTTCCGACGCCAACCGCCATCTCCAAATAAACCTCAGCGCGATTCATCCGGCGGAATCTGCGGAAACTTTTGATCAAGGAAATCCTGTAGAATCAGCGTCGCCGCCCGAGAATCTACAATCCCGCTCGCCCGCACCTCGCGGCGTCGATGTTTCGAGATGGTGGACTCCGCCTCATGGCTCGTGAGCGTTTCGTCAACCAAGTGCACCGGCAGCCCGAGCTCCGCCTTCAACCGCGCGGCAAATGCATCCACTTCCTTCGCTTTAAATCCCGCCGTGCCATCCATGTTGAGCGGATAGCCGAGGACGAGATCCGTGGCCCGCCTCGCCTTCACCAGCGCCACCATTCCGGCCCACCGCCGTTCAACCTCGGCTTCCACTTGCGCCGGCAACGGCGTCGCCACGCCGATCTCGTCCCCGTAGGCGAGGCCCAGCCGGCGCGTGCCATAGTCGATCCCGATAAAGCGCATCGCCCGATTCCGCCGGCCCCGTCCGTGCGGTGCAATTTCATTTGCGACCCGTCCTGCCCGCGCTCTCTTTTCCCAAATGCCCGCCGTGCCGCCTCCGCCGCTTTCCCCCGCCGAACTCGCGCGCTACAGCCGGCACATTCTGCTCGATGAACTCGGCGTCGCCGGCCAACAAGAGCTCGCCGCCGCCCGCGTCCTCGTCATCGGCGCCGGCGGCCTCGGCAGTCCCGCCGCCCTCTACCTCGCGGCCGCCGGCGTCGGCACCCTCGGCATTGCCGACTTCGACCGCGTCGAAAACCACAATCTCCAGCGCCAGCTCCTCCACGACGACTCCACCGTCGGCGAACTCAAAGTCACATCCGCTGCGCGCCGCCTCCGCGCCACCAATCCGTTCACCAAAGTCATCGAACACCCCGGGGGCGTCACCGTCGCCAACGCCCTCACACTCTTCGCCGCCTACGACATCATCATCGACGGAACCGACAATTTTTCCACCCGTTACCTCAACAACGACGCCGCCGCCCTCACCCGCCGTCCGCTCGTCTACGGCAGCATTTATCGCTTCGAGGGCCAGGTCAGCGTCTTCGACCCCGCCCAAGGCGGCCCTTGCCACCGCTGCCTTTTCCCCGAGCCACCCGCGGCCGGCACCGTCCCCAACTGCGGCGAGGCCGGCGTCCTCGGCGCGCTCTGCGGCGTGATCGGCAGTCTTCAGGCGCTCGAAGCGGTCAAGCTCGTCACCGGCATCGGCGAACCGTTGCGCGGCCGCCTCCTCACCTACGACGCGCTCGGGCAGAATTTCTCGACGCTCAAAATCTTCCGCGACCCCGCTTGCCGCCTTTGCGGCGCCGAAGCGGTCATCACCACACTCGATCCCGCCCGCTATGATTTTACCTGCGCTCCCGCTCCACTCCTCATGACACCCGACTCAGTCCCACTCGAACTCACCGTCGAGGAATCGCACCGCCTCCTTAACACGGCCGCATCAGACACGCACCTGATCGACGTGCGCGAGCCCTTCGAATTCGAAATCTGCGCCATCCCCGGCGCCGAGCCGATTCCGATGCGCCAGATCCCCGAGCAACTCGGCGACCTGCCGCGCGAGAAACACCTGCTCATCCACTGCCATCACGGCGGCCGGAGTCTGCGGGTGACCGAGTATTTGCGCGCCCAAGGTTTCCCTCGCGTGAGCAACGTCGCCGGCGGCATCGAGGCCTGGGCCGAGCAAATCGACCCCACGCTCCGCCGCTACTAAATTGCGGCCATCGCAGGGCAGGGTCTCCGACCCGCCCTCCCTCGCCCCCGCCCGCCGCTGCCTCACTACAGCAGCTCGCCCTGCACTCCGCCCGGCGGTCTCACGCCGATAAACCTTCCGTAGCGCTCGCTCCAGTCGTCCAGCTTGTCCGTGTAGTAGCCCGCGTCGTAGGGCGCCGTCGCCGGATTAAACAACTCCACCGGCTGGGCCCGCTGCCAATCGCTCGTCTGCCCTTTCTGTTTGGGCGCGATAAAATACGCGATCCGCTCTCCCATCCGCGGCCGCGGATTCATCTTCAACGCCGCCTCCGCCGAAGCCCGCCGCGGTTTCCCGCCCTCCGCGATGAAGCGCTCGTAGGCATCCGGGTTCATACCCAGCGATTCGCTCTTCGCGACCTCAGCCACCGGCAGCGACCTCGCCTCCAGCTGCGTCCGCAATTCCCCGAGCAGCCCCAGCGGCGACTCCTCCGACGCTCCGACCAAATACCTCAGGAGCTGCCGTGAAAGTTTCTTCAAGAACGGCTCGATGCCCCGCGAGCGCAGCGCGCTGCCGCGCAGCGTCATTTTTTTCCCGTCATAGAGCGCGTAGTTCTTCGCCTTGTAGCAGAACATCGCCATGTAGCTGCCGTCGTATTCGAGCTCAATGCCCGGCGGCAACGTTGGCGCCACGCGCGCCAGCAGTTTCTCCGGCGCGGCAAAATCCTTCTCCGACGCCAGATAGATTCCGTCCGTGTCCGCCTCCAGAATCGTGCAGCCCTGCCGCGCAAACTCCTCGATCAACGCCTGCAACAATTCGCGCCCCCGCCGCGTCACTTCCGCCGCCAGCTCACCGTCGCCGAACCGCGCGCCGGAAAACCCCAAATAGCCGTAGAACGAATTGATCAAAATCTTGAACGACGCCTGCCGCGCCTGCGCCTCCGCGCGTTCGTCCGCCGTCGCCGCCGTGCGCGCGAGCAACTTGAATTTCAAACGATACTCCCGCAGCGATTTCAGCAGCGGGATGAAAACACCGAGCGAGTCGTTGCGCGGATTCCGGGCGATGCTCAGCAGCAGGCTTGGGTAGAGCGACGCCACGTCGAAGTGCAGCACGTTCTTAAACACGCCTTCCTGATAGCTCTTCGTGAATCCTCCGTCGAAAGGCGCCACCTCCAACGGCACCGGCACCGCCTGTCGGGCGTGGTAGTATTCCTCCAAAAACAGCAGGTCGATCTTAGCCGTCGTGCCGCGCAGCGTCGCCTCTTGGAGCAGAATCGGAAACGTCCGCGTTTGCTCGAAATAGGTCGGCAATAGCAGATCCGAAAGCCCCTGCGTCTCGCGCAAATCATCCTCGAGATACGCGCAAAAACGCGCGCGGTCGGCCCAAAAGGTCTCCGCGATCTTTCCGCCGTCAAGGTAGGTGCGCTCGTCGCTGTCCTCGTCGGTGATGCCGAAATACACGGCCACATCTTTGAGCCCATACGCCGTCAGCTCCCGCGTCGTGATATCGTAGAGCTGCACGAGCAGATAGGTGTCCACCACGGTGCGCCCCGGCAGATCGCAGCGCGGAAAATCGATCCAGCGCTCCGCGACTTTCAACCGGCTGGTGCGGAACGATGCCTTTTGGCCAAACCGACCCCACGCGCACGGCACCTTGTGGCGCTTCGCCCGCTGCCTGAGATAATCCAGGTCGAACTTGAAGATATTGTGCCCTTCGATCACGTCCGGATCGAGATCGGCCAGCGCCGCGTTGAACTCGATCAGAAGTTTTTTCTCCGCCTCGTCCGTCGCCGCTTCGAGCAGGAGCAACCGGTTCTTCCCGCCGCAACGCAGACCCACCGCCAACACTCGATCCTCGGGCCGGCCGGCGTCGCTAAAATTCCCGTCCGCCGAGGCCGTTTCGATGTCCAACTGACACCGCCGCACCTGGCCAAAACTCAGCTCCCGATAAAGCCGTGCGCGTTGCTGGATCAGATACTGGTTCTCCAACGGCCGCACCGCATCGACGCCGCCCGTGAGCTTCGCCGTTTTCAAAAATGCATCGTAACCTTCCAAAGTCTCCGCGTGCGCCAACCGCCCAAAGATCGCTTCGCCTTTCAAGGTCTCGATCGTGATCCCCGCCGGCGCCGCCAAGGGCGCCCCGCTCAACCAAGCAAAGGGCCTCAGCCCGTCCGTCTGCTCGCGCCGTCCGCCTTCAGGCGTGACCACCGCAAGGTGCACGCGACCGTCATCGTCTACCCAGACACCGGCCAGCGTTTCAGTCGTCATACAGAAAAAGAAAAATGACACCCCGCCTGTGCCGTATGCCCAAAGGCTCAGGACCTTTTTAGGTTAAGGTGGGCGCCTCCTCCGCAGCGTCTGCTTTCCGATTTACGGCCTAGCATCTTCCGCGACGGTCTTGGCTCCCGTAATAATTCTAAGGCAAAGAGCAGTTATTGAAAGCACCTCGAACACTGCAGGGTGTCGGCGCAAAACCTAGGTCGCACCCCACCGCCGTCAAACGCCAATCACGATTCGATGATGCTCGAATCCAGATGCTGGATGATGAGCTCCTGCACCGTCGCCAAAAAGAGGTAGCACATAAAGGCCTTTCGCACCGCCTCGCTCATCTGCTCCAACTCCACTTCGCCGCCTTCCAGCGCATCGTCGTCGAGCCCTTTCAGATAAACTTCGCGCAACCGGAGCCGCACCGCCGCACACGCGCGAACGATTGGTTCCGCGTTCTCTTCGTCGAAAGCCACGATACCTTCGGCGAAGAACTCGTCATCGAACAACGCCAGCAGCGCCTTCACGTCCTTGTTCTGGCCTTCCAGCAGGTCGCCCACCCACGCGTCGCGAAACTCCTGGTCGATATCACCCAAGTCCTGCGGCGCCGCGAGTTTTTGACCCAGCCCGTCCGCCAGTTGGCGGATCACATCCAGCAACGGCGCCACCACCGGTAGGCTGAGTTTGACTTCAATGCGTTTCATCAGATTCGACCACCGCAGTGAGGTGCCATTGCTGCAAAGTGTAGACGTAGGCCTCCGCTTTCTCGCGCAGCCCGCTCCAGACCACCGAGCGGCCCTGCTCGTGGACTTCCAGCATGTGCCGACGCGCCACGGTTTCGCTGAAGCCGAAGATTTTTTTAAAAACCATCATCACATAGGACATCAGATTCACCGGATCATTCAGCACCACGACACGCCAAACTCCGCTGAGTTTCAGCTCGGTGTGGCTGATCGTCTCGGTGGACGAAGAGTCTTTTGGCCCCGCTCGCGTCATGCCGACTTCGCCTTCGCCTCGGCCACGGCAGACGCGAGTCGGGCCTCGATTTCCGCCAAGGGCACCTTGGCGACATCTTTGGAATTACGCGCCTTCAGCTCGACGATCCCATCTCTGAGCCCCTTGCTGCCGATCGTGATCCGCAGCGGAATGCCAATGAGATCGGCGTCTTTGAATTTCACGCCCGGCCGCTCCGCGCGTTCGTCGACGAGCACATCCGCGCCCGCCTGCTCCGCCACGGCCCCGAGTTTCTTCGCGAGCCCCATCGCCTCGGGCGAATCCGGATCGAGCACGCAGATCAGCACTTGGAATGGCGCCACGTTCCACGGCCATACGATGCCGTCGGCATCGTGGCTTTGCTCGATCACCGCCTGCATCGTGCGGCTGATGCCGATGCCGAAGCAGCCCATCACCATCAAGTGCGACTGCTTCTGGTCGTCGGTATAGACCGCGCCGAATTTTTCCGAATATTTGGTGCCGAGCTTGAAGATATGGCCGACCTCGATGCCGCGCCGCACTTGCAAGGGCTGGCCCGACTGCGGACAGGGTTCGCCCGGCCGCACCCGGCGGAAATCGCCAAACTTCGTGATCGCGAGGTCGCGCGTTACATTGACGTTCCGCAAATGGAACCCGTCTTTGTTCGCGCCGGTCGTGCCGTTGCCGATGAGCCGGATCGCATGGTCCGCAAACACGCCCGCAAGCGCATCGCCGTTCTTAAACGTGCCTTTGACCGCGCCTAGGCTGCCCGGTTTCGCGCCGAGCACCGGCTCGATTTCCTCCGGCGTCGCCGCGCGACACAAGGTGAATCCCAGCGAGCCGAGCTTCGCTTCTTCGAGTTCGTCGCTGCCGCGCAAAATCACGATAAACGGCTTCCCGTCGCCGACGTAGACGAGCGTCTTGAATTGCTGATCGGCCGCCACATTGAACGGCGCCGCTGCCAACGCCGCGATCGTGACCACGCCCGGCGTGGCGAACTCTTCGACCGGGCCCACTTGGGCGGCGTCGGCGAAATCTTTCGGCACAAGCGCGCTCGTCGCCTTCTCGCGGTTGGCCGCATAACCGGCATCGCTGTAGATCACGTCGTCGTCGCCGATCTCCGCCGGCACCATAAACTCGTGGGAAAAACTGCCGCCCATCACGCCGGTGTCGGCCTCAACTGCGATCGCCTGCACGCCCACGCGCTTGAAAAACTTCTCATACGCGGACTTCATCGCGAAGTAGCTCTTCACCGCGCCGTCGTCGGTCGCGTCGAACGAATATGCGTCCATCATCACGAACTCGCGCGCCCGCATCAGGCCGAACCGTGGCCGGATCTCGTTGCGGAACTTTGTCGCGATTTGGAAAAAATTCTTCGGCAGATCGCGGTAGCTTGTGATCTCCTGCTTCACCAGCGGCGTGATGACTTCCTCGTGCGTCGGCCCGAGCACAAACTCCGGCTCCTTGCTGCGGCCCTTGCCCGCTCCGGCGCTGTCCGTGCGAAACATGATCTCGCGCGCCGCCGCCCAACGCGGCCCCTGCTCCCAGTTTTCCACCGGATGCACGTGCGGCATCCAAAGCTCGATGCCTCCGCCGGCCTCGATCTCCTCGCGGCAGAGCTGCGTGAGTTTCTGCATCACCCGCAGACCGAGCGGCATGTAGGTGTAAAGCCCGCCGCCGAGCTTGCGCACCAGGCCGGCGCGCACGAGCAGCTTGTGCGATGCGATCTCGGCGTCAGCCGGACTTTCTTTGAGCGTAGGGACAAAATACTGGGACCAGAACTTCATGCAGCCGGGCAACGAAGCAGCGCCCCCGGCTCTGCGCAAATTTATTTGCGCGATTCACCGGCGCCGCGATTAATCCCCCGCTCATCCATGCGCGGCACTCTTCCTGAACGTAAACCTTGGCCCATGAAGTGGGTGGTCCTCGTCATTGTTGTTTCGCTCGGCGCGTACACCTACCTGACGCTCCACTACCGCAAGGAAAGCCCGGCGTTTCGCCCCTATCAGGATTCCAAAAATCGCGCCGGTGTCATGCGCCTCCTTTCGGCAGGCTTCCAGCGCGTCACTCTCACCGCGCAACGCCCCGCCGACGGCGCCGGCGTGCCCGAAGGCGCCAAATCCGTCGCCACGGCCGGCGGCCTGCCCGCCGAATTGCGCTCGACGCTGCTCGACCTCCCGCTCCTACCGGCATCGATCACCCGCGTGGCCGCCGCCGCCAGCGTGAGTGCGTTACTCGCCTACCCGATCCAGTTCACGTGCGCGTTGGCCGATAACAAGCGTCAGCTCTCCGGCGCCGAACTCTATGTGAAGGACAACACGCTCACGCTGGTGCCCACGTTCGAGCGGCTCGACGGCGAACTGCTCGCCCGGAACCGCGAGAGCGTCGTCCACCTCTCGATCCCCGCCGGTGCGCTTAAGCCCGGCACCTACAAAGTCACATTGGTTGGCGAAACGGCATCCCGCACCTGGACCCTGCAAGTGAATTGACGCGCCGCTCCGCTTCGTCGCAAATCTCCGTCTCTCTCATGCCCAACGGCCAAGGCTCCTCTATCCCTGCTTCCGCGCCCGCCCCTGTCGCCGCGCCCGCCGCCCCGGCCCAAGCCACCACGATCAAGCCCAACGATCTGCGCGGCATCCTCAAATACGTCCCGCGTTTTCAGGGCCAGATTTTCGTCATCGCGATCGACGGGGCCATCATCGCCGACGAGAATTTCAACAATCTCCTCGTCGACATCGCCGTCCTCCGCAGCCTCGGCATCAAGATCGTGCTCGTGCACGGTATCGGCCATCAGCTCCGCGAGCTCGCCATCCTTCGCAACGTTCCCATCACCAGCCATGATGGCACCGGGATCACCGATGCAGCCACGCTCGATCTTTCGATCCGGGCCGGCTCGCGGGTTTCACATCTCATTTTGGAAGGCCTCACCCAGAATTCGCTGAAGGCGGTAATCACCAACGCGGTTCGCGCCCTTCCCCTCGGCATCATTAAGGGAGTGGATCAACAGCTCACGGGCAAAGTCGAGCGGATCGACAAAGATTTTCTCAGCGAACTCATCGCCCAACAGGTCGTGCCCGTCATCACGCCGGTCGCCTTCGGACCCGACGGCAAATCCCTCCGCGTCAATTCCGACCTCCTCGCGGCCGAGGTCGCCGAGGCCCTCCACGCGACCAAAATCATCTACCTCACACCGCACGCCGGCTTGGAAGTCAGCGGCACCGTTCGCCGCGAGATCGCCGTCGAAGCGCTGAAAAAGCTCATCGATTCCCACCCCGAACATATCGCCGAGGCCGTGCGCTCCAAAGCCGAGCACGCCATCAAGGCCATCGAGAACGGCACCCCGCGCGTGCACATCGTCGACGGCCGCATTTTCGACGGCTTGCTCAACGAAATCTTTTCCAACGAGGGCGTGGGTTCGCTCGTCTACGGTAACGACTACCAGCAGATCCGCAAAGCCACCAAGCGGGACGTTCGCCTGATCTACAATCTAACCCGCGCCGCCGTAAAGCGCGAGGAGTTGCTCCACCGCACCCAGCAGGCCATCGAGAAAAATATCGACCAGTTCTTCGTCTTCGAAATCGACGAAAACATCATCGCCTGCGTCACCCTCTATACTTACCCCGACAAACCCCAACTCGCTGAAGTTGGTTCGCTTTACGTGCTGCCGTTTTACCATAACCGCGGCATCGGCAAAAAAATGGTCGAATACGCCTGCCTCCAAGCCAAGGAGCGCGGCGTCACCACCGTCCTCGCACTTTCGACCCAGAGCTTCGGTTTTTTCACCAACGTTTGCAGTTTTGAGGAAACCACCAAGGACGCGCTGCCCGAGACCCGTCTAAAGCTTTACGAAGACAACGGCCGCAACGCCAAAGTCCTCGTCAAGCACCTCGCCTAAAGTAGGGCAGGGTCTCCGACCCGCCCCCCAAGCCCGCGCTCAATCAGCGCCCAATCCGCGCTCGAGCCTCATCCGCCCGAGCCCACCGCCACCACCAGCGTCTCGTCGCCGAAAGCCACCCGGTCGCCGGCCCGCACTTTTTTGCGTTTCTGCGTCTCTACGACGCCGTTCAGCCGCACTTTGCCCTCGCTGATGACTTGCTTCGCCTCGCCGCCCGAATCGGTCAGCCCGGCAAATTTCAAAAGCTGGCACAGCTCGATCGGCTCTTCGCGCACGGTCACCACTGTGGGTTCGCTTGGTTCAGCTTTCGTCGTCGGCATCAGGAAAAACTTATCCGTTCACTCAACCGACCGAAAGCAGTTCCACTTCAAAAATCAGCGTAGCCCGCGGCGGAATCGCACCCGGGTAGCCGTGCTCCCCGTAGGCCAGATGATGCGGCAGCGTCATTTTGACTTTGTCGCCGACCTTCATCGTAGCGACGCCAAGATCCCAACCCGCGATCACTTGACCGGCGCCCAGCACAAAGGTGAAGGGCTCGTTGCGGTCGACGGAGCTATCAAATTTTTTCCCGTCCTCGAAGGTGCCAGTATAGTGAACCGTGACGGACTTGCCCTTTTTTGGCGAAGCGCCGGTGCCGGTTTTTAGAATTTCGATTTTGATGTCGGTGAGAGCCATCCCCCGATTCCCGTCAAACCCGCCCCTGCGTCAATCCCGCATCACGGCAATAATCGCCCAAAACTCCGCCCTCGACGGCCCTCGGCCCCGGCCCCAAGAAAATCCCGGCATGTCCGAACTCACGCTCCAGCCCATCGGCTACATCCGCACCGGCAAACAGGTGAAGTTTCAAGCCCTGCACCAGCCCTCGGAGCAACTGCCCGAGCACAATGTCCTCGAACTCCTGCCCGACCAAAACTACGAGCAGGCGCTCCGCGATCTCGCCGGCTTTTCCCGGGTGTGGCTCGTCTGGTGGTTCCATCGCAACACTACCTGGCGCACCCAAGTCGTCCCACCCCGCGGTCCCGCCCAGAGCCGTGGCGTTTTTGCCACCCGTTCACCCCACCGGCCCAATCCCATCGGCCTAACGCCCGTGCAACTCATCGCCATCGAGGGTCGCACGCTCATTCTTGGCGAGTGCGACCTCGTCGACGGCACACCGGTCTTCGATCTCAAACCCTACGTCCCCGCCTACGACAGTTTTCCCGATGAGCGCGCCGGTTGGATCGACGCCGTCGACGCGCTCATGGCTTCGCCGCCGCAGTTCACCGTGCAGTTTTCGCCGCTCGCCACCACCCAGGCCGAGTGGCTGCGCGCCGCTTGGCAGATCGATTTCTCCCCGCGCCTCCACGAATTGCTCGCCCGCGATCCTTCACCTCACCGCACCCGACGCATCCGCCGCCGTCGGAATGATTTATATGAAATCGGCTGCGGCGCCTGGCGGGCGTTTTTTACCGTCAACGGACACCAAGTCACCGTCACCGCCCTCGACGCCGGTTTCCCAGCGCGTTTTCTGACCGATCCAAAGCGCGAAGGGCTGCCTGACTGTGCCGCACAACTCGATTTTCTCGCGCGGTGGCCCCAGCCCTGAAAGCCACCGCCTTAGCCCACCTCGGCCCCCGTGACCGCCGAGCGCTTCACCTGGCTCCAACGCCATGTGTCCAAGTCCGGCCAGCGCTCCACCTTGAGCCGAATCTCGATCACATCGCCCACCGCAAAATCATCGCGGTCGGTGCGCAGAATCCGATACCCCCAATGCGGAGCCCGCTTCGCATCATGCGGGCCCGAACTCAGGCTCAGATCCGCATCCACCCGGGCCCGAAAATATACCGCATAGCCGTCTAGCCGCCCCGCATTCACGACCGTGCGCGTGAAATTCAGCTCCAACGGCACCTCCGACTCCTGCACCGTGTGCAGATCCACTGAGAGCACCGGCTCGGGCTCGCCGAGAAAGTGCTCCACGTAGTTCGGGTCGCAGCTCCGCAGGTGATAATAACCCGGCTCTTGCGGCCGTTGCCGACCCAGCGACGAGTAGTCGAATCCGTGGACCTCCAGTTCCCAAATAAATGGCACGTGCCGGGTGTCGTCTAATTTCACCGGCTCGCAGTAGAGATCAAAACAGCTCGGCAAGATCAGCCCGCCGGGCTTCAGCAAGCGGTCGCGCAGGTCGCAAACATTCGCGACCATCGCTTCGTCGAAGAGGCAGTCCCCCATCTGCTCGTGCAAAATCACGTCGACCTTCTCCGTCGTCTCCAACTTCGAGCTGTGCAACGCGATGAACTCCACGTTTTGAATCCCATTCTCCACAGCCAAGGTCTTCGCGTGACGCAAAATCTCCGAGTGATCCACCGCGTAAACTTGAGCCGCCCCACGCCGTGCGGCAAACGCCGCCAATATCCCCGTGCCCGTCCCCAAGTCGATCACACGGTCCCCGGGCTGGATGTGCCGGGCGATCGCGGCGTGGTAGAAATTCATCCGCGGCCGGTCGGCCAACATTTTTTCCTGCTCGTGAAAATTGGCGAAATACCAGCCGTTAAACTCCCGAAACCGCGCCTCAGGCGAGTCATCGTCGGCCGGAAAAATCCATGCCGCCAAGGCTGGCCGCGCAAGCAACCACGTCCGCCCCCGCCCTATCGCCCGCCGCCCCGCTGAGCATAGGCCGACACTGCAACGCTGGAGAAATTTAAATAACATGCGGCGGCGCGGAAACGGTTCCGCTGCATCCGACCCTGCCGATACGGCCCGCAAGCGCAACCTCCGCTTGGCCCGACAAAACAAACCCCTGCCGCCAGAGTTTTTGCGGGGCCGGCCCTAAAGATTGTTTGAATCCGTCGCCGCCCCACTCATGTTGCTTTGGTGGAAACCAAGGAATCTAAACTCTCATTCGAGGCCGCTCTTACACAGCTCGAAGCGACCGTTGAGACGATGGAATCCGGCGATGTTCCTCTGGCCGACCTGCTAGCTAAATTTGAGCACGGCACCAAGCTGCTTAAGGTCTGTGAATCCCGGCTGAAAGACGCGGAGCTCAAGATCGAACAGCTCAAAAAACAGAAGGACGGCGTCTCGTTCACAAAGTTTGAGACCACCGCCGAGTCCTGATTTTTTAATTTTTCGCCTCAGATCTGATGAACGTTCCTCCCGCCCGACTTCTCGAAACCATTCACGGCCCCGCCGACGTCAAAGCCCTTGCGGCCGGTCAACTCCCGCAGCTCGCGCAGGAGATTCGTGATGAAATCATCACCGTCACCGCCAAAAATGGCGGCCACGTCGGTCCCAACTTGGGCGTCGTCGAGCTCAGCATCGCGCTTCACCGGGTCTTTGATACGCCCAACGACCAGTTTGTCTTCGACGTCGCCCACCAAGGTTATGTGCACAAACTGCTCACGGGGCGCCAAGGTGCGTTCTTCCGTGGCCTGCGCCAATCCGGCGGCACCAGCGGCTTCCTCTACCGCGCCGAGAGTCCCCATGACAGCTTCGGTGCCGGCCACGCCGGCACCGCGCTGAGCGCCGCCCTCGGCATGGCCACCGCCCGCGATTTGCGCGGAAGCTCCGAGCATGTCGTGGCGATCTGCGGTGACGCGGCCTTCACCTGCGGTGTCACCCTCGAGGCGCTCAACAATATCGTCGGGTCAACGAAGCGACTGATCGTCGTCCTCAACGACAACGAGTGGTCCATCGCTAAGAACGTCGGCGCTATCGCCACCTACCTTAACCGCCTCAGCACCAATTCCACTTACAACAAGCTGCACCACGACATCGAAGGCTTCTTCAAGAGCTTCCCCGCCGGTGAAAGCATGAATCGCGTCTATCATAAGTGGAAACGCGAGACGAAGGACTTTTTTGTCGAGTCGTCCCTGTTTGAAAAATTCGGCCTGCGCTATCTTGGACCGGTGGATGGACACGACTTTGCGGCGCTGCAAAAAAACTTGGAATTCGCCCGGCACGCCGACGTGCCCGTCCTCATTCACGTACTCACCAAAAAGGGCCGTGGCCTCGAAGCCGCCCTCGCCCAGCCCGAGAAGTTTCACGGCCTTGGCTCTTTCGATCCTGTCACCGGTGAAAGCAGGTCCGTCCCGGGCGCGCCGCCCAACCTTCAGGACGTCTTCGGTCATGCCCTCGTTCGCTTTGCGAAAGCCGATCCAAAAGTTATCGGCATCACCGGCGCGATGCCCAGCGGCACCGGCCTTATCCATCTCGCCAAAGAAGTCCCGAAGCAATTCTTCGATGTCGGCATCGCCGAGGAACATGCCGTACTCTTCGCCGCCGGCCTTGCCACCAAAGGCTTTCGCCCTGTCTGTGCCATCTACTCGACTTTTCTCCAGCGCGCCTACGACCAGGTGATCCATGACGTAGCCCTCCAGAATCTCCCGGTCACCTTTTGCATGGACCGCGCCGGACTTTCACCTGCCGACGGCCCGACCCACCACGGCCTTTTTGATATTTCCTACCTCCGCTGCGTCCCGGGTGCGACCATCATGCAGCCAAAAGACGAGGACGAGCTCGTGGACATGCTTCACACCAGCCTTCAGCTCCCAGGCCCTGGCTTTATTCGTTATCCCCGTGGCGCCGGCACCGGCGTTAAAATCAAAGCCCAACCGGCCGCCCTCGCGATCGGCCACGCCGAAGTCTTGCGCGAAGGATCAAATATCATGATTTGGGCACTCGGCCCCATGATCGCCGACGCGCTCGCACTGGCCGAACGCTTGGCCCGCGAGGAGCAACTCTCCGTCGGCGTGGTCAACCCGCGCTTCATCAAGCCCATCGACCGCACGCTCCTGCTCAGCCAAGCGACCGTCGTTCCTCTCATCGTGACGATGGAAGACCACGCCCTCGCCGGCGGCTTCGGCAGCGCCGTGCTCGAAGCGTTACAAGATGCCGAGTGCCCCACCGCAGTTGAACGGATTGGTTGGCCCGACAAATTTGTTGAACACGGTTCGAGCAACGGCGTCCTCCGCGCGTCTTACGGTCTCGCTCCGAACGACATCCATCGGCAGGTGCTCGCCCGGTGGCGCAATCTGAGCGCCGAACCCGCCCACGCCGATCTCTGATCGTCCGGCCTCAGCCGAGCGCGGACCTCCGTTGCGGAGGTCCGGACAGCGGCCATAAAAAAGCCCCCGCGTTCCCGCGAGGGCCTGAGCAATCTGCCTTGAGGTCGCGCTCAGCTCCGCGACTTCACCAATCCGAGTGCCTTCTTGATATTCTGCACGCTCGGTAACGAAATACCCAGAGCCGCCGCAATCTCCGACCCAGATTTACCGGCCTCAGCGAGGTTCTTAAGTTCGGCGCGGATTTCATCGGTGATTTTGGCGCGCTTGCGCCGCTTGCCGCCTTCGGATTTCACCGCCTTGCCGCCACGCTTTTTCTTCCGACCGCCCGTCGCCGCGGCGACCGCTTTGATGAACGCTTGAGCGGACTCGAAACCGTACTTCGTATGCAGCTCGGACAACTCTTTATCCAGCTGGCTTGCGATCGATTCTTCCAACGATGCGACTTTAGCTTTGGTCGCCTCGAGTTCTTTAATTTTATCGGTGATCATTAATTCTTCTAAAGCGTTTCTATACGATGCGCGCAAGCCTCTATATCGTATAATTAATTTATATGGTCATGGCGTGATAGCCGCCATCCACAATAATCTCGGATCCTGTAATGAAGCTGCCCGCGCCATCGCCGGCGAGCAGTAGCGTGGCGCCAACCAGCTCACGCGCCTCACCGAAACGCTTCATCGGAGTGTGGCCCATGATCGAAGTAACCCGCTCGGGTGATAGAATCTTGCGATTCTGCTCGGCCGGAAAAAAACCGGGCACAATAGTATTCACTCGGACTCTCTGGGTGGCCCACTCGCGGGCTAGATTCTTTGAGAGATTGTGCACGGCCGCCTTCGTCGCGGAATAAGTAAACACCCGCGAAAGCGGCACCACGCCCGACATCGAACCGAGATTGATAATCGAACCGCCTTGGCCCCGCGCGACGAGATATTTGCCGAAAATCTGGCAGCCCAAAAATACGCCCTTCATATTGATCCGCACAATCCGATCGAATTCATCCTCGGCGATTTCAAGAAAGGGCGTCGCGGAGTTCACCCCCGCACCATTCACCACTATATCAACCTGGCCTGATCGCTGCAAAACTGTCTCGAGCAACTGCTCCAGCGCGGCTTTTTCGCTGGCCTCAGCCGAAACGAAATAGCCCTTTCCACCCGCCGCATGGATGCGTTCCAGCTTCGGCTTGGCTTTCTCCTCATTTCGGCCGACGAGCACCACTTCGGCTCCTGCGGCCGCGAGGCCTTCGCCCATCGCACCGCACAGTTCACCCGTGCCCCCAATGACGACCGCGACTTTGCCGCGAAGAGAAAAAAGCGAGTTTAGGAAATCCGTAGGCGTATTCATGGGGATGTAATAAAAACGCCGGGCAATTTTCGAAATCAACGGCAAACGCCGCCCCCCCCGTTTCGCAGGTCAGCCGGAGACGAGCACGAGATTGGAATACTGAGTCGTATCGCCCGTGCGAATGATGCCGATCGCGCCCGGCACCCGGCGCTTAAACTCCACGTGCGGCTCCGATTTAACTTTGAGTCCGGCCAACGCTGCATGGAACGCCGTCCGCGTGGCCCCCGTATTCTCGCGAGCAAACTCCTTCGCCATGCACACCTCGGTAAAATGATGGTTTTCGCGCACCGCGGCCAAAACCTGCAAGACCGTCGGCACGCCGTCCACGAGCGAAAGATCGACCGTTTCAATACCGGGCCAAAAAGGAAATCCACGGTCCGCTATCACCAGGGAGTTCGTGTGCCGCACCCGCGCCAAAAGCGCCAAGAGTTGGGGATTCAGGAGGCCGCGTTTGATCATATTGAAAGACGTCACAACTACGCCCGATGCCCGCCACGAATCCAGAACTAACTCAGGCACCGCGACCGCGCCCTCTCCCGCTCTGGGTTGACGCCGCTTCGGTCGCGACGGAGCGTCCACCGCCCGCATTGCTTCTCACCATGACCCGGTCTTCTTCCTTTTTCCTCCCTGAGGTTTCTACGGCTGAATTTGAACGCTACCTCGCCGGACTCCGCCACTTGGTGGATCAACCCTCGCCGTTCACCGCTCCCGACACGGTGACCGCGATCATGGACACGGTCCACCGTCGCATGACCCGCTCGCTCCCCAACTATCGCCATAACCGCGACGCTGCCGGCAACCTGAGCTGCGTCCCGGCCGAGATCATCGCATCCGCGCCGATTCTCTATCTGAGCGCACACGTCGATACCGTTCCGGCCAACCCCTCGATCTGGACCAGTCCGTTTGCACCCCATCCGGCCTTCGAAGATGAACACCAACTCGTCGCCCAAGGGGTCAACGACTGCAAAGCCGGCGTCGCCACCCAACTCTGGCTCGCTGAACTGGCCGCGGGCGGTGCCCTGGACCTTCAAAACATCGTCTTCACCTTCACCTTCAAAGAAGAGGGCTCTGGTCCCAAAACAGGCACTGCTTTGGGCGAGGCCTTTGGCTCCGACCTACCTGCGCCCACGCCCGGGAGTACCTTGCTGGTATTGGAGAACACGATTCGCTCCGACGCGCCTTACGTGCCGTTGGTCTATGCCGCCGAAAACAGCAGCTATACGATTCGTCTTACGGGCTCACTTGTCGCCCTTCGCGCCGCCCAGCTCGCCTTGGCGCAATGGCGCCCGGTTGCGATCACGCCCATCGTTGCACCGCTTTCCGAGTGGATGTGGACCGATCATCCGCCGCAAGGCCACGTCTGCACCGCACCGCCCGAAAAAAACCCTCTCCTCGCCGCCCTCCTCACCGCGGACCGCTCCACCCTGCTTAGTGCCGGCGACGAACGCTCCCACGGCACCGTTCCCTCGTCCATCGGCCTCGCCCCTAGTTCCACGCCCGACGCGGCCCATCGTCTCACGCTCACCAAACGCGGCAACTTTCCGCTCGCCGCAACCCTCGCCGAGCTCGCACCCCACGACTACACCCCGGTCAAGCCCCTCGCCCAATCCGTGGGCTTTGACGTCACCGGACGCTGCGCCTCATCCCCCGTCGGTGCGGCCTTTCTCGCCGCCTCCGACACCGGCGCGGTCGCCTTTGATCGCAACCCCGGCGCATCCGACGCCACCATCATCACCTCGGCGCTCACCCCGGCTTATCGGGAGATTCTGCTGCCGCTTGTCTGTGGCCCGGGAACCCGTTCCCAACGCACGGCGATGCCCCCCCGGTTTACCCACGGCCCGAACGAGACTTTTGTAAAACCCGCCGGACGCCGCGCCCTCGCCACGCTTCTGGCGGTCCTCACTCGCGCCGGACACCTCAAACCTGCTCCGGCCACACGCCGTGAGAGCGGTAGTTCGCCCACAATCCCGCCGTCCGCTCATTCCGCCTAAACCCCACCGCCGCGATTCCCACGATCACGCCGCCCGCCCGTTCGATCAAAGCAATCGCCGCCCGCGCCTGAGCCCCGGTCTCGATCCAGTCGTCCGCCAACAGCACCCGGGTGCCCGCCGAAAACGGATTCAAACGCAGCTCGAGAACTTTCTCTTTGCCCTGGTAATCCACCGCCGATTCGCGGTCATGCAGCACGGGCAGTTTTCCACCTTTCCGAATGGGCAAAAATCCCGCTTCCAATTTTAAGGCCATCGCCGTGCCCAAAATAAATCCCAGTGCGTCAAGACCCGCCACGAGTTGCACCCGCTCGCGCTCAAACGGTCGAACAAGATCCTCGACCAATCGCGCAAACGCCGCCGGCTGCGCAAAAATCGGCGTAACATCCGAGCGTTTGTAGAGCGTGCGGCTCCGGTCAATCAGCGGGAGATAGTCCATCGTTACTCCAGACGGTGGCCGGCGTCCCCATCGCAACGCCACTCTTTTTCGCCGGAGCGATAATCGCAAAAAAGGGCAGACCCACGTCGCTCGGTTGCAGCTGCGCCGCTTCTCCGCCGAGATCGCCCGTAAAGTCTAGACCCACCTCAGTACACCCCACAAAAAAGCCGGCTTTCCGAGGAAGGCCGGCTCAAAAACAAAAACGAGGAGCGAATCAGACCGCCGACTCCCCGCGCTCGTCGGTCCGAATCCGAACCACATCTTCAAGCGGGAGGACAAACACCTTACCATCGCCGATTTTCCCGGTCTTCGCCGATTTTACCACCGCATCGACGGCCTTGGCCGCCATATCATCCGCCACCGCAATCTCGATTTTTACCTTCGGGAGAAAATCCACGGTGTATTCGCTGCCGCGATAAATCTCGGTGTGCCCTTTCTGGCGGCCGAAGCCTTTGACTTCGGTCACAGTCATTCCCTCGATGCCGGCCCCGGCGAGGGCTTCCTTTACCTCTTCCAGTTTGAAGGGCTTGATGATGGCGATGATGAGTTTCATGCAGGTGTTGTTCGAGATCGACTGTGCTTAGGGCTGAGGTGATTTCAGCGCAAGCCCGCGTTAACCGCGAGCTGGTCGCCGAAGTGATGGTTTGGACGGATGGCTGATACAGGTGACATCGTGACTTCGCCGCGTCCGCTTTCGGGCGCAGCTCGGTCCCTCTTTAAGCAGAGCGTATGCCAATGAAATCAAATAACCTGCCGGACCCTCACTCGGGCATCACAGTCGCGATGTGGAGTTCCTTCAATTGCTTGGCGGTCACCGGCGTCGGGCTCTGGGCCATAAGGTCCTGCCCTTTCTGAGTCTTCGGGAAAGCGATCACGTCGCGAATACTTGTTGTGCCGCACAGCAGCGCACACATGCGGTCGAGCCCGAAAGCGATACCGCCATGGGGCGGCGCGCCGTAGGTAAACGCCTTCAACATGTAGCCGAACCGGCTCTCCACCACATCCGCCGGGATCTTGAGCACGTCCTCAAAAATCTTCTTCTGCATCGCTGGGTTGTGAATACGGATCGAGCCGCCGCCGAGCTCCATGCCGTTTAGAACCACATCATAGTGCTGCCCACGGACCTTTTTCGGATCGCTGTCGAGGTAAGCGGCATCCTCCGGCACCGGCGCGGTGAACGGATGGTGCGTCGCCACGTAACGATTCTCCGCCTCGTCATGACTCATCAGGGGGAAATCGATCACCCACAAAAATTTCCAGTCATCGTGGCGAATGGTCATCTTGCCGCGCTTCACCAGCAACTGCGCCGCCTCGAGTCGGATTCGCCCCAGAATCGCACAGGCTTTTTCCCACGGCGCCGCCGCGAAGAAAATCATGTCACCCTCACCCACTTCAAGCTGCGCCGTCAGAGCCGCCTTCTCGGCTTCCGAGAAAAACTTTACGATGGGAGATTTCCACTCGCCGCCCTCGACTTTGATGAAGGCGAGACCTTTCGCGCCGAGCGATTTGGCGATCTCTTCCAAGGCCTTGAGTTCACCTTGCGTGAGATCAGCGAGCCCTTTCGCGTTGATCGCCTTGATTGCGCCGCCGCCGGCAGCCGTCGAGGCGAAGACTTTAAATCCGGAGGTATTAAAGAGCTCGGTGAAATCCATGAGCTCGAGGCCGAAGCGCACGTCGGGCTTGTCCACGCCAAATCGGTTCATCGCCTCGTGAAACGGCATCCGGAGAAATGGCGTCTGGATCTCGGTCCCGAGCACATCTTTCCAGAGCTTCGTCAACATCCCCTCGAATAGTGCGTAGATGTCCTCGCGCGTCACGAACGACGCCTCGACATCCACTTGGGTGAACTCCATCTGGCGGTCCGCCCGCAGGTCCTCGTCGCGGAAACAACGCGCGATTTGGAAATACTTCTCCACCCCGGCCACCATCAAGATCTGCTTAAACTGCTGGGGTGACTGCGACAGCGCGTAAAACTGACCGGCATGGATGCGCGACGGCACGAGATACTCGCGCGCTCCCTCCGGCGTGCTTTTGAACAGCGCCGGAGTCTCGACCTCGATGAACTCCTGGGAATCGAAATAATCGCGGATAGACTTGGCCGCCTTGTGGCGCACCTGGAGGTTCTTCCGCATTTTCGGCCGGCGCAGATCAAGATACCGATAGGTCAGACGCAGATCTTCGTTCACCTTGTCGCCGCCGACGTCATCGAGCGGGAACGGCGGCGTGTCCGAGACATTGTGAATCGTCAGCTCGGTGGCCTCGACTTCAATCCCACCGGTGGGCAACGCCCCGTTTACGGTGCCTTCCGGGCGGGCGACTACCTTGCCGGTAATACCGATCACGGACTCCGGCTTGAGATGCGCCGCCTGCTCGCCGACAGTCGCGTTGGCCTTCGGATCGAACATCACCTGCGTGATGCCTTTGCGGTCGCGCAGGTCGATAAAGAGGATGCCGCCGTGGTCGCGGATTGAGTCAACCCAGCCCAGCAACGAGACTGTCGCGCCGAGTTCGGCCGTGGTAAGCTGGGCACAGTGGTGAGAGCGTTTCATAAGCGGATGTTGGGCGTGCAAAAATGAGAGAGAGCCTCGCCGTGAACGACGGGGCAAACAGATTTTGAGACGCAGCGACCGAGTTGGACGCTCACCCGAGCACCAAGCTCTCCCCGGTCATCTCCGACGGCTTAGGCAGCCCCATCAGGTGCAATACCGTCGGCGCGATGTCGCCGAGCCGGCCACCGGAGCGCATCTTGGTTTTACCCGCGACCAAGCCCTCGCCCACCGCAAAGACTTCGACGAGATTGAGCGTATGCGCCGTATGCGGCCCGTTTGTTACCGGGTCCCACATCTGCTCGGCATTTCCATGGTCCGCACACACCACCGCCTTGCCGCCGACTTGCGCTATCGCGGCGAGCAATTCGCCCACCCCGGCATCCGTAGCTTCGACTGCCTTGATCGTCGCGGGCAAAGAGCCGGTGTGCCCCACCATGTCGGGGTTCGCATAATTCACCGCGATGAATCCGTAGTTCCCGGACAAAATCGCCGCCTTCGCTTCGGCCGTCACTTGGGCCGCCGACATCTCCGGCTGCAGATCGTAGGTCGCCACCTTCGGACTCGCCGGACAGGCGCGGTCTTCGCCGGGAAAGGGTTCACCCCGGTAATTGTTGAAGAAAAAAGTGACGTGCGGATTCTTCTCCGTTTCGGCGCAGCGAAACTGCCCGATCCCGGCCGCGCTCACGACCTCGCCGAGGATGTTCTTCAACTTCGCCGGTTTGCCCGAAACGATGTGAACCGGCAGGCCTTTTTCGTACTCCGTCATCGTCGCGTAGTAGAGATCGAGCTTCGCCCCGCGGTCGAACTCCTTGAAATCATCCATCACGAACGCCCGGGTGATTTCACGCGGCCGATCGCCCCGGTAGTTGTAGAACAACACCGCGTCGCCATTCGCAAAGGTCGCCAGCGGCTTGCCGTCCGCACCCACGATCCACGTTGCCGGCACAAATTCATCCCCATTTTGCGTCGGGCTGAGCGGATTTGTATAATAACTCCGGATGGCGTCGGCCGCAGACGTCGCCGTCGTCAGCGCCCGCTTGCCCGTCAACATCTCGTAAGCCTTTTGCACGCGCTCCCAGCGGTTGTCGCGGTCCATCGCCCAAAAGCGGCCGCAAATCGTCGCGATTGTACCGACCCCGATCTGGCGGCACTTCGCCTCCACTTGCTCGACAAAAGCCAAGCCGCTCTGCGGCGCCGTATCACGGCCGTCCGTGAAGCCATGGATGAACACCTGCGCCTTCGTCAGCCCGTCGTCCTTCGCCTGCTGCAAAATCCCGTAGAGATGCTCGAGCATGCCGTGAACCCCGCCGTCGGACACGATGCCCATCACGTGCAACTTCGCCGTCGGCGACGCCTTCACCCGCGCGACCGCCGCCTGCCACACCGGGTTGCCCGCGAACTGTTTCTCCGAAAACAGTTTGTTCAACCGCACGAGTTCCTGATCCACGATCCGGCCCGCGCCGATATTTTCGTGCCCCACTTCGGAGTTACCCATCTGGCCGTCGGGCAGCCCCACATCGAGACCGCTCGCCGACACGAGGGTGTGCGGATACTTCGCCTGCAACGCATCATCGCAGGCTTTCTTCGCCAAGTAGACCGCATTGGACGGATTCTGCTCGGAGTGGGGATTCTTTCCCCAACCATCACGGATGATCAACAAGACGGGTTTGCGCGGTGAATTCATGGAAAAATAAGGAACCCAAACACCGCCGCGCCGCCATTCAGGCGGCAATGCAAAACCACCGGAAGTTTTCCGAGTTAAGATCAAACCCTCAAATAATTCTCCCGACTCAACCCCGCGATTTAACCCGGGAAAATTCGAGCCGTTAGTTAGAACGCTGACGCGGCTCCTCGGTCGCTTTCGATTTTCTCGCCAAACTCCCTCACAACTGGTCGCATCCAAAACAATCTCAGTCGTGAGCGCCATTTTCTCCACCCAACTCGCCGACGCCGCAACTGCTGGGAAACCGTCAGCGACGGCGGTGCTGCTGGTCAACACGCAGGGCCTCATCACCGCCGCCAATGCCTCGGCCCTTGCTCTTTGGCAGGTCTCTGAATCTGAGCTGATCGGGGAAGCGTTTTCGTCACTCTTCTACATCGAAGTCATATCCGAGAGTGCCGACTTGCTCGAAGCCCAGTGGGAAGTCGCGCTCGTCACCACGCTTGAACGCGGCGCAATCCTTGGCATCCAACCCCGCAAGGGAGCCCCCTTCGACCAACTCGTGAGGCTGGAGCCCGCATTGGGCGCTGCTTCCGGCTACATCGCGGTCGTCCAAAATCCCCCGGTCACCTCGGCCAACCCTGCCGCTCGCGACGACGGGCTCAGCCTGCTGCTTGAGCACAACGTCGCCGGTTTCTTCGACCTGAATTTCAAGGCCGGTCGTATCTTCTATTCGGCTGCTTGGAAAAAACTTTTGGGTTACGTCGATGCCGAACTGCCCAACCATCAGGAAACGTGGAGCAAAGCCATCCACCCCGAGGATTCCGATGCGGCTCCGTTTTTCCCTGGACGCAAACACCCGGCCGGCATCCGGCGCATCAACGTCGAGTTCCGCATGCAACACCGCCGCGGAGATTACGTTTGGCTGCAGTGCACCGGCCTCCAACAAGTCGGCGAGGCCGGCGAACTCGAACGCGTGACCGGTTTCTGCCTCGACGTCACCGAACGCCGCGAACTTGAAGAGACCAGTCTGGCCAACGACGCTCGGCTCCAAGGCCTCGGGGGCGCCAACGGACCGCTCGGCGCGTTCGAGTTCGATTTCGCCAACGAGAGCCACTGGCTCTCCGAAGGATGGTGCCGTCTGCTGGGCTACGACGCCGCGACTGCTCAGGCAAATCCCGTCGCAAGCTTCGGTCGGAGTCTGCCGGCCGGCGAAGCCGCCGACGGCCTCGAGTCGTGGTTCCTCAATCGCGCTCCCGGCTGCACCACATTTGTCGAACCCGCCACGCTGCGCGCCGCCGACGGCAGACTTGTGTCGGTTCTTTTGGGCGCCCACCGCATCTTCAGCCGCAAACGCAATCTCGTCCGCATCATCGGTTTCATCTGCGAGCTCCCCGAGGACGCAGCCCTCGCCTTGCCCAGTTCCCACTCGACTCCGACCCCAACCCGCTCCGGAGCCGCTTTGGACGAAGCTCTTGTCACGGAGGCGTTCGCCACCATGGCCGAGGCAATTCTCGTCACCGATACCCGGGGTAAAATTCTTTTCGCCAATCCCGCCGCCGCCCGCCTCCTTCGGGGCTCTGCCGCAACCCTGATCGGCACTCCGCTCGCCGATGTGTTCCGCTTGGTGAACCGCTTGAGCGGGCGACCCGGCGATGACCCGATCGAGCGCGCCATCGCGGCCGAAAATCCGCTGCCGCTGATCGTAGAACATTCGCTCATCTTCTCCGATGCTTCCGCCGCGGCCGTGCCCATCGTCTGGACCGCCCGCGCCTCCTACGGCCCCGACCACAAGCCCCGGGGCGCCATCGTCGTGTTCCGCGACCCCGACGAGCTCACCCTCACACCCGACGAACTCGTCAAAGCCAACCGCCTCGAATCGCTTGGCCTGCTCGCCGGCGGTATTGCCCACGATTTCAACAATCTTCTCACCACGATCCTTGGCGGCGTGTCTCTTGCGAAAGACAACCGCAACAATTCTGCCCTCGGCGATGCCGAGAAGGCCTGTCTCACCGCCAAGGGCCTGACCAAGCAACTGCTGCTCTTCTCCAAAGGCGGCAACGGCGTCCAAACCGTCATCACCGTCAAGGAGATGCTCGATGATACCGTCAAAATCGCCAGCGCCGGTTCGGTCGCGGTCATTTCCGTCGAAGTCGCTCCCTCGACCGGCCCGATTCTGGTCGACCGCGCCGAGATACTCCAAGTGTTTCAAAACCTCGTCATCAACGCTCTGCAGGCGATGCCGCCCGCGCCCCACGCCGCCCGCGTCAAGCTATGCGCCCGCAACGTCACCGTGGCGGCCGAGCAAATCCCCGGACTCCCCGCCGGCGACTACGTAGAGTTCGAATCCCGCGACAACGGCTCCGGCATCCCGCCCGAGTATCTTGATCGAATCTGGGACCCGTTTTTTACCACCAAGAAACACGGCTCCGGTCTCGGCCTCGCGACCGTACGTTCGATTGTCCAAAAATATGGTGGCGTCATCGGCGTCGACTCCAGCCTCGGCGTCGGCACCGTCTTCACGATTTATCTGCCCCGCGCCAACCGTCCCGCCGAACTCCAGACCCGCAGGGCGGCGTCCCTTCGTTTTGGCACCGGTCGCATCCTGTTCATGGATGACGACGAAAAAATCTCGGCGTTGACCGCCACGATGCTGACCAGTCTCGAATACAAATTCGACCTCGCGAAGAACGGCGAAGAGGCGATCATCCTCTACCAGCGCTACCTCAATATCGGCCGTCCCTACGACGCGGTCGTCATGGATCTCACCATCATCGGGGGCATGGATGGCGAAACCTGTTTCCGCGAACTTCAAAAGCTCGACCCCGATGTCCGCGCCATCGTCTCCAGCGGCTACGACAACGATGAAATGGTCCAGCGCTACCTCGACCTGGGTTTCCGCGGCTACCTGACCAAACCTTACCGCGTCGCCGATCTCGGTCGCGCGATCAAGACCGTGGTCGGCTGACGCCTGCGGCCGTTCGCTTACTCCCGCCAGGTAAACGCGTGGCACAAGGCCACGCCCGCCGCATCCGCTTCGTCAAAGGCCAACGTGCGCCCGTGACCGAGCATCGCCATGACCGTGCGGGCCATCTGCTCCTTGCTCGCGCGGCCCGCACCCACGACCGCCTGTTTCACGCGCAACGGCGCGTATTCAAAAATCGGGAGTTCATGCAACGCCGCCGCCGCCATCGCGGCCCCGCGCGCCGCGCCCAGAATCTGCGCCGTCTGGAAATTCTGCACGAAGATCGTCTGCTCCATCGCGACATGCCGCACGCCCGCTCCCGTAATCATCGCGGTCACCGCCCGATGAATCTCGGCCAGCGCCTCGGCCATCGGCCGCTTCGGATGCACCTTCACCGTCTGACACCTGAGCAACAGCGGCCCCCGGCCCACCGTAAATTCAACCAGCGCCAGCCCGGTGCCGCGCAGCGAAGGGTCGATCCCCAACACCATCCCGACGAAAGGCACCTTGCGCCCAAATCCGGCGCCCACCTGCGCTTCGTTGACCCCCGAATGTGCCGTCGCGGGCACGGCCTTCCCGGCCAGTTTCGCCGCCCACATTTCCCTGACTGTCATGCGCGCCATAGTCAGAACAAAAGCCGCAAACCCGCCGCCGCCGAGAAAAACAACGCCAGATTCTCAAACATCTTTTGGTTGATCAGCGGCAGAATTTTTCGCCCCGCCAGCGCCCCGACCAAGACCGCCGGCGCCAGCCAGAGGTTGAGCGCGAAACTCGGCTGGGTGATCAGCCCGAGACTCACCATAAACGGCACTTTGAAGAGATTGAGCAGAAGAAAAAACACCGCGGCCGTCCCGACGTATTCCAACTTCGGCAGCCGCATGGCCAACAGATACACCGCCATCAACGGCCCTGCCGCATTCGCCACCAGCGTCGTAAAACCCGCCAAAATTCCGATCACCGGCGCGAACCAGATCGGGTGCTCCGCCTCCGCATCACCCGCCGTCGCAGGTTTGCCGCGCGCCCGCCACCGCCGGAAGAGATGCACCGCCACCAACGTCACCACAATCCCGCCGATCAGTTGCCGCATGTCCTGATCGCCGATACGGCCCAGGACAAAGTAGCCCACCACCACGCCCAACGCCGTCCAAGGAAACAGCCGCCACAAGTGCCGCCATGCGGCATGCTGCCGGTAAGCCGCAACCGCGACCAGATCCCCGAAACACAGCAGGGGCAGCACCAGTCCGGTCGCCTGTTTTGCGGGCAGAATCTGCGCAAAAATCACCACAAACAACATCCCGATCCCCGCGATCCCCGTCTTCGCCACGCCCACCAGCAGCGCCGCCACCACCGCGAGTACCCATTGTTCGGGAGTGAGGCTCAAACCTGTACCTCCGATTGAAAATCCCCATGCTTGACCCGAAAGATCTGCCACGTCCCTAGCTCCGCATCCGGCAGGCTCGTGCCGGTCGCCAGCACCTGCGAATCGGCGTCGATCGTAGCCCAAAATTTACGCCGCCGTCCCGGATCCAGTTCCCCCAAAACGTCGTCCGCCAGCAACACCGGCCTTACCCCGCTCTTCGCGTGAAACCACGCCGCCTGCGCCAAGCGCAA
Organism: Opitutia bacterium Tous-C4FEB; assembly: GCA_002304445.1. Classification (GTDB taxonomy): domain Bacteria; phylum Verrucomicrobiota; class Verrucomicrobiia; order Opitutales; family Opitutaceae; genus Tous-C4FEB. The sequence goes on along the minus strand of NEVA01000002.1, from coordinate 100,633 downwards.
AGCCAGCACCAGCGAGCGTTGCTGTCCCTCCGAGCCAAAGTCTTTCGCGATTTGGTCCGCCACCTTTAGCGCAAAATCATCCCGGTGCGGCCCCACGTTCGTCGAACGCAACTGGAGATCGCGCGCGCGGCCCGATTCCCACCGCGCCAGTAACGCCTCCGCCGAGGCCTCCGCGACGTCCGGCTCATAGATCAGCGACGCCTTTTCTCCGGAGTCGCACAGCCGGCCATAAGCTTCGGCCACGCTCGCCCCCAGTTGGTTCAAACCTGCCGTTCGCTGCGCGATCAACTCCGCCGCCGCCGGAGCCAGCACTTTTTCAAAAGCTTCCAATTGCGCACCCACCGCTCCCCCTCTTTTGAGCAACGCATTCCGCTCCGCCAGCGCCCGGGTGTAAGTCTGCAGCGCCTGCAGATAGGCTCCGTTCATCGCGGCCAAGGTGAGGTCCAGCCAACGTCGCCGAGCCGCCGGCGCCCCGCGCACCAACTGCAAATCCTGCGACGAAAACACCACGGTCGGAAACTTCCCGAGGTAGTCCACCAGTCGCACCACCCGGGCCTGATCGCACCAGATTTCTTTGTTGTGCCGATGGACCTTGATCGTGATCTGCGTCTCGCCGAGCTGCGGATGCTCCACCGTGCAGGCCACCGCGGCGGTCGTTTGCCCGTGCATGAGCAGGGTCGCGCTGTCCGTCGTCCGAAACGATCGGGCCGCCGTCAGGAACCCCGCCGCCTCGAGCAGATTTGTTTTTCCCTGCCCGTTCGCGCCCACGAAAAACTGCCGCTTTCCTTCGCACTCGATGCGCGCAAACGCCACATTGCGAAAATGCCGGAGAGTGAGCGTGCGCAGGCGCATGGATGCAAAATTACTGGATACAGGGCAGCGGGTAGCGAGCATCGTTTGCGCCGTTTTTCTACTCGCTACCCGCCGAGGGCTGCTCGCAACTTTGCCCCCATGAATCTGGCCTCCGCCCTCGCGCAAACCAACGCCACGCTCAACTCGCTGCCGGGGATCCAAACCGAGATCGACGCGGCGGCCGGCCTCATTCTCCAGACCCTCCGCGGCGGCGGAAAGTTGCTCATCTGCGGCAACGGCGGCAGCGCCGCCGAGGCCGCCCACTTCTCCACCGAACTTGTCGGTCGCTACGCCAAGGATCGCCGCGCGCTCCCCGCGATCGCCCTTTCCGCCGACGGCTCTCTGCTCACCTGCGTCGGCAACGATTACGGCTACGAACACGCGTTCTCGCGCCAAGTCGCCGGCCTCGCCCGTCCCGGCGACTTGCTGATCGTCCTCACCACGAGCGGCAACTCCGCCAACATTCTCGCCGCCCTCGCCGAAGCGAAGCGCCTCGGCTTGGCCAGCATCGCCTTCCTCGGCCGCGGCGGCGGCCAAGCCCGGGGACTCGCCACTGTCGATCTCATCGTCCCCGGCAACCACGGACCTTCCACCCAGGAAGCACATCTCTTTTTGATCCACTATTTCTGCGAGTTTATTGACGCCGAGTTTAGTTGAATCGAATCCGACTGCGGCAGGCTGCCCCGCGATTCACGGGTCAGCGGACTTCACTTCCGGTTACATCCGCCCGCCATCGTTCCGCACGGAAGGGATTCCTTCGCGCCGGAAATCCAGGTTCATTCTTGTCCATTCATGGTTCAACCGGGTCGCTCCCCCTGAAATTTCCTTCGTTACCTCCCGGTCCGAGCACCTACGGCGAGATTTGGTCAACGCCAACCCGGTTGAAGTGCCTCCCATCGCGTTTTCCGCGCCGCCGACGCGGGCCGGCCAGAAGCCGCCCACCGACTGCCACACCCGCTCCGCCCTCCGTTCACTTCGCCGCCGGCAAAGTGGACTCATACTTCGACCAGTCGCGCACGAGTTCGTGGATAACCACGCTACCCACGCGATGCGCCGCCTCAAGCGACGGCAAATAGGCCGAGTAGCCCGGTCCAAGTTTCTCCCCGCTCAAGCTCTCCGCTGCGTCGCCGCCCGCAGGTTGCATATCAAAATTGCTCGCCGTGCGCAGCACCAGCACCCGCTTCACATCGACGCGTTTCGCCCGGTCTAAAAACGTGAGCGATTGCAACGTCCCCGTATCCTCCATCGCCGTTGTCACGTAGTTGCCCGCCCCGTCGCTAAAATACTTTACCCAATCATTAGCCCAACGGTTCAGGTGCTTCCCGTGCCAGTAGGTCATCGCGGAAAGAGTGTCGCCCCTCATCACGACCGGCGGACGTTGGGCCTGGGGAAATCCCGTGTAGAGAGCGCGCCGCTTCTGCATGGGCTCGGTGTCGCCGAGTTTGACGTCTTTCGTCAGCTGATAGGCCCACTCCACAAAACCCGGTTGCAAGCGATACGCTTCCCCTTCGCTGCGATCGGCCGGCAGTTGATAAGGCTCTTTTTTCCGCAACGGGATGTAGCCCGTCGTCCAGCCCGCCGGGATTTCGCGCGCATCGATCTCATGCCCGAGATCACCGTCAACCACCCACTCCGCCCACACCGCCGAGCCAAGTGGTCCATCCGCCGGATCGATGCCCGCGATCCCCGCGACGAGCCAATAGCTTTTCGAAAGATCAAACCGCGGATCGAGTCCCAGCGCCATGATCGTCGCCGCGCTCTTCGCTGTGCCGACGCCGGTCACCACGCCCAACACACTCCCCTCCGCGTTCGTGCGCAGGTCCCGAAAACCCTGCGGAAAGGGCAGCACCTGCGTCAGCTTTTCGCGCTCGACCCAGTATTGGAACTCACCCGGACGGTCCCCGCTGTCCGCTCCCGCCTCAAACATCGCCACCACGACAACTTTCGGCCGGATCGGCTCGGCCGCCGCCGGCGTTGTCATTGCACAGCCGATCACCAAAAGCGCACGGGAGAGAGAAATCATTCCGCAACAAAAGCAGGTCGCGAGCCACGGGCAAATTGGTTCTTGCCGCTCAGAAACGCTCCCGGTTCGCTCCGCCGTTATCCAAATGAGCACCACCACTCCCGCCCAAGAAAACGCCATCATCAAGACCGCCCACGGCGAACTGACCGTCGCGTTCTGGCCCGACGTCGCCCCCAAGACGGTTGAAAACTTCAAGAAACTCGCCCGCGCCGGTTTTTATGACGGCACTGCATTTCATCGCATCATCAAGGGCTTCATGATCCAGGGCGGTTGCCCCAACACCAAAGTCGGCGAAAAAGGTATGCCCGGTACCGGCGGTCCCGGCTGGCAAATCAAAGCGGAGTTCAACGCCAAGCCCCATGTGCGCGGCGTCCTCTCGATGGCCCGCTCTTCCAGCCCAGACTCGGCCGGCTCGCAGTTCTTCATCTGCCACGGCGACGCAAAATTCCTCGACCGGCAATACACCGCGTTCGGCACGGTGATCGCCGGAGACGACGTCCTCGAAAAACTCGCGACCGTCCCCACCAAATCCGGCGGCGGCGGCGAAAAGAGCACGCCCATCGAGCGCGTCGGCGTCGAGAGCATCAAGATCGTCGCAGCCTGATCGTTTCGGCAACGCGGCCTCCCCCGGCCGTACTCGCTTCATTCGGCCGGTCCCCGCGGACCGGCCTTATTTTTTGGCCGCCCCGAAGATCGCGTCCTCCGCTTCCTTCGCCGCGAACATGAATGCGGCCGCGTGACCGATGCCGGGGGTCTCAACCTGACGCCAATTGAACGCCCAGCCCCGCTCCCGCGCGAGGCGTTGCGCCTCGGCGAAACACGCCCGGCCCCGCGCCAGCCGGTTCGGCCCTTGGCGCATTCCCGCCGGACTGTCGTCAAAGCTGTTTTCCGGCGTGTTGTCCGCCGTCCCCAAATAAATCGTCAGCGGGGCCGCCAAGTAGCGGCGGATCACTTCGTCATTGCTCAACTCCGCCGGCAGCCCGCCGAAACCATAACCAAAGTTTTGATCCCGTACCGGAAACAGATGCGAACCCGGATTCGCGGCCACGATCCGCTCGGCCTCGCCCGGAAGAAACGCCGCCATTCGCACGAGAAATTGCCCGCCCGCCGAATGACCGATCAAGAAATACGGCAACGCCGCGCCTTCTTTCGTCCGCACTTCCGCCACGATCCGGGGAATCGCCGCATAGGTCCATGCTTCGCGCGGCTGCACGACGCCTTCGGCGTTCAAAAGCCCCCCGCGTTGATACCGCGCCGACGGGTAACGCTCCCGATCGAACAGCGGCGCCGCCACGATCGCACCAAAACGCTCCGCGAGCGTGATGGCGAAGTTGCGGTAGTCTTCCGCGTTCCGCCCCACGCCGTGGCAAATCACAAAAAGCGGACCGTCCCGGTAAGTCGCCGGTTTGTAGGTGAAGACCGTGATCGGTTCGCCCTCGTTCCGCGCCGTGAATTGCGCCGAACCGACCGGCAAGGGCGCCGCACGCAATAATCCGGCGGCAACCAGCAACCCGAAAAAACAAAGTATGGATTTCATAAAATTAAGCACCCGGCCGGTCCGTTCATTCTCCGGCACTCCACGCGTCAATCGCCACCGCCCCCACCCCCGCCATCACCTCCGCCACCCCCATCGCCGCCGCCCGAGTCACCGCCGCCGTCTCCACCCGGATCTCCTTGCCCGCAGCCCCGATCGTGATGAGGGCCCGACGATGAACCGTCCGCGAACACGCTTCCGCCGTCGCCCGAAGTATCTTTCCGAGACGACCCACCGCGGCCCATGTTGTTGGCGATCCAAATCAGACCGCCGATCAGAGCCATTACACCCGTCGCAATGAGCAGCAGCGTCATGGTCGTCTCACTCGTAACCCAGCGCCTTCGCCACCGCGCCGTAGACAATTTTGCCATCCCGGGTGTTCACACCTTTGGCGAGCCCTGGATGTTCGGCCAGAGCGCGCTCCACCCCTTTTTGCACCAAGGTCGCCACAAAAGGCTCCGTCGCCTGCGTCAGTCCGAGCGTCGACGTGCGGCCCACCAGCGCCGGCATGTTCGGCACCGCGTAGTGGATCACCCCGTGCTGCTTGTAAACCGGCTCCTCGTGCGAGGTGGGGCGGATTGTCTCCACGCAACCACCCTGATCGATCGCGATGTCCACGATCACGCTGCCCGGCCGCATCTGCGCGACCATCCTTTTTGACACCACAATCGGCGCCTTCGCCGCCGGGATCAGCACCGCCCCGATCAACAAATCCGCGTCGGCTACACTCGCCTCCAGATTCGCCGGATTCGACATCAACGTGACCACCCGCCCGCGATACTCGGAATCGAGCGCCTCGAGTTTGCGCGTGTCGAGGTCGAGCACCGTGACGCGCGCCCCCATGCCCGCCGCCATCTGCACCGCGTGCGCGCCCGAGTTGCCCGCGCCCACGACGACCACATGCCCCGGCATCGTGCCCGGAATGCCGCCGAGCAATACGCCCGAGCCACCATGTTGCGATTGGAGAAAATACGCGCCCACCTGAATCGCGAGCCGTCCCGCAATCTGCGACATCGGTTTGAGCAACGGAAACGAGCCGTCATTCCCTTCGACCGTCTCATACGAAATGCCCAGAATTTTTTTCTTCAACAGCACCTTCGCCAACTCCGGTCCCGCGGCGAGGTGCAGATACGTGAACAACATCTGACCCGTCCGCAGCCGACCATACTCCGCCGGCAAGGGCTCCTTCACCTTCAAAATGAGATCCGCCGCCCAGACCGCCGCCGCCGATGCGACCACCGTTGCGCCGGCTGCCCGATATTCGGCGTCAGTGAACCCTGCCGTGATGCCGGCCGATTTTTGCACCAACACTTCGCCGCCGAGTGCGACGCAGCGCCGACACAGGCTGGGGGTCATCGAAACCCGGGTTTCACCGATCTTAATTTCCTTCGGGACACCGATTTTCATGTCCTCAGCCAACGAAAAAAATGTGCGGAAGACACGTCCAGAATCGGCGCCTCGACCGCTTCTTTGGCGTGTAACTTCCGTCCGTTTCCCTTTCCTCGGCCTGTGTCCGCGCCCAAGCCTCTCCACCTCATCGTTGCCTGCGCTGAAAACCGCGCCATCGGCCGTGCCGGCCAGCTCCCGTGGCGCATCGCAGAGGATACCGCCCACTTCCACCGCGCCACCGCCGGTCAGATCGTCGTCCTCGGGCGCGTCTGCTACCAAACCTGGCCTCACGCGCGGGCCGATGGCCGCCAGCCCGTCGTCATCACGCGCAACGCTGCCCTCGCCCAAACGGGCGTCCACGTCGCCGTTTCACTCACTGAGGCCCTTACCATCGCCGACTCGCTTCCCGGGGAAATTATGATCTGCGGCGGCGAACGGATCTATGCCGAGGCCCTCGCCTCCCACCGACCGCTTCGCCTTTCCCTCACGCTCATCCACGCCGACGTGGAGGGTGACACGTTCTTCCCTGAGTGGCGGCACCTGCCGTGGCACGAGCTCACCCGGCGCGAAAGCCACGACGCCCATTTCCGTTACACCTTCTTCGAACTGGAAAAAAAGTAGAGCGAGGTCTTCGCCCCCTCCACGGTATCGCCGTGCGTCTGGATCTAGCCGGAGGACGGCGAGACGACGTCGCCCTACTTGCCTTACCTGCTCTACTTCCGATCCAGCTCGGCGTGCGCCTTGGCGACCGCGATATATTTCTCCGCCCACGGCTTCAGGCCTTGTTGCTCGGCCTCCGTCAATGGCCGCACCACCTTCGCCGGCGAGCCGTAAACCATCGAGCCCGGCGGACACGTGAAACGCTGTGGCACGAGCGAGTTTGCCCCGACCATGCTCCGCGCCCCGATCCGCGCGCCATCGAGCACCGTCGCGCCCATGCCGATCAGGCACTCGTCCTCAATTGTGCAGGCGTGGATGATTGCCGCGTGGCCGATCGTGCACCACGCCCCGATCTGCGCACCGTGCGCATCGGCGAGATGCACCACGGCGTTGTCCTGAATGTTGGTCCCTTCGCCGATCCGGATTTCCTGAATGTCACCGCGCAACACCGCGCCGTAGAAAACGCTGCTCGAAGGTCCGAGCACCACATCGCCCACCACGGTGGCGTTTGCCGCCACAAACACTGCCCGGGCCACATCGGGTTTCCGAGCGAGGTGTCGGGCCAGGCGAAACTGAACGCTGTCGGCGGAGTTCATTTTTCTTTGGAGTAAGGCACGCCGATCGCCCGCGGCGCAACCGCTTTGCCGACAAAGCCGGCGAGCAACAGCACCGTGAGCACGTAGGGCAGCGCCAAAATGAACTGCACCGGGATCACGCCCACGACCGGCAACGCCACGCCTTGCAGCCGCGTCGCCAACGCATCGGTAAAGGCGAACAAGAGGCACGCGCCCAGCGTGGGCACCGGTTTCCATTTGCCAAAAATCAACGCCGCCAGCGCCAGATAGCCTTTGCCCGCCGTCATGTCGCGCACGAAACCGGAGCTCGCCGCCGTCGAAAGATACGTTCCCGCCACGCCGCAGAGCACCCCGGAAATAATGACGGCCTGGTAGCGCAGGCCGTTGACCGAAATGCCCGCCGTATCGACCGCGTGCGGATTCTCACCCACCGCCCGCAGCCGCAGGCCGAATCGGGTCCGGTAAAAAATCCACGCACTCAGCGGCACCAGGGCCGCCGCGAAATACACGATCAAGTTCTGCCCGCTCAACAGCTCCGAGTAGAGCAATCCGGGAAATGGCATTTCCTTGGCCGCAGCGGCACCCGGCCACGCTATGCCCGTAAAACGTTGGCCCGCGCCGTCGAGCTGCGGCGTCTGTCCCCCCAGCCCAAACCACGCGAGCCCGAGCGTGGGACCGAGCCCCACCACCATGATCGTGACCGCCATACCCGCGACGACTTGGTTGCCCTTGTGCGTGATGCAAGCGAAGCCGATCAGGAGCGCGAGAAACACCGCCGTCGCGATCCCCGCCCCCAGCCCAAACCACACCGAGCCCGTCGTCGCGGAGACCGCCGCCGCGGCGAACGCCGCGCCCAGCATTTTTCCCTCAAGCCCAAGATCGATCACCCCCGCGCGCTCCGAAAAAAGCCCTGCAATCGCCGCCAACAACAACGGCGTTGCCACCCGGATCGTGGCCGCGAGCAGCAAAACGATGAGCGTGTAAGTTTCCATCAGCCGACTCCTGGCTTTGCTCCAAACTTGGCAAACAACGCCGCCAACGGCGCCTTAAACACGTTCTCCATCGCACCGCACAGCAAGATCACGAGGCCTTGGATCACGACGACCATATCGCGGTTGATCTTGGGCATATCGAACGAGAGCTGCGATCCGCCCTGATACAGCGCGCCAAAGAGCACTGCCGCGACGATGATCCCCGCCGGATGGTTCCGCCCCATCAGCGCCACCGCGATCCCGACAAACCCCGCTCCGCTCGGAAAATCCATCAAAATGCGGTGCTGGGAACCCATCAGCTCATTCAGCCCCAAACCTCCCGCCAGCGCACCCGACAGCAACATCGCGCCGATGATCACCCGTGGCGGCGCGATCCCGGCATAGACCGCCGCCGCCGGGTTCTCGCCGGCGACTCGCAGCGCATAGCCCCAGCGCGTGCGCCACACAAACAGCCAAACCAGCACCGCCGCACCCAAAGCGAAACCGAACGCGAGGTTGAGCGGCGTCGCTGCAAAGGTGACGCCCACCCGCGCGAGCACGTCCGTCGCCGAGGGCATCCAGGCGTTGACCGCAAATTCCCGCGACTCCGGCGACTGCTGGCCCGGTTTGATCAACACGTTGACCAAGAGGTAGGTCATCAGCGACGCGGCGATAAAATTGAACATGATCGTCGTGATCACGATGTGGCTGCCCCGTTTCGCCTGAAGATATGCCGGGATAAACGCCCACGCCGCGCCAAATCCCGCACCCGCCAGCACGGCCAGCGGCAGCACCGCCCAAAACGGCCACGCCCCCAACCACAGGCACACGAGCCCCGTCCCGAGCCCGCCGATGTAGGCCTGGCCTTCGGCGCCGATGTTGAACAGCCCGGCATGAGAAGCGACCGCGACCGCCAGACCGGTGAAGATAAAGTTCGTCGCGTAGTAGAGCGTGTAACCGATGCCCTCCTGCGTCCCCACCGACCCCGCCGCCATGAGCTTAAACGCCGCCACCGGGCTTTCACCCAGCAGCTTGATCACGACGCCCGAGATCAGCAGCGCGACGACCAGATTGATTACCGGCAGCAAGCCAAGTTCCGCCCAGCGCGGCAGTTTGCCGGGCGCGCTCATGCGCCTCCCTCCCCGCGGACACCGGCCATCATCAGCCCGATCTTTTCCTCCGTCGCCTCGGCGCGCGCCAACTCTCCGATGATCTCGCCGCCATTCATCACCAAAATGCGGTCCGCCAGCCCGAGGATCTCGTCGAGCTCCACCGAGACCACGAGCAACGCCTTCCCGGCGTCCCGCAACGCGATCAAACGCCGGTGGATGAACTCGATCGCCCCGATGTCCACGCCCCGCGTCGGCTGGCCGATCAGCAGCACACTCGGGTCCGCGTCGATCTCCCGCGCCAAGACGAGTTTTTGTTGGTTGCCACCGGAGAACGCCGAGATCCGCAACGCCGGTTGCGCCGGGCGCACGTCGAATTCCTTCATCTTGGCCTCGCAACCCGCCAAGCTTGCCGCCCCGTCCAAAAACAGCCCCCGGCCATAGCGCGGCCGATCATGATAGCCGAGCATCGCGTTTGCCTCGGCGGAAAAACTCGCGACGACCCCCATCCTCAGCCGGTCTTCGGGCACATGCGCCAAGCCCAAAGCCCGCCGCGCCCGAGCGTCGAGTTGCTCGCGCACCAGCTCGCGCCCGCCGAGACGAATCTCCCCGCGGCTCGGCTCACGGATGCCCGCGAGCGCCTCCAGCAACTCCGACTGACCGTTCCCCGCCACGCCGGCTACGCCCACGATTTCACCCGCGCGGAGCTCGAAACTGACGCCCTTGACTCGCGGCACGCCCAACCGGTCGCGCACTTCGAGGTCTGTCACCGAGAGCAATGCCACCCCCGGCGTCGCAGGGCATTTGTCCACCTGCAACAGCACCGCCCGGCCCACCATTTTCTCGGCGAGACCGCGCGGCGAAGTTTTCTTCGTCATCACCTCGGCCACGACCGCGCCCTGCCGCATGACCGTCACGCGGTCCGTGATCGCCATGATTTCACGGAGCTTGTGGGTGACCAAAATGATCGCCTTCCCCTGCTCGCGCAGCCGACCGAGCATTTTGAAAAGTTGATCCGCCTCTTGGGGCGTAAGCACCGCCGTCGGCTCGTCGAGAATCAAAATCTCCGCCCGACGATAAAGCGCTTTCAGGATCTCGACCCGCTGCTGTAATCCGACCGACAGCTCGGAAATCATGGAATCGAGCGGCACCTCAAGACCGTAGTCGCGGGCCAATTTCTCCAGCTCCCGTCGCGCCGCCGTCAACCCGCCGGCCAGCAAAGCGCCACCCTCGACGCCAAGAACCACGTTCTCCAGCACCGTGAAATTCTCCACGAGCATGAAGTGCTGGTGCACCATCCCGATGCCCGCCGCAATCGCGCCTTGGGGCGAGGTGATATCCACCTTCCTGCCGTGCACGAGAATCTCCCCCGCGTCCGCGCGGTGAAAACCGTAGATGATGTTCATCAACGTCGATTTGCCCGCCCCGTTCTCGCCGATCAGCCCGTGAATACTGCCCGCCGCGACCGCAAACGAGATGGCGCGATTCGCATGCACCGCGCCGAACCGTTTGTCGATTGCGCGGAGTTCAAGCGCGGGAGCGCGGGCGGCTCCAGCCGCGCCATCTGAGTTGCGACCCGGGGCGGTCGCGCTCCCAGCTTCGTCGCTCACTGCGCCTTGTATTCCGAGACCTTGATTTTCCCGCTCACGATGTCCGCCCGGGTCTGGTTCAACCGCGCCTCAATTTCGGGCGTGATGAGCTTCCGGTTGTGCTCGTCGAGCGCGTAGCCGACGCCGTCTTCCGCCAGACCGAGGGCGATGACGCCGGACTTCCATGAGCCGTTCTTCGCGCCGAGAAACGTTTTGTGCACGGCGACGTTGACCGCTTTCACCGCCGAGGTGAGCACCCCGCCGGAGTGCAGGTAGTTTTGGTTGCTGTCGCAGCCGATGCTGAGCTTGCCGGCGTCTTTGGCCGCCTGCATCACGCCGATACCTGTCGCGCCGGCCGCGTGGAAAATCACATCGGCCCCGCGCCCAAACTGGCTCTTGGCGAGCTCCGCGCCTTTCGTCGGATCGCCCCAAGCGGCGGGCGTGGTGCCCGTCATGTTCTGGAGAACTTCAATCTTGGGATTCACGAACTTGGCGCCTTCCACGTAGCCGAGGGCGAATTTCCGGATCAGCGGAATATCCATGCCGCCGACAAACCCGATTTTACCGCTCTTCGAAACCAGCGCCGCCGCCATGCCGCAGAGAAACGAAGACTCCTGCTCGCGGAAATTCACCGATTGCACGTTGGGGAGATCGACGGTCGCGTCGATGATCGTGAACTTCACCGCCGGGAACTGTTTCGCGACCTTCTCCACGGCCGAGGCTTGGGTGAAACCTACGGCGACAATGATCGTCGCCCCGCGGCGCGCGAGTTGGGTCAGCGCTTGTTCGCGCTGGGCCGGGTTGGAGATTTCGAATTCACGGAAGGCGATGCCCGTTTCTTTTTTGAACTTCTCCGCGCCTTCGCTCGCCGACTGGTTGAACGAGCGGTCGAACTTGCCGCCGAAATCATAGACGATCGCCGGAGCGAAGGCGGGCGCGGCGGCGAAGACGCGCGACGCAAAAAAAGCCGCGGCACAAAACGCAAGCGCGGCGAACCGGAGAAAAGCATGGGATGGAAACATAAGAAAGAGGACCTTTGTAGGCACAAAAAGTGAGCCATCCCCACCCTCGAATCAATGCCCGATCGGCCGCTGATTCACGGCCGCTGCGATCCGAATCTATTTCTTATACCATTCGCCGCTCTCGCGCTGGACCCAAACGCCGGGAGCGCTGGCCGCGGCGATCTGCTTGGCCCGCGCCCGACCGACGGTCTCAACCGTCGAGCCCGTCTGCTGCGCGATCGCAGCGTAAACAATTCCACGATCCCGGTTCTCAGCGGCCACCAAATCGCCGGCCGCCGGACTGGCGGCGCGGAGATCGACCAGCCCGCGGTTGGTTTCACCGACCGCACCGGAAGACTTGAGTTGATCGAGGGAGCCGAGCCGTTGCGCAAGACGGGCCTTCACGGCACCGAGATCCTCGGCCGCCCGCGCGGCCACGACGCCGGCCGAAAGCAAGCCGACCAGAAGACAAATACGGAGCAGGATAGATTTCATGGAGGATATGGATTACTTGGCGGACGGTGGATTGATCGTCGCGGACTTTTTATCGAGGTCGCCGAAAAAATCGTCGAGTGCCCGGTCCACCTTCACATTCACATCGAGCGTAGCTTGGACGCGCACTTCGATCGGTTGGACCGTGACATTGAGGCAACCGGAAAGGGGAGCCAATCCTAGGATGAGGAGCGCGGGTCGAAGCATGGGAGTAGATGTGATTCTGAGACTACGACTGGCAACGAAAGTTTCCTTAACGCACTTTAAGCGTGGTGCCGTTCTCGACGCCGAGTCGGAGCACATAGGCCAGCGGCCCGGTCACATCGATCTCAAAGGAAACGGGGCCGATCGAGGTGCCGGCAATCTCCGGTCGCGCACTCACGATCACCCGGGCCGAGCGCCCGCGAGCGTCACCTTCGGGCGTGAGGCGCACCGCCAACGAGTCCACCGTCAGCGCGGTTCGTCCGAGTTCAATCGCGACCAGATCGGCAAACCCCGGATTCACGGGTGAAAACCACCGCGAGACCGGACCCAACCACGCCGGCAGCAACGTAAACCGCTCCGGCATACTTGCGCTCAAAAGCCCCGGCGCTGCCGCCAGCCGGAGCACCATCGGTTCATCGGGTGTCATCAGCAGGTGCCCGGCGCCGATCTTCAAACCGAGGGCCTTGCTCCAACCCAGTTCCAACTCACCGTCCACCCGACCCCTACCCTCAGAAAGTCCGGTCGGCACGAGCGCCACCACGTCTTGCAGTCCGATGCGCGCGAGGCGCAATCTCACGGCGATCACCGGGGGCACGAGCGGAACCACGAACGGAGCCGCCGTGATCTCGCCTCCTGCAATCTCAACGGTGGCCTCAGCGACCCGAGCCACGAGTTTCTCGTCGAGCTGAACGCGCAGAACCAGATTCCGGGCACCAAAACGATTGGTCGCGATCGTGCGCACCGTGAGCTTCGCCGGAGCCACGCTCGCCCAAGTCTTCGCCGCCGCATCGAAGGCAAAATCGCCGGCGAAAGCGACGCCTTCCAGCGCCCAACCTTGAGCAGTGTGCCTCGCCGCACCGTCCCGCCACTCCACCGCGATCCGGCCGGCCGGCTGGCCTTGGAGCATGGTGCCCTCACCGCTCAAGCGCATGGTCCCCGTCACCTCGGCGCCGACGAGCGCCGGAGCAAGCTGAGGCGCCAGCAACGCCAGCCACGGGCCTGGCTCAACTTCGGCGGCACCGATCCGCCAGGCGCCGCTTGAGAAACCCGCGTCGGTTTCCACGGCGACTTCCGCCCGCAAGCCGGGCGCAGACACCCCAAGGCTTCCTTCGCGCCGCCCGGCCGATGAGGTTTTCAAGGCCAGTTCCCAACGCACCTTCGGCGCGTCCGCGAACGGTGGGAGGAAATCGCCCTGCAACTCAACGGAGAGCGCCGGCAGTTGCGCCCGCGCCGACGCCCCCAAACCCAACGCCAGCGCGAGCAGCAAAATTCGTGACGGGGCGGACGGCATCCGTTTGAAGCCAAACCGCCGCGGGCCGTCAGTCAACGGGAGCCCGCGAGGTTTACGTCACCGCGACGGCGGGTAGCTTCCAGATCTGCTCCGCGTATTCGCGGATGGTGCGGTCGCTGGAGAATTTGCCCACGCGCGCGGTGTTCAAAATTGCGGCTTTGGCCCAGCGTGCCTTGTCCCGGTAAGCCGCATCCACCTTGGCCTGGGCCTCACAATAAGCGCGGAAATCGGCGAGCACCAAAAACGGGTCTCCGTGTTTCAGCAGCGAATCGTGCACGGCGGCAAACGCACCGGACTCACCCGGCGTCCAATAGTCGCTGCCGAGCCAGTCGATGACGGCGCGCAGTTCCTCGTCGGCATGGTAATAGTCCCATGGATTGTAGCCCTTGGACCACAGGGCTTCGACCTGATCGACGGTGAGGCCGAAGATGAAAATGTTCTCAGCGCCGACCTCTTCGTCGATTTCGACGTTGGCCCCGTCGAGCGTGCCGATGGTGAGTGCGCCGTTGGCCATGAGCTTCATGTTGCCGGTGCCGGACGCTTCCTTGCCCGCGGTGGAAATCTGCTCGGAGACGTCGGCCGCCGGAATGATTTTCTCCGCCAGCGAGACGCGATAATTCGGAAGAAAAACCACCTTCAACTTGCCGCCGATCCGCTCGTCGGCGTTAATGCGGGCTCCGACGGTGTTGATCGCGAGGATGACGTTTTTCGCGACATCGTAGCCGGGGGCAGACTTGGCCCCGAAGATGAAAACCCGAGGAAAAATGTCGAGGGACGGGTTCTGCAAGAGGCGCCGATAGAGGGCGAGAATGTGCAGCAAATTCAGGTGCTGGCGCTTGTATTCGTGCAGTCGCTTGATCTGCACGTCGAAGATCGCGTCGGGCGAAACGGTGACGCCGCACTCGGCTTTGATGACGGCGGCGAGGTCGGCCTTGTTGGCGCGCTTGATCGCCATGAACTCGCTTTGAAATGCGGCCGAATCGGCGGATTTTTCCAGCCCGCGGAGCAGGTCGAGATGGCGCGGCCAATCGGTCGAGGCTTTGCCGGGAAGCGTCCGTGTGATCAATGCGGCGAGGCGCGGATTGCACTTGAGCAGCCAGCGGCGCGGCGTGACCCCGTTGGTTTTGTTCTGAAATTTCCCGGGGAAGAGCACGTCAAACTCCGGAAAGAGATCTTTCTTGAGCAACGCGGTATGGAGGGCGGCTACGCCGTTGACCGCGTGCGACCCGACGACCGAGAGATGGGCCATACGGACCATCTTGTGGCCGTTTTCCTCGATGATGGAGCAGATGCGCTTCTTTTCGTCATCACCCGGCCAGCGGGCCTCGACCGCGTCCAAGTGGCGGGAATTGATTTCGTAGATAATCTGGAGGTGGCGCGGCAACACGCGCTCGAAGAGGGGCACGCTCCAGCGCTCGAGCGCTTCCGGCAACAAAGTGTGATTGGTGTAGGCGAAGGTCGAGTTGATGATCGACCAGGCGCGGTCCCAGGAGAAGTTTTCCTCGTCGACGAGGATGCGCATGAGCTCGACGATCGCGATCGCCGGATGCGTGTCGTTGAGCTGCACGGCGACCTTGGCGGCGAAATTGTCCCAAGAGTTTCCGCTGGTGCGCAGATGCCGGCGGATGATGTCCCGCAACGAGCACGCGACGAAGAAATACTGCTGCACGAGCCGCAGCTCTTTGCCGTTCTCCGTCTTGTCGTTCGGGTAGAGAACTTTTGAAATCGTCTCGCCCACGGCTTTCTCTCGGACGGCATCGACGTAGCCGCCGCTGTTGAACGCGGCCAAGTCGAAATCCTCGGTGGACTTCGAAGCCCAGAGCCGGAGGAGATTTACCGTCTGCGTGCCGAAGCCCGCGGTGGGAATGTCGTGCGGAACGCCGAGGATGGTCTTCGTATCGACCCAGCGCGGTCGGTAGTTACCCCGGTCGTCGAAGACGTTTTCGACGCGGCCGAAGAGCCGGACTTCCTGCGTGTATTCCGGCCGGACAACCTCCCACGGACTGCCAAAGATGATCCAGTTGTCGGGTGCCTCAACTTGATGGCCGTCGACGAAGGACTGTTTAAACAGGCCGAATTCATAGTAGATGCCGTAACCGAGCGCGGGGTAATCCTGGGTCGCCAACGAATCCAGAAAACAGGCGGCGAGCCGGCCCAGACCGCCGTTGCCGAGACCCATGTCGACCTCGGATTCGCGGATCTTTTCGAAGTCTTGACCAAGGCCCTTCAGCGCCGCTTCCGCCGCGCCGAGCAGTCCGGTCGCCAGCAAGTTGTTGCCGAAAAGCCGGCCCATCAGATATTCGAGCGAGAAATAGTAAATGCGGCGGACGTTTTGTTCGTTGTGCACCGCTTGCGTCGCAATCAGGCGCTCATGAATGGTGTCGCGCACCGAAAGCGCCGTGGCGACCCACCAGTCCCGGGACGTGGCCGTCGAGGGGTGGCGGGCCAACGTCGAGGTGAGGTGACGGAGGATCAATGACCGGAGAACGACGTCGGGCGCATCAGCGTGCCTCCGGCCGGCCGGAGCGGACACGGGTTCAGCAGGAGCAAGAGTCGGAGCTTTGGGCTTAGCGGCAGATTTGGCCATGAGTTAGGAGATGCAGGAGTAACAAGATTCGTGCCAGCGCGGGGCGGCAGCCAGAAGTTAATTTTCCGTGACAGGCCTACTTCTGGAAACGGCGGGCGAGCTCGCCGTGGTTGATCTCGATGAACGTGGGCCGGCCCGAAGGACTGGTCAGAGGCGTTGGCGTGGCAAAAAGTTCGCCGAGCAGGCTGCGCAACTCGACCTCGCCGGGCGAACCGGGGAGACGCACGGCCTTCGCGGCTGCGAGCCGGGCGAGTTCTGCCCGAGCCAGCGCGAGATTGCCCTCGGGCAGGCGGCCGTCACGGAGCGCGCCCAATACGTCGCGCAAAAAAGGCTCTGCATCGGCCGGCTCCATCCAGGCCGGGACTCCTTCCACGCGGAAAAAGTTTCGGCCAAATTCCGCCAACTCGAAGCCGTGCCCGTTGAGAAACTTCAAACGGTCGAGCAACAAAGCCGCTGCGATCGGATCAAGCTCGAGCGGCAGTGGCAGCAACAGCTGTTGGCTCGGCACCGAGCCCTCCGAAAACTGCGCCACCAACCGATCAAACCACACGCGCTCGTGGGCCGCGCGCCGATCCAGCAACACCAGACCGGCCTCCGTCTCAAACAGAGCATAACTCCCGTGCGCCAGCCCAACGAAACGCCAATGCAAGCTCTGGATCTTGGACGCCGGATTCGCGGTGGGGGCCGCCGGCAGGGGCGGTGCCGGCGGCGACATCGCCGGACGCTCCGTCCCACGCACCATCGGCGGCGGCCAGACCGCCGGAGCCGCAGCAGGGCGAACCGCCTGTGGCACCACGAGCGGAGCGAGCCCGGACGGCAAGATTGCCGGCCCTGCCGTGGTCGCCGGAGCGATTGGTCCGCCGAGTTCCCGCAGGCGTTGCAGCACACTGCGAATGACGAAGCTTCGCACCTGCGGCTCGCTGCGGAAGCGAACTTCGCGTTTCGCCGGGTGCACATTCACATCCACCGCCGCCGGATCGCAGTCGAAAAAGACAAAGGCCAGCGGGTAACGGCCTTTGGGCAGGGACTCGTGATAACTCTCGATCAACGCGTAGTTGAGCGTGCGACTGTCCACGGGCCTGCCGTTCACAAAGACAATCATCTCATGGCGCGTCGCCCGCCCCACGCCCGGTCGGCCGATCAAGCCCGAGAGTTTCAAACCAGACTCCGAGCTCTCAATCGGGACGACCGCGTCGGCCACTTGCCGACCGAAAATTTCCTCCACTCGCTCGACGAGCGTGGTGCACTCCGGGGAACGAAAAATCTCACGGCCGTCTTCGATGAGGGTGAAAGCCACCCGCGGACTCGCGAGCGCATATAGCCGCACACATTGCACGATGTGCGCCGCCTCGGTCTGGTCCGTCTTGAGGAATTTTCGCCGCGCCGGAACCGAGTTGAAGAGATGCGTCACCTCGATGCGCGTGCCGACCGGCCGGCCGCACTCGCGCACGTGGACGAACTTCCCTCCGTTGACCAAAATCTCTGTGCCCGCGTCGCGGTCGGCGGGGCGCGTTTGCAGCTCAAAGCGCGCAACGCTGGCGATCGACGGCAACGCTTCACCGCGAAATCCGAACGTATTCAAGCGGTCGAGATCGGCCGCCTCGGCAATCTTGCTGGTGGCATGTCGCTCCAGCGCGAGCAGGGCATCATCTCGCGTCATGCCGTGACCGTTGTCCTCGATCCGCATGAGCGCCCGCCCGCCATGGCGAAATTCGACCTCAATGCGCGTGGCCCCGGCATCGAGGGCGTTCTCGACGAGTTCCTTCACGACCGCCGCCGGCCGCTCGATCACCTCGCCGGCGGCGATCTGGTTGGCGACCCGATCGGAGAGAATGCGAACCGTGGCCATAGTCTCGCAGGGCTACTTGCGATCCGAACGCGAGGGCACGACCTCGCGGACGATACCCTTGGCGTCGATCAGATTGACGAGGTAGGAAGCAGCCCGAAACGGATTGAGCACGGCGTTGCCGATGATGATGGGGTCGACGTGGGTCTTTGTGTCCTCTTGGAGCCGCGCAATCAAGACGGAGAGCACGCAGGCGCCCGCGACCACGCTCGCAAAAAACCACTGGAACAGCCCGACATCGACCGCCGGCGCTCCTCCCGGTCCCACGCTCTTGAGCACGAGCCCCCACAAAATCGGCGCGCAGCCTCCAACGCAGGCCGTGACCGCGCCGTGCACCGAAACAAACAACGCGCGCTCGTCTGCCGGCGAGATCTTCGGGAGATAGTGGAGATTCGCGATATTCCAGCACACCGCACCGAAGCCGACCGCGAAATACATCCCGCCCACGGTCGCCAGACCGCCCACAATTTGCTGCAGACACAGCCAGAAAATCACCGCAATGAAAGCGATCAGACCGAGCGCCAGCAGGAAAAACGGTTTTGCGCCCACCGCATCGATCCGCCGCCGCAACATCCAGGCCCCGGCAATAACGCCCAGGTAGCGCAACACTTCGAATTGCATGATGACGCCCGCCGACAACTGCGGACCGACCTTCAAGTAGTAGGCCGCAAAGGGCGGGATCGGCGTGGTGATCACCGCATACCCGACCGCGAGCCAGAGGTAACGGCGGAACTCCGAGCGCGCGAACATGATCCTCGGCGTATCGCGAAGCACGGAACTCAGCGAAATCGCAGTCGGACGCTCAATGTCCGGCAGGCGCTTGAGCGAATAGTAGCTCAATGTGGAACCGACGAGCGCGATCACGTATTGAACCAACAACGCCTGATAAATCGGCAGCAGCGCGAAGAGCGCCGCACACGCGATCAACGTCCCCACTCCGCCCACGCCCGATAAAAACTGATCCGAGGCAAAATAACGCCCCTGCACGGACGGCGGTAAAAGCCCGAGAAACCACGTCGTCATCGCCGCCGCGCCGATTGAGCGGAAAAAGCAGAAAAAAAACACACTCCAGATCAACGTCGCCACCATCCACGGTTGGCCCACCGGCGGGGCCAGCATCGTCAACCACACGGGCACCGCCAACGCGAAGCTGCGCAATCCCCAGCCACCCAGCGTGACGCGCTTGAACCCAAAAACCGGCAACAACGCGGTGGCCGCGATCTGCACCGGCGTGAGCAGAAAAACGAACGAGTAGATCAACCCGACTTGAAACGAGGTCGCCCCCAGCCGCTCGGCAAACAACACCATCGGCGTGCCGATCGCGATCTGCCAAGTAAGCGCATTGAAGAAACCGAACAACAATCCCGCCCGGTAGGGGGCGAGTTCCGGATCGGATTTGGCGGTGGGAAACAGCGACACGTGGGCACACCGGGATCGCCGGCCGAAGAATTAGCGGAGCAGTTTTTGCCAGCGGGCAAATTGCTTCGCCACCTGCTTTGGGCCGGGCATCCCGGTGCCCGTGCGCTTGGCGAGCGCGCGCTTCAAATCAAACACCGAGCGCCAATCGTCGCCATAGGCCGGATTGATTTTCTGCATTTCCGCGGTGGGCAATTGGTCGAGCGGAAGACCGAGCCGCTCGGCGAGTTTCACGACGTCTCCGACCGCGTGATGCGCTTGGCGAAACGGCACGCCGCGGAGCACAAGGTAGTCCGCCAGATCGGTCGCGAGCAACGCCGGATCAGCCACCGCCGCCGCGCACCGTTCGCGAACCACCGCCATGCCACCGATCGTGCCCGCGAGCACATCGGCGCACAACGCGGTCTGGTCAAAGCTATCGAACACCGGCGGCTTGTCCTCCTGCAGATCGCGGTTGTAGGTGAGCGGCAGGCCCTTCACGAGCGTGAGCAACGTGTGGAGATTGCCTTGCAGACGCGCCGACTTGCCCCGGAGCAGTTCGCAAGAATCGGGATTTTTTTTCTGCGGCATCAACGAGGAGCCGGTGCAGAACGCATCGGGCAGTTCCACGAACTTGAATTCCGTGCTGCTCCAAAGAATCAGGTCCTCCGCGATCCGCGAAACATGGACGCCAAACGTCGCACAGGCCGCCGCAAACTCGATAAAGAGGTCGCGGTCAGCCACTGTATCCATCGAATTCTGGGTGACCTGCGGCCGGCCCTTCGCGTCAACGAAGCCAAGCGCTTTGGCCGAAAATTCCCGGTCGATCGGCAGCGTAGTGCCGGCGATGGCCCCCGAACCCAAGGGACACCAATTGGCATGGGCCGCCACCTCCGCGAGCCGCGCACGGTCGCGCTCGAGCATTTCCATCCAAGCAAAAAGGTGGTGCGAGAAAAACACCGGTTGCGCCCGCTGCAGGTGGGTGTAGCCCGGGATGAGCACGTCGCGATGCGCCGAAGCGACGGCGAGCAAGGCCCGCTGCGCGCCGAGGATTTTTTCGCCCAGCACGGCGGCGGCGTGCTTGAACCACAACCGCATGTCGGTCGCGACTTGGTCGTTGCGGCTGCGCGCCGTGTGGAGCTTGGCCGCAGCCGGCACCCGCTTGGTCAGCGCCTGCTCGATGTTCATGTGCACATCTTCAAGCTTCTGATCCCATTTAAACCCGCCGGCCTCGATCTCGGCCAGAATCGCATCAAGCCCCGCATGAATCGCCGCCCGCTCTTTGGCCGTGATCAAGCCCACCTGCGCAAGCATCGCCGAATGGGCCTTGCTGCCGGCGATGTCGAAGGGCGCGAGGCGATGGTCAAACGAGACGGACTCGCTGAATTTAAGCATCAATTCGGCGGGGCCGGCGGTGAAACGTCCGCCCCAAGTGGCTTGTGAAGATTTGGCCATAAGAGACCGCGAGCACACGCCGCCCCACCCCGCCGCGCAACGCGAAAGAGCAGTTGCCCGGGACCATACCCGGCGCACGCTTTGCTCCATGCTCCCGCGCTGGATTTTCATCTCCCTGAGCTTCGCCACTGCCGTTCTCACCGCAGCGGAGGACCGTTACGCTAGCGTCGCCATCGCCCCGGCCAAAACCTCAATCTATGTCGGCACGGTGACATTGACGATGCCGACGTTCGAACGCCGGGGCTCCCGTTTCGAATCAGTTTATGTGGCGAAGGTCTTCCCGTATTTTTTTTACAACGAACGTGGCGCGCTCGGTATCGACTTCAGCTCTGAACAACTTTCCCGCCTCGCCCGCGGCGAGCGCGTTGAGTTTAGCGGCCTGGCCCGTCGCGAAACCGGTGAAACTCGCCGCATCGAGGGCCACGCGACACCCACCGACGCCGACAACGGCAAAATCAAGGTCCGGGTTTTTGTCTCAAAGACGATCGAACTGATCTTCAATACGACCTACCGCTTCGCCCCACGGCCCGCGAGCGCGGACAGCCGCTGAGAAAAATGGTGCGGTGGAGGTGACTCGAACACCCGACCGGCGGTTTAGAAAACCGCTGCTCTATCCAGCTGAGCTACCACCGCAAAGCTGCCCTGAGTGCTACGCGACCGCATGATACGCACAAGGGCAAAACAGGCGCTTGACTTGGCCAAGTCGAATTCTACTTTTCGCACTCTTTCCCGTTCACACGGGGTGGTAGCTCAGCTGGTTAGAGCGTCTGCCTGTCACGCAGAAGGTCGCGGGTTCGAGTCCCGTCCATCCCGCCATTTTGATAGCCCGTTAGCCCTCAGTGGTTAACGGGTTTTTTGTTGGCCCAAAACGCCCAACTGAAAACGCCACTGACAAACCGTGCGCGATTGTTCGCGGCTTCAACTTTGCGCCCATAGAATCGCCTCCTCCGAGCTACCACGACGAACTCGCGCGCGTTGCTCTGGTCAAATGGCGTCCAGTTCCCGCTGAAAGTTGGCGAGGTTCGAGTTCACGGTTTCGCGGATTTCATCCACGATTAAAGATCCTTCCACGTTGGCTTCGGTCATACTCTTCCCGGCGATCCTCGGGCCTAGCGTTGCCCTCAAGAAGAGCGCGCGGAGCGTGTGGGCACAAAAAAGCGCCGACCCGATCGGGACGGCGCTTTGAGCTGTCTTCACGGCGTTTCGGCCGCAAGCAGGAGCATAATCAATAGCGGTAGTGGTCGGCTTTGTATGGACCTCCCGGAGACACTCCGAGGTATTCGGCCTGCGATTTCGAGAGGACGGTCAGCTTCACGCCGATGCGTTCCAAGTGAAGTCGGGCTACTTCTTCGTCAAGGTGCTTGGGCAAACGATAGACGCC
This sequence comes from Opitutia bacterium Tous-C4FEB, assembly GCA_002304445.1. GTDB lineage: Bacteria > Verrucomicrobiota > Verrucomicrobiia > Opitutales > Opitutaceae > Tous-C4FEB. The sequence continues at coordinate 78,279 of NEVA01000002.1, read as the reverse complement.
GGCCTTGTAGGTCTCGCGGTTCTTCCAGAGATCGAGCTGGGCGAGCGTCTGGTTGGTGAAAGATGCCGACATGACGAACGACGGATGGCCGGTCGCACAGCCGAGGTTCACCAGGCGACCTTCGGCGAGCAGGTAGATGCTGTTGCCGCTGGGGAACGTGAAGAGATCGTATTGTGGCTTGATGGTGACGCGCTTGACGCCCTTCGCTTTGTAGAGGCGATCGACCTGGATTTCGTTATCGAAGTGGCCGATGTTACAGACGATGGCCTGATCCTTCATCTTCGCCATGTGCTCGAGGGTGATGACGTCCTTATTACCGGTCGTGGTGACGTAAATGTCGGCGACACCGAGAGTGCTTTCGAGGGTGTTTACCTCGAAGCCTTCCATCGCGGCTTGAAGGGCGTTGATCGGGTCGATCTCGGTGACGATGACGCGGGCGCCAAAGCCTTTCAGCGAGAACGCCGAGCCTTTGCCCACATCGCCGTAACCGCAGACGCAGGCGACTTTGCCGGCGATCATGACGTCGGTCGCTCGCTTCAGGCCGTCGGCGAGGGACTCGCGGCAGCCATAAAGGTTGTCGAACTTCGACTTGGTAACCGAGTCGTTCACGTTGATCGCTGGCACAAGGAGCTTACCCTGCTCGTGAAGCTGATAAAGGCGGTGCACGCCCGTAGTGGTCTCTTCCGAGACGCCGCGCCAGTCCTTGATCATCGCGGTGAAAATACCCTTTTGGGTCTTACCGATTTTTTTGAGCAGGTTTTTGATGACCTGTTCCTCGTGCGAACCGGAAGCGGAGTTCACCCAGTCGCTGCCAAGCTCCATCTCGTAACCCTTATGCAGAAGCAAGGTGACGTCGCCACCGTCGTCGACGACCATCTCGGGGCCTTTCCCGCCGGGGAAGCTGACCGCTTTCCAAGTCAGGTCCCAATACTCTTCGAGGGTCTCGCCCTTCCAGGCGAAGACGGGCACGCCGGCCTTCGCGATCGCGGCGGCGGCATGGTCTTGCGTGGAAAAAATGTTGCAGGAAGCCCAGCGTACATCGGCGCCCAGTTCGACCATGGTCTCGATCAGCACCGCCGTCTGGATCGTCATATGCAACGAGCCCGTGACGCGGACGCCCTTGAGCGGCTTTTTCGGACCGTATTTTTTACGGAGCGACATGAGGCCGGGCATCTCGTGCTCGGCTACATTGAGTTCTTTCCGACCCCAGTCGGCGAGAGTGATGTCTTTAACGTGGAAGTCGGCTTTGATTTTTTTTGCCATGAAGGATAGTGCGCGTGAGCGCAGATGAAGGAGGTTTACTTGGACAGAGCTTTGACCGCCGCTTTAAGAGCAGAGGCTTTGTTGGTGATTTCCCACGGGAGACCGGCTTTGCCGAAATGTCCGTAGTTGGTGGTTTCGCGGTAGATGGGCCGAAGCAGATTCAGCTGCTTGACGATATCGGCGGGCTTGAAACTGAAGACTTTTTGCACCGCTTCGGAGATGACGGAGTCGGCCACGACGCCGGTACCGAAGGTATCGACGTAAACACTCACGGGCTTCGGGTGGCCGATGGCGTAAGCGACTTGAAGTTCAGCGATCGACGAGAGGCCCGAGGCGACGATTGTCTTGGCCACCCAACGCGCCATGTAGGCAGCTGAGCGGTCGACCTTGGAGGGATCCTTGCCCGAGAAAGCGCCACCGCCGTGACGGCCCCAACCGCCGTAGGTATCAACGATAATCTTGCGGCCGGTGAGACCGGAGTCCCCTTGCGGTCCGCCAATCACGAAGCGACCGGTCGGATTAATGAGATATTCGGTGCGGTCATTGAGCATGGAGGCCGGGATGACCTTCTTGACGACGTTATCGATCAGGAACGACTCGATTTCCGAGTGAGAAACATCTGCGGTGTGCTGGGTCGAAATGACGACATTGACGACCTCGGTGGGCTTACCGTCGACGTAGCGGACAGAAACTTGGGACTTCGCGTCCGGCCGGAGCCACTTCACTTTACCACTCTTGCGGATTTTGGTGAGCTCGCGGCCCAGACGGTGAGCAAACATCACCGGGGTAGGCATCAATTCGGGGGTCTCGCTGCATGCGTAGCCGAACATGAGACCTTGATCACCGGCGCCTTGCTCGGCGGTCTTTTTACCATCAACTTTTTTCGCATCAACACCTTGGGAGATATCGGCCGACTGGGCAGTTAGATAATTGTTAATGAAAACAGTGTCGGCGTGAAACACGTCGTCATCGTTCGTGTAACCGATGTGCCGAATCGCGTCGCGGATAATCTTACCGAGATTGATCGCCTCCTCAAGGGCCTTGGTCTTACCCGTTTTCTTATCTTGGAGCTTCGGGATCGTGATTTCACCACCGACCACGACGATGTTGGACTTCACGAAGGTTTCGCAGGCGACGCGGCTCGTCTTGTCGATGGCCAAGCAGGCATCGAGTACGCTATCAGAGATCAAGTCAGCGACTTTATCTGGATGACCCTCGCCGACGGATTCGGAGGAAAAAACAAATGTATTTGCCATAGGATTTGGGAGCCCCGACGAAAACAACGAGCGAGGGTCACGCAAGTTAAATATCAACGCATCGCGATATTGTGATACGAAGATTTACCCAACGCCCGCCTGCTGCGTTAACCTCATTCCGAAGCCCTGAAGCCCGCGGGCATCCAATTGCTTGAATAGCGATATAAACTTCGTGCCGGGCCGTGGGCCCGGCTTCGATTGCAGCCAACCATACCTTTTGAGAATCTTACGGCTAGATCCGCTGCCTCACCCCGGCGCCCCTACCCCGGTCCAGCTCCATCCGAGCGGCATCTCCGCCCCCTCTTCTACGTCGAGAGATCGGGGTTAACGATACAGAGCAGTCGTGGGCGCTGAGGTGAGCACGTTGTATTGACGAATCGCCAGCCTCCACCATTCAGCGATCGCGTCGGATGGTGAACTCCACAGCTCCCGATGCAGCCAAATCATTGATTCTGCATCCAGCAGCAACGCCATCGTCTCCTTGCTGGTAAACTTCCCCGGGCCCTCGGCGATCAGCCGCCGCCGCAACAGGCCGAACCACTCGCGAGCCTCATCACTCGGCCGGCGCTGCCGCAGCAATGCGACATGCATGGCGTTAACATAAGGGTCGAGCACGGCCTGCATCAGACCGTAGTTAGCCCGCAGCGGCTCGAAAGGCGGCAAATGGCGGTAGCACTCGGCCAGATTTTGCTGCAGGCGCTTCAACTCATACGGCGGATGCGTTTCCTCGGGCGTAAGAAAGACTCCAAGCTCGCGTGCCCGACGTCCAAAACTCGCCTTGCTGAGAAAAATTGAGATCGGAATGGAAAACACCAATCCCGCGAGCACCGGGCTCAGCCACCAGAAAAAAGGCGGTGAGATGATGTAGGAACTCAAACCCCATATCACCCCAAACGCCGTCTGTCCCCCATGCGTGATGATTGCCTCACGCCAGTCGGAGCCGTCATCGTCCGCTCCGCGTTGTTGGGTAACCCAGCCCACCCCCTGCCCCAGCAGCGTAAAAAGCACAAACTTCGCGTTGAACATCATGTTCACCGGGGCCAGCAGCACCGAGGCTGCCGTCTCCAAAACCGCACTCAGGACCAATCTCAGCCGCCCGCCGAATCGCCCGACCGCTTCGGGGTTTCCCAAAGTCAGCACCACGCTGACCAATTTGGGCAAGAAAAGGAGCAGCAACGTAAAGAAGAAGAGCGTCAACGCCACCGGCACCTCGATCATAAAGCCAAAAATCGATGTCGTGTCTTGCGCTCGCAAAACGCCCCCGACCGGCGGTTGCGCCACCAAATCGAAAACGTGCACCGTGCTGAGAGCCAAAAAAAGCAACCAGAGCGGTGAGGACGCATAAGCCATAACGCCCATCAAAAGATGAAAACGGTTCGCCGGTCGAAACCCGCGCGCAGTCAGCAGCCACGCGTGTTGCATGTTTCCCTGACACCAGCGTCGATCGCGCTTGGCGCTTTCGATCAGAGAGGGTGGGCCTTCCTCAAAACTTCCCTCAATATCACTCGCCAACCAGACGCCCCAGCCGGCCCGCCGCATCAATGCCGCCTCGACGAAATCGTGTGAAAGAATGCGGCCTCCAAACGGTTCACTGCCGGGCAAGTCCGGTAACGCGCAGTGGTCAATAAATGGCTGAATCCGAATGATCGCATTGTGCCCCCAGTAGTTTCCTTCGTGTTGTTGCCAATAATTTAGCCCAGCGAGAAAGAGCGGGCTATAAAGCCGGTTCGCGAATGATTGAAGCCGCGCATAAAGCGACTCCCCATGCACAATTCTCGGCGCCGTCTGGATGATGCCCACCTGAGGATTCTGTTCCATGAGCGCCGTGAGCCGCACCAACGCCCGACCGGTCATGATCGAGTCGGCATCAAGCACGACCATGTAGCGGTAGTTCTTGCCCCAACGTCGTAGAAAATCCGCCACATTGCCGGATTTCTTGTTAATCTGGTGCCGGCGTTTTCGGTAAAAAATCTTTCCGAATCCACCGACCTGTTTGCACAATTCGACCCACGCAACCTCCTCCTGAATCCATTGATTGGGCCGGTTCGAATCGCTCAGGATAAAGAAATCAAAGTGCTCGAGTTTCTTGGTTTCCTGCACCGATCGGAAGATGACCCGCAGCCCTTCAAAAACTCGGCTCACATCCTCGTTAAAAACCGGCATCACGATTGCCGTGGACGCCAAGAGCGAATCGTCGCTCGGCGCCAGCGTTTCCGATATGCGACAATTGTCGCCGCCGCGATTCAGCACGTAAAAGCCCACGAGCGCCGTGCAAAACCCCGCGGCAATGTGCGCAAACAGCACAACAAACAATCCCAACAAAAGAATCTCGAGCCCGCCGACCCCTTCCCGCCACAGCAAGTCCGCCATAAACCAAGTCGCCAGACTCGTTAGGCCAAAAATCGCCGAGAAAAACAGAAAGCGCCGGCGATTAAGCCTACGTTGGGTCATCTGATCATGTTTGAAGACAAGCATAGACGGATATCAACGGGTCGCGTAAAAAATCCCAGCCAGCGCGCCGGCAAACATCAGCCAAAGCAGCAAAGCCCGAAGGATCGGCCATCGCTCAAACCGCTCCAACGTATCGCCCGCCGCTTCCGTGATCGGGCCGAGGTCGATCGGCCGCGGGACCATGCTCGACACCACCATATCAGGGCCGGCCTGCATCGAACTTGCCTCCAACGCCGCCCGAAAATCCGCCGGGATATCTTTGTCGTCCAGAAATGCATAGGGCCACTTTTCCGAGCCATCACAGAGCATCAATGCGACCCGGCCCTCGATCGCCCGGCGTTCCGGTGGCACGTTTTGTGACGAGAGCACCGCACCGAACCAAGCGTCCATTAACGCTTCCGTTTCTTCGGCGGCCAACGTGGTCGGATGAGTCTCCGGCTGGGCCAAATGACGCCGCGCCGCACGCTCCAGAATTTCCTGAATGAGCCTGCTTTGGTGCAATCGGTTATGCACCCGGTGCGCCCGCAAGTAATCTTCGACCCGCACATAAGCTGCGTTCCAAGCTTCCATCGAGCCCGTTGAGGGCCGGAACTCCCCGGAAAATGTGACCAACACCGGTGCACTCATCGGGCAATCACCCACGCCCAACCAAAAAACTTCAAGTTCACGGTTCCCACAGGTAGGTCCAGGTTTCGGTCAGCGCGTGGGGGGGCTTACGCAAAAACGCCCTCAACTCCACCGGCTTTTTGCTCCCATCCGCCCGTAACGCAAAAGCCAACCGCCAAGTGCCGTTATAAGGATTTTTTTGGACGGTCGCATGGACAAGTTTCGCGCCTCCTTCCACGGACACGACCGGTTCAATCAAAGGATCCGGCCCTTTCTTGCCCAAATAAGCCCCGTCGAAATCGACGACGAAACGCTCCAAATCAGGTTCGTGAGTTTTCGAGTGCCCACGCCGAGTTGCAACGGCAACACCCGCCGGCGGTCGGATTTGATCGAGAAACCAATGCAAGCGATACTCAAACTCGATGGGTTCACCGACCGCCGGCAGGGTATCGGGCGCCCAAAACGCCACGATGTTGTCGTTGGTTTCATCAGGCGTGGGAATCTCCACGAGACGGACCGAGCCGTTACCCCACGCACCGACCGGCTCCACCCAAGCACTTGGCCGGTTGTGGTAGTTGGCCTCAAGATCCTCGTAACTCGAAAACTTCCGGTCGCGCTGCAACAAGCCAAAGCCTTTCGGGTTTCGGTCGCCAAACGCCGCGGTGCGCACGGTAGCGGGATTCGACAGCGGCCGCCACAGCCACTCACCGCCACTGTGGTGGATCAAAAGGCCGTCGGAGTCATGCACCTCCGGGCGAAAGTCTCCATGATTCGATCCCGTGGTCTCGCCATGCCAAAACATACTCGTGAGCGGGGCGATCCCCAGCGTCTTGATCGGGTTCCGCGCGAAGAGCACCGCTTTCACATGCGTAACCGTGTCCGCACCGGGCCGGATCACGAAACGGTAAACACCCGCGACACTCGGACTGTCGAGCAGCGCGTAGATCACAATCTCTTTGGCATCCGCCGCGGGTCGCTCGACCCAAAATTCCTCGAATACGGGAAACTCCTCGCCGCCGGGCTCGCCCGTATTGATCGCCAAGCCTCGCGCCGACAGACCGTAAAAGGCATCCTGACAAAGCAGCCGGAAATAACTCGCGCCTTGGAACGCCCCGATTTCATCACCCGGCCGGTTCAAGGGATAAAGAATCCTAAACCCCGAAAATCCCATCGACTCGGGCACTCGACCCACCTCCGTTTTACCGTAGCTGAAGAGCTGCGGAGAAAACGCTATCGGCGTTTCATTGCCGCCCCGCAGTTCCGAAACCTGCACGGTCTTGTCGAAAATAAATCCCGGGTGAAAGAACTGGAGCTGGAACGGCAGACCTTCTCGACGACCCCACGATTGCGCCGCGTTGAACCGGATATCCCGGTGTTGATCGTAGGTCAGCCGCATCAACTTCTCCGGCACGCGACTCGGGCGCGGCACATAGGGCTTGGCCGCCAATAATTTTGCCCGATAGCGGAGCACCTCCAGGTCAAATACGCCCTCGGCCGAGCGCATCTCCGGGGTTAGCGAAACCCCTACCAAAACAAAAACCAACAGGCTGCGAAAAAACCGGGGGCTCACGTTGTTTTGTCCAAGAAAAATCCCCTTTGCTTCTCAGAGATCGGTAGCTCGGCGCGCTCCATGACCTTGAGCAAGTCTTCCCAAACCATCCGCTTTTTCCGATTATCCACCGGAGGCCGCAGCAAATAACTGGGATGATAAGTCACCATGAGCGGCACGCCCGCAAACTCCCGCCAGCTCCCGCGGACCTCGCCCAGATTCTTGAACGCCCCTGCCCCGAGTAGCCCCTGCGCGACAGTCGAACCCAACGCCACGATGATCGCAGGCTTAACCACGTCCACTTGCGCGCGCAAAAATGGCAGACAATAACGCAATTCTTCGTCCGTCGGTGGTCGGCCTTCACTGGCCGCCCCCACCGGGGGCACCGCCGGCTGCGGCCGCCAGTTCATCAGGCTGCCGATGTAAACAGCACTCCGCGTCAGCCCCATCCCCACAATCATCTTCGTCAGCAACTGACCCGCCGGACCGACAAAGGGCTCGCCCGCCACTTCCTCTTCCGGCCCCGGAGCGTCCGCCACAAACATGATTCGGGCATCGAGATTTCCTCTACCCAGGACCAATTTCTTTCCAGGCGGTGTGTGCGCCACATTAACCGTGTCCTGGCTCATCACCGAAAACAATGCCGCCCACCGCGCGGCTTTATCACCCTCCGGCAGCGTGAGCACCGGAGGTGGTGGCAACAGACTTGGTTTCAATTTCGGCGCGGCTTGGCCGGAAGTTCTTGTGATCACCGCCGAGGCGAAGGCTGGAGCGTTGCCCAGCGCCACCGCCGCACTCGATCGCCGGACGACCGACCGCAGTGCGGCGAGACTCGATTCGGAAACACTGACCGACTTCATCCCCGACGTCTTAAGGCGGCGAAGCTCGTCGGTAAGAACGGTCAGGGCAGTGCGCATCAATGCGGGCTAGAGTGAGCGAATATTCAACAATCTCTCGACATACTTCCCCAGCAAGTCGAATTCCAAATTGACGCTCTGCCCCACCCCCCGAGCGCGAACATTCGTAACCTCCAAAGTCGTCGGAATCAGCCAGACGGCGAAAGCGTCGCCCTCCACTTCGGCAACCGTCAGGGACATCCCATCAAGTGCAATGCTGCCTTTGTGGATCAAATACCGGCCACTGCCCGCCGGTGCCTTCACGCGAAGATACGTATCTTTGCCGCGCAACTCCAGGATCTCGATCACGCCCAGGCCGTCCACGTGGCCCGAAACAAAGTGCCCCCCGACTTTGCCGTCGAACCTGAGGCTGCGCTCCAGGTTTACCGGCGCACCTGCTGACAGCTCCGAAAAATTCGTGAGCCTCCGCGATTCCTCGAGCACGTCGAAAAACAAATGCTCCGAATCGAAGGCCGCCACCGTCAGGCAGCACCCGTTGACCGCAATACTGTCCCCGAGCGCAACGCCCGAAAGCGCCGCACGTGCCGCAATTTGCAGGCGCCAAGAATTTGCCCCCGCCACGAAAGCGACGACCCGACCCGTTTCCTCAACAATACCGGTGAACATAAAAATGATTATCTGAGTTTCACGCGCAGCACCGCCGTTTCTCCACCCCGGCTGACCAAAAGCACGAACTCCGCCCGCAAAAGATCCGATTCGGTTTTGGCCAACTGCTCCGTCGCTGCAGCGAAGGTCTTCACTTCGACGCCGTCGATTTCTTTGATCCAATCATCCGTGCGCAAGCCCGCGATGAAAGCAGGACTGTTCGACTTAACAAAGTGGGCGATCACGCCGGTCCCATCCGCTGCCTTCACCCGGCGGGCCACCGCGTCGCCATAAACAAACTCCCGGGCCGTAAAGCCGAGCCGGTCATAGTAGCTTCGAGCCGCTTCCCGCATGAGCTTCGGCTCGTCCCCGAGCGTGACGTTCAGCTCCACCCGTTCCGCGCCGCGCAGCACCGTCAGCGCCAGCCCGGCTCCGGGTTGGCGCCGCTCAACCTCGCGTTCCACGAAGCTCACCACCACCCGGTCCGGCTTGAACCGGGGGAGTGCCTGTCCATCGATCGCCAGCACAATGTCTCGCGGCAACATTCCGGCTTTCTCGGCTGGACTGCCCTCCAAGACTTCGCTTACGACCGCTCCAGATTGGGCTTCGAGCTTCAAAAACTTCGCCACTTCACGATCCATCGGCTCAAAACCATAGGCCCCCAACCAAGCCAAGGGCCGACCATAGACGCTCTGCGGCACCCGGCCGAGATAAGGCAAAATCTCTGAGGCCACATAGAACGCGCTGCTCTCCTCCACATTGATCAACATCGTGGGAGAGCCACCGCGCTCGGCGCGGGAAAACTGCAAAAACGTCTGGCCAAACGAAGTCGCCGCGAGCCCGACAAAACCACCGGCCCGGTTGAAAACCGGCAGACCGGGACCAGCGACCTCCTGCTGGGCGATCGCGGTACGTTGCGGCAGATTTTGCACGAGCGCTACGTTCCCCTGCAAAAGATACGGCATGAAGTCCTCGTCTTTATTACGCAGCCCAATACCCCAAACCACCTCGGCGAGGGCCGGCTCAACCGCGCCGCCTTCACTTACGAACCGCGTGATGGGCACCAACTGCGCGCGCAAGCGTTCCTCAACCCGCACAAAATGCCAACCCGTCAACGCATCCTGCCCGAGATAAACCGCCGCCGCGCTCGCCGCATCGCCGGGCAAGTAAACCTTAAACTCCTTCAATTGGGACGGAGTGACCCGAGGGTCGACGGCCGCCGCCGGCAAAATAATCGTGCCCCGCACATCAATAACGACTCCATACGCGGAACTCGGTCGGCGCTCCGTCTCCGTTTCCGTAAAATATTCGACGGCGACCACGCACTTCAGGCGCTCGGCCATCAGGCTCGGCAAATCCGGCGCAGCTCGCACGCTCCACGGGAGCACCAGCAAAATCAAAAGGCAGAAACGTTTCATGGTTTGAGAATGTAGAGAGATACCCGGCGGTCCCGCTGCGCCTCGATGAGCGTGGGCGCCGGCTGGACCTCATACGCCGCGTGGGCGGCCTTTATGACCTCAAGCGAGTCCACCGGTTGCTGGTTGATTTTGGTGATGACATCGCCGCGCGACAATCCCGCCACCTCCGCCGGAAATCCGGCCTGCACGCCGATGACCACGACCCCGACGTCGCTCGACAACTGGTTTTCACGCGCAAACGTGCGGGAGACTTTTCTCACACTCAGACCCCACTTTTCCAGCGCCCATTCCTCACCCACCCGGCTTTCGAGCCGCTCGGTCATCACCGCAACTTCAGCCGTTTGCCCGCCCCGTTTATAGGTGAGTTTCAAGCGGTCGCCAACGGGCCGACTTGCGATCAGGTTTTGAATCGGTGGCAGCTGCTCGGGGAAGCGGCCGTCCACCTTCACCCCGTCGATTGCCAGCAAGATATCTCCGCCCCGCAATCCGGCGCGAGCCGCCGGAGAGCCCGGTGCGACGCTGTTGATGAGAACCCCGGTGTTGAGCGCGAGCGCGTAAAAGCTTTCGAGGTCCTGCAACGCAGCCGGCACCAAGCCGATTGTGCTGCGGGTAATCGCGCCGTCACGAACGAGGCCGGTCACGATTTTTTGGGCAATCGCCGAAGGGATCGCAAACCCGAGATTGTTGGCCCCAAGGTAACCTCGCGAACTGATACCCACCACCCGCCCTTCTTCGGTGACCAGTGGCCCGCCGGAGTTGCCCGGGTTGATGGCGGCGTCGGTTTGAAGCCACGTGTTGAACGCGCCCGTTTCGTAGCCGCCCACGCCGGTGCTGTCCTCGAAGTAGCGGTTGTTGTTGGAAATGATTCCGCGCGTCACCGTGCGCGTCAGACCGTGGGGCGTGCCGACGGCGAAAACGGTCTGCCCCGGGAAGAGCTTGGCGCTATCCCCAAACTCGGCCGTGGCGAACTTCAGGCCGCGGCGCCGAGCATCGGCGACATCGATCCGAAGCACCGCCAGATCAGTCCAATGGTCCCAACCCACGAGCGTCGCGCCCACGCGTTCCAGATTGGACAGGGTGATGCTGAGTTCGACCGCCCGGGGACTGACCACGTGAGCGTTGGTCAAAACCAACCCATCGGCCGAAAGAATCACCCCGGAGCCGATGCCGGCGGAATATCGCCGCGCGCCGCTTTCGAACACGACTTCCCGCACATCGATGCGCACGACCGCTTCAAGCAGTTGATTAAATCCCCGGCTCATTGCCGCCGTTGCCGGCAGCGCCAAACCGCCGGCGTAGCACAGCACGAACGCGAGGATTGACCGAAAAGTTGATTGGCTAACTGTGGAATGATTCACGCGATGTCTACTCAGTGCAAAGAATACAACTTCCTAGAGATCGAGCCCCACTGGCAATCTTTCTGGGAGGAAAACCTCACCGCCCAGGCCGAGCAAAACTCGTCGAAGCCGAAATACTACGTGCTCGACATGTTTCCTTATCCGTCCGGCGCGGGCCTCCACATCGGCCACCCCGAGGGCTACACCGCGACCGATATCATCGCCCGTTATAAACGCGCCCGAGGCTTCAATGTCCTCCACCCCATCGGCTGGGATGCCTTTGGTTTGCCCGCCGAGCAGCACGCCGTGAAGACCGGCACTCATCCGGCATCGAACACCCGCAACAACATCGTCAATTTCAAGCGCCAGATCAAAGCGCTCGGGTTCTCCTACGACTGGGCTCGTGAGATCGACACCACCGACCCGAAATATTTCCGGTGGACCCAGTGGATCTTCCTGCAACTTTTTGCCCGCGGACTCGCCTACGTGGACGAACGTCCCGTCTGGTGGTGCCCCGAGCTCCGCACGGTTCTCGCCAATGAGGAAGTCGTCGACGGAAAGAGCGAAGTCGGCGGCTTTCCCGTCGAACGCCGCAACCTCCGCCAATGGGTCCTGCGCATCACCGCCTACGCCGAACGCCTGCTCGCCGACCTCAAAGACGTCGATTGGCCCGAATCGACCAAGCGCATGCAGGAAGCTTGGATCGGCCGCAGCGAAGGCGCCGAGATTCTCTTCGAGCTCGAAAACAAGGCACTCGGTCCGCTGAAGATTTTCACCACCCGGCCGGACACGCTCTTTGGCTGCACCTACATGGTGCTCGCACCCGAACACCCGCTTGTGGACCTGCTCACCACGGCCGAGCAAAAGAACGCCGTCGCCGTTTACCGCCAGAAAGCCGCCGGCAAGAGCGACCTCGAACGCACCGATCTCGCGAAGGACAAAAGCGGCGTATTTAGCGGCGCCTACGCGATCAATCCCATCAACGCCCAGCGCGTCCCCATCTGGATCGCCGACTACGTGCTCATGGGCTACGGCACCGGCGCGATCATGGCCGTGCCGGCGCACGACGAGCGGGACTTTGAATTCGCCCAGCAGTTTTCGCTGCCCATCCCCCGCGTGATCGCCGGCCCGGATGCAGACGAAAAACTCCCTTACACGGGGGACGGCATCCTTGTTAACTCACCCGGCTACGACGGTCTGACCTGGCCTGAAGCGAAGAAAAAAATCACCACCTATCTCGCCGCACGCGGGGTCGGTAAAGCCACGGTCAACTACAAGCTCCGCGACTGGCTTTTCTCGCGGCAGCGCTACTGGGGCGAGCCGTTCCCCATCGCTTGGATCAGCGAGACCGACTACCGCAAGGCTGAGTTGCTGCGCAAAGATTTACCGGCTCGACCGGTCACCTTCTCCGAGGGCGGAGTGACACTCTTCGCCCTCCCCCTCCCCGCGCAAGCGCTCCCGCTCGAGCTGCCGAGCGTGCAATCCTACCTCCCGAGTGCTAACGGCGAAAGCCCCCTCGCCAACGAGACGCCGTGGCTTGAGATCTGGCTCAATGTCACGACCGGTGCCGCCGTATCCGCCACCGAGCCGTGTCCGGCCGGCGACGCGTGGATTCGTGCCCGTCGGGAGACTAACACCATGCCGCAATGGGCCGGCTCGTGCTGGTATTATCTGCGATTTACCGACCCCGCCAACGCCGACGCCTTTGCTTCGCCCGAGGCCTTAAACTATTGGGGCGTGCCCGACCTTTACGTGGGCGGCGCCGAGCACGCGGTGCTCCATCTGCTTTACGCACGTTTCTGGCACAAAGTGCTCTTCGACCTCGGGGTCGTGCCGCAGGCCGAACCCTTCACCAAACTTTTCCACCAGGGCATCATCCTCGGGGAGGACGGCGAAAAAATGTCCAAGAGCCGCGGCAACGTGGTCAGCCCGGACACCATCATCGCCTCCCACGGCACCGATACCCTTCGGCTCTATCTCATGTTCCTCGGCCCGCTCGAAGCGATGAAACCCTGGTCCATGCAGCAGATCGAGGGCGTCCACCGCTTCCTGCACAAAATCTGGCGCGAATGTCTGAACGCCGAGGGTTCGGTAAACCCCAAGATCGCCACCGACCCTGCCTTCGCCGACTCGCCCGAGTTCACCAAACTTCTCCACGAGACCATCAAAAAGGTCGGCGACGATATCGAGGCCATGCGCTTCAACACCGCGATTTCTTCGATGATGATCTTCTCCAACGCGCTGCAAAAAGCGCCGCAGGTGAGCCGCGCCGCCGTTCTTACGTTTCTGCAATTACTCGCCCCGTTCGCGCCGCACCTTGCCGAAGAACTTTGGGCCCGCCTCGGCGGTTCCGGCTCGATCCAGCGCGCGCCGTGGCCCGTTTACGACCCGACAAGGTTGGTCACAACCGATGTGAAGCTCGTTTTCCAAGTGAACGGCAAACACCGCGGCGACCAACTCGTGCCCGTTGGCCTCGCCCAAGACACCGCCGTCGCTCTTGCCCAAGCCAATGCCAAGGTCGCGCCGCACCTTGAGGGCAAATCCATCGTCCGAATTATTTACGTTCCCGGCAAGATTCTGAACTTGGTGGTCGCCTAGGTACGTAGTTATGCGCCCTGCCTAGCCTGAGGAAAAACCCTGGTCGCAACGGGAAATTTCACATCTTTTTCGGGCTCCACAGAGTGGACGGCCTCATGCAAGGTGAGGCCCTACCATGAGAAAAGATCTGCCGCCCCGCACCCAGCCGGGAAAACGCCATTCAAATCGTCAAGATTCCAGACTCGGAGTGACGGCGCATCGCGTATTATTCGAATCACCGCTACTATAGCAGCTACAAGAAGTACTACGGCGCTCAAAGCTGATCGACGCATTTGCGCCCGTCGGCGCCGCCCCAGCCCTTTACGCCCCACCCTCCGTGTGGCGTTTTTCTCGTCCTGCATTTGGCTTCATTCCACCACAACGCTCGCGCAACCTTTCGGCCTCTCCCGTGCCCACCCCATTATCCAATTTTCTTCCGTCCAATTTCGACCGAACCCGCCCCATTGCCCTGATCGCCGGCCAAGGCATCTACCCGCAGCTTATCGCCAACGCCGTCCGCCGCGCGGGGGTTCCCCTGCGTTTGGTCGCGTTCGAAGAAGAAACCGCCCCCGAGCTCATCGCCTCTTTCACTCCCGACGAGCAGCGCAAAATTCTCGTCGGCCAGATCGGGAAAATGCTCCGCGCCCTCAAAGATTTCGGTGCCGCCAACGCTATCATGGCCGGCCAGATTTCGCCGCGGAAACTTTTCAACGGCCTTCACCCCGACCTGAAAGCCATCCGCATCCTCGCCTCGCTCAAGCGCCGCAACGCCGAAACCATTTTTGGCGCCATCGCCGAGGAAATCTCCGGTATCGGCGTCACTCTGCTCGACGCCCGCTCCTTTCTCGACGACCAACTCGCCACCTCCGGCAGCATGACCGGACGCAGTTTTCCCATCGAGCAGGACTACATCGATCACGGTATCCAGATCGCCCGCGAATGCGCCCGGCTCGATATCGGCCAAGGGTGCGTCGTTCGCAAAGGTACCGTTCTCGCCGTCGAGGCCTACGAGGGCACCGATGCCATGCTCACCCGCGCCGGCACCCTCAAGACCGACCAGACCTTGTTCGTCAAAACGGTCAAGACCCGCCAAGATTTCCGGTTCGATGTCCCTTGTTTTGGTCTGCGCACTCTTGAGACGATGCGCGCCGCCGGCATCACCGCTGCCGCCCTCGAAACCAGCCGAGTCATCATGCTCGAAAAACCCGCTGTCCTCGCTGCCGCGAAGCAGCACGGTATCAGCCTCCTTGGTTTCGAATGACCCCACCCTGCGGCTTGCGCTTTTCTTCCGCCGCGGCAGGCTCTCTTTTCTCATGAAACCAGACGTCGTTACCGTCGCCATCAAGGGCGTCATGCCCACCGCCAACGGCTGCGCCGTATTCCTCGGCAACGAAGAGAAAACCTTCGTCATCTACGTCGATCACTCCGTCGGCAACGCGATCCAGATGTCGCTCAAGGGCGAAAAGAAGGAGCGTCCGCTCACCCACGATCTCATCGCCAGCATCCTCCTCGGCCTCGGGGCCAAGCTCGAGCACGTCCTGATCAACGACGCTCGCGAGGGCACTTATTTCGCCCGCATCTTGCTCCACATGGAGAACGAGCTCGGCCGCAAACTCATCGAGATCGACGCCCGCCCCAGCGATTCCATCGTCCTCGCGCTCCAACACAAGCGCCCCCTCTACGTTGCCCGCGCGGTTTTTGCCGGCGTCGACGACATGTCCGAAGTCTTGGAACGCGTGCTCAAGCAGCAGGCCGAAGAAAACGACTCCGGCGACGACAAGTGACCGCGCCCGCCTCCCCCGCGGCGGTCCCCACCCCGCCCGCCACGTCCCTGCCAACCCGGATCGTTCCCGGCCAGCCGCTGACCGCGCTCGCCCCGATGCAGGACGTCACCGACCTCGCCTTCATGGGCGTCGTCGCCCACTACGGCGCTCCCGACTATTTCTTCACCGAGTTTCTCCGCGTCCACTCGATGTCCCGCCCGGAAAAACACATTCTCCGCTCCATCGACGAGAACGCCACCGGTCGTCCCGTCTTCGCCCAGCTCATCGGTGAAGACATTACGCACCTCACCCGCACCGTCGCCGACCTGCTCTCGCACCCCATCGCCGGCATCGATCTCAACCTCGGCTGCCCTGCGCCCAAAGTTTACAAGAAAAACGTCGGCGGCGGCCTTTTGCGCGACCCTGAAAAAATCGGCGAGATCCTCGCCGCCCTCCGCGCCGCGTGCCCCGGCCTTTTCACCGTCAAGATGCGGATCGGCTTCGAAGACACCCGCCACTTCGACCGCGTCCTTGATCTCGTCAACACACACCGCGTCGACCTGCTCAGCGTCCACGGCCGCACCGTGAAAGAGATGTATCGCAGCGAGGTTCACTACGATTTCATCGCCCACGCCGTCGCCCGTGTCCGCTGCCCCGTCCTCGCCAACGGCAACGTCACTTCCGCCCCCGCCGCCGCCCGCATCGTGGGGCAAACCCGTGCCGCCGGCGTCATGATCGGCCGCCACGCCATCCGCAACCCCTGGATCTTCCGCCAGTGCCGCGAGATTTTCTCCGGCCAACCCGTCACGCCGCTCACCCTCGCCGACGCCCGCGACTACGTGGAACGCCTCTACCGCGCCACCCAACGCCCCGATCTCGAAGAGCGCTACCACGTGAACAAGATGAAGAAATATCTCAACTTCGTCGGTCAGAGCGTCGACGCCGACGGCGCCTTTCTGCACGACATGCGCCGCACCGAGACCGAGGCCCAGCTCTTCGCTGTCTGCGACCAGCACCTCCTCACCGATCCGTCCCGCAACTTCGCCTTGGAGCCCTACCCCGGCGTCATCGCCCGCCCCAACTGCGAGACACCCCACGCGAACGCCGACGGCTGCTCCCTCGAAACCATCACCGCCTGACTTGGTTTTCGAAGGATCGGTGGAGTTGACCCCACCCCGCACTCCGTCGCCCGGCCCCGACCGGAGTCTGCCCACCGCCACCCCGGGGCGGTTTCCGCCTCATAGCAGCTTTCCGCATAATCCGCGCAGGATTTGCTTTTGACCGTCCAACCGCGCGCACGTTTGCTAGCCATTTACCCTCTCCGTCTTCTCATTTTTCCCAACATGTCCGCCAATCCCACCATCATCTACACGATCACCGACGAGGCCCCGGCCCTCGCCACTTATTCCTTCCTGCCGATCGTGCAGGCCTTCACCAAACACGCCGGCATCAACGTCGAGACCCGCGACATCTCCGTCGCCGCCCGCATCCTCGCCGCCTTCGCGGATCTGCTCCCGCCCGCCCAGCGCGTGTCCGACGCTCTCGCCGAACTCGGCGCTCTCACGCTCAAGCCCGAGGCCAACATCATCAAGCTGCCCAACATCTCCGCCTCCGTCCCCCAGCTCAAGGCCGCCATCGCCGAGCTCCAAGCCAAAGGCTATGCGCTCCCCGATTTCCCCGAGGTCGCCACCACCGACGCAGAGAAAGACGCCAAAGCCCGCTACGCTAAAGTTATGGGCTCCGCGGTAAATCCCGTCCTCCGCGAGGGCAACTCCGACCGCCGCGCCCCCAAAGCCGTCAAGGCCTACGCCCGCGCCCATCCGCACTCCATGGGAGCATGGTCCGCCACCTCCAAGACTTCTGTCGGCACCATGGGCCACGATGATTTCTTCTCCAACGAGAAGTCTGTCACCGTCCCCGCCGCCACCACCGTCCGCATCGAGTTCGTCCCCGCCGTCGCCGCCGATGGCACCCAGGCCCCCACCGTCGTCCTCAAGGAAAAGTCCCCGCTCAAGGCCGGCGAAATCCTCGACGCCACCTTCATGAACCGGAAGGCCCTCGGCGCCTTCTTCGCCCAGCAGCTCATCAAGGCCCAGACGGACGGCACCCTCTTCTCCCTCCACCTCAAGGCCACCATGATGAAGGTCTCCGACCCCATCATGTTCGGCCTCGCCGTCCGCGTCTTCTTCAAAGATCTCTTCGCGAAACACGCCGCCACCCTCGCCACCCTCGGCGTCGATCTGAACAACGGCTTCGGCGACCTCCTGGGCAAAATCGAGAAACTCCCCGCCGACCAAAAAGCCGCCATCGAGGCCGACATTGCCGCCTGCTTCGCCTCCCGCCCCGCCGTCGCGATGGTCAACTCCGACAAGGGCATCACCAATCTCCACGTCCCTTCGGACGTCATCATCGACGCCTCGATGCCCGCGATGATCCGCACCTCCGGCCAGATGTGGAATGCCGCCGGCAAGGGCCAAGACACCCTCTGCGTTATCCCCGACAGCTGCTACGCCGGCGTCTACGCCACCACGATCGACTTCTGCAAAAAGCACGGCGCCTTCGACCCCAAGACGATGGGCACTGTCCCCAACGTCGGCCTCATGGCTCAGGCCGCCGAGGAATACGGCTCGCACAACAAGACCTTCCAAGCCCCCGGCAAAGGCACCATCCGCGTGGTCGACTCCGAGGGTAAAGTCCTCCTTGAGCACCTCGTCGACACCGGCGACATCTGGCGCGCCTGCCAGACGAAGGACGCGCCCATCCAGGATTGGGTGAAACTCGCCGTCAACCGAGCCCGCCTCTCCGCCACCCCCGCCATCTTCTGGCTCGACGAAAAGCGCGCCCACGACGCCCAGGTCCTCATCAAGGTGAAGACCTACCTCGCCCAGCACGACACCGCCGGCCTCGACCTCAAGATCATGGCCCCCGCCGCCGCCTGCGAAGCCACCCTCGTCCGCCTCAAGGCCGGCCAAGACACGATCAGCGTCACCGGCAACGTCCTCCGCGACTACCTCACCGACCTCTTCCCGATCCTCGAGGTCGGCACGTCCGCCAAGATGCTCTCGATCGTCCCGTTGATGAACGGCGGCGGCCTCTTCGAAACCGGCGCCGGCGGCTCCGCGCCGAAACACGTGCAGCAATTCACTGAGGAGAACTTCCTCCGCTGGGACTCCCTCGGCGAGTTCTTCGCCCTCGCCGCGAGCTTCGAGCACCTCGGCATCACGCAGAACCATGCGAAAGCCAAAGTCCTCGCCGAGACCCTCGACGAAGCCAACGGCAAGTTCCTCGAACACGACAAGAGCCCCGCCCGCAAAGTCGGCGCCGGCATCGACAACCGCGGCAGCCATTTCTACCTCTGCCTCTACTGGGCCCAAGCGTTGGTGAAACAGACGACCGACGCTCAGCTCTCCGCTTTGTTTACGCCTGTCGCCGAAAAGCTCACCTCCGCCGAGAAACAAATCGTCGCCGAAATGATCGCCGTCCAAGGCAAGCCCGCCGACATCGGCGGCTATTACCAGCCCGACCATACGAAGGCCTCCGCCGCCCTCCGCCCCAGCCAAACGCTAAACGGCATCCTGGCCACGATCTGACCGGGTCTGTCATGGAGGGCCTCAGTCTTGCTGAGGCCGTCGTCCGAAAACCCGAAGCGGCGTCTGCAAGCCAGACGTCTTGTGTGAGCCCGAGCTTGACTCGGTTCCCAAATTGGGAACATCTCCTCGGCCAGACATGCGCGTAATCTCGCGGAAAACTCTGAAGGATTTCCGGGAGAGGCACGCCGACTCCGAGCAACCGCTCAAAGCCTGGTTTCATGAGACGAAGCACGCCGACTGGAAAACGTTCAACGACATCAAAGCCCGCTATCGCTCAGCCGATCTTCTGCCCGGCAACCGCGTCGTTTTTAACATCAAGGGCAACACCTACCGCCTCATCGTTCGCATCCATTTCAACACCGGCATCGCCTTCATCCGCTTCATCGGCACGCACGCCAACTACGACAAGATCGACGCCACCACCGCCTAAATCCCACCCCTGCCATGAAACCCAAAGTCCTCAAAACTGATCGCGACTACAAATCGGCCCTCACCTATGTCGAGCGCTTGATGGAACAGTCGTCGCCCGACGAGGCCGAACTCGAACTGTGGTCGTTGCTCGTGGAGACCTACGAGGAGTCTCGTTTCCCCATCGCCGCGCCCGACCCCATCGAGGCTATTCGCTTCCGTCTGGAGCAAGCCGGCCTGCAGACCGCCGACCTGCTCCCCTACCTTCAAAGCAAGAGCAAGATTTCCGAAGTCATGAACCGAAAGCGTCCGCTCAGTTTGGCTATGATCCGCGCTTTGCACGACGGCCTGAAAATCCCGGCAGCCGTTCTGGTGCAGGAGTCGGCCGCTCCGCCCTCCCAAACTCACCCAACAAATTTCCGCCGCAAAACACACCGGCGAAACCACCCCGTCGCCGCCTGAGGCAAAGGGGTCGGAGCCCAACGGGGTTAGACGAAGGCGAAGCGAGTCGCGAACGTCATCGCGAAGATAACGGCATTCCATGCCATTCCCGGCAACGCGGATCAAAAGCCGCGATTAAGAAGCGCGACGACCTCGTCCTTACTGCGGAGGCGGACCGTGATCGTACCGTCGGTTTTGGAGCCGATGTGAGCGCAGCCGGCGGCGGCCAAGAGTGGCATGGCTTTGTCCATGTTGCGGTCCTTGTCCTCGTAGCTGATCGAAATATCCCACACGCGCGAGGGAACGCCAGGGGGCGTCGAATTTTTCTCCGCCACCACGAGGTGCAGAGATTTTTCGTAACTGACATCCGTGACCTGTCGTTCGCGCGTGCGGTCGACGAACGGAATGTCGGGAAGATTCCGCGTAACGGTTCGCGAGGTCATGGTGCCG
This sequence comes from Opitutia bacterium Tous-C4FEB, assembly GCA_002304445.1. Lineage (GTDB taxonomy): Bacteria > Verrucomicrobiota > Verrucomicrobiia > Opitutales > Opitutaceae > Tous-C4FEB. The sequence goes on along the minus strand of NEVA01000002.1, from coordinate 57,668 downwards.
TTGGCATCCATAACGAGCTCGGTCTCGGTATAGCTGCCGCCTGGTGTTGATCCGTGGACGGGCTCGGAGACGGTCCGCGCGCGACGAATCTCGCGGAGATTATAGCTATAGGTGACCTCGACGTCGGCCTTATCGGAGGCCGGCGCTTCATCCATGCCCTTCGCGGCGAGCGCGGTGCGGACGTGTTTATTGCCCGCCACAGCATCGATTGGGAGAGGACTGGCCGGAGCCGGAAATTCGCGAATGGAATAGGCCGTCCGCCTTGCGGCGGCGTCGGACTGGGCGGTTGCATAGGCCTTGATCTTGTCGGCGTGTGCGCAACCGCTGAGCGACAGGCCGAGGGCGAAAGCCGCGCAGACGAATGCTTTTCTTGTCCGGGAAGCAGCCATCGGGGAATGCCCCGAGACTGTGCCCGGCACCGCTCGCGTCAACCGACGCATTTGAAAATCGCCGCGGCGCCGCCGGCGATGAGCGACGACCGCCTGTCTTCGGGAGGAAAAAAGAAGGTTGGGTCGCACGAAACTCCTGCACGCTGCGGACGAAGCCGCCAAGAATGCCGAAGTCCAAGCGAGGGTCAGGCCCAAGGAACCAGCAACCTACCCCTGATCTTGCTGCCCTCGCCAGCGGGAGTATTCCCGCCCGCCAAAACCTAACCCAGCTTCGGCAGTTCGAAGCCCGTGCTGCGTGGGTCGGCAAGGAGCGCGTTAGCTTCCTGCGCAAACGCGCCGGTGTGGCGCTCGCTCTGCGGATCGAAGGTGAGCCACGGGCCGACGACATACTCCGCGCCGTCTTCCGGCACGCCGACGCCGTCCCGCATGATCGCGTGCAACTTCATGAAGTGTTCATAGGCGTCTGCGTTGTCGCCAAAGCGACCGGCCTTGGCGTTGAACGGCACCTTCGTGCCGAGACGGTAGGAGTTGTTCATGAGGTGGCCGAGCACCGAACCGTAGTGCGCCGCTTCCACGTCGCCGTTGGCCATCTCGGGTTTGCCGGCGCGGCAGGCGGCGATGAACGAACCCCAGTTCCCGCCGGGCGTCACTTTGCCGGGCGCGATCGAAAGCTTTTCGCCGACCGCACTGCCCTTCGCGAAATACTGGTTGCGCACGATCCTCCCGCCGTCCTCGAAGTAATACTCGTTCTCCACCTGGTTGAGGTAGCCCGGGTAGTTCACGTTGCGGACGTTGAAGAACGCCTGCTGCCCGTTCGGATACTCCGCGACGGCGAACATCGTGTTGGGCGTCTCGCCTTGGTCGTTCCACTTGAAACGGCCGCCAAGCGCCATCACTCGCGTCGGGCTGGTGAGCTTCGGATCGAGCGCCCAACGCGCCACATCGAGCTGGTGCGTGCCCTGGTTGTTCATATCGCCGTTGCCGGTCTTCCAGAACCAGTGCCAGTTGTAGTGCACCAGATTCGGGTGGTAATCGGTGACCGCAGGGCCGCGCCAGAGATTCCAATCGAGATTCGCCGGGGGCATCGTCGGGGCTTTGAGGCCGATCGTGTCGCGCGGTTTGCAGCAATAGCCGTAGGAAATTTTCAACCGGCCGAACTTGCCCGCCTGGATCGCCTCGTGTAGCCCGGCGATCTTCTCGTCGCTGCGGCGCTGCGTGCCGTGTTGGACTACGACACCGTAGCGTTTTTGCGCGGCGACCGCCGCACGGCCCTCGGCGACGTCGTGACTCATCGGTTTCTCGACGTAGACGTGTTTACCCGCCTGGGCGCCCCAGATCGTCATGAGCGAGTGCCAGTGGTTGGGCGTGGCGATGGAGATCGCGTCGAGGGTCGGGTCTTCGAGCGCGCGGCGGAGATCGGCGAGGCCCTTCGCGGCGAATTTGTCGCCCGATTTTTCCTTCAGGCCGGCGAGCGTTCGATCGAGGATTTTTTGGTCGGGATCGATGAGATAGGCGATCTCGACATCCTTCTGCTCGGACCAGCCGGCGATGTGGGCTTTGCCGCGGCCGTTGAGACCGACGACGGCGATGCGCAGCCGATTGTTGGCCCCGACGGTGCGGGCATAAGAAGAAGTGCTGCGGGCGAGAAGCGCGGCGCCGGTGGCGAGCGCGGAAGTGTGCAAAAACGAACGCCGGGTAATAAAGGACATGGGGAACGAGGGGTTGGGGGAACGGCGAAAATTATCCGCTCAGACGCTCGCAGCACGATGCTTTTTTTCGCCCAAAAATCCCCACCATGCGCGAGCCCCAAAGTTCATTCGGCTCGCGTCCGACTTGGGCCAACCCGTTCGATTCTGCGGGGCACGTCCGAATGGCACGGCCACATTACACTTTGCTCTCGCTGGGTCCGGAAAAGGGGGCGCCTTGCTTTTTGCAGTCCGTGATCGGGCGCCGCGTTCATAGGGCACGTTCGATCAAAACGCGAGGGCAGCTAAAGCGGCAGGTCTTGCCTCGTGGCAGTTAGCGACTGCGTCGGGTGCACGGAAACCTTCTCTCGGGAGACGAGACAAGACCCTGTTCGTACGCCTGTTCGTCATCCCCGCACGTGACATTGTGAACGTCCCGCGGGGACGTTCATCACAGGTGCTCCTCGTAGGTGATGTCGATCTTGGCCAGAAACGCCTGCTTCTTCGCGGTGCCTTGAAACCGGACGCTGTGCGTAAGAGTGTCGTAGACCCAACCGTTTTGCGGATCGGGGCGCACCTCCTGGCCATCGACCAGCACGAGCAGGCTCTTTTGATAAAACGTCGCCGCAGGGCCGATCGGCGCGAGCGCCACGGCAACGGTGTCAGCGATGCGGTCACCCAGCGCAGCCAGAGGGCCGGAGAAATCGGAGGCGATGTTCAGCACGGTGCCGCCGGTTAATTCGGCCGCCCGGCGGTGCGACACGTTGGCCGGTGAGACCACGGCGTGCATCTCCAGTTTTCCGCGCCGGTTGCCTTTCACGATGATGAAAGGGCGCAGCACCCAATAATTGATATAGCCGTCGAGCGTCTGCCGTTCCCTGGGGTTGCGCGCGTTGAACTGGTTCAGCAGGTCGGGAAGTTTCCCGTTTTCGATCCACTCGGCTTGGCGGGGACCGTTCTTTTGCTCCTTCCACAGGGCCATGCGGGTCTCTTCCTCGTCCATGAAGAAGACCACGATGGTAGTGGCGTCGGGCCGCAGGAAGGCGTGCTGCTGGTTGGCATATCCCGCGACAAAATTATAGACGGACGTGAACGCCGTGCGGTTGCTGTCACCGTTCGTGCCGACCTTCACCAACTCGGCGAAGACGCCGTCCGGCGTTTTCGGCGTAATCCACGGCTGGGCCAGCACCGGGAGCGTCACCAGCGTGCCGTTGCTCGCGACCCGCTTAGTCAGCGTCTTGGGGCGACCGTTTCGGTCGAGCACCGGATTGCCCGCCGCGTCGATCTCCGTCGAGCGCACTGCCTTGAAATGGCCTTGGTCAACCGACCCCCGGCCCAGATCCCCGTTCACAAAGTCGGTCGTCAACACCCCGATCCGGTAGTCGAGATCGCGTGCGTCGAAGAGTGCGCGAAAACGGCGGAGATTGGCCGCGATCCGGCTCTGGTGCTCGGCCATCGAGCGCGAATTGTTGATGACGAACACGAGGTCGACTTCGCGGCTGCGGGAGCGATCGACAGATACCCGCTTCACGTCGCGGACAGGCTCGATGTTGATGGTGACGGAATTCTCCAAGCCGAGCGCCGGGTTGTTTTCATCGATCGTATAATACTTGAACCGGTCTTCGCCGATGTAGCCGGGGTTGGGCGAATAGGTGAGCTGACCGCTCGCGCGGTCGAGGCGGGCTACGCCGTTCTGCGGCTTCGCCTTTTCGTCCAGCACGTAGGCCACCTTCGGGGCGACGATGACCGCGCGATCCGTCGTGTTCATGAACTCCTCGTGATTGGGCACCTTTTGCGTGATCGGGGCGTTCGGCCGCGTCATCAGCACCACGGGGCGCACGTTGCTCGTGGCGTTTTCACGGCTGGCGCCGACCTCGAACTTTCCCAGCACGACCGCCGGCGGCGGCATCACCGTGACGAAGACCGTGTTATTGAACACCAGGCCGGACGTCTCATTGCGCACCGAGTAAGCGAACGAGTCCTCGCCCACGTAACCTTCGTCGGAACGATACGCAAAGTAGCCGAGGCGCGCCGTGGTCGTCTTGAAAACGTCCTCATCGCCGCCGCCGGCCAACCCGATCCGCCCGTGCGCCGGTTGGGCCGTGATCGTGTAGGTCAGGTCTGAGCGTGTATCGGCGCTGATCACTTCCGCCGCTACCACCAATTGCCCGGCGGTGCCCACCCCGTCGGTCGCCTCGATTTTCATCGGCGTGGCCGAGACGATCGCATCTTTGTCGCCCAGCGCGGCGCGGCTCGCGGCCCCAGCGTCGGCGGGAACCGCCGGCGGCTTGGCGGCAAAGACCGGCACCGTTGCAAGCATCGCCGCGAGGCCCAGCGTGCGCAGCCATTTACTTGGAATGAGTTTTAGATTTAGGGACATGGCGGTGAAGGATTGTCGGACCATAACGTCCTTCAGTCACGCCATCCCCAGCCAAGTTCCCGCATAGCGTAACTCGCCGGGCGTGGGGTCGAGCCGAAGGAGTCTCGAGCCATTTCCGGCTACGCGGGCCAATCGCGCGCCGGCATCCCCGTCGTTCACAACTCGGCCGCCAACTCCGCGAACAGCTTCTTTCGCGAGGCAGCGTCGGCCTTGCGATCCGTCCGTACCTCCAGCACCCGCACACCGTTCAACGGCGGATTTGCGATCAACTCGGCGAACTGCGCCCAATCGCTCACCGCGATGTGATCCACGCCGTAGGCCGCGCACAATTTGGCAAAATCCACCGCCTGCGGTGTGGCGAAAAACTCCTCAAACGGCGGCTCAAATTCCGCGATCGGCAAGTGCTCAAAGATCCCGCCGCCCGCGTTGTTGATCAACACCACCGTGAGCGCGCCCTTGAACTTCGGCACGATCAGCCAGCCGTTCGTGTCGTGCAGCAGCGCCAAATCCCCCGTGAGCAAAACCGTCGGCGCGCCTGCCGCGTGCGCGACCCCCAGCGCCGTCGAGAGCGTGCCGTCGATGCCGTTCGCGCCCCGATTGCACATCGGTCGGATAAAGGTATCGCCCGGCGCCCAAAAATATTCGAGGTCCCGCACCGGCATCGAGTTTGCGACGCAAAGGGTCGTCTCCACCGGCAAATGGTTTGAGAGCATCGTCGTCACACGGCCCTCGAAAAACCCATCGATCTGCGTCACCCGGTCGTCCAGAGCCACCCGCACATGGTGCTCGTAGCCCGCCCACATCTGTTCGTAGCCATTGGTCTCCATCGTCTGGGGCAACTCCGCCGCCAGCGCCGCCAGAGAGACCGGCAGATGCACGGTGCGACCATGCAGCGGATCACGGTTGTCGGTGCGCCGCGTCACCAACCACATCCGCGCGCCGCTCGCCTCCAGCCACGCCCGCAGGACTTTGCTCGTCGGCCAACTGCCGAGACAGATGACGACCTCCGGTTTCAACCGCTCCGCGACTTCGGGGTTACGGAGGATCGTGTCGTAGGTGCTCACCAGATGCGGCACCGTGCCGGAGAAATTCCGCAGCGGCGAAAGCCCGTCCGCCAGCACCGGCCAACCGAGCTTCTGCGCGATCTCTCCGACCACCGCCGCGTGCGCGCCCGGATCACCCGGCTGCGAGGGCCCGGCAATGATCACCCCGTGCACGTCGGGCGAAAACCGCGGAATCCCCCCGCTTACACTCGTCGAAACCGGCGAACCCAAATTCTGGAAAAACACCTGCCAGTCGGTGCCCGCGACCGCCGCCGCGGTCACCCCGCCGTCGTCGGTCGGCGCCAAGGGATCCCGAAACGGCGCGTTCAAATGCACCGGTCCCGCCACGGGCTGCATCGCCCGCTCGACCGCGTGGGAGAGCGTCTGCCGCAGATATCGCAGGCGCGCTTCGTTCGCCTCCGGCAACGCCAACTCGTGGAAGAAGCCCACAAAATCCCCGAACATTTTCAGCTGGTCGATGGTCTGGCCCGACGCGCAGCCGCGCATCTCCGGCGGACGATCCGCCGTGATAACGATCAACGGCACCGCCGACTCCCGCGCCTCGATGATTGCGGGCAGATAATTCGCTCCCGCCGTCCCGCTGGTGCAGAGCAACACCACCGGTTCACCGCGCTGCTTCGCCATGCCGAGCGCGAAAAAAGCCGCCGAGCGCTCGTCCAGCACCGGAATACACTCGATCTCCGCATGGCGCGTAAACGCGACCGTGAGCGGCGTCGAGCGCGAGCCCGGTGAGATGACGGCACGCCGCACGCCGCAGCGCGCCAGCGTCTCAGCCGTGACGCTACCCCAGAGGGTGTTTACCGAACGGAAATCGAGATCGGGCAGGTTCATGAGTTTCGAAGCGCTTCGAGCATAGCCTTAAACTTGAGTTCAGTTTCCGCAAATTCCTTCTCGGGCGTCGAGCCCGCGACGATCCCCGCCCCGGCATAGACGCGGGCCGTGCCCCCGTCTACCAACGCCGAGCGCAAGCCGACGAAAAACTCACCGCCGCCCCGCGCGTTCGACCAACCGATCGCGCCCGCATAAAGCCCGCGCGGGAAACTTTCCAAACCGCGGATCGCCGGCAGCACCGCCGCCAACGGCGACCCACCCACCGCCGGAGTCGGGTGCAAGGCCGCCAGCACCGCGAGCAGTCGCACGTTCTTGGGCAGCGTCGCCCGAATCGGCGTGTGCAGATGCTGCACGTTGGCCAGCCGCCTCAGTCCCGGTTCCGCCGCATACTCCGGGGCCAGCCCGAGGTGCTCCAGCCGCGCTGTGATCGCGGCCAGCACATGCTGGTGCTCCCGGCAGTCCTTCTCGCTGCGCAACAAAGTCCCCGCCAGCGCCGCATCCTCGCTCGCGCCCGCTCCCCGGCGAATGGATCCGGCCAGCGCCTCCGTCTCGAGCACCCCTTTGCTCACCCGCACCAACCGCTCGGGACTCGCACCGATAAAGCTCTGCCCTCTCCCGTTCGCCAAAGAAAACGCATAACAGTCCGGAAATCGTTGGCGCAGCCCGTTGAGCACTCGCAGCGGATGCAAGGGCTGGTCCGACGCAAACTCCTGCGCCCGGGCCAAAACAATTTTCGTGAACTCGCCCGCGTCGATCCTCGCCACCGCCTTCGCCACGACCGCGCGGTAATCACCCGCTTCCCGTACCTGAAAGATGGCTTCAGCCGACGGCTCTGTTAAGGGAGTCTCCCGATAGCGAAACCCGCCAAACTTCCGGTGCGCCCGCCAGACCCGCTCGGCCAATGCGTTGAGATCCGCATCGGGCGGCACGAGGAAATTTGCCACCGCCGTCGTCACCGCGCCCGCTCGCGCCACCTGCCAACGAGGCACAAACACCCGCGCCGCGGCAAACGGCTCGCCGGCCTCCACTTCGTCAGCAAACGCAAAGCCCGTGAAAAAATGCGGTCCGCCAAACGGTGCGCTCACGTCGCCCACCCCGATCGTGTCTTGCAGCATCGCGTCGATCCACCGTTGCACGGCCTCAAACCGGCCCGGCCCCGTGCTTTCAAACGCCGCCGCCGTCTCCGCCCCGGCGATCGCGCTTCCGATGTCGGGCCGCTCCGCATAAAAGTGCGGCTCGCCCGGCTCGAAGATGGATTCCAAGACCGCCAACGGATCGAGCGCGTCCACCGCGATCGATATACTCACCAGCTTCGCCCGTCCCGCCCGCGCCGCCGCCGACCGGCACTGTTCCAGAAACGCACGCAACGCCTCGGGGTTGGCGTTGGCCGCGGGATTGATCGGCAGAATCGTCATACCCCGAAGCTCTCCCGCTGCCGTGCGAGTCGCATCATTTTTTCGCAGCCGGCTTCTCCGGCCGGGGAAACAGGACGAGCGCCTCCGCGACTTTCAGCCCGGTCAACCGGCCGTCCCACGCCAACTCATTTTGCCAAACCGTACCGGGCGTGTAGCCCAGCACCGCGTTGATCTTCCCGACCGTGCCGGGCATCACCGCCGTGAGCAGCGCCGTGCCGAGTCGCAACGCTTCGGACATGGTCGCGACCGACGTGCGCAGGAGCGCCTGATCGTGCGCCTCGGCCGACTTGCCGAGTTTCCACGGCGCGCGTTTTTCGATGTAGGCGTTCGTCGCCGTGATGAAGAACATCGTCTTCTCCAGGGCCGTGTGAAACTGGAACCCCTCGCAGAGCGGAATCACCTCGGCGCGCGTCGTCTCCCAAAGTGCGCGCAATTCCTTTTCCGCGTCTTCCGCGACCTCGGCCGCCGGGATTACACCGCCGGCGAACCGGTTGGCCATGTTGAGCGTGCGGTTCACCAGATTGCCAAAATTGTTCGCGAGCTCGCTGTTGTAGCGCACGAGAAATTGCTCGCGCGTGAAGTCGCTGTCCTGCCCCACGTTCATCTCGCGGATCAGGAAATACCGAAAGGCATCGACCCCGAACTCGGTCACCAGATCGAGCGGGTTGAGCGCATTGCCCGTGCTCTTCGACATTTTGGAACCGCTCTGCATCCACCAACCGTGCGCGATGATCCCGCCCGGCAGCGGCAGGCCCGCCGCGTGCAGCATAATCGGCCAATACACGGAGTGCGGCGGCAACAGGATATCCTTCCCGATCACGTGATACGTCGCCGGCCAAAGCCCCGGTTTGTCCGCCACGGCCGAGTAATAGTTCAGCAGCGCGTCGAACCACACGTAGGTCACGTAGCCGTCGTCAAACGGCAGCGTGATCCCCCATTCCAACCGCTCGCGCGGCCGCGAAATGCACAGGTCGTTCAGAGGCTCCTTCAGAAATTCCAGCACCTGTTTCTGCCGGTAACGCGGGAAAATGAAATCCTCGTGCGTGGTCAAAAACTCCACCAGCCACGCCTGATACTGCTGCAGCTTGAAGAAGTAGTTCGACTCCGTGATTTCGGTTACCTCGCCAAAAATCTCCGGCCACGAACCGTCGGGCAGCCGGTCCTTTTCCTGCAAAAACTGCTCCTGCCGCGTCGAATAAAACCCCTGATACTCGGCTTTGTAGATTTCGCCTTTGTCGAAAAGCTGCTGCAGCACCCCGCGCACCACGCGTTTGTGCCGCTCCTCGGTCGTGCGGATAAAGTCGTCGTTGGAGATATTCAGCTTCGGCAACAGCGCCCGAAACTCCTCGCTCACTTCGTCGGCAAACTGCTGCGGCGGGATCCCTTTCTTTTTCGCGCTCTGTTGCACTTTTTGCCCGTGCTCGTCTACCCCGGTCAGAAAGTGGACTTGGTCGCCCATCATCCGCCGGAAACGCGCTATAACGTCCGTCAGCACTTTTTCATAGGCGTGGCCCAAGTGCGGCGAACCGTTCACGTAATCGATCGCGGTGGTGATATAAAACGACTTCATGCTGGTAGCCGGACAACCAAACGCACGCTTCGCCCGTTGTCGAAAGTTTTGACGCTCCCCCTGCGCCGACTCAGCTTCGGCCGATTCCGGCTCGCCGCCCCGCATGACTTCTTTCGTCCGCCTACTTGGTTACTCCGCCCTGCTGCTCGCATTGTTCTCGGCGACCACACTCGCCGCGCAGACGTGGCTTCAAAACCAGCCGGCTCGCCTGCGCGCGGAAACCATCGGGCCCAAGCGCGCTCAATTCAACGAAACCCTCGCCCCGCGCGCCACCGGCATCAACGCCAGCCCTAGCGGCGCCGTCGCCATGCGCTTTCTCCTGCTGGCCCTCGGTACCCTGTCGCCGCTTGCCGGTGCCGCACCCACCGCCTCCCTCGATGATCCGGTCGCCCGCGCAGCGCTTCCCGAATTCCGGTTCATCCCCGCCGCCGACCCGGCCTCGCTCGCGCCCGCCGCGCCCGACCACGCCGACTCGAAAACGTGGCCCCGCTCGCAGGGCGACAACGCCTCCCGCCGCTACTCCGCGCTTACCCAGATCACCCGCGAAAACATCAAGGACCTCGCCCCCGCATGGACGTTTCGCGCCGGCGACGGCGCGTCCAATATCCAATGCACGCCCATCATCGTCGACGGCGTGCTCTATGCCCCGACTCCCGGCCGTGCCCTCGTCGCCCTCGACGCCGCCACCGGCCGCGAGCTCTGGCGTCGCTCCCTTGCGGACAATCCCGCCTCCAAACGCCTCCAAGACGACCCCGCCCGTCGTGGCCTCGTCTACTGGCCCGGCGACGCCGAGAACTCCGCGCGCCTCCTCGTCGGCGCCGGAGACTTCATCTACGCCCTGAATCCAAAAACCGGCGAGCCCCTCGCCTCGTTCGGCACGGCTGGACGCACGTTGCTTCCTACCGGGACCACGGCTGCGGGCGCGGTCTTCCGCCATGTGTTTGTGACGACGGGTCTCTTCGGCGATGCCTTCGGCTACGACGTGCGCACTGGCCAACAGCTCTGGCGATTTCGCTCCGTTGCGCGCGAGACCGACTTCGGCGCCGAAACTTGGGTCGAGCCCCGCGCCGGCGCCAACGGCTGGAGCGGCCTTTCCATCGATGACACCCGAGGGCTCGCGTTTGTCGCCTTTGGCGCACCTCGCCCCGACATGGTCGGCGTCGACCGCCTCGGCGACAATCTCTTCAGCAACTGCGTCGTCGCGCTCGATGTGCTCACCGGCGAACGCCGTTGGCACTTTCAAGACGTGCGCCACGACATCTGGGATCTCGACGTCTGCGCACCGCCCAATCTCCTCACCATCACGCGCGACGGCCGCCGGGTCGATGTCGTCACCAGCCTCTCCAAAGCCGGCCACCTCTTCATCCTCGACCGCGTCACCGGCCAACCCGTCTTCCCCGTCCGCCTTCGCCGCGCGCCCGTCTCCACGCTCCCCGGCGAGCGCACCGCTGACTACCAACCCGATCCCGAACTACCCGAGCCCATCTCGCGCATGGGCTTTGATCCGGCCGACATCACCGAGCGAACTCCCGAGGCGCGCGCCTTTGTCGAGGCCCAGGTCGCGCGCTCGACCTACGGTTTTTTTCAGCCGTTCACCGAGGGAAAACCGAATCTATTCACCGGCTCCCGTGGCGGGGCCGAGTGGTCCGGCGCCGCCGTTGATGTGCCGACCGGCCGGCTCTACGTGACCTCGAATCGGGTCGTTTCCAAAATCACCGTAATCGCCAACGACGAGCGCGAACGAGACCCGAAGTTTCCTCCCTCAGCCGGCGAGATCCTTTACATCGAGCGCTGTGCCTCGTGCCACGCGCCAAACCGCCAAGGCGTCGGGATGGTCCCACCGCTTCTCGGCCTGAAAGCGCGCATGACCGAGGCCGAAGTCGAGGAGATCATCGTCAAAGGCCGCGGCGTTATGCCGCCCAACCTCGTTCCCGACGCCGCCCAGCGCCGCGACCTCGTCGATTTTCTCCTGCGTCGCAACCAACCGCCCTCGCGCTCCGGCGGCGGCGGTCCCGGCGCCACGGACCACCCCCGCTATTTCTTCAACGGCTTCGGTTTTCTCAACGACCACGAGGGCTACCCCGGGATCAAGCCGCCATGGGGATTGCTCAACTGCTACGATCTCAACACGGGGAAAATTCTCTGGCGCTCCCCGCTCGGCGAACACCCGGAACTCGCCAAGGCCGGCGTGCCCAAGACCGGCGCACACAATCTCGGCGGCGCGAGCGTGACCGCCGGCGGCCTCGTCTTCGTCGCGGGCACCGCCGATGAAAAATTCCGCGCCTTCGACGCCGACACCGGGGCCGAACTTTGGTCCGCGAAACTTCCTTTCGCCGGCACGGCCGCGCCGGCGATCTACGAGGTCGGGGGCCGGCAGTTCGTGGTCATCACCGCCACCGGCGGCGGCCGCGTCGGCGGCGCCAGCGGTCCCGGCGACGCCTACGTGGCCTTCGCGCTCCCCTCGAAGTAGGGCAGGGTCTCCGACCCGCCCTCCCCGCCCACGCCCGGGCCAAGGGCCGGTCAAAGCCCTCGCCCTACGCCCGACCCCGCACCCATTCCGCCAATCGCGCCCAGGCTCGCGCGCGGTGGCTGATCCCGGCCTTCACCGCGTCGCCCAACTGCGCAAAGCTGTGCTCATGCCCTTCCGGCACAAACAACGGATCGTAACCAAAACCCGCGCCACCCTTCGGCTCGTGGGCCAGCCGCCCCGCGCTCTCACCCTCGAAAATCTTCTCCTCTCCGCCCGGCCCGCATACCAGCAGCACGCACACGAACTTCGCGCCGCGCCTTCCTTCCGGTACCTCGCGCATCACACCCACGAGTTTCGCGAGATTCGCCGCACCGTCACCTTGCGGCCCGGCAAAATACGCGGACTCCACCCCCGGCCCGCCGCCCAGCGCGTCGACGCAGAGCCCGCTGTCGTCAGCGAGCGCCCACGCGTCGGCCGGCAGTTTCGCGCGCAACGCGAGCGCCTTCTTCCGCGCGTTACCAACAAACGTGCCGGTGTCCTCGACGACCTCCGGCATCCCGCCGACGGCGCGCGCCGAGACAATCTCCACATTCAGACCACCGGCCGTCGCGAGACCCTGCAACTCCGCCGCTTTGTGCGCGTTACCCGAGGCTAAATACAGTTTCATCAATCGAAAGCTTCGGCGGATAGAGCACGCGTCCGCGGGTGAGCACATCGTCACCGTAAATTTCCGACCGCACGTCGGCCAGCCGCAGAGCGTGCGCGAGGTTCTCCGTCCGGAGTCCAGTCAGCATCGGCTTGGCCCGCTCATCCGCCAGCAGCACCGGCGCGCGATAAAGAAACAAATAGTCCAGCTGCCGCTCCTGCACGAGCTGACTCATCAACTGCGCCCCGCCCTCCACGTAAACGCCGCTCAACCGGGCCTCAACGCAGCGCCGACGAAACTCCGCCCAGGTCACGCGCTGGGTCTGCGATTCACACACCCACACCTGCACGCCCATATCCCGCAGCTTCCGCACGTAGCCTTGCCCTGCATTCGTCGTGGTGACCACGATCGTCCGCGCGCGAAACTCATCGGCATAAACATGCGGCACAAACCGGTCGCTCACCGTGCGTAGCCGCCCGTCGAAAACAAACCGCAGCGGACACCACACGTCCTGACCTTCCATCCGCGCCGTCAGCCGGGGGTTGTCCTTCAGCACCGTGCCCGCGCCCACCGCGATCGCCGGAAACAACCGGCGCCAACGATGCACGTCGGCCCGCGCCGTCTCCCCCGTGATCCACTGCGAATCTCCGGTGCGGCAGGCCGTGCGCCCATCCAGGGTCACCGCCGCCTTGGCCGCGATCAACGGCTGTTGCTGCGTCACCCAGTGGTTGAAAATCAGGTTCAGATCCGCGCACTCGCGCTCCAACACGCCCGTGTTCACCTCGACTCCCGCGGCCCGCAACACTTCGAAGCCGTGCCCTCGGTGCGCGGGAAACGGATCGGTTGCGCCCACCACGACGCGTTTGATCCCCGAGGCGATGATAGCCTCCGTGCACGCGCCCGTGCGCCCGTGGGTGCAACAAGGCTCCAACGTCACGTAGAGTGTGGCGCCGGGTCGCGGCGGTCTTCCGCACGCCAAGAGCGCCAAACGCTCGGCATGGGGCCCGCCATCAGGCGCGGTCGCACCCTCGGCCACCACCCGTCCCTCTTCGACGATCACCGCTCCCACCATGGGGTTCGGATGCGTCGTGCCCCAGACGCTGCGCGCGACGCCCAGCGCTCGCCGCATGAAAATTTCGTGCTCAGCCGCGGACATACGGGTTGTGCGTCATCTCCTGACCCACCGTCGTCGGTTCGCCGTGGCCGGGATAAACCGTCGTCGCCGGCGGCAATGAATAAATCTGCGCGCGGATCGAGGCTTCCAGTTGCGCATGGTTGCCCAACGGCAGATCCGTCCGGCCAATGCTGCCGTTGAACAGCGCGTCGCCCACAAACGCCGCTCCTGCTTTTTCGAAATAGAACAACACGTTCCCGGGGCAATGCCCCGGCACATGCCGCACCTCGACCGTCAAGCCGAGGGCCGCAAGCCGCTCACCTTGCGCGATCCAGTGATCGACCTTGATCGGCTCCAACGAGATCCCGCGATCAAGGAAAGCACTCATCACTTCGGGCGTCTCGATCAGCACTCGGTCGTCGCGGTGCGCCCGCACCTTGGCCCCGGATTCGCGCACGACCTCGGCGCCGCCCTGCGTGTGATCCCAATGGCCGTGCGTCAGCCAGAGCTCGGCGAGCTTGCACTTTTCGCGGGCCAAAATCGGAGCGACGTCCGCCCAGACATCGCCCGGTGCGTCGATGAGGAACGCCTCCCCGCGCTCGGGCGCAGTCAGCAAATACGCGTTGGTCTGGATCGGCCCGGCGGGCAACACATGCAAGTTCACGCCGTCAATCCACGGGCTTTTCCCCGTCGTGCAATCGTGAAAACGCCCGGTCACTTCCCTTGGACCGTCTTCGCCAAAACGCGTCCCGCTCGCTCGCCGGTGACCTTGCCGCCGTCCAAGGCCACGCGGCCATTAACGATGATGACCTTCATACCTTCGGAGTGGTGATGCGGATCTTCATACGTCGCGACGTCCCGCACCGCAGCCAGATCGAAGACCGCCACGTCGGCCATGGCCCCGACCCGCAGCACACCCCGCTCCGGCAGTCGAAACACCGTCGCTGGCAATCCCGTCATCGAGTGGATCGCGCGTTCCAACGTGAGCACCTTCTCTTCGACCACGTAACGACGCAGCTTGCGCGGAAACGCTCCAAACGCCCTCGGATGCGGCACGCCGTCGCCGAGCGCGACCAACTCGCCGTCGGAGCACGTCATCGTCCATGGCTGCACCATGAACCGACGGATGTCTTCCTCGCCCATCACAAACGTCACGATCGACGCTCCACCGGCCCGGATGATCCCGATCGCCGCATCGACCGGTTCGAGTACCTGCGCGCGCGCGATTTCATCAAGTCTTCGCCCTTCCAAGGCCGGATCGGCCCGATGCCGGCTGATCATGATTTTCGCCGCCCCGGCGCGTCGCTCGATGTTCTCGAGCATCTCGGTCCGAATCTGAGCGCGCGTCTCCGCGTTAGCCAATCGCGCGCGCAACGCCCCGTCGCCACCCTCCCGGGCCCAAGCCGGCACGATTGCCGCCGTCAGCCCCGTCGATCCCGCCTCGTAAGGATATTGATCGGCAAAAATCTCCACGCCCTCCGCCCGCGCCGCGTCGATGTTTCTGATCACTTGCGCGGAAAGCCCCCAAACCCGCGGCCCCAGGGCCTTGATGTGCGTGACGATCCCCGGCAACTGCGCCTCGCGGGCCACGCGGATCAACTCATCGACCGCCGCAACCAAGCCGACGTTGTAGTCGCTCTCGTCGCGGATATGGCTCGTGTAAAACCCATCGAACTCCGCCGCCACGCGCGCCAGCGCGATGTGCTCCTCGGTTTTCGAAAAATTACCCGGCGTATAAAACGGCCCGGCCGAAAGCCCAAACGCCCCCGCCTGCATCGCGCGGCGCACGAGCCCGTTCATCTGCGTCTGTTCCGCCTCCGTCGGCGCGCGGTCGGCGTTCCCGAGCACGTCGATCCGCACCGAATTGTGCCCGATGAGCTGCGCGACGTTCACCCCCGGGCGCTGACGCTCGATCATCGCGCGTTGCACCGCCAGGTCCGTGGGACCGCCGCCGTCCGGGTTGACGAATACGGTCGTGATTCCTTGCGCCAACAGTGCCTCCGCGCCCGCCAATTTCTCGCCGGCCAACGCCGGCCCCGCGTGAGAGTGGCCGTCAATGAACCCCGGCGAGACATACAGCCCCGCCGCCTCGATCACCGTTTTCGCCGAGGCCCCCTGCAGACGTCCCACCGCCGCAATTCGGTCACCCTTGATCCCCAGATCCGCATAAACCCACGGTGTCCCACTGCCATCGAGCAACCGTCCACCGCGGATCAAAATATCGAACTCCGCCGCCACGGCTGACAACGCCGGAAGAATACAGGCGATGAGGTGACGTGTCAGCGTAGCCATTGGAGAAACGCCGTGGTCGTCGGCGCGTTAGTCAGATCGATCAGGAACCCGCCGGTCGCCGGCACGATGGCCTGTGCGCGCGGCGCCGGTCCGCGGCGACGCACGATCGCATTCATCGCGGCCACGGCGGTCGCCGTCGAGCCCACGCCGAAGCCCACCAGACCCGCCACCATTACCGCCGCCTCGTGGTCCCGCCCCAGCAACGGCCACACCACGAACGCGGCAAACGCGAGTGTCATCCCGATATTCACCGTTAAGATCACGAGCATCGGTCCTGCGACCTTGGCCAATTCCGCGAGATTCAGCGCGGTCAAAGTCACCGCAAGAAACAGCGCGAGCAGCAATCCGCCGAGGCGCACCAACGTCGCGGTTCGCAGCCATGTGCCGCCGGCCGCATCGTGTGCCGCGCGCACGGCCAGCCCGACGAGCAGCGCGCCCATGTAGGCCGGAAACGCCGCGCCCAGCTTTACCAGCCCGAAGCTCACCCACGCCCCCGCTTTGATGCACACCGCAACGAGCAACAGGTGAACCACCGCCATTTTTGGCTCGGAGAGAAATTCCCGCAATTCTCCGATTAAACCCGTCTTCGAAATCTCCGGCCCGCCGCCCCTGTTTTCAACACCCGTCACTACGAGCCCTCGACGCCGCAGCAACCATTCCGCGAGCGGCCCCGCCAGCAGGCCGCTCGCCACCAGACCGAACGTCGCCGCCGCCGCGCCCACCGTTGCCGCCGCCGCAAACCCGGCCTCTTCAAACCGTGACGTAAAACCCAGCACCGTGCCATGCCCACCCACCAGCGTGAGCGATCCACACACCACGCCGAGCAAGGGCGGAGCGTCCATGATCTTCGCCAACCCTACGCCCACAAAATTCTGCAACACCGCCATCGCCGTCGCCGCGCCCAGCAAAATCACCAGCGCCCGTCCGCCCGTGCGTAAAATACTCAGCGGCGCCGCCAAACCCACGCAGGTGAAAAAACCCACGAGCAGCGGTAAATTGACGGCCTTGGCCGGCCGCGACAACCACTCGGACTCGGGCGTAGCCAGCCAAGTCCACCATCCCGCCGTGACGCGCGTCTGCCACGAAATCTGCAGCAGCCCCGTCGCCTGTAAGCCGAGGACCAGCGCCGCCGCCAACAGCCCACCCGTCACCGATGCCGGGATATTGCACCGCACAAGTACGGGAACCCGCCGCAACAGGGCCTCGCCCGCGAACAACACGGGACAGGCCAAAGCCAGCAACCACCAGGCAGAAATTGGCGTAAGAGTCATCGATAAGCAGGGGGCAACAGACCGGCGCTATCATCGGACAAAATCCCAAGGCGCGGGAAGCTCCATTTGCGGTGCGGCGCGAAACGGAGACGCGTATTGGCGGCTTGCCTCGCCGCATCGGCGTTTGTCACGTTTTGAGGTTCCTATGCCTACTCTAAAGTTTGCCGTCTTGCCAGGTGACTACATCGGACCCGAGGTCATGACCGAGGCCCTGCGCGTGTTCGAACACGTCACCAAACAAGAGGGTCTCACCCTCGCCTACACCACCGCCGACGTCGGCGGCGCGGGCATCGACAACCACGGCAAGGCCCTCCCCGACTCCACTTTGAAACTCTGTGCCGAGTCCGATGCCATCCTCTTCGGCTCGGTCGGCGGTCCGAAATGGGAAAAGCTCCCACCCAAAGAACAGCCCGAGCGCGCCGCTCTTCTTCCGCTGCGCAAGCATTTCACGCTCTTCGCCAACCTCCGTCCCGGTCTGCTTTACCGTGAGCTCACCGACGCTTCCCCGCTGAAGACCGAGCGCATCCCCGACGGCATCGACATCGTCTGCATCCGCGAACTCACCGGCGGCCTCTACTTCGGCCTGCCGAAGCAGACCACCACACTCGCCGACGGCGACATCCAGGCCGTGGACACGATGGTCTACAAAAAATCCGAGATCGAACGCATCCTCAAGGTCGCCATCACCGCCGCGCGCGCTCGCAAAAAAAAGCTCTGCTCCGTCGACAAGGCCAACGTCCTTGAGACCTCCGTGCTCTGGCGGAAAACCGTCACCGAGTATTGCGCCGCCCACGCGCCCGACCTCGCCCTCAGTCACATGTATGTCGACAACGCCGCCATGCAGCTCGCGCGCGATCCCAACCAGTTCGACGTCTTCGTCACCGAAAACATGTTTGGCGACATCCTCTCCGACGAGATGGCCGTCATCTGCGGCTCCCTCGGGATGTTATCCTCGGCGTCGCTCGGCACGGGCAAAAATTCCCTCGGCCATCCCTTTGGCCTTTACGAGCCCGCCGGCGGCACCGCGCCCGATATCGCAGGCAAAGGCATCGCCAATCCCTGCGCGCAGATCCTCTCGGTCGCGCAGATGCTTCGCTATAGTTTCGCCATGGAGCCGACCGCCCAACGCATCGAGGCCGCCGTCAAAAAAGCCGTCACCGGCGGCACGCGCACCGGCGACATCGCCTTCGGCAAACCGTCAGTCGGCACCAAGGCCATGACCGACGCGATCATTGCGAATCTCTGATTTCGACGCTCTGAAGCCCGTCAACCTCGCTCGATTGTTTGCCTGCAGCCCCTTTCCCACTCCCATGACCTCCGCGCAAATCCGCCAGTCGTTCCTCGATTTCTTCGCCAAACAGGGCCACACGATCGTGCCTTCGGCCTCGTTGCTGCCGGACTCGCCCGGACTGCTCTTCACCAACGCCGGCATGAACCAGTTCGTGCCCATCTTCCTCGGTGACCGCGCGCCCGACGTCTCCAAGTGGGCCGGCGTCAAACCATCCAAAGACACCCGCGCCGCCGACACCCAGAAATGCATCCGCGCGGGCGGTAAACACAACGACCTCGAGGACGTCGGCTTCGACACCTACCACCACACTCTCTTCGAGATGTTGGGTAACTGGTCCTTCGGCGACTATTTCAAGCAGGACTCCCTCACGTGGGGCTGGGAGCTCATTACCAAGGTCTGGGGCATTCCCGCCAAGCGCCTCTACGCCACCGTTTACTCGCCCAACAAAGCCAAGGGCGACCCCGCCGAGTTCGACCAAGAGGCCTACGATATCTGGGCCGAGATCTTCCGGAAAGAAGGCCTCGATCCGGCCCTCCACATCGTCCACGGCAACAAGAAGGATAATTTCTGGATGATGGGCGACACCGGTCCCTGCGGCCCGTGCTCCGAGATCCATTTTAACCTCCTGCCCTCCGACGACGAAATCGAAGGCCGCAAGGGCGTTAACGCCTCCAGCCCACGCTGCATCGAGATCTGGAATCACGTCTTCATCCAATTCAACGCCAACGCCGACGGCACCTTTTCGCCGCTCGCCGCCAAGCACGTCGACACCGGTATGGGCTTCGAACGCGTCGCCGGCATCCACGCCTCGACGAAGGGTTTTACCGATTTCACCCCCGAGCCCTCCAACTACGAGGCCGACGTCTTCGCCCCGCTCTTCGCCAAGATCACCGCACTCTCGGGCAAGACTTACGCCCGCACCGTTCCCACAAAACGCGAAGGCCTCACCGAGCAGGAAAACACCGACATCGCCTTCCGCGTCCTCGCCGACCACGCCCGCACGATCAGTTGCGCCATCGCCGACGGCATTATGCCCGGCAATGACGGCCGCAACTACGTCATCCGCCGTATCCTGCGCCGCGGGATTCTCTACGGCAAAAAACTCGGGCTCGCCACCGGCTTCTTCGAACAGCTCGTCGCCCCCGTCGTCGAGTCCCTCGGCCCCGTGTTCCCCGAGCTCGTCGCTCAACAGGACATTATCCGCCGCGTCATCCGCGCGGAGGAAGAGAGCTTTGGCCGCACGCTGGAGCGCGGGCTACAGATTTTCACGAAGGCAGCTGGGGCTGGCGCAGTCTCCGGAGCGACCGCATTTGAGCTCTACGATACCTACGGATTTCCTCTGGATATGACGCAGCTTTTGGCCGCCGAGCGCGGACTCGCTGTGGACGCCGCTGAGTTTGAGCGCCTGATGGAGGAACAGCGAAAACGAGGCCAAGCCTCGACCAAAAAAGTCATCGTTGTCGCTGCCACCGAGGGTGACACCAGTGTTGATCTTCAATCTACCAAGTTCCTCGGCTACGACCACCTGACTGCGCACGCCCAACTCATCGACGTCATCACAGCCGAAAAGGACACGTTTCTCGTATTTGACCAGACGCCCTTCTATGCCGAGATGGGCGGCCAAGCCGGCGACACCGGCACCGCGCTAATCAACGGCCAACTTGTCCACCTCACCGATTGCGTGAAGGACAAAGCCGGCCGCCACCTGCACAAGGTCGCCGAGGGCGCATCCGCCGTTTCCGTCGGCGCCAAAGCCGAACTCTCCGTCGACGCCGTCCGCCGCCGCGCAATCTCCCGCCAGCACTCCGCCGCGCACTTGATCCATTGGGCGCTCCGCAAGGTCCTCGGCACGCATGTCCGACAGGCCGGCACCTCGAAGACGCCCGAACGCATGCGCTTCGATTTCTCCCATTTCGAAGCCGTCACCCACGCCCAGCTCCGCGAGGTCGAACAGCTCGTCAACGCGAAGGTCATCGACAACGCCAAGGTCGAAACCTACGAGACCGAGTTCGACCAAAAGCCCGAGGGCACCCTCGCCTTCTTCGGCGACAAATACGGCAAGTTCGTCCGCGTTGTCGATATCGGCGGCTACAGCCGCGAACTCTGCGGCGGCACCCACGTCAGCACCGCCGGTGAAATCGGCCTCATCAAGGTCGTCGCCGAGATGGCCGTCGCCGCCGGCACGCGCCGCATCGAAGCCGTCGCCGGTCAGGCCGCCATCGACTTCATTAACGCCCGGGAAGCCGCACTCGCCGCCGTCAACGCCCACCTCGGCGCCGGTACCGCCGACGTCACCAAGAAACTCGAAGCCCTCCTCGCCCACCAAAAGGAACTCGAGAAGCAGCTAAAGGCTTTCCAGCAGAAAGCCCTCGCCGGCCTCGCCACCGAGCTCGCCGCCAAGGCCACCGTGCGCGACGGCCTCAAATTCGTCTCTGCCGTCGCGCCCGTTGACGATCAGGAAGCCCTGCGGTCGCTCGGCTCCCAAGTCCTCGGCCTGCTCGGCGAAGGCGTCGTTCAACTTGGCGCCACCTACGGCGACAAGGCCAGCCTCGTGGCGTTCTGCTCCCCCGCCGCGATCAAAGCCGGCCACGCTGCCGGCAAGATCGTCCAGACCATCGCCGCCCAGATCGGCGGCAAAGGTGGTGGTAAACCCGATTTCGCCATGGGCGGAGGCAAGGACATCGGAAAACTCGCTGAGATAATGAGCGCGTGACGCCTCGGCAAATGGCAGTCAAGTCGCTGCCATTTGGCAAAATTGAATTGCGGATGGCGCGAGAGACTCGCATTTCTCAAGGCATGAAAAAGGCCAAGTCGGCTCAGATGCCTCCTGCACACCTAAACGACCACGCGGCCATGGCGAATCGCGTCGAGGAAGGCCTGCCCATCCAAGATGTGATGGAGTTTGGCAAACAGGCCGGGTTCACCACCGATGAGTTGGCCAAACTGATTCATATCCCCCCCCGCACCTACGCCCGCCGGGTGGCAGCCCATGCCCGCCTCAAGATTCCCGAGGGCGAGCGTGCGGTGCGCGTCATGCGGCTCTACGATACGGCAAAACAATTATTCGGCACCCACGATGACACCCGCCGCTGGTTGAGCATGGAGTTGCCGGCTCTTGGGCGACGCACACCGCTCGATCTTGCCCGCACGGAGCAGGGCGCTCGCGCGGTCGAGACCTTGATCGGTCAGATCGAGCACGGAATCGTGACGTGAGCCGGGTCACCGTCTGGAGGCTTTGCCAAAAGCGGCACGCCGCCGATGCTTTCTCCGGCGAAGGCTCACGGCTTTTTGGCGGTCGGTGGAGTCCGGCTGGGCTGAGGATTGCCTACAGCAGCGAATCGCGCTCGCTGGCTGCCATGGAAGTGCTGGTCAACGTCCGCGATCCCGGACTGCTCTTCGCCCAGCCTTGGGCAATCCTACCGGCTACGATCCCGACGAATCTGATCGAGCACCCGAGGCGGGTGCCCGAGAACTGGCGAGCCACGCCTTACGGATCTGAAACGCAGGCGTTCGGATCAGAGTGGGCCAAGGCCGAGCGAAGCGTCGCACTGCAGGTGCCGAGCTCGGTTGTCCTTGGAGAATTCAACTATCTGTTGAACCCGGATCATCCCGATTTCTCGAAGATCGAAATCGGTGCCTTCGCGCCCTTTGAATTCGATTCCAGAATTCGTCACTGAAACGAACCCCGTCTGCCACGCCGGAGCCTTGCCAGCGCTGGAACTAACCCCACGTTAGCAGCGATGAATCTTGAGCCAGTCATTGCTGAGATCGTGGATGAGCTTTCCGATTTTTTGGACGGTACGACAGACCGGGACGAAGCGCGAATTCGTATCGCCGAAAGACTGGAAAGTGATTTTTTCCACCTTCCGCCGACGGCCCGCCTTTCCGTGACCAAAGCCGTGATAACGCATCTTGAGGAGAGCGAACACTTCGACGTCGAATACGTCGGAAACCCGTTTAAGGACGAATCTGAGCCAGACGAAGAAGCGCGCGCATGAATCCAAGCTCCCCTGCGCTCGTCGCAATTCTCGCGTTCAATGGCAACAACCAGCTCGCCGTCCGGCGACTCGGTTCGAAGGCTGGCTTGCCCTTCACCGGAACAGATCTGGCGATGGCCAATGCGCGACTGGAGTCATCGTTCCCCACGCACACCCCTGCCGCCGAGTATTTCTCCGCAGATGCAGCCGGTCGGAGCTACCGAGTCTTTTTCTCCCGCGTCGACGGCGCGCCGGCAGACAGC
Source organism: Opitutia bacterium Tous-C4FEB (assembly GCA_002304445.1). GTDB lineage: Bacteria > Verrucomicrobiota > Verrucomicrobiia > Opitutales > Opitutaceae > Tous-C4FEB. The sequence goes on along the minus strand of NEVA01000002.1, from coordinate 35,010 downwards.
GAGATAGCATTTCAATCGCTCGACACCCTTTCGAGCAACCCGGCGGCGTTGGCGCCCTCTCTGAGCGTTTTGCTCGGGAAGCTCGAACCTCACTTGGTCGATATTCCCTACCTCCACTTGGGCGAAAACGACTTCATTTATAAATTTCGCCCCGCGCAGGAACGGAACACGGCCATTTACGAACAGGATTTGGCAGCCAGCTCGCTTTACCAGTCCCAGCTCTGCGCCGCGATCAAGGCGCTGGTCCGACAGCACGAACGCACGGCGACCGCGCCGGTGATTCTCGATTTTGGCGCGGTCCACTACGTCATACCGAGCCACTTTGGATTTTGCCTGGGCGTCAAAAACGCAATCGAACGCGCGTATGAAACCCTAGCGGAGAATCCCGGCCGGCGAGTCTTCATGCTATCCGAGTTGATCCACAATCCATTCGTCAATGAGGACCTGCTTCGACGCGGCCTGCGCTATCTCCAAACCGACAAGGGCCACGCCTACACCGTCGACGGAACCGAGGGCTCGCCCGACCTGTGGGACACGCTTACGCCCGACGACATCGTTATCGTCCCGGCTTTTGGCGCGACCGATGAGGATAAGCGACGCCTCGTGCGCCGAGGCCTTGGGTTTAGCAAATATGACGCAACCTGCATGCTGGTGGAAAAGGTTTGGAAAGCAGCACGAGCCTACGGTCGGGAGGGCTACACCGTAATCATCCACGGTAAGAGCGAACACGAGGAGACTAAGGCGACATTCTCAAACACCCGCCGATATGCTCCGGCTGTGATCGTGCGCAATATCGACGAAACGCGGCAACTCGCCGCACTCATTGCAAGCGACGACCCATCCGTCCGGGCGGAGTTTTACACCCGATTCGCAGGCAAACACACACCGGACTTTGATGTCGAAAAGCACTTCGAGCGGGTCGCGGTAGTGAACCAGACCACGCTCCTGATGAACGAGACTCTGGGCATTATCGAACATCTAAGAAGTGTTTATCGCGCCAAATACGGCGACGATTCACGGGTGGGAGGAACGAGTCGGCGGGACACGCTCTGTTACGCAACTCAGGTGAACCAAGATGCGCTCAGCCGTGCCTTGGCCGATCCTCTCGATGCAGCCTTCGTGATTGGTGGAAAAAACTCGTCCAACACTTACCAGCTCCACCGGCTCTGCGACGAACGTTTAGGAGCCAAGTCGTTTTTTATCCAGAGTGAGTCAAACATCACATCACGGTCCGAAGTCCAACACTACGTTTACGGCGGCGGCGCAGGCCACACGGAGGCCCGAAAACTATGGCCCGAGGATGAGTTGGCCGAGCGAAACGGTGAGGCTGTCCCGCCGAGAAGAATCCTGATCACCGGTGGAGCCTCGTGCCCTGACGGCATCATTCAGCAGGTGATCACCCGCCTAAACTCATTTTTCCCGAGCCATCGGCTTAGACCCATCAGCGCGTTGCTAAAGGACTTGGAAGGCTGACAGCAGCAGCCTCATTCCTCGCGCTTTTTCTTACGTTCCCCACGGCCCCAGAGCCCGCCCGCTCATTCGAAAGCCCCGCTTAGAATTTGTAAGTCAAACCTGCCCGGAAACCGTTAAGACCGTTAAGATCAACATTGGAGACATAGTTGGCGTTGGCCGTGGCGATTTCTTGATCGTAACTCCCTGTCGCCTGATAGACCGCCCCGACGTAAAAGCCCGTGCGCTCGGTGGCGTCGAATTGCAGATTGGCGTCAGCATAATAACCGACAAGAAACTTAGTGGTTTCATCTTCTATATCGACGGAGATCTCTGCTCCGGTTTCGGGCTGAAAGGACTCATTAACCGAATAGGTTGACCCGGCATAGACACCAGCAAATCCGGCGCTCGCCATGACTTTGAGCCGCGTTGTGATTTGAAACGAAACTGAAGGCCCCACCCTCACGGTGTAATATGCCCCTTTGAGTTTCCAACGGTTGCGGACACTTGAAGAATCGTCCGCAAAAACCATTTTCCGATCAATCGGACGATTGCTGAGCAAAGTGGTGGTATCGGCCGTGTCGGAGCTCGTCGTGCCATCGGCGTTGACCACCGAGGTTGTGACCGAAGACGGCGCAGAATAAGGCGCTGCCGGCGGAAGGCGCCCGAACAAATTGTATGTATCCGTCACGGTTGTGAGTCGCGCCGCCACCGCATCCTCGAGACTCGAAGCGATATCGTTCACGCCTGCAGCGGCGATAATGCTCCAGTCAAAGCGGTTCATCAGTTTGCCCATGTCGTAGGCAACCCCCAACTCCACGCCGGAAGTGCGTCCCGCATCTCGGCTTCGAATTCTGGTATCGGTGATGTCCGCCGAATAGGTGCGAAAGAGCATGTAGCCGTCGGCGGTCAGCTGTTTGTCAGAAATGAAATTCCAAGTGTTGGTCTTGCCGTCATTGGGTGCCGAGAGGGTTGAGGTGGTGCCATCGCCGTTGTCCACGACGGTCGTTCGGGCGTCGATCGACACGCTGCCATCATGGTAGGTGCGCGGCTCCAAGCCGACAATATCGGTCCCACTTTGGACATCAGTGGTCAATTTGCCTTTGCCGGAGAACGACGTTTTCGGGCCGCTCATGTTTCGGGCGCCAAATTGCATGGTCGATTTGGGCACGTAAATAAACTCATCCAAATTGGAAAAATCGGGAATCTCGGTCGGCGGGGCCTGACGCTCCTCCTGGGCGCTAAGCACGCAGGTAAAAAGGATGCCAAGGGATAATACCAAACGTGAAGATTTCATAGTAAAGATACCGCTCTCATTGACGGCCGGAAAAAACAAATGTTGCACTGAAATTCGAGCAATCGAAGGAACAGGTCAACGCGAGATTCCTCCATCGTTTTCTCGCCCGATGCTTACTGCGGGAGTGATCGGTCACTCGTTAAACTCGTTCCCGTCCCGGACAGCTTCATCTTCGGCTTGAGGCCGCCGCCGTCTCAGAAATCGCCAGCGGCCCGCGGGGCAAACCGCGGCGCCGAGGCAAGGCCAAGACGGGAGGAACTGAGCCCGGACGGGTCGAAGAGAGTCGTGGATCTAAAGAATCGTCCATGAAAGGATCGCGCTCATCACCCCACCATCTCGAGGAGCGAGCTTCTACAACCCGGCAATGCTACTGCTTGTGCAGACGCGAAAGTGCCCAAAAAAAGCCCGATTTTCCATCTGGACTGGACTTTCCGCCGCTAGATCGAGGTTTGAGCAGCACGGCAGTGGGCCTCATCCTCACTCCGAGTCCCCCATTTTCTCGGGGCAGGAAAAATCCGTTGACAGTGCCACGAGCGTGAGCGTTCCTCTGCCTCCCATTCGTTGCAGGGTGGAGCAGCCTGGTAGCTCGTCAGGCTCATAACCTGAAGGTCGCTGGTTCAAATCCAGCCCCTGCACCCAATTTAAAAGCCCCTGTAACCAGTAAGTTACAGGGGCTTTTTTATTTTTCGACTTTGTTTAAACTGGGTTCACTGCCCAGTTACTGACCGAATTCAACCTCTAGCCGCAGGTCAATCACACCACTACGCGCAATGTCGTCTCGTTCGAATTTCCTGCAACAGAAGAAGAATTCGTTGAAATACTCATGGCTACAAGAGAACTAGACTGTGGAGTTAACCAAAAGTGTCGTTTCGCTTCCTCAGGCGTACCGGTACCCAGATAGTTTGAGGAGATCGCAGCTGGACTGCTACCAGCCAAAAGACCGGTTTCATGTAGATTTTGCGTGAAGTTCACCCGCATGGTTATCGAAGTATGAATGCGATGCACTTTTCTGGATAACAATCCCAGCTGCCTTGGCCGCTAAATTGAGTCTCCATGTGGAGCGATTGATGAGGATCAGACCAAAGGCTACTGACGCGCTGAGAGCCCTAGATCCCCGCGTCCGCCATTATCACATCCAAAATCTCCCGCGTGCCAAACCGCACCGCATCCGTCGTAGGCAGCCCCGTCGCCTGCGCCGTCGCCGCGATCTCCGCGCGCGCCGTCGCCTCGTCCAGCCCCCACGTGTTGAGCGCGACGCCCACGACTCGCGCCGGTGGCAAGGCCCCTGCCGCCGCCGTCACCATCTCATAAAACGCCGCCACTTCCTTCAACGGCGGGATCGTGACGTGGGGAAACGCATGGAGGTGCTTCATGCCCGCTTTGTGCACGAGCACGAGATGGGTCGGTTGCGTGCCGCGCAACAGCGGCAACGTTGCCGTCGAAGCCGGGTTCAACATCGAGCCTTGCCCTTCGACCCACACGATGTCCGCGCCCGGCCCGTCGCGCATCAACTCCGCCTCGACCGCCCCGCTCGCATAGTCCACGCGGACCGCGTCCAGACACATGCCCGAGCCGCAGATCATCATCCCCGTCTGCCCCGTGCCGATGAAAGCCGAGCGCACGCCCCGGGCCTTCGCCTCGCGGTCGAACTCCAATGCCGCCGTCATCTTGCCGATATTCATATCCGTGCCGACAAACAGCACGCGCTTGCACGCTAGATTGCGCGCCCCGCCCGACCCCGGCCGCAGGCCCGCCGGCTCGCGCCGCATGTCCCACACGTAGACGCCCGGCCGCACCGCCGCTGCGATTTCCGGATCAGAAACCAACGGCGTGTGACACCCGTTCCATAATGAAGCACCGCCGCGAATCGCCGCGCGCAACTCCGGCCACCACTCCTCGCGCACGATGCCGCCGCTCGGCGAAATGCCGATGGCCAGCGCCGTCGGCCGGCTCGCCAACGCCTCCTCCACGCTCGCAACGACCCGGATATCCGGCAGCCCCGGCATGTTGCTCACCTCGCGCAACGAGCGCCCCGCCGTCTCGCGGTCGATCACCGCGACCACTTCGGCGCCGCGATAGCGCAGCAGCGAGAGCCCGGTCTTGCCAAAGCGCGCCGTGAACCCGCCGTGTTGTAGAATCGCGAGCCGCTGGGGCTGGCGAATCGTTTGGGACGTAGGATTAACCATGGGAAACTCCAAAGCCGGGCGCTTCCGGCAACTCCAACCGCCCCGCCACCAACCGCGCGCCGCGAAACGCGTCGTCCGCGAGATTCAGGTGACTATCAAGGTCGAGGTAATCCACGAGCCCGCCGAGCTGCGCCGCCGCCGTGTTGGCCAGCGCCGTGTTGCCGTAGCACCCGACCAAAATTTTCAGCCGATGCGCCCGCGCCGTGTGCACCAATCGTAGCGCCCCGTCGAGCCCGCCGCACTTCATAAGCTTGATATTGACGCCATCAATCCCGACCGCGTGGCGCACCAATTCCTCCGCCGTGCGACAACTTTCGTCGACGATCAAAGGAATCGTCATCGTCGCCCGCAAAGCCAAGTGATCGGCCTCTTGCCCGCGCGGCAGCGGCTGCTCCAAATGATCCACGCCACGCTCCGCCAGCCACGCCGCCATCGTTATCGCCGTCGGCAACGTCCAGCCGCCATTGGCATCCACGCTCACCCGCGCGCCTTTCGGAATCGCGCCCAACACCGCCTCAAACATCGCTCGGTCCGCAGCGGCACCCGCTTTCGATCCAAGCTTCACCTTGAAGGCCCGCACGTCGCCCGATTCGCGCCACAATCGCACGCGATCCGCCGCCACCTGCGGCTCAGAGATGCCGACCGTCACCGAGGTCAACGGGCCCAGCGTCGCCGGCAACCCCAACAGCCGCCACACCGGCTGACCGAGCCGTTTTCCAAGCCAGTCCCACAGCGCGAGATTCACGGCCGCGATGAGACCCGACGGCGCGCCTTCGGCCCGCATCCGCCGGTCGATTTCAATTCGCTCCCACGCCGTCGCCTGCTCCAGCCAACTCCGGTTAGCCGCCAACGCCGCCTCGTAGCCCTCGACCGTCTGCGGCTGCTCGTCGATCGCAAACGGCACCGCCTCACCCCAACCGGCGACGCCGTTTTCCGTCCAACGCAGCCAACCCATCATCGTGTGCGTCGACGTGCCCCGACTGATCGTAAGCGGCACCCGCTTCGTGAACTGCTGAAAGCTAAATTCAATTTTGGCCATATGACGCAACCTCGTCATTTGCCGTGAAGAAAAGCCCTCCGACAACCCTTTCTTTACCGTTCATCCCGCCGCCGCCCATGCTCGTCCCGCGTCAACTCCGCAATCAAGTCGCTGAACGCGAGATACTGCGCCTGCAGTTCCTCACGGTAGCCGATTTCAAAATCTCCGTAATCAAATCCGGGGGCCATCGAATTCCCGATCAACGCGCACGCCGCGTCGCCTCCGAGCGGACGTGAGCCCTGCCACACCCCTCGGGGCACCCGCCACTGCGGCCTCTGTCCGGCCGCCAGATCATGGCCTAGCACCGAGATTTCTCCGTGACCATCGGGATACAGCATCAACGACTGCACGGGGCTGCCTTCGTAATGATGCCACAGCTCATCGGACCGGAGTCGATGCAGCCCTGAGAAATCATCGGTTGTCTGGACCCCGTAGATTGAGTTGTAGGCCAATCGCGGCGTAGGATACCGGGCTGAAAAAGACCCGGCCGCGATCGTCTCGTCACTTTGAAACGCCGGCGCAAACCAGGCTCCTTCCTGCGGAATCCGCTCCATTTTAAAGTGCCTGATCCACGCCACTGCCGCCGGCGGCAACGGGCGCCCTGTTGAAGAAATGAACGTGTCTTCCGTTGGCATAACTTAGTCGTTCCCCTTCACCGGCACGTAATCATCCGGGCTAAACGCCGGCGCTGTGATCGCATAGAACTCCAAGGTCGAATCCGTCGCCGCGGTCAGGGAGTGCGCCACGCCCGGCCGCATCACCACGACCGCGCCCGTTTCAACCGCCGTGGTCTCGCCCGCGACCATCGCCATGCCTCGTCCCGCAATGATCAGGAAAAACTCCTCGCCCACTTTATTGTAACTCTGCCCGGAGGACTTGCCCGGCTGCAGGAGGAATCGCGCCACGCTCACCCGCTCCGTGCGCGCTTGCCCGACGCGACCGATCAATTCGCGCAACACCACCCCGGGGGCCATCGTGAAAGGCGGCACCGAATCCGGCTCAAACACCGTTTTCTCCGCCGCCTTCTGCACCTCGGACACAGGTGCCGTTTTCGGCCGCGTCGCCTGCTCGGGCCGCATCAGCTCGCCGATGAGTTTCGTCCACGCGGGATAGTCCCGCGCCAGCTCGTCGCGATACGCCGTTTCAAAATCCCCGTAGTCGAATCCCGGCGCCATCGTGCATCCAAAAAAAGTGTAAGCTTCGGCCGTCGCCTTGGCCGGCCGCCCGCCCATCCACACGCCCGCCGGCACCGTGTATTGCGGATGCTGCCCGGCGAAAATATCCGGCCCGATGACGACCACTTCGCCGCGACCGTCCGGATGCAGCAACAGCAACTCCAGCGGATCCCCGAGGTAAAAATGCCAGACTTCATCCGTCTTGAGCCGGTGCATCGCCGAAAAATCCTCCCGCGTCGCAAGCGCATAGATCGCCGTGCCTGCCACGCGCGGCGAACCGTAGCGCGCCGGCAACGCCGCCGCCGGGATCGTATCCTTGCTCCCGTAAGTGACGTGAAACCAAGCGCCCTCGACGGGGATTTTCTCCATCTTGAAATGCTCGATCAATTTTTTGGCCGGCCCCACCGGGGCGGCCACACCGACCGCGCACATGCCCAAGCACATTGAGGCGACGAAAACGAACGATTCGGGAGAAATAGTCATCGGCCGATTTGGCCGATGATTCACCCGAAAGGGAACGTTTTCTTGCGCCACGCGCCTAGAACTTCCACTCCACCCCGCCGAACGCGCCAAAGCCGAGCGCCGGGTAGCCGTTCACTTCTTCGTAGCTTTCGTCGAGGAGGTTTTCGAGGCGCGCCTTGACCGTGAGCCGCGGCGTGACCTGCCATGCTGCGTAAATGCGGGTCACCGAAAAATCCTCGTGGTCGATCTGCGCGAACGTCCGCGCGTTCACATCGCGGCGGTTCGCCGCAAAGGTCGCGCCGGCCCCCACGCTTACACCGCCCCCGAAGTCGCGCCACGCATCCACGCCGCCACTCTGGCGCGGCCGGCGCAGCAGACGCGTGTTCAAAGTAAGGTTCTGAGCTTCGAGGTACGTGAAGCTCGCCCGCACCTCGAGCGCTCCGGGCAACGTTGTCTTCGCCGAGAGCTCGGCTCCACGCGTGCGCGCTTTCTGGATGTTTTCCACGCTGCGAAAACTCGGTGTGCTCGCGATCAGGTCAGTGAAATCCGTCGAGAACCACGTCGCGCTCAACGTGCCGCGCCGTCCCGGCAAAGTGTAGTCCGCCCCGACATCCCAAGCCCGGGCGCGCTCGGGACGCAGGTTGGGATTACCTGCGTAGAATGCGCTCTGGCCGTAAAGATCGAGAAAACTGGGTGAGCGAAACGCCGTGCCGTAGGTCGCGCGGAGCTTGAGCGCGCGCTGCGCCACAAGCCACGCCGCCGTCGCGCGGCCCGTCGTCGCGCGGCCGAACGTGTCGAAATCATCGCTGCGCAATCCGCCGGTGAGATAGACGGTGTCGATGGGCGAGAATTCGTCCTGCGCGAAGATCGCGAACAGGCCCTGCTTTTTGTTGATGTTGCCGAAGCCGGTGTTGCGCGTGTGGTTCGCCTCGGCGGTGAAGCCGCCCGTCACCCTATGGCGCTCGATGCCGTTGTAGGTGGTCTGCGCGTCGAGCACGGCGCGGCGGTTTTTCACGACCGTAAACGCGGTCGCGCGGCCTGCGCGTGGGCTCTCCGCGACGAAACGGCGATCCTGTCCGCCGAGCACCGTGCGCGCCGTCCACGCATCGGCCAATTTCAGGTCGGCGAAGGCCGTCACGAGCACGTTGTCCTCGCGCGTGGAGTTGTCGGGGTCGTTGGTGAAACGATCGCCGGGGTCGCCGTAGTCACCGTGAAACCAACGCGCCGTGCCGCCGATGCTCACGCGTTGGTTAAGCGTGCGGTCGAGTCGCAGCGTGGTGGTGGCCGAGGTAAATGAATTGTTGGAGCGGTCGTTCGCCGTGCGGCCGCCGGCAGAGGCGAAGTTGTAGCCGTTGGCGCCGCTCGCGCCTTGAGCGGAGACCGAACCTTGCACCGTGCCGAAGCTGCCGGCCTCAGCCGCGATGCGGGCGCTGGGCGCGCCGGTGCCGCGCTGGGCCCGGAGCGAGATCACGCCGCCAATCGCCTCGCCGCCATAGAGCGTGCTTTGCGGGCCGTGCGCGATTTCGAGGCTGTCGCACGCACTCACGCACGCGCCGCCGAGGAAGACCTGGTAATCGGTGTTCGGGTCGTTGAAGCGAATGCCGTCGACGAGGAAGAGCGTCTGATTGGAGTTGGCCCCGCGCATAAAGAGCGAGCCGAGCGCGCCGGTCGCGCCGGTGGCGAAGAGTGGCGTGCCACTGTTGCCGCCGAGCGCGTCCTTGAGCGAGGTCTGTTGACGCCGCGCCAGGTCGGCGGCGGTGATTTGGTTTACGACCGAGCCCAACGTGTTCGGCGCGGCCGGCGTGCGCGTGCCCGTGGTCACGAAGGGATCGAGCTGGGCCGGCCTGACTTGGGCCCGAAGGCCGAGGTCGATGCCGATGCTCGAAAGCAGCGATGCGGTAGCAAGCCGCGCGAGGGCGGCGAATTTGATTTTATGCATAGGTGTCTGTCTTCCTGGGCAGGCAAGAGCAGGCGCACCCCGCCGCGTCTCTTTAGCGGCAAAGAAACCGGCGCGGCTCGGGCTACCCTCACGCTTCATTTTACGATGAAGATTTCGCAGCCGCCGCGCGTAATCGCGGCGGACGCGTGAGCTTTCGAAGATCAGATATTCGGACTCCGCATATGTCGTCGCGTCGCCGCGCGCGCCTTTCGGCCCGCTCGACGGGACAGTGCCTCACCCCTCGCCTTCACCGGGATGAGAGTCCCGATTGGCTTTACCCGAAGCCGCCTGACGGACGGCCCGGTGGGGGTTTGTGATGCGATACCGCAGCGTAACTGTGGCCGGTTTTCACGGCCTTCCCTGTTTCTAAGAAATTTCAAAAGAACGTCAGGCGCCGCCAGAATCTTTGACCCCGTCGTATAATCAAGCCCCATCATATCAACACATGAAGATGTGTAGATATGAAAACTTGCCAACGTCGCTTTGGCTCCTAATTTTCCCGCCATGTCGAAGTCTGCCCCTCTCATGACCGAAGCCGAGATCGCCCTCCGCCGCACGCTGGCGGAGCGCATGGTCATCATTGATGGCGCCATGGGCACGACCATTCGCAGTTACAACATTACCGAGGCGCAGGCCCGCGGCGAACGCTTCAAAAACGCCCCCAAGGACCTCCAAAACAACGGCGACATTTATTCCCTCACCTGCCCCGACCAAATCAGCGACATCCACCGGCGCTTCCTCGAGGCCGGCGCCGACATCATCGAGACCAACACCTTCTCCGCCACCGCAATCGGGCAGAGCGAATTCTTCATCGAGGACCCGCGCGAAAAAGGCGGCAAGAAGACGCCCGCGTTCTACCAAGAGGTCATCGAGAACCAGTTCCTCCAAGAGCTCGCGCACGACATCAATTTCCACTCCGCCCGCCAGTGCCGCATCTGCGCCGACCGCGCGCATGCCGCCACCGGTCGCCGCCGCTACGTCGCCGGCGCCATCGGGCCGTTGACGGTATCGCTCTCGAACTCCCCGGACGCCGACGACGCCGGCTTCCGCGTCGTCACCTTCGACCAGTGCAAAGCCGACTACCGCCGCCAAGTGCGCTCCCTGATCGCCGGCGGCGTGGACCTCCTGCTCGTCGAAACGATCTTCGACTCCCTCAACGCCAAGGCCGCGCTGGTCGCCGTCGAAGAGGTTTTCGCCGAGGACAAAATCAAACTCCCGCTCATGATCTCCGCCGCCGTCGGGCGTGGCGGCGAGACCATGATCTCCGCGCAGACGATCGGCGCCTATTGGAACGCCGTGCGGAACCACAATCCGCTCTCCGTCGGCCTCAACTGCTCCATCGGACCCGATCTCATGCGGCCGTTTCTCGCCGAGCTCGCCGGCAAGGCTGATACCTTTGTCTCCTGCTACCCGAACGCCGGCCTGCCAAATCCCCTCACGCCCACCGGCTTCGATCTCGAGCCGAAAGACATGGCCCGCTTCATGGGCGAGTTTGCCGACAGCCACCTGTGCAACATCGCCGGCGGTTGCTGCGGCAACACCCCCGAGCACATTGCCGCCATCGCGCAGGCCCTCGAGAAAAAGCCCGTGCGCAAATGCACGGTGGTGAAGCCCGAGATGGCCCTCTCCGGCTCCCTGCCCTTCACGCCCGTCGCCGGCACCTACCTCATGGTCGGCGAGCGCACCAACGTCGCCGGCTCGCCGAAGTTCGCCAAGCTCGTCAAAGCCGGCAACTACGAGGAAGCCGTCTCTGTCGCCCGCCAGCAGGTCGACAACGGCGCCAACGTCATCGACGTCTGCATGGACGACGGCCTGATCGACGGCGTCGCCGCCATGACGCGTTTCCTCCAGCTCATCGGCTCCGAGCCTGAGATCGCCAAAGTCCCGGTCATGGTCGACTCCTCCAAATGGGAGGTCATCGAGGCCGGTCTGAAATGTCTTCAGGGCAAGGGCATCGTGAACTCCATCTCGCTCAAAGAGGGCGAGGAAAAATTCCTCGAACAGGCACGCACCATTCTCCGCTACGGTGCCGCCGTCGTCGTGATGGCCTTCGACGAAAACGGCCAGGCCGCGTCCTACGCCGAAAAGATCCGCATCTGCGAACGCGCTTACCGCCTCCTCGTTGACCGGATCGGCTTCCCGCCCGAGGACATCATTTTCGATCCCAACATCCTCACCGTCGGCACCGGCATCGAGGAGCACAACAACTACGCCGTCGATTTCATCGAGGCCACGCGTTGGATCAAAGCCAACCTCCCCCACGCCAAGGTCAGCGGCGGCGTTTCCAACGTCTCCTTCAGTTTCCGCGGCAACAATCCTGTGCGCGAGGCCATGCACGCCGCGTTTCTCTACCACGCCATCAAGGCCGGCATGGACATGGGCATCGTCAACCCGTCGATGCTCGAGGTCTACGAGGAAGTGGACAAAGAACTCCTCGAACTCGTCGAGGACGTCATTCTCAACCGCCGCGCCGACGCCACCGAGCGCCTTGTCGATTTCGGCGAGAAACTCAAAGCCGCCCAATCCGGCACCAAGGCCGCCGACATCAAGGTCGAGGAGACCTGGCGCAAGGGCACGATCGAGGAGCGGCTCTCCCACGCGCTCGTCAAAGGCATCGACCAGTTCATCGACGTGGACACCGAGGAAGCGCGGCAAAAATACGGCAAACCGCTGCTCATTATCGAAGGCCCGTTGATGGACGGCATGCGCGTCGTCGGCGACCTTTTCGGCGCCGGCAAAATGTTTCTCCCGCAGGTCGTGAAGTCCGCCCGCGTGATGAAAAAAGCCGTCGCCTACCTGCAACCGTTCATGGAGGCAGAAAAAGCTGCGCTCGTCGCCTCCGGCGGCACCGCCAAGGCTCAGGGCAAGATCATCATGGCGACGGTCAAGGGCGACGTGCACGACATCGGCAAGAACATCGTCGGCGTCGTTCTCGCCTGTAACAATTACGAGGTGATCGATCTCGGTGTCATGGTGTCGTGCGAAAAAATTCTCGCCGCCGCCAAGGAGCGCGGCGCGGACGTCATCGGGCTCTCCGGCCTCATCACCCCTTCCCTCGACGAGATGGTGCACAACGCCAAGGAAATGGAGCGCCAAGGCTTCAAGATCCCGCTGCTCATCGGCGGCGCCACCACCTCCGCCGCTCACAACGCGGTCAAGATCGCGCCCCATTACTCCGAGCCCGTCATCCACGTGCTCGACGCCTCGCGCGTGATCGGCGTGGTCTCGCAATTGCTCAACCCCGACAGCAAGCCCGCCTTCGTCGCGGAAACGCGCGCCAAGCAGGAAAAGCAGCGCGTCGAATTCGCCGACCGCAAAGGCGCGCGCAAGATGCTCTCGCTCGCCGAGGCGCGCAACCGCCACCAGCCCGTCGATTGGGCGACCGTCGAAATTCCCAAACCGGAATTCATCGGCACCCGTGTCTTCACGACCGACGACGCCGCCATCCGCGCCCAACGCACCACCGTCCGCGGTCAGGGCAGTCAGCCTCTCAACTCTCAGCTCGCGGCGCTCAGCCTCGCCGAAATCGCCGACTACATCGACTGGGCTCCGTTCTTCTCCTCGTGGGAACTCCACGGCCGATTCCCCGACATCTTAAAGGACGAAGTCGTCGGCGCCGAAGCCACCAAGCTCTACGCCGACGCGCAGGCGATGCTCAAAAAGATCATCGCGGAAAAACGCTACACTGCCCGCGCCGTCATCGGCTTCTGGCCGGCCAACTCCGTCGGCGACAGCGTCGAACTCTACACCGACGAATCGCGCACGACTGTCCTCAAGACCTTCCACTTCCTGCGCCAGCAAAACGAAAAGGCCACCGCGCAGTTCAACCACTGCCTCGCCGACTATATCGCGCCCAAATCCTCCGGCCGCGCCGATTACCTCGGCGGTTTCGCCGTCACCACCGGTCACGGCGTCGAGGAATTCGCCAAGACGTTCGAGGCGAAACAAGACGACTACGGCGCGATTATGGCCAAGGCGCTGGGCGACCGCCTCGCCGAAGCTCTCGCCGAACTGATGCACAAGAAAGAGCGCGAATTCTGCGGCTTCGGAAAAACCGAGAACCTCGAGATGAAGGACATCATCCGGGAAAAATACCTCGGGATCCGCCCTGCGCCCGGCTACCCCGCGTGTCCCGATCACACCGAGAAACAGCCGCTCTTCGCCCTGCTTAACGCGACCGAGTTCACCGGAATCACGCTCACTGAGAGCAACGCCATGCACCCGCCGAGTTCCGTCTCCGGCCACTACTTCAACCACCCGGACTCGAAATACTTCGCCATCGGCAAACTCTCGAAGGACCAAGTCGAGGACTACTCCGCCCGCAAAAACCTCCCCGTCGCCACCTGCGAGAAATGGCTCGGGCCGTATCTCGACTACGACACGGATTGATTTCTTGCCGGGCAGTTGAATCCAAACTGTAGGAGCGGCTTTACGCCGCGATTCCCCACTCCGTCGCGGCGTCAAGCCGCTCCTACTCGCACCCAACCCGAAACAATCGTTGGGTATCAGGCGCACGAGAACGAAACTCCTCGGAGAAATCGCCCGCCTACAGATCCAGCGCAGCAGCCTGACGATCGGTTCCGGTCCCGCGCGCTATTTCGCTCCCGCAGCACTGCTCGTCGTCGACGAGGTGTTTCTCACCCCGAGCGACGCCTGCGCCTCGCGGCCGACGGAAGCTGCCTCGTGGACGGTCACCATACCGCGTATCCCTTCACGCACAGCCGCGGCTTGCATGCCCTTCAGCAAATTAGCTTTTTGCACATTTTGGGCGCGCCGCGGCTCGCACGTTCAAGCGTCGCATCGCAGCTCGCAGCGCGTCGTTTAGTTTAGCCCCAGCCTGCCGCTTTGCAGTCGCAGCCATTGCCGGTTATTAAGAACCCTAGTGATAATCGTGACTCGCCTGCGCCGGCAGTCCGCCGACCGGCAGCGCCGTGATCGTCTCGGCCAACACGTGGATCACGCCGCGTTCGTTTTGCAGCCGGCCCGCGATCAGCAGCGCGGGCTCCAGATTGATGATGAGCCGCGCCGACTCAAACAGCCCCGGCCGCACGATCGCGTTGGCGTGTCCGGTTTCGTCTTCGAGCGTGATGAAGCACACGCCTTTGGCCGTGCCGGGCCGTTGCCGCGTGATGACCGCTCCGGCGATTTGCACGCGCAACCCCGAGGCCAACTCTCCCAACTTCTCCGCCGGTGTCACCCCGGGCAACTGCGCCCGCAACAGCCTCATCGGGTGCGCGCCCACGGTGATTTCGAGGTGTTCGTAGTCCGCCTGCAGCCGCTCGCCGAGCGTCATCGCCGCCAGCGGCGACTCCGTGTCTGCGTCCGCCGCCGGCGCGTGACGGAATAGATCGTCGCCGCTGTTCACGGCCTCGACCGCCCAGAGCGCGGCGCGCCGGTGCGCCGACAACGTGTTCAACGCCCCCGCACCCGACAGCGCGCGCCGCTCCGCCGCACTGCACACCGTGCGCCGCAAGAAATCCGCCATCGAGGCAAACGGCCGCTCGCGCCGCGCCGCCAGAATCGATTGCACCGCCGCCGCCCGCACGCCTTTCACCGAGCCGAGCCCGAGCCGGATCGTGTCATCCGCGTCCACCCGGCACCGCTCATCCGACGCCAGCACGCACGGCGGCAAGGTCTTCACACCGCGCCGCCGCGCGTCCTGCACCAGCGACGCGCTCGAATAAAAACCCATCGGTTGGCAGTTGAGCAGCGCCGCGTAGAACGCCGCCGACCGGTGCACCTTCAGCCACGCCGAGGCATAGGCGATCAACGCAAAGCTGATCGCGTGGCTTTCCGGGAATCCGTAGAGCGCAAACGACGCCAGCGATTTCAAGATGTACTCCGACGCCGCCGGCGTGACGCCGTTCTTCGCTAGGGCCGCGCCCAGCTTCGCCTTCGAGCGGTTCAGCCGCTCCTGCGAACGCGTGAACCCGATCGCGCGCCGCAACTCGTCCGCCTCCGCCGCGCTGAATCCGCCCAGCTCCATCGCGATCCGCAGAATTTGCTCCTGAAACAACACCACGCCGAGCGTGCGCTCGAGGATCGGCCGCGCGCGTTCGTCGAGATACGTCACAGGTTCCTCGCCCGTGCGTCGTTTCAGATAAGGGTTCACCGCGTCGCCTTGGATCGGTCCCGGCCGGATGATCGCCACCTCGATCGCTAGGTCATAGAACGTCACCGGCTTCATGCGCGGCAACGTCGCCATCTGCGCCCGGCTTTCGATTTGGAAAACGCCCACCGTGTCCGCCGCGCGGATCATTTCAAACGTCGCGGGGTCGTCTTTCGGCAACCGCGCCAAGTCCACCGGTTGCCCGCGCGCCGCACAGATTTCGAGCGTCTCCTGCATCGCCGCCATCATGCCCAGCCCGAGGAGATCGACCTTGATGATGCCCATGTCCTCGCAGTCGCTTTTGTCCCATTGCAGCACGCTGCGCCCCGGCATCCGCGCGTTCTCCAGCGGCACGTATTGGGAGAGATTCCCTGCGCTGAGCACCATGCCGCCCGAATGTTGCCCGAGGTGGCGCGGCAGTCCGTGCACCTGCTGACACGTCGCCACGAGCGCCTCCAGCCGCGGGTGGTCCGCCGTGATCCCCGCGAGTTTCAACTGCTCCTTCAACGCCAGCGTGTGCGGATAATCCCCGCCGTGAAACAGACTGCTGAACCGGTCCAACACATCGTCGGGTAGGCCGAGCACCTTGCTCACCTCACGCATCGTGCTTTTACCGCGAAACGAAATCACGTTGGCCGTCATCGCCGCGCCCAGTTTCCCGTAGCGCCGATACACCTCTTGGATGACGCTCTCGCGCGCGTCACCGCTCGGCAGATCGAGATCGATATCAGGCCAGTCCGAGCGCCCCTCGGAGAGAAACCGCTCGAAGAGCAACTTGCTCGCGATCGGGTCGACCGCCGTGATCCCGAGCGCGTAGCAGACCACGCTGTTGGCCGCACTTCCCCGCCCTTGCACCAAAATCCCGCGCTCCCGGGCAAACGTGCACAGATCCCATACGATCAGAAAATACCCGCTGAACCCCAGCTTCGCGATCAGCGCCAACTCGCGGTCCAGTTGCCGGCGCACGTCGCCCGTGACCGAGCCGTAGCGTTGTTGCGCGCCGAAATACGCCATCTTGTGCGCAAACGTATCCTGCGTCTCGCCCGCCGGCACCGCGTAGTCGGGAAACCGGTAGCCGAGATTTGCGAGCGTGAACTCCAACCGCTCGGCCAGCCGCGCCGTATTGGCCACCGCCTCGGGCAGATCGCAAAACAGCTCCGCCATCGCCGCGCCGGTTTTCAGGTGCCGCTCGCCGTTGATCGCCAGCCGTCGCCCCGCCCCATCGAGCGTCGTGTGCTCGCGCAAACAGGTGAACACATCGAGCACCGCCCGCGCGCTCGGCGTCGCGTGGAGCACGCCGTTGGTCGCCAAAAGCGGCAATCCATGCGCCCCCGCCCAATCCGCCAAAAACTCGTTCTCCGCTTCCTCGCCCGCGACGTGATGCCGCTGCACTTCGACAAAAAGCCGGTCGCGCCCAAAAATCCGGCGCAACTTCTCCCCGCCCTCGCCCGCCGCCCTTGCCCCGTGCGCCCGCCACGCGCGCCGCACCGGGCCGGCTTCGTCGCCCGTGAGCGCGATCAGCCCGGCATTGTCCTCGGCCAACTCCGACCATGCCACGCGCCCTTCGCCCTTCGCCGCCCGCAGGTGCGCCGTCGTCAGCAGCCCGCACAGCCGCCGATAGCCCGCCTGCGACGCCACCAGCACCGGCACCACGCTCCCGTCCTCCATCGTGAGTTCGCTCCCCACGAGCGCGCGCACGCCCGCCTCCTTGCCCGCCATGTGCAACCGCACCGCCCCGTAAACCCCGTCCCGGTCGCAGAGCGCCACCGCCGGCAACTCCCGTCGTCCCGCCTCCGCCGCGAGCGTTTCCGGCAGCGAGCCGCCCCGCAGAAACGAAAACGCACTCCGCGCGTGCAACTCGACGTAATCCCCGCGCGCCATCAGTCGAAAACTCCCTCGACGCACCAGCCGTCCGCCGTCCGCGCCAATTGATACAACCCGCCGGCCGCCAACTCCACCTGCCAGAGCTCAACCGCCCACGCCGCCGCCGTCCACCACTCGCCTTCGCTCCGCCACGGCCCGCTCGCCGCGCACACGTCCCCGCCGATTTGTCCGCCAACGATCTCCACCGGTCTCGCTCCGTCGCAGTGCACGTGCACCGGCCACGCCGGCCGGAACCGTCGCAGCACCAGCCCCCTCGCTGCATGCACCGGTGCGGACTCCGGCTCCGGCACCGCCTCGGCGGGCTTCGTCAGGACAAACGCATCCGCCCGATGCGTTGCCGCGACCACCGGCGTGCCCACGCGGTCGTCGCCCACCAGCGCGCCCACGCGCGCGAGGCTTTCCCAAAACACCGCCGGATCACGCAGCCCCGTCTCAAACAATCCGTCCTGTTTCTCCGGCGGCCGAGCCGGCGTCGCCACCAGCCGCACACCGACCACGCGCGCTGCCGTCTTCAGCGTTTCGAGGTGCGCGTGCAGGATCCGCTGCCACCCGTCCACGTCGGCCCCCGGCTCGGGCAGGCGAAACTCCCGCCGGTGATCGGTCTCGTCCTCCAGCAGCAGCGTGAGCGCGAGTTTCTCCGCGACAAATCCCGCCGCGCGCAATTCCAGCGCCACCCGTTCCGCGTAACGTCGCAACAAAAACAGCAGCGGTTCGAGCGACTCCACCGGCGGATCATACGCCCACGCCGCCGCAAACGATTTCTTCGGCTCCACCAGTTTGAGCGGTCGCGTCGTCTCGCCCGCCGCGCGTTCCCAAAGCGCCGCACCCGTCGGCCCGAGGCGTTGCCCAACTTCGCCTTTCGGCAACGCCGTCAGGTCGCCCAGCGTCCGCACGCCCCACCCCGCCAGAATCTCCGCGTGCGCCGCCGTGGGCTCGGCCCACGCGAGCGGCAGCGGTCGCAAAAACTCCGCCGGCGCGCGCACCAGGCACACCGTCTCCGTGCTGCGCGCAGCCAACGCCGCGAGCAGCGGCGTCCCCGCGATACCCGCGCGGACCGGAATCCCCACCGCCGCCAAGTCCCCCAGCCGCAGGCGCAACGTGACCAACGTCCGCGCCTCGTCCGCTCCCTGCAAATCCACCGTGCACCAGCCTGCGCCGGTGTGCTCGACTCGCGGCGAAAGCGTCAACGCCGCCGCGATCACCATGCAGCCCGCCTCCGTCTCCGCCGTCGGATCGCGCGGCCGCAACACCAGCGCCGGACACCGCGCCATCGCGAGCGTGACCGCCAGTCCCGGCTCGACGCCGGTCGCTTCGGGCGACACCGCCCGCACGACCGCCGTGCGGCCCTCGCCCGCGACAATGCCGAGCGGCCGCCCCGCGAGCGACGCATCGCTCCGCCGCACCGCATGCAGCGAAAAATCCGGCACGACCAGCGCCGCGTAATTCATCCGGCCTGCGCCTCCACGCCGTCCGTCAACAGCCCCGCGTGCCCACGCGCAACCTCGACCGTGAGCTGGGCCGCCAGCTCTCCGCGTTCCACCCGCCGGCTCGCGAGCGCGTGCGCCCGCCCGAGGATCAACCGGCACGGCACCGCCGGCACGAGCGCGCCCGTGCTTTGCACCAGCACCGCCGTCGCGCCCGCCTCCGTCGCCCGGTGCAGCCGGTGCCAGGTCGCCGAGGGCGTTTTCCGTAAGGCCCGTTCGTCGCACCCGCGCAGATCCACCACCACCACGGCGAAATTTCCGTCGCGCACCAGCACATCGGCCGACGCCAGCGCCTGCGCGAGGTCCTGTCCGCGCACCCACACCACGTGCCGCAACGCATCAGCCGACACCGACTCCGGCGCAAACCCGTCCGCCCCGTCCACCAGTGCAATCCGCCGCCGAGCCACGCGCGTCTCCTCAATCAATCGCGTCAGCAAGGTCTGCCCGCCGCTGCTCGCCACCGCGGAGACGACCTCCGTCAATCGCCCCACCGGCAACCCGCCGCCCAGCGCCTCATCGACCGCTGCGACGCCCGTGGGCACACAGCCGGCCGGTCTCCGGTTTTTTTCCGGAAAACGTGCAGCCAGCAGGGACCGCAGGGCGGAGAGCGTGGAGGCGGAACCGGACACGGGCGTTCATCTCGTCGACTAGGCCACGTTGCGCCGGATCACCCCGACCACCACGCCCTGCGACTCGATGCGCTCGGGTGTGAGGTCGGGGTAACGCGGGTTCTCCGCCCGCAACACCGTGCGCCCGCGCAGGCGCACCATGCGTTTCAACGTCGTCGTCGTCTCATCCACGAGCGCCGCGATGATCTCGCCCGCCTTCGGTTCACGCCGCTCGAGTGCGACGAGATCGCCCTCCAAAATATTCGCCCCGATCATCGAGTCGCCCGTTACCCGCAGCAGCCAAAACTCGGAGGCGCGCGCCGGCGTGAGCCCAAACACCGCCGGATCGATCCGCAGCGTTTCCTCCACCTCCTGCTCCTGCATCGCCGGCCGGCCCGCCGGGATCGCGCCATACACAGGCACCTCGAACAAATGCCCCTGCACCGCCGAGGTCTTCAGGCCCCATTTGCCGTCGGCGAGTTTCTCCAACTGTGACTTCTTCGCGAGCGCTTGGAGGTGACCCAAAATCGTCGGCTGCGACGAACCGAGCTGCCGCGCGATCTCGCGCGTCGAGGGGGTGACGCAGTGCACGCGTTGATACTCGCGGACAAAATCCAAAATCTGTTCCTGACGTTCGGTGAGCATGGCGGGAGGGGATTGAAGATACCTATCAGTTGATAGGCTATCACCTGAAACGCACCCCGGCCGAAAATCAAGCTACGTGAAGCCTAAATTCAGTTCCGGCGGAGCATCCTCCGGCGGTTCAAGACATTGCGGCCCATCATTCCTGGAATTGCTCACGAAACGATTTACCGGCCGCACGGTCATCCGCTCCGCCGGCAAGGGCCGCGTGAGCGCCCGATATTCCTCGGCGGCCAGCGGTGCCGCTCCGAGCCAGCGCGCCATCGTCGCCTCGGTCAGCAGCACGGGCATCCGACCGTGAATCGGCGCCACGAGCGCATTCGGCTCCGTGGTCAGCACGCCAAACGTCTCCGGGAGATCGCCGTCCGCCGGCTCCCAGATCCCGGCAAAGGCAAACGGCTCGTCGTCACGCAACGTGAAGAGATGCGGCAGCTTCATTTTTCCCTCGGTCCGCCACTCATAGAAACCGTTGGCCGGCACGAGACACCGCCGGTGCGCGACACCGTCTTTGAATGCCGCGAGCGTCGTCGCCGTTTCGGCCTTGGCGTTGGGCAACATCCGCCGCGGCGTCTTCGCCCGCTCATAGAACGGCACGAGCCCCCAGACCATCCCGCGCACCTCCGCCTCGCTGTCGCCACCCGCCGCGACGACCGGCATCCGGTGCGTGAGCGTGACGTTATACCTCGGCTCCGCCGCTACCGCAGCCGTCAGCGTCTTCGCCAGCGCCCGCGAGATCGCCTTCAGGGCCGCGTCAGATTGATGCAGGGTATAGCGAACGCACATCGGAGAAACCCACGCAGCTCCCGGTCTCCGATGCAACCCGCGAGCCGTCGGTCAATCGTCACCGGCGTCATTCAACCGCAGGCTGGCAATCGGCGGCGAATCCAAGAATCTCGGCTCCGCACCCACCGCCACCCATTTCCATTTATGTCCACCACCATCGTCATGCACAGCTCACCGGTCGCCGTCAAAAAGCTGCCCGCCCTCAAAGCCTACGCCAAAAAGAACGGCATGAAAGTCGCCCCGGCGGCCGACGGCAAAGTCACGATCTCCGCGATCTGGTCCGAGGAAGCCGGCACCTTTGAAAACGATCTCACGCCGAGTCTCGCAAAACATCTGAAAGAGACCGCGCATTTTCTGATGACGATCTACTACGGCGAACTGGCCGACGGCACCAGCGCGGTGGACGCCGTTTATTTCATCGAAATGAAACCCTCGGGCGAAGCCAAACGCATCGGCATCGAAATGAACGACATTTCCGGTCCCTGGACCCGCAAGAGTGCTTGGCCAAAGAAGGCGATCAACTGGAGCGCCTGAGCCTTCGCGGCACAAAAAACCCCGCTGCCGTGACCGGAAGCGGGGCTTTTTGAAAGTGGTGGCAAGACCCGGAATCGAACCGGGGACACGTTGATTTTCAGTCAACTGCTCTACCAACTGAGCTATCTTGCCATCTGCGTGAAGGGCCAGAGCAAAGGGCGCTCCCGAGGTGCGTCAACGTGAAAGTCGTCCCTGTTTTTTTTGGCGACGCAACGGCAGCAGAAGGCGGAGCCGGCGGATTCTCCAGCGAGCCGCCCGGGCACCCGCGCTGATAAAATAAGTTGTTCTCACCCGGCGGCGGCGAGTTAAGGTGGCGCCATGTTTCGTTTTGACCCGGTCGATATTCAGTTGGTGGGCGAGGAAGTCGCCGTGCGCTGGAATGACGGTGAGGAAACCTATTTTCTGCCCGAACGCCTGCGCGCCGCGTCTCCCAGCGCCGAGACGCAGGGTGAGCGCGACGTGCTCGGCAACCAGTATGGCGGCACGGGCCCGCGCGCCTTTCCCGGCGTAAAAGTGCTTGGCTGGGAAAAAGTGGGAAACTACGCGTTCCGCTTCGAGTTTAGCGACGGTCACCGCACCGGCCTCTACAGCTACGATTACCTGCGAAACCTCGCCGCCCAGAGCTAGCCCTGACGTTTTTATCCATGAGCGCATTTGTTTTTCCCGCCCGCACCACCTCGGCCGAAATCGAGCTGGGCACCGTGCTGCAACCGAAGTTCGGCCCCGATGGCCTGATCCCGTGCATCACCACCGACGAAACCACCAACGAAGTTTTGATGTTCGCCTTCATGAACGCCGAGTCGCTCGCGCTCACGCTGAAGACCGGCAAGGCGAGCTATTGGAGCCGCTCGCGCAACAAGCTTTGGGTGAAGGGTGAGGAATCCGGCAACGCCCAACTCGTCCGCGAACTGCGCGTGGACTGCGATCAAGATGTGATCTTGCTCAAGGTGCAGAACGTGGGCGGCGCCGCCTGCCACAACGGCTACAAATCCTGTTTTTACCGGAAGCTTGCCGCCGGCGCCGCCGCCGAAGCGCCCGACTCGTTGAAGCTGGAACTGATCGGCCGGCCGGTGTTCGACCCGGCGACGGTCTACAAAAAGAAATAAGCGACGGCCCCCGCCGCGCCGCAAACCTCAGGCTCCGGGGGCGATCCCGCGCTCGCTCTTTTTGGCGAACGCGATGACGCGCTGAAATTCCGCCGTGGCCGCATCGGCGTGGGCGGAAAGTTTTTCCAGCGCTTGGCTGCGATTGAGCCCGTCGCGATAGAGAATGCGAAAAATCTGTTTCACGCGGTCGAGTTGCTCCGCCGTGTGGCCGTTACGCTCAAGGCCGACCTTGTTGTAAGCGCGGACGACCGCCGGCGTGCCGTCGGCGATGAAAAACGGCGGCAAGTCCTGCACGAGTTTCGCCGTGGCCGAGAGCATCGCGTAGGCCCCGAGCCGGCAGAATTGATGCACCCCGCCGTAGCCACCGATGATGACATGGTCCTCCACGATGACGTGGCCCGCGAGCATGGTGCCGTTGCTCATGACGCAGTGATTGCCGATCACGCAATCGTGCGCGATGTGGCTGTAGGCGAGCACGGTGTTGCCCGAACCGATCACCGTGAAATCGCCGTCGAACGTCGCGGCATGCACGGTCACATACTCGCGAAAGACGTTGTCATTTCCGATGCGGATACCCGGTGCGCCGCCCTTGTATTTCAAGTCCTGCGTTTTGCCGCCGATGCAGGCATATGGGAACACCTCACAACCGGCGCCGAGCGTCGTGCGGCCCTCGACTGAGGCGTGGTGGTGCAAGCGGGCGCGGTCACCGAGCACGACCTCGCGGCCGACAAAACTGTAAGCGCCCAAGTCGACGTCGACCCCGAGTTGGGCGCCGGCCTCGATGATCGCGGTGGGATGGATCGCCATGGCGTTGGGCTCAGCCCTCGACCTCGCTGGTGTCGATGATCGCAAACATCAATTCACCGGAGGAAACCACCTGCCCGTCGACGGTGCAGGTCACCTCAGAGGTCGCGAGTTTGTTGCCACGGGTCTTGGTGAGCTTGGCGTTGATGATGAGTTGGTCGCCGGGGCGGACGGGCTTGCGAAACTTGACCTTGTCGGCGCTCATGAAGAGCGAGGTTTTACCCTCACTCGAACCGCGACGCAGCATGAGAATCCCGGCCGCCTGCGCCATCGCTTCGAGCTGAAGCACGCCCGGCATCACCGGATTTCCCGGAAAATGCCCCTGAAAATACGGCTCGTTGATACTCACATTCTTGATGGCCACGAGAGCATCCGGGCCGACGAATTCGACCACGCGGTCGATCATGAGGAACGGATACCGGTGCGGCAGCGTGTCGAGAATCCGCCGCACATCGAGGGCGGTCTCGTCGGGCATCACCATTGCCGGCCGGGGTTTTTTCTTCGGACCTTTGAGGCGCTCGGCGAGTTTTTCGGCGAGCGCCTTCGTGAGGTCGGCGTTGATGGCATGACCCGGTCGGGTCGCGATGATGTGGGCCTTGAGCGGCAGCCCGAGCAGCGTGATGTCTCCGATGATATCAAGGATCTTATGCCGGACGAACTCATCTTTAAACCGCAGGCCTTCCCTCGAGATGATTTTGTCGCCACGGATGACGACCGCGCAGTCGAGCGAACCGCCCTTGATCTTCCCGAGTTTGAGCAACTCCTCGATGTCTTCGTAGATCGTGAAGGTTCGCGCGGCGGCTACCTGTGTCATATAGACATCCGGATCGATCGTGAGCGAAAGATGCTGGGTATGGATGCCGCGATCATCGGCCGAGGTGCAGGAGATTTTGAGCTCGTCGCAAGGCAGCGCAATGATCGACGACTGGCCCTTGGTGACTGAAACCGCCGCATCGAGGGTAAAATACTCGCGATCCTTCTCCTGTTCGGTCGGCTCACCGCTCATGATCAGGTCGACGAACGGCTTGGCGGAACCGTCGAGGATGGGAGGCTCGGAGGCCGTCATTTCGACCATGACGTTGTCGATGCCGCAGCCACTCAGGGCGCTTAGCACGTGCTCAACGGTCTGGATTTTGGCGTGCCCCGACTGAATGGTCGTCGCCCGCACGAGATCCGTCACCAAATCCGAACGAGGGCGAATCTCAGGTGCGCCGCTCAGGTCTACCCGCTTGAAAACGTAACCGTGATCGACCGGCGCGGGCTTCAAAGTGAGGGTGACGGCCTCACCACTGTGGAGAGCGCTGCCTTGGATCGAAACTTCGCGCGCTAGAGTTCGTTGCTTCATGGAATTGGTCGTTGCATGTCGCCAACGCCAAAGCACGAGCGCAAGCGTTGAGATTCTGAGAAAGAAACCCGTTCCCAGCCCTCATTCCACAACTCTTTTGCGTTTTCCCCCGTCAATCTGCCCTGAATTTATGAAAACACGCTAACGGCGCGCACGAATTAATCCGGATAAAGACGGGAGAACCGGCTTCACCTCATGGGTGAGTCGTTCGCTGCTCCCGTCGGTTTGGGATCCGTGTCCATTCGGGTCTATCCGTGGTTCACCTGTAGTTTTTTTGGTTTATGTGAGCTGTGCGCGTACGCCCGATCGGCAAGCACCTGCGTTTCAACTCAGCCGTATCAGCCCGTTTGTTTTCGGCACGGGAGCGATTTCCGTTGGGGTTGATCCGCGACTCCTGCCCACAAAAACCGATGCGGTTAACTTCACCGCATCAGGCCTGTTGCGGGCACCACCGCTATTCCAGGTGTCAACGCGCCCCAAGCTTTGAACCCTGTCACCGCAAGCCCGTCCGCTTAATCTACGAGGAGATACTGGGCGACAGATCTGAGAATCGGCGCTGTTTCGGGCCCTTGCAGAGGCTGTAAAAACAAAAACGCCAGAGCTTGAGGCTCTGGCGAATAAAGCCGGAGAAACGCTTTGACCCGATTCTTATGCCACCCGCTCAACGATCAGCGGCGGCGGTGTCGGGCGCTTCGGCGCCAGGCGGTAGGCGTTCTTAAAATACTCGAGCGCCTGCTCGAGTTTCGCCTCGTCGTTGTAGTGAATCATCATCAGCGGTTCGCCCTGCTTGACTTGGGTGCCGACCTTTCTGATTTCCGAAACGCCGACTGAGTGATCGATCTTGTCATGCGAAGTCTCTTTGCCGGCGCCCAACAAATGCACGCCGCGAGCAATCATCGCGGCATTGATTGTGTGGACATAGCCACGCTTCGGGGCGGGCAACTTGCGGATATGCTTCGCCGCCGGGAATTTCTCCGGGTGATCAATAAACGACGTGTCACCACCCTGCGCCTTGATCAAATCCTTGAACTTCTCCAGCGCCGAACCGTCGGTCAGGTGCCGCTGAACGGTTTGTTTCGCCGAAAGTGTCGAACCCGCAACACCCGCGAGCCGGACGATCTCCATGCCGAGCTTTAGCACGAGTTCCTTCATGTCCTCGGGGCCCTCGCCCTTAAGCAGAGCAATCGCTTCCTTGATCTCAAGCGATGTGCCGACCGTGTCGCCCAACGGCTGATTCATATCGGTCACCAACGCCACGCAACGCCGTTTCATGGATCGACCCACGCGGGTCATCGAACGGGCCAACTGCTTGGCCTGTTCAAGGTCTTTGATAAACGAGCCATTGCCCCACTTGACGTCGATCACAAGGCCTTCAGAGCCTTCCGCCAGTTTCTTCGACAAAACGCTCCCGGTAATGAGCGGGAGACTTGGGATCGTTCCTGTTTCCTTCCGCAACTCGTAGAGCTTGGCATCGGCCGGAGCCAAATCCTCGGTTTGAGCGATGATAGCCCCGCCGATTTTGGCCAACTGAGAGGCGAACTGCTCATTTGAAAAATGCGTCTTGAAGCCCGGCACCGCCGAAAGCTTCTCCAACGTGTTGATCACATAATCGTGCTCAACTCCGCACATCATCGGAACAACGACCCCGGCCGCCATCGCCAAAGGCACCAACACAAGTGATGTCTTATCGCCTACGCCACCGGTCGAATACTTGTCGATCTTGGGTTTCGCGATATGGGAGAGGTCGATGACCTCGCCCGAAAGCATCATTTCTTCGGTCAAATCCGCAGTCTCCTGAGCCGACATTCCGGAAAAATAAATCGCCATGGCCAACGCAGCCAATTGGTGTTGAGGCATCTCACCATCAAGCGTGCTATCAATGATATAGCGTATCTCCTCTTGATTGAACTCGCCGCCGTCTCGTTTCTTTTCAATCAGAAACTCAAAGGTTGGCTTAATGAAGCGCCGTGTCGGAATATTGCGTTTGCTGCTCATGTGAGGGTGATATCTAGAATGAAGAACGACCGGTGACCGGACAGAATTCTCCAGCAAACGGGATTGAGAGCTAAAGTCGAGGCGGAACTGAGGCGATTCGCCGGCATTACCCAGCACTACCCAGCGCTGTTAACGACTCGATTTGGACTTGGCTCAGAGCAAACGCTATTGGATGTCAGCCTCTTTCAACGACGGCCAATGCCCTGCCGAATAACGTTTCTCTGAAAAGCGAACCATCGCCGACCAAAGCGAGAGCCGACGACATGGTGACTGGCGCATAGCCCAAATATCTTCAGCGCTGCGCCGTTGCGTTCGCCTTTCGATTCAACCGCACTCAGCGTGAAAGCGCGGCAGCCGCCTCTGCCAAATCGAACGAGAAACGGTAGTTTCTGCCACCGTTATTCGCAGTGCCGCCCGACGAGTCGGCGCACCCGATCACCGGTCGCCTTTAGCCTCAGGTTTCGCCTCCGCCGCCGGGTTTGGCAAAAAAACTAAGCCTTGAAATCGCCCCGCCCGCCCCGTAACCGCTCGCGGCTCAATGAAGACTCTCATCATCGCGGAAAAGCCCTCCGTGGCTGCCGACCTCGCTCGTTCCCTTGGTAAAATCCCGAAATCCGGCGACCATTATGAAAATGATGAGTATGTGATCTCTTCCGCCGTCGGTCACCTCGTCGAGCTCGAGATGCCTGAGGATATCGACAAAAAGAAATATGGCTTCTGGCGGCTCGAGATGCTGCCGATTATCCCGGAAAAATTTGGCCTCAAACCCATCGAGGCCTCCAAAGATCGTTTCTCGCATCTCAAGAAACTTCTCGCGCGAAAAGATATCGGACTGCTCATCAACGCCTGCGACGCCGGCCGCGAGGGTGAGCTGATTTTCACTTACATCTACCAGCTTACGAAGAGCAAAATCCCCTTCAAGCGCGCGTGGATGCAGACCATGACCACCGAAGGCATCAATACCGCCTTCAAGAATCTCCGCGAAGGCGCGCAAATGGCCGGCCTCGCCGACGCCGCCCGCTGCCGCTCCGAGAGCGATTGGCTCATCGGCATCAACGGGACCCGCGCCCTCACCAAGCGCATGTTCGGCTCCCGCGCCGGCAATGTCGCCTCCGTCGGCCGCGTCCAGACGCCCACGCTCGCGATCATCTTCGCGCGCGAACTCGAGATCCGAAACTTTAAGCCCCGTGATTTCTGGCGCGTCACCGCCCAGTTCACCGTCGCCAAAGGTACCTACGAGGGCGTTTACCAACGCGCAAATTTCAAAAAAATCGCCGACGACGAGCACGACCGCATCGATCGCATCTGGCAAAAAGCCTTGGGCGAAGCCGTTCTCGCCGCCTGCGCCGAAGGCACCGTTGCCCAAGTCACCGAAGAAAAGAAGGGTTCCAACCAAGCCGCCCCCCGCCTCTACGATCTCACCACGCTCCAGCGCGAAGCCAACGGTCGTTTCGGCCTCCCAGCCCGTCGCACCCTCCAGATCGCCCAAGCCCTCTACGAACGCCACAAGGTCATCACCTACCCCCGCACCGACTCACGCGCGCTGCCCGAAGATTACATTCCCACCTGCCGCGAGACGCTCAACAACCTCCAGGGCGACCTCGGCAAACACGCCGCTCACCTGCTCGCGTCCGGCTGGCTGCGCCCCAACAAGCGCATCTTTAACAACGCCCAAATCTCCGATCACTTCGCCATCATCCCCACCACCACCGAGCCCAAGAACCTCGATGAGATGGAAGCCAAGGTCTACGACATGATCGCGCGCCGCTTCGTCGCCGCGTTCTACCCGTCCGCCGAGTTCGACGTCACCACGCGCATCAGCACCGTCGCGCCGGGCCACGATTTCAAAACCGAGGGCAAGGTCCTCACCGCTCCGGGCTGGCTCGCCGTTTACGGCAAGAACACCGTCGACGACGACTCGCCCGACTCCAAGGCTCTCCCGGCCCTTTCGCCCGCGGACAACGCCCAAGCCCGCACGAGCGACGCAAAGCTGCACGCCGAGGCCACCCGGCCGCCGCCGCGCTACACGGAAGCCACGCTCCTCTCCGCCATGGAAGGCGCCGGCAAACTCGTCGACGACGAAGACATGGCCGAAGCCATGAAAGAACGCGGCCTCGGCACTCCCGCGACCCGCGCCGATACCGTCGAGGGCCTCATCAATCAAAAATACATGGAGCGCGCCCAGCGCGAACTCGTCCCGACCCCGAAGGCCGAATCACTGCTCCAGTTCCTTACGGCAGTTAAAGCCGACGCCCTCACCCGCCCCGACATGACCGGCGAGTGGGAACACAAACTCCGCCAGATGGAGCATGGGAAATACCCCCGCGACAAATTCATGGCCGAGATCGTCGAGGTCGTAAAAGGCGTGGTCGACCGCACCAAAAATTTCGAGGAAGACGACTCCGCCGCCCGCACCACCGACATCATCTCCCCCACCGACGGCAAACCGATGCTTGAGACCCTCCGGGGCTACAAATCGCAGGACGGAATTTTGATGGTTTATAAAGTCATCACCGGCCGGAAGCTCGAAGAGCACGAAGTCAAAGAACTCGTGACCAAGGGTGAGATCGGCCCGCTCGACGGCTTCGTCTCCCCGCGCACCGGCAACCGCTTCCCTTCAAAACTCGTCCTCGCCGACGACCCGAAACATGAGGGCAAGCGCCGCGTCGATCTCGATTTTGGCAACAAGTTCGAACTCGCCGATCTGACGCCTTTTTGGACCGACCCCGCCACCGGCGCCGAGCTTTGCGAAGCTCCCACAAGCTACGTCCTCCGCGAAAAATCCGGCGACACCTACGAGCAAAAATTCTCCGTAGGCCGATTGATGTGCCAGAAGCCCATCACCCGCGAGATCGCGATCCAACTGGTCTCCCAGCCCAAGACCGACCTCATTGTCGGATTCATCTCGAAAAAAGGCCGCCCCTTCGACGCCTTCCTTACCCGCGTCGGCCCGAAGTTCTCCTGGGAATTTCCGCCCCGCAAACCCCGCGTCGGCAAGGATGGCAAGACCGTCGAGCGCAAGGCCAGGGTCCCCGTCGATTTCTCGAAGGCCCAGACCCTCATCACGAGTAAGTTTCACGACGAGGGCACGCTCATGCTCACGCCCGAGGCGTTCTACGTCACCAAACCTCAGGCCGATGGCACCCTGCGCAGTGTTTTTGAGGTAAAGCGCGTGCTCTGCGGCAAAGAACTCCCCGTCGAGGAAATCGAGCGCCTCGTCACCGACGGCCGCACGGGCCTCATTGAGGAACTGGTCTCCAAACGTGGCTCGCATTTTTCCGCCTACCTCGTCCTTTCCAAAGACAAAAAGAAAGCCGAGTTCGAATTTCCCCCACGCTAGTTCGATCACCGGCACCCCCCCGCCCCCGTCGCGGAGTTCACAGCCGCACCAACTTCTGGCGGAGGGTAACTTCACGCCTGCTCTCGCGTCTTCCATCAATCATCCACCCGTGAAATCCCCAAAATCCTACCTCGTCGTCATCCTCGCTTGCACCACGGTCGGAGGTGCCGCCTACGCGTGGAAGCAGTATCAGGAACTCATCGCGCTCCGCGCCGCGGCCCTCAGCGGCGACGAACGCGCGGATCTTCAGAAGCGGCTTTGGGCCTCGGAAAAACGGGCCAAAGATCTCGCCGACCAACTCGCCGCCAAGCGAGACTCTGCCGGGAGTGAAGAGACCATGGCCGAGGTCGAAGACGGCGCCGCTCCCGGCGAACGTGGCCCTCGCGGGGACCGCCGTACTCGCGGTCCCGGCGGACCCGGCGGTTTGACCAACGCCCTGTCAACCCTCCAAAAACCCGAGATCCAACGCGCTCTGGCCTTGCAGCAAAAGGGTCAACTCGACGCCCGCTACGCCTCGCTTTTCAAGAGCCTGAACCTGTCGCCCGCGCAGCTCGATAAATTCAAAAATCTCCTCGTCGAACGCCAGACCTCCGCGATGGACGTGTTCACTGCCGCCCGCGAGCAAGGCATCGACCCGCGTCGAGACCCCGAAGCTTTCCGCAGCCTCCTCGCCAGCACCCAAGCTGATATCGACGCCGGTATCAAAGCGTCGATCGGTGAAGAGGGGTTCAAACAGTATAAGAGTTTTGAACAGACCATGCCTCAGCGCGCCACGACCGACCAGCTTAGCCAACGTCTGAGCTACACCGCGACTCCGCTCACCGCCGCGCAATCTGCCTCGATGGTCCAGATCCTCAGCCAGACCGCCCCGCAGCGCACCGCCGCAACCACCGGACAGATCTCTAGCCGACCGGCCGGCGTGTCCGAGTCCGCCGGCGGCGGGCGCGGTAGTCCGGCCGTAATGATCGCCGGCAATCTTGGAGGCGGCATGCTTGGGGGATTTGGTGGCGGTGCCAACACCGGAACCCCGATCACCGATGCCGCGGTCAATCTTGCCCAGGGCGTGCTCAGCGGCCCGCAGGTCGATGCCCTAAGGCAGCTCCAGCGGGAGCAAGCCGCTCAACAAAAAATCAGCCAAACCTTTCGTGAGACGATGGGCGGCAACACCGGCGGCGGTGGCGGTACGACCCCGGCGAACACAGGCGGCAAGAAGAAGGGCGGCTGAAGTCCGGGTGGATCGGACTCGCCTTTCCGGCCCTGTAGGCCCGACCGCTGGTCGGGCTTTTTCCTTTTCCGGCGTCCCCTTGGCACGGCCTGCGTCATCCGCGGAAATTTCCCTTGTCGCATAATTTTCCGGTCGGCACGGTATCCGTGATTCCCATCATCCCACACGCCCATGATCGTCACCACTGCACAGCTCTTTAAACACGCTTACGGTCAATACGCCGTCGGCGCCTACAACATCAACAACGCCGAGCAGGCGATGGGCCTCTTTAAGGGCGCCATTGATTCCAAGGCTCCGTTCATCATCCAGATTTCCAAGGGCGCCCGAAAATACACCGACAAGCGCATGCTCGAAGCGATCATCCGCTCGGCCGCAGAAATCTTTCCCGAAGCTATTTTTGCCGTCCATCTTGATCACGGCGACGAGCAGACCTGCTACGAGTGCATCGACTCCGGCTTTTTCAGTTCCGTCATGATCGACGCCTCGCACGATCCGTTCGACGAGAACGTCGCGATCACCAAACGCGTCGTCGATCGGGCGCACGCCAAGGGCATCTCGGTCGAAGCCGAACTCGGCATGCTCGGCGGCGTCGAAGAAGACATCAAGGTTGAGGAAGGTAACGCCTGCCTCACCGACCCCGTCGAAGCCGAAGACTTCGTCAAGAAAACCGGCTGCGACTCCTTGGCCTGTGCCATCGGCACCTCGCACGGCGCTTTCAAGTTCAAGGGCAAACAGTCCCTCCACTTCGACGTTTTGGAAAAGATCAAAGCGCGCCTCCCCGGTTACCCGCTCGTCATGCATGGTTCCTCCTCGGTTCCGCAGGACGAAGTCGCCCGGATCAACGCCGCCGGCGGCCAAATCGCCGGTTCCATGGGCGTCGATGTAAACGAATACCTTCCCGCCGCCAAACGTGGTGTCACCAAGGTTAACATCGACACCGACGGCCGCCTCGTCTGGACCCGCGTCCATCGCGAATACTTCCGCGACAAGCCCGGCGATTTCGATTTCCGCCCACCCGGCAAAATCTTCATCGAGGAATACGCGAAATTCATCGCCAGCCGCAACGTCCTCCTCGGCAGCGCCGGCCAACTCGACAGCCTCCGCGCCTCGTTGGGTAAATAATCCGACGCCTCACCTCCCCATCAGAACAAGCCGGCGCGCTTCCCGATCGCCGGCTTTTTCGCGCCGTAAAGGCTTCGTTTCATCAGCCCATACCCTAATTTAATATACTAATTTTGATTGTTTAAATACTTTTTTTTAATACTAGTGATCAGATGTTATCGCTTAAAACCGAAGTCGACGTGCTCCGTGAAGTCGCCGATTCAATCCGGGCTAATCGATTAGCACTCGGTTGGCGTCAGGATGATTTGGCTAAACGCAGCGGGGTTGGCGTCGCCACGGTCCGGCGGTTCGAACGCTCCGGGCAGATCGGTTTTCACGGGCTGGCGAAATTATTGGTCACACTCGGCCTGGCCGACACCTTTCTCACTGCGCTCGAGCGACCGACCGATGCCCCTAAAGACATCCGTTCGTTCCTCGCCCGAAGCGAATCCGCCAAGCCGAGACGGCGTGCGCCCGCCGCCGTCAAACCAGTCAACTAATGGCTTTTAAAGAGCCCCAACTTCTTCAGCTAAAATTTCTCGATCGGCCGCTGGGCGTTCTCGCCTATCGGCCGGACGGCCCTATTCACGCGCTCGAAATTGACCGGTCTTTCCTCGAAAGCGGCCACGACCTTTCGCCCTTGAGTCTGCCTTTAGCTTCGTTCGCAACAGGACTGCGCATCTTCAAGCCAGGCGACACGCCCTTCGCGAGCGGGTTGCCCGGTCTAATTGCCGACTCGCTACCCGATGCTTGGGGTGAACGCATGCTGCGCCACGAGATGCCGGAAGTGCAGACGCCACTGGGTAAACTTGCAGCCATCGGTCAGCGCGGTCCTGGGGCGATCACATTCGAGCCAGTGCTGGGGGCCGGCGCCGAGCAAAACCCGTCTGCCGTAGATCTCGCCACACTCACGCGCGACGCGGACCGACTGCGTGCTACTCCCGTGCCCCTATCTGCGGAGCAAGTTAACGCCGCCCTAGCCAAGGGTGGCAGCACCCTAGGAGGCGCCTATCCCAAGACATCAGTCCACCTGCGACTGGAAGGTGAATTCATCGAGCGTCACGAAATTCTTGTCGGGGGTAATCCTCCTCCCGGCTACAGCCCCTGCATACTAAAATTCGCACGTTCCAGCGATGAGGCTGAAGGTGCCGTCGAATTCGCTTTCTGGTTGATGGCGAAAAATGCAGGGATCCGTGTCCCCCGGGGATGCCTGGTCTTTGACGGCCAGCGGCGGCATTTTGCGGTAGAGCGATTCGATCGCTATCTGCGGAACGACGGGCCTGTTGGACGGCGACACGTTCACACGCTTAGCGGCATGATGCACCGCAAGGCCGCAGACGGCGCCATCGACTACGAGGACTTCATGCGCCTAAGCCGCCGGCTTGCCGGAGCCCAAGAGGCGGCAGAGTGTTTTCGACGTGCAGTTTTCAACCTTCTTGCGACAAACCGCGATGACCACGGTCGCAACCATAGTTTTCTCTACGATGAGAATACTATGACTTGGTCACTCGCGCCCGCCTACGATCTCAATCCCAGCGTCTTCACAACGCTCATCGCCCTGCACTGGCTCGGCAGCGCGCAGGTCCCGATCAGATTCACTTCCCTCCTCCGCTTAGCCGAGATCGGCGGCATATCAGCCAAAGCAGCCCGGGAGATCTACGGTCAAGTGGAAGCAGCAACCCTCGGCGGGTGGCGAACCGCGGCGACCAAAGCCGAAGTCCCTCCCGCTATGATCGAATATTGGCAGAAAGAGATGACTCGGCAGACCCAGCCGTTACGCGATGATGCAACGGTCTCAGCGGCTTCCGCGGGCAGGAGAAAAACGAAGCGAGGGGCATTCGAGTAATTGCCGGAGTGGACCGCACCGCTACCCTTGGAACGGAGATCGAAAACCGTCGGATGCGTGCGCCCGAAGTTCGGGCGGAAATGGTGGATCAATCGAATCGGGAGTTTCCTTTTAATGCGCATTTGAGCAATTTGCACAATTTTTTGACCGAACTCTAAAAAGGTTCTGATTTTCCCCCACTGGCTGCCCGGCATGGATCAAACCACGAACTTTTGAAGCGAATCGGGCGTCTTCAGAGGGAGGCCCGCTAGGCAAATCGAAGTTGAGTCAAAGGATGGAACCGTCATGTCCGGTTTGCAGCTGGGTTTGTCGCCATCAATTCGCTTCATTCGCTTCAACCGCCATGGATGCGAACTTTTGAAGCGAATCAAAATCCGGGGGGGCATAGTGAACCATCCCCGCGGGTTTGCGGACGTGAAGGTGCGACGAGAGAGTATTGTCGCGACGCGGTGTAGCTGTCGGTTGAATTTTCAGACACCACAGCCTCCGCGCAACCCCTCGGTCGAGCGATCAATCCTTGAAAAATTGTAGCTTCGAGTTTTTTGACCCTACGGGCAACATCCATCAGTCGAAAGCAGAAGTCATATTTAAGAGCACGGTTTAGCGAATTACCCCGGCGCTCCGTCGCCGCGGCTGCCGGACTGGATGGAGACGCAA
>NEVA01000019.1 GCA_002304445.1 Opitutia bacterium Tous-C4FEB | reverse complement strand
GATTGGTAACCACTGCGACCATCGTAGTGGTTACCATTGCGATCTCCTATTGGTTATTATCAAGACCTCACCCGGGGGCACCCGGTCGGCCGTTTACTGCATTTGCCTCGCGGCTGACACTGCGGAAGCCCGGCTGGCGCCACAAAAAAGGCGGAGTCCGATGTGGACTCCGCCCTGCCAGCGCCACCGCGCCGATTGGATCAGCTTAGAATTCCAGCGTGTTGCTCAGGAGCCAGTTTCGCGCCGGCGAAAGTGCAAACGAGCCCTCTGAGTAAACGGCATCGGTCACGTTGTAGATACCAAGGGACGTGCGGAATTTGAAATCCGAGATGCTCCACGGATAATTAACCGTGAGGTCGTACACCAGGTAGTCGCCCGCTTGGTAGCCGCCTTTGAGCGGATTCCAGTCAACACTGCGGCTAACCACCGTTTCCGAAGAATAACGCAGACCGGCCCCAAGCGAAAGCCCACGCATTTTGCCGTCGGTGAAGGTGTATTTGCCAAAAGCATTGAAGCGGTACTCAGGCACATTTTCGATGCGCGCACCGTAGTAGATGTCGGAGGCAACCTTGGCCGCGGCACCCAGCTTAGCGTAAGCTGAGGACCCGGGCTGAGCGCGGGATTTGTCGTAAACCGTCTTGGCGGTCCAGAGCCACGAACCGTTGATGACCGCCTGGAAATTCGGGAGCGGGGTCCAGATGACTTCGGCCTCGGAACCCTCGATGCGGTTCTTCAAATCGGTCGTGCGCCAACGGAACACCCGGGTGTTGTAACCCAAGGTGCCCGGCGCGAACAACGTGGTGCTGAAGTTGAGCGGCTCCTCAAGATTCGACTGGGCTGCGGGGTCATCCAACATCTGGTTGGTGCGCTCTCCGCGGAAGAAAGAGAGCGTGCCGACGACCTTGCTCTCTTTGGAGCTCATCTTGGCGCCAAATTCCCAATTCATCCCCGACTCGTCCTTAAGCGGGTTATAGGCGCCGCGGGCAGTCTGAATCTCGATGAATTTTTGGGCAGAAGTGACGGTCTGACCGAGGTATTGAAAAGAACCACGGTTCTGGTCGAGCGCGCTTTGCACGATCGGGAGTTCATTGCCGACGAAGACCCCACCGACATTACCCACGTTAAATTGGAAGGTTTTTGAGACAGAGGCATAGACACTCAGCTCTTTGTTAACGGCAAAAGAGGCGCCGGCCATCCATGCATCCGCTTCTTTTTTATAAACGCGCAGGGTCTTGATGTAATTCGCACCGTAACCCCATTCGCTGGGCGGATACTTTATGGGATCCTTCCACGCATCGACCGGGACGATGTACCAAGGATAATTAGCCATCAAATATTGTCCCTGTTCCTCCAGCGACTGCCGACGGAAACCACCGATTAGATTGAGCCGGTCATCGAGCAGCGCCGCTTGGTAATTGAGGTAGCCCGCGAGGTTGATCGGTTTGTAACCGTCGAGCCAGGCGCGACCATTCGGAAATAACTTATCGATCGTCGGATATGTTTCGAAACCAGGGTCGAAGTTGCTGTAGACCGCCTTAACCAATTTAATGTTACCGTTTCGATCGCGCACGACCTGGTTGACCGTCGGCACTCCGGTGTCGTGGCTTCGGCCCTCGCCCACCATATTGTCGGGAACTTGGGTACCCCCGGTCGTGCCGTAGCCGGGATTTGCGATCGGATTGGTTGAGCCTGGGACATGGCCGTAAAAAGGATTTAGGCGGATGTCGTGGCCGAAGAAATTCTGGGTGTATTTGGACGAGTTAAAACCAGCCAACAGCTTGTGCTTGATCCCCCCGGTTTCGAATTTGGTGATCAGGTCAAGTTGGTGCAAATTGGTGTCACGGTAATAGCCCGACGTCCCGCCTGCGCCCACGTTCCAGTGTACCCCGTCGGCGTAGGGAGTGGTGATGCCCTCGATGCTGTCAAAACGGCTGTTGTCGTGCTGAAAAACGTAGCGGCCTTCCAACCAATTGAACGGCGCGAACTCCGTCGTGGCCGTGAAGACCTTGACTTCGTTCATGGTGCGGGCGCCGCGGCTCGTGTAGTTAAAGGCCTCATCATGGATGAGCTTACCACCCTTGTCCGTGTAGTAAGCCCCGCGCTCTACGCTGGTGTAGGCCGGCAAACCTAAATCACCGGTCGCATTACGCTTATTATTAATGTAGGTAGCGTAGGCTAGGCTCGGGGTTTTTACAGAGTTAACCACTATGGCCGAGGTGGCAGCAGCCGCAGTCCGCCAGCCGGCGAAATCGCTCCAGATCCAGTCATAGTCGTTTTGATTGAAGCTCTCGACGAGATATTCCATCTCAACATTGACCTTTACTTTCCCGCTGTCGAAAGGAACGACGGTCAGGCTCGGCGTCAGATTGATGTTGCGGCGAAATTCAAAGCGCCGCTCTCCCTGGGTATCATCCCATGCACCCACCATGCGGAAGGCGGCTTTCTTACTCAGCAACACGTTGATATCGGCAACCACCTTGTGACCACTGCTATCGTTAATGGAGTATTTGAAAGTGCTAGGAGTCTTGGCGAATACAGGCTGTTTTGTGATGTAGTTAACAACGCCGCCGGGAAAGCCTTGGCCGTAGAAAACAGCGGCAGGCCCTTTGACCACTTCGACGCGATCGACGTTATCCAAATTATAGGAAATGTAGCGAAAGACGCCGTTGCGCATCAACGTGTTTACCGCGAAGCCACGCATGGTAAAAGCGCCCTGCGGTGTGGACTCGTTACCGGGGCGGCGCATCGCATAGCGAGTGTCGCCCGCGGCCGCCGCCGTGTAACGCAGCAAGTCCATCAACGAGCGAGCGTTTGTATCGTCGAGGAAGTCGCGCGAGATGACCGAAATGTTCATCGGTACCTTTTGGATTTCCATGCCGATCCGGGTAGCCGTCGCGGCATTGGTTTTGAGGTAACCATAATCCTTATCGCTGGAAACTTCGAAGGTACTGAGAAGCACTACATCGGGGCTGCCTTTGGCCGCAGCCACCGGCGCTGCTACCGCCGTCGCGATAGCTGGCTTGACCGCAGCTTGGCCAGCAGGCGCCGCGGCGGGAGGAATGCCCAAGCGGGCCTCGAGTTCAGCGAAACGCCGGCGAAGCTCAGCGTTCTCGCTGCGCAGACTTTCATTTTCGCTCGCGAGCTTTTTGACGCTGTCGTCTGCGGCTATTCCTGTCGTGAAGGTCAGCGCAAAGATAATCGCAAAATAAGCTGCAAAGCTTAATTTTGCGCGATGCAGCGGGGTGGATTGAGTTAGTTTCATGGTTTGGGATAAAGATTCTGTGGAGCTCGGCGAAGGTTAGGGTCGGCGCCCAAATAAGGGTGCGTGCAAATGACCTAAGTAGACGCTCAAAATTTCACGCCGTGCTTTTGCAGCACTAGGCCTTTTTCGATAAAACTGGCGAAAGCAGACAGGAACTGGGGGTTGGGGAATAACGACCGGACTTTTGCTCCAATCGAAAACGGACTAAGACTTCGTGAAGAACGCTAAAAGCACGCTTGCCTCAAGCGCAAAGTGAAGGTGGCGCATGGCGCGTTTCATCAACGTTACTTAATTTCTAGAAGTTTGTTTGCGGTGCGCGAAGCGCGACGGAGCAATTCAGTGGATTGCCTCGTCGCTGCGCTTCTCGCAATGAAAGCCTGTTTATTAGGCGACGGTGGTATGACTCCGCTAGGTTAAGAACTGACCGCCACACCTACAATTTCTCCATCAGTCGCTTCTTGTCCTCGGATTCGATCGCCCTCAATTTCCGTCCTTTCGCCCAGCGTGCGAGTGTATGAACGAACTGAACGATCTGACCGATCTCGCCGAGCAACGCTTCACCAGCGTCCGGGACAAGCTGCGGGCAAATCTCATCCCACCCCTCTTTAGATCACTGCGCAGCTACGACCGCGCCCTCCTCCGGGCGGATCTCTGGGCCGGCTTGACCATCTCCGCCGTCGCCATTCCGCAATGTATCGCCTTCGCTTTGCTCATCGGCGTGCCCGTGCCCGCCGTGGTCGCCAGCGCCATCGTCGGCACCGTCCTCTGCTCGCTCTTTTGTTCTTCGCGGCACCTCGTCGTCGGCCCGACCAACACCATCAGCATCATCCTCGCCAGCGCCTTGCTCACGCTCGCCGCCGAGCCGCTGGCCCCGCTGCAAAAAGTCCTGCTCATCGGCTTCCTGATGGGCGCGATCCAACTCGCCGCCGGGCTCTCGGGCCTCGGTAAGATCACCCAGTTCGTCTCCCGTTCCGTCATCGTCGGCTACACCACCGCCGTCGGCATCCTCATCGCCGTCGGCCAACTGGGCAGCTTGCTCGGGATCGCCCGCGCGCCCGATGTCAGTCTCCCCGGCACCCTGCGCCATCTCGTCACGAGTTTCTTCACCCTCAACCTCAACCACGTCACCGCGATCACCGGTCTCGTCGCGCTGTTCCTGATTCTCACGCTCCGCCGTTGGCGGCCGCGTTGGCCCGACGGTCTTCCCGTCCTGCTGCTCGCGGGCACGGCCTCCTACATCTTCAACCTCCATGACTACGAGGTCGCCGTCGTCGGCGACCTGGGCGCGATCTCCGGCGGCATTCCGTTGTTCAGCGGATTCCCGCTCAACGCCGACACCGCCCGCCTGATTCCCGAAATCACCAGCATCGCGGTGGCCGCCGCAATTCTCGGCATGTTGGAATCCGTCACCGTCGCCAAAAGCCTCGCCGCCAAGACCGGCCAGCCCATCGACCCGAATCAGGAGCTCATCGGCATGGGCGTAGGCAACCTCGTCGGCTCTGGCTTCGGCGCGACGCCCGGCTCCGCCTCGTTCCTGCGCAGCGCCGCCAATCTCCAGAGCGG
The DNA here is from genome assembly GCA_002304445.1 of Opitutia bacterium Tous-C4FEB. Classification (GTDB taxonomy): domain Bacteria; phylum Verrucomicrobiota; class Verrucomicrobiia; order Opitutales; family Opitutaceae; genus Tous-C4FEB. Next base: position 55,407 of record NEVA01000019.1, on the reverse strand, counting down.
CGGTCGCACGCAGTGGTCCGTCGTCGCCAGCGGCGTCTTCGTTTTGCTCATCGTCGTGGCGATCTCGCCGGTGCTCGCCTACATCCCCATCGCCGCCATCGCCGCTTATCTGGTGGTTATCGCCGTCCGGCTCTTTCAGCCGTCGCAGATTTTCCTCGTGCGTCACTCCACCTCCGCCGACGCCGCCGTTTTCTGGATTTCTCTAATCGCCGCGCTCTTCCTCAAACTCGATACCGCCATCTTCGTCGGCATCGGCGTCTCCTTGGTTTTCTTCCTGCAAAAAGCCAGCGCCCCCGCCCTCACCGAACACGCGTTCAACGACGTCGGCCAGCTCGCCGAGATCGACTCCCCGGCCGAGCGCAACAACGCCCAGATCTCCATCGTCCACGTCGAGGGCGATCTCTTCTTCGGTGCCGCCGACATCTTCCAAGACGGCGTCCGCCGCCTCGCCGCCGACCCCAACATCCGCGTCTTCATCTTGCGCATGAAAAACGCCCGCCACCTCGACGCCACCACTGTCATGGCCCTCGACCAGTTGCACGACTACCTGAAATCCGAAAACCGCCACCTGCTGATCTCCGGCGTCCACGGCGATGTCGCCCTCGTGCTCAAGCGTAGCGGACTCGCCGCCCGGATCGGCCTGGAAAATATGTTTCCCGCCGAGGAGAATCCCACGCTCGCGACGAAAAAGGCCCTGCAGCGCGCCCAGCAACTCCTGCCCAACCAAAAACCCGAGGTTCGAATCTTCTACTCCAAACCCCAAAAAGGTAGCGCGTAAAACTTCACCGTCGCCACCCACGCTCAAGCCCGCCGCTCTTGCGAAGGTGATAGTCCAGCGTGACCGTCGGTGAACTCAACCTACCCCACGAAGCCGCCCCATGAAATCGTTCTACCTGTTCCTCTCCGTTTTCGCCGCATGCGTTCCGCTCATCGCCGCCACGGACGCCAAGCCGCTGAACATCCTTGTCCTTTACGCCGACGACTGGCGTCACGACACGCTCGGTGTAGCCGGCCATCCGATCGTCCAGACCCCTCACCTCGACCGCCTCGCCGCCGAGGGCGTCCGCTTCACCCGCAACGCCGTCACCACCTCCATTTGCGGCGTCAGCCGCGCCACCCTTTTCACCGGCCAATGGATGTCCCGCCACGGCAATCCTGCCTTTGAGATGTTCAAGACCCCGTGGGCCGAGACCTATCCCGGGCTCCTGCGGGCCCACGGTTTTTACACCGGTCACATCGGCAAATGGCACAACGGAAAATTCCCCGCCGACAACTTCGACTTCGGCCGCTCCTACGCCGGGGTGCATTGGATCAAGAACGCCGACGGCACCCAGATTCACGTCACGCAGAAAAACGAGAACGACGCGCTCGAGTTCCTCCGCACGCGACCGGCGGACAAGCCTTTCGTCCTCACGCTCGCGTTCTTCGCGACGCACGCCGAAGACCGCAATCCCCTCCAATTTCTCCCCCAGCCCGGTAGCCTGGAACTCTACAAAGACTCGGTCATCCCCACGCCGGCGACCGGCGGTGACGATTTTTTCAAGCGCCTCCCGCCCTTCATCGCCAACGATCAGAACGAGGGCCGCAACCGCTGGCGCTGGCGCTTCGACACGCCGGAAAAATACCAGACGATGATGAAGAACTACTACCGTCTCGCGACCGAGGTGGACCGCACCTGCGGCCGCGTGATCGACGAACTGCGCAAACAAGGCGCCTTGGAAAACACGCTCGTCATCTTCACCACCGACAACGGCTTCTTTCACGGCGAGCACGGGCTCGCCGACAAATGGTATCCGCACGAGGAAAGCATCCGCGTCCCCCTCATCGTGCGCGACCCCCGCCTGCCCGCCGCCCGGCGCGGCCGCACCAACGCCGATTTCACGCTCAACGTCGACCTCGCCCCCACCTTCCTCGCCGCTGCCGGCGTCGCCGCCCCCGCCCGGATGCAGGGCCGCGACCTCGCACCGCTCTACCTCGCCGCCACCCCGCCCGCGTGGCGCACCGAGTTCTTCTACGAGCACGCCACAATCAGGAACGTCAATTTTATCCCTTCATCACAGGCCTTGGTGCGCAAGGACCTGAAGTATTTCCTCTGGCCTGACTTCAATCACGAGGAACTCTTCGACCTCGCCGCCGACCCGGGCGAAACGAACAACGTCGTCGCGGCCCCGGCCTACGCCTCGCGCCTCGCCGAGATGCGGACCCGCTTCGCTGAGCTAAAAGCTGAGGCCAAGTAGCGCGCGGCCTTCCATCGATCGCCGCAAAGCGCGCAGCGCCGGCCGGCGCCCAGGGGAGCTTACGAAGAGGGCCCCCGCGAATTCGCATCGCGTTGCCACCACCAGCCCAAAACTCCTTGCGCGAAGCCGTTGATCGCGGGCTGACCCACCGCAACTCCGGAGACGCTCAAGTCCTTCAACGTCTGCGAAACCGTCGGCGGAAGATCGCCGGGAAACCAATGGAACCAACTGCCAAAAATCTCCGCTTCGTTCCTGAACTGGGCCGCAACCAACGGTAACGCCCCGTCGATGACGAAGGTATCCAGCCGGGTCCCGCTTAATGCCGCGCCGCAACAGGTCTCGGCCAAACGCACGCGCAGGGCACCGAAATCGTGCTCAGCCCGAAGTGCCCGGGTTGCCTTCTCTGCGGAGGCCTGCGGCCAACTCCGGGCCAACTCCGACAATCGCTGCGGCCAATCCGCACCCGCCTGAACCCAACGGCGATATTGTTCGAGGCGGTTCCTCGGGTGATTGGCCGGCCGCACCCCTTGCACCTGCCAATGGCCGTGCTCCGACGCCAAAACCTCATCGGCTGAAACGTCCTTTGCCGCCCAAGTTTCCAACGGGAATTTTCCCGCTACCCGCAGCATCGCGGCGCGGTTGAATCGATAGCCCAAAATCTCCAGCGCCGAGGTGTGACAGGCCTCAGCCCATCCCAACCGCTCGATCCGCAGTCGCGCATAGTGAACCTTTTGACGCCACCGCAACCCGGCAGCCGACCGCAAGCATGCGTCCAAGGCCGCCGGGGACATCATGCTCAACGTCTCAAAAATCAAGCCACTCGGTCGGGCGGCCATCCGCTCGATCGCCTCATCGGCGGCGAATTCCTCCAGGTCATGCTGTAGCAAAGCCAGCAGGGCCAAAACAGGGATGGGCCGCATGTTCTTGGCTTTGGCGGACGAGCCTTCACTCCGAGGAAACAGCACCACGTGCAGCACCACTCGGTCGTAAGCCGGGTCCACCTCGTGTTTGTGCGCCGCCCAATCTTCCTCGTGCAGATGCAGCTCCACATCACCCGTCACCTCCGGTTTGGTTCCAAAACGAATTCTCGCTCCCAAAAAATCCGGACCGCCCAGCTTGTTCCAACGCCCGGGATGAAGGATCTCAATCCGCTCGCCCTCCGCGGTCAGCGCCCGAGTCCGATCAAAATCACCCCGGAGCCAAATTTTTTGCAGCAGGTATTCGGAGAACGAATAACTGCCATATAATCCCTGCAGCTCGGCGACGCTACCGACAGCTTGATTCATGGTCGTTGCTTCCAGTTCCGGTCATTGGCGTGGACCCGTCCAGCCAAGCTCGAACCCATCAGCGCCTCGGCTCGACGCACCCAGGCCGCCAAATCGTCCGGCGAAATCCAGTGCGCGCCCAATCCCTCGATAGTTCGGCCCTCCGCCGTGTCTCCGGTGGCAACCCAGCAATTCGACGCCGGTACGCTGCGCCCAACCCAACCTTCAATGAAAGCATCCGCCGTCATTCCGGTTGGCGTGCGCACCACCGAGAACGTCTGCGATGCACCGGGACAACGCAGGTCCAACTCTTTGCCACTACCGTCAAAAACCAAGGTCACCCGCACGCCTTCGTGGTCATGGATCGTCGATAACGCCCGTTCCAACCTCGCGTGCGCGGCCGGCCTGCTGCGCGCCAGCATCGTTCGAAGTTCCGGCCATGCATGTGCGATGTTGGATCCATCGACCAAAAGATGCCGCCCACTCGCCATCCCAAAGGCCTAGACCCGCTTCAATACGGAGCAAACCCCGAGTGGAAAGAGAAAGAAATAATCCCACCAAATTCACCTTGCTGACCCTCCGCACGCTTCGTCTGCTCCAGATCCATGTCCTCCTACGCCCTCGCCAAACTTATTGGCTTTGCCCTCATCGTTCTCGTCCTGATCGTGGCGGCCGCCCAATCCACCTATGTCGTCCAACCCGGATTCCGCGGCGTCCAAGTCACGCTCGGTAAAGTGAGCGAGCAATTCAAACCCGAAGGCTTCGGCACCAAAGTTCCCTTCGTTTCAACCATCCTCCCGGTTCCCATCCGCCAGCTCACCCGCGAACTGAACGCGGAGTGTTACTCCTCCGATCTGCAGCAGGTCACCGTCCGTCTACGGGTCCTTTACCGGATTCCGGAGGCCGCCGTCGTAAAGATTTTTCAAGACTACGCCGGCGACCCGTTCGACAGCTTGATCGCCCCCCGCATCCAAGAGGCCCTCAAGGAAGTCACCGCCTTGCAGAGCGCGGAGCAAATCGTGAAGAAGCGGGAAGAAATCAAAACGCGCTCGCTGGCGTCCGTGAAACAAAAGATCGGCGACATCCTTTATGTCGAAGACTTGGTCCTCGAGAACATCACCTTGTCCAAAGAACTCGAAGCCGCGATCGAGTCCAAGATGGTCCAAGAGCAAGAAGCCGCCAAAGCCCGCTTCACCCAGCAGAAGTCGCAGATCGAAGCCGACACCGTCATCATCAAGGCCAAAGGCGAGGCTGAAGCCATCCGCATCCGCGGTGAAGCGCTCCGCGACACTCCCGGACTGATCCAGCTCCAGATCGTTGAAAAGTGGGATGGAAAATCGCCCCTCGTGATCGGCGGCGGCGAAAACACGGGGACGAATTTTATTCTTCCGCTCGGGACCCCGGCCTCTTCCCCTCCGATCAAGAAATGAGCCCCGCCGCCCGGCGCAATCTAGGCCTGTTGGTGGGCGTGGGTGCGATCATCGCACTGTGTGTGATTTTCCCCCGGGTTTTGGGGTTCGTTGAACGTGCCGCCAGAGAGCTGAGATATCTCTGGTGGCTGGTGTTGATTTTGGCGCTCGGCATCTGGCTGGCATTTTTTCTCGGAAAAAATCGCGATTGAAAGCGGCCGGGGCGGCGTAAAGCTCTCCGCGCTGGCCTAACGGAGAGGTGGCAGAGTGGTCTATCGCGATGGTCTTGAAAACCATTGGGCCGAAAGGTCCCGGGGGTTCGAATCCCTCCCTCTCCGCCATTTTCTTCCCTAATTTCCGAAAAAGAAATTAGCCCCTTCATGTCTCGCGACGTCCGCCACAGGCTACGAGGGTGCGTAGTTGTCCGCAGGTCTCCAGGCCCGCCCCGTTCGTGATCCACGCGGCGCCAACGCTCGGAAGCTCTACGCACACCCGCTCGATCTCGGCGGATGAGCTCACAAAAAAAGCCGTCGAAAGGGCGTCGGAAAGAGCTGCCGTCGGCGCCAAGGCCCAGATGCGATTAGCTCTCACTGCAATCGTTCGCGTGCGTGGGTCCGCGATATGAGCCCCTTGCACCGCGAGGCCGGAGCCGCTCAGTGCACATCGCGTCAAATCAAGCGTGCAATAAGACGCTTCTTCGCCGAGTCCGATGCGCCAGCCCTCGCCATCAAGGGGAGCCCCGGTCGCAAGGACGCTGCTGCCGCCCGCGCTCAAGCACGCACTCGCGATCGACCATTCATCGAGGATGCGGTCAAGCTGGTCGAGCGCGTAGCCTTTGCCAATCGCCCCCAAATCCAGCTGGAGACGCGGCACGCGCGAAGTTAAAGTATGGGCGGCGGGATCGAGCGTAAACGGCACGGGGTCCAGCGGGACATCCGGTCCGTAGTCGGAGGCATACGCGGCATCGAAGGCTCGGCCCGTGACGAGGGAAACTTCGGCGGCCAGCAGCAAACACTGGAGAGCGTCATCGCCAATCGAAATTGTTTCACCACATTTCATCCGGTTGGCCCGGGCGATGTCACTGGATTCGACGTAGAGACTGAGCTCGTTCTCCAAGCGATCGAGTTCGCGGAAAGCTGCAGTGGTGGCCTGGCGAGCATAGTCGCGCAGCTGGTCGGCGATCACGATCGTGAAAGTCGTGGCCATCGCCTCGTGGGTAAAGGAGTGACGCATCATCGACGAAGTCGGCGGCGGAGCCGGAACATCGCCAACATTGGCCGGAGCCAGAGCTGGCGGAAGCCATACTTTGCTTCACCCCGGGTGCGGGGGTGATGCCGAACGCGAAACTCACCGACCTTAAATCCGGCCGCCAGCACCACTGCGGGGATAAAGGACTGCAGCAACTCGAACGGGAAAAGCGACGCAACAACCTCCCTGCGCATCACCCGGAGCTGGCAGCCGCTGTCGTGGAAATGGTCGCCGAGAAGGCGACCGCGGACGAGGTTAGCCAAACGAGACATGCCCAAACGGAGAAACGAGTCGTGGCGGTTGTGGCGCCAACCGCAGGCAAGATCGAGCCGCTCCGTTTCCAAGTGTCCCAAGAGAGCGGGCAAATCGCGCGGGTCATTTTGACCGTCACCATCCATGGTGAAAATGAATTCGCCCCGCGCGGCCCGCAGGCCATCGAGCAGGGCCGCAGCCTGCCCGCAGTTTTGGGGTTTGTTCAAGACGCGGCATTGAGGCCACCGGGCGATACACAACTCGATCTCGTCGGCCGTCGCATCCGTGCTGCCGTCGTTGACGAGGATCGCTTCCCAATCGCCGCGCATCATCTCCAAAACCTCGGCCGCGCTGGCGATCAAGGGCAGGATGTTCCCCGCTTCGTTAAAAAACGGGACCACGAGCGAATAGCGCGGGGACGGGTTCATGGGCTTTCCTCGATGAAAACTGTGCAAATGAAGCCCGGGCGCAACCCGAGGAAAGACTCTCTATATCGTCCCCTCAGGCGCGAACGCACAGCGTCTGTATTCGCGGCCGAGGCGAGGATCATCGCGGCATCGCAATCATCCGGCGGAAGCGACCAATAGCCGACCCGATCAAGCCCCCGGAAATACCAAGGGAGAGGCCAATACTCTTCGCTGATGACCCGGATCGCACCTCGCGGCGAATTGGCCAAGGCCGACTCGGCGAGCCCCCGGACCTTGCGAACATCGGGTGAGCTATGGACGTAAGCGTAAGGATTTCGGGCGTCGGCCGGTCGGAGAAAAACCGCGAGGTTGGTTTGGCGCCACTGGGAGAAAATCACGAAAGCCGCCAACACGATGGCGACGCGACGAAATGGAATCGCGGCGAGCGCACCGGCGGCCAGCAAAGCGATACCGGGTATCAGGTGAATGACGTGCCACGGGGTTTTGTAAGGAGTCACCGAAAGCGCGATCCCCACCACGGTCGTGTAGATCAGCGCGCCCCGCAGGAAAGGACGCGAGTGCCGCAGCGCGACGAGCGCCCCGCCGAGCGCGAAGCCAGCGAAGAGGAGTTGTTGCCAAAGCAGTCCGCCCGAGCGTTGCCAGCCGAAGAGCGATAGAAAGTAAAACCAAGGCTTCTCGTGGCCCGAGCCTTCGGTCACTCGCCCCGAAGCAGGTGCATAGGTCCTAAGCGCGTCGGAGAGACCGCCCAAATGAGTGCCGAACGATGAATAAAAAAGCGCCGCGCTTAGAAAAAAGGCTCCGAGAAAGACGGCGAAATCCCGTTTTGGCCGTGTCGCTTGGAATGAATTTGTTCGAACGACCCAGAGTGCGATTAAAGCCGCGAAAATGAACAGCGGCGCACTCGCTTTGGTCGCCTGCATCAGACCGGCCCCGACGCCGGCAACGAGCGCCCAGCGCCAGTTCCCGGAGCGCCACCAGCGCTGGGTGCAGACAATGGTGGCAAGAAAGAACGCCAGCAGTGACGACTCCTGAATGAAGTAGCGGCTGTAATAAACCGACGCCGGAGCGATGGCCAAGAACGCCGCCGCCGTAATCGCCGCCCTTCGACCGGAAGCCGCAGCAAAAAAATACAGCAACAGCACGCTTACTGTGCCGCTCAGCGCAGGCACCAACCGAACCGTGGTTTCCGAAAGAGCCTCGAGATTCCGTTCGCCCCGGAGCCAAGCGATCGGCAGAGCGGCGTAATACAGCGTGGGACCGTGGTGGTCGGCAGGATCGAATTCGTAATGGCCGCGCTCGAGCAGGGCGCCCACTTTCACCGCCTGATTGGCCTCGTCGGCGTGCATCGGGCGCACGTCGAGATCGTGGGTGCGTAGCCACAGGGCGGTGACTGCGACCAACGCGATGGGCAGCCAGCGACGCACGTTAGCAAGCATGAAGGATATGAAAGCGGGTAGAAATCCAGACACAAGAAAGGGCGGACCGCGGTCCGCCCTTTCGCCTTAAGAAATTTTCGCAGGCGTTACTTCACCAGCGCCCCGTGAACCTCGACCTCGCAGTAATGATTAAGCTCATCCGAGGTATTTCCGTTGCTGTAGAGCCGGACATAGCGTCCCGCAGCCCCTTTGGCATCGAGCAGACGTCCTTCAAAGTTTTCGATGTAGGCCTGGTCTTTGCCTTTTCCGAGCTTCGAAGAGTTGTCGTCATCGTTATTGTAGATCGTGGTCACTCCGGTCTTGAAGTCCTTGTCGTCCGAAACCTGAACCACGACGTCGTGATAGACGCGGGCTTGGGAGTGGAAGTGCCAGATGGCGATAGCGGCCACCTTGGCCTTCGCTCCGAGGTCGATTTGGACCCACTGGGGCGTCGGCCCGAGCTCGACGTAGGTGCCGTCAGTGCCCGACTTGTCACCGTCTGTGATGTAGGAAAGTTCGCCGATCACCGGCAGAGAGTCGCTGCTGGTGACAGCTTTGCCCTTGGAGAGATTTGTCGTACCGGCCGGAACCATGAGGTCGGGACGTTTTCCGGCTCGCGGGGCTTCCAGATTGGGCAAAGAAATCGGACGGGGGGTGCCGGCAAAGAGCGGTTTGGGCAATTCCAACTGCAGTGGAACCGGGGCTTGCGCTTGGGCGCCAGCGGTAAGCACCGACACGGCGAGAAGGAGGGAGAGCTTTTTAAGGATCATAGGTGGATTGAGAATGACAGGGTGAAGAATTAAGCCACGAAGTCTTCGGGCTTAAACATGAGGGTCTTTTGAGCGGCGATCGCTTCATTGATTTTCAACACGGTGACCGCAGTGGCGAAGGCCGACTCGCCCGGACAGGAGAGCGGAGTCCCTTTGCGAACCGCATCCACGAAATTCTCGAGGTGAGGTTGGTGAATGGCTTTATCCAGAGTCACGGGAATATCCCAGGCAGAAAGAGCCGCCGTTTCACGAACATCGACTCCGGCCGACTTGGAGGGACCACCCAGTTTCTTGACTCCGACTTTCTCCCAAGGTTTCACCGCTGCGGGAGCGCCTTCACCCGAAGTGGGGCTGGCCACGATCCCTTTCGCCACCCATTGATCCCACTCCGGGGCGCGAGCTTCACGATAAAGTTTGGTGTATTTTGGGTTCTCGGAAAGTTTGAGTGCCCCCTCGTCGCCCATGAAATATTCATGGTAACCACCTCCGGCACTGGTTGTGGTCAGAACCTGATACGAGGCTCGGACCATCCCGTCTTTGGTCGGAAACTCGAAAATAGCGATGGCGTTGTCGAACCACTCGTGGGTTTTATAATAATCGGTCCCGCCACTAGCCATACAAGAACGGGGATTAGAGCCGAGCATCCAATTATACATGTCAATCTGGTGGGCACCAAGGTCGGACATCGGTCCACCCGCATAACGCTTAAACCACCGCCAATTGCGGAACTCGTGCATGTTGGCGTAGCCATATTTGCCAAGTTTAGCCTCAACGATAGCTTGGTTGGCGGGATAGCCGTAGTCATCGCTCACCGCGCGGTGCCACTGACCGGAAATGTTGGTGACCCGGCCCAGCAAGCGGTCGCCATTGAGGATCCGATCACGCGCGTGCTGATAACGCGGATTACTGCGACGTTGGTGGCCGAGTTGGAGCAGTTTTTTGGTTTCCCGGGCCGTGACCACCATCGAGCGAGCCCCTTCGACTGTGTTGGACATCAACTTCTCGCAATAAACGTGTTTTCCCGCCCGCAGAGCAGCATTGGTATGCTCCGCGTGCATGAAGTCAGGAGTCGCAATGATGACCGCATCAATGTCTGAGACCGATGAAAGCATCTCCCGATAATCCTCAAACGGCCGGGCTTCATGCCCAAATTTCTTCAAGAGGCGCTCCGTCCGAGTGAGGTTGTACGGCCAGATGTCGCAGACGGCCTTGAAACGCACTCCAGGGATGGGAAGGGCTGCGTTGGTGAGGATTCGGCCCTGTTCGCCACAACCGATCAGAGCGACATTCAGCTGATCGGCCTTGGCGGCACCGGCCGCACCGCGTGCCACGTAGGGCGCCGCAGCCAGAAAAGCACCGAGCTTCGCTCCGGTGCCGATAAAATCACGACGCGAAACAGGGGAGGAATTAACGTCAGACATAGCGGAGGATGGTAAAAGGGCGGGTTGCAATTAATCGCGGGTCACCGCGAAACGGTTGTATCGAACAAGTAGCAAGGCTCCGACGGTCAGGACGACGTGCATTCCAAGCCAAGCGACGCCTTCCGCTTCTTGCACGACCATCAAGCCAAAAGAAAGGGCGACGTAGAGCAGTCCGTGCGCAACAAGGGTGAGACGTGTTTTGATTCCGAGCAGCAAGGTTAGTCCAAACACGAGCAGAAGATAACCGATACTGAACGCAAAGAGCTTGGTCGACCAAAGGGGTAAGAAGGACGCGCCCGAGATGCCGGTCGCCATCCGCCCCATATTTTCATAATAAGCGGCAAAGGAGTACGAACCTTTGCTTTCAAATTTTTCCAAACCGGCGAAAAGTGCGCGTAGGCCTAACCAAAGGCGCAAGATGAGAAAAGCGTAGCCGTATTCGGTGCGTGGGGAGGACGATTGTTCGTTCATGAGAGGTAAATGAAGAGTAACGATATCACGTTTGAGTCGGAAAAAAGATTTGGCAAGTCGCGGCGGTTCGATGCCGAAAAAAAGACAAAAGACGAGGATGCGGAATCGAAACAATAGTTCGACCCTCTGGGTAAACCCGGAACTTACCCCGAATAACTGGCGGAGAGGGAGGGATTCGAACCCCCGGTTCCCTTTCGAGAACACCTGATTTCGAGTCAGGCGCGTTAGACCACTCTGCCACCTCTCCGGCGCAAGAATTCGAAAACGTAGGTCGTGACGCTGAAAACGGAAGCCGAAAATACGCCCCTTGTCCGACTATATATTTTCGTCCTGCTGCGCCTCCAACTTTGGCCGATTGGCCGGTAGGTGATAAGGCAAAACCAGGTAATAGTTCATCAACCACCAACTTCGTGATGACCGGTAAAACAGCGCGGGAAAAAGAATAGATCCGACGCCAGCCAACACGATGGCCGCCGTCAGCCCGATCACGTCGAAATAAGCGAGCAGCATGACCGGGACCAAGAACACCACTATGGTTACTCCGTAATTCAACGTCATAGATCCAAGGAAAAACCCCTCATCGTTCGCCCGCTCAATTTTCAAACCGCAGTCAGGACAATCTTTGTTCACTTCAAAAAGTTTTCCGGCCTTAAAAAGCGTGCGTCCGCCGCAGTTGGGGCAGCAGTGGGTGAGACCTCGGACGACAATCTGGGAGCGGGAAACTTTCATGCGATTATCACTGCTTCGATTTGCCCAAGTTGCAATCGCCCACATGGCGCCGAGCACAGGCGGTCACGCTACCGTCGGCCGATTCGGTCCTGATCGGCCAAAAAAAAGCCGCTCCCGGCAGGGAGCGGCTCATATAAAAACGCAGCGAACTCAGGCGCCGAGCTGATAACGCGTAAAACGCCGCACAACGATATTCTCTCCCGTCTTGGCGATTTGGGCGGTCAAGAGCTCCTTGATGGATTTGTCGTTTTGTTTTACGAACGGCTGATCGAGCAGGCAAATGGTCGAATAAAAATTCTCCAGTTTTCCCTCTACGATTTTTTGCACCACAGCCGGCGGTTTGCCGGCAACCGCCGCGCTTGCAATCTCACGCTCCTTGGCCAAATCGGCCTCAGGAACCTGATCTCGCGAAACGTAAAGCGGATTTGCCGCAGCGATCTGCAAACACAAATCTCGCACGAACGACTTGAAGTCGTCGTTCCGGGCCACGAAGTCTGTTTCGCAATTGATCTCGATCAATACACCGACTTTTCCACCGAGGTGGATATAACTTTCGATCAGACCCTCCTTCGTTGTGCGCGAAGACAACTTGTCTAATTTACTACCGAGCTTCTTGCGAAGAATCGTCGTCGCTTCGGCGACACTGCCATTGGCTTCGGTGAGGGCTTTCTTGCAATCAAGGAGACCGGCGCCGGTGGCGCCGCGGAGCTCATTGACCATTTGGGCTGTGATGATGGTGCTCATTTCTGAAAGTTTTGAATGCTGAAAATTATTCGGCTTTCACGGCGGCCTTTTTCACCCGGACGACCTTCTTGGCCACGGTCGGCTCGGCCTCGCCTTCGACGGCAGCCGCAATCCCCGGAGGCAACTCGATCTTCGCGAGATCGATTTGGTCTGCGGTGATCGCCGCCGCTTGGGCCGCCGCCTGAGCGGCTGCACCGCGATCGGCGCGGCGGGAGTCACGCTGGGCCAAACCGCTCTGGATCGCGGCGATTACGGCGTCCACGATGATCCGAATGGACTTAACCGCATCGTCGTTACCGGGGATCGGGTGCGAAACCGTGGCAGGATCGGAATTCGTGTCGACCAAGCCGATGCAGGGGATACCGGCGCGTTCAGCTTCCGCGACCGCGATCGCCTCATGATTCACATCGATGACGAACATCGAATTTGGCAGGCCGGGCATATCAACGATGCCGCTGAAATTCTTCTGCATGCGGACCATCTCGCGTTTGATCGCCGACTCTTCCTTGCGGGAGAACTTGGACAATTCGCCGCTGGTCTCCATCGCTTGGTATTTCTTAAACTTTGCGATGGATTTTTTTACCGTCTCGTAATTCGTCAGCGTCCCACCAAGCCAACGATCGACGCAAAAAGGCATGTTGGTCGCAGCGGCTGCCTCACGGATGATTTCCTTCGCTTGGCGCTTGGTGCCCACCAGGAGCACGTTACCGCCATTGGCCACGGTGTTTTCCAAGAACGCGACCGCTGTTTCGAGGGCCGCGTGGGTTTTAGCTAAGTCGATGATGCTGATGCCTTGACGATGATCGAAAACGAAAGGCTTCGAACGCGGATTCCAGCGTTTGGTTTGGTGTCCGAAGTGGACGCCAGCGTCTAGGAGGTCTTTTGGTGTGATGCTAATGCTCATATGATCTATGTATCTACGTTACACAGGTCGACCGATGGGCCGCCTTGCGATCGTTGGATGGTTATTGGATTGTTTTTCGAACAGGTTGTGAACTGACAGAACGTCAAAAACAGCGAACCCAGTTTGCTCTGGCAAGTGCGAATTATTCGATGACTCGCCCGCATCGACAAAATCTTGAACGCTGCCGAAAAGCCGGGATCAAGCAGTTCACCTCGACCGATTTTGGTTTCATCTTTGTGGGCTAACACGGTGCATTTCTTCCCAAGAAGCATAGGCTGATGTTGTGATAGATTGGTCCGATTGCGCGCTCACTTCCGTTCGCCCCGTCGTCCTGCACCCATGTTTCAGGCTGCAAGCCAGCGAATTTGTCCCATCGCCAATTACGTTTGTAGCCGCAGCCTTTCTGCAATCTAGAATAGTTCTAATTATTGTTTGCACCTTAGAATCATTCCAATTTGTTGTGCCTTCCTCAAAAAATGCCTACCCACGCCAACAACGCCCTCCACCCCACCGGGCTCGCGCAAAAACTCGCGGACAGCGGTCTGCGCACCACTCCGCAACGTGAACTGGTTTATGACGTTCTGCTCACTAAGCGCGACCACCCCACCGCCGATGAGGTCTTTGCCCGCGTAAAGCCCGAACTCCCCGGTATCTCGCTCGCGACCGTCTACAACTGCCTCGAAACCCTCGTGCAGTGCGATCTCGTTCGAGCGGTCAATTTTGAACGGGGTCCAACCAGATATTGCCCGAATTTGCGTCCGCACGCCCATTTCCACGACGAAGCAACCGGCCAAACCCACGACATCGACCTGCCTCCCGTTCTGTTTGCCAAGCTGAAAGCCGAACTTCCGGCCGGCTTCGACGCCAACGCCGTTGAGATCACTTTTCGCGGGAAGGCCAAGACCTCCTTAGATTGATTTACCCCCCTGTTTTTCCACCTCCTTCGTCCCCTATCCTACCCTTTCCATGAGCCAACTCGAAATCAAAGACCTCCATGTTTCCATCGGTGAAAAAGCAATCGTTAAGGGCCTGACCCTCACGATTCACAGTGGCGAAGTTCACGCCATCATGGGGCCCAACGGTACCGGCAAGTCCACGCTCTCCAAAGCCATCGCCGGGCATCCCGACTACACCATCACATCCGGCGAGGTTCTCCTCGACGGTGCCTCAATCCTCGGCCAGGAAGCCGACGAACGCGCCCGCGCCGGCATCTTTCTAGCCTTCCAATACCCGAGCGAAATTCCTGGCGTCTCCATCGCCAATTTCCTCCGCGCCGCGCAGCAAGCCCGGATGGCCGAGGGAGAAGAACTCGACGCCTCGGCTTACTACAAACGCCTCTACTCAAAAATGGACCTGCTCAAGATCGACCGGAAGTTCACCTCCCGCTCGGTCAACGAAGGCTTCTCCGGCGGCGAAAAGAAACGCTGCGAGATTCTGCAAATGGCCATGCTTGAACCAAAATTCGCGCTGATGGACGAGACCGATTCCGGTCTCGATATCGACGCCCTCCGCATCGTCGCTGATGGCGTAAACACGATGCGCGGCCCCAACCTCGGCGTTCTCCTCATCACCCACTACCAACGTCTCCTCGACTACATCGTCCCCGACCACGTCCACGTCATGTATGACGGCCGCATCGTGAAATCCGGCGATAAATCGCTCGCCTTGGAACTCGAAGCCAAGGGCTACGATTGGATCAAAAAAGAACTTGCGGCCTCCGCCGCCTAAGCACCGCACCTTTTTAAGCCTTCCGTCCATGAGCTCACTTTCCGACACCACCACCCTTTCTCCGCCCGTCCCCGACGAAGCGACGACCGTCGACAATCCCGCCGTGGGCATCGATCAAACCGCCGGCAATTTTTCTTACAAAGTCGACTATGCCTTCGACGCGGGCACAGGCCTAAGCGAAGACACGATCCGCTACATCAGCTCGGTCAAAAAGGAAGCACCATGGATCCTCGAGTTTCGCCTCGCGGCCCTGAAAAAGTTCCTCGCGATGCCCATGCCGACCCATTGGGCCACCAAAGACCTCGAGAACATCGATTTTCAAAAAATCCGCTACTACCTCTCGCAGGGCCAAAAGCCTAAACGCACTTGGGATGAGGTTCCCGACGACATCAAAAAGACGTTTGAGCGCCTCGGTATTCCCGAGCAGGAGCGGAAGTTCCTCGCTGGCGTCGAGGCCCAATTCGACAGCGAGGCCGCTTACTCCAACATCAAGGATATCGTCGCCAAGCAGGGCGTGATTTTCGTCAACTCCACCGAAGGCCTCCGCGAGCACCCCGAGCTGTTTAAGAAATTCTTCGGCAAAGTCATCCCCACCGGTGACAACAAATTCTCCGCACTGAACAGCGCCGTGTTCTCCGGCGGCTCCTTCATTTACGTGCCCAAAGGCGTGAAAGTCGCCCAGCCCCTCCAAGCGTATTTCCGTATCAACGCCGAAAACTTCGGCCAGTTCGAGCGCACCCTGATCATCGCCGACGAGGGCGCCGAGGTGACTTACATGGAAGGTTGCACGGCGCCAAAGTTCTCCACCTCGACACTGCACAGCGCCGTCGTCGAACTCGTCGCCCTCAAGGGCGCCAAGATCCAATATATCACCGTCCAAAATTGGGCCAACAACGTCTTCAATCTCGTCACCAAGCGCGGCGTCGCCCACGAGGACGCCGAGATCAAGTGGATCGACTGCAACATCGGCAGCCGGCTCACCATGAAATATCCCGGCGTGGTCCTCAAGGGTGAGCGGGCCCGGGGCGAAGTCATCTCCATCGCCCTCGCCAACGACGGCCAACATCAGGACACCGGCGCGAAAATGATCCACGCCGCCAACAACACGACGTCAAACATCGTCGCTAAATCCATCTCCGTCGGCCAAGGCCGCAGCACCTATCGCGGTGTCGTCCACATTCCCAAGCACCTCAAGGGCTGCAAAAACAACACCGAGTGTGACGCCCTCCTGATCAACACCAACAGCCGCACCGACACGTATCCGGCCATCACCGTGCGCGGCGACAAAAACTCCACGCAGCACGAGGCCTCGGTCTCCAAAGTCTCGGAAGACATGATTTTCTACATGCAGCAACGCGGCCTCACCGAAGCGCAGGCGATGAGCCTCGCCGTGAACGGCTTCATCAACGATCTCGCCCGCCAATTCCCCATGGAATACAGCGTCGAACTCAAACGCCTCATCGACCTCGAAATGGAAGGCTCGGTGGGCTGAAGTCCGCCGAATTTTCGATTCCAGACCGGCAATTTTCGATCCAGCGAAAATCCGGTCCAATCGAATTTTGAGAATCCAAAATCGAAATCCTGTCATGTCCGCACCCACGCTCTCCGCTCCCGCCGCCCTTGTCGGCTCATTTACCCCCGACGTTTTCGCCGCTCACCTCGCGTCGCTCCCGCCCTCCCTCCCCGGTTGGTGGGTCGCGCGCAAGCGCGCCGCTTACGCCCGCTTCGCCTCGCTCCCGATGCCGACCCGCACCGACGAGATGTGGCGCTTCAGCAGCATCGGCACCCTCACGCTTGACGGCTTCACGCTCGACGCCGCCGCTTCCGTCCCTCTCCTGCCTATCGGCATCCCAAAAGCTGCGCAGCTGGTCTTTGCCAACGGGCGGCTCGTTTCCCGCGAACTCCTCTCAAGCGATCTCGTCGCCCGCGGCGTGATCGTCGATACCCTGCAAAACGCCCTCGTGCACCACGATGCCCTCGTGCGCGAACACTTGCTGGCCCAACCGCCAAAACTCGGCTCGCCGAAGTTCGCCGCGCTCCACGAAGCTTTCCTCGCCGATGGCGCTTTCATTTATGTCCCCCGCGATGTGCAGGTTGCTCTGCCCATCGGCGTTTTCTCCCACGCGATCGGAGCCACCTCTGCCGTTTTCCCCCACACCCTTGTGGTTCTCGCTGAAAACGCCCGGGCCACCGTGATCGAATACTTCGGCTCCGACGCCGACACGTCCGCCCAATTCGCCGCCGGCGCCAACGATCTCTTCGCCGGACACGGCGCTCAGCTCACCTACATCGGCAAACAGGACTGGAGCCACCGCGCCCTCTCCATCCAGTCGAACTCGACGGTGGTCCGACGCGACGCTCGCGTGCAGTCGCTCAATCTCCACCTCGGTGCCCGTCAAGCCCGACACGAATCCCTTTCCCGACTCGCCGCCCCCGGTGCGTTCTCGGAGATGCTCGCCCTCACCGTCGCCGAGGCCGGCCAGGAGTTCGACCAGCGCACGCTCCAAATTCACGAGGCCCCGAACACCAAGTCCGACCTGCTTTACAAGAACGCGCTTCGCGGCACGGCTAAGACCATTTTCTCCGGCCTCATCGTCGTCGATCCCGACGCCCAAAAAACCGACGCCTACCAATCAAACCGCAACCTCATGCTGAGCGACGAAGCCGAAGCCTGCTCGCTTCCCGGCCTCGAAATTCAAGCCAACGATGTCCGCTGCACCCACGGTGCGACCTCATCGCGCATCGACCCCGAGCAAGAGTTCTATCTGCAGTCCCGCGGTATCGCCAAAGAACAGGCCGACGAACTTCTCACCTTCGGATTCTTTGAGGAGGTTCTCGCGCGACTGATCGACCACGATCTCCATGAGGCCCTCCGACTCCTGATCCAAACCAAATTCAAAAAGTAATCGGCAAGGATGGCGCCATGAGCCATCTCCCACCTCAGCCGGCCCTCCTATGAACACCGACCGCACCCTTTCCCGCGAGATCGTCGCCACCCAAATTCCCAGTGGCGATAAACACACTCTCGCGGCCGGCACCAAGCTCTTCATCCACCAAACCCTCGGTGGTAGCTACACCGTGCAGACCGATTTCGGCCTCTTTCGTCTCGACGGCAAAGACGCCGATGCCATCGGGGAGAAAGCCGTCGACCACTCCGTCCAAGCCGCGACCCTCGACGGCGGCGCTCCCGACCCCGCTGCGATCTGGGAACAATTGAAACGGGTCTACGACCCGGAAATCCCCGTCAACATCGTGGATCTCGGCCTCGTTTACTCGATGGATGTCGGGCAAACTCCCGACGTCACTCCGCCCGCCTACCGCGTCAACGTGGCCATGACCCTGACCGCCCCCGGCTGCGGGATGGGGCCCGCCATCGCCGAAGACGCCAAAACCAAAATCCTTCTCGTCCCCGGTGTAACTGCCGCCGATGTCCGCATCACTTGGGAGCCCGCATGGAACCAGTCCATGATCAGCGAAGAAGGCAAAATGAAGCTCGGGTTGATCTGAGCCACGCGCGCCTGCCCTCACGCCAGCAGCGTGCGGGCCAAGAGCTAATTAATTTCGGCGAGCGCCACAAAGACCGAAACCGGTGGCGCGCCCCGCTGCGGAGTCTATTCCCATCTCCGCTGCAGCCAGAGTAACGGCAACACAACCGCCGCGATGGCAAGCTGCCCCAGCTCAACGCTAAGGTTGAAACTGAACAACGGGAGCGCGAGTCAACTCCCATTTGCCCCGACCCCGATTTCGCGCAGCACGCTCGCAAAGCCGAAACCATGAATCAGCCCGAACCCAAACGTCAGCGCACCGCGCCCGCGCGCCTCCGCGCCGCGCCGCAACAAATTTTCCACGCCCACGTCGAGGATCGACGCTGCGATCAACGGCTCCGTGATGCGCGCGGGAAAATTCACCCAATCCAGCGTCGCCAGTGCGAGCGTAAGCGACTGCCCAAGCGTGAAACACGAAATCACTCGCGCGCTCGCGCGGAACCCCGCGTACCCCGCCAACAGCGCGAGCAGAAACAACCGATGCTCATAACCCGTCCCGATGTGCTCTACGCCAAGCCTCGTAAACGGAGCGATCACTGGATCCTTACTCAGTCCTGCCGCGACCAGCGAAGCCGACCGCAGCTATTGAAATAAAAGTTCAGCCGATAATAACACCTCAGTCCAGATACAGCCACTCATACCAACACGACGAACCTCTTTTCGACCCTCCACAAAATTCTGCGAGGTCTTCGCCACGTTTTCCGGCGACTGAGTCAAAGCTAAGTGATTCCACCCGTGCGCGCCCCACGCAGAATTTCTACAAAACGGGCCAGTTCCTCTTCCGTCGTATATAAATTGGGCGTCACGCGGATACCGTGAAACTCCTTGTGAACAACCGGCCGCACCAATGTGCGGTGACGTTCCCAGAGCCAGCCGGCCAACTTCGCCGGCGCTAATCCCGTGAAATCAAGTGTCACCAACGCCGCAGAAAAATCGGCCGAGCGCGGCGTATGCACCGTAACGGTCGGGTCATCAAGAAACGCAGCCAGCCAGCGATCGCGGAGCCAACGGAGCCGAGCCAGCTTCCGCTCCGCCCCAATCGCCAACCAAAAATCCAGCGCGGGGCGAATCCCCAGATAAGGAGCGGCTGCCACGCTGCCGATACTTTCAAATTTCCGGATATTTTCGCGCAGTTCGAGCGGCGCAGGATAAAGCGGCCAGATTTCTCCGATGCGTTCCCGCCGCACATATAGAAACCCCGTGCCGTGCGGCGCACCCAGCCATTTATGCAACGACGTCGCGTAGATATCGCAATCCAACGAACCGCGCGTGCACGGCAACTGGGCAAAGCCGTGCGCGCCGTCTACAACCACGAGCACGCCGCGCGCACGCGCCATGCGCACGACCTCACGCACCGGCAACACTTGGCCGGTGAGATTGATGATGTGACTCATCAAAATGACCCGCGTGCGCGGTGTGATGGCGGCGGCGAAGCGGTCGACAATTTCATCGGTGCTTTCCACGGGCACCGGCAGCGTGATCGAGCGCAGGACGATACCCTCGCGCTCGCTGCGTTGGAGTAACGTATTTTGAAACCGCCAGTAATCCTGCGTCGTGGTCACCACCTCATCGCCCGAGCGCAAGGCAAGACCGAGCAGCACCGTTTCGATGCCCTCGGTGGTGTTGCGAGTCAGCGCGAGTTCCTCGCGCTCGCAGCCAAAGGCGCTCGCGAGACGCGTCCGCACCTCGTCCAACTGCGGCATGAGCACCCGATTAAGGGTGTAGGCGGGTGCCTCATGCCCTTGCCGCCAAGCCTCGATAAAGGCGTGATTCACCAGCGCCGGGGAGGGCTGGATTCCCCCGTTCTCAAAATTGAGAATCGAGCGATCCACTGCCCAAGACGCCTGCACGTCGCGCCAAAAGCCCTCGTCCGCCGCCAAGACTGCCGCTTCGCCTGCGCGCAGCGACAACGTGGCCTGCACGCGGGCTCCGGCGGCACGCGCCGCCGCAAAAGCCGCGACATCG
The DNA here is from genome assembly GCA_002304445.1 of Opitutia bacterium Tous-C4FEB. Lineage (GTDB taxonomy): Bacteria > Verrucomicrobiota > Verrucomicrobiia > Opitutales > Opitutaceae > Tous-C4FEB. The sequence goes on along the minus strand of NEVA01000019.1, from coordinate 34,876 downwards.
GGAGCGACCGCAACCGACGCCGCAGCTTGCGCCGTGGGCAAAAGCCAAGCCGGAGCGACGACACCAGCCGCCGCCAGTTGCGTGAGGAAGCCGCGTCGCGAGTGCGGGATCATGGTTGAAATCAATACGCGGCGTTGACCCGCAGGTACCAACGACCGCCATCGGCGTCGTAGGGCGAATTGCGAGAATAGAGCAAACCGTTGGCGGCGTTAAACGTCGCCTTGTCCGGATAGCGATTAAACACGTTCTCCACGCCAGCCGTGGCACTGATCCGGCGGGTGAATTGCCACGACGTGGAAAAATCAGCGAGGATTTGCCGGCCGAAATCCTGCACGATCGTCGAATTGGATTGGGCGTCGGTCCACTCGCCGAAATAGCGCACGCGGGCCATTAAGCCCAAACGATTACGCGTATAATTCAGCGTGACGTTGCCCGCATTCTGCGGGATGCGATTCTCCAGATTGATGCGCGCATCTCTGGAAATCACGCGAGCATCGTAACGGATGACGCGGGTGGCGTTGTAATTATATGCCGCCGTGAGCGCCACCGTCTCTTGCTTGGAGAGCGTCCAACGCTTCGAGGCCACGAGATCGAGACCCTCCGTGCGGGTATCAAACGCATTGGTGAGAAAACTCAGAGAGTTAAGATTTTTGGCATCCGTCACCCCCGAAGCTACCAACTGGTCGCGCTGGGCCGCCGTGAGCGTGAAACCTTGGGAGAGACTGAGGCGATCTTGCACCGCGATCCGGTAATAATCGACCGAGACCGTGAAATCAGAGCCAGGCGTGAAAACCAAACCGAGACTCACATTGTCAGAACTTTCCGGCTTGAGTGCTTTCGCGCCGAAAAACACGGCCACAGGATTACTCACACTGACTTGGCCTGAAGTGAAGAGCGTGGAGGTGCCCGGCAATAACCCTTGGCTGGTGCGCGTGTAATAGGACAGCCCGGGCGTCGGCGCGTGAAAGCCGGTGCTCACCGCACCTCGCACTGCCAAATTCGACAGCGCCTGAAAGCGCGACGAAAGTTTCCCGTTGGTCGTGGCCCCGAAATCGGAATAATTCTCGGTGCGACCTGCGATCGCGAAACTCAAGCGCTCCAGCGGCTGCACGTCGAAATCGACATACGCGGCGTTACTGTCGCGGTCGGCATCGACGATCTGCGATGGGCTCCAGCCCGGAAATCCGTTCGCCCCAACGGCGAGATCGGCAAACGGTCCAACGTCCCACGAATAACGATCACCCCCGCGAATTTTAAAATGCTCGCGGCGGTTTTCCGCGCCAAAAGCGATGTTGATGGGTTTCGTAAAAAATCCGCTGTTCCAGTTGTAGACAAAATCCGCGTTCAGGTTGCGCTCATCCTGTTTTAAACCGCCGACATCAAACTCCGTCGGAGACTCCGGACCGAACGAAGCGTTTACGGAATTGGTCAGCTTATAATCGATGCGATTACGACCCGTCGCGGCACTAAAATCATAGTTCAGACCCATCGCCGTGCTCCCCTTCACGCCGCCTACGACATGGTAATCCTCATCGCTCGACGCAAAATACGGGGCAAAACCACCAGGGAATCGTTCCACCAAGGAATAATTGGGATAACGCGACGTCGGCGCATTTTGATAAATCGAGCGCCTAAACGCAGCGTTGGTGTCAGGATTGCGCCAATTGAAATCATCCAGTCCGTCACCCGACCCGAAGATCATAAAACCGTAAGCCTTGATCGAAGTCGTCACAGGCAACGCTCCGTTCAGCATCAGGCGCTGGGATTCGCGTTCGGGCTGGCCCCAACGTTGGACCGGCTTACGCACGGCGGCCGCGCGCTCGGGACGAGCTGCGATGTAAGCCAGAGCATCGGCGCGCTGAACCGAGCGCGAGGTACGATCAGCCTTTAGGTATTCCAAAGCGACGTTGAGAAACCCGCCGGCCGGTAATTTGAAACCCGCATCGAAGCCGACCTGGCGGTTGAATCCGTCGCCGCCGAAATATTGGCTCACTTGGCCAAACCCTTCGTAACCGATGCGATCTTTGAGCACGAGGTTGATCACGCCGGCAATGGCATCAGAGCCATATTGCGCCGAGGCGCCATCCCGCAATACCTCCACCCGCTGCAACCCGAAGGCCGGAATCTGACCCAAATCAGCGGCTTGCGAAAAACCACCGGTAATCAAAGCGGAGCGATGCTGCCGTTTGCCGTTGATCAAAACCAGGGTGTGATCCGGCGAGAGACCGCGCAAGCGCGCCGGACGCACAAACGCCGCACCTTCACCGATCGTGAGGCGCTGCACATTGAAAGACGGCACGGCTTGGACGAGCTTGTCGGTGAGTTCGGCTGAGACCGAGGACTGCAACGTCTCCGGACTCACCACATCGACCGGCACCATGGATTCCACCAAGGTGCGATCCAAGCGCCGCGTCCCCGTCACGGTAAGCGCCTCGAGCTTCAGGGGCTCCAAGGCCGCGATCTGCGCCGCCGCAGCACTTTGACCGTACCCTGACGGGATCGACGACAGAGCCAGCACGGTGCTCAACGCGCAGCAAACAAGGCGTGGTAGAGGAAATAAACAGTTCATAGATTTTGATGGTCGAAACAAAGACCGGCGCTAGTTGGCTCAGGTCTCCCCGCCCACAAAGCCTTAATGACTCGCGTAACGCTAATATGACATCCGCGCTGAAATCGGCATGAAACTGTGACAGGAAAGCAGTAATCCGATCACCAACCCCACCCCCGCCCCGCGCCCCGCCAGGAACGGAAGCCTATGCCTCTAGGCCGAACACCGCGCGCGAGTAATTCTCCGCGCTGAAAGGTTGCAGGTCTTCCTTTTGTTCGCCGAGACCGACGAAGTAGATCGGCAGCTTCAGTTCGCGCCAGATGCCCACGATCGCGCCACCGCGCGACGTGCCGTCGAGCTTCGTGATGACCAGCCCGGTGAGACCAAAACTCTTGTGAAAAACCTTGGCCTGTTCGATCGAGTTGCTTCCGAGCGAGCCATCCACCACGAGCCATGATTCATGCGGCGCCGTCGGATCCTGTTTCTGCAACACGCGCTTAATCTTCGCCAACTCCTCCATCAGATTGCTCTTGGTGTGCAACCGGCCGGCCGTGTCCACGATGAGGTAGTCGCGCCCGCGGCTCTTGGCCGCCTGCAACGCGTCGAATGCCACCGCCGCCGAATCCGCGCCCGTGTGGCTGGCCACGATTTCAAGATCGAGCCGTTGCGCCCACGTCTTGAGTTGCTCCACCGCCGCCGCCCGAAACGTGTCGCACGCCGCCACCACCACCGACTTGCCTTCCTGTTTCAACTTCCACGCCAACTTGGCCGTCGTGGTCGTCTTGCCCGAGCCATTGACCCCGATGAGCACGATCACCGTCGGCGCGCTGGCCGCGGGCTTGATGACACCCTCGCTGCCGCCCAAGACTCTGTTCAGAACCGCCGCACCGAGGGCCGCAGCCTGCTGCCCCGCGAGCGTCGCGTCTTTTTTGTAGGCCGCTTTGATCTCGCCGAGAATCTCCTCGGTGGTCGCAACCCCAAAGTCCGCCGTGTAAAGGGCCTCCTCGAGCTCGCCCAGCGAAGCCGCATCGATCCGCCGCCCGCCAAACAGCCCGCGGGTTTTCTCGCCGATCGCGGCAAACGTCTTGGCGAAGCCTTCTTTGAATTTCTTAAAGAGTCCGAACATGGAATTTGAAAGTGGATGGGCCGCCGGGAGCGGTGGCGAGGCCCTTTCATTTTACGGCGGCGAGAGCCGGAGTCGCCCGCGCCCCTCTACCCGCTCCTTTCCGCTTACGCCGTTTCCACTTTCCGGGAATCGCGGCCGACTTGGCCTTTGTAGCGGTCCAAGATTCCGTTGATGAAACGCTTCGAATCGAGATTGGAGAACTGCTTTGAAAGATCGATTGCCTCGTTGATCGAAACCACCGGAGGGATATCCTTGCGGTGCTTCATTTCGTAGATCGCCAACCGCAGGATCCCCAAGTCGATCTTTGCGATCCGGTCGAAATCCCAATTCTGGGCCAGCCCTTTGATGATACCGTCAATCTCAGCTTGGTTCAGGATGATGCCCTGAATAAGTTCCTCGGCATAGGCATAGTGCGCCCTCGGTTGCTCCATGTTTTCGAAGAAAACAATGAGATCTTCCGCGAGGTTCCTGGGCTCGTTGATGCTCCAGGCATAGATGTATTGTAGGGCGGCGACGCGACTGTCGCGGCGTTGGGTAAAAAGGGCTTTGCTCATCGGGAAAATTTTGACTGCAACTCGGCCATCGCCAGCGCCGCGCGGGCAAATTCAGCCCCGCGATTGATTGCCCCCAAGCACCGCGCCTCGGCTTGAGGCCGCGTGTTGGCCACAATCACGCCGTTGATCACGGGCAAGCGCACCGCGAGACTCAATTGCTGCAACGCCTGCGAGACGCTGTTGCCGACCATCTCGTGATGATTGGTATCGCCGCCGATCAGCACCCCGAGAGCGATCACACAATTATGCCGACCTGAAACCGCTAAAAGCTGCGCCGCGTAAGGCACCTCGTGCGACCCCGGCACCCGCAGCAGCTCGATCCGCTCGGGCTTCACTCCACTGGCAGCCAGCGTTGTTTTCAAGCTGGCCAACAAGCCCTCCACCAACTCGGCATTGAAACACGCCGCCACCACCCCAAAGGAAAAAGGGGCACCATCAACCGGACCAAGCGCAGGCGCATCGAGACTCATGGAAGAGTCAGACAACGGCCCGCCCATCCGCTCCGCAACCTGAATTCCAAGCCCGTTCGGATTCACCCGCGCGACGCTCCGCGGCCACAAACCAACGCCTCGCCGCGCCTGCGATCCGGCAGTTTTTGCGTTGAACCCTTCGCTCGGATGACGCGCATTCCTTCCCATGCTCCACGAGGCCGCCCAGCCCTCCGGTTGCGAAGTGCTCATCTTCGAGGACGACGCCGTCTTACGGCGCCGCCTCGCCGCACGCCGTTTCGACTATGCGCTCGCGGACCTACACTCCACTCGCCCGGCAGTGGGGCGTGCTCTTCCGCGACGTCGGGTAACATTCTCCGTTTAGCAATTTGTCCGATTCCCCGCCGCCCTAGCATCTTACTCGCATTCACCTTCTCCAAGTCTGATCGTAATTCACCCCGTTCACCCAATGAAACACTCCCGTTACCCCGTCCGAGCGCTCGGTGCCCTCGTCTTCATCGCCCTGCCCCTGATCGTTCTCGTCGCCGCGCCCACTACGCCGACGACCGATAGCCCTCCGGCTACCGCCGCCTACACCAATCAGCCGCAGAGCGTTCCTTACGACCCTCCGACCGTTCCTCACCAGCCGTATTACGAGCGCTCGGGCTCCTTCCCGTCCTCTTTTCAAAATGACTTCCGTTACTCGGCCCCCATTTGGCGCTCGGTCTTTTTCTTCCCGCCTGTCCCGCCTCAACTCGGCGGACCGCTGGTGCTTTTTAGAAACTACCAATTGGGCCAACCCGAGAGCGTGCTGCCACAACTGAAGTCCCACGTCGGCGAGCCGTTCTATGCTCCCTTGAGCGCGCACCTGCACCGGGAGGACCTCTCCAAAAAACGTCTCCAACGTCTCGACGCCTACACCGCGTCCCGCACCGCCCTCCTCGCCGAGCTTCGTGCGCAACTTGTCGCCACCCGCGACGTCGATCCGAGCACCCGCCGCCAGACTTTGACGGCCTTTGCCGCCCAACAAACTCCCCGCCTCATCGCGCACGAAGCCGAGGCCGAGGCCATCCGGGAGAACCTCGTCAACGGCAGCTTTTTCCACGCCGGCGCGGACTGGAACGACAACCGCACTTGGGCGCTTGGCGACGACCTCCGCTACGAATCACGGGCCGATGAGTTCAAAGTCTTCCGCGCTTCGGCGTTCTTCACCGCCGGTCTCTCACCCGCCCAACGCCGGTTGCTCCGTGAATTGGCCATCGAACTCGACGATCCGCTTGGCGATCCCACCGCCTCGGTCGATCTTGATGCGCCCCGGCCCGTCGTCTTCTTCTCCCCCGAGACGGCCCGTTTCGAGCGTCCCGCCAATCTCCCGCCGGAAATCGCGGCCCGTATCGACGCTTACCGCGACGCCAAGTCGGCGCTTAAAGCCGAGCTCCGCGCGGTGATCTATCGCCAGGACCGCGCCTACTTCGGGTTCACGCGGACCAACGCCCTCCGCGCGCTCGCCGCGAAACAGGCTCCCGCCCTCGCCGACCTGGAAACGCAGGCGGAAGAAATCCGCGTGCTCCTCGCCCCGCTTCCCCGCCCCTCACGCCCGACCACCCCCGCAGTTCCCGCCGAACTGAACCGGCGCATCGGCGTGTATCTCCGGGAAAAACAAGATCTCCAACGCACGCTCATCGACAGACTCGCCGCCATCAAAAGCGACTTCCCCACTCACCGCGTCGAATTCATCCGCCAAGGCGGCGGCTACGCCATCGAGATCATCACCAACCGCCGTGCGAGCCGTGGCGAGATCGCCAAGGTCGATGCGCTCAAGACCCAGCTCGTCACCTTCAACGCCGAGCAAACACGGCGCCTCGCCGCCCTCGCGTCCGAGAAGGACCGCATCCAAAGCGACCTCACCGCCGCCGTGAAAGCCCGCCTTGGTCCCGCCGATCAGTCTCTCGATCTCGATCTGCTGCTCAAGAGTTTGGCCGATCAATTCTCCCGCCAAGAAGCCTGGCAGCGCTATCGCGATTACGACACCGCGCTCTTCGAACCCGGCCTCAGCCCGGAGCAACGCCGACTCCTATTCGCCGACGCCATCGTCCAGCTTGACCTCCCGTTACCTCGCGGCTCGCGCGAGCCCTGATCGTTTCCGCGCCGCATCGCTCCGGCAAGAACCCCCGCTTCGCTTGGGTTGCGGTTGCCACCGGCCGCCTAGACTAGGCGCGGGGGAAATGGGCAACCCAGAGATAATCTAAACGCCTGCGGCGCTGCCGCCCAACTATCGATGCGAAGCCGGGAACCTTTTTTCGCAGAATTGTGAAATTTTTGAAGCGCCCCACGAGCGATTTGCGGTCGAGGTCCCCGCGAGCGCTTACCCCGCGAGCAAGCTCTATCTCACCATCCCACCCCGATGATCCGCCCACCCAAAACGGAACGAATACGAAAAGAATTCGCCCCTAACCGCGGTCACATCGGGGCACCCGCGCCAGCGTCACTTCGGTCGAAGACGACGTCAGGGTTTTGCCGGAGACGCCGAAACCGCTTTGGCTGCCGCCTCTGATTTGACCTTGATCGCGTGGGCTTCGGCTGAGCGCAACAAGCGAAGCACATTTCCGCTCCACATTTTTTCGCAATCGGCCTCGGTGTAGCCCTCGACCAGAAGGCGCGCGGTAATTTTGTGGGAGCTGGCAATGTCTTCCATTCCAATTACCCCGCCGCCGCCGTCCCAATCGGGGCCGAAGCCGACGTGGTCAGGTCCAACCAACTTGATCGTGTGCAGCGCGTGTTTCATGAAGTCATCGAACGTCGCCGACGGTACGGGAAATTTCTCTTCGATGGCACGGCGTTCCTGCGCCATCGCCTTCATCTGTTCGCTGCTGAGTGCGCTGCGACCGCCAAACTTGGCAAAGAGCGCGCTCATGGCTTTGTTCCGCTCGGGATTGGGCGGAGTCGGGATAAGATAGGCGCTCAGTGAATTCATCTGAATCACGCCACCGGCGGCGGCCAGTTTTTTGATGCGCTCGTCGTCAATGTTACGCGGGTGATCATAGACAGCCTTCGCACCCGAGTGGGAAAGGATGATCGGGGTAGCAGAAAGGGCGAGGAGTTGATCGAAGACCTCGTCGGAACCGTGAGACTGGTCGAGGACCATCCCGAGCCGATTGCACTCGGCGACGAACTCTTTGCCCAAGGGACTAAGCCCGTTCCATTGCTTGCCGGTTGTATCGGTGGCGGAGTCGCCGAGGTCGTTGTTTGAAAAGTGCACCGGGCTGATCATGCGCACGCCGAGGTCAAAAAAAGTTTGAAGCAGGGTGAGATCGCGGCCGATCGGATAGGCGTTCTCCATGGAGAGATAGACGATGCGTTTGCCCGAAGCCGCAATCGGAGCGGCTTCGTCAGCTTTGGTCGCGAGAGTAAAATGAGCCGGATTGGCGGCTACCATTTTGTGGATTCTCAGCGCGATCTGGATCGCGGTATCCCGGGCCGCAGCGTGACCCGCGGGAGTGCGCGGCCCTTGGGGCGTGTAGATCACCCAAAAACCACCATCAAGCCCGCCTTCGATCATGCGGGGAACATCAACTTGGCTGAAATCTTCCCTCACGTCGCGGCGCTCAAGGATGTTCCAACCCGGGCGCCGCAGATTGGCCGGCGTATCGAGGTGGGTATCGAGCGTGAGCAAACGCTCATGAATCACGCGGGCGGCCTCGGCCCCGAAGGTCGGGACCACGGGATGAGCAAATAGGAAAAGAACGGGCAGCAAACGACGGTAATTCATGGTGGATTGAATAAAAAGGGACGGCACCGAGTAGCGCCGACCAAAACTCTAAACAGATGGTGGCCTATGAATGAAGCCGAGACCGTTAGTGGGAACCTGCGGTCAGGACCGGGTCGGAAGACTGTCGTGACCGCCGTGGCGACGGAAATTGTGCATGGGTGCGGTTTGTGGTGACTAGACCCGCCCGCTTTAGCGTCGCTCGTGCCCTGGTTCAGTTACCGAGCAGTTGGGAAAATCCCTTGTCGCGCTCGCGGATTTGTCGCTCTCTGCCAGTTTACCCACCCATGAGTTCTCCTATCGTCGAAAACGTCGTCATCATCGGCACCGGATGCGCCGGCCTTACTGCAGCCATCTACACTGGCCGTGCCAGCCTCAGCCCGCTCGTGCTCGAGGGCCCACTCCCCGGCGGCCAACTCACGACGACCAGCGAAGTCGAAAACTTCCCCGGTTTCCCCCACGGCGTCGATGGTTTCCAGCTCACCCAAAACATGCGCGAGCAAGCCACGCGCTTTGGCACCCGTTTCGAACAAGCACTCGTCGATCGGGTCGATTTCACGACGATGCCGCGCAAACTTTTCTGCGGCGACCGGGTGATTCTCGCTAAAACGGTCATCATCGCGACCGGGGCATCCCCTCGCCTCACGGGGATTCCGGGTGAAAAAGAACTCTACGGCGGCAGAGGCGTAACCACCTGCGCGACGTGCGACGGGGCCTTTTATCGCAAGATGGAAGTCGCGGTCCTCGGCGGCGGTGACAGTGCCGCCGAAGAAGCCCTTTTCCTCACCCGGTTTGCCAGCAAAGTTTACCTCGTCCATCGGCGCGACAGTCTCCGCGCCTCGAAGATCATGGCCGATCGCGCGACCTCCCACGAGAAAATCCAAATGGTCTGGGACACCGTTCCGGTCGAGGTCCTCGGCGTGCCGGAGGGCGCGGTCAGCGGCCTGAAGGTCAAAAATGTTAGGACCGGCGTCGAGTCGGTGCTCCCCGTCAAAGGCGTCTTCGTTGCCATCGGCCATATCCCCAACACCGGCCCATTCACTCCGCCACTGGAAGTGGACGAGGGCGGGTACTTCAAGCCCGCTGCCGGCTCTCAAGTGCAGACCAACGTCCCGGGCATTTACGTCGCGGGCGACTGCTCCGACCACGTCTATCGCCAAGCCATCACCGCCGCCGGTATGGGCTGCGCGGCCGCCATCGAAGCCGAGCGCTGGCTCGCCGAGCACCACGGTTGAGCGGGCGCGGCTTGCATGGAACTCGCCACGCTCTGGGCTGAGCTCGGAATCCCGCCTGACTACGCCGCCTTTCGCAACCTCACCCTCCAAGTCGAAGCCGGCGCGGGGGAATTGGTTTCGGTCGCACGCGAGGGGAATTTGCCTCCAATCCTTTTGACCATGCCGGCAGCCGCAGCGTGGGCATCAATGCACCGCGCTGCTTCGGGCGCCGGCATCACGTTAATCCCCGTTTCCGGCTTCCGCAGCGTGGCCCGACAGGGCGAAATCATCCGCGAGAAACTTGCCCGCGGTCTAAACCTGCCCGACATTCTTCGCCTCGTCGCCGCTCCAGGCTACAGCGAGCATCATACCGGACGAGCCATTGACATCACCGCCCCCGACGATCCGCCGCTCGAAGAAGGTTTCGCCCAGACCTCGGCGTTCAAATGGCTCCAAACTCATGCTCGCGATTTTGGATTCACTCTTTCGTTTCCGCCGGGAAACGCTCACGGGTTTGCCTATGAACCTTGGCACTGGCTTTGGCAGCCCGGACCGGCATCAGGCAATCCGACGTGATGCAGCCAGAAAACTGCAGAAGGAGAAACCGCTGATTTCCGATAATCGACGCTAATGAAAGAGTTTTTGATAGAGTCCAACTCGACCGGTGTGAGGTTGCCCGTCTTTATCCGGGTTAATTTCTGTGCATCCGTGGTTTATAAATTTGTAGGGTTGGGCTGCGGCGGACTCAAGGTTGAATCGCAGAACGTCCATCCGCGGGTAGCTTCGAAGCCTTTGCCCTCGGCGATGATCTGCGGGTTGCCCACTCACGCGAACCGCGTAGCGACCTCGCGGCGGGATTGAGCGCTTCGAAGAGAAGCGGGTTCATACCCATGGCCAGAGAGCGCAGCTGTTGAATGTCGGTGACGACCTTGTTGGTTCAATTGATCGCAGTTCGTCTTTCAAGTGCCCGCGCCTCGCGCACGAGGCGTCGCAGCCGCCGACGTTGCCAGCCGCTCACGATGTAGCCCGCGCACTTTGGACTCCCGCAACGACACGGATGCAAACGCCAGTCCTTCAGGGCGAAACCGTAGTCAAAGGTCAGTTCCTCCCCCGGCGGAATCTCCCGCAGCGCGATGATCCAAATCCGCCCACGAATCGTCTCCGCCCGGCAGTTCGGCGCGCAGGAGTGGTTGATCAACCGCGCGACATTCCTCCGCGTCCGCCCGTCGAGATCGTGCCGCGCGTTCAGTTCAAAAATGTAGACGCAGTCATCCCCGCCGCGCCGCCCCCGCGCCAATCTGAGTTTCTCCCGCCGATCCGCTTCGGCCTTCGTAATGCGTTCACCCGTGTATTCGACCACGCGCGTGCCGGCGGGAATCAGGACCCGCGCCCTCACCCCACGGCCGTGAATTGATGAAGCCCCGTGACTGATCCAGCGGGACGTCGCGGCCCGAAGCGGTTTGTTGATGGCGCGTTTCGTTTTCAGCCGGACAACGCAGCTCACCCCCGCCCGACAATCAACGCTCAACTCGCCGCCGGCTTTTCGTCTCCGAATTCTCCGTATCTTCCGTGTGTTCTGTGGCCATTCGCCCGGCTCGCCCCGTTTCAAAAACGCCACGCCACGATCCGGCTTTGCTTTTGGCCCTGAGCCATCGGCACCACGCGCCGTTCCGTCACCCGCGCCTGCTCCAACGCCCGCTCAATCAGCGGCAAATGTTCGCCTTTCGAAAGCAGCGTCGTGAACCACCCGCACACCCCCGGACTCACGACGCTCTCCGCGATCATGCGACGGATGAAATCAACTTCACCGCCCGGGCACCAAAGCTCGGTAGTTTTCCCGCCGAAATTCAAAATCACCGCCGTCGCACGCCCGCCGTTCAAGTTTCGCACCTTGCGCCTCGCACCGGCCATCGCGGCTTCCGCCGAGGCATGAAACGGTGGATTACAGATCGAAGCCGCAAACTTTTCCCCCAGCTCCACCACGCCCCGAAACACCGCGAGCGACGACCGTTGCCGCCGAAACTCCACGCGCCCCGCCAACGCCGCGTTACCTGCCACGATCTTCTTGCCGTGTTCCAACGCGACCGGGTCGGTGTCCGTCCCCACAAAACTCCAGCCGTAATCATGACCGCCAATGATCGGGTAGACACAGTTCGCGCCGATCCCGACATCAAGAATCCTGACCTCCCGACCCCGCGGGATCTTCGCCTCAATCCCGTCGCTCAACAAATCCGCTAGGTGATGTACATAGTCCGCCCGACCGGGAATCGGCGGACACAGATAACCCGCCGGCACGTCCCAAACGCCGATCCTATAGTCCGCTTTCAGGAGCGCTTGGTTGAGCGCCTTGACCGCCGCCGGATCGGCAAAATCGATGGAGACCGTGCCGTGCGAATTCAACGCCACGAAGGGCGCCAATGCGGGGGAGACGTCCGCCAAGCGCTCGAAGTCATAGCCGGTCCGATGACGGTTACGCGGGTGGAGACCCGCTTTGATCGAAGGTGTGGGGGACGTGCTGATCCCGGATAGGAAACAGAACCGCGCAGCTTGGAAACCCGATTCTCACGCCCGAGCTCCCCCCTCAAAATTCTGTTTTTTGGCTCTCGCCGCGCGTCCCGTACCTCCGTAACGACAAAGCCTTTCGGCTTCTTCCTTCCCCCCCGCCCCTATGCTACCCTTCGCGCTCTCCATCTTCACGGGAGCTTTTCTATTGTTCCAAGTTCAGCCGCTGATCGGGAAATTCATCCTCCCGTGGTTTGGCGGCAGCCCGGGCGTATGGACGACCTGTCTGCTTTTTTTCCAAACGCTGCTGCTCGGCGGCTACGCTTACGCCCATTTCTCTTCGACCTACCTCAAGCAGCGCAATCAGGCCGTGCTTCATCTTGCGCTGTTGCTCCTGTCCCTGGTGTTTCTGCCGATCACTCCGGCGGACACTTGGAAAACTCAAATCGCCGGCGAGCCCACGTGGCACATTCTTCTTCTGCTCACCGCCACCATCGGTCTGCCCTACTTCGTCCTCTCCGCGACCGGCCCATTGATGCAGCAATGGTTCGGCACCACCCATCCCGGCGCTTCGCCTTATCGGCTGTACGCGCTGTCCAACATCGGCTCGCTCCTCGCGCTGCTGAGTTATCCGATCTTTTTCGAGGTCCGGTTTTCCCGGCATGAACAGGCCGGACTATGGTCCATCGGCCTGAGCGCGTTTGTCCTCTTGTGCGGCTGGTGCGCGTGGCGAGTGTGGCGCCATCTGCCGGCCCCCGCAACCGCACGCACCGCCGGCGCAGCGCCTGAAGCGGCAACTCCCTGGATTCACCGTCTCTTCTGGGTCGCCTTGCCCGCCATCGCCTCCGTCCTCCTCCTCGCGACCACCAACAAGCTCTGCCAAGAGGTCGCCGTCATCCCCTTCCTCTGGGTGCTCCCGCTCGCACTTTACCTGCTGTCCTTCGTGCTCTGCTTCGACCACGCGCGCTGGTATCACCGCGGTACCTTTGCGACGTTGCTGGTGCTTAGTCTCGCCGCCGTCTGCCTCATGCTTGAGGCCGGCACCGAGGCGCCGATGAAACTTCAAATCGCCGGCTACAACTTAGCACTCTTCGTCGCCTGCATGGTCTGTCACGGCGAACTCTACCAACTCAAACCGCCGCCCCGTCGGCTCACCGGGTATTTTCTCTTCATCTCCGCCGGCGGCGCCCTGGGCGGCCTGCTCGTCGCGATCGTCGCGCCCGCGCTGCTGCAGGAGTTTCACGAGTTCGAAATCGGCCTCGTCGCTCTCGCCGTGGCGTTTGCCGCGCTGTGTTTCGTCCGCGGCAGCCGGGCCTTGGCACTCGGTGCTATCATCGGCGCCTTGGCCGCCACCTTTGCGATTCCGGGCCTGTTGGCCTCCTTCGACGGCGGCCTTGGTTTCTGGACTGAATTCGTGCTCTTTTTCCAAGTTCAAAAATGGACGGTTATCTTCGGGATCATCGGCGTGCTGTGTTGCTCGTTTGACTTCACCATCGGCCGCTTCGCCAAGGAGTGGCGCTGGCCGCTCGGTCTTCCGGCCGTCCTGCTCGCGGGCATCTTGAGCCACGTGCTTTTTCAACATGCCACTCGCGCCGAAACGGCCACGGTGCTGGCCGCTTCGCGTAATTTCTACGGCACGCTCAAGGTCTACGATCACTCCGTCGACGAGCCCGATCAACACTACCGGCTGCTCATGCACGGCGCGACCACCCATGGCCTCCAGTTCACCGCTCCCGACCGCGCCATGCAGCCCTCCACCTACTACGGTCCGACCAGCGGCGTAGGCCTGGCCGTCAAGCACCTCGACCGCCCCGCCGGCATGAAAGTCGGAGTCGTCGGTCTCGGTACCGGGACCATCGCCGCTTACGGCCGCGCCGGGGACACTTACCGCTTTTACGAAATCAACCCCGCGGTCGAGCGTCTCGCCCGCGCCCCGTTCACTTACCTCGCCCAAACCCCGGCCAAGGTTGACGTCATCATGGGCGATGCCCGCCTCGAGCTGGAGCATGAGCTCGACCGCAAGGAGCCGCAAAACTTCGATCTCCTCGCCCTCGACGCCTTCAGCAGCGACGCCATCCCCGTCCACCTCCTCACCGCCGAGGCGCTCGCCCTCTACCTGCGCCACCTCAAGCCCGATGGCGTCATCGCGATCCACATTTCCAACCGTTACCTCGACCTCCAGCCCGTCGTCGAGCGCCTCGCCGCCCACCATGGCCTCGCTGTCGCCTGCATCTCCGACGATCCGGTCGACGACTGGTGGCAATACTCCACCACCTGGATGTTGCTCACCAAAAACCTACCGTTCCTCGCCCAGTCCGAAATCATGGGCGTCACCGAGTCGCCCAAACCCGCCGCAAAGACGGCTCCGCTCTGGACCGACGATCAAGCGAACCTTTACAGCATCCTAAAGTAGGCTCGGGGCGCGTCGGCACTCGCCCGTTCGTTAGCGTTTGAAACCGAAAGAGCCTCGGCTCCCCGATCGTATTTTGAGCCGCGAGCTGACTTGTACGCCGGGCTTGCCGAGGGCGGCCGTTCCCACCAAAGCACTCGTCACCCCGTGAAATCAGAGTTCCCCTCCGAAGCTTTCCCGTCCGCCGATCACCGTTGGTTCAACGACCATGTTCTACCGCACGAACCCCTGCTGCGCGCGTGGTTGCGCAGCCGGTTCCCGCGTAACGTAGACCTCGACGATCTCGTCCAAGAAGCCTTCGCCCGTGTCCTGCGCGCCCGCGCCAACGGGGCGGCGATGCGCTCTCCGAAAGCGTTTTTTTTCGCCACGGCCCGCAACCTCGCCCTCGACATTCTACGCCATCGCCAAGTTTCCGGCCAAGATACCTTAGTGCCTTTCGATTCGTTGAACGTCCTAGATGACAGTGAGAGCATTCCCGAAACCGTCGACCGCACCGAAAAACTCGAACGCTTGACCTTGGCCATCCAGTCCCTGCCCGAACGCTGCCGAGAGGTCATGACCTTGCGCAAAGTCTACGGACTGCCCCAAAAGGAGATCGCGGCGCGCCTCGGCATTTCCGAGTGCACGGTCTCCGCGCAGCTCACCATTGGCGTGCGCAAGTGCACGGAATCATTCGCCCGCGACCGCCGCGAAGAGGGTCTCCTGTGAACATCCCGACGCCCGATGAACAAGCCGCCGACTGGCTCGTCCGGCGCGACCGCGGTCTTACGCCGGCAGAGCAAGACGACTATCTCCAGTGGCTGGCGGCCGACCCGCGCCACGGTGACGCCCTCGCCCGCCAACAGGCGACGTGGCGCGAACTCGATCTCCTCTCCGACTGGCGGCCGGAGCACGCGCGGGAGCCGAACCCAGCGCTCCTCGCCCCGCCGCGCCGCGCCGCACGCCGCCCTTTCCGCTGGCTTGTCCCCGTCGCGCTCGCCTCCGCCGCGGCCGTCGTGGCCGGCTTCTTTTTCCAACGCGACGCCCGGCATCATTCACAGGCGGCAGCGGATTTAATCGCCGTCGCCATCGGCTACGAAAAACGGTTCCTCGACGATGGTTCCCTGCTCGAACTCAACCGGGGCGCCTCCGTCGTCGTCGAATACACCGCCGCCGAGCGCCGCGTGCGCCTCTTGACCGGCGAGGCGCACTTCACCGTCGCGAAGAATCCCTCCCGCCCGTTCATCGTCAGCGCCGCCGGCGTCGAGACGCGGGCCATCGGCACCGCCTTCAATGTTCGGCTCGCTTCCGGGTCCGTGGAAGTCCTCGTCACCGAGGGCCGCGTGCAAGTCGCGCCTTCGTCACCGACTCCGGCGCCTCTGCCCATGTTGGGGGTCGGCGAAAAACTCACCGTTCCGCTGGAGAACGATCCGAACCTCAACTCGTCTCCCGCTGCACTGGTGCCGGTGGCCGTCGGTGCCGAAGAGATCGCCCGCGCCCTCGCTTGGCAGCCCCGCCTGCTCCAGTTTTCGTCCGCGCCCTTGGCGGAGGTGGTAGCCGAGTTCAACCGGTACAACACCCTCCAACTCGCCTTGGCCGACCCGGCGTTGGCCGCCTTTCCTGTAACGACGTCGTTTCGCTCCGATAATGCCGAAGGATTCGTGCGTCTCCTTGAGGTGACTGCGGGCGTCCAAGCGGAACGACGGGGCGACACAATTTCGCTACGACTCGCGAATTCACGTTAGTGTCTCTCGGTTCATGGGCCGTCTTGTTTAGACCATGTTTCTGCTTATGCCCCACCCCACCCGCTTTGCGCGTTGGCTCTTGGCCACCGTTTTGATCTTAACGCTCAACGTTAGCTCTTCTAGTGCGAACCCGTCACCGCAGCGCTTTGATATTCCGGCTGGGGATGCGGCCACCTCGCTTCGCCTCGCGGCCCAACAGGCCGGCCGTGAGATCATGTTTCCAGCTGCCATCGTACAAGGCGTTCGCGTCGCCGCTGTCCGCGGCGAATTCACGGTTGAAGAAGCGGTCACCCGCTTGCTCGCCGGCACCGATTTGCAGCTCGTGAACGACGCGGGGTCCTCCGCCTTGGCCGTCGGCCGCGCCGCTGCGGCTGCCTCCCCACGAAACCCAGCGCCGTTGCGGCCCACCTTAACCGCCGCGCTTGACCAGGAGGTTATCACGCTGACCCCGTTTCAGGTCGGCGCCGGCGACAACACCGGCTGGGCTCCGTCCGAAACGCTGGCCGGCACGCGCTTCAAAACGAAGCTCGCCGATTTGGCGTCCCAGATCGATGTCTTCACCCTCGATTTTATGGAGGAGTTTGGTTTCACGAGCATCGAATCGGCCTCCGTTTACTCGCTAAACATTGAGAATAGCACCGAGTTTGTGAACAACGTGGAATCCAAGGGAGGCGGCGAAGGGGACCTGCGGGTGCGCGGCATTGGCCAAGCGCGCAGGACCCGGGAGTTCTTCGCGAGCAACTCCCGCTCGGACAACTACAACCTGGAACGCGTCACGCTCGCGTCCGGGCCGAATCCCATGATGTTCGGCATCGGCGCTCCGACCGGGGCGATCGATTCAAGTTTGGCGCGGCCGATCATGAACCGAAACACCCGGCAATTGAAGACGCAGTTCGATAGCTTCGGCGGCATTCGCGGCGAGCTGCACCTCAACCAAACTCTGGTCCAAAACAAATTGGCCTTCCGCGGAGCCCTCCTCGCCGACAACAAAAAATTCTACCCGCGCCCTTCCATCGACCGGGAGCGCCGGGGCTACGCCGCGTTGCTCTACAAACCGTTTAAAAAAACCCAGTTCAGCGTTCACTACGAAAACGTGACCGGGCACGGCCGGACGCCCTCGAGAGTTCCACCGTTGGACCGGGTCCGCGTCTGGGACCAAGCCGGGAATCTGGGTTCCGCTCTAGGCAACCGCCCGATCTTTTCCAACAGTCTCGGGTGGCAAACGGGGCGGCCCGCCGGGGGCGGCTTGCCCGCGATCGGGGCGAAGGCGAATCCGGATGACCGGGTTTTCAGCACCTCGGGCGACGGCGCCATCAGCGTAGTCGGCGGCAACAATCCCGCCGGCGTTCGTGCCTTTGGCTCATTCTACTCCGTCGGCGTGCAAAACATCGCCGACAACGGGCGGTGGCCGGGGATCGTCGATCCGGTCAATGCCGGGACCACGCGCGGCGTTTCCTTGCTGAATGACGACTATTATCCCCGCGACGCCAGCTACCATTACTTCACCGATTTCGGCGACCGCGACGCCTCGATCGTGAATCTGTTTTTCAACCAGGAGATTTTGAAAGATCTCCATTTCGAGGCCGGCTATCAGCGCGAAGAGAACAAGAATTTCGGCGCCAGTTACATGGCCGGCGGCAACGGCGGTCTTAACCTGAACGTCGATCCCAACCGATTCCTCGCCGACGGCGTCACGCCCAATCCCTATGCCGGCAAACTCTACTTCGACGGACTCGCCGGGTTCGACCACGGTTGGTTCAAAGGCGACGAATGGCGCGCCGCGCTCTCGTATGAGCTCGATTTCAAGGAGCGCTCCAAAAACCGGTTCATCCGCATGTTGGGCCGGCATCGCATCGCCGGCATCGTCTCCGCCATCGAATCGAAGAACCTTAATCAGGAATACCGCTACAACATCCAGCCTAAGATCGAAAACGGCCGGATGCGCGACCCGGTCTTCAGCGGAGTAAACTACAACATTGCGCCCGACGGACGCCGGGGGCTAGGGCCGTTGGGCAGCGGTTACACGGCCGCTTCCAACAACCGCGTGGTCAACTTCCGTTCCTATGTCGGCCAAGACTTGGGTTTTGTGCCCCGCGTCGACGGCTACCAGATCGGAGAAGCTTGGAACATCACCGACAACAACCGCGAGGTCTGGACCGTCGATCCGAGGAATGCGGGCACCGGCACCAATGGCGAACGCCTCATCACGGGGCGGAATACGGGCGGCACTCACACCGAATTCGGCACCAAACTGTTCTCCTACCAAGGTTACCTGCTCGAAGACCGCGTGGTGCTGACCTACGGGCGGCGCGAGGATTCGAACAACACGGCGCGGTCTGCCGCTCCGGCGGTCTTGTGGCGAAATCCCGAAACCGGGCAAATCGTCTCGGCCGCCTCCGCCGGCTATCAGGCCCACATCGATCACTACGGTTTCGACAAGATGGATCCTGCGACCGAAGCCTTCGGAACCACCACGCTGAAGGGCATCGTGGTCCATCCGTTCCGCGACTGGCGGTGGAAACTTCCCTTGGGCGCAGACCTCTCGTTCATGTTCACCGAGTCGAACACCTTCGCGCCGAACACCACCTCCCGAAATCCCGACGGTAGCTTTATGGCGAGCGAACGGGGCGAAGGCACCGACCAAGGCTTCCGTCTCGGCCTCTTCGACGGTCGCTTCAATCTTCGGTATAACGAGTATGACGTTTCATCGTCGCCGACGCGTCTCGGCGCGCTCTTCGCCGGCATCCGCGGGGCGATGCGGGGTGTCATGAAGGACATCACCCGAGCGTTGGTGGCAAACGAAGCGGATTTCCGATCGAAATTCCCCGCGTGGCCGCTGCAAGGCCAAGGCGATCCCAAATTCGCCTACCCGTTTGCGGCGGTAAATAACGGCGGATTCGAAACGATGAATTTCTTCAATTACCTCGATCCATACGCGGTGACCGCCGACACCGCCGCCAAAGGTCGGGAGATCACGATGCAGTGGAAGCCGACCAGAAACCTAGATCTCCGCCTCACCTGGAATCAACAAGAAGTCGTCCAAACCAAAATCGCTACCCAGTGGATTCAATTCGCCAAAGAGTTTGAGCAGATCATGGACAAGACTTTCTTCACCGAAGGTTATGTGCCCGGAGACACGGAAGCCATTTACCGCAATCCCTCGGGCTTCGACATGGACGGGGACGGCGTCATCCGCCAATACACTTGGAACGCGATTCCGATCGGAACCGGCGCCGGTCAGACCGTGCCCCAAAACATCGGCGCCGCCAACACCCCGTGGGGTCGGAACGACGACCTCTTTGCAGGCGGGTGGACCGGTCAGACGATGAAGGAGAACTGGATCTCCAACGTGCGCAACGGTAACTCCGGCATCCCCGTGTTGGAAGCCTACAACGGGCGCCCGAACGAATTCACCCGCGACAATCGCGCCAACCTCAACGCCATGTATCGCTTCAGCGAGGGCGCCCTGAAGGGCTTGCGCGTCGGTGCCGGTTACCGGTGGCGGGCACCCGCGGCCATCGGCTTCGGCGTGAAACGCATCAACGGCGTGGCGGTGCCGGACGTGGATATCATCCAAAGAGGAAAGGCGGAGACCGCCGTCGACTTGTCCTTTGGTTACGCGGGCAAATCAAAATGGCTGGGAAATCGGAGATACAGTCTGGCGTTGAACGTCCGGAACGCGTTCCCGCAGGACCTCTATGACACCCGAAATCGCGACTTCTTTAACGGGAATTCGCTCACCACGGTCCGCATGATCCCGCGTCAGTTTATCGTTTCTTACGAAATCGACCTCTAGGCGAAATTTGCTGTAACGCCGAATTCCCAAACGCCGAAGGTAGGAGCCCGCTGGCGGGCGATTCGGAACCTCGCCTGCCGGCGCACGCTGAATCGCCCGCCAGCGGGCTCCTACCCCAACCCGCCAAGGTCTCATTTAAACTCGATCCAACACCAACTCACCGATGAACGAACCCATCAACCGCCGCACCGCCCTCAAACTGATTGCCGCCGCCACCGTGGTCGGCGCGGCCTCCGGGCTCAGATCGAACGCCGCGAACAACCCTTCGCCCGGCCCCGAAGCACGCGATCCTTGGCGGCGATCGCACGACCGCGTTTTCCTCGGCGGTGCGTTCTGGGCCAATCCCATGGAGGATTGGCGAATCGCCGATGGCGGCGCGGAGTGCCAGAGCCTGGGTGGAAATCGCAGCATTCATTCGCTGACGCATCAGATAACGAGCCCGACGAAGGGCTTCTCGATGTCGGTGCAGCTCTCGCAACTCGAGGTGCAAGGCAACGACGCCGGCGCCGGCTTCCGCCTCGGCGTGCGGAGCGAGCTCAACGAGTATCGCAGCAACTGTTTCGTCGCCCGCGGCATCAACGCCGGTGTCGTCGACGGCCAATTGCGGCTCGGATCGAAATCGGCGCCTTTACCGCCCGGTACCAGCCAAAAGAAAATCGATCTCATCCTCAACGGCGTCGCCAGCGGGACCGAAGTCGCGCTGACGCTCGAAGCCCGCGAGCCCGACACCGGCGCGAGTCTCGCCAAGCTCTCCCACGTCACACCCGCAGGCAGCCTGCTGGGTAACGTTGCCCTCGTTAGCAACTACGGCCCGGATGAGACGCAAAACGCGGCCAAGAAAGCGGTCAAAGACACGAATCAGGGCCGGTCGCGTTACCGCTTCACCGATTGGAAGTTGGCGGGCGACGCTTTCACCGTTTCGAACGGCCAACGCTTTGGCCCGCTCCTGTGGTCCATGTATTCGTTAAGTGACTCCAGGACGCCGGAAGGCTGGGTCTTGAAGATCAGCGCGCTCACCGGTCCCATGGTACGCGACGACACCCAGTTCGTGGAACTGAACGTGCAACGCGACGGTGCATGGCAACCGCTGGGCGAAGCAAAACTCGATCCCGACGCCTGGGTCGCCACGTTCCGCATTCCAAACTGGGACGAGAAAGCCGCCGTCCCCTACAAACTCGTCTACCGCGAAAAGCACCGCGACGGCACCGTCACGCCGGATGAATGGACCGGCACGATCTTGGCCAGTCCTGTGGGCCGACCGCTCCGCCTGGCGGCGATGACCTGCCAAAACGACTACGGATTTCCCTATGAACCCGTCGCCCGCAACGTCGCGAAACTGAAACCCGATCTGGTGTTCTTTTCCGGCGACCAAATTTACGAGAGCCACGGCGGCTTCGGTATCATCCGCGAGCCGGCGGCACCCGCGATCCTCAATTACCTGCGAAAATTTTATCAATTCGGCTGGGCGTTTCGGGACGTGATGCGCCATGCCCCCACGATCTGCCTCCCCGACGATCACGACGTTTTCCAAGGCAACATCTGGGGCGAGGGCGGCGCCAAGATGTCGATCACCGCCGCTGATCCCGGCGCCTCCTCGAAGGGCGGCTACATCGAGCCGGCCCGCATGGTGAGCGCCGTGCATCGCACCAACGTCTCCCACCATCCGGACCCGTTCGACCCGACGCCGAGCAAACAGGATATCAGCGTTTACTACGGAGACATGGTTTATGGCGGAGTGAGCTTCGCCATTCTCGCCGACCGTCAGTGGAAGAGCGGGCCCGAGCGCGTAAAGACCGGTGGTCCGCGGGCCGATCATGTGACCGACCCTGATTTCGACACCCGCACCCTCGACCAACCGGGATTGGTTCTGCTGGGCGAACGGCAGGAAGCGTTCTTGAAAAAATGGGCGCAGGATTGGCGCGGGCACTCACTCAAGGCCGTGCTCAGCCAGACGGTGTTCGCCGCCGTCGCCACGCACCACGGTCGCCTGGATGGATTTCTCAAGGGCGACCTCGACTCCGGCGCTTGGCCGCAAACCCCACGCAACCGCGCGATCGACATCATGCGTCCCGCGATGGCCCTGCACATCAACGGCGACCAACACCTCGCCACGCTCGTGCAATACGGCGTCGCGGACCAGCGCGACAGCATGTGGTCCTTCTGCACGCCCGCGATCGCCGCCGGCTACCCGCGCTGGTGGCGCCCGGACGATGCGGGTATGCCGCATACGAAACGCCCACAGCACGGCCTCGCCAACACCGGCGAGTTCTTGGACGGATTCGGCAACAAGGTTTACGTCTACGCCGTCGGCAATCCCGAGGTCGGCAAAGCCACGAACCGCTACGACCGCGCCCACGAGAAGGGTAGCGGGTTCGGCTTCATCACGTTCGACCCGGCGAAAAAAACCTACACCGTCGAATCGTTCCGTTTCCTCATCGATCCTACCGACGGGAAACCTTCGAACCAGTTTCCCGGTTGGCCCGTGACCCTGCACCAATCCGAAAATCGCGGTGAAAACCGCCTCCACTAACTCATCATGCATCGCCGCACCTTCCTCCGCACCGGCTCAACCCTCACCGCCGCCTCGTTGTTGATGCCCAGCACGGCGCTATTCGCCGCGACGCAGCCGAAGTTTTCTCTCAACTACGCGCCGCACCCGGGCACCTTCAAAAGCAAGGGAGGCGAAGCCTACCTCGATCAGGTGCGCTTCGCCGCCGACCAAGGCTTCACCGCATGGGAGGACAACAACATCAAGAGACAGACTCCTGAAATGCAGGAGAAAATCGGCGCCGAGCTGGCCCGCCTTGGCATGACTATGGGCGTGTTTGTCGCCTACGGCAGCTTTGATCGACCCACGTTTGCCCGAAAGGACAAGGCCACGTGGGACGAAGTCACCCGGACCGTCAGCGATTCGGTCGCCGTCGCCAAACGGATCGGGGCGACTTGGATGACCGTGGTGCCCGGGTCGGTCGACCAGCAGCACAAGGACGACCCGAAGTGGAACCAATTCGGCGGTCCGCGTCTCGCCGAGGGGTATCAATTTGCCAACGCCATTGAACTCTTGCGCCGGCTGAGTGCGGTCTTGGAGCCGCATAAAATGATCATGGTGTTGGAGCCGCTCAACTGGCACGCCAACCACGGCGGCACGTTCCTCACCCGCAGCGATCAGGCGTATGCGATCTGCAAGGCCGTCAACAGTCCGTCCTGCAAGATCCTGTTCGATCTCTACCACCAGCAAATCACCGAGGGTAACCTCATCCCCAACCTTGATGCCTGCTGGGACGAGATCGCCTACCTGCAATCGGGCGACAATCCCGGCCGCAAAGAGCCGGGCACCGGCGAAATCAATTACCGCAACGTCTTCCAGCACATTTACAAAAAAGGCTTCAAGGGCGTCATCGGCATGGAGCACGGCAACGCCAAGCCGGGGGCCGAAGGCGAGCAAGCCGTGATTGATGCCTACCGCGTGGCCGACGCTTTTGCCCGTTAGCTCTCCCGCTCTTTTCCAACCCCGCCTGGCGAACTCTCCCATGGCCGTGCGTTATTTCGAGAAACTGGCGAAGATCGAAACCAAGCGCCCCGCGTCTGGCTAAGCATCGGAGTTCAGCGCGACGAAGTTCCCATCCCTGCAGGCACCCGTTTAAAGAATCATGTCCCTCACCCGACGTTCCCTCCTCAAATCACTGCCGTTGTTGGCGTGGACGGGGCACGCCGCTTTCGCAGCACAATCGGGATCGCGGGCGGTGTTTCTTGGCCAAGGCACTCTTTGCGGCGAGGTCACCGATTCGTCGGCATTGCTCCAAACTCGCCTGACCTCGGCGACCCAATTGGACGCCGACGGAGATCTGCCGGGCGCATCGGGAGTTGCCGGTTTTGAATGGAGCCCGCACGAGGATTTTCGGGCCGCGCGTCGCACGCCTCTGCTCCCGGCGGTTGATCAGCGCGACTTCATCGTGCGGGCCGAGTTGACCGGCCTCCAATCCAACACGACCTACCACTACCGCGCCGTTTATGGTCACACCGAGACGACCACGGCGGTGGGACTAAGCGGCTCATTCAAAACGCTGCCGGGACGCAAGGTGGATGCACCGGCGCGCTTCATCGTCGGCAGTTGCATGAACTACAATAAATTCATGCACGGCCGGCTGGGCAAAGCCGGCGGGCCGCTGACCGCCACCGAGACGGACAAACGCCTCGGTTTCCCGGCATTCGTTGCGATGCTGACGTTGCGCCCCGACTTCTTCGTCGGCACGGGCGATATCGTCTATTACGACAACCCCATGCGCGTGGCGAAAACGGTCCCGCAATTGCGCAAATGCTGGCACGAGCAATTCCGGTTCGCCCGCATGATCGAGTTCTTCCGCAGCGTCCCGACCTATTGGTCGAAGGATGATCACGACTTCCGCTTCAACGAGTCGGACAACACCACGGATGATCTGCCCCTGCCGAGAACCGGCATCGACCTGTTTCGGGAGCAACTGCCGATCATGGCCATCGACAGCGACAAGCCCACCTATCGGACCCATCGCGTCAGTCGCAAACTGCAGATTTGGCTCACCGAAAACCGCGATTACCGCTCACCGAATGAAATGGCCGACGGCCCGCAGAAATCGATCTGGGGCGCGGAGCAACGCGAGTGGTTGAAGGCGACGCTCAAGGCGAGCGATGCCACTTGGAAGATCCTGATCTCACCGACGCCGATGGTGGGCCCGGACGATCTGCAGAAGATCGACAATCACGCCGATCTCCGCGGCTTCCGCCACGAGGCCGATGCGTTCTTCGCGTGGCTGCGGGAGAATCAGATCGGCCCTTTGACCATCGTGTGCGGTGACCGTCATTGGCAGTATCACAGCGTTCATCCCACGGGCGTCGAAGAATTCGGCTGCGGCGCGCTCAACGACGAAAACGCCCGACTCGGCATCGCGCCCGGCTCGAAGAACGGCTCCGACCCGCAGGGATTGATCAAGCAGCCCTACACTTCGCCCACGCCCAACGGCGGTTTCTTGCAGATCACCGCTGGCGAAAATCTCCTGATCGAACATTTTGATCCCCGCGGGAAACGCCTGCACGTCGCCCGGCGCTAACGTCCCCCGAACCCTCATTTTTCAACCACGCACCATGAATTCCGACCTCACCACGTTTGCTCCCAGCCGCCGTCATTTCCTGCGGGCCACCGGCATCACCCTCGCCCTTCCGCTGCTGGAATCAATCGGCGGGCGCATCTTCGCCCAAAATTCAGCCGTCGGCGCCCTGCCCGGCAAAGCGGCCGGCACCTCACGGCCGAAGCGCATGGTGTGCGTCGGCAACATGCTCGGGTTTCACCCGCCGACGTTTTTTCCCACCCAGACCGGCCGCAACTACGAGCTCCCCACCGTTCTGGAATCGATCAAGCCGCTTCAGCCCGAGGTCTCCGTTTTCTCCGGCCTCGATCATGGCGTGAAGGGCGGGCACTTCGCCATCAGCTCTTTCTTGAGCGGCGTGCGGACGGCCGACGCCAAAGGGATGCCTGAGGGCAATCTCACCCTTGACCAACGCGCAGCAGAGACGATGGGCGGCGCCACGCGGTTCCCCTCGCTTGCATTGGGTTCGGAGAGCGGGCTGCACGGCGGTTGCCTCATGTCGTGGACGCGCAGTGGCACCCGGGTGCCGCCCATCAGCACGCCGCGGGAACTCTTCCGAAAACTGTTTGTTTCCGACGGTGCCGCGCAGATCGCGAGCTCGACGGACCGCCTCGATCTCAAGGGCTCGATCCTCGACGCCGTGCAAGGCGACGCAAAATCCCTCGAACGTCACCTCGGCCAGCGCGACAAGGAAAAGCTCGAAGAGTATTTTACGTCGGTCCGCGACGTGGAGAAGCAGATCGAGCTGCGCCGCCAATGGGCGCACATCCCGAAGCCCGATCCAAAAATGAAGGAGCCCAACAACAAGGGCTTCGTTTCCGACCTCCCGCTCATGTATGATCTGATCGCGCTCGCCCTGCAGACGGACTCCACCCGCATCGCGACGTTTGAAATCGGAGGGGACTTTGAGGCCAATGCCTTCGGTTTGAATGGCGGCTATCATGCCTTTTCCCACCACGGCCAACGGCCGGAAGCGATCGCCGCTCTCATCAAGATGGAGCGTTACCAAATCGAACAGTTCGCCCGCTTCCTCACCAAGCTCCGGAGCACCGAAGACGGGCCCGGCAGCCTCTTGGATCACTCGATGGTTCTTTTCGGCAGCGGCATGGGCAACGCCAACTCTCACACCAACGGAAATCTCCCGATCATTTTTGCCGGCGGTGGCTTCAAGCACGGCGAGCACAAGGCCTATCCGGAAAAGGGCCTCGGTCGGCAGCCCCTGTGCAATCTTTACCTGTCCATGCTCCAGCGTTTCGGCATCGAGGTGAACAAATTTGGCACCAGCACCGGCACCCTCTCCGGCCTCACGTGAGCGTTTCCGAACCTGCTGATTTCCGCCCACGCACCATGCTTCGCAGCCCATTCCTCCTCGCCGCCAGTTTGCTCGCGTTGGCGGCCGCTCCGGTAGCAGCCGCGCCCAACAACGCGGTCGTCAAAAACTTCCTCTCCACCTACTGCATCGAATGCCACGGCCCGGAGAAACAGAAAGGTGATCGGCGCTTCGACGAGTTGCTCCTCCCGGCGGCCAACGAGGACACCCTGATCGACCTGAAGGACATGATGGATCAGCTCCATCTCGGCGACATGCCGCCGGAAAAGGCCAAGCAGCCCAGTCTCGCGGAGCAGAAGGTGTTCCTGGATCAAGTCATCCTCGAACTCGCCCGGGGACGCGAAAACTTGGCCGGCACCGGCGGGAACACGGTTTTGCGCCGCCTGAACCGCCGCGAATACCTCAATACCGTCGGCGATCTTTTCGGGCTCAACATGGCCGCTTTCGATCCGACGACGAACTTTCCCCGCGACCAAAGCGAGGAGCACATGGACAACCTCGGCGACGTGCTGCAGACCTCCGGCTATCTGCTGGACCAGTATCTCGAAGCGGCGGACCTCGTGGTCGAGAAAGCCTTTGCGGCACAAAAGAAACCGGAGGAACAATCGTGGCACTTCCGCGGAAACTTTAAACCCCAGCAGGAAATGAGTCGCCCGCACACCCGGCTCAAAAACGCGTTCATCGGCATCTACGAGTGCATGGACACGCCGAACCACGAGGGCGGTTTTGGCTTCATCAACGACTTTCAGCAAGGCGTGCCCGTTGACGGATTTTACGAGATTCGCGTTCTCGCCCAGGCCATGAACCGGGTGCACCCGTATGATCCGAAAATTTTTGGCACCGACTCGCGCGAGCCCCTCCGCCTCGGTCTCGTCCCCGGCGACGCGAAGGCCGGTCCGCTTTATCATCCCCAGCCTCTCCAACCCATGCTTGCCGAGGTGGCGCTGGCCGACGGCGACCCGGTGTGGCACACGCTGCGGGTCTGGCTGGATGCCGGGCACACTCCCCGCTTCGTCTTTCCAAACGGGTCAAAGAGCGCCCGCAACTCGTGGGTCAAAATCGTGGAATACCACAAAGACAAATGGCCCGCCGACGCCAAACGAGAAGGCAAGAACGGCCTCGGCATCGTCGAGAATCGCATCATCAGCGTCGTCGAAGGAAAGGTGCCCCACATCCGCATCCATGAGGTGAAGATCCGAGGGCCTCTGGCTGAGTCAAAGTCACCTTCCCCGGTGCAGGCGGTCTATGGCGAGACCGCGCTTGCGCCCGAGGCCATGCGCCAAGTCCTCCACTCCTTCGCCGACCGCGCCTATCGCCGGCCGGCTACAAAAGACGAAGTGGACCGCCTGATGCGTGTCGCGGGACAACGCATCACTGCCGGCCGTTCTCCGCAGGAAGGTCTCAAGGATGCGCTCAAGGCCGCGCTCAGCTCGCCCTCTTTCCTTTACTTGTCGCAAGACACGGTCGCTCCCCAAGGCGAAGGGAAGACCCGGCCGCGCCTCACCGGCCACGCGCTCGCCTCGCGGCTCTCCTATTTTCTGTGGTCCGCCCCGCCCGATGCCGAGCTGCTCCGACTCGCGGCCAGCGGCGGGTTGACCAAGCCCGATGTCCTCACTGCGCAGACGCGCCGCCTGTTGGCCAGCCCCCGTTCCGACGCGTTTGTGTCGGGCTTCCTGGACAGTTGGCTGCACCTCCGCAGCCTCGGCACCACGCCGCCGGATCGCCGTGATTTCGAGCACTATTACTCCAAGGGTCTTGAGCCCGCCTTCAAAACTGAGACTCGGCTCTTCTTTCGTGATCTGATCGCGCGCGACGCCCCGATCGGAAACTTCCTCGATTGCGACTACAGTTTTATCAACCAGCCGCTCGCCTCCCACTACGGTCTCGGCGATCTCGGTGATCCTGCCCGCGCGCACGAGTTCCGCAAAGTCTCCTTCCCCGACTCCCGGCGCGGCGGACTCCTCGGCATGGGTGCCGTCCTCACCGTCACCGCCAACGGCATCGAGACCTCGCCGGTCGTGCGCGGCGTCTTCGTCTTGGAGAACATTCTCGGCACTCCGCCCCCGCCTCCGCCCGACGATGTGCCCGCGATCGACCCCGACGTGCGCGGGGCCAAGTCCATCCGCGAACTCGTCAGCAAGCATCGCGAGTCGCCGAACTGCTACAGTTGTCACCAGAAAATCGATCCCCTCGGCTTCGCCTTGGAGAACTTTGATCCCATCGGCGGCTGGCGGACGAGCTACGGCAAAACCCCGATCGACTCCGCCGGGGAATTGCCCAGCGGAGAGAAATTTTCGGACATTGCCGGCCTCAAGAAAATCCTCGTGAAGCGCCAGGATCTCTTCGCCCACATGCTTACCGACCGTCTGCTCACCTATGCCTGCGGTCGGCGAATCGGCGCCCTCGACCAAGTCGTCGTTGAAAAGATCGTCGCCGATCTGCCCGGCCGACAGCACGGCCTGCGTTCGTTGATCGAAGCGGTCGTGACCAGCGAACTTTTCGTGGGCCTCTGACTCTTTGGCCGGCGAAAAGTCGAAACGAATCACCCGAACTGATCTCCGCGACGAACATCCACGACGCGCCCCATTCCACCCATAATTGCCGCCACTTCCTTTATGATTCCCGCAGCCTATCTTCGTCGTCTCGCGCCGCTTTTCTTCGCCGCGCTGGCCATGACGCCCATCGTGAATGCCGCTGTTCAGCCGCCGGCGGGTAAGCCCAATATCGTTCTCATTTTCACCGACGATCAGGGCTACGGCGATTTGGGCAGCTTTGGCTCGACGACCATTCGCACGCCCCACCTTGACCGCCTCGCCCGCGAAGGCCGCAAGTTCACCAGCTTCATGTCCGCCTCCTCCGTGTGCACGCCGTCGCGCGCCGCATTGCTCACCGGCAGTTATCCCAAACGCGTGGGCCTGCACAAAGGCGTGCTCTTTCCGGTCTCGACCACCGGTTTGAACCCCGCCGAGCACACCATCGCCGATCACCTGAAGCAGCAGGGCTACGCCACCGCGGCATTCGGCAAGTGGCATCTCGGACACCACCCCGAGGTGTTGCCGACCGCGAACGGCTTCGATGCCTATTTTGGCATTCCCTACTCGAACGACATGAACCACCCGGACAACCAAGGGAAACCCAAGAGCGGACCGGCCGGAATGGACGAACTCTGGCTCGAACCGGCCTCGACCCTCACCAAATGGAAAACGCCGCTGATGGAGAACGAGCGAATCGTCGAACTCCCCGTCGATCAGCGCACCATCACCCGCCGCTGCACGGACCGCGCCATCGATTTCATCGAGAAAAACCAAAAGCGCCCCTTCTTCGTCTATCTGCCCTACTCGATGCCGCACATCCCGTTGTATGTGCCGGACGATGTCCGCGACCCCGATCCGACGCGCGCCTACATCAACACCATCGAGCACCTCGACACCGAGGTCGGTCGCATCTTCGACCGCCTGCGCGACCTTAACCTCGCCGCCAACACCTATGTGATCTTCACCACCGACAACGGCCCGTGGCTGACGTTCAAACACCACGGCGGTTCTGCCGGCCCGCTCCGCGATGGCAAGATGAGCACCTTTGAGGGCGGCCAACGCGTGCCTTGCATCATGTGGGCGCCGGGCCGGATTCCGGCCAATTCGGTGTGTGAATCGCTGGCGTCCACCATCGACCTGCTACCCACCATCGCCGCCCTCACCGGCACGCCGCTTCCCGCCAACCGGCCCATCGACGGTCTGGATATCTCCGGCCTACTCACCGGCACCGTAAAATCCGTGCGCAACGATTTCCTCTACTACTCCCGCGACGGCACGCTCGAAGGACTCCGCGAAGGCGACTGGAAGTTCCTCGAGCCACGGCCCGCCGCCGCCAACAAAGCCAAGGCTGCGCCCAAACCCGAGGTGATGCTTTTCAACCTGGCGAGTGACCTCGGGGAGACCCGCAATCTCGCCGCAGAAAAGCCGGAACTGGTCGAACGCCTGCGCCGCCGGATGGTCGAGCTCGACGCTGCCATCGGGACCGAAGCCCGACCGGCTTGGAAGAAGTCCGAATCTTAAAAGCGTCGGGCCCATCACGCGACTTCGAGCCTCTTTCCCATGCCGAGGCGTCCCCACCCGTCACCCTCCGTTTTGCCCCCAGCAATCCGTCATCCGATGAAATCGAATCGTGCTTTGGATCACGGGGATTCACCCCGTTTCGTCCGGGATGATCTATACGAGCAGCCAACCTCAGGCTCCGGCGGCTTTGGTGAGGTATCCCAATGTTTTTGAGCAAACGGCTACGTCTCGGCCAGTTTCTCAAAGACCGACGACAACCCCTCCACGCGTCTGCAGCCTTGCAACGGCGGCGGTGTGGACGGAGGGACCGTCGGATACGATTTGGAATTTGGGAATCCCTACCAAAACCACGCCTCGAAAAACTCTGACCGTAAGCCGAACCCGCAACTTTTCCAGATGAACGACGCAGCCGACTGTCCCAAACCCCGCTTGCACCACGACCAGACTACAAATGACGAAATCTATCCGGCGGCGATGAAGCCGGCGGCTTCTCGCCCGGATGCTCCCGCGATGCGGATGGTCTACGCCCGCTACACCGCCGGAGTGATGAATGCGGATCGGGCGCCACGCCGAATCCTCGCCAAACGGAAAACGTAGGGATTCGCCCAAATGATACAGCCCCTGTGTGAACCTCTGCCTCCGGTGGCAAGCACCCCAAAAAATTCAAGACCCATCCCTATGACACTTCAAAAAAAACTCCAGACGGTTACCCGCTCTGTATTCTTTACGGTTTCCAGCCTGCTCACATGCACAATGAATCTTAAATCAGTATTCTCAATACTACTCGCCAGTTCAACCATCGGGCTCGCCCTGGCGGAAACCAAACGCCCGAACATCCTTTGGATCATCGCCGAGGATTTGTCGCCCTTCATGGGTTGCTACGGCGACGAAATCAATCGAAGCCACACCCCTCATATCGACAAATTGGCGAGCGAAGGCGTCTTGTTCAAACGCGCCTACGCCAATGCCCCGGTATGCTCGGCGAGCCGTTCATCTTTCATCACCGGTGCGATGCAAACCACGACGGGCACCCATTTGCACCGCTCCAGCCGCACCACCGACGGACAGGTCGTGCCCGAGAATCTGCGCATTCATCTGCCCAAGGGTATGAAGACCTTGCCGGAACTGATGAAGGCCCAAGGGTATTTCACCTTCAACAACGGCAAGGATGACTACAATTTCCACTATGATCGCCGTCAGCTTTATGACGTGGGAACGAAGGCCGATTACCAAGCAGGAATGAACGGCTGGCAGGGTAACCACGCACAACATTCGAGGTCTTGGACCAAGGATGTCTGGAGTTCCCGCCCGGATCGAAATCAGCCCTGGTTTGGGCAGATCCAGATCCAGGGCGGTAAGGGCGATCGGAGATACATCAAACCGAGTCAAAAAGTGAACCGGGCTTCCGTCACCGTCCCTCCCTATTACCCCGAAGCCGCGGCTGCTCGGAAAGCTTGGGCGCTCCATTACGACGAAGTGCGGGGCTCGGATACCCAGGTGGAAAAAATCATCGAACAGCTCCGCCTCGACGGTGAATTGGATAACACGATCGTTATCTTTTTCTCCGACCACGGCTCCCCGTCATCGCTGCGCCACAAGCAATTCTGTTATGAAGGCGGCCTGCACGTTCCTCTGATGATCACCGGAAAACATCCTTCGATTACCAGAGGGAAAATCGTCAATGACCTCGTCTCCTTGGTTGATTTGACCGCGACTACGCTCGCGCTGGGAGGAGGTGATATTCCGAAGTATTACGAAGGGCGTAATCTTTTAGCTCCGAAACTCCCGCCAGCGGACTACGTCGTCGGAGCCCGTGACCGCTGCGACTACACCATCGACATGTCCCGCACCATTCGGACGGAAAACATGCGCTACATCCGCAACTACCATACGGATCGTATCATGATGCAGAGCCAATATCGCGATGATGCCCCCTATACTCAGGAGATGTGGCAGCTTCACCGGGAAAAAAAATTAAACGCCTACCAAGAAGCGCATTGGTTCGGAGTGCGACCGTTCGAGGAACTCTACGACCTCGCGTCCGATCCCAATCAGGTCAAGAATCTCGCGACCGATCCCAAGCACCGCTCCGAGCTGCACCGACACCGCAAGCTGCTCGACGGTTGGTCGATCCGCACGGATGACAAGGGCGTGTATCAGGAAAGCCCCGAGCACCTCCGGGCGACCTATGACCTTTGGATGAAAAAACCCTACTTCAAGGATCTCGAGCTGAACCCCGAATATAAGGTCTTTCGTTAAACTGCCGCCAACGACCGTAGTGGTGCGCTCTTCAAGTTCACCCGCTGGCACGAAATCAATCACGATGGATAGTTCCCCTGATTTGATTCTGCGGTGCCGGGGCGTCTCCCCTTCCGGCCGCGCAACCACACGGGTAAGGAACAACCAATTTTGTTAATATAAATCCGCACGAAATCATCATGAAACTCCATCCCCTCATACTCGCTGGCCTCCTGCTCGCGCCCGCGTCAGAGTCCATTGCAGCCGAGCCCGCGCGCCCTCCCTACAACGTGTTGTTCATCGCCATTGACGACCTGAACGATTGGGTCGGTGCCTTTGGCGGTGCTCCGCAGAAGAAATCGGCCACGCCTAACCTCGATCGCTTCGCCAAGAACGGTTCCGTCGTGTTCCAGCAGGCCAATTGCGCCGGGCCGGTCTGCGGTCCGTCGCGCTCGGCGTTGCTCTCAGGCTTCATGCCCCACCGGAGCGGAGTTTACGGCAACAGCCACAACATGCGCGGATCGGAATTGGTGAAAACCCACCTGACGCTGCCGGAGTATTTTTCTAAACACGGTTACCACACCCTTTCGAATGGAAAGATTTTCCACAAACATCCCGCGGACGAGGGGCATTGGGCTTTCGACCAATGGGACGATTCCGCCGGCGGAAGCGGTTCTCGGCCGGACCCCGAGCGCATCACTTCGCGCCGCCAGAATCTGCTCAACGGAAAACCCATTCCCCGGCCTGAGGTAAAGCGCGAGGGCCTAAAAGCGGGCGATGCGGATGGCACGGAATTCAGTTGGGGCCCCACAAAGGGACCGAAAGAGGATTCCAAAGATTGGAAGGCCGCCGAATGGGCGGCCGCCGCATTGGCCAAGCCGGCAGAGAAGCCGTTTTTCATGGCGCTCGGCATCTCCAAGCCGCACCTGCCCTTTTACGTGCCGCAGGAGTATTTCGACCGGCACCCTTTGGAGTCGATCACCCTGCCGGAATTTCGCCTCGACGACTTGAGCGACATCGTCGACGGAAAGGGCCGCACGACAGAAAAACCGTCATCGGATTTCCAATGGGTGCAGCAGGATCCCCGACTGCACAAAGGGGCCGTGCAGGCCTATCTGGCGGCGACGAGCTACGCCGATGATTGCATTGGGCACGTCTTGGCCGCGCTGGAGCGGAGCCCGAACCGCGACAACACGATCGTCGTCATCTGGGGCGACCACGGCTGGCACCTAGGTGAAAAATTGCGCTTCCGCAAAGCGACCTTGTGGGCCGAGTCCACCCGTGTGCCGTTGATCATCCGGATGCCCGGCATGAAGACCCAACAAGACTCCCCTCGCGTCGTAAATTTGATGGATCTCTTCCCCACCCTGATCGATGCCTGCGGATTGCCCGCAAAACCCGAGATCGACGGACGTAGCATCACGCCCCTATTGCGCGATCCGCAGAAACTCTGGCCGCACGTTTCCATCACGGTGATGGGCCCAGGCAACGCCTCCGTGCGCGACGAGCGCTGGTATTTCATCCGTTACAAGGATGGCACCGAGGAATTCTACGACATGCTCGGTGATCCGATGCAGTGGACCAACCTCGCGACCTCGAAAGATCCGGAAATCCAAACCCAGATGAAACGGCTCGCCGCATCGTTTCCCGCCACGTTCGCACCCGAAGTGCCCCAAAACCAAGGGGGCCGCGCCGAGAAACAAGAACTCGCCGGCAAACCGGATCCGACGATCCGACCCGCCCGCCTAGCCGCCCAGTTGAAGTAACTTCCCGAAAGGCGCACAAACCCATCGCGGCAATTCAACGCTGCGGTTTTCACCCGGACGCCAAACCAATTACCGATTTCACGTGCGCCTCAAGCGCCCGGTCCTCGTCGGTATAATCTGAGTGAAAACCGGTCGCACCGTCTAGGCGAAATTTGGCCGCCCAAGGGTCGATCCAACAAAACCCGAGACCGCCCATCCTAAGCCGGACTCATTCAGATAACGCAGTAGTCGCCAAAAGGCGCACCGTTTGGCGTCGTTGATGGTGTGAAACATAAAACGAGCAGGGCCGTCGACACGAC
>NEVA01000018.1 GCA_002304445.1 Opitutia bacterium Tous-C4FEB | reverse complement strand
CTGATTGGTAACCACTGCGACCATCGTAGTGGTTACCATTGCGATCTCCTATTGGTTATTATCAAGACCTCACCCGGGGGCACCCGGTCGGCCGTTTACCTTTAAGGAGTGTCTAGAGGAACAAAAAAACCGCCGCTTTTGGGCGGCGGCATTAAACAGATGAGCTTAGAATAGACTCAAGCCTTCTGAACCATTCCGGCTTTGATAGCCTTAACCGAAACCAACATGCGTTTCGTTCCGCCACCGGGAAGCTTAACCCTGATTCGTTGAAGATTGGGGCGGAACTTACGCTTCGTGATACTTGTCACGTGCGTGCCGATACCTCCGCTCTTCTTAGACTGACCTTTTCGGTGGATGCTGCTGCCCTTGACGGGACGTTTTCCGGTGATTGCACAGATTCTGGCCATGGTGGTTTAGATTGGTTAAAGGTAGAGGTTAAAGGATTGTCCGTCGGGTGAAGCAAGTTGAAACTTGTTCGTCGGGCGCCGGAGTTTGTTTTTCCCATTTATGCTGCCCGAAATGCGTGCAGCACTTGGAATTTCTGGCCAAGATGGGAGGGGTGCAGGAGCTGCATCAAGGCAAGTTTGCGCTGACTCATTCTAAGGGCTTCCTCTGTCGAAATCGTGGCGATGGTCTCGCCTGCATTTCGAACGAGGAATGACTCCTGTGATTCGAGGGTGGGAATCGAGAATCTGTTCCGCCGAAGCCGGTCAGATAACCAATCCCAGCAAATATGACAGGTCAGATCCTTGTTTCCGGCTTGCTCGAGCAAGCGATTCGATTGGGTGTGATTAAAATATGCCCGGGCGGTGCCGCCAGGAGTATTGTGAGCGATTTCAGGCCACGATTTGCCGTAGTCGCACGCGACAAACAGTCCGCTCCAGAGATCACTTGAGATAGAGTCGATCAAATCGGCTGCCGCAAAAGGCGCGTCGATCCGGTAGTCCTCGGTGGCCTCAATCGGCAGATTCGTAGGCGGGGTGGAATCAATCTCCACCTCAAAAAGTTCCTGAATGCGAATCTCGACGCCAAGCTCTCTCCATCCGCCGCGGCGGTAGGCGAATCTGCGAAAAGGCTGCGCATCGAAAAGTTCATTTGAAAACACGATGCACGATCCTGATAGTCTCCAAGGCTCCCCGAAGCGCACGGTTCTGGCTGACCTGAATGGGTGGCTAACTCCAGCCAAGATGCCGTGCTCCGTTTCTGCACCGAGCTCGACAAATTCAAAATTTCGAGGGTCGGCTCCGGCCAGAAGCTTTAGGCACGCAGCAGCCATCAGCTCGCCAAAAATCTTCCCGCTGCTACTCGAAGTAAAGAAGTCGGTTTTCTCGCCGTAGCCGACGCGGATTCTAGGCCGAGTGTAGTAGCCAACTTCCGGATGGTAGAGCGCAAGTTCCATGAACTGCGCAAAATTCATGACATTTTTTGGACCTGATTTGCATCGAAAGGCATCTGCAAATTTGGCGGTCACCGCGTTTGCCGGCGTAGGTAAGGATGGACCCATTTACAAACTGACACCGATGCGCACAGTCGGCGTGATGTTCAAACGGATTCTTACGCTCGCGGCTGGCGTCATACTTGGTTTGGGTATGGCATTGGTAGGAGCCAGACTCGCCCACGCGTGGAGTCTTTGGCCCAATCGCGAAGTGGATCGGGCGTCGGCGCGATTTCGGGAGGTTCTTCAGCTTGTGAATGAGAATTTCGTCGAGGCAAAAGTCGTGGGATATTCCGACCTGACGACCTCGGCCTTGCATGGGTTGGCTGATTCGCTAGACCCCCACTCGGAGTTTATGGAGGTGAAGGATAGCCAGAATTTTGAAGAGGAATTGTTGGGAGAATTTGGCGGTATTGGTATTCAGGTAGAGAGCAGGGGTGGGAAGATTTTGGTGATTGCTCCGATTGCTGATACGCCGGGTGAACGCGCGGGAATTCGTCGGGGCGATGAAATCGTGAGAATCAACGGCAAAAATCTGGAACGCGGCTCTTCCATAGATGAGGTAGTTGGGCAGCTGAGGGGTAAGCCGCAAACGAAGGTATCGATAGGCCTACTAAGAACAAATGAGCCAAAGCTGATCGATCTCACGTTGGTGCGAGAGGTAATCAAAACAGAAAGTGTGCGCGCAGGACGCGTGATGGCCGAAGGAATTGGATACATTCAGATTGTTGAGTTTTCCGAGCATACCGGAGAGCAATTCGCCAAGGTTTTGAATGCCCTTCTTGATCAAGGTGTCGAAAGCTTGGTTGTGGACCTGCGCAACAATCCCGGCGGTTTGCTGGATGCTGCGGTCGAAGTTGCAGAGTTGTTTTTTAAGAAAGGGGAGACGGTGGTTTACACTCAGGGACGCAAAGCAGGGGACCGTGAAGATTATCGCTCTGAAATCGATGGGCCACCGTTGGAAATGCCGGTCGCAGTTTTGATCAATTCCGGCAGCGCAAGTGCAGCAGAGGTTGTTACCGGGGCTTTAAAGGACACAGGTAGGGCGGTGGTGGTGGGGGAGCGTTCTTTTGGGAAAGGCTCGGTCCAATCGGTTTTCAAATTGAAAAATGGCGAGGGCCTTCGATTGACCACCGCACGCTACTTTACTCCAAGCGGCGTAAGTATTCATGAAAAAGGCATTACTCCTCACGTGGAGGTCGTGATGACGCCCGATGAAGATAGTAAGCTTGGTTTGCAACGCGCTAGGCCGGAGCAGTCTGAGCCGGCTCAGTTTCGGGAGCGCTTCGGGTTTGAACCCATAGTGGATCGGCAGTTGGATGCGGCAATCGATGTGCTTTCCGCAGTCAAAATCTTTGGCGATCGTGCTTCACAACCGGCTGGGAGCACTTCCGCTCGATCTGGATTTTGAGCCGTGATCCTCGCGCTTGAAAGCTCTTGTGACGAGTCGGCCGTAGCGCTGTTCGATCCGCGGCGGGGCATCGCCGGAGAATGGATCCACAGCCAGATTGCTTTGCACGAGCTTCATGGTGGAGTCGTCCCGGATCTAGCGACCCGGGAGCATCTGAAAAACTTCGGGCCGCTCTTGGAGCAGGCCAAAGAAATCAAAGAGTTTGCCGCGATTACGAAGGTTGCCGTTACGCAAGGCCCGGGATTGGCGGCGTGCTTAGCGATGGGCGGTGCGGCGGCGAAGTCGTTGGCGTTGGCGTGGGGAGTGCCTCTCGTGGGCGTGAATCATCTTAGGGCTCACGCGTGGTCGCCTTTCATTGGGATTCACGCGGCTGCTCCCGATGATTTTGCCCAGCGCAGGAAGGCGCTTTTGCCTCACTTGGGTTTGATCGTTTCGGGCGGCAATACCTTGCTGTTCGAAATCGGCGAAGAGCTTGTGATTTCTGTTTTGGCCGCCACCAAAGACGATGCGGCGGGTGAGGCGCTTGATAAGGGCGCGAAGCTGCTCGGGTTGGGATATCCAGGCGGCCCGTTGATCGAGCGGTTTGCGACGGGTGGTCGGTCCGACGCCTTTGATTTTCCGCGAGGCAACGGACCGCGCGGCGACCTATCATTTAGCTTTTCTGGACTCAAGACGAGCTTGCGCTACCGCCTTGAAAAAATGTCGGTCCACGAGGTGACCGCTGGCTTACCCGATTTGTGTGCCAGTTATCAACAAGCGGTGATTGATTCGCTGCTCCGACGGACCCGTGCTGCTTTGTCCTTGCGCCCGTGGCGCAGCTTGGGGCTCTCCGGCGGTGTGGCGAACAATGGAGCTCTGCGTCGGGCGATGTTGGCGGAGGCTGACAAGGCTGGGCTGGAGTTCCTGGCCGCAGCTCCCCGGCATACGGGTGACAACGCAGGCATGATCGGATTTGCAGCTTGGTCTGATGTGGACGGGACCCAGAGAGCCGCAGGTTACGACTTGTCGGTGGAGCCTAATGCCCCGCTCGCTTAAGGAGCGACGGGGCCGAGCTATTTGTAATCGCGTCGTAGGTTACTTGGCAGGATTCCAAGTTCTTCACGATATTTGGCGACCGTTCTCCGGGCGATTGTGATTCCCTTCGTCTGGAGTTTCTTGACCAATTCCTGATCGCTCAATGGCTCGCCTTTGTTTTCCAGGGACACGAGGTCCGCTATCATCTCCTTGACGCTGGTATTTGAAACGGAGGCTCCGCTCTCGGCTTGATAGCCGGGGGTGAAAAAATATTTGAAATCGAAAACACCGTGAGGGGTCTTGAGATACTTGTTGGCGATAGCGCGGCTCACGGTGGTTTCGTGCACGCCCACCACGTCGGCGATTTGGGTCATCGTGAGCGGTCGCAGTTCGGCAACACCGCGCTCAAAGAATGCCAGCTGAGCCTTCAAGATTTCGCGCGTGATCCGCTCGATCGTGCGTTGGCGCTGTTCGATCGAATCAATCAAGAATTTACCCGCGCGGATGCGTTCGCGAAGGTAGTCTTTTTCGGTTTTTGCCAAATTTCCTTTGGCGATCAGGTCGCGGTAGGTGCTGGAGATGCGAAGCCGGGGAATGTAATCACTGTTGAGTGAGATTTTCCATTCGTTGGCATCCTTTTCAATGGTGACATCCGCGATGACGACGCGGTTGTTATCCTCGGCGAAACGGCGACCCGGCGCAGGATCCAGTTTGCCGATCTCCTCAATTGCAGCCTGCACGTCGTCTGCGGGAACCGAGAGTTTGCGGGCGAGTTCAGGAATTCGTCGGCGGGCCAGAAGATCGAATTGATCCCGGATGATTCGCAAGCTGAGCGAGTCCTTTCGCCCTAGCGAAATCAGCTGTGCCATCAAGCATTCGGCCAAGGATTGCGCCCCGATCCCCGGCGGGTCGAAACCCTTGAGCAAGGTGAGAGCTGTTTTCACCGCGTCCAATGGTAGGCCTGTTTGGAGGGCCACATCGTTCGGGCTTTGCGTCAAAAACCCTCGGTCATCCAAGCTTCCAACCAAGTGCCGAAGCGCGGCGAGGGTGGGCTCGTCGAGGTCGGCGAGCTCAGCTTGCTGCATGAGATGTTCCTGCAGCGAGGTCGTCGCGACCAAGGAATCGAAAAAATGCTGCCTGCGTTCGGCGTCTTCGGAGGTATAAGGCTGGGCGCCGCCGGCGTTGGCCATGTGATCCCTCCAGTCTTCGTCCATTTTCCCCAAAATCTCGAACTCTTTGGAGAAATCCATTTCATCCCTCTTTACCGGAGAGTCATCGGTGGGCGCGGGCGAAGCGGAGTCTTGGTCGTTTTCATTCGAATCGGCGGCCGCGTCCTCGTTGGCTTGGTCGTCACTCGTCTTGTCGAGGCTCTCGCCCTCCATCGGCAACTCCTCGATCGTTGGATTGGCCTGTAATTCTTCCTGGATGACCGTGCGAAGATCCAAGGCGGCGACCTGAAGAATCTTGAGCGATTGCCGAAGCTGGGGCGCGAGAACGAGTGATTGCGTCTGGCGCTGGCGGATGTCCTGACTAAACCCGAGGCCGCTCATGTTGGGAATGTAATGACTGAAAATGCCCCTACATGGGGTGGCGAGTGGGGAGTGCAGGAATGATCAGATCATGCACGTCGAAAAGCTCTTTCAAATGGACGCCTAACCTCTCATTGATCGGTTTATGGTCGTCTCCGTAAAGGTGTATTTCCAACTCGGTCAGCATGTTCAAATAGGCTCGATCTCGTTGGTCATGATCCCGCTGGAAGCAGCGCGGCAAAATTGCCTCTAGGGCTAGTTTTACGTCGGATCTGAACGAGCTGAATTGGGGTATGGGCATCGTGAGGATGTTGCGCCGGGATTGAGTGCGGGCGACGGATCGAAACAAATTTTTGCAAAGCAGGGCCTCGGATAACACGATTCCAAGTGGAAAAAAGGCGGCCGAGATAGGAGGTTTGAATGATGCTGGTGTGAATGAAGTCGGCCACCAGTCGAGCCTCTCCGATAACGGTGTTTTGAAACTCCTCGATCGCCGAGTGTTTTTCTCGGATCAATCTGACCGCGAGGATTTTGGTAGAATTTCGAGCCCCGAGTTGCCCTGCTGCGTAGGCCAAGCCCGTTTCGCTTTCGATGATCTTGCGGGTCATCCTGCAGCGGAGTTCGGTGAAGATGTGTTCAATCGCGCCCACGACTACAAGAGGTCTGGCATCGCGGCAGCTGGCAAGAGTGCAGATTCGTTGTGGGCGTGAATCCTGCTATGGAGGGATTTGACAGGGAGGTTTGGTCGGGCAGGGTTCGCTGATGGTAACCCTTACCGTCCGTGCCGCCGACCGAGTTCGCTCGATGCATGCCGAAATTGCCGAGCCGGCAAAGCGCCTCCGCGTATTTGTCGAGTCGGGTGGCTGCTCGGGTTTTCAATACGGGATGTCGTTCGACGAGCCCAAAGTGGACGACTCAGTTCTCGAGAGCGAAGGCGTGGCGATGTTGCTCGACCCTGCCAGCTTAGCCTATCTCAGCGGCTCCCAAATCGATTTCGACGATGGTCTTCACGGCAAAGGATTTGAGATTAAAAATCCCAACGCCCAAAGCACTTGCGGTTGTGGGAAATCATTCAACTGACGACCTGCGAATTAGCCTATCAGCCGGCTTTCAAAGGGGGATTAGGCCTGCGCTTCGTGGAGCGCTACGATCCCAAGCGTGAGACCCTCGGCTTTAATCGCGCTAAAACCAGCGGCACGTATTTCTTCGGACAACGCGGAGCGGTCGGGAAACTGTCCGATGGTTTCGTTCAAGTAGATGTAGGCCGCTCGATCGCCCGTCACGGCGCCGGCGATTAAAGGAAGGATGCGTCGTAAGTAAAAGTAGTAGAAAGGTTGGAACCACGCCTGCGGCTGAGAGAACTCCAAGATCACAACGCTTCCACCGGGTTTAAGAACGCGTCGCATTTCGCAAAGCGAACGATGTCGATCAGCCATGTTGCGGAGCCCAAATGAAATCGTGACAGCGTCGAAATACCCATCGGGCAAAGGAAGACTAAGTCCATCGCCTAGTTTAAAGTCGACGTTTGCGTAGGAGCCCTGTTTCGCGCGGGATTTTTTCGCTGCGGCCTCGTCGAGCATGGGCTGGCAAAAATCCATGCCGGTAATCTCGGTTCCTTTGGGGAGCGAACCGGCGAGGGCAAAGGCCACGTCCCCGCTCCCGGTAGCCAAATCCAGCACTCGTTTCGGTGAGCTTTTTCTCACCGCATGCACCAAGCAATGGCGCCACCAAACATCAATTCCGCAACTGAGCAATCGGTTCGCTAGATCATACCTCGTTGCGATCCGGGCGAACATGGAATTGACTGATGTAGATTCTGGTTTGGTAGGCATTACGTTAATGGATTTTATTCCCTATAATTAGGGTGGGGTAAGAGGTTGACGTAAATCACCGGGCAGTTTTACAAGAATTTGTCTAAGTTAAAAATCGAGACGTCTAACAACTAATACACAACAATGGCCTCAAATCTAACCAAGCGGGAAATTGTCCTGCAGATCTTCCGCAAGACGGGATTTCCCCAAAAGCAAATTGTCGATACCGTGCAACAGACGCTCGATATCATTCAAAAAGCCCTCGCGGATGCCCGAAACGTTGAACTTCGGAATTTCGGCGTGTTAGAGGTGCAAGTTCGCAAGCAACGCATCGGCCGCAATCCCAATAAGCCCGAAGCTGAAGTCATTATCCCTCAACGTGCGGTGGTGAAATTCAAGTCGGGGAAAATCCTTAAGCAACAGCTCAAGAAGATCGACCTCGCGAAGCTTCGCTAAGCCTTTGTTTTTTGATTAAACCCGGACCGATGCGAATCGGATCCGGGTTTTTTTGTTGGCGAAGAATAGGACGTATCGGCACGCTTATTCCCCCATGGCTACTTTTCAGACGCTACCCGGATTCCGAGAATTCTATCCCGAGGATTTTGCCCGTCGGAATCATGTGTTCCGTTTGTGGCGGCAGACGGCAAGCACCTACGGATTCGTCGAATATGACGCACCGGTTTTGGAACCGCTTGAACTCTATAAGGCAAAGTCAGGCGACGAAATCGAGGGTCAGCTCTTTAGCTTCACGGATAAAGGCGGGCGTGAGGTTGCTCTACGTCCCGAGATGACCCCGACGGTTTGCCGACTGATCGGGGCCAAGGCGAGCGCGCTCAAGCGTCCGATCAAATGGTTTAGCATCGGTGAATTCTATCGCTATGAACGGATGCAGAAGGGGCGTGGAAGATGCTTCTCCCAGTTTAACGCCGATATCTTTGGCGAACCCGGACCGGAAGCGGAGATCGAGTTGATCGCGTTGCTCACTCAGTGTCTCTGCGCCTTCGGGTTAACCGAGCAGGATTTCTACGTGCGCCTGAGTGATCGGAATCTGTGGTTCTATTACCTCGAGGCTCTTGGGCTCGATGAACCCCGCATCCGGTCGGTGCTCGGGGTCGTGGATAAATTTGAAAAGGCTGGCGACGAAGCGTTTAAGTCCTACACGGAGCAGTTCGGTGAGCTCGACGCCGCGCTGAAGGCCAAGGTGCTTGCGTTCTTGCAGATCAAGTCTCTCGCCGCCCTGGAGGCACTGCTCGCTCCCATCGGTGGCGAGAAGCTGGCCGCGCGATTGGTGGAGTGGCGCAAGTTGCTCGGCGGTCTCAAGGCGATGGGACTTGAGCGGTTCATCGAGGTCGATTTGGGCGTGGTGCGGGGGTTGGCGTATTACACGGGCTTCGTGTTTGAGGCGTTTGACCGGAAAGGCGAACTGCGGGCATTGGCCGGTGGCGGACGCTACGACGATCTAGTCCAAAAGCTCGGCGGTCCGGCGTTTCCTGCGGTGGGTTTCGCCATCGGCGACATGACGTTTGCGTTGTTGCTGGAGCAACGCGGCTTAACGCCGACCATGGTGCAGTCGCCTGATGTCTACTGCGTGATCGGCGGCGAGGCGGAGAGGATAGCGGCGTTTGGGGCTATCCAGACGATCCGCGCTTCGGGCTATCGGGTGGATTATCCGATGAGGGACGTCGCGTTCGGCAAACAACTGAAGGCGGCCTCTGACTCGGGCGCGAAACTGGCGTTGATTTTCGGCGCAGACGAGTTGGCAAAAGGTGTCGTGAAGATCCGAAATCTCGGTGACCGCACGGAGAGCGAGGTTCCGAGCGCGGATGTGATGTCGGCCGTGCGCGAATTCTTTACGGGCTAGGTGCGTCGTCCGGAACGGTCGGCGCGTCTGCGCTCACTTTTTTGCTTTAAATCGGAAGGACCGAAAGCGTGTGGGAGGAGGAGATCCAGCGTCGTCTCGATGCGCTCGTTAGAATCGCAGATCGATATGACGATGGCGGTTGGGCCGAGTTCGTTAATGACTTGGCGACACGCGCCGCAAGGACTCGTCGCAGTGGGGGTGGGCGTGTAGACAACCACGGCTCGCACTACGCGTTCGCCCGCGGCGGCGGCGGTGAAGATCGCGGTGCGTTCGGCGCAGTTGCAGAGCCCAAAAGAGGCGTTCTCGACGTTGCAGCCGGTGTAAATTTTTCCCGAACCGGCCAGAATCGCCGCGCCGACGGAGAATTTCGAATACGGCGAGTAGGAG
This sequence comes from Opitutia bacterium Tous-C4FEB, assembly GCA_002304445.1. Lineage (GTDB taxonomy): Bacteria > Verrucomicrobiota > Verrucomicrobiia > Opitutales > Opitutaceae > Tous-C4FEB. The sequence goes on along the minus strand of NEVA01000018.1, from coordinate 61,976 downwards.
GCGCGCGCGGCTGTTCGCGCGGCTTTTTCGAGGCCGAGGCAAAGGGGGGCGGGAAGTTTCTTGGCCATGGTTTTGGCGGGTTAAAGGCCGAGTTCTTGTTTGGTCTCGGCGAAGGCGTTGATGGCAAGCTCGAGATCGGCCCGGCTATGGGCAGCGCTTACCTGCGTGCGGATGCGCGCGGTGCCTTGCGGGACCACCGGATAAAAGAAGCCCACAACGTAAACGCCTTTTTCCAACATGCGCGCAGCGAACTTTTGGGAGAGCGCGGCGTCGCCCAGCATCACGGGCACGATGGGGTGAGGGCCGGGCTTGATCGTAAGACCGGCGGCGGTCAGGCCGGCGCGGAAGAACCGGGTGTTCTCCGCCAGTTGGTCCCGGAGTTCGGTAGAACGCGAAAGCAGGTCGAGCGTGGCGAGCGAGGCGGCGACGATCACGGGTGCGACGGAGTTGGAAAACAGGTAGGGGCGTGAGCGCTGGCGGAGCAATGCGACGATCTCGGCGGATGAGGCGGTGAAACCTCCGCTGGCTCCGCCCAAGGCTTTTCCGAGAGTGCCGGTGATGATGTCGATGCGACCGACGAGGTCGTGGTGCTCGTGGGTGCCGCGACCGGTGCGGCCGAGGAAGCCGGAGGCGTGGCAATCGTCCATCATCGTGAGCGCGCCGTAACTTTCGGCGAGAGCGACGATGGCGGGAAGATTGGCGATCGTGCCGTCCATCGAGAAGACGCCGTCGGTTGCGATCAAGGTGTGGCGCACCCCGGCGGCTTGAGCGGCACGGAGTTGGCTTTCAAGATCCGCCATATCGTTGTGGCGAAAGCGGAAGCGTTTGGCCTTTGAAAGGCGGATACCATCGATGATCGAGGCGTGGTTGAGTTCGTCGCTGATGATCGCGTCTTCAGCGGAGAGCAGGGTTTCAAAGAGCCCGCCGTTGGCGTCGAAGGCGGAGGGATAAAGGATGGTGTCGGCGGTGCCGAGAAACGCACTGAGCTTGGATTCGAGTTCGCGGTGGATTTCCTGGGTGCCGCAGATGAAACGCACCGAGGCAAGTCCGTAGCCCCAGCGGTCGAGGGCGGCGTGGGCGGCGGCTATGATCTCGGGGCGGTCAGCGAGGCCGAGGTAGTTGTTCGCGCAAAAATTCAGGACCTGTTGGCCGCCCGCGATCGCGATGTGGGCCGACTGCGGGGTGGCGATGAGGCGCTCGCGCTTGGTGAGGCCGGCGACCTCAATCTCGCCGAGGGTTTTTTGGAGATGCGCGAGGTAGGCGGGCGTCATGGCTCAATCCCAGTTGAGGATGATTTTGCCGCTGCGGCCCGAGCGCATAAGGTCAAAAGCAGTTTGGAACTCGGTATAGTGAAACCGGTGCGTGATGACCGGTGAGATATCGAGGCCCCGCTGGATGAGGGAGGTCATTTTATACCAGGTCTCATACATCTCGCGGCCGTAGATGCCGCGGATCGTGAGCATGTTGAAGACGACTTTGTTCCAATCGACGGCGGCGGCACCGGGCATGATGCCGAGCAGGGCGATGCGGCCGCCGTGGGCCATGTTGTCGATCATGGTGTTTAAGGCGACGGGGTTGCCGGACATTTCCAAGCCGATGTCGAACCCTTCCTTCATGCCGATCTCACGTTGGACATCGGGAAGTTTTTCTTGGGAAACATCGACGGTGCGCGTCGCGCCCATGCGGGCAGCGAGGGCGAGGCGGTCGGGGTTGACGTCGGTGACGACAATTTTTCGTGCGCCTGCTTGCCACGCGATGGCGGTAGCCATGCAACCGATCGGACCGGCGCCGGTGATGAGCACGTCTTCGCCGACGAGGTCGTATTGGAGCGCGGTGTGCGTGGCGTTGCCGAGTGGGTCGAAGCAGGAAAGCACGTCGAGCGGGATCGAGGGGTCGACATGAACGGCATTGCTCGCGGGGATGCAGAGGTATTCGGCGAACGCGCCGTCGCGATTTACGCCCACGCCTTTGGTGTCTTTGCAAAGGTGGCGGCGGCCGGCGAGGCAGTTGCGGCAGAGACCGCAGACGATGTGACCTTCGCCGTCGACGAGATCGCCAGGTTGGAAGCCAACAACATTGGCCCCGACGGCGGCGATGGTACCGACGAACTCATGGCCGATCACCATTGGCGTCTTGATCGTTTTCTCGGCCCAAGCGTCCCAGTTATAAATGTGAATATCGGTCCCGCAGATGGAGGTTTTTTTGACCTTGATTAAGACGTCGTTGACGCCCGGCGTCGGGACCGGGACATCGGTGAGTGAAAGGCCGGGGCCGGGTGAGAGTTTGGCGATGGCACGCATAGCAGAGAATGCTGGGTTATTCAGAAAGAAGGAGCGCTCCCTCGAGGGCAAGGAGCCGGGTTTTGGTGCGAATGCCGCCGGGACCGGAGAACCCGGTCATGCAGCCGTCGGCACCGACGATTCGGTGACACGGCACCAATAGGGGCCATGGGTTGGCCCCGAGGGCGGCGGCAACGGCGCGGGCGCTGCCGGCCGGGAGTCCGAGCGTAGTGGCGAGCTCGCCGTAACTCCGCGTGACGCCTGGAACGATCGCGAGAGCGGCGACGTAAACGCGGCGTTCAAAGTCCGTCACGGTCGAGAAAACATACGGCACTTCGGCAAACGTCTGAAAATCGCCGCCGAGGTGCCGTTGAACTGCCTCGACCAGCGCAGTGAGCCACGGCGGCGGAAGTGCCTCGGCGAGTTCGGGCAAATCGCCACCGGGGAGAGAAAAGCCGAGCAGTCCCCGCTGGTCCCACGCGACGGCGCAGTCGCCGAATGCAGTGGAAAAACGGTGGCGTTGCATATGAGTTTGCATCGTGGGCGGTGTGCCGGTCCTGTCGAAACCAAAGCCGATGAATAACCGCTTCTACTCCGACTTCGACGCCGAGACTTATGGAGCGGTCCGCAAAACGGATTACCGCAATGCGTTTCAGATCGATCGCGACCGGATCATCCACGCGCACGCGTTTCGAAAGCTGCAGTCCAAGACGCAGGTTTTCCTGTCGGGAGAATACGATTTCTACCGCACCCGCCTCACGCACTCGATGGAAGTCGCGCAAATCGGGCGGTCCATTTGCCACTTTTTGCGAATGCAGGGTGATCCGCTTGGCGCGGATTTTTTTGTGGACGGGGATTTGGTTGAGGCGGTGTGTCTCGCGCACGATCTCGGGCATCCGCCGTTTGGACATTCGGGTGAGCGGACGTTGCAGGAGTTAATGCTACCTTGGGGTGGATTTGAGGGGAACGCGCAGACGCTGCACCTGCTGACCGAGACGATGTATCAGAACGAATCTGGCGTGCGCGGGATGCAGGCGACGCGGGCGCTGCTGGACGGGGTGTTAAAATACAAGAAACTGTTCGCGGAATTTCCGACCCCGCCGGCAAACCATTTTTTATATGATCCGCAGGGGGCGGCCCGTAGTTTTGTTTTTGGGGCCCAAGCGATCCCAGCGGAGATGCACGGCGGAGAAAAACTGAATGCGTTCAAAAGCGTGGAGTGCCAAATCATGGACTGGGCGGACGATGCGGCTTACTCGCTCAATGACATCGTCGACGGGGTGAAGGCTGGGTTTTTGACGATGGAGCGCGTCGAGGCTTGGGCGGCGGACGAGGCGCTCGATTCGGAGCGGCAGGCGTGGCTCGACGGGCTGTTCGCGGCCATGCGCGGCGACCGATTGGAGAATGTGTTCTCGGCGAAGATCGGGACATTTATCACGGCGTGTCGGCTGCGCGAGCGGACGAATTTTATGAGCGCGGCGACGAACCGCTACCGCTTCGAATTGGTCGTCGGCGCGGCCGCCGAGCGGGAGGCGGCGTTTTATAAGAAAATGGCCAACGCCATCATCTTTGAAAGCCCGCAGCTCCAGCAGATGGAGCATAAGGCTCGGAAGGTGATGTGCGAGTTATGGGACTCGGCTTGGAAAAATTACGTCGAGCGAAAGGGCCGCATTATCCACATCTTGCCGCCGCGGGTCGGGCGGTTGATCGCGGCGGAACCGACCGAAGCGGGCAAGGCGCGGCAAATCTGCGACTGGTTGGCGGGATTGACCGACGGGATGATTGTGCGGACTTACCAGCGGTTGTTTGACCCGGAGTTCGGATCGATCCGCGATTTGAGCTGAGGGGAGACGAAGGACGGAAAGCCCGATGGGGACATCGGGCTCGGCCTCAAGCGGCGAACCGACGCGTTACGATGTCCCAAGCGACGACGTTCCACCAAGCTTTGAGGTAGTCGGCGCGGCGGTTTTGGTAGTTCAGATAATAGGCGTGCTCCCAGACATCGCAGGCGAGCAGGCAGGTGCGGTCAGTCTGGTAAAGTTCGCCGTCCTGATTGGGAGCGGTGGTGATCTTCAGTTTCTTCGTGGCGTGATCGACGATGACGAAGGACCAGCCGGAGCCGAAGACCCGGAGCGAGGCGGCGTTGAAGGCCTCGCGGAATTTTTCAAACGAGCCAAACTCGGCGGTGATGGCGGCGGCGAGTTTCTCGCCCGGTTGGCCACCGGCGCCGGCGGTGCCGACGGGGCGCATAATCTGCCAGAAGAATTCGTGGTTCAAGTGACCGCCGCCGTGGTTGCGGACGACGGGCTGGAGGGCCGCCGGGAGGGTTTCGCGCTGCCGCAGGAGTTGCTCGACGGTTTGCCCGTGGAGCTTGGGATGGTCCTTGAGGGCGGCGTTGAGATTGGTGACGTAGGCGGCGTGATGTTTTCCGTGGTGGAGTTTCATCGTCGCGGCGTCGAGGTGGGGCTCAAGCGCGGCGAAGTCGTAGGCGAGAGGCGAGACGGCGAACGGGTAGGTGGCGCCGGCAGCGGCGGGAGTGGTCGCGGTGGCGGCGGAGAGTTTCGAAAGCGCGGGCGTGAGCGACGCGGCGAGGGCCGCGGTGGAGGTCCGGGTGAGGAAAGAGCGGCGATTCATGGGGAGAAGAGTGCTAAAGTGACGGAGTTTATCAAGTGGTGGTGGGAGCGAGTTGGCCGGCGGCGACGGCATCGCGCAGCATTTGGTCGATGGCGGCCGCGAGCCCGACCGAGCCATCGGCGACGGGCGCGGCGCGGGTTTGGGCCTGCGGGAGGCTGACGCGGTGTTTTCGCCAACTGCCGCCCTCGGTGTGGGCGTTGAGAAGCATCGGCTGAAAACGGTCGCAGGCGTGAGCAAATTTTGCTTCAGGTGTGGCGCGGGCTTCGAACTCGTCCCAGAGCGCGCGGAATTCGCGGGCCTGATCGACGGGGAGCAGACCGAAAATGCGATCGGCGGCGCGGGCTTCGCGGTCGTGTTGGCCCGCCATCGCGGCGGAGTCGTAGGCAAAGGTGTCGCCGGCGTCGATTTCGACGAGGTCGTGGATAAGGCCCATCTTCAACACGCGAAGCACATCGAGGTGCGGAACATTAGCGTGTTCGGCGAGGACCATGACGCAGAGGCAAAACGCCCAAGAGTGCTCGGCGTCATTTTCGGGGCGGCGGCTCGTAATGTTGATGGTCTGGCGGAAGATTTCCTTCAATTTATCACACTCAGCGATGAAAGTGATTTGCTGCGCAAGCCGAGCGACAGAATGATCGCGGCTCATGGCTTGAGGTAGGGCGCGAGCGCCTTGGTCCAGATGACGTAGCCGGAGGGATTCATGTGGAGTTGGTCGGCGATGAAGAGTTCGGGGCGGGTTTGGCCTTGGGCGTCGAGCATCGGAGTCGCGACGTCGACGAAGGTGAGGCGCGGGTCTTGGGCGCAATCGGCGGCGATGAGCTTGTTGGCGAGGAGAACTTTGTCGCGGATTTTGGCGCGCGAGGGGCTCTCCTTGATCGCGAGGAAGATGATTTTGGTTTGAGGGAGCGCGGCGTGGACCTTGGCGTGGAAAGCTTGGAAAGCGGCGAGGATGGACTCGGCGGATTTACCAGCCTGAAGGTCGTTTTCGCCGGCGTAAACGACCACGAGACGCGGGGCGTAGGGGATGACAATACGGTCGGCGTAGAAAACACTGTCGGGCAACTCCGAGCCGCCGAAGCCGCGGTTGAGCAGGGTGACGCCGGGGAAGTCGGTGGCGAGGCTGGTCCAGCGGCGGATCGAGGAACTCCCGATAAAGACCACGCCGCCTTTTGCGGGAACCTTAAGTGCGTCGGCTTGGGCGTATTTTTCGATCTCTTTCGCCCATTTTTCCGGGGTGGCGAAAGCGTGGGCCGAAAAAAGAAACGCCGCGGCGAAAAGAAGTCGGAGGTAGTGAAGTGGGGTCATGTTGAAAGTGAGTCGGCGGGCGGTTGGACGTGCAATCCGGGATCAAATTTTTTCAAAGGTGAGGTTGCGCAACCATGGAATGAGTCATCGGGTAACACTTATGGGATTATTGCATGCTTCACTTCAACTCGGCGCGCTCACGCTGCCGAATCGGATCATCATGGCGCCGCTCACGCGTTGCCGAGCTTCGGCGGGACGGGTGCCGAATGAGCTGATGCGCGACTATTACGTGCAGCGGGCGAGCGCGGGGCTGATTCTTTCCGAGGCGACGGCGGTGGATCCGATGGGCGTGGGTTATCCGGATACCCCGGGTATCTGGTCGGAGGCGCAGGTCGCGGGCTGGGCGCCGATCACGGCGGCGGTGCGCGCGGCGGGCGGGCGGATGTTTTTGCAGCTCTGGCACGTGGGACGCGTTTCCGACCCCGTGTATCTCGATGGAAAACTCCCGGTGGCGCCCAGTGCGATCGCGCCAACTGGGCACGTGAGCCATATCCGACCGCAAAAGGCGTTTGAAACGCCCCGGGCGCTGGAGCGGGCGGAGATTGCGGGCGTGGTCGAGGCGTTTCGGCGCGGGGCGGAAAACGCGCGCCGCGCCGGCTTTGACGGGGTGGAGATTCACGGGGCCAACGGTTATCTGCTCGATCAGTTTTTGCAGAGTTCCTCGAACCACCGGAGCGATGATTATGGCGGGACGGTGGAGAATCGCGCGCGGTTCGCGTTGGAGGTGACCGACGCAGTTACGAGCGTATGGGGCGCGGACCGCGTCGGCTACCACCTCGCTCCGCGGGGTGACGCGCACGGCATGGGCGACTCGAGTCTGGCGGCGACGTTTGGCTATCTCGCGACGGAGCTCGGCAAGCGGAAGCTGGCGTTCCTGTGTGCGCGCGAAGGACTCGCGGAGCCGCGGCTTGGGCCTGTGCTCAAGCGGGCGTTTGGCGGGGTGTTTATTGCAAATCAAGGATTCACCGCGGCCGAGGGTGAAGCCGAGCTCGCGGCGGGCAACGCGGACGCGGTGGCGTGGGGAAAGCTTTTTATCGCCAATCCGGATCTGCCGCGGCGATTTGCGGTGCAAGCGGCGCTGAATGAGCCAGTGCCTGCGACGTTCTACGGTGCCGGTGCGGCTGGGTATACAGATTATCCAGCGATGGTGGGATGAGGAAGAAGCCGAGAATCGCGGCATAAAGCTGCTCCTACAAACTCTATGAAGAACAAAATTGCTCTCATCACCGGCGCCAACAAAGGCATCGGTCTCGAAACTGCCCGGCAACTCGGGCGCCAAGATATCACGGTGCTGCTCGGTTCGCGCGATGCGGGCCGTGGCGCCCTTGCGGCAGCGCAGCTTAAGGCGGAAGGGATCGACGCGCGCGCGTTGGACCTGACGGTGACGGACGAAGGATCGATCCGGGCGGCTGCGGCGCGGGTGGAACAGGAATTCGGTCGGTTGGATATTTTGGTGAACAACGCGGGCGTGCTCGACTACGCGACGGAAACGGGGCCGAGCACGGTGACGGCGGTATCGTTGCGGGCGACCTTCGACACGAATTTTTTCGGGCTCGTGGCGGTGACTCAGGCATTTCTGCCGTTGCTGAAAAAATCGGGGGCGGGGCGGATCGTGAATCTCTCGTCGATCCTCGGTTCACTCACGGAGCACGGCGATGTGAACTCACCGATCTATCCGGCGCGGTTGCTCGGCTACGATGCTTCAAAGGCGGCCGTGAACATGTTTACCGTCGAGCTCGCGCAGGAGTTGAAGGGCACGGCGATCAAGGTGAACTCGGCGCATCCGGGCTGGGTCAAGACGGACATGGGCGGTGCGGGCGCACCGTTGGAAATCGCCGACGGGGCCAAGACCAGTGTGGCGCTCGCGCTGTTGCCGCCGGAGGGACCAAGCGGCGGGTATTTTCACCTCGGCGTGCACATGCGTTGGTGAGACGCGGTGGCAGGGTGGCGGCGGTCCGCACCCCGCCAGCGGGTCGTCGGCCGGCGGTTATTTGCCCAAGAACGCGGGCTGGGGAAGCGCGGTCGAAGAACCCTCGATCTCGGTGACGGGCTTGGGCGTGAGGTGCTTCGAGAAGCGTTCCATGTAGAGATAAAACACGGGCGTGATGTAGAGGGTCAGGATCTGGGAGACGACTAGGCCGCCGACGACAGCGAGACCAAGGGTGCGACGGGCGTCGGCGCCGGCGCCCCAGCCGAGGGCAATGGGCAAGGTGCCGGCGATGGCCGCAAACGTCGTCATCATGATCGGGCGGAAGCGGACGATACAGGCTTCGAAGATGGCGTCCTCGGCGGATTTGCCGTGTTGGCGTCGGGCATCGAGGGCGAAATCGATCATCATGATCGCGTTCTTTTTCACGATCCCGATGAGCATAATCAGGCCGACGTAGCCATACATGTTTAGCTCCTCGCCGAAAGCGAGCAGCGTGACGAGCGCGCCGAACGTGGCGGCGGGCAGGCCGGAGAGAATCGTGATCGGGTGAACGAAGTCTTCGTAAAGAATGCCGAGCACCAAGTAGATCACGAGTACGGCAATGATGAGCGTGAGCCCAAGCCCTTGCAGCGAGCTGGTGAAGGCCGCGGCGGTGCCTTGAAACGTGCCGCTGACGGTGGCGGGCAGGATTTCTCGCGCGATCTTCTCGATCTCTTCCGTGGCTTGGCTGAGAGCGAGTTCAGGCTTGAGGTTGAAGCTGATCGTGACGGCGGGCACCTGGCCGAGGTGGGCGACGGTGAGCGGGCCCACGGAAGGGCGCAGCTTGGCGACGGCCTCCAGCGGGATGAGTTTGCCTTCGCGGTTGCGCAAGTAGAGCAGGGCGAGCGAAGCGGGGTCGCGGAGGTATTTCTCCTCCAGTTCAAGAATGACGGCGTATTGGTTGGTGGAGGTGTAAATCGTGGAAACCTGCCGCGAGCCAAACGCGCTGTAGAGAGCCTCTTGAACCTGTTGGGCGTTGAGGCCGAGGGAGGACGTTTTGTCGCGGTCGATGTCGATGATCAGCTGCGGGCTGGTGATCTGCAGGTCGGAGCTGACGTCGATGATTCCGGGCACTTCGCGCACGCGCTCCAAGACCAGCGGGGTGGTGCGGTAGAGTTCCTGCAAATCGGTGCCGTAAAGCGTGTATTGATAAACGGAGGAAGAACCGCGCGAGCCGAGTCGGATGCTGGGAGGCACGGTCGGGAAGACGCGGACGCCGGGAATCCCCGCGGTGGCGGCGCGGAGCTGTTGGGCGATTTCGGCGGCGGGCAAGCGTTCGGTATCGACCAGGCCGACGAACATGCGCCCGGTGTTGCTGGCGCCGCCGCCCCGGCCATATGAGCCGGTGAACGCGATGATGTCCCGCACGCCGGGGTTGGCCTTGATGGCGGCCATGACCTTACGCTGGTAGCCGGTCATTGCCTCGAAGGACGTGTCTTGCGCGGCTTCGACGATGACCTGAATGCGGCCGGTGTCTTCGGTGGGAATGAAGCCCTTCGGGATGATGACGATCAGCCACAGTGTAAGGCCAACGGTGGCGAGAGCGACGCCCATGGTGAGGACGCGCCGGCGGAGCGAGTAACGTAGCGTGCGCTCGTAGAAATCGACGCTCCGCTGGAAAACGCGCTCGCTGGCGGCGTAGATTTTTCCGTGCTGCTTTGCGTGGTCGACGGGTTTGAGAAACCGGCTGCAGAGCATCGGAATCAAAGTGAGAGAAACAAAGCCCGAGACGAGAATGGCGGCCGAGATGGTGATGGCGAACTCGTGGAGCAAGCGGCCCAAGACGCCGCCCATGAAGAGCACGGGGATGAACACCGCGACCAGAGAGATGGTCATCGAAACGATCGTGAAGCCGATTTCGCGCGAGCCGCGCAGGGAGGCGGCAACGACCGATTCGCCCTTCTCGATGTGGCGGACAATATTTTCGAGCATCACGATCGCGTCATCCACCACGAAGCCGACGGAGAGGGTGAGAGCGAGCAGGGTGACGTTGTTGATGCTGAAACCGAAGAAATACATCACGGCAAAGGTGCCGATGATGGCGATGGGCATCGCGATGCTGGGGATGATCGTGGCCGAGAGCGCGCGCAGGAAGAGGAAGATCACCAGCACGACCAAAATGATCGCGAGGACCAAGGTGAACTTCACGTCGTGGACGGAATCGCGGATTGAAATCGAGCGGTCGACGACGATTTCAAGGTCGATGGTGGCGGGGAGCTGGGCCCGAAATGCGGGCAGGAGTTCCTTGATGCCATCGACGACCTTGATCGTGTTGGTGCCGGGCTGGCGCTGGATGGAAAGCACGATGGCCCGGGTCTCTTTGGTGCCGGCGGCGAATTCCGGGTCTTCGATGCCGTTGATGAAGCGCGGGTCGAACCAGCTGACTGACTTTTCGTTCTCAACGCTGTCGGTGACCTGAGCGACGTCGCCGAGGCGCACGGCGGCGCCGTTGCGGTAGGTTACGATCACGTTGCGGAAGCCGGCGGCGTCTTTCAGCTGGCCGGTGGCGAGAAGGGTAGTGGCCTTGGAGGCGCCGTCGATCACGCCGGCGGGGAGGTTGACGTTATTGGTGCTGAGGGCGGTGCGGACCTCGTCGATGCCGATGCTCCGGGAGGCGAGGGCGCGGGGATCGACGCGGACGCGGACGGCGTATTTCTGCGCGCCGAAGACATTGACTTGGGAGACGCCGTCGACGGTGGAGATGCGCTGGGCGAGAACGGTCTCGGCGAGTTCGTTGATCTCGGAGAGGGCGAGAGTTTTGGAGGAGAGGGCGAGAAGGAGAATCGAGTCGTCGTTGGGGTTGGACTTTCGGAATGACGGCGGGCTCGGCATGTCCTGCGGCAACCGGCGCTGGACGGCGGCGATGGCGGATTGGACGTCTTGGGCGGCGCCGTCGATGCTGCGGTCGAGGGTGAACTGCATCGTGACCGACGTGCTCCCGAGAGAGCTGGTCGAGGTCATCGATTCGATGCCGGCAATGCTGGAAAACTGTTGCTCGAGCGGCGTGGCGACGGAGGCGGCCATCGTCTCGGGGCTAGCTCCCGGCAGGCTGGCGGAGACGGAGATGGTGGGGAAATCGACGTTGGGCAGATCGCTGACGGGGAGGCGCTCGTAGGCCATCCAGCCGAAAAGCGTGATCGCCGAGGTGACGAGCGTCGTCATCACTGGCCGGCGGATGAAGTGTTCGGGAATGCTCATGGCGCTTTTTTCTCCATCTTGGGCGTGACGGCGGGGTTAGTGGGCGAAGCTGCGGGAGCCGAAGGTTCGGCAGCTTTGCCCTTGGTTTTTTCGCCGGTTTTGGGGGCTTTGCCGGACTTGCCACCGGATGGAGTATCGGCGGTTTTGATTTCGACCGGGCGGCCGGGAATTACGCGAAGTTGACCATCGGTGACGATGGTTTCGCCGTCGGCCACGCCCTTGGCAACGACGGCCAAGGGGCCGGCGAGACGCTCGACGGTGACCGGACGAAGCTCGGCGGTTTTGTCTTCTTTGATCACGAAGACGTGTTGCCCGGTTTGGGAAGTCTGGAGGGCGCTGCTGGCCACGGTGAGGACCTCGGGCGCGGCCAAGGTGAGAGTAACGGTGGCAAATTGCCCGGGCCAGAGGCGCTGGTTGGGGTTGGGGAACGTGCCTTTGAGTTTCAACGTGCCGGTGGACGCATCGACGGTGTTGTCCATGAACGTGAGTTCGCCTTCCTCGGGTCGGTCGTCGGGGCCGGGCGGGGTCACCTTGATCTTGAGTGCTCCTTGAGAGCGGTATTGGACGAGCGAACCGAAGTATTGCTGCGGCACGCTGAAGGTGACGTTGATCGGGCTGATTTGGTGCACGGTGACGAGTTGGCCGGCCGAGTCGTTGCCGCGGATCAGGTCGCCCTCGTGAACCGTGACGTTGCCAGTACGGCCGTCGAGGGGCGCGCGGATCAGGCAGTAGTCGAGCTGGAGACGGGCATTGGCGGCGGCGGACTCGCTGGCGAGTTGCTGGGATTGGAGGGCGCGGGCGGAGTCGGCGATGGATTGGAACTGCTCCTGCGAAACGAGCGCGCCCTCGTTGAGCGTGCGGTAGCGGTCGACTTGAGCCTGCGCCGTGCCGAGCTGGACTTTGATCCGTTGCAGGTCGGCCTCGGCGGAACGCAATGAGTTTTGAAAAGGCCGGGAGTCGATCTCGAAGAGAACATCGCCCTGCTTCACGACTTGGCCCTCGGTGAAGTGAATCTTGATGAGCGTGCCGGTGACTTGGGAGCGAACGGTGGCGGTGCGGCTGGGTTCGACCGAGCCGATCGCGTTGAGAATAAGTGGAACGACCCGGCGCTCGACTTTGCCCGCCACCACCGGGGCCGCGCCGCCGCCGCGACCAGCGGGTGCTTTGGCTTTGTCGGCGCATCCCGTCAGTCCCAGAAGCAAGCCAAGTCCGAGCAATGGAAGGAGCAGGCGTTGAGCTCCGGGAATTAGGGGTTGGTGTAACATCGGTGGAAGGGGAATGTGCACAGAAAACGGGGTGAAGCAGGCAAAAAGACGAGCGCGCGTAGTAAGAGTTTCGGCCCAGCGGGCGCAAGATGCGTACCATGAAGGCCGACCGCATCCCGTCATATCACTAACGTTTTCCTTGCTAGGGTTGGGCGCCGAGATTTCCCTCCAGGAACTATTACCGTCATGAAAGTCCTCGTTGCCGATAAGATCTCACCCAAAGGAGTAGCCTACCTGCGCGCGCAGCCGGGCTTGGAAGTCATCGAGGCTTACGGCTCGTCGCCTGAAAAGATGTTGGAACTGGTCAAAGACGTCCATGCGATCGCGGTGCGGTCGGAGACGAGGATTACCGCGGCGGTGTTTGCCGCGGCGCCGCTGTTGAAAGTGGTCGGTCGGGCCGGGGTCGGGGTGGATAATGTCAATGTCGAGGCGGCCACAGAGCGCGGCGTCATTGTCATGAACACGCCCTCGGGCAATACCATCGCGACGGCCGAGCTGACGTTTACCCATATTCTATGCGGCGCCCGGCCGGTGCCGCAGGCTGCGGCTTCCATGAAGGCGGGCCAATGGGATCGGAAGAGTTTTTCCGGCATCGAGCTTTTCAAAAAAACCCTCGGCGTCGTCGGCTTTGGCCGCATCGGCGGCGAGGTCGCGAAGCGCGCCCAGGCTTTCGGCATGCGCGTCATGGCTTATGATCCTTATCTCGCACCCAGCCGCGCGAAGGCCATGCAGGTGGAGGCGGTCACGTTGGATGAACTGCTGGCCCAGTCGGACTACATCACGGTCCACATGCCGCTCACCGACGATACCAAATACATGATCGACGAAGCGGCTTTCGCGAAGGCGAAGAAGGGCCTGCGGATATTCAACTGTGCCCGCGGCGGGATCATCAAGGAAACCGCCCTGATCGCGGCGGTGAAATCCGGTCAGGTTGCCGCCGCTGGTCTCGATGTGTTCGAAGACGAGCCGTTGGCCAAGGACAGCGAGCTGCGCAGTCTGGCCAACGTCACGCTCACGCCGCACCTCGGGGCTTCGACCACCGAGGCCCAGGAGGCCGTCGGCATCGAGGTCGCCGAGCAGATCGCCGATGTGTTGCTCAACGGCGCGGTCCGCAACGCCGTCAATCTGCCCTCGGTCGATGCCGCCACCGCCAAGATCCTCGGGCCCTACCTTGATCTCGGCGCCAAGCTCGGTACCCTGGTGCAACAACTCGCACTCCCGGCCGTCGCCAAGCTCCGCATCACCTACTACGGCAAGATCGTCGAACTCGACGCCAACGCCATCACTCGCGCCATCCAGCGCGGCTACCTCGCGCGCATCAGCGGCGACGGCGTCAATGTCGTCAATGCCCCGGTGATGCTCGAACGCCTCGGCCTCAGTCTCGAGGTCGTGAAGTCGACCGACGACTCCGATTACACCGAGCTCATGTTGGTTGAAGCGGTCGCCGCCGACGGGGCCGTGCGCAGTGCGGCTGGCACGTTGGTCACCAAGGTCAACACCCCGCGCATCGTCGCTGTGAACGGTCGCGCCGTCGAAGTCGCCGCCACCGGCAAGCTCCTGATCATCGAAAACGCGGACGCTCCCGGAATGATCGGCTACGTCGGCACGCTGCTCGGCAAAGACCGGGTCAACATCGCCAACATGTCGCTCAGCCGGCAGCAAGCGGGAGAGACCGCTCTCATGGTGATCAACCTCGACAGTGAGCCGAGCACCGCCGCCCGCGCCGAGTTGAAGTCCCACGCGGCCATCAAGCTCGCGAAGTTTGTCCAACTCTAAACCACGGTTTTCTCCCCACGGTGTTCGTCGCCCTCGTCTTCACTGCGCTTGTCGGGTATCTTTTGGGCTCGCTGCCCTTCGGCTACCTCATCGCGCGAGCGAAGGGCGTGAACATCTTTGAGGTCGGCAGCAAGAATCCCGGTGCGACCAACGTGCGTAGGGTGCTGGGTGCCGGTCCGGGCAACCTCGTGTTCGCCCTCGATGCGCTCAAGGGCTCGGTCGCAGCGGCATGGGCGCTGGGCGCGCTCGGGTCTAAGATGGTCGTCGATCTCGACGCGCCGCTGCTCAATTTGCTCAACCGCACCTACGTCGGGGCCGACTGGGTCAACCTCGGCATGGCGGGCCTCGTGGGCGCGCTGCTTGGTCACAGTTTCTCGTGCTTCACCGGATTTCGCGGCGGCAAGGGCGTGGCTACGGCGGCAGGCGGTTGCCTGGTGTTGATGCCGATCGCGACGTTGATCGGAGCGGCCGTTTGGGCGGTGACGTTTTATTCGAGCCGCTACGTTTCGCTCGCCTCGATTCTCGCGGCGCTGGCCTTACCGGTGTCGGTGTTTTTTCTGAATCAGCCGCTGCCGCTCGTTATCTTCGCCGGCATCGCCGCGCTTTTCGTCATCATCCGCCACCGGACAAACATCACCCGGCTGCTCAACGGCACTGAGAACCGCTTCGTCAAAAAATCCGCGCCATGACCTCCCTCCCGACTTACACGATCGGCATCTGCGGTTTTGGCACGGTCGGCCAGGGCGTCTGGAAACACCTCACCCGCGCCCGCGCGACGATCGAGGCGCGCCTCGGGGCCAAGCTCGTGCTCGCCCGAGCCTCGGTGCGCGACCTCAAGAAGGTCCGCGGCGTAAAGATCCCCGCGGCCAAGCTCACCGCGGATCCGCTCGCCATCGCGACCGATCCGAAAATCGATATCGTTTGCGAACTGATGGGCGGCACCGGCCTCGCCCGCGAGGTCACCCTCGCGGCGCTTGCTCGCGGCAAGATCGTGATCTCAGCCAACAAGGCGCTGATCTGTGCCCATGGCGCGGAGATTTTTGCCACGGCGCGGAAGCACGGCGGGCATTTCTTTTTCGAAGCCAGCGTCGCCGGCGGTATTCCGCTCATCAAGGCCCTGCGCGAGGGCCTCGTCGCCAATCGTTTCACGCGGATCTACGGCATCCTCAACGGCACCTGTAACTACATCCTCACGCAAATGGAGGAACACGACGCGCCCTACGCGACCGTCCTCGCCGATGCAAAACGCCTGGGCTACGCCGAGGCCGACGAGTCGCTCGATGTCGACGGCTGGGACACCGCGCACAAAGCCGCGGTTCTCGCGTGGTTGGCGCACGGCATGTGGGTCCAGCCCGACCGCATGATCGTCGAGGGCATCAGCCGCATCACTCCGGCTGACTTTAAGACCGCCGCCACCCTCGGCTACGGTATCAAGTTGCTCGCCGTCATCACCCGCGACCACGCGACCGACGAATTGAGCGTGCGCGTGCAACCGACCCTGCTGCCCGAGGGCAATGTGCTCGCCAATGTGAGCGGTGTGTTCAACGCCGTCTCCGTCACCGGCGATGTCGTTGGCACCACCCTCTACATCGGCCGCGGCGCCGGGCAGGATGCGACGGCCAGCGCCGTCATCAGCGACATCGGCGACGCGGTCGCGCTGCTGCGCCATGGCAAAGGTGCGCACCACATGGGCGACGATGCGCCGTTGTGCAGCGATTGCCGGCTTGCTCCTCCTGAGCGGATCCGCGGCCGTTATTACGTGCGCCTGTCGGTGAAGGATCAGCCCGGGGTTCTGGCCCGGGTCGCTTCGGTCATGGCGAAACACCATGTGAGCATCGCCAGCGTGATTCAGACACCGTCCGAGCGGGCGGGCGCCGCTTCACTCGTGCTGACCACCCACGAGAGCGACGAGCGCGCAATCCGCGCGACCCTAAAGAACCTGGGCGGCCTCGCCAGTGTGCTCGAGGAACCGGTGCTCCTCCGCATCGGCGACTTCAATGACTGATTCTTTTTTTAAACCTGACCATGGCCCGTATCGTCCAAAAATATGGCGGCACCTCTGTTGGTGACGTCGAACGCATCAAGAAAGTCGCCGAGCGCATCAAGGGCACCCGCGATGAAGGCAACGAGGTCGTCGTCGTCGTCTCCGCGCGTGCCGGCGTGACCAACGAGCTCATCGCCCGGGCCAAGGCGGTGTGCCCCGATCCCAGCGAGCGAGAACTCGACCAACTCCTCGCCATCGGCGAGCAGGAGACGATCGCCCTCGTCGCGATGGCACTGCAGGGCATCGGCGCCGACGCCGTCAGCTACACGGGACAGCAGGCCGGCATTTTCACCGACAAGGTCCACACCAAGGCGAAGATCCAAGGCATCAACCCGAAGCCGATGGAGAAAGAGCTGAAGGCGGGCCGCGTCATCATTGTCGCCGGTTTCCAAGGAGCCGACGACGAGGGCCGCATCACCACGCTAGGCCGTGGCGGTTCGGATCTCACCGCGATCGCGCTCGCCGCCGCGCTCAAGGCCGACAAATGCGAAATCTATACGGACGTGGACGGCGTCTACACCGCCGACCCGCGCAACGTGAAGAACGCGAAGAAAATTCCTGAGATCAGCTACGACGAGATGCTCGAGCTCGCGTCCTCCGGTTCGAAAGTCATGCAGTCGCGTTCGGTCGAGTTCGCGGCGAAGTATGACGTCGTGTTCGAAGTCCGCTCCTCCTTTAACCACAATCCAGGAACTATCGTGAAAAAAGAAGTCGCCTACATGGAAAAGGTCGTCGTCCGCGGCGTCGCCGTCGACAAGAACCAAGCCAAAGTTATCGTCAGCAACATCCTCGATAAACCCGGCTCCGCGGCCCGCGTTTTCCGCGCCCTTGCCGACGCTTCGGTGCTCGTGGATATGATCGTGCAAAACGTCGGCCGCCACGGCGTCGCCAACCTCACGTTTACCGTCCCTCAGACCGATACGCGTAAGGCCGTGAAGGCCCTCGAACCCGTGCTCGCCGAGATCGGCGGCGGCCAGGTTGCCGTGCACGAACACATCGCGAAGCTTTCCGTCGTCGGCGTCGGCATGAAGACGCACAGCGGCGTGGCCGCGACGCTCTTCCAGTCACTGGCCGATGCCGGCATCAACATCGAACTCATCAGCACCTCGGAGATCAAAATCTCCGTCGTGATCGACCTCGACCGGGTCGACGAAGCGGCACGGGTCGTGCATGGCGCGTTCGAGTTGGATAAGGTCTGATTCCGCGGGGCGCCCTCGCTCGCGCTCGCGGGCATCGTCAAGCGGCGCCCCTACACCGATGAAATTCATCTCCACCCGCGGCCAGACCGAGCCGCTCGGATTCTCGGAT
Source organism: Opitutia bacterium Tous-C4FEB (assembly GCA_002304445.1). Lineage (GTDB taxonomy): Bacteria > Verrucomicrobiota > Verrucomicrobiia > Opitutales > Opitutaceae > Tous-C4FEB. The sequence continues at coordinate 44,198 of NEVA01000018.1, read as the reverse complement.
GCGGTTGCCACGGGGCTTGCCCCGGATGGCGGACTGTTTTTGCCGGAATCGCTGCCGCAGTTTTCAGCGGCGGATTTGGCCCGGTTTGAGTCGCTGGGCTACGCCGAGCTGTGTTTTGAGTTTTTGCGCCGCTTCGCGACCGATATCCCGGCCGAGACGCTGCGAGCGCTTGTCGCGAAATCTTACACGACCTTTGCCGATCCGAGGATCGCGCCGCTGCGGTCGCTCGGAAAAAACCGCTACGTCCTCGAACTCTTCCACGGGCCGACGCTCGCGTTCAAAGACTTTGCGCTGCAGCTCCTCGGCAACCTCTACGGCTACCAGTGCGAGGTGCGGCGCGAGACGATCAACGTGCTTGGGGCCACTTCCGGCGACACGGGTGCGGCGGCGATTCACGGGCTGCTCGGCAAGCCGGGCACGGCGATTTTCGTACTCTATCCCGACGGCCGCGTATCGCCGTTGCAAGAGCGCCAGATGGCTTGCACGGGGGCGGAGAACGTCTTCGCGCTCGCAGTGGACGGCTCGTTCGACAACGCGCAGACGGCGCTGAAGGAAATTTTTGGCGACCAAATTTTCCGGAAGCATCACCGGCTCTCGGCCGTGAACTCCGTGAACATCGCGCGCGTGCTGGCGCAATGTGTCTATTATCTTTGGGCGTGGCTACGGTTGCCGGCGGGCGAACGCGGTAACGTCGAGTTCGTGGTGCCGACGGGAAATTTCGGCAACGTGCTCGCCGGTTGGTGGCTCCAGCAGATGGGCGTGCCGATCGCCGGCTTCAAGGTCGCGACGAACCAGAACGATATTCTCCACCGCATGTTCTCGACCGGGGAGTATCGCGTGGGTGCGGTGCAGCCCAGCGCGGCGCCTTCGATGGACATTCAGGTGGCGTCGAATTTTGAGCGTTTCATCTACGCCAGCGTGGGTCGCGACCCGGCGCGGGTGCGTGAAGTGATGGCGACTTTCAAAGCCACGGGCGCCTATCGGTTTGAGCAGTTCGACCGCGGGATTTTCTCTTCGTCGTGCTGCCCGGATGCCGAGATTCCCGCGATCATCGCGCGCGTCCTGTGCGAGGATGGCTATCTGGTCGATCCGCACACGGCGTGCGGGTTCAAGGAGCTGAACCCCGATCGTGTCAGCGTGGTGTTGGCGACTGCCAGCCCGGCGAAGTTTCCCGAGACGATTCAGTCGGCGGTTGGCATCGAGCCGAAGCATCCCAGTTTGGAGGCGCTGAAATCGCGCCCGATCAAGAAGCACCTGATCAAAGCGACGCCCGCGGCCATCACCGCGTTCATCGAGCGATACGCGGTGTGACCGGTAAGCTGCGCAACGCCATGAGCGCTGCGCGCCCACCGAGCTTCGCGCCGATCAGTTTTTTAACTCAGGCCTGCGCCTAGCGCCCTGCCGGAATTGCCCCGGCGCGCATTATCTCTGCTCGGCTTTTTTGGAGGTAGAAAGCAGCGAGTGACTGGAAGTCGGTTAGCGGAGAAGATCGCGGAGGTCGGCAAGGGAGAGTTTGGCGGCGGCGGCGTCGCTGGCTTCGAAGACGTCGGCGAGGAGGGCGCGTTTCTCGGCTTGGAGCGCCAAGACTTTCTCTTCCACCGTGCCGGCGCAGATGAGTTTGTAGCTCGTCACGGTGCGGGTTTGGCCAATGCGATGGGCGCGGTCGGTGGCTTGCGCTTCGGCGGCGGGATTCCACCACGGGTCGAAGTGGATCACGGTGTCGGCGCCGGTGAGGTTGAGGCCGGTGCCGCCGGCTTTAAGGGAGAGCAGGAAAATCGGGGGAGGCTGAGAATTGAGAGCTGAGAGTCGCGAGCCGGACTTCGGGGAAGTCGTACCTTGAAAGCGGTCGACCTGAGCTTGGCGGGCGGCAGGAGTCATTGAACCGTCGAGGTAGCAGTAGTTGATCGACTGGGCGTCAAGTTCTTCGCGGAGGAGGGCGAGGAGGGAGGTGAACTGAGAAAACACGAGGAGGCGGTGGCCGTCGTCGATGGCTTCGGCGAGGAGTTCGGTGAAGGCGTTTAGTTTCGCGGAGTCGGCGAAGTCGGCTGGGGATTTTCCGGTCGGAGCGGAGTCCGGACGACGCGACGTGAGGTCGCGCTCCACCTCGGAGTTGGCGGCGGGTTTGTTGATCAGTCGGGGGTCGCAGCAGATTTGGCGGAGGCGGAGCAATTGGGTGAGGGCGGCGAATTGGAGGCGGTTCTCGCTGGCTCCGGCGGCGGCGAGGTCGAGCAACTGGCGTTCGGAGTTTTCCTGGGTGTCGCGGTAGAGTTTCGCCTGCGCGGGGGTGAGGTCGCACCAGATGATCTGTTCGATTTTTTCGGGAAGCTCGGGGGCAACGGCGAGTTTGGTGCGGCGGAGAATGTAGGGCGCGGTCTGGGCGCGGAGGCGTTGGTCAAACCAACCACGTTCGTCGCCGCGGAGGCCGGCGGGGACTTTTTGCAGATAGCCGGGGAGGAGGAATTCGAAGAGGGAGCGGAGGTCGTCGAGGGAGTTTTCCAGCGGCGTGCCGGTGAGGAGGAAGCGGCTGCGGGCGCGAAGGGCCCGGAGGGCGGCGGCGTTTTGGGAGCGGCGGTTTTTGATGTGCTGGGCCTCGTCGGCGATGACGACGGTGAAGTCGACGCCGGCGAAGAGATCTTGGTCGCGGGTGAGAGTGCCGTAGCTGGTGATAATGAGATCGGCGGCGGCGAAGTCGGCGGCGGTGGCGAGGCGGTGGTCGCCGTGGTGGATGAAGACGCGCAGCGCGGGGGCGAAGCGGAGCGTTTCGCGGCGCCAGTTTTCGAGGAGACTAGCGGGGGCGACGACCAGCGAGGCTGATCGGGCGTTGAGCGTTGAGGGTTGAGAGTTGGGCGTCGGGGAGCGGCGGAGTTGGAACTGGGGGCGGCTGGGTTCGCCCAACGCTGCACCCGCAACGTTCAACCGGGTTTGCAGGGCCGTGAGCAGGGCGAGGGCTTGGAGGGTTTTGCCGAGGCCCATTTCGTCGGCGAGGATGCCGCCGAGTTCGGAGCGGTGGAGGTGCCAGAGCCAGGCGACGCCGAGGCGTTGGTAGGGGCGGAGTTGGTCGTTGAGCGCGGTTTCAACCGGCGCAGGCGCGAGGGTGGAAAGGTTGCGCAGGGCGGAGCTGCGGGTCTTCCACGTTTCGGGCGGTTGAAAGCCGGGCGCGAGTTCCTCGAGGATCGTCTCGGCCTCGGCGACGCGGGCGGCGTTGACGCGTTGGGCGCGGCGGGGGGCGACGGAGGCGGAGGGATCGCCGGCGAGGGCACGTTGGGCGGTGGCGAGTTGCTCGAGCTTTTCGGGTGCGATGAGGTAAACCTGACCGCCGGCTTCGAGGTAGCGGCGGTTGGTGGCGATGGCTTCGCGGAGAGTGGCGTCGTCGGCGGGGCCGGCTTTCAGGCCGACCGTGAGGTTGAAACCGCCGGTGGTTTCGGTGGCGTCGGCGATGATTTCGGCGGTACGCAAGCGAGCGGTGTGCGTCTCGAAGTTGGCGGTGAAGTCGGCGTCAAAGGTTTTCCGGAGACGCTCGCCGTGGGCGGCGAGGAAATTGAGGGTCTTGTGGCGGTCGCGGAGCCACCATTTGCGCGTAGACGGATCGAGGACGAAGCCGGACGTTTTCACGAGTTCGACGGCGCGGGCGTAGAGCGGGTGCTCGGGCGAGGGCAGCGTGAGGGCGAGGAAATTTTCGGAGCCATCGACAAGCAGGGCTTGGGGGGCAGACGGATTTTTGATGTTCGTTTTTTGCTCAGCGATTGGACGCAGAGATCTTGCGGTTGAAGGTAAAGCGGCCGGAGGCGGGGGAGTGCCGAGGAGGGCGGCGTGGCGCCAGACGCCGGCCTGGCCGTTGTGGACGAAGATAGGTTCGAGCGCGGCGGCGGCGGCGAGATCGCGGAGCTGGGCGCGGGTGAGCTGGATAAATACGGGGTGCGTGGCGGTGCCGCAGAGCCGTTGCAGATGGGCTAGAACGGGGAACAGGCCGGGAGCGGGGTTGGCGGTCGGATCGAGCTCAACCTTTACCGGAATGGCGTCGCGAAGGACGGCGGCGGCGAGGTTGGGCGGGAGAATGAGGCGAAGCATGTTACGGGAAACGGTGAGTTCCGGGAATAAACTCCGATACTGGCAACTCCGAACTCCACCCACCCATGAGTAACGCGTGCTCTGCCTAATCGGTCGTGGCGCACGCTACGTCGCTCTACCGCTTGGCCCTGAGCTTGGCGCCTAAGCCGGCCGACGCGGGTGATCTGGTGCAATACCGCGGCGATAGTGGCGGCAGTCGGTCTGGCTAGCGGCGGCGGTAGATGCGCTGTGGCTGGCCGTTGCCGTAATGTTTTTCGCGGGAGGATGCAGCGCGGACGGAGCGGGAAGATGTTTGGCTGGTCTCGTAATCGCGGGTACGAGCGAGGGTGAACCCTCGGGGTATTCCGCAGCGCAGGGCGAATTGAAAGCGTGGCTGCGTGCGCCGGGCGGGAAACAGGCACCGAGTTCCGGCCTAACCTTCGCGCAAATAACGACTCAGGTTTGCCGCCCGGTCCGTCTCGGCGGACGCGAGGTGGCGGAGGTGTGCTTCAAGGGTGGCGGACACTCGTTCCATTTTTATGCGCGGCCCATCGACGCGAAGTCGGAGCGGAAACATGGCAAGACCCCGACGCTGGTGGCCTAGGCCTCGGCTGCGGCGGCGGGGTGGTCGGACGGCCGACGGCTCTATGTCCTGGCGACCGGTGCCGGGCTGGACGAAATCTAGCGGCTGTTCTGATTGCGCTCGCACCGACCGCGTCGGGCGAGCGCGGACCGGGGGCTCAGAGTTGCGAGTAAGGCGTCGGAACAAGGAAACGCGCCGTGTTCTTGGACGTGTTGTCCTTGTAGCGCGGCTCGTCCTTCATTTTTACCCAACGGGGATCGGGACCGAATTTTTTCCAGTTGGCCAAGTGGGACGTGAGATCGGGGGCGCACGTGATGTAGCGGAGGTGCGGCAGGTTGGGGCCGGCGACGGCTTGGCCGAAGAAGAGCGGGGCCATGCCGAGATCGCGCATGACCTCGATCTCGCCGTCATCGAACATCGCCATCTTGTTCAACGCCCGCTCCTCGCTGTGGCTCTCGTAGTCGCGCATCTCGAAGACACGGGTCGCCACTTTCGTTTTGGAGAAAGCGGGGACGGCCAATTTGGGCATGCCGGCGAAGGCCCGGAGGAGCCAGGAGTCCACGCGGGTGTAGGCGGGGCTGGCCTTGGGGGTGAGCAGGTAATCGCGCCCGGCAGCTTGCACCCCGGCATCGGTGTTGAGATCGGCCGCAACGCCGATGAACGAGTCGAGGTTCGGATGGGTGATCAATAACCAGAGCACGGCGGGCGCCTCGGCGGTGCCGACTTTGGGTTTTGAGGTGCCTGCCTTTTTGTCCACTTCCAGTTCGGTGAACGCGCCGACGGGGCCAAGGCCGCGCTTGCCCAAGGCGGGGATGAGGGCGGCTTCGAGATAGTGGTCGAGTGGGGCGGTGGCAGCGCCGGGCTTCAGCCGGTAGGCCCGAAGCTCGTAGAATTCACGGGGTGCGCCCGGCGAGCCGGTGCGGTCGGCGGCGCGGAGGGAAAGCGCGGCGGTGGCAGAAGCGGCGAGGGAGGTTTTTAGAAATGTGCGGCGGGTGGGATTCATGAAGGACAGGTGAAGGCAGGACGAGGGAGGAAGGCAAGAGTTGCGACTGAGCCGCGGCCGGTCGGGATGCGGCTCAATTACCTGCTGATTGAGGCGCTGGAGCGGTATCACTATTTTTACGGCGACGCGTTCACGATGGGGTTCCCGACGGGGAGCGGGCGACGGTTGAATCCGGCCCAGATCTCGGAGGAACTGTCGTGGCGGCTTACGACCTTGTTTTTGCCGAACGGCGGTGGACGAAGGCCGGCGTTGGGCATGGAGGCGCGGTTTGTAAACGACCCGCACTGGCAAGAGCTGATGTGGTTCCATGAGTATTTCCACGGGGACACGGGACAAGGCTTGGGCGCGGACCACCAGACGGGCTGGACGGCGCTGGTGACCCGTTTGATCGAGCAGTTACCTTCGAAATAGGGCGACGAGGGCGGCCTGCAAAATGCACGGGCGATGAGTTCCGCGTCGGCACGGTGATTTACGCAGATTTGCCGCGAACTTGAGATCGGGGGTTTCGGTCGAAATTGGCATGACCACCCTTACCCTACCTGCAAAGTTTGTCCGGAGTCTCTTATCCGTGAGCAGTGTGATGCTCGTGTTGGTTTTGCTGACCCCCGCGGGTCGCGCGATGTCACGACAGGTGACGCTGGAGGCGATCCATCAGATTGAGAATCCGCGCAACCTCACGCGGCCGGGACCGGCGGGCGAGCTGGGGGCGTATCAGTTCCGGGCGGCGACTTGGGCCCAGCACACGCGGCGGCCCTTTTCGGATGCCTTGGATCGCCGGTGGTCGGATTACGTGGCGGCGTTGCACCATGATTGGCTGTGTGCGCGGTTGGTGCGAAACGGCCTAGAGCCCTCCATTTACAATGTCGCGCTGGCGTGGAACGCGGGCTTGAGCGCAACGGTGCGGGGGCGGGCGCCGCGGCGAAGCCATGATTACGCGGTGCGGGTCGGAAACATCGCCGGCGAACTCATCGACCGGTTGCGGCTCGCCTCGCGGTAGAGAGATTCTGGAAAAACCAATTGGTTGTGGGATGGGGCCGCTCCAGCGCTGGCGGCGAACATGCTGAAAGCGGAGCTGTTTCTTCCGGCGGGTGCCGCTGGCGCCGTTGCGGTGTTTCGGTGAGACGTGACTCTCGATGCAGGCGGAGGCTTCGAAGCTTTTTTGAGCGGTGAACACTGGACTGAAGAGCGCAGCGGCGGGCGATTTTCCGAGCTCCGCAGCGCGGTCGCGGGGTGGTAAACGGGAGGTTGGGCACCTACCCACCGCCGGAGTTGTGGCAAAAAATGTTGGAGGAAAAAAAAGGGGGCGGCGCGCGTAGCGAGCCACGGCCGGTGACGCCGCCGCTAGCTCCTTGGCCTCTGCCACTTAGGCGGCGGTATAAAGCAGCGCAGCGACGAACTCGGCCCAAGCGTCGTAGCCGCGCAGGAAGTCACCAGTGCGGGGGCACGATCGCAGCGAGCAAAAGGTTGCCGTTTGGAGGCAGGCGATCACCAAAGCCGCGTCTCGGGTAGCCGTGACCGGTACGGAAAATGCGGGCTTCACGTTTGCCGTTCCAGTGAGCAACAAACCGATCAACCCGCAACGGACGACCACGTTGCCGCCGCTTCGGATCATTTCGGTCGATACTCCCGCAACCAGTCCGTCGAGTTGGCCGGATAGAACTTGGGCGTTAAACGAGCCGGCAAACACACCGCTCATTTGTCGCCCGCGTGTGTCGTGAATCTCGGGCAGGAAGCGCCGAATGGCGGGCCTTGGATTCGCCCCAATACTTACTCCAAAAACGATGACTGCTTCGGGGCTTTGGCGGCGCGGTGGGCGGCTGCTTCTTCGGGCGACGGATTGAGGTGGCGTGGAGGGCGCGAGGCTTTGGCGGCTACGGCGGCTTCACGGTCGGTCACGATCCGGTCGCAGATTTGATGGATGTGCATGCGCAACCATTGGGTCGTGCTGCTGCCGGCGGTGTAATCGGCGGGGCCGTAATGGTCGATGCGGTCGACCTGGCGCAGCCGATCGTTCTGCGCAAATTCCTCGGGCTTGGCGGGATTGTAGACGCCGAAGGATTTTCCGCCGTTGCCCTTAACGACGGAGAAGCTGGGGACATCGCTCGGACCGTCGGCGATGTAGATCATGTTCTGAAACGGGATGCGGCGGTCGGCTTGGGCCATTTTCGAGTTTACGTCGATGGCCGGGTTTTTGTTGGTGCCCTTGTTTATTTCGAAAATCGCGCGCGTCTTGGTGGTATTGTCGATGACCATACCGATCTGGGCGATGCCGGCGGCGGCCTCAATGGAAAGTTCGTTTTGGCGCAGGAAGCCCGGCTGCAGCGGATTTTCAATGAACTCGCAGGCCCAGATGCCGTCCACGTGCGGCTCGATCGCGCTACCTCTGACCATCTCGGCAATTCCGGTGCTGACGATGTAGTGCTCGAGCGAGATTTCGTGTTTCTGATATTCGGGGCGCTCGGCAACAAAAGTTTTGGCGAGGTCGAAGAACGACGGGAGGCCGGGATAGAAGGCGATGTCTTTTCCACAGGCGCGCAGCGTCTGATTGCTCAGACCGGACAACGGACCGGCGAGCACGTAGGTGAGCAAGTGATTGAGATAGCTGATCTCAGGAGCGAGGTGGTAACCTCGTTTTTGATAGTGGCTGACGAGGGCATTGGTCTCGGCCCAGAACGTCGCCTCGTCGATGCCGTAGCGTCGGAAGAGGGGTGACTGCATGTATTCGGGGATTAAGGTCTTGTCGAAATCCCAGATGCACGCGATGATGTTTTGAGTGAAGAGCGTCGTGGCCATTGCAGATCAACACCGCTAGGCATACCCTGCCTGACGCGGCGCCGTGACGCAGACAAGCCGCGCTCCGCAGCTCGCGCAATTCGCAAATCGCCCGACGCTCTCGCACACTTTTGGCCAATGGATTCCTTGCCCGATATCGCTCCGTTTAAACGCCGCCTCGACGAGCTTGATGCGCAGATGGCCGAGCCTGCCTTTTATGCAAACTCCCGTCGCGCCGCCGAGGTGATGCGGGAGCAGCAGAAGTTGCAAAGATTGGTCTCGGACCACGCGCAACATGAGCGGATCGAGCAGGAGAAAATCGAAGCCTTGGAATTGAGCCGCGACCCGAAGGCGGATGCGGATTTCCGGGAGCTCGCGATGTCGGAGTTGCCCGATTTGCAGCGGCGGGCAACGGCACTGCGCGAGACCGTGTTGTTGGCCATGATTCCGCCGGACCCGACGGATTCAAGGAATACGGTCATGGAGATCCGTGCCGGGACGGGAGGGGAAGAGGCCGCGCTCTTCGCCGCGGAGTTGGCGCGAGTCTATCAGCGCTATGCGGACACCCAAGGCTGGAAGATTCAACCGATGAGCACGAGTTACTCCGAGCGCGGCGGATTTCGTGAGACGATTTTTCTCATCTCGGGGACGGATGTTTACAAACAGCTGAAATTTGAAAGCGGGGTGCAGCGCGTGAAGCGCGTGCCGGTCACCGAGGCGAGCGGGCGAATCCATACGTCGACGGTCACGGTGGCGGTTTTGCCGGAAGCGGAAGAGGTCGATGTCGTCGTTGATCCGCAGGAGCTCGAAATCACCGTCGCGCGCGCAAGCGGTCCCGGCGGGCAGGGGGTGAATACGACGGACTCAGCGGTTCAGATTCTGCACAAGCCGACGGGCTTGATTGTGACCTGCGCGGACGAACGCTCGCAGATCAAGAATAAGGCGAAGGCGATGACCGTGCTGCGCTCGCGACTCTTGCAGAAGCGTCAAGATGAGGAGCACGCCAAGTATGCGGCTGTGCGGAAAAATCAGATCGGTTCCGGCGACCGGAGTGAGCGTATCCGCACGTATCACTTTTTGCAGAATCGGGTGACGGAGCACCGCATCGGGCTGACCCTTTATAGCCTGCCCCAGATCATGGCGGGCGACATCGGGGAGATCATCGCTGCGCTGCAAAAGGCGGATTACGAGGCCAAGTTGGCCGCGCTCACGGGTCATACTTTTGTGCCAAACCGGGGATCGGCCGACGACGAAGACTAAGATGCCATCCGTCCTCGAGATCATCCATAAAAGCGCCGAATTTCTCGGATCTAAGGGCGTGGAGTCTCCGCGACTGAATGCCGAGCACCTGATCGGGCACGCATTGAAGTTAAAGCGGATGCAGCTTTATCTCCAGTTCGAGCGTGCGTTGACGGAGCCCGAGCTCGAATTGATTCGGCCACTGATCAAGCGCCGGTCGCAACGTGAGCCGTTGCACTACATCGTCGGCACGACGGAGTTTGCCGGGCTCAAATTGAAGACAGACCGTCGCGCTTTGATTCCGCGGCCGGAAACCGAGTATCTGGTGGAGATTTTAACCGGACTTTTTCGGCCACCACCGGCACGGGTGCTGGACCTTGGCACGGGAAGCGGCGCGATCGCACTGGCATTGGCCCACGCTTGGCCGGAGTCGCGGGTGACGGCGGTGGATTCAAGCCCAGAGGCACTTGAACTCGCCGATGAAAATCGGCTGCTGACGAATCTGGCGGAAAGGGTGAGTTGCGTGCGATCCGCGTGGTTCGAGAGTCTCGAGCCCGGCAGCAAGTTCGAGTTGATCGTCTCAAATCCACCTTATCTCTCGGGCCAGGAAACAGCCGACGCGGAGCCGGAAGTCAGGAATCATGAACCGAAGGCGGCATTGGTGGCGGCGGACGCGGGAATGGCTGATTTACGAACGATCGTCCGAGCCGCACCGCTGTTTTTGGCCGAGGGCGGCATGATCGCGTTGGAAACAGGAATCACTCATCACGCCGAGTTGACGGAGCTTGCGCTGACAGGCGGGTTTTCCCGGGTCGAATCGCGTCGAGATCTAACGGGCAGAGACCGTTTTTTACTCGCTTGGATGGCGGGCGCCTAACGATTCAACTTTTGCTTTTGGCTGTCAGCGGCAGCTTGGCGGCGTCGGTGAAATCGCGGGACTTGCCTAGCTCCATGGCGTCGACGATCACGCGAAATGCTTCACGGAGGTGAATGTCCAGCTTGGGATAGCTTTGGTTTTCTTCGGCGGCCGTCTCAGTGTCGTCGCCCTCGTCGTCATCCTTCTTGGGTGCCTTGATGCGTGGGGCGGGCGGTGGCCCGAGACGGTATTCTTTGAACCCAAAATCATTCGCCGCCAATCGATCGCGTTCCGCCTTCATCGTTTTGCGGAACTCGGCATCGGCGGCCTTTTGTTTCTGGCGATTGTCAAGATTCAGTGAGACAAGTTTCTGGGCCTCCAGCCGGAGCTTGAACCAATCGATGTTGCGGCGCAGGTAGTCGAATTCTTCGAGCGTGTTCTGGCGCTCCAGACTGGCCCGACGCAGTGGCGAGAGCACTTTGGGCTCCAAGGGAGAGCCATCAAAAAAGCTGGTGGGAATCTGGTCCCAAATCAGGGCGTGGGGCAATGAAGCCTCGCCGATGGGCAGGTAGTCGTCGATCGATGGCAGCACGATATCCGGGACCACTCCTTTGAGTTGGGTTGAGGCACCGCCGGGCAAATAGAACTTTTGAATCGTGATTTTGGCGGCACCGGTTTTCGCCGGAGAATTGGCGAGGAGGCGGGAGATATTCTTCATTTCCATCACGGTTTGGACGGTGCCTTTGCCGTGGGTTGAGGTATCGCCGATCACGATGGCGCGGCCGTAGTTTTGCAGTGCGCCGGCAACGATTTCTGAGGCCGAGGCGCTGAACCGGTCGACGAGCACTGCGAGTGGGCCGGTGTAGGCGATGGCGGATGACTTGTCCCCGTCGATTTGAATGCTGCCCGTGTAGTCTTTCACCTGAACGACGGGGCCGCTCTTGATGAAGAGGCCGGCGAGATCGATGGCTTCGTTGAGATAGCCGCCCCCGTTCCGCCGCAAATCCAGAACCAAGCCGTCGATTCCGGCCTCCTTGAGTTTCACGATCAGGCGGGCGATGTCCTGCGTGGCGCCGGTCTTGCCGCCGTCGCTGTCGGTATCTCCATCGGCGGCAGGTCCGTAAAAGGTGGGCAGAGTGATGACACCGAGCGGACGGGGGACGTTGTCGGCGCCGGGGACTTGGAAGATCGCGGCATGGGCGCGCTGGGAATTCAGTTTTACAACGTCGCGCGTGATGATGATGGTGCGGCGTACCGAGGGGTCGGTGGCGTCGGCCGGCTGGATGAAGAGATGAACTTGGGAGCCTTTTTCGCCGCGGATCATTTCCACGACCTTGCGAAGTTTCATGCCGATGACTTCGACCGGCTCGGCCCCGGTTTGCCCGACAGAGATAATGCGGTCGTTGGGCTTGAGCTGACGTCCGAGGTCCGCCGGACCGCCGGGGACGAGTTCTTTGACGATGCAGTTGTCATCTTCCATCGCGAGCATCGCGCCGATACCGACGAGTTGAAGTTTCATCTGGATGCCGAATTCCTCGAAGGTTTCCGGGGAGAAATAGGTCGAATGCGGGTCATAGAGCCGGGCGATGCAACCGAGGTAGATTTCGGCGAGGTCACGACCCTCGGTCTCGCTGAGACTCTTGAGCATTTGCTCGTAGCGTTTGCGCACCGTCTTCTTGGCTTCCTCGATCGGCTTCTTGTTCAGAAGTTCGGCAACAAGTTCGAACTTAAGCCGAGTGTGCCAAAGTTCGTCCGCATTGACGAGATTTGAGGGCCAATCGGCCTTGGTGCGATCGGTGCCGTAAGTAGCGTCGGTTGTGAGATCGAAGTCTTTCTTGAGTTCGTCGAAGATCCAGTTGATCCGGGTAGTGGCGCGGTTTTCGTAGGTGGCGTAGATTTGATAGGCGGCGTCGATGTTGCCCAAAAACGAGGCGTTCTCGTAGACCGTTTTGCCGTATTTTTCCTCGAATTCCGATTTGTCGCTCGCGAGGAAGAAGAGACGTTGGCCGTCCAAATCACCCATGTAGGCGGAAATGACCTCGGTGTAGTCGGAGCTCTTGACGGAGTCGCGGTTGAAGTGCGCCTGCTCCAGCAATTGGATCAGAGTCCGGGCCTCGGTGGAAAGTGAGGTGGACGTGGAGAACTTGCGATCGGCGGCCGATAAAGTGGCTGATGTGCCGAGGAGGATAACTGCGGCGACGAAACGTAGATTTTTGCTGAAGAAAGCGGTGGTCATCGAAGAAAGTTAAGATCGGTTCAACGGGGGAAAGTTGCGGAGAAAATTCGAGGGAGCTTAGTTTCGGGGAGATAAATTTTTTGCCTCGTCGAGCAGTCGCTTTTCGGCGGCGGTGAGCGAGGCCAGACCCGACGTGTTGATCTTGTCGAGGATCCTATCGACCTCGACCCGCAGATCCTGATTGCTGGCGGGGGCAAAATCGACGGGCAAGCTCGGGCCAGGTGGGGTTAAAGCGGATGCGACGGCGGCTCGCCCGGTCGAAAGTAGAGAGCGTTCCGAGTAAAAGTAGGCGTAAAAAATCAGGCCGGTGAGCATCCCGCCCAAGTGAGCGGAGGGCGCGTAGGCAAAAGGCGAAACGGCCGAAGTGAATTCATAAAAGGCACAGCCGGACAGATCGAAGACAACCAAAGCCGAAGCCAACGTCCGGGGCTTCAGGGTGACCGGCACGAAAAAGAAGAGCATAAACCGAATTTCGAGCTTCGGGTTCAAGCATGCGAACAGAACGAAGAGACCATAAACCCCGGCGACGCCGCCGATCAGAGATCCTCCGGCCTTCCAGTTAACGGCCGCCCAAGTGGCCGCACCCACCGCAGAGGCACCAAAATACAACCAAATGAACCGGCGCGCTCCCATTACGGGCAACATCTCGCGGCCGAGGAGAACCAAGCCGCTGATCACGGCAATGATATGCAGGAAATTGTCGGTGCGATGCAGGATCGGGTGCGTGGCGATGGTCCAAAGACGCAGTTCCTGCAGTGCTGCGATGGAAACTCCGAAATGGTGTGGGAGATAAACGCCCATTCTGAACCAAGATGCAGTTACGACCAACTGGATCAGGAAAGCTGCAACGATGAGTGAGATCAGCCACATCAGAGATGCTGACGCTCGTTCAGCCGGTGTTTCCCTTAAATATGAACGGTCTGACCTCATCTTGTGGCGAACGGTTAAGTTGCTCGGTCGAAAACACAAGTCGTCAGCCAGTTGTTACAGAAATGCGGGCTGATGATGGGTAACGGGGAGGATTTACGGTGATTGCCGCGCCCGCTTGACACTGTAAGCCGGCGCACTTTGTTCCCTCAGCATATGGCAAATAAAGCAGACAAGTGGGCCCAGAACGCTTCGGGTAAGTTTTTTGTGGATCAGCAGTGCATCGACTGCGATCTTTGCCGCGAAACGGCACCGGCCTTTTTCACGCGGCATGACGAAGGCGGGTTTTCATTTGTTCACAAACAGCCCACGACCGAGGAAGAGGTGTCTCTTTGCATGGAAGCACTCGAAGGTTGCCCGGTCGAAGCGATCGGCAACGACGGCGATTGAGTCTATTCGGGTTATTTGGCCCCCCGGGGCTCGGGGGGCTTTTTTTGGAATTGCCCAGTAAGTAAAGTTTTTAATCGACGGTTGTTAACAAATGACGAATCGGCCGCGTGCAATCGCATCTGCTTCGGGCTGGCTGGTGATTTTGGTGCTATGGACTACTTCGTTACGCGGGCAGCTGTTGGGCGAGATCATGCCCGAGTTGCAGGTGGTGTCTGCCCGAGTTGCGAACCAAGTGCCGGCAGGTACCTTCTCGATGCCTGTATCGGGGCTGCGTTACGAACCCCGCGTTGATTTTCACGCGCGCAATTTGGGAGAAGCTCAGGCGGATCTGACCATCCGCGGAGGTACGTTTGAAACCGTGGGCATCAGGATTGGCGGAGTCTCCGTAGTCGATCCGCAGACCGGACATTATTTGGCCGAGATTCCCATCGCGGCTGAGATGCTGCAGCCGCCCGAGGTGATTACTGGGACGGACTTTGCTATCAATGCTACGAATGCGACTTCGGGCGCGGTTAGCTATGGCTGGCGTCCGATCCGAGCGGAGGGATCTCTTCGCATCACGGCCGGCGAGGGACAACTGGTTGGAGCGTCGCTCTACCAAGGTTTTTCGGGAAAATTTCTTCGGGGTGATGTGGCTTTTGCGCGCTCATCGAGTGAAGGTTTGCTGCCGGACGGCGATCATGAATTTGGGCGCGTAAACGCCCGAGTGCAACGGGTAGGGGCTCGCTCGCAGACCGACCTGTTTGCAGGCTACCAGGCAAAATTTTTCGGTCTGCGTAATCTTTACACGCCGTTCAACTCCCCAGAATCCGAGAACTTGCAAACGGTGTTTTGGGCCCTAAATCACCGACTCGTGCTTGGGCCGGAGGCATTTCTCGAGGCCTCGGCGTATCACCGGCGAAATAAGGACGATTATGCATTTAATCGTTTCGCGCCGCTTGGCCGGATTCACCCCTTCCAACATACGACGTGGGTCAGCGGAGCAGCGGTGTCCGGGCGCGTGGGTGACCGCGAGAAAGCCGTCGTTTTTCGCGGCGAGCTACTGGGAGACGAGATCAAGTCGACCTCTTTGAATTTCGGGCGCTATCAAACGCGCACACTCGCCAAGTTAGCCGCGGTCGGAGAAAAATTCTGGAGCCTGGACGGTGCGAGCCGAACCGGGGCCAAGCTCGGGGCTGCCTATGACGACTCCAACCGCGCCGGGGGATTCGGATCGCCTGTGATCGAGGTCAGTCGCGAGTGGTCATCGTCGGCTGTGAGTCGGATGTTTTTGAGTTACGCCGGGTCGTCGCAGTTGCCCAGCTATACCGCGCTCAACGCGAATTCGGCGGCGGGGCTGTTCCGGGGCAATGCCGGTCTCGGCCGTGAGCGTTCCCGAAATTTGGAGCTCGGCTTGGTGGGGCGGGCTAAGGATTGGATCGGCCAAGCTGCATTGTTTCGCCGGGCGGATCGTGGATTGGTGGACTGGACCTTTCGCCGTGGGGTGACGGCCCGTTCCGCGAATGCGGTGGATGTGGATACGACCGGATTCGAACTCGTCGTCCGCCGCTCATGGTTCCGGGTGGATTTGATGGTCGGCTACACGGGGCTTTTGAAAGACGCGGATTATCGGGGTGCGCCGGTGGATGCCAGTTTCTATGCGCTCAATTATGCGCGGCACCGGCTGACTGCCGCCCTGACCTATCGGCTGAGCGCAGAATGGAGTCTGGCGTTGGACAACGCGGCGCGGGTTCAGGCGGATAATCCCCTGCGAGCTCGCGGGGGCGATGAAGCGCTCTTCAGTGCGCTCGGCCTGGCTTATCGCCCGGCCGGCTGGCGAGGGTTTAGCGCCACGGTGCGGGCCGACAACCTTTGGAGCAGCAATTATCAGGAAGTTCCGGCCGTTCCAGCCGCGCCAAGATTGGTGTCTTTCGGGGTTGGTTACGCGTGGTAATGAATGTGGTTTGACTTCGCACCCTCGTGCGAATCCTTGGCTTTCCATGCTCTCCCACCCGTTTCTGGATTCTGCGTTTCCTCCCCTTTGGTCGGCTCACCTGCCGGCAAACGTGATGGCGGATATCTCTCTAGCGGTGGACCGCGCGCAGGCCGCGATTGATGAAATCGCCCGTCAAGAGCTCGGCCAGTTGACGTTTCAATCGACTTTTTTGGCCCTCGAATCTTCGACCGAATCGTTGGGTAACGCCTGGCCCAAGGTCGGTCATTTGCAATCGGTGGCCGATTCGCCGGCGCTTCGCGAGGCGCATAACGCCGTGCTGCCGAAAGTAACTGCGCTCTACGCCGGAATCCCACTCAACGCGGCGCTTTGGGAACGGTTGAAAGCTTTCGCCGGTACGCCGGCGGCGTTGGCGCTGACCGGGGTGCATCGACGACTGGTTGATGAGACGATGGCGGACTTTCGCCAAGCAGGCGCAGATCTCCCGCTGGAGATACGGCAACGGCTCGAAGCACTCCAATCCGAGCTGGCCCAGCTCACGCAGCGTTATTCGGAGAATGTTTTGGACGGGACGAACAAGTGGGAGCTTATCGTGAATGACGAGCGGCAGCTGGCAGGTTTGCCGGCTCACGCGGTGGCCGGAGCGAAGCGGAGTGCAGAATCAAAAAAGTTGGGCACACCCGAGCAGCCGGTATGGCGTTTCACGCTGCACATGCCGTCGCAGGAGCCGTTCATGACTTATCTTGAAGATGAAGGTTTGCGGCGGGAGATGTGGCACGCAGCGGCGGCGATCGGAACGGCGTCGCCGGTGGATAACACGGAACTCGTGCGGCGAATTCTGACGCTGCGCGCCGAGAAGGCGGCGTTGTTGGGGCAAGCGGACTTTGCCGATCTCGTGTTGGCGCGTCGTATGGCCAAAACGGGTGCGCGCGCACTTGGTTTCCTAGAGGAGTTTCAGGCGCGGGCGGCGCCGGCGTTTGCCCGCGAGTGTCGGGAGTTGGAGGAGTTCAAGGCCCGAAAGACGGGAGCGCCGCTCCCAAGCCGTTTGGCGCCTTGGGAAGTCGCACTTTGGGCGGAGCGTTTGCGCCGCGAAAAATATGCCTTCGACGAAGAAATTTTGCGGCCGTATTTTCCGATGGCCGGAGTCATCGCCGGTCTCTTTGAACTGGCCCACCGAGTCTTTGGATTGCAGGTGCGCGAGTGCGCCGCAGGAACGTTTGAGACGTGGCATCCGGAAGTGAAGTTTTACGAAATGCACGACCGGCGCGGCCGCCATATCGGTTCTTTCTACGCCGATTGGCATCCGCGTGAATCCAAGCGTGGCGGCGCTTGGATGGGCTCGTTGATCACCGGCGGACCCATTGCGGGAGGTGGGCGGGCGCCGCATCTTGGCTACATTTGTGGAAATCTCACGCCGCCCAACGGGGCCCGGCCGGCGCTGCTGACGCACCGCGAAGTTGAGACGGTGTTTCACGAGTTTGGCCATTTGATCCACCACCTTTTGGGTGAGGTAGAGATCAAGTCGCTCAATGGCACCAATGTGGCGTGGGATTTCGTCGAGTTGCCGTCCCAGATCATGGAAAACTGGTGTTGGGAGCGGGCGAGCCTCGATCTGTTCGCGCGGCACTTTGAGACCGGTGAGCGGATCCCCGATGAGATTTTTGAAAAATTGATCGCGGCGAAAAACTTCCGGGCGGCCTGCGCGACAATGCGGCAAGTCGCGTTTGCGAAGATGGATTTGCTGCTGCACCGGCGGACGGCGGCTTGGAGCGAGGGCGAAGATGTCGAGCCGGTTGCCCGGGCCCTGATCGCGGACTGCTTGGTTCCGACGGAGCCGCCGCTCCCGACGATTGTGAAGCGCTTTAATCACCTCTTCTCCGATCCGGTAGGTTACGCGGCCGGTTATTACTCGTATAAGTGGGCCGAGGTGCTGGATGCGGATGCCTTTTCCCGGTTTCGGAACGAAGGGTTGTTCAGTGCCGAAGTGGGTCGGGAATTCGTGGAGAAAATTCTCAGCCGGGGAAACGCGGCCGATCCGCTCGAACTCTTCCGCGATTTTATGGGGCGAGATCCGGATGTGTCGGCGCTGCTGAAACGCAGCGGACTCGCGGCGGCGTGAAGAGGAAAAAGTTCGCCTCGGCTTTGGGTGAGACCCAAGGGTGATCGGATGATTATCGCCGATCTCGCCAAACTACCCGGAGGAACTTTTCCCGCGCGCCGATGGGGCCGCGGGCTGGTTGGTCAACTCGGACAACCCATCGCCGCGAAAGGTTTTTCGATGGGTTACTCGATTTTGGAGCCAAAGGGCGGCCAAGTGCCGTGGCACAACCAAGAGCAGGAGGAGGTGTATTTCATCGTGCAGGGCGAAGGCGAAATCTGCGTCGGCACGGAGCGGAGTCCGATCAAAGCGGGGCAGGCTGTTTTTATGCCGCCGACGGTGTTTCACCAACTGACGAACACCGGCGACGAGCCGATGCATATGATTTATGTCTATTGCCCCGGCGGCGACGTCGCGCACTGGCGGCAAGAGCTGAACGGCACGTTGCCCAAGGCGGGCGAAGGAGCGATCCCGCCGCTGCCGGCCGGTGCGCAGCCGCAGTGCACGAAGGCCCCCGAGGGGTTGACGCCTTAGCAGTCGGTCGAATTGGCGCGGTTCTACGGCGCGGACTTGAACGCGCTGGCGAGCAGAGTTTCGAAAAACGGCTCGGCGGGTTCTTTGGCGACGGCCGTGACTTCGACGTGGTGAAAACCGGCTTGTTTTAGGAAGCCGTGCAGGGCGCTCTCCCTGAAGCCGAGCCAGACGTCGGCGTAGAGCTCGCGGGCTTTTTCAAAGGTATGTTCGGCGAGGTCGAGAATGAGGACTTGGCCGCCGGGTTTGAGGATCCGGTGGGCTTCTTCGACGGCGCGTTGCGGGTGTTGGGCGTGGTGGAGGGCCTGGCTGAGGATGGCGAGGTCCACGGAGGCGTCGGCGAGCGGGACGCGCTCGATATCGCCGAGTTTGTAGGCGAGGTTGGCGAGGCCGTTTTTGGCGGCGAGCTCGGTGCCGACTTCGACCATGCGGGGGGAGTTGTCGATACACCAGACCTGCGAGGCGCGTTGGGCGAGGAGCTGGGAGACGAGACCTTCGCCGGCGCCGAGATCGGCGATCGTGATCGCGGGCGTGAGGCGCAGGGCGAGGTGGCCGATCGCTTCCCAAGAACGGCCGGGGCAGTAGGCTTTGCCGAGGCGACCGGCGATCAGGTTGAAATATTGTTCCTGAGTGCGCCGGCGCTTTTGGAGGATGCGGTCAAGGTTGGCTCGGTCGTGGGTGAGTTCGGGCAGGGACGCGACGGAGGCAACGGCGGCGCGGAGCAGGGCGAGTGAGGCGGGAGCGACGGAGGAACGTAAGGAGTAAAACGCTTTTTTCCCTTCGCGGCGGTCGGTGACAAGGCCGGCTTGGCGGAGAAGGGCGAGCTGGGATGAGATGCGCGACTGGCCCATACCGAGGATTTCCTGCAACTCGGCCACCGAGAGTTCCTCATTGAGTACGAGCGCAAGCAGGCGGAGTCGGGTGGGGTCGGAGAGAGTTTTTAGGATGTCCCACGTGGCGTTCACGGAGGTAGGATGTGAGGGCTGGACGAAGGGAGGCAAGGTTCCGGATGGCGTGGGTTACGCGGTTCGCAATCGCGCGGTCGGAGTCGACCGCGGTCCCGGCCGTTTACCCGAGACGAAGTGCGAGTTGGGCGAGTTGCCAAAGCGCGATCAAAACGATGCCAGTGCCGGCGGTTAAGTTCAGGGCGCGGAATCCGCCGGACCGGAGCTTACGGGAGAAGTGGGCGGCGCCGTTGCTGAGAATCAACCACCAGGCGGCGCTGCCGAGAAAAACACCCAAGACGAGGCGCATGGAGGCAAGAGTATCGGCCGCCGGGAGGTTCAATCCGGCGAAGATGCCGATGAAGGCGAGCACGGTCATCGGATTGGTGGCCGTGATGGCAAAGGCCGAGACGAAAGCGATCCCAGCATGGTGGGCCGGGCGGTCAGCGGTTGAGGCAACCGGGCGCGAGCGCAAAGTTGCAACGCCTAGGCCCAGCATGAACAAGCCCCCAAAGAGCTGAAATGAGGTGCGATGATCGACGAGGAAGGTGGTTAGCGCGGTGAGGCTGAACGCGGCGGCGAGGCCATAAAGCGTGTCGGCCGCTGCAGCACCCATCCCGGTGACGAAGCCAGCGAGCCGACCATCACTAAGCGAGCGGCGAATGCAGAGGAGGCCGACTGGGCCTACCGGAACGGCGATGGAGAAACCAACCAAAGCGCCTGTGACGAGGGCGTCCAACTTAAGGGGGAGAAAGCGTTGATCGGGTGTGGACGGAAAAAAGCCCGACTACGCGTGACGCGGTCGGGCTTGGAACGGCCGGGGGCGACCGAACTTCCTTCGTTTACAAGGTGTCGATGTAGCGGGCGATGGTCAGGACCTCGTAGGACTCTTCCGAGTTACCGGTCTTCACTTTAACGGTCTCGCCGACTTTCTTGCCGAGGAGAGCGGCCCCCATCGGAGTCTTGTAGGAGAGAATATTTTTGTCGGGATCACCGTCCCAAACGCCGAGCAGGGTGTAGGTAGCCTTGTCGCCGCCAGTCTTAACACTGACGATGCTGCCCACGCTGACTTGCTCGATCGAGGCTTCCTTGAAGTCGGTGATGCGGGCGCGGCCGAGGTCTTTTTCGAGCAGGGTCTTCTGCGCCATGAGAACCTGTTGGTCCTGCTTGGCCATCTTGTATTCGGAGTTCTCCTTGAGGTCGCCGTGCTCGCGGGCGGTGGCGATGGCCTTTGAGTTCTCGGGAATCTTCTTGGAGACGATGCTCTCGTATTCCTCGCGCTTGCGCTCGTAGCTTCCGCGGGAAACGAGAAGTTGCTCTTCCTTGCTCTCGGCATCGGCGGCAACGAGAGATTGGATCTTGGGGAAAATCTTGATGAAGCGGGCGAGGAGCGACTTTTTGGTCAGTTCCTCGAAGCCTTGGTTCAACATCAGGGTATTCGCGAGGTCGCGGGCGGTCTCGGGATCGGCGGTGGACAACAGATCGGCGATCAGATCGGTGTCCTCGGAAAGAATGTCGGCCAATGGAATTCGGCGCGCGCTGGCAGCTTGGAGTGCTTCGTAGTCGATTGCGAAGAAGACGGAACTGAGCAGTCGCGGGGTGATCAGGTCATTCAGCAGCTTGGCAAATTTCTTTGAATGACGGTTCTTAACGATCCAAAGCAAAACCGGGGCCCGGAGGTTTTGCTCGGTTTGCCAACGGGAGAGGGTGGCCGCGAGATCGTCGGAGTAGTTCTGTTCGATGAGAAAGTTGATGCACTCAGTGGTGAACTTCCCTTGGGAAACCTTGAGAAGGCCGAAAACGATGTCGCGGGTCTCGATCGGATGGGTGGCCAAAATGAGTTCGAGGAACCGACTTTGGAAGTGGACCGGGATCTTTTCGGCGATTTCGGGCAGGTCGCGCTGGTTGGCGATGAGGCTGGCTTGCGTGGGTTCGTAAGCCGTCTCCGATGCGACAAGCTTCGCCAGATCATCGCGGATTGCTGCTCCGTAGAGCCGTTCGGCGGCGTCGAGCTGGTTGCTGTCCTTTACGGACTCGGCGAGGCCGGCGAGAACGGAGATCAAATCCTTTTGGGAGGTGGCTTTGTCGGAGCCGTCGACCAGCTCTTCGGCGAGAAGGATGCGGCGACGGGCCGACCGGGTGCCGGTAAATTGCTCGACCAGTTCGTCTTCGGCGGAAACCGGAGTCTCGCGGATCACGTAGCAATCGGTCTTCTTGGCCGGAACCGAGATGCGGGCGTCCTTGGCGATGAGTTTCTTGGCGGCGGACCACCATTTCTTGAATTTCTCTTCGCCGAGCACCTGCGAGAGAACGATCTCAACCTCGATGGCGGTAGCGGCGTTGTTGGGGTAGCCTTGGAGGGTCTCGACGAGAAGTTGGGCGGGATTCTCAGCGATCAACTCGTTGATCGTCTTGGTGTCGGTCTCTTTACGGACGAGCAGATGTTTGGGCGGCAGCACATCCATGGTCGTAATGCAGAACGAAGGATCCATTGAATGACCCTTCTTGCCCTTGAAATCGATGATGAGCTTTTGGGCAGCATCGTCGTAGCGCTTGATCTGGCCGAATCCCCAGCTCCGGTGCACCACGTAGGCGTTAGCCTCCATGGACTCCAACTTGGCTTTGGACGCCTTAAGCGTAGGGTTCTTGGCGATGAGCGCGGATACTTCAGCGGAATTCATGGTTGCGTGAGTGATGGCCTGAACGGGAAGGTTAAGCGGATAATGATTAACGCTGTCAACCCGAGTCTCGAATCCACGCGCCCATGAGCCACCCAAACGAATCATCACGGCTAACGGCTTGGCCCGCAGCAGCGCAATTGGTCGCCCGTTGGCTTGAGCGCCGCGAGCGAATCGACGCATTATTTGATACGTTGCCCGGTAAGCTGGCCGGGCCGGAGCGGGCGCGTTGTCAGCACCTCGTTTTCGGGGTGGTGCGTCACGCCAGCCGGCTCGAAGGGGAGCTGGCGAAACTGATCGCGCACCCGCCGCGCTACTCGACCCGGTCCGTGCTTTATCTCGCAGGCTTCGAACTCATCGAGGCTGAAGGGGAGCACGCGGACAAGGGATTGGTTGCAAAGATTGTCCACCATGCGGTCGATCAGGCAAAGCAGTTGGCGAGCGCGGCGGAGGCGAGGTTGGTGAACGCGGTCGTTCGTAAGCTCGCGATCGCCTTGCACGCCCAACTCGCCCCCAACCGCCTGGCGGCGGCGGATGTGCTGGCGAGCTATTACTCGCATCCCGAGTGGATCGCGAAGCGCTGGCTCACCAACTTCGGGGCCGAGCATACGCGGGCTTTGCTGAAGTGGAATCAATCCCCGGCACCAGTCTATGCGCGTTGGCGCGACTGGGCGGCGGCGCCACCGGATTGGCTGAAGGCCACGCCATGGAACGGGTTTTTTGAAGTTCCGTCCGGACGTTGGAGCGACGTCGAGCCGTTGCTAAAAAAGGGGAAGCTTTACCTCCAAGATCCCGGGACGCGGTTGGCGGTGGATTTGCTCGCGCCTCGCGCCGGTGAGACCGTGCTTGATGTGTGCGCTGCGCCGGGTGGAAAGAGTCTGCAAATCGCCGACGCCATGGTCGTCTCAGGAGTCGGCGCACCGTCCGCCAAAGGCCCGGGCCGCGTCGTCGCGATGGACCTGCCCGGGGAGCGGATCGCGCGCCTCAAGGAAAATCTGGCGCGGGCCGAGGTGGTGGAGGTGGCTTTGGTGCAGGCGGATGTGGCGAAGGATGGATTTGCGGCGCTCGACGCCTCGCGGCTGCCGACGAGCTACGACGCGGTGTTACTGGATGTGCCTTGCACGAATTCCGGCGTCATGCGGCATCGGGTGGACGTGAAATGGCGTCTGCAAGAAGGTGATTTTCACAAGCACGGCCGGCAGCAACTCGAGTTGTTGCACGCGGCGGCACGACTCGTGGCTCCGGGCGGACGGCTGGTCTATTCGACGTGCTCGATTGACCCCGAGGAAAATGAGAGCGTGATCAAGGCCTTCTTCGACAGCCGGGCGGGCGGGCCGTTTAAGCTCGAAGCCAAGAGCATCAGTCAGCCTTGGGTCACAGGTCACGACGGAGCGGGTGCGTTCTTGCTGCGCAAGAAGCTCTGACGAGCTCGACGACGCTACGGCACGAGGTCGAAGACCGGAAGACGTTTTTCGGTTTCGCTCGTGCCGTTGAGGAACGTAAAAGTGACCGCGTCCGCTGTGTTGATGAGCTGTTCGTAACGGCCGAAATCCCAGCGGGCCACCGGCTCGCCATTGATGCGGGTCACCAAGTCGCGTGACTCCACCTGAGCGGCGGCGGCGGGCGAGTCGGGCACCACCCCGGCGACGCGCCAGTAGGCGGGATTTTTGGCGAAGCTGACGCCGGCACTACGGCGGCGGGGCGTTGGGATCGGGGCGGGCGAGTCGCGGTAGAAGGTCACGCGATCGCGGTCTTGGTCGAAGGTGACGCTGAAATTCTTGAGAATTGAGCCGCCGATCGAGGACAGCTCGTCGGAGAGTTCGATGATGGGGTTTGGGAAGGCGTAGTCGGCGATGATCAGGGTCTCGGCGAGCCGCCCGATTTGCTGGGGCCGGTCGCCGGCCAATGTACCCACGGTGCTGCCTTCGCGGGGGCCGAAGGTGAAGTTGGGAAGTAGTCCGACAGGATTCAGGCTCAGACCGCCGTCGCTGCCGCTGTCGATGAGGGCAATGAAGGTGCGGTCGGCGAGCCGGATGGAGATCAGCGGAGTTTTATTGGCATTGCTGAACGGCACGGAGAGCCCCGGGACCAATGCTTCGCTGCGATTGGGGGTGAGAACGACGCGGTTGCGCGGGTAATCGAGGGTGAGCCGGGTCTCGCGAAACAGCGGGAAGCCGAGGACTCCGTCGATCTTGACGCCCAGGTGGGCGGAAAGCGCAGCGCAGTCGTAGATCCGCGCCGCAATGCTTTCGAATCGGGCACCGCCGAGCTCCAGCTCGCGAATCGTGACCGGTTGAAGCGAAACCGGAATGCCGTCGGCGCTAAAAACGGTGACGGGAGCCGCCGGGGCCGTGAGGTCGGCTTTGACGCCGTAGCGCTTGGCAAATTCCGGCGTCACCAACGTGGTGTTGGCTCCGGTATCGACGAGGAAACGCCAAGGGCCGCCGCGATCCCATTTGCCCTCGACGACGAGATATGTGCCCAGGCGCTGGGCGGGCAAAATCACCAAGGGGGAATCAAGGGTCGTGCGCCCGGGCCGCGGCGCTTCGCGCCGAAACGTCGAGCAACCGGCGAGCAGCGCGCTGCCAAGACCGGCGAGGGCGAGGGCGATGAGGCGGCGTCGGTTCATTTCGCGGGCTTGGGCAAGGCGAGGCTCAGGCTGAACGCTCCGATGGCGAACACGGCGGCCGCGAGAAAAACGCTGCGCGAGCCGTAAAGCCAGAATGCCGCGCCGGCCACGACGGGCGTGATCGCGCGGGCCAGTGAGCCGAGCGAGCGGAAGATCCCGAGCACGCGGCCTTGCTCATGCGGACCGCAGTAAAGCGAGATGAGTCCGGTGCTGGCGGGATTGACGAGACCGGAGCCGGCGGCGAGGAGCGCGAGACCGGAGTAGAGCAACCAAGGCTGCATCGCAAAACCGACCGCGAGCAGACCCACGGCCGAGCAGACGAGCCCGGCGCTCAGAACGCGGGTTTCTTCGACGCGAGCGAGCAGTTTGCGGACGATAAAACCCTGCGTGACGATGGAGCAGACGCCGAGGAAACCGAGCAGGTAGCCGTTTTCCCTCGCGGTGTAGCCGAAGCGTTCGGCGGCGAGAAACGTGAGCGAGGCCTCCATCGCGACGAAGGCGAGGGCGTACACGAAGGCCACGAGGTTGACGCGGCGGATGCCGGGATCGGCGAGGCCGAAGATGGCGGTGACGGGGTTGCGGATACGCGGATCGCGGGCCTCGGCGCGCACTGCGGGGGTGAGGGTTTCGTTGAAGCGGCGATGAATCCAGACGAGGTTCACCAAGCACAGAACGAAGGCAAAAAGGGCGGGAACCGAAAACGGATTAATGCCGAAACGCGCGAGCTCAGGGTTGGCGGTGAGCAGGTTGAGCTGGGAGGTCAGGGCGCCGAGCATGGGGCCCGTTACGAGACCGAGGCCGAACGCCGCCCCGACGATGCCCATGGCTTTGGCGCGTTCTTGCCGGGTGGTCACGTCGGCCACGGCGGCGGTGGCAACGGACAGGTTGCCGCTGAACGCGCCGCTGACGATGCGTGAGATCAGAAACACCCAGAACGAACCGCTGATGAACCACAGCAAATAGCCGAGCGCGGTGCCGGCGACGGTGAGCAGGAGCACAGGCCGGCGACCCCGTTTGTCCGAGATGGCGCCCCAAAACGGGGCGAAGATGAATTGGAGAATCGAGAAAAACGAGCTGAGCACGCCGCCGAAAAGGACGGCGGCGAAGGCATTGTCGCGACCGAGGCTCGCGGCCAAGGCATCGGTCTGCGCGAGGAGCCAGCCGAGAGCGCCCGTGCGGCCGTCGGTCGATAAATAATGGCCGAGCAGATCGGGGCCGAGGGGGAAGATGATCGAGAAGCCGATCAGATCGATGTAGAGCGTGAGGAAAATAACGCCGAGCGAGAGCGCGCGTTTGGGTGCGGCGGGCGGGGCAGATTGACTGACAGGCGCTTGAGACACGTGAGAGCTAGGTAAACGAAGCCGAAAGAATTACGGGCCAAAGGCGGGGCGCAAGGGGAAGTTCCCGGAGCTCTCACCCGCGCTGGACTTTGGTTAGCCTAAACCGGAAACGCGAGAGCAAGTAGGGTCTTTTTTGGCAGGCCGGCGACGACCAAATCGTAGCTGCGGCGGATGTGGCGTTCGAGTTCGGGGGCGCGAAGGGCGGCGAGATCGCCGACTTTTACCCACATCCGTTTCGCGCAAAAGTGGTGTGGGGCAGACTGAGGGCAAAGGTGCGAAGAGCGGCGAGGGGCATGGGCGTGGGATTCTGAGAGATCAAGGGAAGTGAGGCGCGTTGGTCGAGACCCGCGGCGTCGGGATATTCTTCGCGGACGTAGGGCCTTCCGTCGCGCCAACCAAAGGGCAGGTTCAAGCGGTCGGTGAACTCGCTGTCGTCGATGAACGCAAAGTCGAGCGCGGGATCGGCGGCGGTGGCTTGGGCGGAGCGCACTTCGCCCAACAAGATTCCGATGCGAAAGATCGCGTGGACGAAACCGATCAAGCCGTCGGGTGGGGCGTGGGTTGAGGCCGGGCGGAATACCGGTTCGATAACGATAACTCCGTCGCCCCGGGGCTTCGTGGGGTCGTGGATGAGAGGGACTTGAGGGTAGAGTTGGAAAGCGTGAAGCCGGCGGGCGGCG
The DNA here is from genome assembly GCA_002304445.1 of Opitutia bacterium Tous-C4FEB. Lineage (GTDB taxonomy): Bacteria > Verrucomicrobiota > Verrucomicrobiia > Opitutales > Opitutaceae > Tous-C4FEB. Next base: position 17,312 of record NEVA01000018.1, on the reverse strand, counting down.
TCGAGCATCGGCCGGGTGACGACGCTGGCCGCAAGATCGTAGCCCGAGGCGGTCGCGTGGCCGTCCATGGGCGAGCGGCGAGGGAAGCGCAGTGTGAGTCAAACTCGGCCACGTGGACTGCCTGCGAGTTTTCGAGGTAGGCCCGGACGCTGCGAACGAGTTCGGCGTGGAGCCGGATTTGATCGCGGGCCACGTCCGCGAGCACTTCGGCCCGTCGATTGAATTCGGCGGCGATGCGGGTGGACTCGGTCGACTTGATGTAGGCCCAGACCGCAACGGACACCGCTGGGCCCAGGAGCAAGATCAGTCCGACGTGCAGCCGGTGCTTCGCCGTGCGTGGGGTGAGACTCGGCGTTGGGGCGGTCGAGGCGCGGGCGGCGGCGCAATCCTAGAGTACGTAGGGCAAAGGGAAGCGGCTCATCAGCGCCGCGACGCGAAGCTTGGCCGCGGCAAGGGCGTCGGCTTCGCCGGGCGTGCCGATCGCGGGGAGCACGAGGTGGATCGCGGCGGCGATTTCTTCCATGTCTGCTTCGAGCAGGCCACGCGTGGTGACGGCGGGAGTGCCGAGGCGGATGCCGGAGGCTTGGAACGGGGAGCGCGTCTCGTAGGGAACGGTATTTTTGTTGAGCGTGATGTGCGCGAGATCGAGGGTCTCTTGGGCTTTTTTGGCGGTGAGATCCGGGAGGTTGCCGCGAAGATCGACGAGGAAGAGGTGATTGTCGGTGCCGCCGGTCAGGATTTTATAGCCGCGTTGGGTCATGGCGGCGGCGAGGGCGCGGGAGTTTTTGACGACCTGCTCGGAGTAGGCCTTCCACTCGGGTTTGAGGCACTCGCCGAAGCACACGGCTTTGGCCGCGATCACATGCATCAACGGGCCGCCTTGAGTCCCGGGGAACACGGCGGAGTCGATGGCCTTGGCGTGGGCGGCGCGGCAGAGGATGAGGCCGCCGCGGGGACCGCGCAGGGTTTTGTGCGTGGTGGTCGTGACGAAATCGGCGTGCGGCACGGGCGAGGGATGGACGCCGGCAGCGACGAGACCGGAGATGTGCGCGATGTCGGCAAAAAGGTAGGCCCCCACGCTGCGGGCGATCTCGCCCATTCTGGCGAAGTCGATGACGCGCGAGTAGGCGCTGGCGCCGACGGTGATCATCTTGGGCTTCTCGCGGAGGGCGACGGTGGCGAGTTCCTCGTAGTCGATCAGACCGGTATCCTCGCGGACGCCGTATTGGCAGAAGTTGTAGAGTTTGCCGGAGAAATTGGCGGGATTGCCGTGGGTGAGGTGGCCGCCGTGGCTGAGGTTCATGCCGAGCAGTTTGTCACCGGGTTGGAGGACAGCGGCGTAGACGGCGGTGTTGGCCTGAGCGCCGGAGTGGGGCTGGACGTTGGCGTGGTCGGCGCCGAAGAGCAGCTTGGCGCGATCAATGGCGAGTTGCTCGATCTGGTCGACGAATTCGCAGCCACCATACCATCGTTTGCCGGGGTAGCCTTCGGCGTATTTGTTGGTGAGCACGCTGCCCTGCGCCTGCATGACGGCGGGGTAGGTGAAATTTTCCGAAGCGATGAGCTCGATGTGGCTTTGTTGCCGGGCAAACTCGGCGGAGAGGGCCGCGTAGACGGCGGGATCGAGCTGGGCGAGGGGAGTGGCGTTCAACATTGCAGGGTTCGGCTGGCAGATTGCGGGTTCGAAAAGATGGTGTCCAAGGCAGTTTCTTAATCAGCAATCCGCAACCCGAAATCTCGGTTTAACGGGCCGGTTTGGCGCTGACCTGAGTCTTGAGAAATTCGATCAGACTGGGGATGGCTTCGACCATTTCGTCGCGCGTGCTTTCGTAGAGTTTAAGGGCGCCGCCGTAGGGGTCGCCGATTTCTTTATGCCCGCGCTGGGGCATGAACTCGCGGAACAGGTAGAGATTGCGCGGGACCGGGGTCATCGCGAATTGAAGCATCGCGCGGTGGGACTCGGTCATGCCGAAGACGGCGACGGCTCCGCGCACGAGTTCCTCGGTGATGGCTCGGCTGCGGTGCGAGGAGACGTCGAGGCTTACTTTCTTCATCGCGGTGACGGAGTTGGCGCTCACCGGGTCGCCATCGCGGCCACCGACGCCCGCCGAAAGCACTTCCAAGGAGCGCAGTGGTTCAGGCTGGGCGGCCAAGGCGTGCTTGAGCAGCGCGGCGGCCATAGGGCTGCGGCAGACGTTGGCCGTGCAAACGACAAGGATGTATCCGGGAGCGGGCATCGTGGAGTGGTTCGGAATGGAGGGGAAAGGGTTTCCGGCGAAAGGCAATCCGGGGCGTGAGGAGGTTTAAAGACGCTTGAGGGCAAGCAGGGACCGGTGCAGGTGCACGGCGCGTTGCAGCACGGGGTCCGTTGGGGGCGGCGGGGTCGGCGTCGGGGCGGTGGATGTGGGGGCTGGGTCGGTGGCGGGTGGCTCGGAGGTGCGGCCGGCGAGGTAGTCGGCCACAAGCCGGGCTTCGTCGTTGCGAGGTTTGGTGATGGGAGGATTGATCAACCGGGCGAGTGCCGAAGCGTCGGTGAGCGCGTCGTAAGCGAGACGTTCGGCGTCAGGGGTGGTTTTGAGCGCGATATCGGGGGAAAAGTCGGATCCCGCGAGTCCGAGCACGATGAGGCCTGCGGTGTGCTGGCGGTCGGCGAAGGCGGCGCGCAAAGCGGGGCTCGTGGCGGAGTTGGCGAGGAGAAAAACGGGTGTGCGCGGAGCGGCGCGGAACTTGAGCCACGCCGAAAGGGCGGTGGCGGCGTCGGCATCGCCGACGGCGTAGCGGAGGTCGAGGACGAGCGGTTGGGGGCGCGTCGGGGAGGAACCGGGGAGATCGGCCGGGAGCGAGTGGGCGCGGTGGTAGGCGAGGCCTTGACCCAGATCGAAGGTGAGCGGAGCGGCGAAGGAGCAACCGGTCGTGAGGACCAGAGCAAGTAAGCGAAAAAACGTCATGAGCGCGTGAGTTGGCGGGCGGCGATGTCGCGGCGGAAATACTTGGTGGCGCACCGAACTTGGTCGCAGGCGGCGTAGGCGCGTTCTGCGGCGGCGCGTAGGGTGGGCGCGAGGGCGGTGACGCCGAGGACGCGGCCGCCGTTGGTCACGAGTTGGCCGGCGGCGTTTTTCGCGGTGCCGGCGTGATAGATCGTGGTTGCAGGCGGCAGGGCATCGGGGGCGGGCAAGGTGATAATGTCGCCTTTCGCGTAGGCGTCGGGATAACCGCGGGCGGCGATGACGACGCAGACGGCGTAGCCGGGTTTGACCGCAAGCGGGCCGACGGCGGGGAGGCGGCCGCAGGCCGCGGCCCAAAGCAGTGCGAGCAAATCGGTGGCGAGTCGCGGCAGAACCACTTGGGTCTCGGGGTCGCCGAAGCGGGTGTTGTATTCGATCACACTCGGGCCGGCGGGTGTGAGCATGATGCCGATGAAGAGCGTGCCGCAAAACGCGATGCCCTCGGCGGCGATGGCGTGCACGGAAGGGCGGACGATTTCTTGATCGATGCGCGCGAGGAGCTCAGGCGTGACGACCTCGGCGGGTGAGTAGGTGCCCATGCCACCGGTGTTGGGGCCGGTGTCGCCGTCGCCGATGCGTTTGTGGTCCTGCGAGGTCGGGAGGATGACGTAGTCGTGACCGGAGACGACGACGAGGATACTGGTTTCTTCACCGAAAAGGCAGTCTTCGATGAGAAGTTGTCGGCCGGCGGCGCCGAACTTTTCCCCGGCGAGCATTTCGCGCACGGCGGCTTCGGCTTCTTCGAGGGATTGGGCGACCACGACGCCTTTGCCGGCGGCAAGCCCGTCGGCCTTGACGACGATGGGCAGGGAGCGGGTGCGCAGGTAAGTGATGGCGGGCTCGATCGCGCTGAAGAACGCGGCGGGTGCGGTCGGGATCCGGTGCTTGAGGAGAATCTGTTTCGTGAAAATCTTCGACGCTTCGAGCCGCGCGCCGTCAGCGCCGGGGCCGTAGACGGGGATGTTGAGTTCGCGCAGACGGTCGGCGAGGCCGAGGGAAAGCGGGACCTCGGGACCGACGACGACGAAGGCGATCTGCTCGCGTTGCACGAGGGCGACGAGGCCGGGGACATCGTCGGCGGCGATGGGAAAGCAAGTCACCTCCTCGGCGATGCCGGCGTTGCCGGGCGCGCAGATGACACGGGGCGCGGCGGGCGAGGCGACGAGGGCGCGGACGAGCGCGTGTTCACGGCCACCGGAGCCGACGACGAGGAGGGAGCGTGGAAGAGATGTTTGGGAAGATGACATTAGAAAGGGATTTTTTTGTATTCGCTGTTTCTAGGCAGCCTGACGTGGATCAAACGGCCCGCACTGTTCGCTCAGCATTTGATGTAGTGACCGCGCGCTTCTGTCGGACTCAGTAAATCATTCGGACCGCCCCACACTTCGTCGGCTATCGCGTCGGTTTGTGCGTCGTCGTGCCAAAAACAAACGGGAAAGATCTCGTCATCCCCTGGTTTTTCTAGGGTTTTGAATCTGCAGCACGGGCAAAGTTCCATCGTATCTAAAAAGTCCGCGGCGCGACTCAGAGTACCTGCAATTTCTTGCGGTAGAACGCGACGACTTCGGCCGGGTCGTCGGTGAAAAGGATGTAGTCGTTGATCCAGGCGGGGGCGCGTTTGGTGGCGATCATCGTCTTCACCTGTTTGCGGAGGTCGCCCCAGAATTTTGAATTGAAGAAAACGAACGGCGTGCGGGGGCGGATGCCGAGTTTCAGGTTGCACATCTCGATGCCGATTTCTTCGAGGGTGCCTACGCCGCCGACGTTGAAGATGCAGAAATCGGCGGCCTCGAACCACTTTTGGCGGAAGTGGCGGGAGCTCTCCTGAAACGTGTTGAAGAAATCGACGCCCAGCTCGGGCGGTTGGGCTTCGAGCTCGAGGAAGCAGGCGCCGGTGAGCGCGCCTTTGCTGCGGGCTTGGTCGGTCGCGAGGCGCATGACGCCGCCGCCGCCGCCGGTGAGCACGCCGACGTTGGGGCCGATGAAGCCGGTGAGGCCTTCGACCAGACCGGTGATGCGGGCGGTGTCGGCGGGATCGAGGCCAACGGCGGAACCGTAGAAGGCGAGAATCGTGGTTTCTTGGAATTTGCGGGTGAGTTCCTCGCGGACGAAGAAGCCGTGACCCTTTTTGTAAACGTGGGCGTAGAGCTCTTTGGTGGACTCGTCATACCAGTAGACGCGGATGCCGATGGCGTCGAACGTGTCGAGGCGGGCGTGGGCGTTGCTGGAGAGAAAATAGCCGTGGGTCCGCGAGGCTTTGCGGAAAATAATCCGCTTCAGCTTCACGTCACCGATGCGGGTGAGCAGCTCGATGTGTTCGAGCAGATCGGGAAAGTGATCGACGATGAGGGTGTCGGCATCGGGTGGGGCGGCGTCGAGCGCCTGGACCATGGTGCGGCTGCCAATGGGGCAGGCTTCGCCGTCGAGGAATTTCTTGAGGTCCTCGTTGGCCCGGACGAGGACGCTGCGATTTTCGGTGGTTCCGCTTTGGCCTCGGACGGTGATTTTGGTGCGCGGTCGGGCCTCGGCGTTGTCCCGGGGAGGATTCGCATCGAGACACTTGAAGAGTTCGTTGGCGGTGCTGAGGAGGCGTTGGCGTTTTTTCGCGAGGGTTTTGAACTCGGGGTCGGCCAAGGTCGGGGCTCTGAAGATATCTACGGAGACCATCGGATTCACGACGGGCTGGTCGCCGGTGTTGTAGATTTCGAGCATGATGTTCGTGCCGAAGGTTTTGATCGGATCGAGCAAGATGGCGCTGGTGTGGAGGCCGAAGTTGCCCTCGCCCTGGTTGAGGACGACGAAGTGTTCCTTCAGATACATCGAGCAACTCGTGAGGATGCCCGAACGCGGAGGGATCGTGAGCGGCGAGGCGTCGTGGCGGACTTGGACCTTGTCGATGAAAGAGCGGCCGGCGTTGCCGGAAACAATGTGCTCGAAGTTGAGGCGCGAGAGCCTCGAGGAGAGGGTGTAGTTGACTTGGTGCGGAGTGAGGAAAACGCGCCCGCGGGAGTCGATGGAGATGGTGTTGGGCAACTTGAGGGCATTGGCCTGGATTGCCGCCCAGATCTCGGTGCTGGAGAGTTTGGCGGCGGCGGGGGCAAAAAAGAGCCGGCCGACGGGCACGCCCGATCGGAGCAGTTTTTTCCAATACGGTGCGTTTGGGAAACTCTGGTCGTAAATGAAGGTATCGGCGGTCAGCAAAATGCGGTTTCCGTCGACGACGGGGGCGCCTTGCAAGAGCATCTCGATGCCGATGCGGGCCAGGGAGCTGCGCTCGGTGAACTTGAGATCGGCAAGGTGGGTCTTGAGGAATTCGAATTCGGCGGGATTCCGCGGCCAGAAGGCCAGGGTGAGGGTCGTGGTGCGGTCGTCCTTGTTCTTAATGTTGAGGATCTGGCCGTCTTGACTGGTCCAAAATTGATCGGGGGTCATGGGTGGGATTCGGAGGGAAAACGTGGTGGTCGCTTTGTTGCGACACAAGCGGGGAGTAATTGTTTGCTTTCGGGGCGGCAGACCGGCACATCCAAAAGTTTTCCGGCACAAATCGGCCGTTTCAGTTTCCATCCTAGGTCCACCTACAACCCACATATGAAGCTCAAGTCCGCTCTCACATTCTCCCTGCTCGCGCTCGGCACTGCCACCGCGATCCAAGCTCAGGAGGTCAAACTCAACATCCCCGGCCAGCCTGCTGCCGCCGCTCCCGTCGCCCCGGTTTTCACCGAGGCTCAACTCGTCGAGACCTTCGGATGGTTCATGGGCAAACGGATCGGGCTCTCCGAGCTCGCTTTCAGTCCGGCGGAAGTCGAGGCCCTGCTTAAAGGCATGGGCGCGGCGGTTTCCGGCAAAGATTCGCCCTACGAACTCGAGAAGATCGGGCCGGCGATGGACGAGTTCATGAAGAAGAAGCAGGACGCTTACATGGGTAAGCTCAAGCAAGAGGGCCTCAAGCAGAGCAGTGATTTCTTTGCTAAATTGAAGGAAAACAAGGCGGTCGTCGAACTGCCCAGCGGCCTCCGCTATGAAGTCGTCAAGCAAGGCGACGGCGCTGCGCCGAAGCCCACCGAGACCGTCAAAGTCCACTACACCGGCACGCTGATTGATGGCACCGTTTTCGACAGCTCGGTGCAGCGCAACGAGCCGGCCGAGTTCCAACTCGACCAAGTTATCCCCGGCTGGACCGAGGGCCTGCAAAAGGTGAACAAGGGCGGCAAGATCAAGCTCTACGTCCCGCCGTCGCTCGCCTACGGCGATGACGCGCGCGGCAACATCCCGCCCTCGTCGACGTTGATTTTCGAAATCGACCTGCTCGACATCAAGCCCAGCGCTCCAGCGCCCGCGATGCCGGTCGCTCCCGCTGCCGGCAAGTAAGCCTGCTCGTTCCTCTGCAAGAGCCCGACGCCTGAGCCGGCGCCGGGCTTTTTTGTGGCCGGACCGGGGCTGAACTACGGTTTGGTGGGAGCGGGCACCGCCTCCGCCGGGGTGAGCTCGGTCAGAAGGATGTTCCAGCGTCGCACTTGGGCTTCATCGTTGGCGAGTCGCGCGCTGGTGCGGCCCGGACGCAGGGTGAGCGCTTGTTGCCGGAGATTCAGTCCCGCGCGCGTGGGTTGAATCTATCCCAGCTTCCGGGGCTGATCCGGGGTGTTTGAGGCCGGTTGAATTTGCTTAACGCATCGCGGGCCGGAGCGCGCGGCGCAACTCGCCGGCGAGGACGACTTGGCGGCGACAGGCGGCGTCGATCTGCTCGCGGCTCGTCTCCGGCAAGACCTCGCAGCGGAATGCGACCATCAGCTGCGTGGCCGTGGGCAGCTTGGCGGTGGTGAGCCGGCGGAGGCACTCGGTGCGAAGACTGCGGGCGCGTGACTCGATCACGAGAAAGACGCTCTCGGCCGAGTAGACCACGGCGACGCCCAAGGCGTTCGCGGCAATCGCGGTCTCGACATCGGCCGCAGGACAAAGCGTGAGGCCAAAGCGCTCGGGCCACGGCTGGGTTTGATTTTCCATCCGTGAGCGTCCTTGCGGACGCGGCGTAAGACAACGCGTTTGTGGCGCCGACGCGTTTCGCCTCCCGCGCCCGCCGCATCAAGGTGCCCGGGCAAACTGGAGGTCGGCCACCGGCACGGAGGTCGACCAGAGGGATTTTCCTTCGCGGTTGTAGGCGGTGAAGCCGAGAATTCGCGCCCGGCGCGGCCCCGTGAGGTTGATTTCGCCAAAATTGTTTTCGACGATGATGCTTCCGGGCACACGCACGGGATTTTTGGCCTCGGCCCATTTCTCGCCCTCGGTCACAGGCCGGCGATTTGCGCCGGCGGTGAGCGATGAGGAAGTGAGCTCAAGCACCGGCGGCGCGCCCGCCCGTTCAAGCCGGGAAAATTCGCCGAAGTGGCGGTCGCCGGTTAAAAAGACCACGCCGCCGATTTTGTTTTTGAGGATGAAGTCGAGGATGTCGGCCCGCTCTTGCGGATAGCGGGAGAGGTTCTCGTCAAAGGCCATGGGATTCAAAAACTGGCTACCGACGGCGATGAAACGCAGCGCGATGTTCGAGTTCGCGTTGGAATCGGAGAGCGCGCTCTTCAGCCACGCGAGTTGACGCGGACCGAGGAAAGACTTTCCGGGGGTGGCATCGGCCAGCGCGGAGGCGTCGCGGTGGTAACGCCCGTCGAGGACGAAAATCTCGGCGTCGCCCTGCACAAAACGGGTATAGATGCCGGGGTTGTCGGTCTCGCCCGCGCTGCGCATCGGCCAATACCAGCGGAAGGCTTCGAGGGTGGTGTCCTTCAGTTCATAGCTGCGGCTGGAGTCGTTGGGCCCAAATTCGTGGTCGTCCCACGTGCCGTAGTGGTGCATGGCGGCGAGCAAGGGCTGGACGGCTTCGGCGCGACGGTCGGCACTATAGCGGTAAAAAATGCCGTAGCGCGACGACCAGTCCTGCTCGCGGAGGTAAAGGTTGTCGCCGAGCCAGAGCATGAAATCGCCGCCGTGCTTTGCCATGTTGCGGAAAATCTCCGGCGACGCGCCGTAAGGCGGCCGGTTGGGGCCGGTGGGACGGTCGTAGGGCGGGTCGTTGAAGTAGCTGCACGATCCGACGAGGAAACGGACCGCAGGCGGATCGCCCCGCCATTCCCATTGGGCCTTGGCCCGAAACGTAAGCGGGGTCGTAGCGGGCTGCGCGGTGCCGTCGAGCATGATGGCGTAGCTATAGGCTTGGCCGGCGACGAGCCCGTCCACGACGAAGTGATGCACGTGGGTTCCGATGGGGTTGGTGAGGCTGCGGGTCGCCGGGACGAGGCGGGACGGAGCGTCGGAGGTTGCCGGCCGGACCGAGAGCTCAACGCGACCGGCTCCCTCGGTTTCAAGCCAGACGAGCACCTCGCGGTGTTCCTGATAGCCCAGCATCGGGCCAGCGACGATCCGGCCGGCGGCGCAAAGGGAGGTGGAAAACGCGAGGACGCTCAAAATCGAAACGAATGCGCGATGGTTCATCCCGTGAGCGAAAACGGCGGCGAGGCGGGGGCCAAGAGGCAAAGTCGAGGGAAACCCAGTCGTAACCGGGCGCATTGGCGGCGTGGATCGAGCCTAGAAAAGCTCGGCGCTGTTTCCAAACTGGGCCCAGCCGTTGAACTCGGCCTTGAAGCCTCCGGAGAATTTCTCCGGCTTTGGCGGCTTCGCCCAACCTGCTTTCCCGCTGATGTCTGATCCCGCCCCCGTCAGTCCCGGACCCGATGCTGATTTGAAATCTGATTCCCGGGATCATGGGCTTCGACCCGATGACCCCGCCGGCCTGGGCGCTGCCAAAGACGCCTTAAAAGCGGGCGGATACGACGCGGGTGAAATCCATTGCGGGGAAGCGGGCGGCGCGGCTGAATTTTGCGCATGACTCCGCCCCTGCTTGGAAGATTTGCTCTCGTGACCGGTGCCGGCCAAGGCCTCGGTGAAGCCATGGCGCTCGCCCTCGCGGAGGCCGGCGCGACGGTCGCATTGCTCGCGCGGGAAGAGGCAAAAGCGGCGGAAGTCGCGAACCGAATCCGGGCGAACGGCGGCCGCGCCGAACTTTTGGCGGCCGATGTCCGCGACGAAGCGGCGGTGAGCCGCGCGCGGGAAACGTATGAGTCGGCGCTGGGCGGCCGGTTGGATATTCTGATCAACAATGCCGGGATCAACCTGCGCAAACCGATCACCGAATTCACGCTCGCGGAATGGAATCGCGTGATCGAAACGAACCTGACCGGAACGTTTCTGATGTGCCGTGCGTTCGTGCCGCTGATGACCGGGCGCGGCTACGGCCGGATCATCAATCTGACTTCGATGATGGCCCATATTTCGTTGCCGGGCCGCACGGCTTACTCGGCGAGCAAGTCGGCGCTGCTGGGATTCAACCGCGCGTTGGCTTTGGAATTGGCACCGGAGAAAATCACGGTGAACGGGATCAGCCCCGGCGTCTGCGATACGGAGATCAACGCGCCGCTGATGGGGAATCCGGAGCTGCGGGCGACATTTTTGGCCAAGACGCCGCTGGGGCGCTGGGGCCTGCCGAGTGAGATCGCGGCGGCGGCGCTTTATTTGTGTTCGGATGCGGCGGGTTTCATGACCGGGACCGACCTCGTCATCGACGGTGGTTGGACGGCGCAGTGAACGACGCTTTGATCAACGATGCGGATTGCGATGGGGCCGGGATTTGGTTGGGGTGCCGGGATGAACCGACGCGAATTTATGCAACGCACCTCATTGCTGGCGGCGACCGTGGCTCTGTCGGGGAGGGGACTCTCGGCGGCGGCCAGCGGCCCCGGTCGGTCGTTTAAACTCGCGCTGACTCCCGGCAGCATCGGCGTGGCGGTGACGAGCCAGCGTGAGCTCAACGATCTGGCCCTGCGCCACGGCTTCGAGGCCGTCGAGCCGCGGCCGGATGAGTTGGCGGCGATGTCGGCGATGCAGGTTTCCGAGACGCTGGCGGATTTGACCGCCAAGAAACTGACGTGGGCCGCAGCGGGGCTGGCGGTTGATTTTCGCAAAGACGACGCGCTGTTCCGTGAGGGCTTGGCGAAGCTGCCGGCGATCGCGGCGGGCCTGCAACGGGCGGGAGTGCGGCGGATGGGCACGTGGCTGATGCCCAGCAGCGACGCGCTGACCTACCGCGCCAATTTCAAGCAGCACGCGTTGCGGTTGGCGGAAGTCGCGCGGGTGCTGCGGGATCACGGGCTTGGACTTGGGCTGGAGTATGTGGGTACGCAGACCCTGTTGGTCGGGCGCAAGTATCCGTTTGTCCATACGCTGGCGGAGACCCGGGAGCTGATCGCGGAGATCGGGACCGGCAACGTGGGCTTGGTGCTCGATACCTGGCATTGGTGGCAGGCGGGCGATACGGTGGCTGATTTGTTGACATTGAAGAACACCGACGTGGTCAGCGTCGATTTGAACGATGCGCCGCAAGGCGTGGCGAAGAACCTGCAACGAGACGGCGAGCGGGAATTGCCGGCGGCAACGGGCGTGATCGATGCGGCGGCGTTTCTCTCCGCGCTGGTGACTCTCGGTTATGACGGTCCGGTGCGGGCCGAGCCGTTTAACAAAGTGCTCAATTCCCTGGAAAACGAGCCGGCCTGCGCCGCGGTGTCGGCGGCGATGCGGCGGGCGGTGGCGCTGCTCAAGAGCTAACGGCGCGGCCCTTGTTGGCTTGGCTCGGACCGGGCGGCGCTGCTTAGTGGGAGATATGAAAATCCCTACGTTGGTTCGGCTGGCACAGTTGTGGATAGTCTCATGCGGGGCGGTTGCGCTGGCGGCGGCCCAGGCGATGCCCGTTTATTTCGGCACGGGCGGGGGCGGCGCGAAGGGGATCTATCGCGCTACCTTTGATCCCAAGACCGGCAAACTCACGGCCGCCGAGTTGGCGGCTGAAGTCGGCAATCCCGGATTTCTCGCGCTGCATCCGGATAGCACAAAACTCTACGCCGTGGCCGGGGTCGCCGGGGTGCCAAGTGCCGTCGGGTATCGGATCGGCGCGACCGGTGCGCTTGAGGTCATCAATTCCTCGCCAACGACCGACGGCGGCGGCGCGCATATCGCGGTGCACCCGAGCGGGAAGTTCCTTTTGACGGCCCAGTATGGCGGCGGTTCAACGGCGTTGTTTCCTCTCGACGCCGACGGACGCCTCGGGACGGCGCAAGTCGTGAAGCACGGAACCAAGGGTTCGGGCGTGATCTCTGGCCGCCAGGAAAAGCCCCATGCGCACATGTGCGCGTTTTCACCGGACGGCCGATTCGCCCTCGTGCCCGATCTCGGGATGGACGCAATCGTGGTGCATCGGATCGACCTCGCGGCGCCCTCCATCACGATGCACGGGGTCATTGCGTCGGTCCCCGGCGGCGGAGCCCGGCACATGAAGTTTTCTCCGGACGGAAAATTTATCTATCTGCTGAACGAGCTCTCGTTGTCGGTCACGTCCTTCGCTTGGGATGCGGCGGCGGGCACGGCAACCTTGATCGCGACCGTGCCGGCGCTCAGTGAAGCGGTGAAGGCCAAGGAAGCGTTTAACTCCGCCGCCGAGATTCTGGTCCACGCCAGCGGGAAGTTTGTTTACTCGTCGAATCGCGGCCACGACACGGTCACGGTTTATCACGCCGATCCGGCGACAGCGGTGTTGCAGGTGATCCAAGTGCAACCGGTGCGCGGAGCTTTTCCGCGCAACATCGCGCTCTCGCCCGATGGCGGTTGGTTGCTCGCGGCCGGGGCCGATTCCAACACCGTCGCGGTGCATCGGGTGAATCAGACGACGGGTGAACTCACCTATCAAACCAAGGGCGTGATCAACGTGCCGGCGCCGATCTGCATCGTTTTTCTCCAACGATAACGGTTGGCGGGGGCGGGGACTGACCGGGGTGGCGGTTCGCGTAACCGCCCGGGGACGAAGTGGGTGGCGAAGATCGGTCGCGGAGACGGTAGAACCCGTTTCGTTCCTCAGATTCGCAGCGGCGAGCCGCGCAAGATGAGCTTGGTCAACCCGTGGGATTTTAAGCGGCCGGTTTACGCCAGACCCAGAGAAAATTGGTCGCGAGGCTGAAGCCGATGGAGAAGAAAATGGCGAGGATAGGGGCCAACAGGTAGTGGATGCCGGACGCCTCCAGCAGATTGGCCGCCGACCACCAGACCGCGAAGCCCAAGGCGTTGGCGAGATGATATTGCCAAAGTCGTTTCCAAGCCGGGCGGCGGTGCGCAAATACCCAGCGATCCACGACGAGAAATCTCAAAACGGTTCCAATCTCACCGGAGACGAGAGTCGAAATCATGTAGGGCCAACCCATGATGCCGACCATAAGCTTCAGCACGAGCACCCCGAACGCCGAAAAGCCCACGCCGACGACGAACCATTTTATGACTTGCGGGGTGATAAATTTCTTCAAGCGCTTCATCTGGGGCGGAACAGTTTCAGAGCTCGGAGGTTTCGGCGAGTGCGAGTTATACGAAAGCGCAGCAGGCAAAAAAAACCGACGCTTGGGGGCGTCGGCTGAGTTTTTGAGCAACAGGCCAGATTATTTTTTTGGCGCCTGAGCCTGGATTTCGGCGAGCTTACGGTCGATGTCGGCCATCTTGGTCATGAGCTCCTGTTCGACTTTTTTGCGGTCGCTGCTCGACACGATGCTGAGGCTGGCAGCGTCGCGAACGACGTTGGCGGGCAAGGTAAGCAAGCGGGTGATGAGGCCTTGGTCTTTGAAGGAACTGAGATAAAGCGCAGTGATTTCGTGGGACAATTTCAGTGCGTCTTGGGCGGCGGCTTGGGTCGCCATGAGGTTGTTGTTCAGCACTTGGTTCTTCGCGAGTTCGGCGGTCAGGACGTTGCCGACCTGATCGGAAATCCGCTGACTGTAGGTGGCGATGGACTCGCGGGTGAGGTTCTGGTCCTTGGCCATTTCGGCAAGAATGGGGGAGATTTTCTCCGTCATGCGGCTGGAGACTTTGTCCACCTGCTCGTTCTGCATTTTCTCGGCCTCTTCCGGCGATTTTGGCAGCGGGTTGTAAGGTTGTACCTTCTTCGCGATCGCTTCGGCGAGGGCGTCCATGCGCTCGACGTTGAGTTTCTGAACCTCTTCGTCGGTGCGGAAAAGATCCGACTCGCGCTTGGCGATGGCGTCCGTGAGCAATTTCTTGGTGGACTCGAGGGAGCGGCGGTTTTCCTCGTTTTGGGCCTTAAGGGCGTCGTTCGCCTCGCGCAACGGGGCGAGTTTCAACTCCTGTTGGGCTTGGAGTTCGGTGACAGTTTTTTGGTTAAGCCAAAAGGCGGCTCCGACCACGATGACGACGATGACGAGGATGACCAGAATCTGCTCTTTGAATTTTTGCCACATGGGATAAGGGGGATAAATGTTTCGAGGCGGAGATTAGTAACGGCGGAGGCGGGAATGCAACGTCGCCGTAAGGCGAGGTTTTGCGGTTGTTTTTGGAGTCACGCGACGCACGTTGGCGGCATGAGTTTGAATCGGTTTGAGCAGCGCGTTTTCGACTATTTGCAGGGTCATCGCGACGAACGACAGTTTTGGCAGGAGAAGGTTCGTGGAATCGTGAAATCACTCAACGACGACCATGCGGCGGCGGCGCGGTTGGACGGGGAATTTTGGCGTTACTACGTCGAGCGGAGCGGGGTGGTGCCGGTGTTTAAGGAGGCGGCCCGCCATGAAGGTATGAAACGCACCAGTATGAAGAATTTGGCCGAATTGGTGATCCGGCTGTGGGTGGAACCCCGGCCGAAGAAGAAAAAGCCGGACGCCGGCCCGGAAATGTTGCCGGGATTTTGATGCGAAAAATGCCACTGTCCCTGTGCCGGGATTTGCTCCAACTTTGTCGACGTTGTCCCAATGATCGCTTCCGACTTTTTTTCTCTGCCCCAGTCGCTCGCGCTTTTCGCAGCGCATTTCCCTGGGGATGTGGCGCCGTGGGAGTGGCTCAAGCGGATTGGGCCGGCGCTCGCGGCGCATAAGTTTGAGGCGGTGTTGCCGGCGCGGCCGGCGGGCGTGCACGTCGAAGGATTCGTTTTCATTCACCCGACGGTTAAACTGCCGCCCTACGCGACGATCATCGGGCCGGCGTGGATTGGCGAAGGGACAGAGATCCGGCCGGGGGCATTTATCCGGGGCAATGTGATCGTGGGGGCGAATTGCGTGCTGGGGAACGCGTGCGAGTTTAAGAACTGCCTGCTGATGGACGGCGCGCAGGTGCCGCATTTCAGCTATGTCGGCGACTCGATCTTGGGCAACGGAGCGCACTTCGGCGCCGGTGTGATCTGTTCCAATCTGCGGCTCGACCAAAAGCTGATCACGGTGCGGACGCCGGCGGAGGTGTTTGAAACGGGGCTGCGAAAGTTTGGCGCGATCGTGGGCGACCGGGCGGAAGTGGGTTGCAACGCGGTGCTCAATCCCGGAACGGTGCTCGGACCGCGGGCGTTGGTGATGCCGACGGTGGCATTTTCGGGTTACCTGCCGGCGGCGACGATCGCGAAGTCGCGGGGCGGCGTGACGCTGTTGCCGCGCCGGGATTGACGCCGCGGCGAGACGTCCGCGAAGCTCCGGTTTTCCATGCGCACACTCACCGGCATCACGCCCTCCGGCACGCTCCACATCGGCAATTATTTCGGCGCGATGCGGCCGGCGATCGAGGCGCAATCGCGGGGCGATTGTTTCTATTTTATCGCGGACTACCACTCGATGACGACGGTGACGGATGCGGCGGAGCGGCGGAGAAACACGCAGGGAATCGCGCTCGACTGGCTGGCGTGCGGACTTGATCCGAAGACGAGTGTTTTCTGGCGGCAAAGCGATGTGCCCGAAGTGTGCGAACTCATGTGGATGCTCGGCTCACTCGCGCCGATGGGCCTGATGGAGCGGGCGCACAGTTTTAAGGATAAGACGGCCAAAGGAATTTCGCCGAACTTCGGGCTGTTTGCGTATCCGGTGCTGATGGCGGCGGATATTTTGCTCTACGACACGCACCGCGTGCCGGTGGGTCGCGACCAGAAGCAGCACGTCGAGATGACGCGCGACATGGCGATCAAGTTCAACGAGGCCTACGGCGAAACGCTGGTGGTGCCGGAGTCGGAGATCCGTGACGAAGTCGCGGTGATTCCCGGGCTTGACGGGCAGAAAATGTCGAAGAGCTACGGCAACACGATCGAGATTTTCGGCGACGAGAAAGCGCTGCGGAAAAAAATCATGGGCATCGTGATGGACTCACGCACGCCGGCGGAGCCCAAGCCGGATGCGGATAAAAATCTGGCGATCCAGCTGCTGAAATTTTTTGCGCCGGCAGAGGTGACGCTGGATTACGAAAACCGGCTGCGGGCGGGCGGGCTGGGTTACGGTGATTTAAAGAAGGCTTTGTTTGAGCACTACTGGAATTTCTTCGCGGCGGCGCGGGCGCGGCGGGCTGAACTCGCGGCGAATCCGGATCACGTCGAAGCGGTGCTGCGCGAAGGCGCGCAACGGGCACGGGCGGTGGCGGAGCAGGTGATCGGTCGAGCGCGCAAGGCGTGCGGGCTGCGCTGAGCCTTAGTTGAGCGCGCCGTGGCAATTCAGCTGGATTGCTCGCAATGACAGTCGGCTTATCGAGGGACGTCGGTGTAAGCGGCGTTCAAGCTGAGTCGGATGACGGGGCTTGGTCGGAGCAATTGACGGGTGATGGATTGGCTGGGCGGGCGTGCGCGCGGGGCGTGGAGGGCGAGTCGGAGACTCTGCCCTACGTCGGACTCACGGCACTTCGTAGATCTCGATCAACGCCACGCCTGAGGAGGTGACCTGCGCCGCCTTGACCTGCGCGGTGTAGGACCCGGGTTTTAACGTGACCAGCAACGCGGCGTCGCGGCTCCCCGCCGTGAGGGCAAAGGCGCCGGCTTGCGTGGCCGCCGTGGCGATGGCGGCGCTGTTAGCCCAGCCGGCGTTGGTCGCGAGGGCTTCGCCGCCGTCGTAGATCGTCAGGACCGGATCGGCCAGCGCGCCTACGAGGCCGAAGCTAGTCAAGGTCGGGCCGATGCCGCGGATCAGCAGCGTCTTTGGCGAATTGCCCACGACCACAAACCCGCCGATGAGCGCACCGTCGCCCACTGTGACCGTGCCGCGGCTGGCGATGCTCACCAGCCGTTGATAGTCGGCGGTCGGGTTTACGCTGGCATCGTAGATCTCGGCTAGAGCGACCCCGGTACCGGTACCGCTGAGGTCGGAGACGTGCGCCGTGTAGGAGCCGGGCGCGAGCGTCGTCAGGATCGCGGCATCTTTGCTCCCGTTGGCGAAAGCGAAGATCCCGAGCCGGCCCATCTCGGCCGCATCGGCTGGATTC
>NEVA01000017.1 GCA_002304445.1 Opitutia bacterium Tous-C4FEB | reverse complement strand
ACCAGATGCGCTTAATTCGGGATTTGTTTTTGTGGTGCGGCGGATGGAAATCCCGCCCACGGAATTGCGGGTTTCGCTGGAGTATCGCACGGCCAAAGGCGGGGTCTTCACGAATACCGACCACCGGGTGGCGAATCAGGAGAACTACGAGGAGGCGACCTTGGCGAACGTCCACCCCTCGCTGACGAAACCGGCCCGGCAGATTTTCTTAGGCGTGTTGCCCTAAAATCCCGGGGCGCAGGCGCCGTAAATTGTCGCACACGATCGCGGCGGCGCAGGCGGCGTTGAGCGACTCGGCGGCGCCGTAGCGGGGAATGGTGATCCGGCGGGTCACGAGCGCGGCGACGGCCGGCGAGAGGCCGCGGCCCTCGCTGCCGATCACGATGATGGCGTCGCGGAGAGCAGGGAGGGCATGGACATCGTCGCCGGTAAGATCGCAGCCGAGGACGTGCGTGCTGGGCGCGACCGACGCGAGGGCGGCGGTGAGGTCGGCGGTGTGCGTGATGACGCGGGCAAAAGAGCCCATGCTGGCGTTGATGACTTTTTGGGAAAAGAGATCGGCGCAGTCGGGGGAAAGGAGGACGCGGTCGAGGGCGAACCAATCGGCGAGGCGGAGCAGCGTGCCGACGTTGCCGGCGTCTTGCACGCCGTCGAGGACGAGGGTGAGGCCGTGGTCGAGGGCGGCGGGGGCGAGGGGAGAGCGCGTGAGCGGCCCGACGGCGAGGACAGAGGACGGTGTGGGGAAATGGCTGGCGCGGGCCATCTCCGCGGGGGTGAGCTCGGTCGTCTCGATATATTCGGCGGCTTTTGCGTTCGCGATGATCCAGGCGCGCGTGGCGTAGATTTCGGTGAAGGGGAAATTCGCCGCGAGCAGTTCAGCGACGACTTTTTCGCCCTCGACGACGAAGAGGCCAAGGGACTCGCGGGTCTTTTTCTCACGCAAGGAGCGGAGGCGCTGGAGGGCAGCTTTGGCGGGCATGGCCGGATGCTCGACCGGTTCAGTGGCCGCTGGCAAGCGGCTCGGATTTAAGCGCGGGGTCGGAGAGGCGAATCCACTTGTCGGTCATCACGTATTCGGTGCGGTTGCCGTCGGCGAGGAGCAGGCCGATCTGGAAATCTTCGTCGGGTAGACGATGGCGGGACAGCGCGAAGTTGTAGCCGCAGTAGTGCCAGAGCGGCTCTTTGAAGGCCTTAGCCACGTCGGGCCGCGGAACGCTGAGCGTGGTGAAATAGAGCGTGGTCTTGGCGGAGCGGAGCACGACGTGGATGGTGCCGCGTTTGGAGCGTTGCGCCGGGAGCATCGCCCAGCCCTCGAAGCCCACCGCCTGCCGGGTGGCGGTCAAATCGGCGACGTAGGTGACGATTTTGGGATTGAGTGCGGGCGCGGTGAATTCGCGGGGAAAACAGAAGCGGGGAAATTTATAAATACCGTGCATAGTGGCGGCGGAAAGGGCGTTTCTTGCGGTGCCGGGTTTCGGATGCAGCCGAAACGGGCCGGCGTTGGAGTCGTCGCCGAATTGTTTGTAGCGGATGGCCGGGTAGTCGCGGGAGTGCAGGAAGGTCTCGGCCCGTTCCACGGTGTTTACGTTGGAGGCGAGATTGAAGGCAACGAGGCCCGGGAGGCACCAAATCAGCAAGCGGTAGGGGCGGTGGGCTTCGGAGCCCACCTCAAGGGCAAGAACGACTGCGAGACTCCACGCGAGGGAAGCGACGACGAGATAGCGGGATTGGATGTGGTCGCCGGCGAGGCCGAGCCGACCGAAGGCGATCATAGCCAGCGAGCCGACGGCAAAAAGGGCCAAGGCCAGCACGAACGGCTGGCGGGTCATCGCGCCGCGGGCCCCGAGCCAGCCCAACAGAGCCAACAAGGCGATGCCCAAGACCGGGGCGTTGACGCGGTCGCCAAGTGCCAATGGGCCGCCCAATAGGGCCAGCCAGAATTGCACCATGCGGCCCAGCCCCCCCGCCGATAAATCGCTCGAAACATGGGCGGGATTGAGCGTGAAGCCCTGGAGGAAGATCGCGAGCGCCGCGGCGGCGAACCCGCTCCAGAAGCCGAGCAACCGCCAGCGGCGCTGGTGGGCCAAGACAAAGGCGCCGACTGGCCAGACCATGCAGCCATGGGCCAAAGTGAACGTGGCGAGTACGGCTAGGAGAGTCGCAGCGGCGACGGCGTTGCGTGACGGCAGCGTCAGGCCGGCCAGCGAACCGCCGGCGAGCAGGAGGATCTGAAAATGGTCGATCGAGGCCCCGCCCCACAGGAACGGTTCGTAGTGCTGGAGGTGAAAGAGCCCGAGCGCCAGGACCACGCCCATGCGCACGCGCTCGGCCGTGCCGGCGGTGCGGGCGATCAGCAGTGCGCAAAGGCCGACCAGCGTCAGATTGCCGGCGACGTTGATGAAGTGAAAATTGACCCCGCCGGTAAGCCAATAGCTGCCGACGAAGAACAGGCGGCTAGTGACGGTGCGGTGGCCGCTGTCGAAGCGGAAAAGGCGTTGGAAGAATTCGCTCCACGTTGCGCCGCTTTCAAGGTTCAGCAGGAAGCCGAGCACACTGTCGTAGTCATCCCAGAACGGCACGTTACGACTCGTGAGGAGGACTTGAGTAGCAATGAAAACGACCGGGGTGGCGGCCAACAACAGCCAGCCCAGCACGTAAAAGCGGGCATGGGGAAGCTTTGGGGGTAGCGTGGCCGACATAACAGACGATGCAAAAATGCAGTTAAATATCCGGGTTTGGACGCCGTCAAGCGAGGGGAGCGGACAACTGTCCGAAGGCGACGCAGACCGGAGTATTGAAGGGTTTCTTTCCGGGGAAAGCGGGATGGAGTAACAACGTTGTTACTGCGGTTGCTGTAAGCGAGCCGGCTCCTTCAATCGTGAAAAGGCCGCGTCTTGGGGTCGCGGCGCTACCGGGACGCTCAGCGGTCGATGAAGGGCAACTTGAGCGAGTCGAGGTTGGCGGTGAAGGAGAGCACGTAACTGGAGCCGAAGTCCCGGCGGCTGGCAGCGCGACCGTATTGGAACGTGCGGAGCGACGGATCTTCAAAAACATTGGAGCCGGTGAGTTCGAGGGAGTAGTTGCGGGAGAAGCGGTAGCGCATCGTAAAGTCCCAGCGTTGATGGCGGGCTTCGTAAAGCGGGTTGAGGTTGGTCGCGCTCGCGGCGGTGCGCACGCCGCCGGGATAGATGACGGTGCGAGCCTGCACGTAGAAGGTGCGGGCGGGGGTGGCGTAGCTGACGCCGTAGTTGGCGTTCCAGTCGTAGAAGTTGTTTCCGATAGTCGGCTTCACGATGAGACCTTGGCGGTTGGGTGCTTCGCCTTTGTAGAACTTGGTGTAGTTGGCGAAGAGCTCGATGCCTTGGATCGCCTGCGGAAGCATTTTCAAGTAGGGCTTCAAGGGTTGACGGGCGCTGAGCTCGACGCCCTCGAAGTGGCCATTGCCGCCGTTGTCCTGGGTGTTGAGATTATAGCCGGCATAGAGCCCGTCGAAGCCGTTGTCGTCGCCGGGTTGGATTTGGGTGACCTCGTTGATGATGTAGTTGGTGATCTTCTTGCGGAACCAACCGGCGGACAACGTGCCGGCGGCGGCGGTGAAATACTCGATCTGCGCGTCGATGTTTTGCGAGTAAGTGGGGAGGAGGCCGGTGTTGTTGATCGTCACGTTGGGGATCGCGGCGGTGTCGTTGACGGTGGTGTTGGGGAGAATCGTCTGGATGCCGGGCCGGGACATCGAGCGCGTGGCGGCGACCCGGAGGACGAGATTCGGTGTGAAGCGGTAGGTGAGCTGATAGTTGGGGAAGTAATCGAGGTAGTCGCTCGTGACGCGCTGGGTGCGGGAGAAGACGGCGCTCAGATATTCGCGGGAAGAGGCGGGGAAACCGGCGGCGAGGACGGGGACACCGAGGGAGTTGATGCGGATGGCGCCGCGGGCGAAGTTTTCCGTCTGCTCGGCGCGGACGCCGCCCAGGAGAGTGAGACGAGGCGTGATCCGGACGGTCGCGGCGGTGTAGGCGGCGGTGATGATCTGGGTCAGATTCTGAGAATTGACGGCCTGGCGCTGGACGTTGGCACCGGCGATATTTTGGAAGGCCTTGGGGTTTTGCCGCATGTAGGCCGCGACCTTGTAGGGGTCGATGAGGGGTGGACGGCGGATGCCGAAGAGGAAGTCGTCGCCGTATTCTGCGTCGGTCATTTCGAAGGCCTTGGCGTTGATGAGTTCGTCGCCGCTGGCGGCGATGCCGTCGGGCCCGAGGAAATTGAGGACGATCTGGCCGGCGGCTTTGCGGCGCTGGATGCGGTAGAGATTGGCGCCGGTGCGGAATTCGACGGGGAAACGCCACTCGCCGAAAGCGGCCCGGAGGTCGGTCTTCAGGTTGATCGTGCGGTCGTTTTGAAAACGGGGCGAAGTCTGGAGGGAGACGGAGCGTTGGTCGTAGTTGCGGAGGTCGTAGATGTCGGGTCCGGCGAGTTGGGTGAGGGCGGTGGGGGCGACGCGGTCGGGGGTGGCTTGGATGCGATAGGTGACGCCGCGCTGGTTGTTCATGTTGAACTGGGCGGACTGGATCATCTCGGGCAGGTCGGCGACCTTGGAGTCGGATTTGCCGTAGTTGGCCGAGTAGGTCAGGCGCCAGCGGCCCCAATCGTGACGAACCCCGGCGTTGTAGGTGTAGTTGGCGCTGGTGGAGTCGGAGTAATCGGCGAAGACGTCGGTCTGGCCGTTGACGACGGTGGTATCGGTCGCGGAAACGCTGGGAAAGGTGCTGAGCGGAAGGACATTGCCCGTGGTGATCGGGCGGATGCGCCACGTGTGGCCGCGGTTTTGGCTGAGGAAAGCGTTGTAGGTGAAACCGGCGTTGAGAATGGTGTGGGCGCCGAGTTTGTAGTCGGCCTTGAGACTGCCATTGCGGCGGAATTTGACCTGCGGACCGTCAACCAAGGTGAAGGTGTCGAGGCGGACGGGGGCGTTGATCGGGACGGGTGCGGCAACGGTGCCGGCAACGATCGGGGTGTAGCCGAGGGAATTGTTATGGGAAGGGTTGATGCTGTTGGTTTCGGAGTAGGAGAAGGTGAGGCCGAGGGTGTTTTTTAGAAACGCCTCCGAATAGACGACGCTGGCGCCGGGCTTGATGCGGTGGGTGGGACGTTGGCCGGGGCCGGGGACCGCGTCGAAGGTGAGCATCTCGCTGTTGGCGTTGAGGAGGAGGACGGTGCGGAAGACGCGGCGCTTCTGGTTAAAGGCACTCTTGGTCTCGGCGTTGATGACGCCGCCGGTGGACGGGGCATACCAAGGTGGCGGAGCTTTGTAGACCTCGATGGATTCGATGTTGGTGATGCTGGCCTGGGTAAACTCGAAGGCGCGGCTGGATGCGTCGGATGAGCCCGTGCTGGAGCGGGGCGGAGTGCCGGCGGCGGCGGGGACCTGTCCATCGATGGTGAAGGTGGTGGCCTCGGGATCTTGGCCGCGCACGGAGACGGTGGCGGCATCGGCGTTGGAGTAGTTCACCAGGAGACCGGGGACGTATTTGAGGAATTCGCCGATGTTGCCATCGGGGACCTCGCCGAGGGTGTCGGCGGAAATGGCGGTCATGAAGTGGTCGGCGCGTTTCTGTTTGTTGACCTGGGCGGCGTTGCCCTCGACCTCGCTGGCGACGACGAAGGCGCCGAGTTTATAAATGCCGGCGGTGAGCGCGAAATCCTGTGTGGTGCTTTTGCCGGCAACGACCGTGAGGGACTGTTTTTGGCCGTCGAGGCCGGCGTAACTGACCGCCGCCGTGTAGGTGCCGGGAGCGACGTTGAGCAGGGTGTAGGATCCGTCACGGTCGGTGAGCGCGCGGAAAGCGGTGCCCTCGAGCGAGACCTCGGCTTCACCGAGGTATTGAGCGGTGGCCTGATTGGAAACGCGGCCGGAGACGGTGCCGGTGGCGGGGCTTTGAGCGAAGGCCGAAGCACAGAGCGTAGCGATGGCAAGGGCCAGTGAGACGAGGAGGCGGGTTGGAATCATGGTAAGGTCGGGGTCGGGAGTCAGGTAAGGCGGGGCTACCGGTCGGCTCAAAAGCGGCAAGCTGCCGAACGACGGGAAGAAAGATTAAACGAACTCCAAGCGCCCCGGGCCAACTGCCCGCTGGTGCGGACAGTCCGAAGGGGGCGATATCAGACACGGGGCGGGTTCGCGCTTTTCAACGCAAGGACGATACCTAAGGTCGTGCGATGAAGCGACTCCTGCCCCTGTTCGTCTTGGCCCTGACTCTGTCGATGATCATCGCGCCATTTGCGTTGGCGGCGGATGCGGCCAAGCCAACGCCGGCGGTGCCGGACCGGTCGCCGGGCGCGCCGATCGCGGGCGCGATTTCCACGGTGACGGGCATGGCGATCTCGCCGCTGTTGGGCACGGGTGCCTATGGAGCTTACCAGTATTTCAACGCGACCACGCCGGAGCAAAAGGCGGCTTTGCCTTGGTTTGCCCAGTGGGCATTTTTTGGCCCGGCGTTGCTGATCGTGGGCGCGTGTGCGGCGAAGGACGCGCTCGGAGCGTCGGTGCCGCCGGGCCTGAAAAAGCCGTTCGATGTGCTGGAGACGATCGAGAACAAGGCGACGGGGCTCGTCGCGGCGGGCGCGGTCGTGCCGTTTACGATGACGGCGGTTTCGAAGCTGCTGGTCGGATCAAAGACGGCGGGCGTGGAGGGGGCGGTCTTGGAGTCGAGCGGCATGGCGATGTTGCAGGTAGGAGCGATCGACTTTTCCTCGTTGCTGAATCTGCTCACGGTGCCGTTTGGCATCGCGATGTTTGCGGTCGTCTGGATGGCATCGCACGCGATCAACGTGCTGATTTTGCTGAGCCCTTGGGGTGCGATCGATGCGGCGCTGAAGGGGATGCGGACGGGATTGCTCGGACTGCTCGCACTTTCGGCAACCATCAACCCGTGGTTGGGCGCGGCGCTCTCGCTGCTCGTGATCATTGTGGCCTGGCTGGTGGCGGGCTGGGCGTTTCGCCTGACGTTCTTCGGTTCGGTGTTCTGCTGGGACTTTTTAACGCTGCGGCGCACGCGGTTCACGCCGAAGGAGAACGGTAACAAACTGTTTGCCGGCGGGAATTTCCCCGGGGTGCCGCCACGCACCTACGGACGGCTCGCGCAGCGCCCGGCGGGCGGGATCGAGTTCCAGTACCGGCCCTGGCTGGTGATGGCGGAGCGCCGCGCGTTGGTGCCGGTTGACAAGAGCCAGCTCGCGGTGGGCAAGGGCCTGTTCTTTTCGAGCATCACGGCAAACGATCGCGACACGCTCTTTCTGCTGCCGCCCCGTTATCACGGTCACGAGGACACGGTGGCGCGGACCTATTTGATGGGCGGCGGGGTGCGTGACGCGGGCTTGCGCAAAGCGTGGGGCGTGATGCGCGAGCTGTTTGGCGGTTCGGCGGCGAAGACGCAGGTAGTGTGAGGGAGCGGCTACGGGTAGGAGCGCGCTTGCGCGCGAGAGCAGGCGGCGTGGGCGTGCGATCGCCCGCGAGCGGGCTCCTACCTGCGGAAGCCCGCGTCAGCCACGCAGGATTTTGCGCAGGCCGCGGACGAGGCGGCCCATGCCGTCGTTGGCGTTGGCGGTCGTCAGTGCGCCGTAGGCCACGCGGATCGTGCAACTCCCGGTGACCCCGAAGGCGCTGCCGGGAATCACGGCGACGCCGTGATCGCGGATGAGTTCTTCGGCGATCTCCATCGCAGAGCGGGTGGTGCGGAGCCGGGGTAGAAAATAAAACGCACCGTGGGCCGGCGGGATTTCGGCGAGTTCCTCGGTGAGGAGCGGGGCGAGTTCTCGGCCGACCACGAGGCGCACCGCGGCGAGGTCGCGGAGTTTGTCGCGGAGGTAGTGGGCGCTGTCGGTGAGCGCACCGAGAGCGGCGAATTGCGAGATGACGGGCGGGCAGATGATGAGCGTGTCTTGGATTTTGCGCAGGGCGGCTTCGAGGGCGGCGGGGTAAACCATCCAGCCGATGCGCCAACTGGCGAAGCCGTAGGTCTTGGACATGGAGTAGAGCGAGATCGTGTGGGCGGCAGCGCCCGGGATCGAGGCGGGTGAGAAGTGTTTTGCGCCGTCGTGGAGGAAGTATTCGTAGGCCTCGTCGTGGAGGTGCGTGAGACCGTGTTCGGCGCACAGGGCGTTGACGGCGCGGAGATCGGCCTCGGGGTAGACGGCGCCGGTGGGATTGTTCGGTGAGACGGTGATGATCGCGCGCGTGCGCGGGGTGATCGCGGCGCGGAGGGCAGCGAGGTCGAGCTGATAGTTGGCGTCAGTCGGCACGAGCACGGGCCGGCAATTGGCCAACGTGACGGCCATCTCCTGGTTGAAATAATACGGCGTGGGCAAAATGAATTCGTCGCCGGGGTCGCCGAGGGCGAAGACGGCGTTAATGAACGCTTGGTTGCCACCGGCAGTGACCATAATGCGGTTGCCGTGGGACTCGCCGGTGGGGATCTGATTTTCGGCGGCGAGTTTTTGCGCGAGCGCTTCGCGTAGGGCGGGGATGCCGGCGACGGGTTGGTATTTATGGAGGCCGGGGTCGGCGAGAAAGCGGGCGATTTGGGCGGTGGCGGCGGGCGGCGGGCCGTAGCCGACGACGCCTTGACCGAGCGAGATCGTGCCGGGATGGCGGCGGATGAGATCGGCAATGGCGGGGATTATCGGTGCCTGCGTGGCGGCGGCGCGGCGGGATTCGGCGGGCATGGTCATCGCGGTGGAAGCGAAGACGACCGCGCCCGTCCGGCAAGCGTTTCAGCGGATCCGTCTGTTCGCCGGGCTCCTTGCAAAAGCGAGCGGGGAGCGGGGCGGCGCATGGCGGAATCCCTAGTCTTCGTGCCGGGGGGCACAAGAACGCCGACACGTTTCTTTGTGGCGCAGGCTCGACGTCGGGTCCGGCGCGGATCAATTTTGGCTCTGCTGCCAGAAAGCGCGCAGGCTCCGCCCATCGGCGGTGAGCGCAGCCCGATGGCTCCCCCACTATGCCTATGAACCCCATGAATCGTCGTCATTTCCTCAAAGCCGCAGCCGTCACCGGGACCGGACTCACAATCCTCCGCAGCGGCACGTTGTTTGGACAGAATACGCCCAATAAAAAGCTCAACATCGCCCTGATCGGAGTGTGGGGGCGCGGTTTGGCCCATTATGCGGGACTCGCCAAAGAGAACGTGGTCGCGCTGTGCGACGTGGACGAACTGCGCTTTCCCGAGGCGTTGCAGAAATTTCCGGGCGCGAAGACCTACATCGATTGGAGAAAGTGTCTCGATCACAAAGGGCTCGATGCGATCGTGTGCTGCACGCCGGACCATCATCATGCGCATATCGCGATCTGGGCGATGAACCGCGGGCTCCATGTCTTCATGGAGAAACCGATCGCGCTGAGCGTGGAAGAAACCCGTTTGGTGCGGGCGGCTTATTTGAAAAACAAGCACAAGATCGCCACGCAGGCGGGCACCCAGCGGCACGCGAACCCGAATTTCGCGCGCGTGCGCGAGCTGATCAAAGACGGTGCCGTCGGCGACCTGCAGGGCGTATTCGTCTGGGGCAACCGCCAGTTGCGGCAACCCGGCTACCGTCCCGGGCTGGGCACGCCGCCGAGCACGTTGCATTACGACCAATGGATCGGGCCTTCGCCGTATCACCCCTACAATCCCGAGTATTTCTCGGGCAAGGCGGGGGCAAATTGCCTGCAGTGGAATATGTTTTGGGACTTCGGCACGGGGCAAATCGGCGACATGGGCGCCCACACGATGGACCTCGCTTGGAATGCGCTCGACGCGGGCTTGCCGACGTCGATTGAGGCAAAAGGCGATCCGTTTAACCCCGACGTGACGCCGGTGGAACTCACCGCGCATTTCAATCATCCGGCGAATGACTGGCGTCCGGCGATCCGCGTGAGCTGGTATCAGGGCGGCGCGCTGCCGACGGCCCCGAAACCGTGGATCGATCTGAACAAGATCGGCCACGGCGCGATGTTCAAAGGCTCGAAGGGCCTGCTCGTGGCGGACTTTAACTCGCGCATGTTGATCCCGGCGGCCGATTCCTCCGACCTGACCTACTATAAAACCCGCAAACCCGAGGAAGTGACGCCACCGATCGGCAACTTCCAGGAAGAGTGGATCAACGCGTGCAAAGGAAACCTGCAGACCTCCTGCAACTTTG
The DNA here is from genome assembly GCA_002304445.1 of Opitutia bacterium Tous-C4FEB. Classification (GTDB taxonomy): domain Bacteria; phylum Verrucomicrobiota; class Verrucomicrobiia; order Opitutales; family Opitutaceae; genus Tous-C4FEB. The sequence goes on along the minus strand of NEVA01000017.1, from coordinate 67,375 downwards.
ATTACAACGGACTCATGACCGAGCAGATGGCGTTGGGCCTCGTCGCCTATCGCGCCGGCAAGAAGCTCGATTACGACGGGAAGGCGGGCGTGGTGACGAACGCACCGGAAGCGAATGCCTTCCTAAAACGTCCCTACCGCGACGGCTGGCCGATCAACGGCTGAGCCGCGCCGGGGGGTTGAAATCGCGCGGGAAGTCTGCTCCCTGACGACATGCGTTACCCCCAACTCGCCCTCGTCGTCACTCTTCTTGCTGCCGTATCGCCGCTCTTCTCCGCCGCTCTCCCGGGCGGCGGAGCGGCCAAGCCCAATATCATTTTCATCCTCGCCGATGATCTGGGCTACGGGGATCTCGGCTCCTACGGGCAGAAGCTGATCCAAACGCCCCGGCTGGACCGGATGGCGGCGGAAGGGATGCGCTTCACGCAGTTCTACGCGGGGAGCACGGTCTGCGCGCCCTCGCGCAGCGTGTTGATGACCGGTCGACACACCGGCCAAACGTCGGTTCGCGGCAATGCCGGCACGTTGGGTTACGCGGCGCAGACGCTCCCGGCCAACGAAGTCACCGTTGCCCGGGTTTTGAAAAGCGCGGGCTACACCACGGGATTGGTCGGCAAGTGGGGCCTCGGCGAGAACGGCAGCGCGGGATCGCCGGACAAGCAGGGCTTTGACACTTATTTTGGGTTTCTCAACCAGACCCACGCGCACAACCACTATCCGGATTTTCTCTGGCGCAACGGCGAGCGCGTGCCACTGCCGAATGACCGCGTGCAGGTCGGTCCGGTCGAAGGCGCCGGCTATGCGACGAAACGCATGGTCTATGCGGGCGACCTCTTTTTTCAGGAGGCGAAAGAGTTCGTCGCGAAGAACCGCGAGAAGCCGTTTTTCCTCTACCTTTCGCTCGTTGTACCCCACGCGAACAACGAGCGCTCCCGTGAACTCGGCGACGGCCAAGAAGTGCCGAGCTACGGAGTTTACGCGGACAAGTCCTGGCCCGACGTGCAAAAAGGCCAGGCGGCGATGATCACGCGGATGGACGAAGGGATCGGCGAACTGTTGGCGCAGTTGAAGCAGCTCGGTCTCGACGAGAATACCGTGGTGATGTTCTCCAGCGACAACGGCCCACACCGCGAAGGCGGGCCCTTGCAGAATCCCGATTTTTTTGCGGCGAGCGGACCGCTGAAAGGCATCAAACGCAGTCTCACTGATGGCGGCATCCGCGTGCCGTTCCTCGTGCGTTGGCCGGGTAAGATCAAAGCGGGCGCGGTGTCGGACCACGTCGGCTACTTTGGCGACATGCTGGCGACGTTTGCGGAGTTGTCCGGCGTGCCGGCGCCGAAGCCGCACAACAGCGTGAGTCTCTTGCCGGAGCTGACGGGCCGGGGAACGCAGGCGAAGCACGACTATCTCTATTGGGAGTTTTTTGAGAAAGGTTTCAGCCAGGCGGTGTTGCTCGGCAATCAATGGAAAGGCATCCGGCTATTGAAGCGGGACGCGCCCTTGCAGTTGTTCGACCTAGTGGCGGATCTCGGCGAAACGACGGATGTCGCCGCCAAGCACCCGGAGGTAGTGGCGCGCATCACCGAGATCATGCGCACCGGACGCACGGACAACGAGTTTTGGAAAGCGCCGAAGAACTGAGCGGCGGCGCAACGGGCCGGTTGAAGCGAAGGCAAGGCGAGCGCTGGCCCGCGGTTTACTTTGGCGTTGAAGGCGCCGGCGGCAGGTTCCTGCAGGACTGCCACGAGAAGAAACGCCATTTGCCGTTTTCCTCGCGCCAGACCGCGAGGAAATTGAGATCGAGTTCATTGCGGCCGCTCTTGTTGGTCGCCTTGACGAGGATGCGGCCGGTCATCTGCACGACGCCGGGAGCGATGGGGGTGAAGGTGCGCGACTGATAGTCGAAGCTTTCGTAGACCGTGTTGCGCGTGAGGAGGGACGTCATGAAAGACGCCTTCGTGTCGATCTTGCCGTTGGAGTGGGCGTAGTGGAGGGCGTCGGAGAAGATCGCGTCGAGGCGGCTTTTGTCGGCGGCCTTGGTGGCGGCGAGACGCTCGTCGTCGGCGGCAGCGACAGCGGCGAGAAAGGCCGGGTCGGCGGCGGACGAGCGCGCAGCGGAAACGAAAAGGAACAGGCCGGCGAAAAGCAGGGTGGGGAGGCGGGGGAATTTGAGTTTCATGGGCTGAATCGGGGCTGAGGGTTGATCTTGTGGAAACGGGTGAGCCAAAGGATGGAGGAGTCCGGAGACAAGCGGGGGCGCGGCGAGTTTTCGTTTGGCTTTCGCGGCGGGGCAGGGCGAGAGTGCGCGCATGTTGGCACGTTCTCCGCAGGCCGCTTTGCAACGGCTCTTTGATGAAGTCGGCTCGGTCGATCAAATCGGCGTCGATGAGCGCGTCGCGAAATACGGCACGCGTTCGATCAAAAAAGCTTCGAAAATTCAGGGTCTGAAACTCGCGGCGTCGATGGTCGATCTCACGACGCTCGAAGGCAAAGACACGCCGGGCAAAGTGGCCTCGCTCTGCCAAAAGGCGCTCGCGCCGCACGACCCGGAGCTGGGCGTGCCGCAGGTCGCGGCCGTATGCGTCTATCCCGCGATGGTGAAGCACGCGCGCCGCGCGCTCGGCCGCGATACGGCCGTGCGGATCGCTTCCGTCGCGACCGCGTTCCCCAGCGGCCAGGTGCCGCTGAAAACCCGTTTGGCGGAAGTGAAGGCGGCGGTCGCCGACGGCGCCGACGAGATCGATATGGTGATCAACCGCGGGGCGTTTCTCGCGGGCGAGTTTAGCGAGATGCAGGATGAAATCGCGGCCGTGGTGCAGGCCTGCGGCGATGCGACGCTCAAGGTGATCTTGGAAGTCAGCGAACTGGAAACCTACGACAACATCCGCGCCGCGTCGTTTCTGGCGATGCGGGTGATTCGCCCCGGCGATTTTATCAAGACGAGCACCGGGAAAACGTCGCTCAACGCCACGCTCGGTAACAATCAGGTGATGCTCGAGGCGATCCGCGATTTCTACCTCGCTACGGGCGTCGCCATTGCGATGAAGCCCGCTGGCGGTATCCGCACGGCGAAGCAGGCGCTCACGTTTCTCGTCGCGGTGAAAGAGACGCTCGGCGACGCGTGGTTGAACAACCGCCGCTACCGGTTCGGCGCAAGCTCGCTGCTCAATGACTTGGTGCGCCAGCTCGAAAAGGAAAAGACCGGGGCCTACCAGGCGCCGTATTACTTCAGCGAAGCGGCCGAGAGCTATTGAGAGACGAGTTACCCGCGAACCCCGCGAATTCACGCGAATTATTTTAATCCAAAGTAAAATTCCCGCTCATATTCGCGCCTATTCGCGTGATTCGCGGTTAAAAATAAAATGCCCACTTTGACCGCCTCCAAAAAATCCAACCGCTCCGCCGTTCGTGCGGGCCGCCCCGCGCCCGAGCTGATTTTGGGCGACCTTTGGGAGTTTGATCCTGCGCCCGAGTCGGCGGATCCGAAACTGAAGGCGCGCTACGAGTTGTTTATCGACGGCAAGTTCGTCGCGCCCAAGGGCGGCAGGTATTTCGACTCCATCAATCCGGCCAACGAGCAGAAGCTCGCGGAGATCGCGCTCGCTGGTCCGGCCGATGTCGATGCGGCTTATGCCGCGGCGCAGCGCGCCTACGATGGCGTCTGGGGCAAGCTGCCCGGTCGCGAACGCGCCAAATATCTCTATCGCATTGCCCGGCTCCTGCAGGATCGCGCGCGAGAATTCGCCGTCGCGGAGACGCTCGACGGCGGCAAGCCCATCAAGGAATCGCGCGACTTCGACGTGCCCATGGCGGCCGCACATTTTTTCTACCACGCCGGTTGGGCGGACAAACTCGACTACGTCGCGCCGGGCCGGAAGGTCGCGCCGCTTGGGGTCGTCGGGCAGGTGATCCCGTGGAATTTCCCGCTGCTGATGTGCGCCTGGAAACTCGCGCCGGCGCTCGCGATGGGCAACACGGTGGTGCTCAAACCCGCCGAGACCACGTCGATCACGGCGCTGAAGCTCGCGGAGATTTTTCAGGACGCCGGGCTGCCGCCGGGTGTCGTCAACTTTGTCACGGGCGCGGGCGAAGTCGGCGCGGCGGTGATGAACCATCCCACGCCGGCGAAGATCGCGTTCACCGGCTCGACCGAAGTGGGCAAGATCATCATGCGCGGGCTCGCGGGCACCGACAAAAAGATGACGATGGAGCTCGGCGGGAAGGCGGCGAACATCGTGTTCGACGACGCGCCGATCGATCAGGCGGTCGAAGGCATCGTCAACGGCATCTTCTTTAACCAAGGCCACGTGTGCTGCGCGGGTTCGCGTCTGCTCGTGCAGGAGAGCGTGGCGGCCAAGGTGCTCGCGAAACTCAAGAACCGCATCCGCACGCTGCGAGTGGGTGATCCGATGGACAAGAACACCGACATTGGTGCGATCAACTCGCGCGAGCAGCTCGACAAGATCACCCGGCTCGTCGCCGCCGGAGTGAAAGAGGGCGGCGAAATGTTTCAACCGGCGTGCAAGCTGCCGGCGAAAGGTTTTTACTTCCGGCCGACGATTTTCTCCGGCGTGAGCATGAGCAGCCGGGTGGCCCGCGAAGAAATTTTCGGCCCGGTGCTGTCGATCCTGACCTTCCGCACCGTCGACGAGGCGATCGAGAAGGCCAACAACACGGCCTACGGTCTGAGTGCCGGCGTCTGGACCGACAAGGGCTCACGAATTTTGAAGATGTCCACGGAGCTCAAAGCGGGCGTCGTCTGGGCCAACACCTACAACAAGTTCGACCCCACGTCGCCCTTCGGCGGCTACAAAGAAAGCGGTTTCGGCCGCGAAGGCGGCCGACAGGGCCTGCTCGATTACTGCAAACTCGTCTAAGCTCAACGTATCGCCCGCGAATCGACGCGAATCACTTCAAACCAATCTCCCAAAGGCCTGATTGAATTCGCGCTCATTCGCGTGATTCGCGGGCAACTCCGACCATGGCCCGACTTCCTATCACCAAGACTCCGAAAGTTTACGTTGGCGGCGCGTTTATCCGATCCGAGAGCGCGCGCGTGTTCCCGATCACAGGTTTCGCGGGCGAATTTTTCGCCAACATCCCGCAGTGCACGCGCAAAGATCTGCGCAACGCCGTCGAGGCCGCTGCTAAGGCCGGTCCCGGTTGGGCAAAGCGCACGGCTTACAATCGCGGGCAGATTCTTTACCGGCTCGGCGAGATGATTGAGGCGCGCGCCGGTGAGATGGCCGACGCGATTATGCTCGGCGGCGCGACACCCGCGGCCGCTGCACGCGAAGTCGCGGCCACGGTGGACCGTCTGATTTACTATGCGGGCTGGACCGACAAGTATGAGCAGGTGCTCGGCAACGTGAATCCCGTGGCGGCGCCTTATTTCAATTTCACCGTGACCGAGCCCATGGGCATCATCGGCGTGATCGCGCCGGACGAGGCGCCGTTGCTCGCGCTGATTTCGCTCATCGCCCCCGCGATCACGAGCGGCAACACCGTGGTCGCGCTCGCTTCGTCGACGCAGCCTTACCCGGCGATACTGCTCGGCGAAATGCTCGCGACGAGCGATCTGCCCGGCGGCGTGGTCAATTTGCTCACCGGTTTCCGCAAAGAACTGATCTCCACGTTTGCGACGCACACGCACCTCCGCGCGATCAGCGCCGTGGTGAACGCTGAGGAACGCAAAGCCCTCGCGCTCGGCGCCGCCGACAGCGTGAAACGCACGCACCTGCGGAAGGCCGAGGACAAACACGACTGGCTGGCCGACAGCGCGCAGAGTCTCGAGGCGATCCGCGAGACGTTGGAGTTCAAGACGACTTGGCACCCCGTGGGGGCGTGAGGCGGTAACGACGTTTCAGCGCCGCAGGAAGCGTGCGATCTCGCGCGCCGTCGGCATCGATGGTGCAGTGCCGAATTTCGTGACGGAGAGCGCGGCGACCGCGTTGCCGAAGTGGGCGGCGGCGAGAATGTCGCCGGCGAATTTCACCAGTCCCGCCGCGAAGCCGCCGCAGAACGCGTCACCGGCGCCGGTGGTGTCGACGACATTTACTTTGTGCGAAGGAAACAAGGTGCCGCCGTCGGCTTGCGAAACGAAGGCGCCTTTTGAGCCGAGGGTGACGATCACGGTCGGCACCTGGAGCGCGCGGCAAACGGCGTGAAGCTGCTCGGGTGGCAGGGCGGCGACTGCGTCGGCGGTGAGGGCCGGCTTCGGTCCGACGCCGAGCTGATTCACGATCGCGGCGAACTCGGACTCGTTGGGGATGAGCACGTCGACGTGTTTCAAAAGGGCGGGATCAAAGTCGGTCCGCATCGGCGCCGGATTGTGGATCGTGGTCGCGCCGGCGCGGCGGGCGGCGCGGAGCACGGCCGCGACGGTGCGCAGATCGGATTCGTGCTGGGTGACGACGACGCGGGCCGACCTCAGCGCGGCGGCGGGCACATCGGCGGGACGGAGTGCGGCGTTGGCCCCGAGGGCGACGATGATCTCGTTTTGGCCGGCGGCGTTGACGAGAATTGCGGCTGTGCCGGTGGCGTGCGGCGGTTTCTCGACGAAGCGCGCACCGATTCCCTCCGCCCGGTAAAACTTCTTCGCATCGGCAGCGAAGGCATCGCGGCCGACGGCGCCGACGAACAGCGTGCGGGCCCCGGCGCGGCCGGCGGCGACGGCTTGGTTGGAACCCTTGCCGCCGGGGCCGGTGACGAATGTGCCAACGACGGTCTCGCCCGCAGCGGGAAAGGCGGCGCACTTCCAAGTGAGATCTTGGACAAAACTGCCAACGACGACGACGTGGGGTTGCATGGCTCAAAGCTAGATCGGGGTCGGAAGCTGACAAGCCGCCGTTCATCCCGGTGCGTTGTCCGCTCGCTGAGCGAGGTCGTCGAGAAAGCAAAAAAGAGCCCACGAAAAATAGGCGAAGGAACTAATTGATTTAATAGCAGGAGACCAAGCGGCGGAAGTGGGCAGAGGCCGATTGAGACGCGAGTGCAAAAGGCGCGCAGTTGCGTTTGGTAGTCGGGCGGGTTGGGGTCGGTGATGCTGTTTCCCCAACATATCATTGCGAAGAAGCGCGACGGTGAGGTCCTGAGCCGCGAGGAGATCGGGGCGTTTGTGCGCGGGGCGACTGACGGCTCTTGGGCCGATTATCAGCTCTCGGCGTTGCTCATGGCGATCTACCTGCGGGGCATGACGCCCGAGGAGACGGCGCTCTACACCGAGGCGATGATGAACTCCGGCGTGGTGGCGGATCTGCGCAGCGTGAAGTTGCCCAAGGCCGACAAACATTCGACCGGTGGCGTGGGCGACAAGGTTTCGCTGCATCTCGCGCCGATGGTCGCAGCGTGCGGGGTGGCGGTGCCGATGATTTCCGGGCGCGGACTCGGGCATACGGGCGGCACGTTGGACAAGTTGGAATCGATCCCCGGCTTTCGCGTGAATCTTTCGATGGCGGAGTATCGCGCCGAGTTGGAGCAGATCGGACTGTCGTTGATCGGGCAGACGGCGGAGTTGGCGCCGTCGGACAAGAAACTTTATGCGCTGCGTGACGTGACGGCGACGGTGGAGTGCATTCCGCTGATCTGCGGCAGCATCCTCGCGAAGAAACTCGCCGAGGGTATCGACGTGCTCGTGCTCGACGTGAAGTTTGGGCGTGGCGCCTTCATGAAGGAAAAGGCGAAGGCGCGCGAGCTGGCGCAGGCGCTCGTCTCGGTTGCGACGGCGATGGGCAAGCCCACGCGCGCGGTGATGACGGCGATGGAGCAACCGCTCGGGCGCAACGTGGGGAACGCGCTCGAAGTGATCGAGTCGATCGAGTGTCTCGAGGGCCGCGGGCCGGCCGATACGATGGAGGTCACCTACGCGCTCGCGGAGCAGATGCTCGTGCTCGCGGGCGTGGCGCAGACGGCGGCCGAGGCGCGGGTGGCGCTGGAGCGGAGTATTTCATCGGGCGCGGCGCTGGGAAAACTACGGGCGATGATCACGGCGCAGGGCGGTGACGCGCAGGTGGTGGACGAGCCGGAGCGGTTACCGCAGGCGAAGTTTAAGGTCGCGCTGGCGGCGCCGCGGGCGGGCTTCGTGCAGGATGTCGATGCGATGGGAGTGGCGCTCGCGGCGTTGCGGCTTGGCGCAGGCCGCGTGAAGGCGGCGGATGGCGTCGATCACGCGGTCGGAGTTAGCGACCTCGTGAAGGTGGGCGAGCGTGTCGTGGCCGGCGGGCCGCTATGCGTGATCCACGCGAACGACGAAGCGGGCTTGGCGGCGGCACGGGAGATGATTGCGCGTGCGATCGTGGTGGGCGACGTGGCGGGCACGACGCCGCAGTTGATCGATGAGGTGATTGGGTAAGCGCCGGTCTGATGCGTGGACCGGAGGGCGGGTCGAAGACCTTGCCCTGCTTTACTTCTCCATCTCGGCGAGCTTCGTCGCGGCGGTTTCCCAGGCGGCGGTGGCGGCGGCGAGTTGATCCACGACGGCACTGAGCTCGCGGTTGAGGTGGTGGAATTTACCTTTGTCGGTGTAGGACGCGGGATCTTCCAAGGCGCCGGTGATCTCGGATTGTTTCGCTTCCAGCTCGGAAACTTTTTTCTCCAGCAAGCCGACTTCCTCGCGGAATTTTCGGATTTCGTTGGGCGTGGCTTTTTTCGCGGTCGGAGCGGCGGCGGGCGCGGCGGCTTTGGCGGGCGCGGCGGCTTGTTTGGGGCGGCTGTCGGAGAGGCCGGAGGTGAGTGCGGCGCGGGCGTCGGTGGACTTGGATTTGTCGAGGTAGTAGTCGTAGTTGCCGGCGTAAGGCGTGAGTTTGCCGCTATGGACGTGGAGCACGTTCTTCGCGAGCGTCTTGATGAAGTGGACGTCGTGGGAGATGAAGATGAGCGTGCCTTCGTAGCTCTTGAGGGCGTGCACCAAGGCGTCGATCGACTGGATGTCCAAGTGGGTCGTCGGCTCGTCCATGAGGAGGAGATTCGGCGGCTTCACGAGGATACGGGCGAGGGCGAGGCGGGTTTTCTCGCCACCGGAGAGGACGGAGACGGGCTTGTGCACGTCGTCCTTGCGGAAGAGGAAGGCGCCGAGAATGGCGCGGGCCTGATGCTCGGTGAGCTGGTTTTCGTTGGTGCGCAGCTCCATCACGTTCTCGAAAACCGTCGCGTCGGGATTCAAGTTATCGAGCCGGTTCTGGGCGAAGTAACCGGGGACGACGTTGCTGCCGAGTTCGCGGGTGCCGCCTTGGATCGGAATGACGCCGGCGAGGATTTTGAGCAGGGTGGACTTGCCGGCGCCGTTGGGGCCGATGAGGACGATGCCCTGGCCACGTTCGGCGGTGAAATTGAGATCTTTGTAGACGACGAAGTCGCCGTAGGCCTGCTGGACGTGCTCGAGTTCGATGACCTTCAGGCCGGAGCGCGGCGGCTGCGGGAACTTGAAGTTCATTTTCTTCAGCTCCTCGGTGGGTTCCTCGACGGCGGCTTCTTTCAGGCGCTCGATTTGTTTCTCTTTGGATTTGGCGCGGGAAGCCATGGAGGCCTTGGCGCCGAAGCGATCGACGAACACCTGGAGATGGGCGATCTCGCGCTGCTGGGTTTTGAAGGCGGCGGCTTGCTGGGATTTGCGCGCTTCTTTTTCCGTGAGGAAATTGTCGTAATTGCCGTGGTAGTAGTGGAGTGAACCGGCGCGGAGTTCGAGCATGCCGGTACAGAGCGCGTTGAGGAAGGCGCGATCGTGGGAGATGACGACGAGGCCGCCCGGGTAGCGCGTGAGGTATTCCTGGAACCAGAGGAGGGCCTCGAGATCGAGATGGTTGGTCGGCTCGTCGAGCAGGAGGAGGGCGGGCTCGGCGACGAGGAGGCGGGCGAGGTGGGCGCGCATGACCCAGCCGCCGGAAAACGTTTTCGCGAGCTTCAGCGCGTCGCCCTCTTTGAAGCCGAGGCCGGCGAGGATCTTTTTGGCGCGGGGCTCAAGGGTGTAGTCGATGTCGTAATCGTCGTCGGTGGGCTCGAGTTTTTTGCCGCTCGTTGCGATGTGGAGAATGGTCTCATCACCGGCGGGGGCGCTCTCCTGCGGCAGGTAGCCGAAATCGGCGCCGCGCTCCCATTCGATGGTGCCGGTGTCGGGTTTTTCCTCGCCGAGGATGAGGCCGAACAAGGTGGACTTGCCCGCGCCGTTGGGACCGATCAGGCCGAGGCGATCGGTGCGCGCGATGAAGAGCGAGACTTCGGAAAAGAGTTCGCGGGTGCCGTAGGACTTGGAAACGTCGGCGATGGTGAGCATGAGAACCGCATAGCAAACCCTAGGCCGCGCGGGGTCGTCAATGATGCGGTTGAGCTGCGCGAAAAAGTCACTTTTTGGGTGACAGTTGGCGTCAACGGGCGAGGGCGAGGGCGATGCAACCGGCGACGGCGATGATCCCGCCGAGCAAGGAGCGGCGGGTGGGGCGTTCGTTCTCCAACCAGTAGCTCAGCGGGATGATAACGAGAGGGGTGCAGGCGACGATGGGGAGCACGATGCCACTGGGCGTGGTGGCGAGGGACCATTGGTAGCAACTGACGCCGATGATGGCGCCGCAACCGGCATTGGCGGGAATCCAGAGGTAGGCGCGCCACGGCGGCGGGGCCTCGGGTGGCGTGGGGGCGGAGGGCTTGGCGCTGAGCAGGGCGCGGGCGGCAAGCCAGATGAGGGTGATGGCGAGACCGCCGAGAATGCGTTGGTAGGCGGCGGTGAGACCGTCGATGGGTTCTCCGGCGAGAGCTGCGAGGGCATTGCCTTTGCGGCTGACGACGGCGCCGAAGCCTTGGCCGCAGGCGGCGAGGAAGCCGAATAGAAAACCGATCGGGCGAATGGTGACCTTGGGCGGGCTTGAACGCGAAGGCAGCAACGCGACGAGCACGCCGCCAAGGATAACGAACCCCCAAAGCAGTTGCGTGCCGGTGAGCACGGTGCCGAGCCAAAGCCACTCGGCGACGATGGCCAAAGGTGCGGCGAGGCACTGCGTTATCAACACGGTGAGCCGGGAGCCGAGAAGCGGCAACGCGGCAAAGACCGCAAGATCGCCCAAGCCCATGCCAATGACGCCGCTGAGCAGGAGCCAGTCGCGACCGGAGCCGCCGAGGCCGCCGCCGAACAGGTGGGCATACGCGCCGAGCACGAGAGCGGCGAAGAGGAGGCGGCCGAGGTTGGCGCGGGTGGCGCCGACGGCGCGCAAGCTGCGGTTGGCGAAGATCGTTGAGAGCGAAAAAAAGAGAGTGGTGAGGAAGGCGGCGACCATGCGGACGGGCGACGGGAACGGAACGAAGCGGATGAAGCGAAGATTTTTTCGTGGCGTTGCCTTTCACCGCCCCGCTATTTCTCGCCCCACAATTTTATGAAAGCCAAACGCCAGACCAAACGCCCGGAAGACATCAATGCGGCTCTCGCCGCCAAAAAGGGCCCGGTTTCCCAATTTATCGCGCAGAATTACCGCCACTTCAACGCGGCGGCGCTCCTCGACACCGCCAAGGGCTACGAGACCCACCTCAAAACCGGCGGCAAGATGCTGGTCACGCTCGCCGGCGCCATGTCCACGGCGGAGCTTGGAATCTCGCTCGCCGAGATGATCCGTGAGGACAAGGTCCACGCCATCGTCTGCACCGGCGCGAATCTCGAGGAGGACATTTTTAATCTCGTGGCCCACGATTACTACGAGCGCGTGCCGAACTACCGCCACCTTACCGCCGAGGACGAGGTGAAGCTCGTCGAGCGCCATATGAACCGCGTGACCGACACGTGCATTCCCGAAATGGAAGCCATGCGCCGCATCGAGGCGGTCGTGGCCGACGAGTGGACCAAGGCCGATCAGGCGGGCGAACGCTACTTCCCGCATGAGTTCATGTATAAAATTCTGCGCGGCGGTAAGCTCAAGAAGAGCTACCAGATCGACCCGAAAAATTCATGGATGCTCGCCGCCTGCGAGAAGAACCTGCCGATCATCGTCCCCGGCTGGGAAGACGCCACGCTCGGCAATATGTATGCCGGCCGCGTCGTCACGGGTGAAATCAAGAACGTGCACACCGTGCGCACCGGCATCGAATACATGACTTGGTTGGCCGAGTGGTATACGAAGACGGCGAAGCTCATGAAAAACGGCGAAGGCTCGATCGGCTTCTTCCAGATCGGCGGCGGTATTGCGGGCGATTTCCCCATCTGCGTGGTGCCGATGCTGCATCAAGACCTCGGCCGTGACGGCGTGCCGCTTTGGGGTTACTTCGCGCAGATCAGCGACTCGACCACGAGTTACGGCAGTTACTCGGGCGCGGTGCCCAACGAAAAGATCACTTGGGGCAAGCTCGCGGGTTCGACCCCGAAGTTCATCGTCGAGAGCGACGCGACGATCGTGGTGCCGTTGATCTTCAACTGGGTCCTCGGGAAGTAAGGGCTTGAGAGAAGGAAAATGCCGGCGGTTTCCGCCGGCTTTGGAGTGCAAAGGGAGCTCCGGTAGCGGCGCTCCTTTTTTGTTTTCGTGTGTTTCGGAGGTTTCGTGATTTCACCTCCGTCATGCCCAACGCGCTCGCTTTCGAAAAATCGCCCTACCTGCTGCAGCACGCCGCCAACCCGGTGAATTGGCTCCCGTGGGGCGAGGCGGCGTTCGCGCGGGCGCGGACCGAGGAGAAGCCGATTTTTTTGAGCATCGGTTACGCGACGTGTCATTGGTGCCATGTGATGGCGCACGAGTCGTTCGAGGACGAAGCGGCGGCGGCGCTTTTGAACGAGCATTTTGTCGCGATCAAAGTGGACCGCGAGGAGCGCCCGGATGTGGACAAGGTTTACATGGCCTATGTGCAGGCGCTGACCGGGCATGGCGGTTGGCCGCTCTCGGCTTGGCTCACGCCGGAGCTGAAGCCCTTTTTCGGCGGGACGTACTTTTCGCCGCACGACCGGCCGGGGCGGGCGGGTTTTGCGACGTTGTTGCGGGCGATCGCGCGCGGTTGGCGGGAGGAGCGGCCGAAGCTGATCGAAGAGAGCGAGCGGGTTTTGCGGGAATTGCGGGAGAAAACTGAGGGCCGAAAACCGACAGCCGAGCGCGCGGCGGAGGCAGATCTCGCGGAGGCGGCGGGGGAGGCTTTCGAAAAAGGGTTTCAGTTTTTCTACGAGACGTTCGATGCGGACTGCGGCGGCTTTGGCGGTGCCCCGAAATTTCCAAGGGCGAGCAATTTGGCGTTCCTGTTTCGCTGTGCGGCCCAACAAGGCGTGACTTCGGAGCTGGGCGTGGCGGCGCTGGAGATGGCGGGCCACACGTTGCGAAACATGTCGCAGGGGGGAATCCACGATCACGTGGGCGGCGGCTACCATCGTTACGCGGTCGATCCGGCGTGGGCGGTGCCGCATTTCGAGAAAATGCTCTACGACCAGGCGCAGATCGCGTTGAACGCGCTCGAGATGAAACAGGCGAGCGGAGACGAACGCTACGCCTGGATGGCGCGTGATATCTTCGCTTATGTGGCGGAGCGGCTCACGGGGACGGACGGGGGATTTTTCTCGGCGGAGGATGCGGACTCGTTGGTGGATGCTACTGGACGGGACGCCCATGCCACCGCGAAGGAAGGTGCGTTTTATGGTTGGGACCAGACGGAGATCGTGGCGGTGTTGGGCGGAGACGCGGAGTTTTTTGGCGGGCACTTCGGGGTGAAGGCGGAGGGCAATGTCCCGGCGGAGATTGATCCGCAGGGGGAGCTGAAGGGGAAAAATGTTTTGAGACAGGTGCGGTCATTGGCGGAGTCGGCGCGGCTCGCCGGACTGACGACCGAGCAGGCCAGCAACCGGTTGCAGGTGGCGCTGGAGAAATTGAAGGCGGTGCGGGCGGCGCGGCCGCGCCCCTTGCTTGACGACAAGGTCATCACGGCGTGGAACGGGCTGATGATTTCGGCGTTGGCCAAGGGGGCGCGAGTTTTGGGCGAGCGCGCGTATGGGGAAACCGCGCAACGGGCGGCGGAGTTTGTCGAGCGGGAGCTCGGCGATGCCGATCGCAACGTGCTATATCGCTCGTGGCGCGGGGGACGTGCAGCCAGCGAAGGTTTCGCGGAGGACTACGCATTTTTCATTCAGGGTCTGATTGATCTGTATGAGGCGACGTTTGCGGTGCGCTGGTTGCAGTGGGCGGAGCGGCTGCAGGCGACGATGGATGCGAAGTTTTGGGACGACGCAGGTGGCGGCTACTTCAATTCCGCCGCAGGTGCGACGGACCTGGTGGTGCGGTTGAAGGACGATTATGATGGGGCGGAGCCAACGCCGAGTTCGGTTGCTGCGATGAATCTCATCCGTCTCGCGGCTTTCACCGGAGAAATGGGGGTCGGCGGAATGACGCGGACGGCTCGCGCGCGGCGATGTGTGGAAGCGTTTCGCGGACACTGGGCGGAGTCGCCCCAAGGATTGCCCCAGATGTTGTGTGCGATCGAGCGGTTGCTGGCACCTTCGCGCCAAGTGGTGTTGGCGGGTGATCCGGGGGCGGAAGATTTTCGGGCGCTGGCGGCGGTTTTGGACGAACCACTCTCAGCCGGGTGGTCGGTGCTGGCGGCGGACGGCGGCGAAGGCCAACGCTGGTTGGCCACGCGGGCGCCGTGGATCGAGGCGATGGCGCCCAACGAGGGTAAGGCGACGGCTTTTGTGTGTGAGGGCCACACCTGCGAGGCCCCGGCGACGACGGTTGAGCAGCTACGGGCCCGACTGGGGCAGGGGTAAATTGGGGCGGAGTGGCGGAGAGTTTTGCCGATTGCGGGACCGAAGAAAAACCGTCCGAGTGAAGGGGTGAAAATTCTCGCCGTTGAAGATGATGCTGTCGCCCCGGCCGTATTGCGGCAGGCGCTGCAGAAACTTGGGCACGACGCGATCGAGGTGACGGATGGTTGGGAGGCGTGGACGATCACGGAGAGCTACCTCAACGAGCGCACGGGCAGCGAATTCAGTCACTCGGTGGGCTCGGATTGCATCGTGCTGGTCGTGCAGCCTCAGCTCGAGAAATTGAAGGCGGAGCGAGTCATCAAGAAACTATGAGTGATCACGACAATGCCGGGCGGATACTGAATTTAGAAGAAAAGGTGGCCTATCTGGAGCGGCATGTGACCGCGCAGGACAAGGTCATGCTGGAACTGAGCGACCTCTTGGCCCGGGTGCGCGCCGAGCTAAAGATGCTGCGGGAGCGCGCGGGTGACAGTGGCGCGAATGGCGGTGCAGGGCGCGACGAGGGTGGGGAGCTCAGGGACGAGCGTCCGCCGCATTATTGAGCGGCGGCGTGGGCGTGGCTGGGCCCGTCACGTGGCGCGGAGTCGCAAGCAAGCTCGCTCCCACATTTCGGATCCCACATTCCGGCTCTCAGATTTTGGATCGCTGGATTTGAAACAGCTCTGCTCCGAAGTGGGCACGCGATCAGAACGACGCCGTGACTTCCGTGAGATGGCCGGGGGCGATCGCTTGTTCGCCGAGGGCGGTGCATTCGACGGTATCGTTCTTGTAGAGTTTGAACGTCACGGTCGCGGTGGTCTCGGTGGTTTCCCAACGCCATTTGCCGATGGAGACAAATTGGAGGGGGACGCCTTTTTCCCAAGTGAGGCCCGGGCCTTCGCCGCGAATGAAGAGGCGGTTGCCAATGCCAATGTAGGCGGTGGCGAGGAGGCGGCTGGCGCCATCGGCGGTCATCGAGGAAACCGTGGCGTCGGGGCTGTGGAGTTTGAACTCAGGGGCGGCAACGGGCGCGGCTGGCAGTTCGTCCGGTGAGAATTGAACAAATTCATCAACTGGCGGCGGCTCCGTGGCGACCGGCGCCTCGGCGGCGGCGGGCTCGGGCGGTGGCGCAACGTCGTCGGCAACGGGTGCAGCCAGCGACTCGATATCAGGCTCCTCGATCACCGGGGTTTCTGCCGGATGAGAATTATTCTCGGGCGCGATTTCGAGCGACGCGGGAGGAGTTTCGACGGCGGGAGCGAGCTCGGCTTCTTCGGCTGGCCCGGATTCGGGATCGTTGATGGCGGTCTTTCTGGCGGCGCGTTTGCGCGTGGTTTTTACGAGGTCAGAGACGATCTCGGCCGGGGCGGAATCCGGAGCGGCGGGAGTGGGCTCGGCGATGGCCGCTTCCGCGGGTGAATCGACGGGTGCTTGGGCGGTTGGCTCGGAGGCTAATGGCGAGGAAAAGAAAATCGGGTCGGCGGCTGCGAGGTCGACGGGTAGGGCTTCCGCTGGGGCGAGTTCGGTGGGGGCGAGGGGTTCGGGCGTGGGTTCGACGACGGCGGCAGGAGTGGCTTCGGCGAGCGAGATCGGCGCTGGATCTGGGGCGGTGGGCGCGGGTTCGGCGGGCACGACCTCTTCGGCGGGAGGCGCTTCCTCCCGGCGCGGTTTACGGGCGCGGCGAGTGGGCTCGGGCGTAGCAGCGGTGGAAAGGTGAGAGTCGGCGGAGGTGGGCGCGGGCTCGACCTCGGGTTCGCGGACGGTGGTCGCGGGGAGCGGGGCGGCGGGCGGCGGTGTGGCCGCGATGATAGCGAGTTGGGCGGCCGATGCGGCGAGGGCGGCGAGCTTGGTGTCGAGGAGAGTCGCGCCGGCGTCAAGCTGCGTGCCGAGTTGGGTCGTAAGCTGGGCCAGCTTGGAGTCGATGGCGCCGAGGCTGCCCGCGAGTTTTTCGTCAATCGCCGCTGCGGCGCGGGCATGGGCGGTAGTGATTGATTCGGCGGCGGCTTGCGCTCGGTTGATGGCGGCGGTGGTGGCGGTATTGAGCTCGGCTAAGTGTTGGGTGGAAGCGGAGCCGAGTTGGGCCAGCGATTCCCGGGCGGTGGCCAAGTTTTGGTGCGTGGAACTGGCGAGTTGGCCGAGCTGATCGGCGGTCTGGTTGATTTTTTCCGCGGTGGTGGCGAGACGCTCGCTTTCGAGGGCGCGGAGTGAAGTGAGTTCTTTTTCGAGGGCGTCGATGGTCTCCGCTTCGCTGGCGGCGAGGCGCGAGGTGAGTTCGGCGATTTTTTCTTGGAGCTGAGCGGGTAGTTGCTCGGCTTTCTTGAGATTTTTTTGGGTAAGGTCGGCGATGTCGTTGAGCCCGGCGGTTGCGATGCTGATTTGCTCAGCCGCGGTCGTGAGCGTGCGGGCGAGGGCCTCGAGGGCGCGTTGGCGGTCATCGAGCGTTTCATTTTTCTCGCGCTCGTAGCGGGCCACCAGAGGAACCAAGGCGATAAGCGCGCCCACGAGCACCAGCGCGGTGACGGTAAAGATCGCTTGGGTCGAGAGAGGCTTGGGCGCGTGGTGCGCGATGTAGATGGCGGCGGCAGTGAGGACTGCGTCGACTAGGAAGAAAATCCAGAGAGGAAGGTTTTTGGAGGTCGGATCGGATGGATTCATGGAAGGCGTCGCCGCGGCGAGAAATGTGTGCGCCGCGGCGTGCGGTTGCTCAAGGCGGAAAGACAGTTGAGCCGAAATGGCAGCGGCGAATCCCGGAAACGGCGCTTCGGCGTACGATCGGGCGACGCGGGCGGGGCTCCCGTTGGCGTCTCGGGCGATCAGCCCGTGAGGAGGTGAAACTAGCCGGCGATGAACGATTCCAAAGTGAGGCGTGCGTTTTGGTTGCGATCGTTCCAGCCAAATTGGGCGGGGAGGTGAAAGCTTTCGTAATCGCTGATTTTGAGGAAATCGTCGCGGTTCAAATCGGCCCGCGAGGATTGGCGGAGCCAAGATTTATAAATTCACCGACGTTGCGTTGCCGTCCAGATCAGGGTCGGCGGTGAAAAAGATCTCGACCGAAAATGTGCCGGTTCCGATTTCGTCGCTGGAGGGGAAATTATCGCGATTTGCTTCGGCGACTTTGAAGAGGGTGAACGAAAACGTGCACAAAACGCCCGTTTTTGAAGGGCAGAAACGGTTTGGGCCCGCTGCTGGCAGGGCGTAAAAAAGCGCCGGCGGGTAGGCTGGCGCTTGAGGAGCGAGATGCTGGAACGGTGCTCAGTAGCCGACCGCTTTGGCGTCGGGTTTGCGGGGGTCGGCGGCGCCGAGGCGGAGTTTCGTCTCGGGGTCGATCATCACCGTTTCGGCGTCGCCGCCGACGACGTTGGGGCGTTCGTTCAACGAATGGCCCATCGCGGTGAGCAGCGCGGAGGTGTCGGGGCTCATGCTGAAGCGATCGTGGCTGATCGTGTTGGGCTGCCATTGGTGGTGGAAGCGGGGGAACTCGACGGCCTGCATCACGGGCATCTGGTGATCGATGACGTTGGTGATGACCTGGAGCACGGTGTTGATGATCGTGGGGCCGCCGGGGCTGCCGGTGACGAGGAGGAGAGCGCCATCTTTGAGGACGAAGGTGGGCGTCATCGAAGAGAGCGGGCGCTTGCCGGGGGCGATGGCGTTGGCGGGACCTTGCAGGAGGCCGAACATGTTTTTCACGCCGATCTTCGAAGTGAAGTCGTCCATTTCGTTGTTCATGAGGATGCCGGTGCCGGGGATGGTGACGCCGGAGCCGTAGCCGCCGTTGAGGGTGTAGGTGTTGCTGACGGCGTTGCCCGCGGCGTCGACGATGGAGTAGTGCGTAGTCTCGGTGGATTCGGCGGCGAGGCGGGCGCGGTGATCGTCGAGTTGCGAAACCTTGATCGGGGTCCAACCGGCCGGGTTGCCGGGGGCGAGACCGTCGCTGGGCGTCGCTTTGGCGGGGTTAAAATTTTTCATGAGCCCCGCGATGTAGGCGCGGTCGAGCAGGCCGGCGGTGGGAACGTTGACGAAATCGGGGTCGCCCAAAAACTCGGCGCGGTCGCGGAAGGCGCGGCGCATGACCTCGATGAAGAGGTGGAATTTTGCGGCGGAGTTGGCGCCGAGTTTGGCGACGTCGTGGGTTTCCAGCATCCCGAGCATTTGGAGCAGGGCGATACCGCCGGAGCTGGGCGGAGGCATCGTCACGATCTCGTGACCGCGGTAGGTGCCGCGCAGGGGTTTGCGCTCGACGGCGGCGTAGCCTTTGAGATCGGCGAGGGTGATGGTGCCGCCGTTTTTCGCCATGGCATCGGCGATGAGGCGGGCCGTCTCGCCCTCGTAGAATTCACGCGGGCCGTTTTTCTGAAGGCGGGCAAAGACGGCGGCGAGATCAGGCTGGCGCCACAAAGTGCCGGCCTCGTGAAACGCACCGTCGGCGAGAAAAATACGTTTCGATTCGGGGAACTGGGAGAGGAGTTTGGCGTAAGCCTTGAGGTTGGCGGCGGTGCCTTGGGAGAGGACAAAGCCATCGGCGGCGAGGCGACGGGCGGGTTCGCAGACGTCGGCCCAAGAGACTTTGCCGGAGCCGTATTTTTGTTGGGCGAGAGCGAAGCCGGCGACGGAGCCGGGGACGCCGCT
This sequence comes from Opitutia bacterium Tous-C4FEB, assembly GCA_002304445.1. Lineage (GTDB taxonomy): Bacteria > Verrucomicrobiota > Verrucomicrobiia > Opitutales > Opitutaceae > Tous-C4FEB. The sequence goes on along the minus strand of NEVA01000017.1, from coordinate 48,061 downwards.
GGCGCGCCAACCCACGGTGGAGGAGCCGGGACCGGGTTTGAGGACGTTGCCATCGGGGCCGAGATACATGTCGCGGCCGGAGGCGGCGGGGGCGGTCTCGCGGTAGTCGATGGCGACGGCGCGGCCGTCGGCGAGGTGGATCATCATGAAGCCGCCGCCGCCGATGTTTCCGGCGAAAGGATAGACGACGGTGAGGGCGAGGCCGACGGCGACGCCCGCGTCCACGGCGTTGCCGCCTTTTTTGAGAATTTCCACGCCGGCTTCGGACGCGAGATCGTGAACGGATGCGACCATGCCGTGCTTGGCCTCGACCGGCGCCCGCTGGGCGAGAGCGCGAGGAGCCGGTGCCAAAACGAGGGCGAGCGCGGTGATGAAGTTGAGTGCGACAACGGCGGAGCGGGTGCGTTTCATAGCGGGTAGAGTGAGCGGATGTCATGCCGGAGCGCCGCGCAAGGCCCAAGGCGAGTGGAGAAAGGCCGGTCGAGTTTTAATGGGTCTAGGGCGATGGTGAATGCCGATCGAGCCCTCCCCAAAAAACCAAGCAGGCATCGCCGTGCTCGCAATGCAGCGATTGCCGATCGGCCTACCGGTCGCAGCCGCTTGTTTCCTAGCCGGTCCCGTCGTTGCTTCGGCCAACTCCGCGTTGCGACGCTTTACCGGAATCCCGCTCTTCGACCCGACCGAGCGCTTCCGGATGGAAAAGGGGCAGCCCTGCGACAGGGTTCAACTCGGCGTGCCGTGGGCATGGCACATCTATAGTGCCCGGCTGGGTGACACTCGCTTCGGCAAGATTTCTTGCGGTGCAGGCCGGCGGCGCAGGTTGGCATCTGAACCGCATCAACTACCTCACGCCCGGCTACGACGTGACGCTTGCCCCGGCCCACGGTTCCGTCGCCCGTGGCCCGGGCACGAAGCCCCGGCAACTGCTCGCCGGCAGTTGCGGGCCTTGGCCGTCCGAGCTGCCGGCGGACGCGGCGAATCGGGCTCACCGCTGCGGGTGCCTCCCGTCAGGCTCGATTCAACTGCGGCCGGCCCGATTCCACCACGAACGAAGCCCGCGTGACCAGAGGCGCGCCGGGCTTGGTGACGAAGGGCACCGTTCGGTAGTCGGAGCGCCACGTTTGCGGCGTCACCTCGCAACGCACGTAGCCCCGCTCGGCATTGAAGAATTTCAGAAACGGATTCTCGGCCAACAGGTGATCGTGGGCCTTGGGCGCGGCGGCCCCGTCCCCGCCCGAGCTGATTGAAGTCCCGACAAACTCGGTGCCAACGACGGGCGAATCGAGTTCGTCGAAATCGGCGATGAGTTCATTGGCCCAGTGCGAATGAATGTCGCCGGTGATAACGACCGGGTTTTTGACCTGTTGCTCGCGAAAATGCCGGAGCACGCGCCGCCGCTCAAACTCGTAGCCGGGCCATTGGTCCATGCTGTATTTGACCTCGTTCCCTCCGGTCCGGTCGACGCGGGCCATCATGACTTGTTGGGCGAGGATGTTCCAGTTCGCCGGCGAACGGCCGAGCCCCGAGAAAAGCCAATCGCGTTGGCGATCGCCCATCAATGTGCCGCGCGGATCGAGCAAAGCGGGCGTCGGGGCTTTCTGGCCGTCGCCGAGCGGTTGCGGGGTGCGGTATTGGCGGGTATCGAGCACGTGAAATTGCGCGAGCCGGCCGAAATCAAGGCGGCGGTAGAGTAGCATCTCGGGGCCTTTTGGCAGCGCCGAGCGGCGCAGGGGCATGTGCTCGAAATACGCCTGGTAGGCCGCGGCCCGCCGAGCGAGAAAGGACGCCTGTTGCGCGGGCTTCGCCGCGATGTCGGCCGCGTAGTTGTTGGCCACCTCGTGGTCGTCCCACGTCACGATCCACGGCGCCGTGGCGTGCGCCGCCTGCAAATGGGGATCCGTTCTGTAGAGCGCGTAGCGCAGCCGGTAGTCGTCCAAGGCGAAGCATTCGCCGCCGAGGTGACGCCGCACCCGGCCATCGGCCGCGGGGCCTTCGTAGATGTAGTCGCCGAGGTGGACCACGAGATCGAGGTCCTCGCGCGCGAGATGGTCATACGCCGTGAAAAGACCGGCCTCGTAGTGCTGGCAGGAGACAAAGGCGAAGCGCAGGCGCTCGGCCATCACATCGGCTGGCGGCGCGGTGCGGGTGCGGCCTTTGGGGCTCACTTCGCTGCCGACTTTAAACCGATACCAATACCAATGACCCGGCCGCAGCCCGGACACCTCGACATGGACCGAGTGCGACCACTCCGGGCGGGCGGTCGCGGTGCCGGATTGGACGACCCGCGCCATCCCTTCGTCCTCGGCGATTTGCCACGCGACTTCGACCGGTCCCGCTTTCATCCCCCCGCCGACTTCCAGCGGCCGGGGGGCCAGCCGCGTCCAGAGCACCACCCCGTCGGGCAACGGATCCCCCGAAGCGACTCCGAGGGAAAAAGGAGAGTCGGAAAACGAGCCGGTTCGCGCCACCGCGCCCGCTACCCGGGTCGAAAGAAGCGCCGCCGCCGCGAAGGAGGCGCTGCCGGCCAAGAAGGATCGGCGGCTGAGTGCTTGGACGCCGGGCAAAGGAAAAAGCGGACGGTTCATGTGGGGAAAAGAGTGAAAAAAGGAAGGATCGAGCTGAGCCGCGGCCGGATTTCCAAGCGATGAAAATTCGCCGGTTTATGTAACGTTTGGGCGACGGCAATCCGTGGTCGGCGGCGTCGGCCACGGGCGGAAATTCGGTCGCCGCGCTTTCCCGCTTGCCGCCCGTTTCAGCGCGCCCAACCCTCGCCCAAATCTACGCTCATGCCCAAACGCCCTGATCTGAAATCCATCCTCATCATCGGTGCCGGCCCGATCGTCATCGGGCAGGCCTGCGAGTTCGATTACTCGGGCACCCAAGCGTGCAAAGCCCTCCTGGAAGAGGGTTATCGGGTCATTCTGGTGAACTCCAACCCGGCCACGATCATGACCGATCCGGAGTTTGCCGATGTCACCTACATCGAGCCGCTCAACGTCGAAACTCTCGAGAAAATCATCGCCGCCGAGCGCCCTTCCGCCCTGTTGCCCACCCTTGGCGGTCAGACCGCGCTTAATCTGTCGATGGAGCTGAACAAATCCGGCATCCTCGCCAAATATGGCGTCGAAATGATCGGAGCCAAGCCCGACGCCATCAACAAGGGCGAGGACCGCGAGTTGTTCAAACAATGCATGATCAAGATCGGTCTCGATGTCGCGAAATCGCGCACCGTGAAAAACATGACCGAGGCCCGCGAGGCCGCCGATATTCTCGGGGCCTACCCGCTCATCATCCGCCCGTCCTTCACCCTCGGCGGCAGCGGCGGCGGGATCGCTTACAACAAGGAAGAATTCGAAGGTATTTGCGCCAACGGTCTCGATCTCTCGCCCGTGCACGAGGTCCTCGTCGAGGAATGTCTGCTCGGCTGGAAGGAATACGAGATGGAGGTCATGCGTGACCACAAGGACCAGTGCGTGGTGATCTGCTCCATCGAGAATTTTGACCCGATGGGCGTCCACACCGGCGACTCCATCACTGTCGCTCCGGCGATGACGCTCACCGACAAAGAATACCAGATCATGCGTGACGCGTCGTTCGCCGTGATTCGCGAAATCGGCGTCGAAACCGGCGGTTCCAACATCCAGTTCTCCGTCGATCCCGTGACCGGCCGCATGGTCGTCATCGAGATGAATCCGCGCGTCTCGCGTTCCTCCGCCCTGGCCTCGAAGGCCACCGGTTTCCCCATCGCCAAGATCGCCGCCAAACTCGCCGTGGGCTACACGCTCGACGAGTTGCGCAACGACATCACGCGCGTCACGCCGGCGAGCTTCGAGCCGACCATCGACTACGTCGTCACCAAGATCCCGCGCTTCACGTTTGAGAAATTCCTCGGCGCCGATACCACGCTCACCTCTGCGATGAAATCCGTCGGCGAGGCGATGGCCATCGGCCGCACGTTTAAGGAATCGATGCAGAAATGTCTGCGTTCGCTCGAGGTCGGCGCCCGCGGTTTCGGCGGGGGCGGCAAGTTCGGCAGCGATGAGATTATCGACGAAAAAATCATCAACGCGAAGCTCGGCACGCCCAATTCCGAGCGCATTTTTTACCTGCGCCACGCCTTCCGCGCGGGTTACAGCGTCGAGCGCATTTTCGATCTCACCAAGATCGATCCGTGGTTCCTTCATCAGCTCCGCGAGATTCACGAGATGGAACAGGAGTTGGCGGCGAAAACTCTCGCGACCGTCGAAGTCACCGCGCTCCGCCGCGCGAAACAGTTTGGTTTCTCCGACGCGCAGCTCGCCCACATTTTCAAATCCGACCTCAACGCCGTCCGCGCCCACCGCAAACAGGCCGGCGTCAACACGACCTATCGTCTCGTCGATACCTGTGCGGCCGAGTTCGAGGCGTTCACGCCTTATTACTATTCGAGCTACGGTGACGAAAACGAGATCCTGCCCCCGAGCGGCAAGAAGAAGATCATGATCCTCGGCGGTGGTCCCAACCGCATCGGCCAGGGCATCGAGTTCGACTACTGCTGCGTCCACGCCAGCTTCGCCCTCCGCGAGATCGGCTACGAGAGCGTGATGGTGAACTCCAATCCGGAAACCGTCTCGACCGATTACGACACCAGCGACCGGCTCTACTTCGAGCCGCTCACGCTCGAAGATGTGCTCGAGATTTACACGCAGGAAAAATGCGACGGCGTCATCGTGCAGTTCGGCGGCCAGACCCCGCTCAACCTCGCCACCGCCCTGAAGGCCAACGGCGTGAATGTCATCGGCACTTCGCCCGAGAGCATCGAGCTCGCCGAGGACCGGAAAAAGTTCTCCGCCATTCTCGACGCCACCGGTCTAAAGTCGCCCGCCAATCGCACCGCGATGAACGAGGCCGACGCCCTTAAGGCCGCGCAAGAGGTCGGCTTCCCCGTCCTCCTCCGTCCGTCCTTCGTGCTCGGCGGTCGCGGCATGTTCGTCGTCTACAGCGAAGACGAATTCAAGGCCGTCGTCCGGCAGGCGTTCGACGTGATGCCGGACAAACCGGTGCTCATCGACAAATTCCTCGAGGACGCCATTGAGCTCGACGTGGACTGCATTAGCGACGGCGAGACCAGCATCGTCGGCGGCATGCTTGAGCACATCGAGTTTGCCGGCGTGCACTCCGGCGACGCCGCCATGGTGATGCCCCCGCACACCCTGAACGCCGCGATGCTCAATACCGTCCGCACCGCCACCTACGCGCTCGCGAAAGCGCTCAAAGTCGTCGGCCTCATGAACGTGCAGTTCGCCATCAAGGACAATGAACTCTACGTCCTCGAGGTGAACCCGCGCGCCTCGCGCACCGTGCCGTTCGTGGCCAAGGCCATCGGCGTGCCGCTCGCGAAACTCGCCGCCAAGGTCATGACCGGCGCCAAGCTGAAAGACCTCGGCTTCACCCGTGAGCAGACGCCGAAACATTGGTGCGTCAAAGAAGCCGTGTTCCCGTTTGTGCGTTTCCCCGGTTCCACGATCGCGCTCGGGCCCGAGATGCGCTCGACCGGCGAAGTCATGGGCATCGATGCGGACCTCGGCGTCGCTTTCGCGAAAGCCCAAGCCGCCGCCAAGCCCGGCCTGCCGACCAAGGGGAACGTGTTTCTCAGCGTCAAAGACGCCGACAAACCCCGCGCCACCGCCCTCGCCCGCGCTCTCGTGGAACTCGGTTTCACCATCTACTCGACCAGTGGCACCGCCAAGACGCTCGCCGACAACGGCGTGCCCGTGAAACGCATTTCCAAGATCGCCGAAGGCCGCCCCAACGCGGTGGACATGCTGAAAAACGGTCAGATCCAACTCGTGATCAACACGCCCGCCGGGATGATCCCGCGGCAGGACGAAAATAAGATCCGCGCGGCGGCGTATTCGCACGCGGTGTGTCTCATGACGACCATCACCGGGGCCTTTGCCGCGGTCGAAGGTATCCGCGCTCTCCGCGAAAAGCCCGTCGGCGTGAAGCCGATCCAGCTTTACCGGGGCAACGTAAACTTCGTCTGAGCGGGGCCGGGAAGGTAGGGCGGGTCAAAGACCCCGCCCTACTTTTAAGCCGTGGTTTGGCTAAGCTTCGCCCGTCGCCCGGTCCACCACGCGATTGCGCCCCGCCTCACGATCACCACGATACTCGCGAGCCAGTAGATCGGATCGACGACGTAATCCCAGCAGTTGGACGACTCGAGCGCGCCCAGTCCAAATGCCACCAGCGCCGCCACCAGCAACACGCCGAATCGGTTTCCCCAAGCCAGAAAAACGATCGCGGTCAATGCGAGCGCCGCGGCGGCGTAGTTCGAGTGCCAGCCCCAATAGTGAAAATCGATGCCGCGGCCAAAAATCAGCGGTTGCAGGTATACCAGCGAACCCACGACCGCGCCGAAAATCCATGTCGCCCACCAATCGGCCGATTGGAAAATCGTGACGCCGAGAAAGCGCGGGCTGCGTTGCGCGATCAACAGGCCGAGGATCGGCAACGAGGGATTGGGGTAATAACTGAACACCCAGTTCCAGAGCTGCAGATCCATGATCGGTACCAGCATCACGCCCGCGGCCGTCACCGCGACGGTCAGCCGCAGGGCGACCGACGCCTGTAGCGGCATGAAGCGGCCGCCGAACCCGAGCAGCATCAGCCACACCGCGGCGAAAACCGCGAGCGCGTCCGAGGGCGGCAGCCAAGCGTGGTTCATGGGGGCGGCAACCCGCCGGCGGGTTCGCGATACTGGTCGAGCCAACCGAGGTTAAACGCGATGTGTCCGATGCGTTCCCGTTTCCAAGTATACGTAAGATGGATCATCCCGCCGGGGCCCTGCGTCAGCTGCGGATAGGAAAATTCCTTCTCCGTCTCGCGCTCCAGCACGGAGTGTTTCTTCCACGTGCGTCCTTCATCGGTTGAGAGGGACAAACCCAAGGTCTCGCGGCCGCTCGAGGCGTGGTTGTAGGCGAGGAGAATCCGGCCGTCGGCGAGGCGGAGAGCGTCCACGGGCGCATCGGGATTGGGCAGGGAACTCGGGGTCGGGTCCGGCCAAGTCCAGCCGTTGTCCGTGGAGAGCGAGGTGCGCAACGAGCGCTGGCTGCTCGTATCGCGCAGCATCATGAGAACTTGGTCACCGCCGAGCGCGACCAGCACGGGCTGGATCAGGCCTTTGGACGCGCTGAGATTGCGGACTTTGTAATCTTCCACGGTGCCGTCGGGGCCGGGCTGGAACCACAGGATCTGGGGGAATTTGGTGGCCATCTCGTGATACACGGGCAGCCCGATGCGGCCGTCGGCGGCGTAGATCGGCTTGTTGCGCACGAGCGTACTCATGTTGAAGAACGCGTTCAACGTGAGCCGCTGGCTCGGGCCCCAGGTGAGGCCGGCATCGGGCGACGACTTGATGTTGAGTGCGCAGCCCGACCAGCCGCCCAGGCTCACGCTGGCGTAAACCATCCACAGCCGGCCGGTGCGGTCCGGGAAGATCACGGTATTGCCGATTTTCTTGATGCGGCGGCCGAGCTCGCCTTCGACGCTGGCGCGGTCGAGCACCTTGATGGGCGGACCCCAAGTCTTCGTCCCTGCCGTCATGCGCGAAGTGAAGACCGCGACATCCGCCGCGCCCTCGCGCGATCCGCCATACCAGAGCGCGAGCAAGTCGCCGCTCGGCAACGCGCTCACCATGCTGCAATGGACGTGGGCGAGCTGGGCCTCCGGCGAAACCCAGCCACGTTCGAACCGGGGCGTCCCAACCTCGCCCACGCTCTGCGGGGCGCGGGCCCAAGGGGCCGAGGCGGGCTCGAGGGCGAGGGGCGGGTTGACGCTGATCGGCGCCGAGTATTTCACGGCGGCGCCGCCGGCGATGAGGGTCACGGCAATCCACGCCAGTCGTTGGACGGGGTTCAGCCGGGACGGGCGCGACCGGCCCGCGCGGCCGGCCGATTGGTCCAGCAGGACCGGGGTGACGGAGAGTTCAGTGCGCGGGGCAATCACAGGGGAACGGTGAGGTTGGCGCGGAGAGCTCGTCGCTTCAACGGGTTTCTCTGCGAACGGACGGTTCGTCGCGGGGTTTTCGATTGTTTAGCAGGAGATAGCGCGCCGTCTCGTGAAACGCATCCGCCAGGGCGAGATGTTCCGACAAACCTGCCGTCGACTCCTCTGACGGGGGCGGGGGTGCGTTAAAATCGGCCCAGACGAAGCCGGTGCGGTCGCCCTGCAACTGGCGGTAGCCGTAATGCCGGCCCTGCACGACGCCGAAGGTCTTGTTGTTGTGATCGAGAATGAAGGCGGCGTTGCCCCGGCCGGCGTCGATTTCTTGGCGGTGCAAGAGATCGCGCCCGAGGCCCGAGTTGCGGTAGGCGATCCTGGCGATCCCGGCGGCGGTGGGCAGGACATCGAGCATCGAAGCCGGCGCGGCGAGCCGGCGCGGCGGCAATAATTTCGGCGCGTAAAATAACAGCGGCACGTGGTAGGCGGTCAGCGCCTGCTCGGTCCAAGCTGCGGGGAACATGGTGCCGGCGTTGCCGCCGATGCCGTGGTCGCCGATGAAGATGAACACGGTGTTCTCGAAATAGGCCGAGCGACGCGCGGCGGCCATGAACTTGCGGAACGAGAAATCGGTGTAGCGAAACGCATTGAATTCCTTGAGCGACTCGAAGCCGTGGGCCCGCAGTTTTTCCAAGGGCACGTCGATGGGTTGGAATTCGCCGAGATCCTCGGGCGCGATGGTGTAGGGCCGATGGTTGCCGGCGGTCTGGATGATGGCGAAGAACGGCTCCGCCTGCCGGGCCAACTCGGCCTCGGCTTCGAGAAACAGGCTCTTGTCGCTGATACCCCACACGTCGATGCGCGGGGATTTGAAACTGTCCTCCTCGCGCAGCACGAGGTCGCGGATGTTGCCGGTGAGCACGCCGCGGATGTTCGCCCAGCTCGTGCTCCCGCCGAGAAAGTAGAGTTTTCGGTAGCCGGTGAAATCGTTGATGATCGTGTGTTGGTCGACCATCGCGGGGTTGCGGCTGGCGGTCTTTACCGGCGTCACGTCGGGCACGCCCGTGATGGTGGCCCAGACGCCGCGCGCGGTGCCGAACGTCGGCGTGAAGCAGTTTTCGAAAAACACGCCGTTGCGGCAGAGCTCCGCGAAATAGGGCGTCGTGTCGAGCGGGTTGCCCCACATCGAGCTCTTGTAGGCGCTGAACGATTCGCAGAGCACGAGCACGACGTTGGGCCGACGCGCCGGTGCTCCGGGCCGGGCGGGGACGTCACGCACGAAATTGAGCGCGGCCGCATCCGGCGCCGTGACGCCGAGGTAGCGGCTCAACCGGGGATAGTGCGCGAGGACCTTGGCGCGGTCGTAGCCGGTGTCGCGAAACGCCAGCGAGCTGAAAAACGACTGCACGGGGTTCAGCGCGAGGTTGGCGGAGAAATCGTTGCGCAGATTAAACGCATCGCTCCAGCGCAACGGATACTGGCCCACGCGCCCAAAGACGGCGAGCAGCCCGGCGAGTCCGGTGACCACCAGCCACGTCACGCGGGCGCGGCGGCGGGGATTCTCAGGTGCGGCGGCGGCGCGCCGGTGCAGCCACGCGTTGACCCAAAGTATCGCGATCAGCGCGACCGCGCAGGCCAGCAGAATGCGGATGACGGGATACGTCTGCCACACCATGCCGGCGGAGATTTTTGCGTCCTCCAGAAAACCGAGGGCGGTGGCATTGAGCCGTTGCCCGAGGTAGCGGAAGTGGAGGAAGTCGTTTACATAAAAAAACAACACGACTGCCGCCGCGCCGCCGAGCAGCCCGAGCCAAAGCCTTCGTCCGAGTTGCGAATCGAGCGCGTGCCAGAACCGGAACTGGCCGAGCAGCAATATCGGCAGCAACACGGCCGCGACGATGCGGGCATCAAACCGCAGACCCAGCCAGAACGCTGGCGCCGCCTGCGCGAGGGACACTTGGCCGTGGCCGAAGATCTGCCAGGTGACGAGCCGGAGCATCGAGAGCACGATCAACGAAAGTCCGGCCAGCGAGAGCATCCAGCGGACGAGGCGGGGAAGGGGAAACATGCAGCTGGGCGAGCGGACGCGTCGGAGCAGCGGGCGTCAAGGCTCGGGGCGTGGGCGCGGGCCGCGCTCAGTCGAAGATCGGGAAAAACGTGTTGAACGCCTTTTCTCCGAAGTGGCCCGGATCGTTGAAACGGCGATGGCGGTCGAGGCCGTCGATCGCGGTCATCTCGGCGGGCGTGAGCGCGAAGTCGAAAAGCGCGAGATTTTCCGCGAGTCGCGCGGGCGAAGCCGTCTTCGGAATGACCGCGCAGCCGCGTTGCACGCCCCAGCGCAGGGCGATCTGGGCGGGCGTGCGACCGTGGGCGGCGGCGATGGCGGTGACGACGGGATCGGCGAGGACATTCTCGGCGGGCGTCGCCATGCCGAGCGGCAGGTAGGACGGGGCGCCGAGCGGGGAAAACGCGGTGACGGCGATGTTCTCCTGCGCGCAGAAGCGGAGTTGGCGCGGTTGCACGAGGTAGGGATGCAACTCGAGCTGATGGACGGCCGGCCGGATCTTGGCGTAGCTGAGCACATCGCGGAGCGCAGAGACGTTAAGATTGCAGACGCCGATGCGCTTCACGAGGCCGGCGCGTTGGAGTTCCTCCATCGCACCCCACGTGTCGGCGTAGGGCACGGCGATGGGCTTCATCCCGGGCGCAGCCGCGGCCGGATCGAAGAACCATTCCGGCGGGTAACGCACGTCGAACGGCACGTAGGCGAGCGCGATGGGGAAATGGACGAGGTAGAGATCGAGCACGTCGAGCTGCAGATCGCGCAGGGAGCGTTCGCAGGCGGCGCGTGCGTGCTTGGGCTCGTGGTAGGTGTTCCAAAGTTTGGAGGTGACCCAAAGATCGTCGCGCCGGCAGAGCCCGTCGCGCAGGGCGGAGGCGATGCCGGCGCCGACCTGCGGCTCGTTGCCGTAGTCGCACGCGCAGTCGAGGTGGCGGTAGCCGAGGCGGATCGCCTCACGCACAAGGCCGGGGAGTTCGGGTTTGGGCATCTTCCACATGCCGAGGCCGATGGTGGGGAAACGCCCGCCGTCGGGCAGCGTCAGGTGCGGGGAGGCGGAAACGGTTGGGGAAGAGGTCATGAGCGTGAAAAGAAAACGCGCGGCGGGCGGTTTAGCGGAGGGCAAATTTTACGTGAAGAGATTCGGCGGCGAGGCGGCGCACATAGCTTGGCTCAGTTTCGGATTTCCACGTTTGTTCAAGCACGTCGATGCGGGCGACTTGGTCACACAGGGTGTTGAGCAACGTGCGCACGATGAGGCGGGCGTGCGCGGCACCGAGGCAGAGGTGCGGGCCAAAACCGAAGGCCACATGGGGATTGGGCCGCCGGTCCAGCTTCACCTCGTCGGGCGCATCGAACACGGTCGCGTCAAAGTTGGCCGACGAAAAACAGAGGGTAACAAATTCGCCCGCCGGCACGGAGACGCCGTGGACGGTGGTATCGCGGGTGCACTTGCGGGCGAGGTGAGTGACGGGCGAGAGCGCGCGGAAAAACTCTTCGCTCGCGCCGATGATGCGCTTGCGGTCGGCACGCAGAAACTCGAAGTCGGCGGGCGTGTGCGCGAGGTGGGCGAGGATACCGGTGATGGAGTTGATGACGGTGTCGCGCCCGCCGGCAAAAACGATGCTGCAAAACCCGAGCATCTCCTGGCGCGTGAGCGGACGGCCCTGAAACTTGGTCTGGGTCAGCGCGCTGAAGAGGTCGTCGCCGGGGTTGGCCGCCGCGCGGTCGAGCAGGGCGTTGGTGTAGGCCTCGAGAGCCGCGCCCTTGCTGGTGCCGTTGCCGTCGCGAAAGACGTGGGTGCCCCAGCCGATCCAGATCGCGGCCTCGGCGTCGGGCACGTTGAGCAAGATCGCGAGCGCGCGCGATTGGAGCGGGATGGCGAAGTCGCGCACGGCCTCGAACGAGGTGCGTTCGCGGGCGGCGGTCACGAGTTCGTCGACGAGCCGCTCCATTTGGGCGATGACCTCGGGCAACTTGGCGCGGTTGAAGAACGGCTCGACCACCTCACGGTAGGCCTGTTGGTCGGGCGGGTCGATTTCGAGGGGCAACTGGCGCACGGTGCGCACGTCTTCCTCGGTGGGAATGGGCACCTTGAACGGCGCGTCGGAGCTGAAGGTCTGCCAGTCCTTGGCCACGCGCCGCACGTCTTCGTGGCGGAGGACGAGGGGGATTTCTTTGCCTTGGAAATTGTTGACCAGCACGCCGTCGCGCTCGCGGGGCTCTCGAAAGGGATCGGTGGGGTTTTTGGGGTTGTGAAATGGGCAGGGCATGGGAGCGGGGGCGTAGACGCAGGCGAGCGGGAGAAGGACAAAAAAATTGCGCGGCGAGGTCAAACTTTGGGCGGGTTTGAGGGGCCGCGCTTTGTGACTTCTCCTACGGTTCGTACAACAGGCTTGCCCGATGCGCCGCGTCGCGTGCGTGATGATGGCGGTCATTTCTCTCCTCCCATGTCCTCTCCCGTTCCCACTTTGGTTGCTCTCCTTCACGGTCCCGATCAACCCGGCCTCGTCGCCCGGGTCTCGGGTTGGATCTTCGAGCGCGGGGGTAATATTCTGCACGCCGACCAGCACCGCGACATGGAGGCGGGTGTGTTTTTCCAGCGCGTCGAGTGGGTGCCGGCGAACGGCAACGCCTCGGCCGACACCGCCGCTTTCCACACGTTCGCGGCTTCGCTCGGTATGCAAGTCCGGGTCGCGTCCTCCGCGCAGCGTCCGCGCGTGGCGGTCTTCGTCTCAAAGTTTGATCACTGTTTCCACGATCTCGTGCTGCGGCACCGGGCCGGTGACTTTGCGGGCGACCTGGTCGCCGTGATTTCCAATCATCCCGATCTCGCGCCGGCGGCTGCGGCCTATGGCCTGCCGTTTCATCTCATTCCGGTGACGGCCGCCGACAAGGCCGCCGCGGAGGCCCGTCAACTGGCGCGGTTGCGCGAACTGCGGGTCGATCTGGTGGTGCTCGCACGCTACATGCAGGTGCTCTCGGCGGACTTTTTGGAAAAATGCGGAGCGCCGGTCATCAACATCCACCACTCGTTTCTGCCCGCGTTTGCCGGCGGCAAGCCCTATCATCAGGCGGCGGCGCGCGGCGTGAAATTGATCGGGGCGACCGCGCACTATGCGACGGCGATCCTCGACGATGGTCCGATCATCCAGCAAGACGTCGCCCGGGTGACGCACCGGCACGACGTCGACGATCTGATCCGCAAAGGCCGCGATCTTGAAAAATCCGTGCTCGCCCAAGCCGTGCGGTGGCACCTCGAAAACCGCGTGCTCGTCTACGGGCATAAGACGGTGGTGTTTGATTGAGGGCGTTTTTTACCGGTCTTTTTTCCACGATCCCATGCGCGCGATCCGCATCCATGAAACCGGCGGACCGGAAAAGCTCCGGGTCGAAGACGTTCCGGTGCCTTTGCCCATTGCGGGCGAGGTGCGGGTTCGCGTCGAGGCGGCAGGGCTCAACTTCATCGACATTTATCAGCGCAGCGGGCTCTACCCGGTGGCGTTGCCGTTTACGCTTGGCGCGGAGGTCGGCGGGGTGGTCTCGGCGGTCGGCGCGGGGGTGACGGAGTTTGCCATCGGCGATCGCGTCGCGACGGCCAAGGCGGTGGGTGGCTATGCGGCCGAGGCGGTCGCGCCGGCGGCGCACGTCGTGAAAATCCCCGACGGGGTCGCGACGCGGACGGCGGCGGCGCTGATGTTGCAGGGGCTCACGGCACACTATCTCGCGACGGATACGTTTCCGCTCAAGGCGGGGGACACGGCGCTGATCCACGCGGCGGCGGGCGGCGTGGGTTTGTTGCTGGTGCAGCTCGCGAAGCGGGCCGGGGCGCGTGTGATCGCCTCGGTGGGCACCGATGAGAAAGTGGCGCTCGCACGCGGAGCGGGAGCGGACGAGGTGGTGGTTTACACGCGGGAGAATTTCACGGCGGCGGCGCGGGCGTTTACCGGCGGGCGCGGCGTCGATGTCGTCTACGATGCGGTGGGCAAAGATACGTTTGCCGGCAGCGCGGAGAGCCTGCGGCCGCGGGGGATGTTGATCTCATTTGGCAATGCGAGCGGGGCTGTTCCCCCGGTGGCTCCGCTGCTGTTGATGCAGAAAGGCTCGCTCTATCTCACGCGGCCCACGCTCGCGCATTACACGCAGACGACGGCCGAGTTGCGGGCGCGCGTGGCTGATTTGTTCGCGGCGGTGCTGACCGGAAAGTTGAGCGTGCGGATCGGCGCGACTTATCCGCTCTCGGCGGCGGCCGATGCGCATCGCGCGTTGGAGAGTCGCGGCACGACGGGCAAGGTGCTGCTCGTGCCGTAGACGAGGCGCGACAAAGCGGGGCGCGGCGCTCGAAAATCGGGGGGCGGGATCAGGCGGAGATTGCCACCGGATTGAGGCACGCTTTCGGTCGAAAAACGCGCTGCACTTCTGCGCGTGTGGCGGTTGGTTTGCGGTTTTATCGGGCTTTTCCGGTTCTGCCACTCCGTTCGGGGGAACGTGCGTTCGTTCGGTCAATTCAAGCAGGAGCTGGCGGAGTTTTTGGACGAGGCCGATAATTTTGGCCGAGAATGCGGTTCTAAACCCGCCGGTGGCGGCGTTCACGGAACAGGTTCGCGAAGAGCAGGGTTAGTCTGAGCCGTTGAAAGCAGAGCCGTTGGTCCAACGCGAACGACGGGAGCAAGCCGAGTTGGCGATCGAGAAGTTGCGCGACCGGTTGCGCACGGTCGCGAAGGCAGGGTCGGCGGCGGGCCTGAGACTGGACGCGTTTTGCGGCGAGAAATATCCGATGACGAGACTTGAGACCAGTCCGGCGCGCATTCGATCATCGGCGGTAACTGGAGGGTTTGCGGCAACCGGTGGGGCGCGCAGCCAAGGTGCGCGGCTCTTAATTGCGTGAATGGCTCCGCTGGGATGAGGCGATTTCCTGCATTTACACGGTTGGCGGCTTTTGCTCTCGTCTCCGGTTCACACGTTTCAACCCTCGCGCCATGACCACGCCCACCACTCCTCCCACTCCCACCCCAGCCGGTGATGACCGTAATCTTGTCGCCGTCGATGCCAACGTATTGGCCCCGACGTTTGAGGACAAGCTGCTCCTGTTTTGGGAGAAGAATGGAAAGAAGGTAATTCTCGGATGCGTGATCGTGCTCGTTGGAATCGTGGCCAAAGGCGGTTGGGAATACTTTGAGGCCCAGGAAGAGGCGGACGTGCAGAAGGAATATGCCGCAGCGGCGAACACGGAAAAGCTCAAGGCGTTTGCTGCCGCCCACAAAGGGCACGCGCTGGCCGGTCTGGCTCAGCTCCGAATCGCCGATGAGGCGTACACGGCCGGAAAATCAGCTGACGCGATCTCGGGCTATGAGGCGGTGATCGGGGTTTTGAAGACGGGACCTTTTGCAACGCGCGCCCAGCTGGGACTGGCGATGTCCAAAATCGCTGCAGGCCGGTCGGCCGAGGGCGAAGCGGTCTTGAAGACGATGGCCGGAGATGTGGCCATGTTGAAAGGCGTCAGAGTCGAGGCGGCCTATCATTTGGCCAGCTTGGCCGCCGACGCCGGTCGCGCCGATGATGTGAAGAAATATTCGGATCAGATTGCCCAGATCGACCCTGCCAGCCCTTGGACGCAGCGCGTGATGGCGTTGAAGGCGGCGCTCCCTGTCGCAGGGGTTGCTGCGCCTGCGGTTGAGGCGAAGAAGGCCGATGCCGCCCCCGAGGGCGGAATTCAAGTGAAGCTGCCGGGAAAGTAGGCCGAAAATGTGCCGATCCGTCTAAGATCGGGCGCAGTTTACCGCTGACCGAGGTTCTTGATTTTGCATCGAGCGACGTCTCCGAGTAAGGAGGCGATACCCCGCGCCGCTTCGAACGTGGCTGGCTCCCCCCCGCTACGCACGGTGCGCTCTTCACCGTGAAATCGTCGACTCGAAGGATTAAGCCGCGAGCTGAACGCGCCGCGAGCGCGACGACGAAATGCCGTTGCGGCGGTGAAGGTGCGTGAGGTTGTCTGCGAGCCGTCGGCCTACCAGTTGCCATCGTTTATCGAGGGAACTGGAAGCCACGTTTCCGGCGAATGAATCGCTGCGCGAGCGGAAGCTGTAAGTGTTCGGCCCGTTGATGGGGAATTGCCGCCGAGAGAAATTTTGGTCAGCGCGACTGACCATCGCGAAGCTGGGATAGGGGCGAACTGAAAGTAGTTGGCTCCAGGCGCCGTGCCCGCCCAGCCTGATTGATTGACAGGGCATGATCCTGCTCCCGCACCGAACCAGGGTGATGAGTTAGTCGTCGTTGATAAGTTGCTCCCCAAAAAGCATGCGTAGCCGCATGAGAGGCGACACGGGAGGCAGTCACGGTGTTTCCCGTGAACGAATAGGCGGCGACCCGTGCTTGGCTAGGATCTCCGCGAGGTGCGACAACGCCACTGCAGCTTAAGTAAAGAGGGTCCCGCACCGGGCGTCTTGGATTCGGATGGTACCTCCGTAACATCTAAGTTTCCTCCTCCGAAAAAAGTGGTCGGGGCGATAGGATTCGAACCTACGACCTCCTGGTCCCAAACCAGGCGCTCTACCAGGCTAAGCTACACCCCGAAACACGCCGCAGAGCACGGATCTTTCTTTGGAGTGTCAAGCCATTGGCCGCATTATCGTCAGGCTCGCCACATTTTGCCCGGGAATGTTGATAATCTCGGCTTGCCTCGCTTTTGGATTGGTCCTCAGCTTCGCGTTCAACTTCTCACCATGGACACCATTTCACGCGAAAATAACAGTATGTTGCCGGTCGGCGGCGTCATCGTCGGCGTCATCGCCCTTCTCCTCGGAGGCTACGCCGCAATTAGCCTTTCTAAGGTCAACAAGACACTCGCGGCGCAGGAAGAGAAGATTGCCAAGATCGACGGGATCGAGGCTCAGGTCGGTGCGGCCGCGGCTGCCGCCGAGAAAGCAGCCAAAGACGGCGCGGGACTACAGCGCTCTACGCAGGACGCTTTTAATCAAGTCGGTGGCGAGCTCGCTAATCAACGCGCGGCCATCACCAAACTTGAAGAGGCGGCCAAGAAGCCCGTCGTTGCCGCTGGAAAAAAAGGCAGCGGCGAACCCGCTGTGGCCGGCCCAGGGGAATACGTCGTCAAGGGCGGCGATTCGGGTGCGAAAATCGCTCGCTCCCAAGGGGTCAATCTCGCCGATCTCGTTTCCGTCAATCCGGGTGTTAATTGGAATAAGCTGAAGGTGGGCGACAAGGTGAAGTTGCCGAAGAAATAATTTTTTCTAAGTTCCATTTCAAAAGCCTCCTCGCCCTTTGTGGCGGGGAGGCTTTTTTTGGACCGATGAGCACATCGACACCTGTCAACGGTCCGGCCCAGTGGGAGCGGCTGGCCGAGCGCACCCTTGTATCGACTCGCGTGCTCGATGTGCGCGGGGTGCTTTTTCGACACCCACGCCGCGAGATTGAGCGAGAGTTCGTCGTCGTGGCGGCGCCGGATTGGTGCAACGTGATCGCGCTCACGCCGGACGGTCGGCTGGTGCTTGTCCGGCAGTTTCGCTATGGCATCGATGCGTTTTCCCTCGAGATTCCCGGTGGAGTAATCGATTCGGGTGAGGATCCCGTCGTTGCCGGCCTGCGTGAGCTGCGCGAAGAAACGGGGTTTGTCGGCTCCACGGCGCGGCTGCTTGCGACCGTGCACCCCAATCCGGCGATTCAAAATAATCGCTGCCATTTGGTACTCGTCGAAAATGCGATTCGGAGTTCGGCGCAGGAGTGGGACCACGACGAGGAGATCGAAGTGATCACGGCTCCGGTCGACGAAGTGCTGGCGTGGGCCCGCGAGGGGAAAATCACGCACAGCTTGGTCGTGTGTGGATTGATGCATTTTGAATCCCTTTGGCGGGCGCGGGCCGGGGCCCACGTTTGACTTGCCGGGCGGGCGTCGTTTCGTGCTGTTCGTTCATCATGCCCGCGTCTCTTTTTGCCAATGATCCCGCTGTCTTCGGAGCCGTTTCGGACCGGGTGATTCCTGATTCGCTGGAAACCGAGGTGCGCCGGATTTATGCCCGCAGTCCGCTTTATGCGCGCCGCTTCCCGTTACATGCGGCACCGTTGAAATGGTCGTGTTTTCAGGAAATCCCGACGCTCGCCAAAAGGGACATCGTTGAGCAAGGGCATCAGGCTTTTTTTGAGGACTACCGGTTGATCGAGCGGGGGCTGGTGGACAAGAGCTACGAATATGAAAGTACCTCGGGCACGACCAGTGGGCCGATGACGGTGATCATGGAGGAAGGTTGGTGGAACAAGCAGACCGAGCGCGCATATTTGGCCTCGCCAATCTTGCGGCAGTTCGTGGGCCGGCCCTATCGGAAGTGCGTGTTGGCGCCGATCGGTTGTTCGAGCAATCTCTGCCCTTACGAGGACCACCCGTTTCCGCACCGCTATTTCGACGGCACCGTGTATTTGAACCTGACCAGCGACCCCTTTGTTTTTCCCGAGGCGGAGTGGGATCGGATCGTGCGGGAGTTGCAGGCAACTCAACCGGAGGTGATCGAGGGTGAGCCGGTTTATCTCTCGTTGCTCGCGCGAGCGGTGCAGAAGCGGGGAGTCAAAGTTCCAAGCGTGCGGGCGGTAATACTCACGTATGGCAAAGCGAGTCTGCAGCATGCCCGTCGGATCGCCGAAGCGTTCCCTGCGCCACAGGTCGATCTTTATGGATCGACGGAGGCGGGTTATTTGTTCGTCGGCGAGGCCTTCAAGGATGACCTGAGGGCAATCGACGCCAATGCCTTCATCGAGCTGGTGCCATGGCGGCCGGAATTGCCGGACGTCGCGCAAATTTATGTGACGACCCGGGAGCGCGAGGCGATGCCGCTGTTGCGCTATCACACGGGGGATATTGTGCAGCGTTGCGCGACGGGATTTCGTATCCTCGGTCGCGAAGGGAGCATTTACTTTCGGCCGGATGGTTCGCTGGTTGCGGCGGGCGACATCGATGGCGCTTTGCCTCCCGATTTTAAGTGCTGGCACTACGCCTTGATCCAAACCGGAGAAACACGCTGGGATTTCTACTATGTGGCTGACGAGTCGGCCAACCATCGTGACATCGAAACCTCTCTGGCTCGGCTGTTGGGTGTCGGAGTGCGGGTGAATGCGTTCCGAAAAAAATTCATCGCGCCGGCGGCGAGCGGGAAATTTGCGTTGCTCAAACCGCTCGCGAAGTAGCCTGCGGCGCGCTCGGTCCGGAGATGTTTTGGATCCGAGCCGTTCGCGATGACGCCGGAAGAATCGTTGGAAAACAGCGGATGACCGTAAATCGGCGAGCCAAGTGAAACGTTGAAATCGGAGAGGTCGATGACGCTACCAGCGATATCTTGAGTTCCGGTGACGTCTCGAATCGAAGTGGCCAAGTTATCACCGCTTGATGAGCGGAAGAGGTCGTAAGCGAAATTTGCGACCGGATTGTTCGCCCCGTAATCGGCCGCATCACCGTGCCGAAGTTGCTGCGTAGTTGGTCGGGGCGTTGGTATAGGTCACGCCGTTGGCGGGGATCGGGCCCGGCGATAGGGTGAGGGCAATTTTGACACCGTCGTGCGCGGTCAGCTGCGCCCAGCCGCAGTCAAACACCGTGAAAGTCACGTCGGCGGCGGTCGCGATTCCGCTGCCGGTCAAAATGAACTCGAGTCAGTCGATGTTACCCGCGCTGGGGTTGGGCAACATGTCGAGAAGCAGTGCAATCCACCGGTTTGGGAGGGAAAGTTGGGCCTGAAACGCCGCCAAAAAATTTTCGTGTTCGGGATGGCTTGTCCAACAGGACATCTCCTTAGCCCCAGACGAAGACGACTTCTTCTGACGTTTAGGTTCGCTAATAACAAAGTTCAAATCTGCTTCACCCGGTTTCAGCCTCTTTACATCGGTTAAGGGGTGGAAGATCGTTCAGCGTTTTCCATTTGTAACCCGTTTTACCTCGATGAATCTCGTCTGTAACCTCTTCGGCTCGTCCATTGGCCGCAAATTCATCATGGCGCTGACCGGTCTGGTCCTGATCGGCTTCGTTTTTGGTCACTTGGTCGGAAACCTCCAAGTCTTCGCGCACCCGGACAAGATCAATGGCTACGCCCATTTTCTCCAATCGCTCGGGCCGGTATTGTGGTTGGTTCGAATCGGGTTGTTGGTGTGCTTGGGCCTTCACATTTGGGCGGCCACGGCGCTGACGTTGGAAAGCCGGCGTGCGCGCGGCAGCGAGCCTTACGGCGTCAAAACGTGGATTCAGGCCGCGTTTGCGTCGCGCTATATTCGATGGTCCGGCTACGTGGTCCTCGGATTTATTCTATATCACCTCGCGCATTTTACCCTCGGGGTAGCCCAAGCGGGCACGTATAAGACTGCGCTTCCGGCCTATACGTTGACGGCTGATTATCAGGTGCTTGGCTTCACCGTGGTGCCGGCAGGCACTCCGGTGCACGATGTCCATCAAATGGTGGTGCTGGGGTTTCAACCGCCGCTCGTGGCCTTGTTCTACATCGTCGCGGTCGGGCTGCTTTCGCTGCATCTCTTGCACGGGATGGACAGCCTTTTCCAGACGCTGGGCTGGCGTAATGCGAGCTGGTCCCGTTCGCTCCGGACGGTCGTCGCGTTGCTTTGTGTGGCTTATTTCGCGGGGAATCTTGTCATCCCCGGCGCTGTTATGACCGGCGCGCTGAAACCGGCATCCGCGGCCAAAACCGCCTCCGCCCAATAGTTTCCAAATTCTCACGTCTATCGCCATGGCCACTCTCAATTCCAAAATCCCGACTGGTCCGCTCGCCGAAAAATGGCGCAAGCACAAGACGGAGATCAAACTCGTCAACCCGGCCAACAAGCGAAAATACGAGATCATCGTGGTCGGCGCCGGCCTAGCCGGCGCGTCGGCGGCGTCCTCCCTCGCCGACCTCGGCTACAAGGTGAAGTGCTTCGTGTTTCATGACAGCCCGCGCCGTGCCCACTCCATCGCGGCGCAGGGCGGGATCAACGCCGCCAAGAATTACCAAAACGACGGCGACAGCGTTCATCGGCTTTTTTACGATACGCTGAAAGGCGGCGACTACCGGGCCCGCGAGGCCAACGTCCATCGTCTCGCGGAAGTGTCGGTCAATATCATCGACCAATGTGTCGCGCAGGGCGTGCCCTTTGCCCGCGAATACGGTGGCCTGCTGGCCAACCGTTCCTTCGGCGGCGCGCAGGTCTCGCGCACGTTTTACGCCCGCGGCCAGACGGGGCAGCAGCTGCTCCTCGGCGCTTACTCGGCGTTGTCCCGCACGGTCGGTGCCGGTGCGGTCGACCTGCATACCAACTCCGAGATGCTCGATCTCGTGGTCGTGAACGGCCAAGCCAAAGGCGTCATCATCCGCAACCTCGTCACGGGCGCGATTTCGCGCCACTCGGCCGATGCCGTCATTCTCGCCACCGGCGGCTACGGCAACGTCTTCAACCTTTCCACCTACGCGCGCGGCTCCAATGCGACTGCGATTTGGCGTGCCTACAAACGGGGCGCCTGCATGGCCAACCCCTGCTACACCCAGATTCACCCGACCTGCATCCCGGTGAGCGGCGATTATCAATCGAAGCTGACCTTGATGTCCGAATCGCTGCGCAACGACGGGCGAATTTGGGCGCCCAAAAAATCCGGAGACACTCGCACCGCCGCCGACATTCCGGAGTCTGATCGTGATTACTTCCTTGAGCGGCTCTACCCGAGTTTTGGCAACTTGGCTCCGCGTGATATCGCTTCGCGCGCCGCCAAGCGCGTGTGCGACGAAGGCCGCGGGGTGGGCACGACCGGGCTTGGGGTGTATCTCGATTTCGCCGATGCGATCGGCCGCTTGGGTGAACCCGCCGTGCGCGAGCGCTACGGCAATCTGTTCGACATCTACCACGAGATCACCGCCGAAAATGCCTACAAAGCACCGATGCGGATTTATCCCGCCGTCCATTACACGATGGGCGGGCTGTGGGTGGATTATAACCTCATGTCGAACATCCCGGGCTTGTTCGTGCTCGGCGAAGCCAACTTCTCCGACCACGGCGCCAACCGCCTCGGGGCCTCCGCGCTGATGCAGGGCTTGGCCGACGGCTATTTTGTCATCCCTTACACGGTCGGCGATTACCTTGCCGGCCAGAAACCCGGCTCGCGTCCGTCGACCGACGGTGCGGAGTTCAAGCAGGCTGAGGATAACGTGCGCGGTCTCTCGAACCGGCTGTTGGCGACGAAGGGCAAACAGCCCGTCAGTTATTTCCACAAGAAGCTCGGTAAAATCATTTGGGATCACTGCGGCATGTCTCGCACCAAGGCGGGTCTCGAATCGGCGCTGCAAAAAATCCCCGCTCTGCGTGAGGAATTTAACGCCACCGTTAACGTTCCCGGCTCGGCCGAGACCCTTAATCAATCGCTCGAAAAAGCCGGCCGGGTGGCCGATTTCATCGAACTCGGCGAGTTGATGTGCCGTGACGCGCTCACGCGCGAGGAGAGCTGCGGCGGGCACTTCCGCGAAGAACACCAGGAGGCCGACGGCGAGTGCAAACGCGACGACCAAAATTTCGCCCACGTCGCCGCTTGGGAGTATCAGGGCGACAGCAAGGCCCCGGTGCGCAACACCGAGCCGCTCAACTACGAGTTCACGAAGATGAGCGTCCGCAACTACAAGTAATCCATCCCTGTCCACCATGGTCGCCGTAAACACCCAGAAACTTTTCTCCGTCACCCTCCGCGTCTGGCGTCAGGCCGGCCCCGCGCAGCCGGGCAAGTTCGTCGATTATCCCGCAAAGGATCTCAACCCGAACATGTCGTTCTTGGAGATGCTCGACGTGGTCAACGACGAGCTCGCGGCGCAAGGCGTCGAGCCGATCGCTTTTGCCCATGATTGCCGCGAGGGTATCTGCGGCACGTGCTCTTGCACGATCAACGGCAAGCCTCACGGCCCCGGCAAAGGTATCGCCACCTGCCAGACCTACATGCGCTCGTTCAGCGACGGTGATACCATCGTCGTCGAGCCGTTCCGGGCGCGGGCGTTTCCCGTCGTCAAGGATCTCGTGACCGATCGGGCCGCGTTCGACAAAATTCAGCAAGCCGGCGGCTTTATCACCGCGCGCGCGGGCTCCGCGCCCGACGCCAACGCCCTGCCGATTGCGAAGGGTGACGCCGACCTCGCGATGGATGCCGCGCAGTGCATCGGTTGCGGTGCGTGCGTCGCCGCCTGCAAAAACGCCAGCGCGATGCTCTTTGTCTCGGCCAAAGTTTCCCACCTCGGTCTTTTGCCGCAAGGCCAAGCCGAGCGCGACCGCCGCGTGCTCGCGATGGTGAACACGATGGACACACTTGGTTTTGGCAGTTGCACCAATCAATACGAGTGCAGCGCCGCGTGCCCCAAACTCATCTCGCACGATTTCATCGCGCGGATGAACCGTGATTACGTGAAGGCTTCGTTTCGTTCCGCCTTCAGGGCCGCGCCCGCCAACACGGGTGGCGGCGGGGCTTAAGCGTTTCAGGTGGGTCGGTCGGGACGTCTCTGCGAGCCGCCCGTCCGGCTGTCACCCTGTGTCGGGCTTATTTCGCGGCCGAGGTGAGCGCCCGCAGATCGACGCTGCCGGAGTTGGAGGTCTTGATATTCAATTCCTCCTCGCCGCTCGTCACGTAAAGCACGCTCTCAATTTTGTAAGCGGCGGTTTGCCGTTCGCGCATCGCGACGAATTGCCGCATCAGGGCGAGATTTTCGAATCGCACCGTCACGTCCTGCGTGGTGCTGGTGAGCGCCGCGAGACCAACCGGGTCTTTGCTGAGCGCTTTGCCGACGTAGCTGCCGTTGAGATAGATTTTGTGGCTCGAACCTGAGAGCCCGATCGGAATCACGTTTTCATTGGAGTAGCGCAGCGTGAGCACCGCGCTGGACTCGAGCACGGTCGCCTCGGCGGGCTTGATATCGACGAGGCTGACGGTCACGCCGGTCAGTTTGAAGCCGCTGCCACAGCCGGCGACGAAGGTCATGACGCAAAGACCAAGCAACAGGCCCATACACCGCTTGAAAGGGGAGTGATTCGACATGGGCCTGAGGCAAGTCGGTCCCCCGCCAAATCGCAAGGCCGCGCTCAGAATATTGAAAGCGCCTGGGCGCTCTCGATCGCAAACCAAGCCGCCCCGGCGATGGCCGCCGCGACGACGGCGTGACGCACCAGCTTGCGGCCGCGCAACAGGGTGTCCTGCAAATCGGTATCGAGGGACCTCCGATTGCTTTGCGCCATAAAACTGACGAACCTCGGATCGCGCAGCCGACTGCCACGGCGATCCCGGGCCAATCCGAAGCGGATGGCGGGGCGGTGGAGGAGGTTGGCAAGAAAACGCAGCACGATGAGGCAAACACGCAATTTTGGATTGGTTTTTTCAAGGCGAAACTCGCACCGTGTCGGCTTTTCCCGCCCTTTTAATTCCCATGCATCATTTCCGCTACATTGGTCAGAATCTAAACTGCGAGTCGGTCGATCTCGCCGAGGTCGCCCGGCTCTACGGCACGCCGACCTACGTCACGAGCGCGGCGACGATGGCGGACAACTACAACCGGTTGGCCGGCAGTTTGAACGGGCTGGATGTGCAGATCTGCTACGCCATGAAGGCCAACTCGGGTCTCGCCGTGCTCCGCCACTTCGCAAAGTTGGGCGCAGCGTTCGATTTGGTGAGCGGAGGCGAGCTGCGCCGCGTGCTGGCCGCCGGTGCGGATGTGAAGCGCAGCGTCTTTGCCGGCGTCGGCAAGACCGAGGCCGAAATCCAGCTGGCATTGGAGAGCGGGATTTTCTCGTTCCACGTCGAGAGCGAACCCGAGCTCGCCCGCATCAACCACGTCGCGGGCAAACTCGGGGTGAAGGCGCCCATCGCGATCCGGATCAACCCCGATGTCGACGCCCACACGCACGCCAAGATCACGACGGGCAAGAGCGACAACAAATTTGGCATCCCGCTCAAGTTCGCCGCCGCCGCCTACGAAGCCGCGTCGAAATATCCCAACATCCAGCTGCGCGGCGTGCAGATGCACATCGGTTCGCAGCTCACCGAAGTCGGGCCGTTTGCCGAGGCCGTGGCCAAAGTCGCGCCCTTCGCGGCCGAGTTGAAGGCGAAGTATGGCATCACCTATTTCTCGATCGGCGGCGGCATCGGTATCGTCTATAAAGACGCTCTCGCCAGCGGCAGCGCCGCTTGGTGGGACGCCCAGCCCGCCGGGACGCGTCCGCTCACGCCTGAAGCTTATGGCGCGGCGCTCGTGCCCCTGCTTCAGCCGCTCGGGCTTAAGATTCTGCTTGAGCCCGGCCGCTTCATGGTCGGTAACGCCGGCGTGCTCCTGTCCAAAGTGGAGCACCTCAAGCGTGGCTCCGGAAAGAGTTTCCTCATCGTGGACGCCGCGATGAACGACCTCGTGCGCCCTGCGATGTATGAAGCCTTCCACGAAATCGTGCCGCTGCACCGCGATACCACCCGCCGCGCGCTCGTTGCCGATGTGGTCGGCCCGATCTGCGAGAGCGGAGACTGCTTCGCCAAGGACCGGCAAATCCAGGAAGTGGGCGAGGGCGAGTATATCGCGTTCATGAGTGCCGGCGCCTATGGCTCGACGATGTCGAGCCGCTACAACACCCGCGCGCTGCCGGCCGAGGTGATGGTGCAGGGTAGTGCGTTTGAGTTGGTGAATGCGCGCGAGAGCTTCGAGTCGATGATCGCCAACGAAAAAATCCCGGCGTTTTTGAAGTAAGATTCCACGGTCGGAAATGAACGCGGTTACCCACGGATCCCCGGCGAGAAAAGAAATCCGTGTCCATCCGCGTTTTTCCGTGGTTGGTTTCCGCCCATGAAATTCTGCGTCGTCGGAGCCGGAGCTTGGGGCACTGCGTTTGCGGTGCATCTCGCGCGGCTGGGCCGGCCCGTGGTGCTCGTGCCACGCCGGCCGGAGCAGGCGGCGGCGCTTTTGGCGACACGGGAAAACCGGGACTATCTTGCCGGGGTCGCGTTGCCCGAGTCGTTGGTGATCACGGCCGATCTCTCGGCGGCTCTCGGCGTATCGACCGTCGTTTTGCTGGCCTGCCCGTCTCAGGCCTTGCGGGAAACCTCCGCCCGGGTGCTGGCGGCGCGCGGCAAGGGCACGCCGTTGAAATTGGTGGTGAGTTTGTCGAAGGGCCTGGAGGTCGGCTCGCATCTGCGGCCGGCGCAGGTCATCGCCGCCGTGCAGCCCGATGTCCCGGCGGGTGCGCTGACCGGCCCGACGAATGCGGCTGAGGTCGCGCGCGGTTTGCCCGCCGCGATGGTGCTGGGGGCCGGGAGCGATGCGCAGGCATGGCTGGCCGACGTGCAGGCGGCGCTGAGCGGGCCGACGCTGCGGGTGTACACGAGCGATGATTTGGCCGGCGTCGAATACGGCGGTTGCCTGAAAAACATCTACGCCATCGCGGCGGGTTGTGCGGCCGGTCTCGGGCTCGGTGACAACGCCAATGCTGCGCTCCTGACCCGGGCGCTCGCCGAAATGGTCCGGGTGGGTTCGGCGCTCGGCGCCCGGCCCGAGACGTTCTACGGCCTGAGTGGATTCGGCGATCTCGTGGCGACCTGCCACGGCGCGTGGAGTCGCAACCGGGAGTTTGGCCAACGCATCGGCGAAGGTCGGAGCGCCGCCGAGCTGATCGCGCACCGCAAGACCGTCGTCGAAGGCTACCGGACCACCGAGTCGTTTCACGGCCTATGCGTGGAGCGGAAAATCGACGCCCCGATTTTGCGTGAGATGCACGCCATCCTGTTTGAGGGCAAAGCGCCGGCGCTCGCATTGCACACGCTGATGTTGCGCGGGCTGAAACGCGAGTAAGCGGGCAGGGGAGCAGAGGAAGTTCAGGAAGTGCGATCGGTGCTGAGGCCAACGTTAATCTTTCCCGAGGGTGCGGCGCTGGCGCGCGGACGCGAGGTCGTCGCGAGCAGCGATGCGACGGCGTTGACCGTGGAGAATCTCCGCGCGGCGTATCGCCGGGGGATTTTTCCGTGGCCCGGCGGCGTCACCGCGCCGATTCCCTGGTGTTGTCCGCGCGTGCGGGCGGTGTTGGTTTTCGATGAGCTTACGCCCGGGCGCACCCTGGAAAAAGCCGCGCGCAAAAGCGGTTGGAGTTACTCGATCGACCGCGCGTTCCCGGCCGTGATCGCAGCGTGTGCCGCGGCCAGTCGGCCCGAACAAGAAGGCACTTGGATCAGCCCGGCCGTGCTCGAGGCCTACACTGCGCTGCATCGCGCGGGGCAGGCGCACAGCGTCGAGGTGTGGCAGGGAGAGGATTTGGTCGGCGGACTTTACGGCGTGGATGCGGGCGGTTTTTTTGGCGGGGAGAGCATGTTTCACCGCGTGGATAACGCCTCGAAATTGGCGATCTGGTTTCTCGCGACTTATCTGCGCGAGCGCGGCCAGGCGTGGATGGATATCCAGCAACTCACGCCCCACCTGGCACGGCTCGGTGCGCGTGAGGTGACGCGCGCCGTGTTTCTGGCCGGGCTGGCGAAGGAGATTGGCGTCGGCCGTGAGTTGTTCCCGCCGCTCAGCGTTTGACCTGTTCGATCGCCTCGACCTTGCCGCCTTTGAAAATTATCCGGATGCGTTCCTCGACCCGTTCGCGATAAATTGAGTCATAGACCGGCTCGAAGTAGACGATGGGCTGACGGGTCTTGGGATCGATCACGACGTAACGCCGATAACCGACGAGGGCAGAACCGAGATATTCTTGGCGGTAGCTGTTGTAGATCCACGTCTCGTCGGTGCCCGTGGCGCTCGTCGTCGTGAGGCGCTCATCGGGCGCCCCGTGGGACATATAGACGAGGTCCGTCGAGAACCCGACTTCGATGCGGCCGAGTCTGATTTTGTCCTGCGTAGGCGCATCGAGAGCCGCGAAGACGGCGGACTTTTCGCGGATGCGGCTATCGATAGTGCTGCATCCGGTCATCGCCAAGACGAGGGTGAGTAAGGCTGCGAATAAGAAGATACGTGAGAGCATAAAACAGGGGACTTTGGGAAACATGGCTCGATCCCGAAGAGATGCAAGTGAGGGTCTTTCGGCGTGGAGTAGCGCCATGTCTTTTTAAAACTCATGAAATACAATAATTTAAGTGATCGTCGAATTTCGGGAGATCACTGCAGAGAGGCTGAGCTAAATTCAAAAATTATGGCATGGTGGATAGTTGGATTCTAAATTGACCACGACCGAATCCCATTTCGTTCCATTCACTTCTGCATCCTGACGACTTCCGGTATTCCGGGCGGTAGTTGATTCGTCAGGCCTCCAGCCTCTGGGCGAAATACACTGTAGGTCGCGGTGCGCTCAAGGGGTTCTATGTTGGCGCTTGCGCCGTCCACCGCGGCGTCCTCTTTTACCCGACCGGGCCCAACGCGCCCGGCTACACCACCGTCGACGCGATCGGGGGTGACGCCGGCGCACGTTGGTCCCCCGCAGTCTCCGCCCGCAACCTTACAGATGAGATCTACAACACCAGCTCGACAGGCGCGAACAACATCGAACCCAGCGCGCGGCCCACTGCGCAGATGTCGCTTTCCTGGAGGTTCTGCGTGGTGACTCCCGCCCCCAAAGCTTTCCGGCGCATGGCCGCCCGGGTCGCACTGCTGGCCGCACTACTCGCCGCCGCCCCGGCGCTGGCCACCCCTCCGGCCTTTACGGTCGACGGCGCGCCTTGGTCCGGCGGGCCCCGCTTCGCCCTCGACGGCCGCGGCGAGCGCCTCGAACTCGCGGTCGGTCCGGGCGGCTGGACTGCTCGGGTTTCCGCTCCCGGCGGCCCGGAGCGTGAAGCCGCGCGGGTTGAAGGGACGCCGGGACCGATCCTGCCGCTGGCCTCTGGTTTTCTGGTGGCTGAGATCGACGCGGCCGGCGTCTGGCGCGCACTTTACGCCACGGCGGGAGCCGCCGTGCCGGTGCCCGCCCCGGGGGCCCGCCAGCCGGTGCTAGCGGCCGGCGCCGGCAACGACTTGTTCGCCGCCGCGGTGCAGGACGGGGCCGTCCGCGTTTGGGGCCGCGTAGGCGCGGGCGACGGTTGGACGGAGGAGCCTCGGCCGCCCGTCCCGGCGGATGCCCGACCGCTCGCGCTGGTCGCCAGCCGCGACGGACTGGTCCTCGCCGTCGCTGCCGGGGCGCGATGGTCTCTTTGGCAGCGCGTGGGCGACACCTGGCGGGAGCACTTGAGCCCCACGGACGAGCCGGTGCCGGTGGAGCTCGTCGCCGCGCGGGTAGGCGCGGCGCACCTCGGCTTTGCGGCGTCCGGCGAGCCCGGGCTCCTTCTGCTCTGGCATCCGGTTACCCGAGCGTGGGCCGCGCACGCGCTCGCGTCCGGGGTGGTTCCAGCTGGCCCCGCGGCCGGGGCGGGCCTAGCCGCGGCGATCGGTCCAGCCGGGGCGCGGACCGCGGGCCTGCTCACACTTGCGCCGCGCAGGCCGGAGTTCGGCGTGGCCAACTACGCGACCTTGGGCGCCTACCTCGTCGGGATGTTGGGTCTAGGCGCGTACTTCATGCGGCGCGCGCGGGACGCGCGCAGCTACTTCCTCGCGGATGGCCGGATCCCTTGGTGGGCGGCCGGCATCAGCGTCTACGCGACCACCCTCAGTTCGATCACTGTGCTAGCAGCGCCTGCGAAGTCTTTTGCCACCGACTGGACCTTCCTGCTCGCGCCGCTCACGATCCTGCTGCTGACGCCGGTGATCATTAGATTTTACCTGCCGTTCTTCCGCCGGCTCGAGGTCGCGAGTGCCTATGAGTACTTGGAGCGGCGCTTCAATTTCGCCCTGCGCGCGTACGCCAGCCTAGTGTTCGTCTGCTTTCAGCTCGGGCGCGTCGCCATCGTGACCTACCTGCCCTCGCTGGCCCTCGCCGTTGTCTGCGGCCTCGACGTGGTCGCCTGCGTATTATTGATCGGCGGGCTCTGCACCGTCTATACCGTGCTAGGCGGGATCGAGGGCTCGATCTGGACCAGCGTGCTGCAGTCGGCCGTGATGCTGACCGCCGCGCTGCTCTGCCTTGGGGCGGTGCTAGGGGGCGTCGGAGGCGGCGCCACCGCTCTCGTGGGTGAGGCCCTCGCGGACGGGAAGCTCCGGCTCTTCGACTGGTCGTGGAGCGCGGTTCAGGCGACGACCTGGATCATCGTTATCGGCAATCTGATCAACAACCTCGTCCCCTATACTTCCGACCAATCCGTGATCCAGCGGTACCTGACGACAAAGGAAGAGGCGCAGGCGCGGCGCGCAATCTGGCTAAACGGGCTGTTCGCCTTGCCGTCAGCGATGCTGTATTTTTCCCTTGGGACCGGGCTTTACCTTTTCTTTAAGCACCAGCCGGCGGCCCTGCACCCGGCGATCGCCGGCGAGTCCCTGCTGCCGTTCTTCGTCGCCGAGCACATGCCGGCGGGCTTGGCTGGGCTGGTGGTGGCGGGCATCTTCGCCGCGGCACAGTCGAACGTCTCGAGCGACCTCAACAGCGGCGCGACGGCGTTGGTGACGGATTTTGTCGAGCGGGGTCGGCCGGGCCTGTCTGACCGCGCGCGCCTGCGCTGGGCCCGCGGCACCACTGCCGGCCTCGGCGTCGCCACCACCGGCCTCGCACTGCTGCTGACGACTCTGGATATCCGATCCTTTCTCGACGCCTACATCGCCCTCGTCGGCTTGATGGGTACCGGGCTGGCCGCGGTCTTCGCGCTGGGAATCTTCACCACCCGTGCGAACGCGGCCGGGGCCCTCGCCGGGGTGGTCGCCAGCGGCGCCGTCCTTGTCTGGGTGCAGCAGGCGACCCGACTTCATTTCTTTTGGTACGGCATCGTCGGCTTCGTGACTTGTGGGGTCGTTTCGCTGGCGGTCGGCGCAGTCACCGGCGGCCAGCGTCGCCCGCTCACCGGCCTCACTATCTGGACTGTGCCCCCCCGCGGCCCGGCGGGCTCCGCTTGATGTCCCGCCAAAACATTCTGCTCATCCTAAGCGACCGGCTCCGCACCGATGCCCTCGGCTGCTACGGGTCCGAGATCCACCCGCCAAACCTAGCCGGCCACGTGAATGTCCCCACGGGCGACACCTTTTTCGCCTTCAAGTCCCAGCTCGAGGCCTTCATCGCCTACCTTCGCATCGGCGAGCGTCCCGTCCCCTTTGCTGAGACGGTCGAGCTGATGCAACTGGTCATCGCCGGCATCCGCAGTCGCGCCGCAGGTGGCCGCGAAGTTCTCCTCTCCGAAATTTAAACCCAATTATCATGAGCGCACGTCCCAGCCGAATCCTGAAACTTCTTCGCGAGCAACAGCTCCCGAATGTCCTCAAAGTAAATCTCTCCGAGCCCCGCGTCATCGAGATCGCCGGTTTCTGCGGCGTCGATGCCGTCTGGCTGTGCACCGAGCACGTGCCCAATGATTGGATCGGCCTGGAAAACCAGATCCGCGCCGCCCGCGTCCACAACATCGACACGCTGGTCCGCGTCGGGCGCGGCAGCTACAGCGATTACATCCGCCCCCTCGAGGCCGGGGCCACCGGCATCATCGTCCCGCACGTCGCCAGCCGCGCCGAGGCCCGCCAGATCATCGACTGGGTGCGTTTTCACCCCATCGGCAAGCGCGCCCTCGACGGTGGAAATATCGACGGCGAGTTCTGCCTCCTGCCGATGGCAGAATACATCCAGCATTCCAACACCGAGCGCATCGTCATCCTGCAGATCGAGTCGCCCGAGGCCCTGGAGAACGTCGAGGAAATCTGTTCGCTGCCGGGCTTCGATGGCATCCTCTTCGGCCCAGGTGACTTCAGTCACCGCATCGGCAAGGCGGGCCAGCTCGACGCGCCGGAGGTCGTCGCGGCCCGCAAGCGCGTCGCCGCCGCCACCCGCCAACACGGCAAGTTCGCCATGACCGCCGGCCTCATCGCCCCGCTCGCGACCTTGGTCGAGGAAGGCTACCGCGTGATCAACATCGGCGCCGATGTCATCGCCCTCACCGGCTACGTCAAACAACGCCTCGACCTCGTCCGCGGGCTCATCGCGGAATTGCCGGCCGATGTCCGCCCGCCGGTGCGTTCGCCTTACGCCTGACCTTCGGCCCCTATGCGGCTTAACCAAAAGGTGGCCGCCGGGTATGATTCGGAGAGATAGGTGGCACTCTGTCCGGGGTGATGGGTAACAGTCGGAGCGTAGGCGGAAAGTGCGCCGACGAGCGGCGGCCCGACAAGGGGAGCGAGATGGGGGCGGTTGACTCCCAACGAAAACCCGCGGGCCAGAGGCCCGTGCCACTTTGGCGATCCGAGGGCCGAGGGCGGGTCGGAGACCCAGCCCTACTTTTTTACCAGGGGACTTTTTCGGGGAAGAACTCGCGGATGAGTTCTTCGTAATACGGTTTCAACTTCGCGACGTCGGGGGCTTCGTGGCTCTTGGTGTAGAGGTCGTAGGTGTTGAATTTCAGCACCCACGGCATGAGCGCGCGGTCGGCGGGCGTGCAGAATTGGTCATACGCGCCTTCGCGGTGCCACGGGTAAAAGCTGTGGTAGCGGAGCATCGCGAGGCCCTCGGGCGGGAGATAGTCTTTCGCGACGTGATAGATGTATTCGTCGTGGCCCCAGGAGAGGACGACGTTGTCCAGACCGCAGCCGGGCTCGTAGATGCCGTTGGGCGTCTGGAAGCGGGCGACTTGGCTGTCGGGGTTGGCGGCGAAGAATTGCGGGAAAACGTTTTTGTCCGAGAACGCGCAGCCGGTGGCAAAGGTGTCGCCGACGACGGCCCATTGCGGTTCGCCCCAGAGGCAGAGGATTTTGCCGAGGTCGTGGATGAGGCCGGTGAGGATCATCCAGCGGGGTTGGCCGTCGCGGCGCATGGCCTCGGCGGTTTGGAGGAGGTGCTGGAGCTGGGAAAGATCGGTGTCGGGATCGGAGTCGTCGACGAGCTGGTTCAAATATTCCATGGCTTCCCAGATGCCCATGGTGAGGCGGGTGCGGCCGAGGAATTCTTGGCGTTTGGCGAGGGCAAACTCGTGGGTCTGGTGTGTGTGGTTGAGCCGGTAGAATTCGCGGACCGAGGGCCGGGCGTCGGCTTCGTAGACGCGGAAATCTTCCTTCTTTTTGTCGGGATCGGTGCCAACGCTGGGCGTGCCGCGGGCGGGGGCCGGGGCGGGCTCGGGGTACTTGTCCTTCAGGAAATCTTCCCACTCGTCGAGGCTCGCGAGAGGTTGATCGCTGGCGGGGGCGGGGTCGGAAGGGGTGATCATGGGGATTTCAAACCAAGGGTTTCGACTTACAATTTTCGATTCCCGATTTTCGATGGCGGAAGGCGGATTGGCGAGTTCGGGATTAAACCTTGGGCCGGGGGCGGAGGTGGGCGAGGCCGCCGTCGATCGAGTAAGTCTGGCCGGTGACCCAATCGGCGTCGGGCGAGAGCAGCCAGGCGATGAGACTTGCGACCTGATCGGGACGGCCGATGCGACCGAGGGGGTGCATCTTTTCGGAGAAGGCGCGGGCGGCTTCGCTGGCAAGGAGCGGAGCGGCGAGCGGGGTGTCGACGAGGCCGGGCGCGACGGAGTTCACCCGGATGTTGCGCGGCGCGTAACTGGCGGCGGCGGAGCGCACGAGGCCATCGACCCCGGCCTTGGCGGCGGCGATGGCTTCGTGGGCGGGCAGGCCGGCTTGGGCGGCGACGGAGCTGATGAAGACGATGCTGCCGGCGCTCTGCGACTGCATCGGTCCGAGGGCGGCGCGGAGGCCGTAGAAGGCGGAGTTGAGGTTGAGGTCGAGCACGCGCAGCCATTCCTCGGGGCGGGTTTGGTGGGCGGCCTTGATCACAATCGAGCCGACGGCGTGGACGTAGCCGTCGAGCCGGCCGTAGTGGGCGACGGTGGCGGCAACCGCGGCTTCGAGCTCGGCGGGTTGGGTGGCATCGGCCGTGAGGGGGAGCAGCGCGGGGAGCTCGGCGTGCAGGGCGGCGAGTTTATCGGCGTTGCGGGCGTAGCCGGCGACGTTGGCACCGGCGGCGGTGAGGCGGCGGGCGAGGGCGGAGCCGATGCCGCCGGTGACGCCGGCGATGAGAATGACGGGAGGAACGGAGGGGGACGCGGTTGGATTTTCGCTGGACGACATGGAGCGAAGCGTGTGGCGGTTTGGGCGAAACGCCAAACTCGTCGGCAAATTTTTTCGCGCGACGAAAATGCCCCCGCCGGCTTGCCCGCGAGATCAGTTCCGTGGGGCGCGATTCGGACAACCCCCACTCAGCTGAGAGACAACGTGGCGGCCGTACGGGCTAAGCCCGGCGGCGAAGTGAGCCGGCGGACGTGAGTGGTAACCGGGGGAGCCTCGTGCCCCGATCAGCCTAAAGGGTTTAGGCGACGGCGCTGATTTTTTGGAGTGCCGGGCCGGTGCGGCCGGGTAGCATCACACTCTCGCCGAGGTGGCGGCCGACGAGTTGGCGACCGAGCGGCGAGGCGACGGTCACGACTACGACGGTTTGTCCACCGATCACAACTTCGAGACCGCCGCGGTGCGGGCCGAGAAAATAAACGGCCGGTTCGCCGCCGACTTCGAGAGTCACGAGTGCGCCCGTCGCGATGGCGTCGCGGGGGCCAAACGCGGGCAGCGCGAGCGTTTGGTAGGCTCCGATCGCGGCTCCGAGCTCCGTCGCGAGCTTGGCTTGGCCGGCGGCGAGATAGGCGGCCGACTGGCTACGCATATCGTATTTATCCTCGGAGCGATTTTCCTCGTCGGTGGCCTCGGCGTGGGCGTCGTGCGCGGCGGCGGTGAGCGTGGCGAGCTCGGCTTCGAGCAGGGAGAGGATGGCCTGACGCAGCGCGGCTTTGTCCATGGTGAAGTGCGATGTCAGGCCACGCCGCGCAAAGCCGCAAGCCCGTTGCGGCGCGGGGCACGGGCGGCGGGTCGCAACGGGCCGAATGCTCCAGCCGAATCTATGCGATTGAACCGCGAATGAACGCCAATGGCCGCGAATCAAATCCGCGACTGCCGCCCCCCAAACTTAATGTCTCACCAAACTATGAACCAAAATTCCAGAGGAGCTTTCCGTCCGCCTTCCTCTGGAATTTGCGTTCATGCGTGTTCATTCGCGGTTCTCCCACTGCATCGTTTCGGCCAATATAATATCTTAAAAACAGATCGGAGGTTCTTTGGGGAAATCGCGCATGCGATGCGCGCAATGCGGGCTGGCGCAGAGCGCGGGAGTGGGTTTGTTGGGGATATGTTGTCCAAACCGATTCCCGGATCCTCGGGGGAAGTGTTGACCGAGTTGCCCTCGCCTTACGTGCCCCACGCGGCGACGGGGTTGCTGCACCTGCCGCGATTTCTGGCCAAGTGTCGTTACGTGAAAACCCACGGTGCGCTGCCCGCGAGCTACGCGAAGAATTACAAGCGAGGCATGGATAAATTTCTCTGCCTGCACCTCGGGATCGACCCGGCGGCGGTGGAAGCAATCGTCCATGAGTGCATGTCGGCCGGGCTCGGCGATTCGGAGCGCGATCGGCGGTTGCTCGCGTTGTTCCCGGCGGAAATGCGGGTCGCCAAGTGGAACCGGGACTACGTGCAAAAAGGCATGACGGCAGCCGGTCGCGATTTCTTGAAAACCGCGCTCACCAACATGGGCTGCGCCGACCGCACCGAGCAGATCATCAGCGTCGCCGATCTGATGGATTTCGACGAGAGACGGATCGAATAGACGACGGTTCGCTCCTCTCATTTCGCGACCCGGGCTAAACCGACGGCCGGAAAAGTTTGTCATCTAATAGATGACAAACATGTCTGAAAGAGAGGCCGTTTTTATGATGACGCCGCAGCGGGCACGGTCGTGGGTAAATTCTTGTCTGCGGTTGTCGAAGCGGTGTGCGGCGCAGTTGAGCCGCCGAGGCAGGGCGCGGTCACCGAAAAAGACCGCGCGGCCCCGAAGCGGATCAGCACCTCGCGGCCTCGGGCGCGGGTATGAGCCGGTCCACGCGGCGCACGGTTTCCGGCGGACCATAGCGGGAGCAGGGCGCGGCTTGCGTGGGCAGGATCGGATGTTTTGGCCGGTCCGCGCAAAACCGTTGCGCGGACCTCAACCACGAGCATCGCGAGCAAGCTCGCTCCTACACGAAGAACTGTGGCCGAGCCCGCTCAGATCAGGCCAACGACCAAGGCGAGCGCATGGCGCGGGTGCGGAGGCGGTTGGCCGCGTCGTCGCCCACGAACTCTTCTTTGGCCGCGTCCCATTGCAACTTGCGGCCGAGAACCATCGCGATCTGGCCGAGGTTGCAGACGGTCGTCGTGCGATGGCCGAGTTCGACGTCGGCGATGGGGCGGGCGCGGGAGCGCACGCAGTCGAAGAAATTGTCCTGATGATTTTTGCTGAGCTCGAGCTGGATGGGCTTGTTGGGGGCCTGCATCTCGCGGAGCAGATTGGGATCGGAGGCGCTCATCTTGTCGCGCGCGATGTCGAGCCAGCCGCGCTCGCCGACGAAGCGCACGGTGCCGCCGCCTTCGTAGCGGGTGCGGCAGTGCATGGGCACCCCGTTGGCGTAGCGGACGGTGAAGTTGACGTTGGTCGCGTTGGTAAAAAGGCCGCTGCTGGGGAACTCGCCCTTGCCTTCGACGGAGACGGGGCCGCTGTCATCCATGCCGAGCGCCCATTGGCCGATGTCGAGGTAGTGGGCGCCCCAGTTGGTCACCTGACCGTAGGCGCTCTCGGCGATGAAGCGGAAATTGTAGTGGCAACCGATGGACGAGTAGGGCCGCCACGGGGCGGGCCCGAGCCAGAGATCCCAATCGAGGTTGGCCGGCACGGCCTCGGGTTTCCAGGTGGCGTCGCAGAAGCGGTTGTTTGGTGGAATCCAGCAGTCGATGCGGTCGAGTTTGCCGAGACCGTTGTTGCGCACGAATTCGGCGACGTCGTGGAAACGTTTCATCGAGCGGTGTTGGGTGCCGTGTTGGGCCACGCGGCCGTATTTGCGGGCGGCCTCGACGACGGCGCGGCCCTCGGCGATGGTGAGGGTCAGCGGTTTCTCGATGTAGACATCCTTGCCGTTGCGCATCGCGTCGATGGCGATCAACGCGTGCCAGTGGTCGGGCGTGCAGATGAAGACGGCGTCGATATCGGGGCGGCGGTTGAGTTCGCGGAAGTCGCCGTAGGTTTTGCAATCGGTGTTCTCGTAGGCGGTGTTGACGCGGACGGCGGCGGCGTTGACGCGGTCGCGGTCCACGTCGCAGACGGCGAGGACCTTGAGCGACTCGGGTGAACCGAGGAGCGGGCCGTAGTGGCCGTCGGCGATGTTGCCGCAGCCGATGATGCCGACGGTGATCTTCTTGCTCGGGGCGTTTTGCCCGCGGAGACCCGAGGGCAAAATGAGCGGGGCGGCGGCGACGGCGGTGGCGAGGGCCGAGTGGCGGAGGAAATCGCGGCGGCTGAGTGGCGAGGAATTCATGGCGGTTTAGACTTTGAAGGTGGCGATGCGGGCGAGGGCGCGGGTGGCGGCTTCACGCACGATGGCGGGCTCGGTGGCGGCGTCCTTGATGGCGGTGAGGGCGGATTTGGCGGCGGTGTCGCCGCGCACGCCGATGCTACCGATGAGACCGGCTTTGGCGTTGCCGGTGAGGGTGCCGAGGGCGGCGAGAAACGCGGCGTCGGCCTCGGGGCCGGTGATGTGTTGCAGTGCGTAGCGGGCGGCTTCGGTGGTCTTGGCGTCTTGGAGGAGCGGGGCGAGAGCGGGCACGCTCTTGGCCGAGCCGACCATGGCGAGCATCTGGCAGATGAAAGCGAGGCCCGCTTCCGTGCGGCCGG
This sequence comes from Opitutia bacterium Tous-C4FEB, assembly GCA_002304445.1. Taxonomy (GTDB): domain Bacteria; phylum Verrucomicrobiota; class Verrucomicrobiia; order Opitutales; family Opitutaceae; genus Tous-C4FEB. The sequence continues at coordinate 10,260 of NEVA01000017.1, read as the reverse complement.
GAGTCGCGAGGGATTTCAGGAGTTGCTGCTCGGTGCGGCCAGTCTCCGCGGCCGGGGTGTGAATCACGCGTTCGCGGACGGTCCACGCGTAGCTACGGTCGCCGCCGTATTCGATGAGGGCGCATCGGGCCCATGGGTCGGGTGAAGGGCCGGCGTTGGAGTAACGATCAGCCGGATTGGCCGAGACGACTTTCTTGGACTTGGCCGCGGGAGCGGCGGGAGTTTCCGCGTTCATAATTTAAGAAAAAGGACGGGTGGGGGTTGCGGGGCGAGCTATCGGAACCGCACGGGCAAAGACGCGGCAAGGGCAATTTGGGTGCGCGCAGATTTTTCGAGGCTTCGGGTTGCATCCTGAAACCCACGCTTTCAGGTTTTGGGCTTTCCCATGGTCAAAGGTCAGAAAGTAGTCTGCATCAACGATACGTTTTCCGCGTTTATCCGGGCGCTTTACAAGCAGCTGCCGGTGAAAGGAAACACCTACACGATCCGCGAGGTCTTTCTCGGCCGGGAGAAAATCGTGAAGGGCGGCGACTCCGCCACGGTCGGGCTGCTGCTCTCCGAACTCACCAATCCGCCCGATCCTTTCCACCAGGGGAAACAGGAACTCGGCTTCACGTCCGAGCGCTTTGCTCCGATGGAAGAACTGCCGCCGGAAGAGGCTATGGCCAGCGAGGGCGAACTCGTCGGCGCCGGCGCGGAAAAACATCAGGGCGGCTATTGGTCGAGCTGAGCGCGGGACGCACCCGCTTTTTTGCCCTTCATTTCTATTTTCCCCATGAACATCCGTCCCCTCCGTCTGGTTTCGCTTCTCGGTCTCGCGCTTTTGGGCGCCGCCTCGTCGTCCGCTCAGGAATCGCCGGTCTTCGAACTTCGCACCTACACCGCCATGCCCGGCAAACACGCCAACGTGCTCGCGCGGTTCCGCGATCACACGCTCAAGCTGTTTGAAAAACACGGCATGACCAATCTGGGTTACGCCGTGCCGATGGACGCGAAAGACGGCGCCGGCGAGAAACTCGTCTATCTGCTGCAACACCGGAGCCGGGAGGCGGCGAAGGAATCGTTCAAGGCGTTTGGCGCCGATCCGGCGTGGAAAGCGGTCGCCAAAGCCAGCGAGGTGGACGGAAAGATCGTCGCCAAGATCGAGTCGGTATTTCTGACGCAGGTCCCTTATTCACCCCAAGTGGCCAACTATGACGGCCCGCCGCGTGTTTTTGAAATGCGCACTTACACCACGCCTCCGGGCAAGGTCGCGGCGATCGATGCGCGCTTCCGCGATCACACGATCGCGCTGTTTGCCAAGCACGGCATGACGCATCTCGGCTACTATCATCCGATCGACGCCGACAAAGGCGCGGGCTCGACGCTCATTTATTTTCTCGCGCACAAAGACCGCGAGGCGGCGGCGAAATCGTTTGCCGCGTTCCGGGCCGATCCGGACTGGATTGCGGCGCGTGCCGCGTCGGAGAAAGCCGCCGGCGGTCCGCTCACGGTGAAGGACGGCGTGAAGTCGGTGTTCTTGATGCCGACGGATTTTTCGCCGGTGAAGTGATACCAGCGTCCCTTGGTAAACAGACTGTCATTGCGAGAAGCGTAGCGACGAAGCAATCCAGCTGGATTGCCACGGCGCGCTTCGCGCACCTCGCAATGACAAGCGTCTAGAAGTTAAGGTACGTCGGTATGAGAGGCGCGCGCCCGGCTATTTGAGGGCGCGGATTTTTTCCGTAAGCGCGGCGGCTTGCGCCTCGGCGGCGGCGAGCGGCAGGCCCGCGGTGACACCCGGGCGGCGGTGGCCGGTCGCGGTGAGCCAAGCGTGCATGCGAAGTTTGCGGCGCTCGCGGATGAGCGCGAGCAGCGGGTCGTTGGGCGTGGTCGCGAGCCCGGCGATCAGTTCGCCGTCGTCGGGGCGCAGGTTCCAAGCCGTCAGGACGGCGCGGGCGATGACGGCGTGGCCGAGGGCGTCGGGATGGACGCCGTCTTTCGAGAACGTGAACGGCGGGTCGTTGGCGCGGCGTTGCGCGAGTGCGGCGGTCATGGCGCCGTGGACGTCGATCACGGTCCAACCGGCGGCGCGTTGCGAGAGCAGCCAGGCGGAGTAACGGGCGAGAACGTCGTTGTAGCCCGCGAACGGCGCGGGATACGCATCCAGCCCGGCGGGCAAGACCTTGCCGGCGATGGGCAACGGATCGAAGACGGGCGGCGTGAGGAAAATGATCGTGGCGCCGGTGGCGACGACCGCGGCGTGCAGCCGGTTGATGCCCTCGCGAAACGCGGCGAAGCGATCGTCGGCGAAGGGAAAATAAATGCCGTCGTTCATGCCATAGCAGGCGAGGACGAGGTCGGGCTTGGTCTGCGCCAGCACGCGGCCGAGACGTTCGCGAAGATCGGGGCGGGGAAATTTTCCGCCGGCGTGACCGGCTTCGGAGAGGCCGGAAACGGTTTCGCTGGAAAGCCCGAGGTCGATGATCTCGCCGCGCCAATCGGGTGCGCGGGTGTGGATCACGGTCTCGATGAAGTCCACATACGCCCCGCCGAAAGTGATGCTGTCCCCGAGGAACAGAACGCGCCGGGCGGCTTCGACGGCGGGAGGCAACGGCGTGGCGGACGTGGCGAACAGAGCCGGCGCGACGACACCGAGAGCGAAGAGGAGCGGCAGGAGGCGCATAGGGTGAAGCGACGAAAGCATAGCCGCAGGAGAGCGGCGCGGTGGGGCTATTTTAGCGTTTCTATAAAGGTGAGAAGGTCGGCCATGTCGCCGGGCTTGAGGCCGGCTTCGAGGCCCTCGGGCATGAGACTCAGGCCGTCGGAACGGCTGCCGCGCACCTGGGCGCGGGGCAAAACGATCTCGCCGCCGCCCATGATTTTGAGGGTGAGACCGGTCGCGTCGTCGCGGGCGACCATGGCGGTGAAGGTGTTGCCCTCTTTGGTGGTGACATCGTAGGCGATGTAGTGGGGCGCGACTTCCTTGTGCGGTTCGAGAATCGCGGCGAGCAACGCCTCGCGGCCTCTCGATTTCACGGTGACGAGATCGGGCCCGAGCGCGATGCCCTCATCGCCGGCGCGGTGGCAGACGAAGCAACGGCCCTGGTAAATGGCGCGCCCGCGGGCAGCGTCGCCGGTGAGCGTGAGGGCGGGTTGAAACGTGGCGGTGACCTCGGCGCGCGACGGCGGGATCACCGAGGCGAGGGCGGTGCGGGCGAGGGCGGCGACTTTTTGGGTTTTGTGCTGGGTGAGAGCCTGGACTTGGGCGGCAGGAATCTCGGCGGGCTTGATGGTGCCGGCGGTGATCGCCGTGAGCAGGGCGACGGCGCGGTCCTCGCGGGCGATCAGGGCAGCGAGCACGGCCTCGCGGGCGGCGGGCGAGCCATTGCGCCAGGATTCGATCAGGGTGGTCGTCACGGCGGGCAGCGGATGTTGGGCGAGGACCTTGATCGCGGCGGATTGAATCTCGGGCGGTTGGCCGGCGGCGAGGCAGGCGACGAGGGCGCTGCGCGTGGTGTCGTAGGGCGCGACGTCGAGCAGGGCGAGGGCGGCGAGGCGGGCGGCGACGGGGGCTTTGGCGTCGGCGGCGGTGGTGGCGGCGCGGGTGAAGACCGTGCGCAATTTGCCGGAGGAATCGGCGGCGGTGATCGTGGTGCCGTTTCGGCGGAGGCCGTCGCCGAGGGCGCGGAGCCAGAGCGGATTGGTGCCGGGCTGGGCGATGAAAGCGATTAATTCGGCCCGGTCGGCGGGGGAGCTGAACGCGGCGCGAATCTCGATCAACTTGGCGACAAACGGGGCGGCCGCGTTGGCCGTGGCGAGATCGCTGGTGAAGGCGGGGAGCAGGGTGGCGTTGAGCGCCGTGGGCGGGGCGGTGAGGAGGGCGGCGGAGATCCACGGCTCGGCGTGGTCGCGGGCGGCGAGGCGCGCGAAAGCGGGGGCGAGGGCGGGCGACGTGGGCAACGTGAAGGCGAGTTGGAAGCGCACGCGGGCGTCGGCGTCGGTGACGAGGGCGGCGAGTTTCTCGACGAGCGCGGAAGCCGATACGGGCGGAACGGCCGTGCCGGTTCGGAGTAGTTTCTCCGCGTAGAGGACGCCGTGTTCGCGCAGGCGGGCGTCGGCGCTGGTGAGCGCGGCGAGCACGGGTTCGGCGGTGAGCGCGCCGAGGCCGTCGAGCACGCCGAGGGCGTGGTGTTGCGCGAGGGGATCGGTGAGGGCGCGCAGGAGCGGGACAGCGGCGGCGTCTTGGCGTTCGTAGAGCAGGCGGGCGGAGGTGTCGCGGTGCCAGCCGTTGGCGTGGGCGAGGGTGGCGACGAGTTCGGCGGTGGAGGCGGAGCCGAGCGCGACGCGGGGGCGACGTTGCCACGAGGCGTTGTCCGGCACGAGGCGGTAGAGGCGGCCGCGGGTGTGGCCGCTGTTGAGGTCGAGGTGTTGCTTGATCTCTTCGGGGATGCTCCACGGGTGCTCGATGACTTCGCGATACATGTCGCAGATGTGGAGGGTGCCGTCGGGGGCGTTGGCGAAATTCACGACGCGCACCCAAGTATCGGTGCTGGCGGCGAATTCGTAGCCCTGCTCGTCGGCGGATCGACGGCCGATGAGACTGGCGCCGTCGGGGTAGATTTTTTTCCGGTGCACGAGCTGGCCGCCGGCGTCGCCCGTAAAGGTGTTGTTCACGAACTCGTCGCCGTAGGCATCGCCGCGAAAGACGGTGGTGCCGGTGGCGCCGGTGAAGTAGCCGCTCACGCGGCCGTCGCCCTCGACCATGCCTTTGACGACGCCGCCGATGCGCCAGCGCGTGCGGACGATGCGCCACGGTTCGTCGGGACTGAGGCGGAAGACCTCGGCGGCCCCGCCGTCGGCGGCGATGCTTTGGCGGGTGGGCGGCGGCGTGAAGAACGGGTTCCGGGCGGCGTAGCGTTCGTCGTAGACCCAGAACTGGAGGTGGTCGGAGTTGGAGCAGGCGAATTTGCGGCCGTAGTTGTCGAAGCTCATGCCGTATTGCGCGCCGCCGGTTTCAAAACCGAAGGCGTAGGTGCGTGGATCAAACCAGAAGTCGCGGGCGCCAAGTTCTTCGGCGGGCAGATCGGGGCGCTTCGGACTGTGAATCAACCCGCGGTTGCCGAGGCCGCCCATGAGGTGGATGCGGTTGTCTTGGCCCCAGGCGAAACTGCTGAGCATGGCTTGGACGTTGAGGGCTTTTAGGCCCGTGCCGAAACCGGTGAACGCCACCTCGCGCACTTCGGCGCGGCCGTCGCCGTCCTTGTCCTCGAAGCGCCAGATGTTGGGTGAGGCTGCGACGAAGAGCCCGCCGTTGGCCCAGATGAGGCCGGTGGGGAGCGGAAGGCCGTCGGCGAAGACGGTGCTGGTTTCGTAGACGCCGTCGCCGTCCTTGTCCTCGAGCATCGAGATGCGGCCGAGGTGCGGCGTGGCGTCGCGGCGCTCGGAGTAGTCGATCATTTCGCAGGCAAACATGCGGCCGTTTTCGTCGAAGGTGATCGCGATGGGATCGCGGACCTGCGGCTCGTGGGCGGCGAGCTGGAGCTTGAAGCCGGGTTTTACCTTCCACGTCGCGAGAGCGGCGGCGGGCTCGACGGGCAGGAAGCGTGGGAGTTCTTTGGCGGCGTCAAACGCGGTGCCGACCGTGGCGGCGGGCGCCGAGGGATTGGGGTTGCGCGTGGTGAGGGTGTCGGCGGCGAAGGCGGCGACGCCGAGGGATGAGAGCGCGGCAGAGAGAATAAATTTCATCGAAGTAAGCGGGCGCTAAGGGCCCGACGGAGGCATTTCGGTCACCATCGGGAACGAGCGGCCGGGCGACAATCCCTTATCGGCGCGCGGCAAAAAAACCGCGCGAGGCGGCGTGAAAAATCACACCGCCCAGCCGGCGCGGTATTTGTCGCGGGTGAGCCAGCGGTTGCTGCCGCCGCTCGCGAAGCGGTTGCGCTCGGGGTTCCATTTGGCGTTCGCGCCGTAGTAGTAGGCGAAGTTCATCACGTGACATGCGATCACGCTGCGCGCGCCGACCTCCACGTCGCAGATCGGACGTTGGCGGGATTTCACGCAGTCGAGGAAATCCTGGAAGTGGCTCTTGCTGTTGTAGAGTTTCACTTTCGCGTCGGCCAAGAATTCACGCTCGGTGAGCGTCACCTCGCGCTCCATCGAGGTGCCCTTGTCCACGTCCTTGTCCCAGAATTTGTGGACCGTCTTGCCGTTCATGATGAGCTCAAACTTGCCGCGGTTGACGTGGCATTCGCCCTCGGTGCCGTAGAACGAGACGCCCTTGCCCTTCACGTGGGTGAGGATGGTGCCGTCGGCGTAGACGAGTTGGGCGCCGCGTTTGGCGGTCTCCCAGTTTTGCGGGGCGCGCACCTCGACGGGGCCGCTCGCATCGGCGTTGAGCGCCCATTGGGAAATGTCGATGTGGTGGGCGCCCCAGTCGGTGATCATGCCGCCGCCGAATTCACGGGTCTTGCGCCAGTCGGGGAAATTGTTGTGGATGCCGCGCGGGCTGAGTGACGGGTTGTAGGCGACGAGCGGGCCGGGCCCGCACCAGCGGTCCCAATCGAGGCCGGGCTCCATCGTTTCGGCGGGAAGCGTGTAAGGTTTGGCGGGATCGCCGAAGGAGACGTGGACGGAGTTGACGCGGCCGAGGACGCCGTTGCGCACGAGCTCGGCGGCGATGCGGAACTCTTTCGACGAGCGCTGTTGCGAGCCGGTTTGGAAAACGCGGTTGGCCTTGCGCACCTCCTTCACGAGCTCGACGGCCTCGCGGACATTGTAGGTGAGGGGCTTTTCGCAGTAGACATCTTTGCCGGCGCGGACGGCGGCGATGGCGATGTAGGCGTGCCAGTGGTCGGGCGTGGCGATGACAACGATGTCGATATCTTTGCGGGCGATGACCTCGCGGAAATCGTTATACGCGGCGCAGCCGGCGTAGGTGCCGCCGGTCTTGGCGGTGTAGGCGGTGTCCACGGTTTTCTTGGCGTGCTCGCGGCGGGTGGTGTCGACGTCGCAGACGGCGAGCACCTCGACATCGTCACGGTTGAGGTAGCCGCGGAGATGGCCGCTCATCATTTTGCCCATGCCGATGCAGCCGATGGTGAGGCGCTTGCTCGGGGCGGTCTCGGCTGACCACACGCGGCTCGGGAGAATGAGCGGCGCGGAGAGCAGGAGCGCGGAGGTTTTGAGAAAGGAACGGCGGGTGGAGGGGAGGGGAATCATAGAGGGAAAATGCAGGGGAAGGAGTGGTCAGTATTCGCGGTCGCGTTTGAGGCCCGGCTCGGGGATCGGGTAGCGGCCGTCGGCGTCGGGCAGAAGAGGAGACGGGCCGTCGAGGTTGAGTTGGTCAACGCCGGGCGCGAGCTCGGTCGGGCTGTTGTAGAACTGATCCCACGTGATTTCTTGCCCGGTGTGGGCGGCGAAGCGGCCCATGGAGGTGGCGACGCTGGCCTCGACGCCGCGTTTGACCTCGTTGAACGGGGTGTTGTGGCGGATGGCGCGGGTGAGGGCGTTCCACTCGTTTTGGTAGGGATTTTGTTGGTCGGGCGGGACGACCGATTCCCAGAGGCGGCGTTCGATGGCGGGAAGTTGGCCGGAGTAGATCGATGAAGGCAGGCCGCAGTCGCCTTGTTTTGAGACGACGGCCATGCCCTTGGTGCCTTGGGCGTGGCTGTAATACATGTTGGCGCTGCCGGTGACGCAGCGGCCGTTCATCATGAGCTTCGCGCCGTCGGCGAAGGTGTATTCGACCGCGTAGGAATCGAAGTTTTGGTCGATGTAGGGCTTGCCGGCGGGGCTCTGGCGGTAGTGCCGGCCGCCGATGCCTTGGGCCTTTACCGGCCAGGCGTTTTTCATCCAGCAGAGGTGGTCGATGTGGTGGATGTAGAAATCGCTGTAGCAGCCGCCGCTGAGCCAAATGAAACTGTGGAAGCGCCGGACCTGATACATCAGATCGGTGAGCGGGCCGGGATTGGGTTCCGAAAAGGCCGAAGCGAGCGGACCGGCCATGCGGTAGCCGCGCATGAGCGTGATGTCGCCGATCGCGCCGTCGCCGATGCGTTGGTGGAGTTCTTGGAGCGCGCGGCTGTGGCGGGACATGAGGCCGACGCCGACCTTGAGATTTTGCGCCGTGGCGTCCTCGGCCAGTTTGATCATACGACGCGAGGTCGGGCCGTCCGCCGTGAGCGGTTTCTCCATGAAGACGTTGAGTTTTTTCGCGATGGCGTAGGCGAAGTGGACCCAGCGAAACGCGAGCGGCGTGGTGAAGATCGCGATGTCGCCGGGGCGGAGGCAGTCCATGGCGCCCTTGTAGGCGTCGAAGCCGATGAACTTGCGGTCCTCGGGCACGTCGACGCTGGCGGCGTGTTTGCGTTTGAGGGCGTCGTAGGCGGTGGTGAGGCGGGGCGCGAAAACATCCGCCATGGCGACGAGTTTGACGGGGCCGGTGTTGACGGAGAGGGCGTTGGAAGCGGCCCCGGCGCCGCGACCGCCGCAGCCGATGAGCGCAACTTGGAGGACATCGGTGCCTTGGGCGTGAACGTGGGGCAGGGCGATGCCGGCGAGGGCGGAGACGGCGGCGAAGCGGGACGAGGTGCGGATAAATTCGCGACGCGTGGGTTGAACGGGGTTCATGGGTGGGTGGAAGAAAGACGCGGTGCCGGGGTGAGAGGAGCGATTTTTTTTACGCGGCGGCTCAGAGGGCGGTTGGGGTGGTGAAGCGGAAAGCGGGCGGTGTGACCTCCACGTGGGCGCGATTCAGAGCGCGGTGAGTTTTACGGTCAACGTGTGATAGCCGAGTTTGCGGTCGAAGGCGGCCTCGTGTTCCACGCGTTCTTCGGCGTGGAGGACGGTGATGGCGCGGACTTTTTCGCAGCAGAACCGGAGGAGCGTGCGCAAAATCAGGCGGGCGTGGGGAGCGCCGAGGCAGAGGTGAGGGCCGAAGCCGAAGGAGAGGTGAGGATTGGGCTTTCGGTCGAGGCGGACTTCTTCGGGCGACGGGAAAACGGTCTCGTCGAAATTGGCGGAGGCCCAGGCTAGCGAGATGCGTTCGCCGGCTTTCACGGTGGTGCCGTGGACGGCGGTGTCGGCGGGGCACACGCGGCCGATGTGGGTGAGCGGCATGAAGACGCGGAAAAATTCCTCGCTCGCGAGCGTGATGCGCTTCGGGTCGGCGCGGAGGTAGTCCAACGCCTCGGGATGCTCGGCGAGATGGCCGAGGGCGCAGGCGATGGTGTGGATGATGGTGTCGCGGCCGCCGGCGAAGGCGAGGTTGGCGAAGCCCATCATCTCGTCGCGCGTGAGCGGTCGTCCGCGGTAGGTGGCCTGCGTGAGCGCGCTGAAAAAATCGGGACCGAGGTGGGCCTGGGCTTCGTCGAATTTGCGGTGCAGGTAGTCTTCGAGGACAGAGCCGGTTTTGAATTCGCCGCCGGTGACCTTGAAAACGTGGATACCCCAGCCGAGCCAGATCTCGCCCTCGCTGGCCGGGACGTTGAGCAGGTGGGTGAGGGCGCGCGACTGCACGGGCAGGGCGAACTCGTTGACGATCTCGACGGAGTCGCGCGCGAGCGCTTGATCGAACAGGTCGGCGATCAGGGCCTCGACTTGCGCGATGACGGCGGGGTCTTTGGCGCGGGCGAAAAACGGTTCGACGATGGCGCGGTAGTCGCCGTGCTCGGGCGGGTTGGTCTCGATGGGCAGTTGGCGCATCGTGCGCACGGCTTCTTCGGAGGGAATCGGCACGCGGAACGGCGCGTCGGAGCTGAACGTCTGCCAGTCCTTCGCGGCTTGGCGCACATCCTCGTGGCGGAGGAGCATCGTGATGTCCTCGCCGTGAAACGGGCATTTGAGGATGCCGGATTTTTGGCGGGCCTCGCGGAGCGGGTCGGAGAAAGCAGACATGGGGAAGGTGAACGCGGTGAACGGGTGCCGCTGGCAGCGGGATCGTTTTTGGAGAACAACGTCGCGCCCGGACGTGGCGACGCTACCTGCCGAAGCGAACGACGCGGGCGGCGAAAGCTATTTTCCCTTGGGGCCGAAGCCGGCGGCGGGGCGGCCGTCGTCGCCGAGTTTGCCGACGGCCCAAAGGGCGCCGCGGGTGACGAGATCGAGAAAACGCGGGTCGCCGACGGTGGCGTTGGTGTGGCCGATGGTGGTGCTGAATACGCGGGCTTGTTTCGGACCGTAAAGATTGGTCCAGGCGACGACCGCGGTTTTATCGCTTTTATTGCCCTGCTTGTCGGTCACGGTTTGCAGGCCCGTCGCGAGCGAGCGGTGGCTGGGGAA